>NZ_RKHR01000004.1 GCF_003752585.1 Sinobacterium caligoides
GGCGGCCTTAACGATCACACCTGGAGCGTCATCGCAGACCCGAGCAGCACTAATCTCGGCAGCCTCGCTATTGACGAAAACACCGGTGAGTGGACATACGAGATCGACAACGGCGAGAGCCAGGTACAGCAGCTCGGTGTCGGCGAGACCTTCGAAGAAGAATTTACCGTCCAGGTCGATGACGGCCAAGGCGGCATCACCACTGAAACGGTCACCATTACCATCACCGGCACCAACGATGCCCCTATCATTGACGGCGGTGTAAACACGGGTGAACTGTCGTATCGTGAAGAGCGTGTCAGCGGCGAAGAAGCAACCAGTGGCAACAACGCCCACTTTGCCTCGGTCAGCGCCCAACTTAGCGCCAGTGACGTCGACCTTGATGACGAAGCTAGCCTGAGCTGGTCTGTCACTGACCCTAATGGCAGCTACGGCACACTCAGTATTGACAGCAATGGCGTCTGGACTTACGACGTCAACAACGATACCGCCAGCAAGAATGCACTGCGGAACCTGAAAGAAGGTGAGACACGGACCGAAACCTTCACGGTAGAGGTAAGTGATGGTCATGGCGGCAGCGACACTCAAACGGTAAACGTCACTATTGTCGGTACCAACGACATCCCTAATATTACGCCTGTGTCTGCTAAAAAGAATATCAGCGAAGATGGCGACAGCATCTCCAAGACCATCAATGTCAAAGACTACGACCAAAGTAGTGGCGTTAATCATGACTTCGCACTGCAGGACAGCCAACAAGTCGGCGCGAGTAAGAACTACGTTGTGCAAGGACAGTTTGGCACCCTGACGCTCAACAGCGAAACAGGTAAGTGGACTTACAAGCTCGATGGTGAGCCCGGTAACCGTGACGCCGATAGAATCAATGAAGGCAGTTCTGTTACTGAGAAATTCCCCTTCACAGTCACCGATGAAATGGGTGGAACTTCAAAATATGAGATCAAGGTCACCGTTAAGGGCTCTAACGATGCGCCCGAGCTAAGCGGCTTTGAGTCGGCGATTGACGCCAACGTTACCGAAGACACCGCTGATAGTGCCAACGGCAACTTCAGCGTCAGCGACGTTGATCATCAGGATGTCTCGACCTTTAAGGTTAATGGCCAGTCCCTAGCCAACAGCGGCGACACTACGATCGATGGCCAATACGGCGTGCTGACCATCTCTGCAGCAGATGGCACCTGGTCTTACCAACTCTATCAGCCTGGCGATGCCGGCTACGACCGCGTGCAGGCACTTAGCCTCGGCGACACCCCTGTCCAAGAACACTTCGACATCGTTGCAACCGATAAGAAAGGAGGCACCGATAGCGATACCCTAACGATCACCATCGAAGGCACCAACGACGCACCGATTATTACCGGTACAACAACCGCTGAGCTGACCGAAGATCACGCCAACAGCCAGGCATCAGGAAACCTGAACGATGGTGATGTCGATCTATCCGATAGTCATAGCTGGGCTGTTGAGCAAGCCGACGGCAGTTTCGCCACTAACGGTGAGGGCCAATACGGTTCGATTTCAATCGATGCCGACGGCAACTGGAGCTACAACCTCGACAACGGCAAGGCCAGCACCCAGAGCCTTAGTCAAGGTCAAGTCGAAACCGATAGCTTCAAGATTCAGGTTACCGATAACCACGGCGCGACTTCTACCATTACAGTCACCGTCACCATCACCGGCACCAACGATGCACCGTCGATTACCGCGGCCAGCGATACCCAGGGCAGCGTGACAGAAGACAGTGCCACTGGCGGTTCCGCAATCACCGATAGCGGCCAGCTCTTCGATGGCGATGTCGACCAAGACGCGTCACTCAGCTGGAAGGTGCTCAACCCTAACGGTCAGCTCGGCAGCCTGTCGATCGACGGCGACGGGGAATGGACTTTTACTCTCGATAACAGCGCGGCGCAGTATCTTGCCGAGGGTGAGAAAGCCGTCGACAACTTCCGTGTACAAGTCACAGACCAATACGGCACTCGCTCCGAGGTTACCGTTTCTGTCGATATTATCGGCACCAACGACGTGCCAAATATCGCCGGTAAAACCGTTGGTTCAGTGGTCGAAAGCTACGACAACAGCGAAACGGGCATCGCCAGCGGCAAGCTCAAAGCCATCGATGCCGATATCGCAGACAGCCACCAGTGGCAATTCAAAGACGGTGCTACTGCTCTCGGTCTCGCAACTCAGGGTACCTACGGTAGTATTTCCATCGATCCCGATACTGGTCGCTGGCAGTACGACCTGGATGATAGCGACAGTGACACCCAGCAGCTGGCTGCAGGTGAGAAGGCGCAAGAGACCTTTACTGTTGAGGTAAGCGATGGTCACGGTGGTTTCCGAGAAGAAACCATCACTATCAATATCGCCGGCAGTAACAGTGGGCCAACCGCCACCAACAGTAGGGGCGAAGTGACAGAGAACAGTGCTCGCCACACCTCTGGCACCATGGACCCCGGTGATGCCGACTCGATCGACAACCACTATTGGAGCCTCAACGGCACAGACAGTACCGGCCGTTATGGTGAGTTAACGCTCAACGTTGATGGCACTTGGAGCTACCTGCTCAACAACAGCTATGCGACCAACAGCCTAAAACAAGGTGAGACCGTCGACGAAGTGTTCACCGTCACGGTAACCGATGAGAAGGGGCTCTCCTGCGAGCAGAGCATCACCATCACTATCACCGGCACCAACGACGCGCCGAGAATCACCGGTGAACTGTCGAAGTCACTTTCCGAAGATGGTGCCGTTAATGGCGCAGGTAAGTTGGCGGCCGGCGGTACTGTGTTCGATAGCGATATTGATCACGGCTCAAGCCTTACGCTTTCCTCAAATGCCGACAGTGGCAATATCGGCCAGTTTACCTTTAATGCTACAACCGGCGTTTGGGGCTATCAGGTCGATCCCGCCGATGTGCAACAATTGGCCCCCGGCGAAAGTATCACTGACACCCTCTGGGTCACCACAACCGACGAGCACGGTGCCACGACCACCCGCCCTGTCGAAGTACAGATCAACGGCAGCAACGATGCGCCGACCATCAGTGGCGGCCAAAATAACGGCCAACCTTGGGAGATTTCGGAGGGCGCCGCTAGCCTCAACGGTACACTCGTTGCCAACGATATCGATAATGGTGATACCCCCGAGTTTGTCCCGACGGTCTATCAAGGAAGCTTCGGCCAATTTGTCCTGCAGAGCGATGGCCAGTGGGAGTACCAACTCGACAATAGCCTCAAATCAACCGAGCAACTCGCCGAGGGCGAGGCGCGCCACGAGAGCTTTACCGTCATTGCTGTCGACGACTATGGTAAGACAACCACACAGGTCGTCGAAGTCACCGTAATCGGTACCAACGATGCACCGATCCTCTCGGGCAAGAGCGAAGCTGCCGTCGCAGAAACGCTCTACGAAACGACCTCCGGTAAAGTCTTCAGCAAAGATATCGATCATGGCGACGACATTGAAAGCTGGAATGTCAGCAACACCGTCGACAATGTTGATCAGAGCCAAACGAGCGTTGCCGGGAGCGCCCTGGTCATTCAAGGCACTTACGGTACGCTGACGCTTCAGCCTGACGGTAGCTGGCATTACCGCCTGGATCACAATGATCAAGACCTCAAGAACCTGCAGCCTGGTGAGCAGGCTGTCGAGTCCTTCGTGGTCACTGCCAACGACGGTAGTGATAATTCCGAGCCACACACCATCAACATCAACGTCACCGGAACCGAAAACCGAGGCGCAGGTGGTGGCGGTGATGGTGAGCCTGGTGACGTCACACACAATATCGTCCAAGACAATACAGAAGAAGGGGTCAAGACACAGACCGGCGAGAGCAGCCTACTGATCAACGGCATCAGCAATGTCGACGACGCCAATGTTGTCATCAACAAGGGGGGTGCCTTCGGTCGCATTGAGTTTGATCTCAATAGCAATACCTGGAAGTACGTGCTCAACGACAGCCTGTTGGTCGAGAGTCTCAACGACGGCGATGTCATCGTCGAGCGCTACACCATTAAAGTCAATGACGGCACTCAGATCCACGACATCCCGATCGAGATCACCATCACCGGTACCGCCGACCAGCCATCTATCGAGTCGGTCAATGGGCTTGAGGGTGATGTCACCGAAGACAGTAACTTAAGCACCAGCGGTCAAGTATTCAGCAACGATGTTGACTCAGCGGATAGCAGCCAGTGGGCATTCAAGACGGATGCTGGCAACGTCAGCACCGCCTCTGGTACTTACGGCGAAATCACCATTGGCAGCAACGGTAAATGGCAATATACCCTCACCGATAACGACAACCCTGCGATTCAGGCATTAGACCCTGGCCAGCAAATGACCGAGATTTTCACGGTCATTGTGACTGACGGTAATAACAATCAGTCTGAGCAGACAATCACCGTTGTGATCAACGGTAGCAAAGACCCCATCATCACCGATGACCTCAGCTCTGTTATCGAAGCTAACGTTGTTGAAGACGGTAGCATTGTTCAGACAGGTATTATCGACCTGCCCGTCAAAGCCAGTGCCGCACAATACACGGTTGAAGATAGCCATTCTGAATACGGTAATTTCACCTTCAACCCGGACGATAATAGCTGGAGCTACACACTCGACAACAACGACAACCGTATCCAGTCCCTCGGCGAAGGTGAATCGCTCTCAGAAACCTTCCGTGTCTACTTGATCGATGAGTTCGGTCAGCGAGTACTCGATAAAAATGGTGACGAGCTCTACCACGATATCGCTGTGGAGATTGAGGGTAGTAACGATCTCCCTGTCGTCAATGGCACTAGCACGGCCAGCTTCGGCGTGGATAACCGCAGTGTAGGAGGTGAGGTTAAGGCAACTGATGTCGACACTACCGATCAACTCAGCTGGTTTACCGACACTAACAATGGCAACACAGCCCTAGGCAACCACGGCCAGCTAACTCTCGGTAGCAACGGTCAGTGGAGCTATACACTGAATCCTGGAGCGCTAAGCGGCCTAGGCCAAGGTGAGTCAGAAACCGAGACCTTTACCGTCTACGTCAGTGATGGCAGCAAAGATGGTAGCGGTAATACCGTCTATGTCAGTAAGGAAATTGAGGTCACCGTCGTAGGCGACAACAAGGTGCCTGTGATTGTCGGTGACGCTGGCGATGCAAGCAACTTTAGCGGTGCCGTCTTCGAGGATGCCAACGGCTCCAGCCAGAGCACTATCGCTAACGGTAAGGTCGTTCTACAGGACCAAAACGACAACGATGTACTCAGCTTCAATCCCGCTAGCACCAAAGGCACCTTTGGTACCTTCAGCATCTCTGCTAATGGTGAGTGGGAGTTTGTTCTCGATGCGGGTAGCGAGCACGTCAACGCGCTGAGAGAAGGCGAGATAAAAACCGAAACCTTCATTGTTCGAGGGCAAGACGACAAAGGTGCCACCACCAGCGAAACCATCACAATCACCATCACCGGTAGCAACGATGCGCCAGAGGTTAGCGGTGAAAGCAGCGCCTTGATCAGTGAACACGACGGCGCGGGTATCAACGGTACGCTAATTGTCTCTGACCCCGACAACAACGACACTGCCAACTGGAGTGTTAGTGATGCCGGAGAATACGGTATCGTCAGCGTTGATAGCAATGGCACTTGGCACTATGAGATTAATCCAGACCATGCTGTACCCAATGGCCTAGCTAAAGGTGAGACATTACAAGACACAATTACCATCAAGGTCACTGATGGTTCTGGCGAGAGCGTTGAGCACAGCATCGTCGTCACTATCACGGGTAACAACGATGCGCCCGATATTACTGGCGTGCTTACCGGTACTATCAATGAAGATGCCGGTACCATTACAGGCCAGCTCGATAACGGCGACAAAGATATCAACGACACCGGTGACCTCTGGGTCATCAATGACACCCCCGCTAACAGCGACTGGGGGACAATCAGCATCGATGATAACGGCAAGTGGGCGTTTACCGTTGACAACGATCATGCTCAACAGCTCGGCGAGGGCGAAACCAAAGTCTTAAACTACTCCGTGTCGGTAACTGACCCACACGGCCTTACCAGCACCAAGACTGTCTCTGTCACCATTACCGGCAGTAACGATGGCGCAATAATCGCGGGCGATGATAGCGGCAACGTGCAAGAGGACACTGGCTTAGCCGAGACGAAGCTACAGGCAACTGGTCAACTCACCATCACGGATGCCGATAGCGGCCAAGCTGTGTTTAATACCACCGTCGCGAACACGGGTAGTTATGGAAACATCACCATCGGCGAGAACGGTGATTGGACTTACCTAGCCGACAACAGCCAAGCTGCGATTCAGCAGCTTGCCGAAGGTGAAGAGTTAACCGATACTGTCACCGTACTCTCTGCCGACGGCACCGAGCACACCATCACCGTGACGATCATCGGCAGCAACGATAGCGCTATCATCGAGGGCGAAAATAGCGCCAGCGTACAAGAGGACACTGGCTTAGCCGGGGCGCAGCTACAGGCAACTGGCCAACTCACCATTCAGGATGCCGATAACGGTCAAGCTGTGTTTAATACCACCGTCACGAACACGGGTAGTTATGGAAACATCACCATCGGCGAGAACGGTGATTGGACTTACCTAGCCGACAACAACCAAGCTGCGATTCAGCAGCTTGCCGAAGGTGAAGAGTTAACCGATACCGTCACCGTACTCTCTGCCGACGGCACCGAGCACACCATCACCGTGACGATCATCGGCAGCAACGATAGCGCTATCATAGAGGGCGAAAATAGCGCCAGCGTACAAGAGGACACTGGCTTAGCCGGGGCGCAGCTACAGGCAACTGGCCAACTCACCATTCAGGATGCCGATAACGGTCAAGCTGTGTTTAATACCACCGTCACGAACACGGGTAGTTATGGAAACATCACCATCGGCGAGAACGGTGATTGGACTTACCTAGCCGACAACAACCAAGCTGCGATTCAGCAGCTTGCCGAAGGTGAAGAGTTAACCGATACCGTCACCGTACTCTCTGCCGACGGCACCGAGCACACCATCACCGTGACGATCATCGGCAGCAACGATAGCGCTATCATCGAGGGCGAAAATAGCGCCAGCGTGCAAGAAGACACTGGCCTAACCGGGACACAGTTACAAGCAACCGGACAACTCACCATCTCCGATGCCGATAGCGGTCAAGCTGTGTTTAATACCACCGTCGCGAACACGGGTAGTTATGGAAACATCACCATCGGCGAGAACGGTGATTGGACTTACCTAGCCGACAACAACCAAGCTGCGATTCAGCAGCTTGCCGAAGGTGAGGAGTTAACCGATACCGTCACCGTACTCTCTGCCGACGGCACCGAGCACAGCATCACCGTGACGATCATCGGCAGCAACGATAGCGCTATCATCGAGGGCGAAGATAGCGCCAGCGTGCAAGAAGACACTGGCCTAACCGGGACACAGTTACAAGCAACCGGACAACTCACCATCTCCGATGCCGATAGCGGTCAAGCTGTGTTTAATACCACCGTCGCGAACACGGGTAGTTATGGAAACATCACCATCGGCGAGAACGGTGATTGGACTTACCTAGCCGACAACAACCAAGCTGCGATTCAGCAGCTTGCCGAAGGTGAGGAGTTAACCGATACCGTCACCGTACTCTCTGCCGACGGCACCGAGCACAGCATCACCGTGACGATCATCGGCAGCAACGACATTGCCACTATCGGCGGTGATACCCGCGCAGAGGTGCAGGAAGATAATGACGCCAGCACCCTTGAGCTCACCACCTCTGGCACCCTAAGCATCAACGATGACGATGTTCGTAACGGTGTTAGTGAGGCGCGATTTAACCCGCTGGATATCACCACCAGCCTAGGGGTTTTCATTCTACAAGCGGATGGTAGCTGGAACTATACCGCGGACAACAACCAAGCCGCCATTCAGGCACTGGGGGAAGACGATAGTATAGAAGAGCGCTTCACCGCCGTCAGCATGGATGGTACTGAGCAAGAAATCGTTATCACTATCAACGGCAGTAACGACGCTGCCAGCTTCAGTGTGAGCCAAAGCCACAGCACCCTTCTTGAAGACAGCAACCTCGATAGCGGCAACTTGACCACCGAGGGCGTGATAAGCGTCAGCGATGAAGACAGTGACGAAGCACAGATGCGTGCCGAAACTTATCAAGGTCGCTACGGTAAATTAAGCATGGAAGCCGACGGCCAATGGCGCTACGAGGCTGACAATACGCAAGCCGACATCGCCGCACTTGGCAACAACCAACAACTCAATGACAGCATCAAGGTACTCAGTGCCGATGGCAGTGAGTTTACAATCGACATTCTCATAGAGGGGAGCAACGACGCCCCTGAGATCAGCGCTATCAGCCAACAGACACTCAACCTGAGCGGCCTAGTGGGTGGCGACGATACATTGACAGGTCAGCTGGAGGTCAATGACGCGGAATCGGATACCCTCTCCTACAGCTTGGACGACCAAGGGGCGCAGGTAATCGACGGGCAATATGGTCAACTGAGCATCGACAACAGTGGCGCTTGGAACTATACCGCCTACAGTGATACTAACGACACTGGCAGCGCACAGACCTTCGATAGCGAGGTATTTACCATTTCGGTTTCCGATGGCACCGATACCAATAGCGTTGAGCTAGAGATTCAGTTAATCGACAGTACACCGGTCAATTCGCTGAAGCTGAACGGTTTCAATGCCGAACAGAGCACAGCGGCCGATGACAATGCCACTCTGCCGAGTCAAAAGCTGCTCAACCCGATGGTCGATGACGAAGACAATCTCGATGATTTATTAAGCGGTTTCGCCACCCCATCCGAAAGCATGGATAACGGCGATACCAGCGCGACAAACCAGGGTGGTGCGGACGACATAGGTTATGTCGATCTCAGCCTCACTCTACCTGAGGAGGACAATAACCTTATTTAACAATGCGCGATCAGCCGAGCGTGAGTCTCTCATCGCCGGCTGACATTATTGAAATTTGGTTGGAACTAGTTACCCAATGAATGACGCCTTAGAAAATTCTCACAATAGCGACAACAGCTGGCGCGTACCGCCACAGCTTGGTGGGGAGGATTATTTGCTCGATGGGATTTTAGCTCTCTGTAAGCTATATGGTCTCAGTGCCTCTGCCCAACGTCTCACCGAGGGCCTCCCCCTCGTCGATGGACGCCTTAACCTCGAGCTCACCGCACGTGCCGCCAAGCGCGCCGGCCTCGGTATGCGACTGATGAAGCGGCAGCTCGCTGCTATCGATCACCGTACCCTGCCAACAATGCTACTCATGCGCGATGGTACCACCGCTATATTGACCGCTATTGATGACAAGGGGCCGACAGTACTCGACCCCGTCACTCAGGGTAGAATCGAGATCGACCTCGAAACACTCACAGAGCAATACAGCGGTTACTTCTTTGCGACACGCACCCTGTTCGAATATAAGTCGCATGCCGACAGTGTCGCCAAGCAACAGCATCAACACTGGTTCTGGAGCACAATCGCAAGCTCCTGGCGCATCTACCGTGATGTCATCATCGCGACTATTCTGATTAATTTCTTCGTGCTGGCCAGCCCACTGTTTGTGATGAACGTCTACGATCGCGTGGTGCCAAATAATGCCATCGATACGCTGTGGACCTTTGCCATTGGTGCCACCATCATTTTTAGTTTTGACTTCCTGTTAAAACTGTTACGTACCTACTGTATCGATATCGCCGGAAAAAAAGCCGACGTACTGCTCTCTGCGCGTATCTTCGAGCAGGTGCAATCGATCAAACTCAGCCATGGCCCACAATCTACCGGCTCCTTCGCCAAGAATCTCGCCGACTTCGAGAGCGTCCGTGACTTTGTTACCTCAGCAACGATTACTACGCTGATCGACCTGCCTTTTGCCCTCATGTTTCTCATCATCATCGGCCTCTTGTCGGGCTCGTTAGTCTGGGTGCCGATCGCCGCCATCGCGATGATTCTACTCTACTCGGCTATTATCACCCCGACCTTACAGCAGTCGATCCAGAAGACCTACGGTGCTTCTGCAGAGAAGAATGGTCTACTAATCGAGACCCTATCTAACCTGGAAAATATCAAACTGCAGCAACTCTCTAGTCATCACCAACAACGCTGGGAGCAGGCCAGCGGCGACATCGCACACTGGAGTATGCGCTCACGTTTTCTCGGCCAATCAGCCTCCACCGTGGTCAGCTTCATCACTCAGATGTGTACCGTGGTAATCGTGCTCTGTGGCGTCTACTTTATTTCCGATGGTGACCTATCAATGGGCGGACTGATCGCCGCCGTGATGCTCGCCGGCCGCGCCATTTCACCGATGGGGCAGATATCCGGCCTCATCACCCGCTACCAGCAGGCAAAGACATCGTATAAAGGGCTCTCCGATATCATGGCGATGCCGCGAGAGAGCAGTGACGACGCAGCTTATGTCAGCCACCCTAGTCTGAGCGGCCAGATCGAGTTGAAACAGGTGTTTTTCAACTTCCCAAATCAACCGCAACCCTTCCTACATGACCTCAACATCAGCTTTGCAGCCGGCAGTAAGACCGCGGTCATCGGACAAATCGGTTCAGGTAAGTCGACCTTGATGCGCTTACTCACCGGCCTCTACGAAGCCTCCGCCGGCAGTATCATGCTCGATGAGCTTAGCATCGACCAGATCTCTCCGTCAGACCTACGCAGTGGCATGGGTTGCATGACGCAACAGAGCGAACTGTTCAGTGGCAGTATCCGCGATAACATTGTCGCCGGGCATCGTCACGTCGACGACGAAGAAATTTTACGCGTCGCAGCACTGGCTGGCGTCACCCGCTTCACCGCAGAGGGTGCCTCCGGTCTCGAACGCCCAGTCGGTGAGCGAGGCGCCCTACTTTCCGGCGGCCAACGACAGTGCGTCAACCTCGCCAGAGCGCTACTCAACGACCCCAACATCCTTATTCTCGATGAGCCAACTGCGGGCTTGGATAATCACAGCACTGCTGCCTTGATTAACAATTTAGAGCAGGCAGCAGTGAATAAAACACTTATTTTATTCACCCATAATATGTCGCTATTACGCCTAGTGGATAACATTATCGTGCTCGACCGAGGTCGTGTCGCCATCAGCGGGCCCAAACATCAAGTGCTCAAGCAACTCAAAGGGGAGGCTGACAATGTTTAACCGACTAAAACGCTCTCCCAATCAGCAGAGCGCCTTTGATCAAGACTTACCTTATATGTCGCAGTCGAGTGCCGCTGTCTTGATTAAGACACCTCGTGGCGGTCGCTGGATCCTCTACTGTATCGCACTCATGTGCGTCGTCTTAATCATCTGGGCCGCCTGCACTCAGGTGGATGAGGTAACTCGCGCTGAAGGTAAGGTCATCCCCTCCTCAAGGGTGCAGGTTATCCAAAATCTCGAAGGGGGTATCCTCGACGAGCTTTATGTTCGCGAAGGGCAGCACGTCAAGAAAGGCACGCCGCTACTCAACATTGAGGACTCCCGTGCCGAAGCCGCGGTTATTGAATCAAACGTTGAGTATGAGGCGTTGATTGCCGCCGCCGCAAGATTAGTCGGCGAGGCCAACAATACGCCTCCCTCCTACCCAAGTGGCGACAACCCTCGTCTACAAGGCTATGTTCACGCCGAAAAGCAGCTCTATAGAATCCATCAAAGAGAGCTCGCTAACGAAAAGATCATCGTACAACACGCCATCGATCAAAAGCAGTTTGAGATTGAATCGACCCAGCAAACCATTCAAGACTTAACCACGCAGCTGAATTTATTACATGAACAGAAGCGTATTAATAAACCGCTTGTGGCCATCGGCGCTGTTCCTCGCCTAGAGTTACTCACCCTAGAGCAACAAATCAGCAGCCTTCGCGGTGAGTTGAACCGAGCTAAAAATGCTATTCCAAGCCTCAGCTCAGCGCTCAAGGGCGAAAAAGAAAAACTCAACGGTGTCGAGGTCAGGTTCCAAGAGCAAGCGCAAGAAGAACTGACACAGATACGTGCCAAAGTCGCTATCGCTCTTGCTGGACAGACGTCACATCAAGATCGGATTGCACGCACCTCGATTAGCGCTCCCTTAGACGGTACAATTAAAAAAATCCACATCACGACGCTTGGCGGTGTTATTCAGCCTGGTATGACGCTGATAGAAATTGTTCCCGATGGCAAAGATATAATTGTAGAGGCGCATGTTAAACCATCCGATATTGGTTTTGTTCACCCCGGCCTTGCTGCGCGTATCAAGATCAGCGCTTATGACTTTGCCACCTACGGCGCACTCGACGCTGTTGTTGAGCATGTCAGCGCCGATACCATCGTGGATGAACAAGGCAATAGTTTCTACATTATTCGCTTGCGAGTGGCCAACAACACGATGATGAATAGCGATGGCAACCTACCGATCATCCCTGGTATGCAGGCCACGATCGGTATCAATATCGCCAACCGCAGTTTGCTAAGCTATATATTTAAACCTGTTTTACGGATGTTAAAATGAGTTATTCCCTTGCACCCAAGGTGCTTGCGACATTAAAGAACCTCGGTAAAGCCCTCACCATCGCGGCTCCCTGCCTGCTGGCAATGAATAGTAGCCAAGCCAACACACTGGAAGAGGTGGTTTACTATACACTGGTCAGCAACCCCGAAGTCAGGCAGCACTTCTTCAGCTACAAGAGCGCCGTCGACGAGGTAAACATCGCCAAGGGTGGGTTACTGCCAACCCTCGACCTGATCGCCACCGGCGGTTATGAATCAACCAATAATGATGACCGCCCCGACGACCTCAATCAGGACCGCAACAACCTCACCCTGCGTTTAGTTCAGCCGATTTGGCATGGCGGTGAAAACTACCACAACATCGACCGCACCACTGCCGACGCGCTGGCCGAGCGCTACAACCTCATTGCCGAAGCAGAGCAAACTGCGCTGAAGGTCGCCGAAGCCTATCTCAACGTCTTAGAGGCAAACGAGAACGTGGTTTTGGCAGAGCAAAACCTGGCTTTGCACAAGGTCACCGCCAAACTGGTTAAAGATAAGTACACCGCTGGCGCTGGTGATCGCGCTGACCTGATTCAGATTGAGGGCCGTATACGTCGAGCTGAAGCCAACTTAACCACTTCCAACAACTTATTGATGAACGCCCGCTCCGACTATCTCGCCTTGGTCGGTGACTTCCCCATCAACCTCACTATGCCGGCTCAGAACATCAACTACCTGCCTAGCGAGCGTATCGAGGCGATTAAAATCGCCATCGACAACAACCCGCTAATTAAGCTTTCTCACTACGATGTGAAGGCCGCGGAAGCCCAACTAGCAGCGCAAAAAGCCCGTTACTACCCTAGCTTTGATCTTGTTGCCGAGGCCAATCATAACTATCAAAACAACGGTTACTCTGGCCGAGAAAATGATCAACGTGTTCTCGTCGAGATGCGCTGGAATCTGTTTAATGGCCTGCGCGATCGCAACGGTGTCAGCGCCGCCAAGTCGAAACGACAAACTGCCGAGTTAATTAGCAACTCTGCCCGCAGACAGGTCATTCAACAAATCGAGCAAAGCTGGGCCAGCTACGTCACAACGCAAAAAAATAGACGCTCACTGAAAGATTATGTCGTTTCCGCTAAAGAGACAGAGCAGCTTTACAACGAACAATTCAAAGTGAATCGACGCACCTTGATCGACCTACTCGACAGTCAGAACGAGCTATACGCCTCTCGACAAAGTTATCTCGCCGCGGATTTCGATAATAAGAAGTCAATCTACCGCATCATGTCGGCACTGGGCGTCTTATTGGAGTCACTAAATATTAATGCCGAACAAAGCATCAACGCAGAGGTCTCTGAGAATGAGCAGTAAACTTCTTTTAGGTCTTTCGCTGTTTCTTCTTGCCAGCTGTGCCGAGCACATTGTGCCCGAAGATTATCAACCTGCAGAAGATTATGGTGTACGCGGCCTACCAAATAGCGATCAGCCAATTCGTCGTCCATATAGTGTAGGTAAGATACTCCCACCACAAAACGCCCTAGCCGATGATGACAGCGACGGCGTCATCAACGGCCGAGACCAGTGTGCCAACACGAGCATGAGCGTGCAGATCACCAATAACGGCTGCGACCTCTTCGACCATACACTCTACCAAGCCAAGTACTCGGCAAATTTCAACACTGCGCAGGCAAGCCTCTCCACCTCCGATGCCAAACGGCTGAAGAGTGTCGCCGAGGAATTCAACGATAGCAGTTCTCAATTCATTTTGGTGGTCGGCCATACCGATGCTAGTGGGCACTCGGCAAGCAACCAGACATTGTCGATAAAACGTGCTGTTGCCATCGCTGAGGTGCTGCATAATCGCTATCACGTCCCACGCCAACAGATACTCATTTCTGGGCAAGGCAACAAGATGAATATCGCCACGAACGACACAGAGGCTGACCGGGCAAAAAATCGCCGGGCCGACGTCCTGTTTACCGACCACAAAAACCTTGAGCGCTTTAAGTGGGACATATGGTCCGTCGACAATCAAAGCTTATATGACACCAGTGTCGATAGTGACCAGCAACAATATAATGTCATCACCTTTGATGAGGCAGCACAATAATGTTTCGACAGCTATATCTATACCCTCTCCTACTTGCCCTCACTCTGTTAAGCCAAAATAGCCTAGCAGGCACCACCCTGCGTATTGGCTACCACAATTACGATGAACAGCGTCTGATGGGAGCCATTAGCAAAGAACAGTTTCGCAGCGAGGGTATTAAGGTCAGGCTCGTCCCCTTTCAAACTTATCATGATTTACGTGATGCGATGTTTGCAGATGAAATCGATATGTACTGGGGATATACCGGGCAAACAGCGATCAACGACCTTTATATGCCCCCCCCTTACGATCAAAATCAGGTGTACCAGGCTGTAAAAGAATTTGATAGCCATAGCGGCTTCACCTGGCTCATCCCCTCTCAACTCGACAACCATTTCACCTTGCTGGTGCGGAACACCAACAACAAGACAAACGATATCACCACCATTAGTGACTTGGCGAAAAAAGCTAATAAAAAGAGGCTTGATATCAACGTCAGCTACACTTTCCTCGAAAAGCGTATCGACAGCTTAGAGTACTTAGCAGATTTTTACGGCAGCAACATCAATCGCTTCAATAGTAAGGCCTTCGATAACGTCGACGAAATTTATACCCAACTACGCGATAGCGTCACCGATATCGGCCTGGGCTACAACAGCTCTTTTCAGCTGGATTTCTACTCGTTGCGTGCGCTTCGAGATGATAAAGGCTTCTTCCCGCCTTACCAAATGGCACCCGTGATCAAAGCTGACTTTCTAAAGGCCCACCCAGAGGTCGAAGTACCGTTAGACGACATCAGCCAACGCATGAACACCCACTTGATGCGCTATCTGCTACAGCGCTGGAAAGTTGATCAAATAGGCCTCCGATCCACCGCAAAAGAGTTCGTTTACGCCGATGATATTTACCCCAACGCGGGTAGAGGCACTGCAAGCTCGCGCCAATAGTAACCCCTCTCCTCCTTACCCCCACCGTAAAGGTGGGGGAGAAAAACTCGTGCCAATTTAACCCAATCGGCCTCTCACAACTTACAAAAAAACATAAAAATAATGCTAGATTTAACGCTTACCCAATATATCCTTATCGGTCTCGTCTTCATGTGGAGTGGATTTGTCCGCTCCGGCCTCGGCTTCGGCGGTGCGGTATTAGCACTGCCCTTTTTACTTCTAATCGATGACCGCCCCCTCGTCTACTTGCCACTGATCGCCGTACACCTTCTAGTCTTCTCCGCGGCAACGGTGATCATTCGACACTTCAAGAAAAATAAAATAATGATGGGCAATACCGCTAACGCTTCCGAGGGCAACATAGACTGGAACTACTTAAAGTTTGCCTTCTCAATCATCATTATTCCCAAATTGATTGGTGTTTTCGGACTGATCACACTCCCCAGTACGGTCATGAGCTTGATCATCTTCGTTATCGTCTGCTGCTATTCTTTGAGTTATCTATTCAATAAACCGCTTGCAAGTCACAACCGTTGGCTTGATATTCTCTTTCTCATGCTAGGCGGTTATATCAGCGGCACTAGCTTAATTGGCGCTCCCTTGATCATTGCAGTCATCGCCAATCACGTTAATAAATACCAGCTACGCGATACCTTGTTTGTGCTCTGGTTTGCTCTCGTCTCCATAAAAATGTCGATGTTCATCTATCTGGGCGTCGACCTTCATTTAATACAGCACCTTTGGTTACTGCCCTGCACACTCGTAGGCCACTGTATCGGCCTACACTTCCATCAACGCTTATTAGAAGGCAATCAAGTTGTCTTCTACCGCGTCTTAGGCAGCGTCCTGCTGGTTATCAGCCTCATCGGTATTTACCAGCTATCTGTCAGTAACGCACTGGGGGCATAGAAAGGTTACAAGGCGCGCTAGGATGGCAACAAAAAGCCGACATTATCGTCGGCTTTTTATCATTGCTGAATTGAGCGAGTCGTTAATATTACGAACTCGTGTCAACGGTCACCACGACACGGCGATTCTTCTTACGATTTTCAGAGCTGTCGTTTGGTACAATCGGATCAGACTCACCAACACCTGAGGCATCCATTCTGGAGGCATCAACACCGTAGTTCTCGGTGAGATAATCTGCAACCGCCTGCGCTCGTTGCTCAGATAATGTCTGGTTAAACGCCGCTGCACCCGAATCATCGGTATGACCGACTAACGTCACTTCAGCATCAGGATGCTCCTGCAATAAGGCACCAAGCTCAGCGATCTCACTACTGTAATCATGCTTGATCTTACTTGAGGAAAGCTCGAACTCCACGTTGAGCGACATCACAATAGGCTCAGGCGGCACATCACAACCCGTACTATCAACCACGGCACCCGGCGCCGAGTCTAAGCACTGGTCGACCGAGTTGGCCACACCATCCATGTCGTCATCACCATCAACGACCGGCTCTGCCTTAGGGCTCTGACCAAACAGATAACCCAAGCTTAACGTAGCCGCAGTATCGACCACACCACCACGAGCATCAAAAGCACGTGCATCAGCACGCATAAAGAAGCCAGGTGTAAAGAAGTATTTAGCACCTAGACCCAAGTTTATTTGCTCATCACGATCCTCACCGCCAACCTCATAGTCGTAACCATGATCACCGACACCAGCAGAGACATAAGGCTGAAAAGCGCCATTTGAGAAATAATAGAGTCCATCAAGCCGATAGTTATCGAGATCAGCATCGCCCCCCCAACCATCACCGTCGCCATCTTGAGAGCTCTTAAGATAGTTTAACTCCGCCTCCCAGCTCTCATTGAAGCGATAGCCTAAACCTACATTATAATGCTTATCATGATCGAGATAGCGGTCACTATCAGCAGAATAAAGACCGCCACCAGCTGACACGCTGACGCCTGCAGTTGAGGCAATCTCGGCATGGGCCTGCAGCGCAAGACACAACATGTTTGTTGCCACAGCTGTGGCTAGTAATAATTTATTCAACGTTAACACCCCTTCTCAATAAAGTAGAAGGTCTTGGGTTGCGCCAGCTTTGGCTACAACTCAACACCCACGATCTAGCACTGTGCGCCCACTACATCAACAACGATGAGCGTATCGATCAAGTTCCTCCATAGGCGTTAAAAATTGATCAATTTTTACGCACAACTACAGCGCCCAACGAAAAGTTAAGTACAGTTTTAATAAATCGTCAACTTATCACCGAAGGTTCTATGGCATTTAGGCGAAGAAAGAGCATAAATGACTATATGAGTAGCTTGATACTCACCAGATAAGGGGATAAAAAAAAGCCCGATCTCCTGCTGAGAGATCACTAACACAGTCATCCTTGAGACTTGTTTTGTTACAAACAAAAAAGCCGCTCCCTTACGGAAGCGGCTTTTTAAGCTTTAAAACAGCTTGATCTATACGATTAGATCGAAGATTCTGCAGTACCGCTAGCGTCAACAGTGACAATAACACGGCGATTTAGCTTACGGCCTTCAGCGGTGTCATTAGACGCTACAGGGTTAGATTCACCCTTACCAACAGTGGTAATACGTGATTCATCGATACCGTAGTCACTGACAAGCTTGTTGGCTAATGCATCAGCACGCTGCTTAGAAAGCTTCTGGTTGAAAGCTGCCGCGCCTTTAGAATCAGTATGACCTTCAATAACGATGTTACCGGTAGGGTAAGCTTTCATGACAGAGGCTAGATGCTCAATCTGACCATCGTACTCAGGGTTGATTACATCCGATCCGAAGCCAAACTCCATCTGGATATCTTGGATAATTGGCGTATCTGAAGCAACAGCACAACCGTGCTCATCAACACTCAACTCTGCTGGTGTATTCGGGCAGTTATCAGCATCGTTTACAACACCGTCGTTGTCATCATCTAGTGGAGCAACAGCTACTGGTGCTGGCTCAACGTAAGTAGACTTAGCTTCTTGGCCAAATAGGTAACCAACACTCAAAGTCGCCGCTGTATCAACAACACCGCCACGGGCGTCAAAAGCACGAGCGTCAGCACGTACGAATAGGCCTGGAGTGAAGAAGTACTTAGCACCTACACCAACGTTGATTTGCTCGTCTTTATCCTTGCTGATGTCTTTGTAGTCATAGGTGTTCTCGCCTACACCAGCAGATAGGTATGGCTGGAAGCGGCCGTTTGAAAGATAGTAGATACCATCAAGGCGGTAGTTGCTTACATCGGCACTGCCTCCGTCAAAGTTACCCTTACCATCATGCGAAGACTGCATATAGTTTAACTCGGCTTCCCAGCTCTCATTGAAGCGGTAACCTAAACCTAGGTTGTACTCTGTATCGCTGTGGAGCATGCGCTCTTTGTCAGTAGAGTAAATACCAACACCGCCAGAAACAGTGACACCAGCATCAGACGCAATATTGTCTGCCATTGCACCTGCGGACATTGCGATTACATTGGCACCAATTACAGCTGCTAAAATTGACTTTTTCAAACTTCTTCTCCATGGATACATCATCGTTATGATAGAGCACCGAACAAAAATCCAGACTCGGTAAACTTTATGGGCGTTACGTTAGCAAAAATTAATAATAATTACATGTTTGAAATCAACTTCACGATGGATGCAGTGAACTTTCTGGTTTAACTAAGTTTTCCATTCAGAGAGGTAAATAAAAAGCAATAGGGCAGGCACTACTGCGTAGATGAATAGTGGTTTTCACCTACAAAAATAGACAGACGGTGTTTCAAAGTTTGACAAGAAATCAATATTTATATTTAAACTATAATTTCTAGAGAGACCACGAAACACCATTAGTAGAAAAAAGAAGCGAAAGTTGAGAGCGAGAGTAGCGTAGGCTCTCTGCTCTGTACATCGGCGGTGCTTCGAGGCTAACACCAAGCATACTGTTAGCGATTAAGTTTCAATAGCGCCAACCCCATCACCACCTTTAAGGTGTCAACTAGCAGCTCTAAGAGCTCATCTGGGATACCGCTTCCCAGTCACGCCAAAAAGCAGAAGTCAGCCTTATCTTACGGCCAATATCTTCTATAACCCCCCCCTGCTTAAGCTCATACACTGCCTTGTCCGCTATCTCGCTCTGCACTGCATCCGGTTTTATACCGCGTTGACGAAAGGCCGTCTCAATACGCTCTGATGGCAGATGCGGCCCGGGTTTATTCAACATATCAAGTACAAGACATCGACAATAATCATCATGTAGCTGCCAACGATCGGTAAAGCTGGCAGTGAATGACTTAATTTCAGCTGTCTCATGGCTCAAGGCAAAATAATCAACATAATCTTCACAGTCAGTCAGATTAAAATCACCCGACAGCACTGAGCGAATTTTTTCCGTTGCCGATATATCGAGCGTTAGCTGGTGTAACCAAGGCTCTAAAGATTTTAATAAGCAATAAACATCATGTTCTCTTGCCGTCAACTCTAAGGTGGACGAAGGCAAATAGGGCTTTAGTGCCTCATGATCGAGAAAATCCTCAGCCCCTAGTGCAAAGTTCACTAAAACAGGCTGATCATGGCAGACAATATTATGCGGGCAAATACCACCGTGAAAGATCCCCTGAGAGTGTACATAACCTAACGCTGAAAGTAGCGCTTTATACCATTCAAGGATGATCGCAGGCGACAAATTGCGATCCACTTGCGCAAGGCTCGTAGCATCAATCCAAACACGAGTAATGTAGAAGCTACCCTCATTATCCAAACGATCAAAATCGATGACTCGCTCAATATTCGGATGATAGATACCCAGAAGAAGCCTATATTGCTGCTCCAAGTGCGCCTGATACTCGTCGGCACTCTTGTAGATATTCATGCCACAATTAAACCGCCCCATCATGTGCTGCGCCTGCCAGAACTCCGTGTTGTTGCCCACAGCCAGCTTCTCACATAGACGATAGCGGTGATCGACAACACTGCCTGGCTCCAGCATTAGCACTTGCTCGCGTAAATCAACCGACTGGCCTGTTATCGCTGCCGCTAGATATAGCCTTAGCTCATCAAGCGATTCACTGTCACTGACAAACCACTGACCGACCTTACGCACACCATTTAACAACTCACCAAAGACCTGGCGAAAGCCTGCCAGATCCTGCGCATAAGTGGCGTTATTGTGAATAGTAAGGAACTCAACTTCGCCGTCTTCTGAGATAAATATTTCCGAGGCCTGCCAACAGCCAACTGTGCAGCCTCGATGATGAATTTGTTGCAACGCACTAGCCGCACTACGCACAACCTCCATTCGGTATTGTGGCTCGGCGAGAATCAGCTGCTCTAACGACTTCCCTCGAGGCATACGAATGGGTAGCACCAGCTGCTCACCATCATCTAATAAAGGGGCGCAATACGGTACACCGCTGGTGCCCGCCAGCTTCTGTAAAGTATTAAACTCTTGCTTAATACGCAGCTCTACTCGATTGCGCTCCACGCTGTCAGCAAACTCAGAGCGCACCACAATTTTCAGAAGCCAAGGCAACTCCAAATTATCATTAGGGTAGTCCGCCAACCATACTTGAAAGCCCTCTTGCTGAAACAGCTGACTCTTCTTTGAAAAGTCTTGTACCTGCTGATTTCGCTGTTTCACTAGATCAATCTGACCAATCATCTCCAACACTCGCCGGCGTTGACTCTCATTAATACGATGCTGGTACTGACTGTTCACCCCTTCAGCCGCGGTCAAACTCGCGACAACATCATCGATGCTATAAACGGCATAGTCTGAAGGCTTTATTAATTCAATACCCGCCCCCTCATGGCCGGTAACAAAAACACCACCTTGGCACCAAGGCGCATGCGCTCCATAGGGCATCTTTTTCTTTAAGCGGCCAGCCAATACCCGAGCAATATAGGAGGCCTTAGATAAATAATTTTCACTACTCCGACCATCCAGCAGCCAAACATGATGGCCTACCTCTAACGTACCAACATAGCCCTTAACATCGATGACGTAGATAGCCCATTCGCCGACGATCAGCGCATCAACCTCCATAATTTGACCGTTACGCGTCGGGATATCAATATTGGTCATCACGATATAGCTCGCAGGCAACTGCGCAGCCAAGTACTCAAACGCCCATTTTTCAGAGGCGTTGACGGGCTTTCCAAACTCTATATGCTGGGCCAAAGTAAACCTCTATCTTATTGTTATCATTTATAATCTAGCGGAGGACAAGAAATTATTCCTGCATCAACCGTAAGTTCATATCAAAAGTAACACCCAGCAAGATAAAAAGAAACTCAAGGTAGTGAAGTTATCAAAAGAGTTATTACTTTAGCCATAAAAAAGCCCCGTACACGCCGTGTACGGGGCTTATTAATACGCCAGATACTAGTCTAACTTTATACCTAAGCGTTCAAATACAGCCTTATCCGGAAAGCCATCAGCAATTAACCCCACACTGGCTTGATAATTTCTGACCGCCTTACGTGTTCCTGGCCCCATCACACCATCGATACCGTTAGTATCAAACCCTTTGGTCGTTAATTTGCGCTGTAGAGCCTCTATGGCACTAATTTTGATCACTGCATCCTTCGCAGGCGGGTGCACCAGATCGCCCCCCCCAACAATGCGGTCAGCCATATGCCCCACAGACAGAGCATAAAACTCTGAGCGGTTCCATTTCATAATGATATCGAAATTCTTATACAGCAAAAAAGCGGGGCCAGTGTGGCTAGCAGGTACAATCAAGAAGGCTTGCAGCTCCGTATCTGAGAGCGCTTTTCCATTACTCATGGTCAAACCCAACTTTGACCATTGCTCTACACTGCGAGCATACTTGCGACCTGCCAACCGGTAGTCAAAATCTTTCGGGAGCAGAACTTCTCTCCCCCAAGGTTGCTGAGGCTGCCAACCCAACCCATTTAAGAAGTTTGCTGCCGAGGTCAATGCGTCAGGCACACTATTCCACAAATCGACCTTACCATCGCCATCGCCGTCGACACCGTAATTAACATAGGCGGAGGGCATGAATTGGGTATTACCCATCGCCCCAGCCCATGACCCGCGCATCTGCTCTGGTGGAATATTAAACTTATCCATCAATTTTAGCGCCTGCATAAGCTCATCACCAAAATAGCGACTACGCCGAGGGTTGCACGCCAAGGTCGCAAGAGAATCAATAATGGGCATCTTCCCTAGGTAACCACCATAGTTGGTTTCCAACCCCCAAAAAGCAATAATATATTGCCCTGGGACACCGTAACGTACAGTCAGCTCACTCAATAACTTACGGTGTTCACGGTAAAGGTCTATTCCTTTCGTAAGCCGTGTATTATTCACTCTCCCATAAAGGTAGCCATTAAAACTCTGGGTAAACTCCGGTTGCTTCTTATCGAGTTTGATAACCCGCTCTACGTGTTTTGCCTTACCCAAGGTCGCATCAATCAATTCAGCACTATAGCCTTCATGGGCCGCCCGTTGAGAGTACTGATCAATACAAGAGGCAAAATTATCATTCGCGAGCACTGTTCCTGCCGATGCCAATAGCAGGGCTGTCGAACCCAGAGCAGTCAGTATTTTTGATGGTAACACCTTAACAAACATCTAAAATAAAACCTCTATTATCAAAATCTTGTATAAGCTTTGAAATCACTATCTCATGTTAATCATGGGTAAAGAAATCCCACGACATTCGCTTAGGCTATCATATACAGCCACCACTCTTGACGCTACGCTGACGATTATCCGATTCCTATCAGACTCACCTCCAATGACTTGACGCAAGTTAAGGTAAGATCCGTTATCAACTATTGTAAAAACTTAGCCACATACCGACAGCTAGCGCAGGACTGATAGCCCTCCGCTCTCGACCATGCTAACCCAACCTCTACCAGAAGTTCTGCATACCCCTTCCCACGCATTGAAAAAGGCACGTAAGTGTGATGAAAGTCACAGCGATTATTAGTCAGCAAAGAATACTGCAACTCCGCCACCTTGGAGCCATCGATAATAACAAATCGCTGTTCCTCTGGCCGATGCTCAACCCTCATCAAGTGCCCTGAATCAGTCTTCGAATCACTCATCAAAAACTCATACTCTCTCAGTTAAGATCAATTTCTCTGCTTAAATCACCACACCATGCTGCAATAAGCGCTCTGTCAGCACTTTGTCGATATTATCTAGGTCACTTTTATCCAACTCGATTAGAGCTAATTGATGCTTTTCATAACACGCCTTCTTCTCCATCTTAACCAACATCGCCTGACTACTTCGTTGATCTCCCCAGAACTCCAAGTAAAGGTGGTACGCAGGCAAATAAAAATCACTCAAGATCTCCTCCCCTCCCTGCACCGACAACGGTCGACCAACCGCATGAGCGAGCCCTGAAAGATATAGCCAGTTATCGATAATGGCATAATCACTGTTAGCCATTGAGTGACCGTCCATCGCAGTGCACGGGCTTGCCTGATACCGGGCTGGAGCAAGCGCCTCTAGCGACTTAATAAAGAGAGGGTGCTGCCTTATTTCACCTGGCCACAAGACATAGAGACCTTGTTTACTGGTTTTCTGCTCCGCGCCTAATTGACGCCCGAGTGCTGTTGGCTGCCAACCGGCATCGTGTTTTTTTAGCCAATTTAGCTCATGCAGCAAGCTATTAATCTGCTTGCCACTAAGACCGCTTTCGCCGGCCAATCTTGTCGCACTAAACCGCCGTTCATCCTGAAAGCGTGCCAACGTAGGATGATCAATCATTTTTTTCGGCCACACCACATACTGACCGTACTTTTCACTTTGTCGATAATGACCGCCTTGAAACTCCCCTTTGGCAGTTAGCTGCCAGTGCTCTCCCTCACGTTTAAGCCAGCCCTTCTCTAATAACAATGCAAATAGCTCTCGTGACTCCACGCCCAGCATCGCGGCCAGCTTCGATGTCGATAACACCTCGCTCTGAGACGTATCAGCCTTAATACCTCCCTTGTCTCCCACTGAATCTACCATCGCCCCCCCTTCATACTGCCAGCATCCCTTATCAGATACTGACTATAAACCCTGCAAGCCAAAACAGACTATGCTCATTGATACAATATCACCGAAATAGTAGGTGCCGTAAAATTTGACTTCATGGGACACTCGCCTATTATGCGCCAATCATCCTCAACAGGACTCAATACCAATGAAGAAGCTTGCCCTTATTCTAGCCCTTAGTTGTGCTATCACCGCCTGCGAGCAGGAAAAGGCGCCCGCTAGCAGCCTCGAGATAGGAGGACTAATAGCACCTGCGCCAAACTTCCAACTCGAAGCGGGGGATAACATCGTTGTTACGGTACAGGATATCAGCATCGCTGATAAAAAAGCGATCAAGCTCGACCAACAACATATTAACAATATTACTAGCTGGCCGGTGCAATATAACCTAACTATCAATAGTGAGCTTCTACACGAAGATCATAATTATAGTGTTTCCGCGCGTATCACCAATAAAGATAACCAGCTCGTCGGTATTACAGACAGCAACTGGTCGGTTACAGCAGAAAAGCCTCAACGAGATGTCACCGTCATCCCTATCGCAACCCGTAACAGCGCTACGCAAGAGAAGCGTAAGTTCCACGCCGAGTGTGCAAACAGCAACCTAATCACTTCTTTTGGTGATAACTTTGTCATTCTTTATAATGAGGGAACACCGATCATTCTCAAACAGGTACGCTCAGCTTCCGGTGCTCGTTATGCAAACAATGATAACGAGCTGTGGAATAAGGCCGACAAAGCGACGATCACGCTCTCTGGTACAGAGCTCGGCGAGTGCACACTTGAACCTGTAGAGTAATAGCTCCTGCACATAACAACAGCGATAAGCCCTTCGCTGTTGCCCTCCTCCCAGCATATCAATATTTCCTGCCAGTCTTTTAGCATCAATAGGTGACAGCTCAGCTGTTTGCAACACCATAAACTTTGCTTAAATGGAGCGAGTGTTTAAGGTAGACACATGCCCTACCACTACAAATTATATTGCCGAAAGAATTTTCATTAAGGACTGATCATGAGTAATGCCATCCTCGCCCAACAAGCCAGCCAGAAATCAATGCAACACGTACAAGCAAAAGACAAGTCTGCCTGGCTTTCATTATTTACTCACGATGCCGTTGTTGAAGACCCTGTCGGTAAATCTCCCCTAGACCCCAGCGGAGAAGGACAGCAGGGCATCGAGGCTATCGCATCATTCTGGGACAATATTATTGCGCATGGCGATATTCGATTAGAAATCAAGCATTCTATCCCTGCTGGTGATGAGTGCGCGAACTTTGTGCATATTGAAAAAACAATGGGAGATCTGCATATAAGCAATGACATGATCGTCGTCTACCGGGCCAATGCAGCGGGGAAAATATGTTCGCTCAAAGCATACTGGGAATACGCTGCCGTCGAGCAACAAATCATCGAGAAAATGGCGGAGCATTAACTTAAGAATATTCATATATTACTGCACTTGCAAGCCAATGAGGTGCAGTTTTTACAAATTAAACTCTCCCTTTACAAAAACTCTAAACTGTCACATCATTGTCATAGGTTTAGTTAAATAATAACCATAAATAACAAACCAAGCGTCTACCGGTGTAAACGCAATAACAGAGGAGGAGAAAAGCGAGGCTGCTGAGAAATCGAATACTATAGACCACTATTCTGGGGATTAGATCTATGGCTAAACGAGCCCATGCAAAGCGCAACCACCAACGTCACAACACCGCCCACTCAACACAGGAATCACGCCGTAAGAGCCACCGACGCAATAATAACATCGTCGAGTTACATGCTTCCAACATCAATACCGCTTACAGCCCGCAGCGCAGTGATAGCCCACTCACTCCACGCACACTCGCGCAACAGCAATACATCAAAGCAATTCATCGCAACACCCTGACTTTTGGCACCGGCCCAGCAGGTACCGGAAAGTCATACTGCGCTGGCGCGCTAGCGGCGCAAGCATTAGATACAGGTCAAGTTGAACGTATTATCATCACACGCCCGGCAATTGAAGCAGGCGAGCAACTCGGTTTTCTGCCCGGTACTGCCGATGATAAGTTCTCCGTGTATATTGATGCCTTCCGCGATATTCTCAACGAACGACTCGGTGCAGGCACCGTCGACTACTGCCTACGGCATGGCCGTATTGTCGCCGCACCACTTGCTTATATGCGCGGAAAAACCTTCGATGAAAACAGCTTCGTCATTCTCGACGAAGCGCAAAACACCACTCCCGCTCAAATGAAAATGTTTCTCAGTCGTATCGGAGAGGGCTGCAAAGTTGTCGTTAACGGTGATATCGCCCAGAGCGATATTCGCGGCCTATCTGGCTTGGCCGACGCTGTACGGCGGCTTAATGGCGTCGCTAACGTAGCCACTCATCAGTTTAGCCGCGATGATATTGTCCGCAGCGGCTTAGTTCGCGATATCATCGACAGCTACGAAGACTAACCCTAACGGCGCCGCCTATGGCGGCGCCAAACAGAATAAAACAGCCCCATTACTCCCCTTCTTTTTCTCCCCCCCTTTCTGCTGAGAGAAGATTAATAGCACAAGATATTTGTAATATTTCAGCTATTATTTTATCTTGTGAATTGTTAACTTATTTACAGAAAGACTAACGATAAAATCGAGGCTTAAGCATGGCTGACCGAGCTCTCCGGCAATTAATTCGCCACCTT
The DNA here is from genome assembly GCF_003752585.1 of Sinobacterium caligoides. Classification (NCBI taxonomy): domain Bacteria; kingdom Pseudomonadati; phylum Pseudomonadota; class Gammaproteobacteria; order Cellvibrionales; family Spongiibacteraceae; genus Sinobacterium; species Sinobacterium caligoides. The sequence goes on from NZ_RKHR01000004.1 coordinate 27,208, forward strand.
GACCTACATCGCATTAATGCCAACCTCTACTCAAGTACAGGTAACGATGACAGCCTCGGCCGCCTCTATGGCGGTGAAATCCTCGCGCAAGCTCTAGCCGCCGCAGATCAAAGCGTCGATGGCGACCTCAACTGTCACTCTCTCCATGGCCACTTTCTGCACCTCGGAAAGCCCGGCATACCGGTGCAGTATCACATAGAGAGACTACGCGACAGCCGAAGCTTCAGCACCCGCCGTGTCACAGCCAAACAAAGTGGTCGCGCTATTTTTAGCGCTATGATTTCCTACCAAATACCTCAACAAGGCTTTGAGCACCAAACCGCCATCGACATCGAAGACTACCCTCAGCCAGAGGGCTTAGCCAGCTGTGAAGAACGTTATCAAAGCGCCCTACCTGAAGAGTTCCAAGGCATCTATGGCTGGCCAATGGAGTTCAGGCAAGTTAACCCCGTGGACCTTCTCAAACCTAACGCAGCCACAACACAGCATGCAGTATGGTTCAAGGCTCCTGTCAGTAATAACACCCCGCCCGCCCTACACCGACAACTTATGCTTTATGCCTCAGACAACCCCTTATTACTGACGGCTCTGCGACCGCACGGACAGACCAACTGGTCTCCTAACATGCAGGTTGCCAGTCTTGATCACGCCATTTGGTTTCACCAACCTTGTCGTGCCGACCAATGGTTATTATTCGTATTAGATAGCCCACGAGCATGCGCAGGCAGAGGTCTCGCCCAAGGCCATATATACAATCAGGCCGGCATGTTAATTGCCTCAGTCGCTCAGGAAGGTGTTATGCGCCATATCGAATAATAAGCAGACTTTGATCAAGATTAAATAAACATAAGCCTTCCCTATATTGATTTATGAGCCGTTAACACTAACAATGCCGCTATTGTAAACCAGTCTCTTCAATCACTATATCAAGGTCGCTATCGATGCTTTCACAAACAATGATCGATTCACTGAACAAGCAAATCAACCTAGAGTTCTACTCTTCTAATCTTTACCTGCAAATGAGCGCTTGGTGTGAAGATCAAGGCTACGAAGGTGCAGCACTGTTCATGCGTGCCCACGCCGATGAAGAGATGGGACACATGCGCCGTCTATTCACCTACATTAGTGAAACTGGTGGCATGCCAATATTAGGCTCTATTGAAGCCGCTCCCAGCCAGTTCGAGTCACTGAGCAATCTCTTTCAGCTCACTTATGAGCACGAGTGTATGATCACGCAAGAGATCAATGACTTAGCGCACACAGCTTTCACTAGCCGTGATTATTCAACGTTTAACTTCCTGCAGTGGTATGTCTCCGAACAGCATGAAGAAGAGAAGCTCTTCAAGTCAATCGTCGACAAAATAGCCCTAGTCGGCGAAGACGGAAAGGCGCTATTCCTTGTCGATAAAGACCTAGCGGAACTTGCCAGCTCTGGTAGTGATAGCATCATGACCGCAGCCTAAACTAAAGTCCTGCAAGCTTTAAAGCGACAAAAACGGCTGCTTCTGCAGCCGTTTTTGTTTTTGCTAGTAGCCAATACTAGCGAATATGATCATTATATGCCCAGTGCCTGACAGCGACTGAGAAGGATATTATTAACATTTGTCTGCAGCTGCTCGATCCTTCGTCCACGCTCGCATTCCCACTTCGTCACCGGATATTGCTTATCCCAGGCCGACATCATTTGTCGCTGCCTCCTACTCATATTATACCTAGGGTAAGCCTGTTCCATGTAAAGGTAGCTTCTGGCAATAACACCACGTGAGGCTTCTGGTGGCTGCACCTTACGCTTGTTGATGCGCATATCACAACTGCCGAAACGGCTATTAATCGTCGGCAGCATTTCAAAATTATAGTTAGAGCGCGTTGCATTGACAGCTCCCACTGCTGGATAGAGGTTATACATATCCGCTTGCATATACCGATACTCTTCACTCATCTTCGAAGCACACTTCCGCCCTTTGAATAACTTCCCTTTACTATTGACACACTGCGCATCTCCCTCACGCCATTCACTAAAACTGCGACCAAAGTTCTCCGCGGGAACCACGTGCTCCCACTCTACTCGTGTTGCGCGCTTGCGATGTTTTATCGTAGTAAATCCTTTTGGTAATTTAATATTTTTCTTCGAATCAAAGGGCGCATCACAATATATAGTCCGCCGCTCCGCCGAGCGCTTATAAATCTCCCTCTCAAGGCTCTTCTTGGCTTTATTAAATGATTGATTAACAGTGTTACCATGTCCAGCCATGGCTAATGGTGTGGAAACGCTAAAGACAACAACTATTAAAGATAACAATGATACACGGGGTTTAACTACCTTCTGTCCAGCCATACAACTTCTAATCGCTATAATAGATAAAAAATCATATTATAACGAAATATATATAGCGCGATAAGAGATAGCGTGACTAGATCACATTTGAAAGAATTAGCTAATCATCGTCGTAGAGCTACAACGATAAGAGCTTAAAGATAGCAGGGGTTAGAGACCGTCAAGATCCCCTTTATTCGCTATATCTGCTCGCTCCCTGATCAACAGATAATCCTCATATAAATTCTCTAAATTAAATAGGCTACGCCCTGCATCATCAACATGCGGCCAAAATACCGCATACAACTCTGCCTGTGGATTAAATAAATACAGTGACATACCATGACTAACATTATAGCTATTTTCCGGGCCATCGTTGGATATTACAACCTTCATAGCTAAACTACGCTCAAACGCAGCCTTGCTCCCATCCGAATCCACTCCTTCTGGCGCCCTCAATCCGACTATATCCGCACCAAAATGGGCAACAAATCTCGCCATCTTTTCCACGCTATCACGCTCTGGGTCAACACTATAAAAAAGCACACCTACATCATCATACTCCTCGCGATCAACAAGACGTTGCTTAAGGCTTTTTATCACTGCTAATGACGATGGGCAAAGATCAGGACAATGTATGAAACCATAAGAAAGTATGTTCCAACGTCCTAATAAATCTGCGTGGTCGAAACGATTACCCCGGTGATCTTCGAGAGTAAATTGCTGTAAACTCATCGGAGATGAAAGAAGGCGCCCGCTACTTAATGACAAGGGCGAAGATGACAACACATTCATTAGGGGGGCAGAAAGCAGCAGCAAAAAAATGATCATAGCGAGCGTAATAAGTGCTGTTTCTCTACCAAGCATAACTCCCCCTAATGACAAGATAAGAATGAGCTATCAACAGTAATAGCGATAGTTCGTCCCTACGAGAAACTTATATTCGTTAAGGAGATGCGAGGAACAGTAAACGGTTTACGAAAGTATAATCTGCCTCAATCGCCATCATGCCGATAAAGATAACGATGGCTAGCAATGGCAAAATCAACATGACTTTTACCGCTAACCGCTCCCACTTAACATGCATAAATACAATCACAATCAAGCCGGCCTTTAACAGCATAAAAAATAATATTAACGTCCACCTCAAGCCGCCTTGCAAGTGGTAATAGTCAACCAAATATGACAGGGTGCTCAAAAAAAACAATAGCACCCAAACCTTTAAATAAAGGCCTATCGAATGCTGTTTCGCAACCCGTTCTGGTTGGCTAGACATTTTTCACCTCACTGTTACCAGAGATAAAAGAGCGCAAAAATAAATACCCATACTAAATCGACAAAATGCCAATATAGACCAACTATTTCTACGATAGAATAACCCTTTTCTTCATAATGGCCTGTCGCAACTCTTCTTGCGACAAAAAGCAAATAGAGAACCCCAGCACTGACATGTAATCCATGAAAGCCCGTGATCATAAAAAAGGTCGCACCAAACTGCTCTGCGCCCATTGGGTTACTCCATGGGCGAACCCCCTCATCCACAATAAGCTTCGACCACTCAAAAACTTGCATACCTACAAAAGAAGCGCCTAAAAGTGCCGTCACTAACATCAAGACAGTTGTTTTCTTACGGTCACCACGATAGGCATAGTTAACTGCCATCGCCATACTGCCGCTACTACTAATTAAGATGAATGTCATGATAGCAATCAACAGCAATGGGATATGCTGCCCCGCAACCAACAAAGAGAATACCTCGCTGCTCTGTGGCCAAGGAGCAACGGTCGACATACGCACATTCATATAACCAATAAGAAAAACACTAAAAATAAAGGTATCACTCAGCAAAAAGACCCACATCATCAACTTGCCCCACGGCATGTTGAAAACTCGGCGATCTGCAGACCAGTCCTCTACGACGCCTGGCCACCCCTCTTCTTTCGCAGGCGGTGATGCCTCATCACTATCTTCAATATTCATGCGAGCTCCTAAAAACCACACCAGGCAGCAATTCTATTGTAAGTCTCGGGATCGGCTGTTAACAGAGTAAATAGAAATAGCCACAACAGTAAGAGATAATGCCAATACCAAGCACACAATTTTAATTTTAATGACAATACTTCACGACCTTCCGCATGCCCGGTAAGAAACAGCACGCGCAGCAAAGCCAGCAGCCCCCCAATTAAGTGCAAGGCATGCAACGCTGTTAATAAATAAAAATAACTATTTGCAGGGTTAGATTCAATAAAAAAACCCTGCCCTATTAAGAGCAACCAAACCTGCCACTGGCCGAGTACAAATAACAATGTACAGAAGATAGCAGCACACAATAAGAACAACAGTTCCCCCTCCGCGGCCACTAATGCGCGCCTTGCTGTCAGATGTAAGAGCAAGCTCGCGAGCATGAGTAGCCCGCAATTCACCCACAACAGAAAAGAGTCACTCAACGGCGACCACGGATCTGCTGCCAAAGCTTGAAAGTCGCCATACTGCGAGCGCGATAAATAAGTAATCGTCAAGAGGAAAAACACGACACTAACGACAGTGATAAAGAACATTAACGCAGTACGAGCAGATCTAAACCATTGACCATCAGTACTCTGATTCGCCGCTATCGACTGATCGAGCCAAGGCTTTTCAAATAACGCTTTAAATATCAGCACCTGTCGCCTCCATTATTAACCTTCGGCCTTCATCTGTGCTCCCCCCATCATACTGCCATCGTCCATCTCAACCTCCTCACGCGGTAGGTTTTGCGGTATAAAGTCAGCCTTCACCCCTGGGACACTATAATCATAGGCCCATCGATACACGATAGGAGAGGCTACCCCCCAGTTTCCATGCCGCGGTGGAGTAAACTCAGTCTGCCACTCCAACGTTGTCGCCCCCCATGGATTAGCACCTGCCTTACGCCCCCTTGATAAGCTATAAATGATATTAACGATAAATATTAGCTGCGCTAGACCAACAATTAATGCTGAAACAGTAATATTGGCATTCAAGGCAGCAGCCGAGTCGGGAATAAAATCCGTTGCCCCCATAGCATAGTAACGACGTGGCACACCAAGAAAGCCTAGGTAGTGCATCGGTAAATATATTGCGTAAGCCCCTAAAAAAGTGATCCAGAAATGAACTTTGCCTAGACCAGCATGCAAAAACCTACCACTAACCTTAGGAAACCAGTGATAAAGTGCCGCAAATAGCACCATAACCGGGGAAACGCCCATAACCATATGAAAATGCGCTACGACAAAGTATGTATCAGACAAGGGCAGGTCAACAACCACATTACCAAGGAACAAGCCTGTCAGCCCGCCATGCGTAAAGGTAAATATAAAACCGATAGAAAACAACATTGGAGTTGTTAAATGAATATTGCCCTGCCACAAAGTCAGTACCCAGTTATACACTTTCAAGGCAGTTGGCACCGCTATAATTAGCGTCGTCGTAGCAAAAAAGAAACCAAAATAGGGGTTCATACCGCTCACATACATATGGTGTGCCCAGACAACGAAACTCAAGCCACCAATAGCAACAATAGCCCAAACCATCATACGGTAACCAAAGATATTTTTTCTCGCATGCACGGAGATAATGTCTGAAACCATACCGAAAGCAGGGAGAGCTACAATATAGACTTCTGGGTGACCAAAAAACCAAAACAAGTGCTGAAACAGCACGGGACTACCACCACTATAATCCAGAGATTCTCCAAGTGACACGATGGCAGGCATAAAGAAACTCGTTCCTAGCGTCTTATCTAACATCATCATAATGGCACTAACCAATAGCGCAGGGAATGCTAACAGGCCTAGAATAGTCGCAACAAAAATACCCCAGATGGTTAACGGCATTCGCATTAAAGTCATCCCTTCGGTGCGAGCCTGCAAAACCGTTGTGACATAATTAAGCCCTCCCATGGTAAAGGCAACGATAAAAACAGCCAACGATAGCAACATAAACACAATCCCAAGATCATTACCCGGCGTACCGGGTAATATTGCCTGCGGAGGGTATAGTGTCCATCCTGCACCAGAGGGCCCCCCCGTGACGAAAAATCCAGCCACGAGAATTATTACTGCTAATAAATATGTCCAGTAGCTCAGCATATTCAGGAAGGGAAAAACCATATCCCTGGCACCAATCATCAGCGGTATTAAATAGTTGCCAAAACCACCAAGCAATAAAGCAGTCAGCAGGTAAATCACCATAATCATGCCGTGCATAGTGACAAACTGTAGGTATGCACTGGGCTCTATAAACGAGAAAGTATTAGGAAAGCCTAATTGCAGTCTCATCATTCCCGATAAGACAAGCGCTATTAGCCCGACCATTATCGCAGTGATCGAGTATTGAATAGCGATCACCTTATGATCTTGGCTCCAAATGTATTTTGCTGCGAAGCTTTTATGAGTATTGGCGTCATCGCTGCTACTGCGCACCGGCTTATCGCTCATCTCACCTCCCCGACATTAACCGCGTCATTTGGTAAAAGGACAACCTTCTTTCTTGACTGCTGTACAGAAAAAACATCTTCATCCTTTGTGACGACAGGCAGTGTTGTAATATAGGCCACCACATCGTTGATCGATTCTATCGTTCGCAATGTCTGAGCCATCAGCACCATTTGATGCCCAAAGACATCGCCCTCTTGACTCCCTCTAACGCCGTTTTTAAAATGCAGAAGCTGTCGTTTAAGGTAGTCACCATGCTGACCGGATAGTCTCGGTGCTCGCAAGGCTACCCGCCCCTCGCCTGTACGACCATGACAGTCACTGCAATTACGGAATAAAGAACGTCCCTTAGCGATATCTCCAGGGCTATGTAACACAGCGGCCTGCGTTGGCAACGAGCTGATATAGGCCGACACATCATTGATATCTTTCTCCGCCGTCAATATTGCTGCCATCGCTGCCATCTGCCGCCCATAACTGTCTCGCTCATCATTACCGCGAATATGCTGACGATAATAGCGAAGCTGCCTCTTCAAATAAGCTACCGACTGGCCTGCTAATTGTGGCGCCATCAGCGCAGGATTGCCCTCACCTCTTTCCCCGTGGCACGCCATACATGCCGCATATATCAGTTGCCCTTTCTCTCTATCGGCATCCCTCTCAGCAAACACTTGACGGCGATACTGTGCAAATGTCGGTTGCTCACTTAGCCAGCGCCGATACCCCTCTTCTGAATCAACGACAATGTGTCCACGCATTGTATAGTGAGCCATACCACATAACTCTTCACACAACAGCTCAAAGCGCCCTAAGCGAGTCGGTGTAAACCACAGGTAGGTGGATATGCCGGGCACCAAATCCATCTTCACGCGAAACTGTGGCACAGCAAAGTTATGCAATACATCCTTAGAGCGTAATAGCACCTTCACCGGCTGACCGAGCAATACGTGCAACTCGTTACTCAAAATAAGCACATCGTCTTGACCGTTGGCATCCTCTTCATCAATACCAAACGGATTACTCTCATCGATAAAGGCAATAGCTGTCTTACCGAGCAAACCATCCTTTCCCGGAAGCCGAAACCCCCAGTGCCATTGCTGCCCAAGCGCCTCAACAACTTTTGCCTCTTTAGGTACACTGACAAACTGCTGCCAAACCCATAAGCCCGGCGCCAACATGACAGCAATGCCCAGAGCTGTGATAACGGTTAGCCAACCTTCTAGTTTTTTATTCTCAGGCTCATAGTGCGACCGACGCGCTTTATTAAAGCGAAACTTATATACGACATAGGCAAGAAAACAATTAACTGCAACAAAGACAACGCCCGTCACCCAAAGTGTAATGTTAATCGTGTCATCAATGGCGCCCCAGTTTGAGGCTATCGGCGTCAACCACCACGGGCTAAGGTAGTGAAATATGAGCGATACGAATACTAGCAACAGAATCACAATGGCTATCGCCATGGTATCCTTCCTCTAGGCCTGCGTAGAAATAAGCAGCTAAACGTTATCCTGCCCTGTGCCACAATAAAGTGATAAAGGCAGAAAATTTATTGCCAGCTGAGGGTTAATAAAAAAATTATGGGGAGATAAAAATCATTTATTTCTCAGCTTCTATTAACATAGACTACTATAGCGAATACCTCCTCATCACCTGGGCGCATTTATCCAAGTCAAGGTTCTCTATATACAATATAAAACCTCTTGTTAAAAATACTAAGGGCTAATAAATTACAGGAATCATAGTGGCTGATCTTCTTTATAGTGTTTTTAGATACTCAATCATTGACAGGCACTGCTGCTCACTAAACGCCTCTCCTATGACGCCGTTGTCCTGCTGATAATAGGGTTTATCAGGGCGGTACTGCTCACTAAAGACATGCCCGGTATTACGGTTCCCCGAAATCATCGTATCAAGAATAAAAAATCCATCCTCATCGTAGTGCTCATTACGAGTAAGTGTTCGTTGACCACGCTCAGCAATGTCTTTCGGCTGCATTAGCCCCACGCTCTTCTCATCAAAGCGCAGCCCTCCTAGCTGAACAAACCTTGGCCGCTCACCACCCGCCGGGCATAACAAGTCACGTAACGACGCCACTGAACCGTTATGTAGATAAGGTGCCGTTGCCCAGATACCGTCAAGCGGTCGAGCTTTATATTGCATCTTCGCCTGTAAACAGTTGGGCCGCTCCCCAGACCACTTTAATTTTAACTCAGGGTCTGTAATTACCTCACGGCGATACCAAGCCTCAATTGTCTGCTCAACCAGCGAACCTAATGCGAGCGCAAAGCTGATATTGCCACCGTCATTCAAGGTAAAAAATACATTCTCACCTTTTTTACGCTCCCACCAGGGCTGCTCAACTTCTCCCACCAACAATGTTGCCGGCTCTGGTGTGCACAGTTGATGTTTAAGGCCGAGAGCTGGCAACTGCTCCATCGCACCTACCTTTTCGGTACCTGCCGTATCAACATTTCGCTCGACTAACACCCTTGCCGTTTCAGCATCCGTACCCAACTGAGCTGTTTCAATCATTTTCAACTGTAAAACGCTATGATTTGTAACCTTCAATCGCCCGTCTTGACGATAACGAATAGGCGAAAAGTACTCTTCATTCCAGAGACTAGGATCAGACAGCACCGGCAAATGACATTCTTGGCAGCGTTCAATATAAAGCTGCCTTCCCTCTGCCAGCTTTTCTTCATCTATATCGCCCAACGGCCATCGCGGATGCCGCAAGCCACTAAAGCCCTTCTCCTTGCTGGGCTCAGCTCCCGACAAGCGTTGCTCAATCCAGATGATGTTATCCATAGCCACTGACGAGTCGAAGCGGTTTTCTGCCATCGATGATGTCACGTCTTGGTAGGCCCCCACCCCCAATGCCTCACCAACATTACGCACCAGCGGTTGCATAATAGAGCCATTATATTGCGCCCAGTTGAACCAAGACGTTGTCCATATGTGCGGAAAATTGACTGGAGCTACAATAGGTTGGTAATTAAAGGGACGATGAATATTACGCGAAAAAACCTTATTGCCAATACGATTCAAGGCATCCAGCCGACCAAAACCTTCTTCCACCTGAATAATATCTTTAGTTGTTTTTAACTCGCCGACAACTGCCACCAGCTGTCGGGCTAATGCCAATCGAGTCGCCGGGCGATCTTGTTGCTTTAACACCTTAGACGCAAAGCGCTCGAAGCGCGCACTACCGTAAGGGTACAGTTTGCTCGACAACGCCGTCTGACCCAAAGCTGCGCCAATGCTTTGCCTCAACAGACCTAAATCAACATTGCTACCGGCCCCTTCGATGACGAACTCAACACGTCCATTACCATCATCTGCAACAATATGGCCGGTATGGCAGGCCGCACAAGTGAAACCTACCGCCTCTGTCCGAAGCTCCAACCCTGGCAGTCGCTGTGAGGAAACCTTGGCAAAGCCTATCGGTAAGCCATCGGGGTTATGCTCAACATGTTCTGGACTGCGAATAAAACCTAAGCGGAGCAAGTAGTCATCGGCAGCTAGACGCGGCTGCTCAGCCCACAGTAACGAAAACGGTGAGTCTGCCGCTACCTCTAAGTGAATAAACCAATCATAGGGTATCGGTAACGAACGAGTACCTTGGCTAAGGTGGTGGTAACGGCGAGTATTCACGTTGGCCTGGTCAGGTTCATGATTCCAATTTTGCTCCAGCCAACGCTGTTCGATCCAAGCGCCATCCTCTGCCACCACATCCAAGGCAGGCAATCGCGGCGGCGTTAACCCCTGGATCACAGCCTGCGTAGCATCGCTACGATAATAAATAAAAGCTAACACAACGAAAGTAAATAATACGACGACTAATAACAGACAACACAGTCTGCTGTAATTAGCTGCTTGAACGCCACTCATCCTAAGCTCCAACACTGAATCCCTATCATTCTTCTTATTCTATTACGCGGCACTTGGCCGCATTATCACCACTATCTTTTGGCGTTAGAATGCCACGGGCAAGTCTAGCCCATCTTCACACGGAGGCAAACTAGCCAAGGCAATTTAAAAGCACTATATTGGCTTCTCACGGTCGGTTGATGAACTCGACCCCTCCTGCCATAGATTCACTGCTAGGTTAGCTATGAAACTTGATCGAACCGACAAAAAAATCCTTCAGCTGATGCAAAGTAGTGGTCGTATCTCAAATCTTGAGCTAGCCGATAAGGTTGGGCTTTCTGCCTCCCCTTGCTCTCGACGCGTCAAGCAGCTCGAAGACAGCGGTTTCATCGACCGACATGTCACACTATTGGACAGTAATAAACTCGGGCTCAAGCTAACTGCAATGGTGAGCATTAGCATGGACAAACATACGCCTGAACGCTTCGAAAACTTCGAGCAACATATCCATCAATACCCCGAAGTGATTGAATGCGCACTAATTACCGGCCAATCTGCCGACTATCTACTCAAAGTTGTCGTGCCTGATATGGACTTTTACCAACAATTTCTACTGGGCAAGCTGACACGTATTGAAGGGGTCACCGGCGTACAATCTAGCTTCGTCATGCGCAAAATAAAGTCGACGACTGAACTTCCCCTCGATCACGTCACATAAAACAGCAGCCCCTAGAGCTTTAGCTCGTCGCCAGTAAAAAATGTGTTCGCGCGGTAGCAATGGGCTTGTCTCGTGTCTGCTGCCAAGTCGTAATACTAACGTTCACCACCTTGCGCCCCTGGCGGACCAAAACACACTCGGCAAAACTATCCTCATTGCGCCCTGGACGCAGGTAATCCAATGAGAAATCGACAACTTTTGGCGTATACGGCGTCTTCACTTTAAACATCACACAGAGTTGTGCCGCGACTTCCATAAAGCCACCAATAACACCGCCATGGATTGCCGGCAACATCGGGTTACCAATATTGTCCTCGCTGGCAGGCAGATGAAATAACATCTCATCCCCCATTTGAATACAGCGGACTCCCAACAGTTTGGCATAGGGTGACTGATCAATTAGCTTATTAATATCGCCTTCGGACAAAGCTTCGAGGATCGCAGTAGAGGCAGCAGAAAGAGCGCTCATGACTTGGCCTCCCCTGCGGCTTCTAGGTGTTTATAATCAGCACGCATAAAGGTGGCAGATGTGTGCGCAATAGGCCGCTCCTCCTCCCCGGGGTGATAAGCGATGCCTCTGCAAAACAGCAGCTCATTCGTGTCTCGATACACTTCCGCCGCCCCAATAATGTCTAAACCCGGTGTTGCTGCTCCCATATAATCGATACGCAAGTCGAGAGTCGGACATATCGCCTGGCCTTCAACGCCTAACATCGCCGCAAAGCCACAAGCACTATCCATTAACGTTGTTAATGTCCCACCGTGAACCACGCCAGATTTGGGATCGCCGACCATCTCTTTCAAATAAGGCATGCGTAATACCAGCAAACCAAAATCGGCATCTTCCACTGTCATTCCAAGCACCATACAGTGACGTATATGGGGGAATAACTCCTCTATCATCTGCCTATATTTATTCATCTTTTACTTCCGTCATACATCAGCTTCAACCATCTATAGCGACAAAGCCACACAGTCGAGCAAATACAGATCTATTGTTTAATGACACTTAGCATAGTGACAACACTCGCAAATGTATACAGAGACAACACTAGGTGAAAGCGTTCATGGTGTTTTCCGTGCCATTCTAGCCTACAATAGCCCAATCAAACCGCTGTCTGAGTGTTTAAAAATGCCTAAAAGATTAACGACTAGTCCTATAAACAGGCGCCGCCTAGCGCCGATCTGCTTAGCTTCTGCAATAACACTATTAGGTACTGGCTGCGCTGATTATAGCTTTACGGTTAACGATAATGTGGTTTACACCCCCCCCACACTGTTCAGTGATTTTACCGTCAGCGACCCACAGTTAAAAAATTGTCTACAGCAAAATATTATCGATCAACAAGTTACTGCTGCCGAGCAGCTCACTACACTCAGTTGTAGCAACGCGAATATCCATGACCTTGCGGGAATAGAACAGTTCACCCAACTACAACAGGTCAACCTTAACAACAATGCCATTGCCGACATAGCACCTCTTGGTCAGCTTAAGGAACTGACGCTTTTGCTGCTTAACAGTAATGAAATAGTGAGCATAAGACGCTTACTACAGCTGAAAAAACTCGATCGTCTCGAAGTCAAAGACAACCCCAACCTAACTTGCCAGAAGGCTTGGCCCAAGCAAGTAACAACTCTACGTCTCCCCGAGCAATGTGACTAACACTGTATCAGTGCAAGAACATTAGCCCCATCCCTTGACCTTGGTGCCTAACGACCTGCACAGGGATAGTCTCGCCATGACCGCCCGTCATCCGTACTGTGATTTCGGCTCTTAGTGGCGGCAGGGGGTGCCTGCCCGTACGAACAAACAAGCCACCCTCGGAAATATCAGTCGCCTCTGCAATGTAATCACCGTAACCCGGTATACACACTTCAACACTTGCCTTAAACGGTCTCCGTATATCGCGCCTACGCTCACTCATAGTGCCCCCCTGAATTAACACGATTAAATTATTTACAACCGCAACCTTGCCTACAACTCTCTACGTAGCTCACTCTCAATAATACTGAGCTTGAGTAGTTCCTTTAGCATAGCCAAAGGCAACGCTCTCTGCTCTGCAGCTGTTTGATCGCAAGAAAAGCTCAAGTCAACCACTACGCACTTTGCATTAGGGTTTTAAATAGGGTGAAATGTAGCCTATCCATCGTCACTTATTGATTATCATGTCCGCACAACCATTTAAACAAACGCTATACGACGTCATCTTCGGCACCAACACGCCCGCCGGACGCCGATTTGATGTCCTTCTTATCAACGTCATCATCGCCAGCGTTCTGTTGATCATGATTGACTCAATACCGACGCTCAACAAACAGTATCACAGCTATTTTTACCTGCTGGAGTGGCTCTTCACTCTATTGTTTCTCGTAGAGTATCTTGCAAGACTATACTGCTCCCCCTTCAGAAAAGCGTATATTTTTAGTTTCTATGGCATCATAGATTTACTGTCTATTTTACCGAGTTTTATTGGCCTATTCATTCCAGGTGCCCAACACCTCACCATATTAAGATTAATACGCGTACTCAGAGTGTTTCGGGTGTTAAAACTCATGCGTCATGTCGATGAGGCTGACACCTTAATGATGGCGATTACGCGCTCCCGCCGAAAAATATTTGTCTTCTTTACCTCTGTGCTGATCACCACCGTTATATTCGGCTCATTACTCTTCGTCATCGAAGGCCCCGAGCACGGTTTCACATCAATACCTAAAAGCGTTTACTGGGCTATTGTCACCATCACGACAGTCGGTTATGGCGACATCTCACCACAAACCCCTCTCGGTCAAGCGCTAGCCTCTCTGATTATGATCACAGGCTACGCTATCATTGCTGTTCCCACCGGCATTATCACCGCAGAGCTCAGCCAAGAGATTCATATCAAGCGCAGTCATTCCATGTGTCCAAACTGCAACCGGGGCGGCCACGAAAGCGACGCTGAGTACTGCAAACACTGCGGCAGCGCTTTGAACATCTTGCGTGATAAAGATGATCAGTAATGATAATAACTTGAGGGGGCATTAAACGATAACGAACAGGTTATCTATAATAGGAGGCGGCAACTGGCTCTATATTAGGCTGTCTTGCGAATATAGTAGAAGTATTTGCCATTTTCTGCCTTCGACGATAACAGCTCATGGCCGAGGAAATTACAAAACTTGGGAACATCACGCTCCGTCGACGGGTCTGTAGCGATGACCTCCAACACTGCTCCACCCGCCATATCACGCACCTGGTTGTGTAGCATCATTACTGGTTCTGGACAATAGAGTCCACAGGCGTCCATTGTTACATCTATCTCAAAACTCATCGCCAATATTCCCATTTATCTCATTAAACGCTTGCTGGTTAATCACGTTGACCGTCTCAGTTTCGGCATCGAATACAATATTTGCCTCACCAGCTTCGAGCGAACTGCGTAGCTGCAATTTACGCTGCTCTAGTGACATCGCTACCGCACCGTAATCGGTCCCCTCACGAGTCACAATCTCATCAAGCAAAGCATCGAGAGCATCACTCGACAGTTGTTGGTAGGGTATCTTCACATCGGCCTCAGGAGTAACAGCTTACCAATCATTATACGCAATATTTGTCGGCGACACGACTCAGCAAACTCTAGATCTAGCTGAACGACAATAGCTTATTGTATGCAAGAGCCGAACGCCCCTGGTAAAGCGCTCCATACTAAGTTCGCAGACCAAGAGCCTTAGCATGAAAACGGAGGTGATCCTCTATAAAGCTGGCAACAAAATACTCGCTGTGATCATAACCAAATTGGCTACGATACTCGACAGGGTAAGCAGCCTTCTCCGCAGCCTTAAGAAAAGGGGCCGGGGTCAGCTGCGACAACAAATGCTCATCACTGCCGCCCTGATCAATTAACATCGGCAGCTTAGCAGTCGTCACCGTGAGCAACTCAGTGGCATCATAACTCTTCCACCGCTGCCGCTCATCTCCTAGGTACTCAGTAAATGCCTGCACCCCCCAGCCGACATGAGATGGCGACAATATCGGCGAAAAAGCCGAGACACTCTTATAACGTGAAGGATCTCTCAAGGCTGCAACCAAGGCGCCATGTCCCCCCATCGAGTGACCGGCAATAGCGGTAAGAAGTGGGTTTACCGGGAAATTCATATTAATCAATTGCGGCAGCTCTGAGACAATATAGTCGTACATCTTATAATGCCGAGCCCAAGGCTCTCTACTCGCATTCAAATAAAAGCCACCTCCTAGACCAAGCGTAGGGCTGCTACTATCGGCCACTTGGTCACCACGTGGACTCGTATCGCAAACAACAATTGCCATACCCAGCTCACTGGCAATACGCGCCGCCCCAGAACCACGAATAAAATCGGCATCACTGCAGGCAAAGCCAGGCAACCAATATAAGACAGGGACACGCCCTTGTGACGCCTGTGGCGGCAGATATATCGAGAAGCTCATTTCACAATCACAGACGAGGGAGCTATGACTAAAACGCCGCAACCAACCAGAAAACAGACAACTCTCACTCAGGGGACGAAGAAAAGATTTAACGGAGGTAACCGCCGGCATAATGTACTTCCTACTAACGCATCAATAATGGTCGTGTATTCTAAGATTAGCCATTGATTATATGCCCTCACAAGCCCTCAAGTCAGATATATTTAACCAGCAAACGACAATAATGCGCTTTATTAACAAATAGCTAATAGGTTAAGCAAATACTACGTCGCGTCGATAATGACCCCTTTGTTATAACAGTCTATACTGGCAATCTGATATAAACAGCAAGGTAGACCTAGCATGAGAGAGCAGCTCGTATTTACTTTTGTCGGCAACGATAAGCCAGGGCTTGTCGAGCAACTATCCACCACTGTCGTCGATGGAGGGGGTAACTGGGAGGCCAGCCATCTGGCACATATGGCGGGAAAGTTCGCCGGTATCGTCAAGGTCAGTGCTGATAAAGGAGCGATTGATGCCCTCTGCTCTGAGCTACAAGCACTAGAGCCGCTAGGGTTTAATATAACCATCGAGCGAACGACTCATGTTGAAGGCTCTCCAGAAACTTATCACCGTGACCTCAGCATCCTCGGTAACGATCGCCCCGGTATTGTATTGGAGATATCCAAGGCCCTCGCCGCTCGGCAGATCAATATTGGCGAATTCTCCAGCCATATTACTAGCGCACCCATGGCAGGCATTCCACTGTTCGAAGCGATGCTCGACATTGCCATCCCGAGCGACATCGCTCTGGATGAACTAAATGACTGCCTCGAGGAAATCGCCAACAACCTCGACCTCGAAATCAACATCGAAAACCAATAAAGCTAATTATTGCAGCGAGACAAAAAAATAGCGCCATGGTCAACCATCGGCGCTAGATCTTTTGCTAACTTTCTCGCAATAGACGCTTATCGCTTTCAATTAAAGAAACGCCTAAAAACACTCTTAATACCGACAAGTAGCGCCGCCAGTAGCATTAAAATAACGACGAGTAGTAAACTCATGGTGAAGAATTCAAGCATCTCCTCTGGCTCGACATCCCAAACCGAAATAGCTGCCCAGACAAAAGTAATCGCCGCGACAATGGCGAGAAAAACTGTTCTTAAGTGACGGCGTTTTCGCCGCTTGAGCAAAGCTAGCTGATGATCGAACGCTTGCCTCTCAAGATTACTCTTTACCGCCGGCTTAGTATTATTACGCGACTTCAGCTGATCATTATCGTTCATTACACTCTCTACCACCAAGGGACTACTACTTGCCAGTGTAACCAAAGTCATCACCGTGAGCAGCTACTTTAGCAAAGAAAATGACGCCGATGCTAACACAGCAGCCCTTCCTGTTCCCACTCACAACGCACTGCCATATCACCACTAAATGGCTCGTGACACATACGCTGAGATTCCCAGGTAAAGGTATGGGTACCCGACAACTCAGTCTCTAAGTGAACGGTTGCCGACACCCAATACATCTGCTGTAACAGTTGTTCAAACTCAGCTAACCAACGCTCCCATTCATATTCGATAGCACGATATGAAGCGCCAAAATGTACAACCTCTGTCGCACCCGAAGCATCGCTACCACCACGACTCAATGAGAACATCTCACGCGCAATCATCGGCATGTCCTGCAGTACCGGTAGCGTCATCATCGCCTGATGATTGGTCTCTTGACGCCTCATTCCCTCCTGACTCAAGGGGTCGACAGCAATATCTTTGATACACCCGTAGACAACTGATTCTTGATCCATGAAAGCCTCTAAATAACCCTGTTATTGATCCGTGGGGACCACCAACCCCTGACGCCTTAAATACTACAGCAAGCCACGATTAAATGGGAATAGCCCCAACCGAGGTTAAGGCGAAGCTGCGACCTATGCACGTATATCGATCTCGCAAGCAATAGCTTCACGAGAACGCGACGATTACCTCTGTGCGGGAACAACCGGCGTCACACTATTAACAGCGCCATTCTGACCACGTTGACGCAGCATATGATCCATTAACACAATAGCCAACATTGCCTCTGCTATCGGTGTCGCACGGATGCCGACACAGGGGTCGTGACGACCGGTGGTGATCACTTCCGCCTCATTACCCTCAATATCAATTGATTTACCCGGCACTAAAATACTCGACGTCGGCTTCAACGCAATATGAGTGACAATATCCTGACCAGAGGAGATACCACCGAGGATTCCACCGGCATTATTCGACAAGAAACCCTCCGGCGTAATCTCATCGCGATGCTCACTACCACGCTGTTCAACCACGTCAAAACCACTGCCAACCTCAACGCCCTTAACAGCGTTGATACCCATCATAGCGTGGGCAATTTCAGCGTCGAGACGATCAAACACCGGCTCACCAAGCCCCGGTGGAACGTTGCTGGCCACGACGGTGAGCTTCGCCCCTATTGAATCGCCACTCTTACGTAACTGATTCATAAACACTTCCATCTCTTCGATCTTGTCAGCATCTGGACAAAAGAAGGGGTTATCGTTGACGATAGACCAATCTACCTTATCGATCTTTACCGGCCCCAGTTGCGAGAGATAGCCCCGCACTTCGATACCATGAATATCTCGCAAGTACTTCTTCGCAATCGCACCCGCAGCTACCCGCATCGCCGTTTCTCTGGCCGACGAGCGGCCGCCACCGCGATAATCGCGAATGCCGTACTTCTGTTGGTAGGTATAATCAGCATGCGCAGGGCGAAACTGATCCTTAATTTTACCGTAATCCTTCGAGCGCTGATCAGTGTTCTCAATGAGCAGGCCAATCGAAGTCCCGGTTGTTTTACCTTCAAAAACACCTGAGAGGATTTTTACCACATCAGCTTCACGACGCTGAGTGGTAAATTTCGAGGTACCAGGCTTACGACGGTCGAGATCCACTTGAAGATCCTCCTCCGTAATATCTAAGCCCGGCGGGCAACCATCGACGATCGCCCCCAGCGCGAGACCGTGACTCTCACCAAACGTGGTGACGGTGAACAACTTACCAATGGTATTACCCGACATATCTTTATCCTAAATCTTATTCGAACAACCTAACCACGCGACGACCAGCCTTCACTGATCGCTCGGTAGTAGATAATAATCACATTCCAAGCTTAACGATAGCCTCACCGCTACTAACAAGAGAGATCATTGCTGACTAATAGTCGCACGGCGCTGCTCAAGGGCGGCAGTAAATAGCTCTTGATAGGTCTCGAGCTCCGCGGAGTTCAATACGAAGACGCCAAAGCCTCCGCGCTGAAAGTTCACCCACTCAAAGTAGATTTCAGGGAAGATAGCCTCGAGTGTCTCGCCACTATTCCCCACCTCAACAACCAAAATCCCTTCCTCACTAAGGTATCGTCCTGCCTCGGCTAATATTTGCAGAGTAATATCTAAGCCATCCTCTCCGCTCGCCAACGCCATTTTCGGCTCGTGGTGAAACTCGGGCGGCATATTGTCAATATCTTGCTGATCCACATAGGGCGGGTTGGTCACGATAACATCGAAGACATCCTCACCCTCGGTCAACACCGAAAACAGATCTGACTGATGCAGCTGCACCTGCTCTTCGAGGTGATGGTAAGCTATATTCTGCTTGGCAATAGCCATCGCATCCTCGGAAAGCTCGATCAGATCGACGGCTGCCTCAGGGAACTGGGCCGCTGCCACCATGCCAATGCAACCGCTACCTGCGCAAAGATCCAAGACCCTCTCTATCGGTCGTTCACCGCTATACCAAGGTTCAAAGCCCGCTTCGATCATTTCCGCTATCGGTGAGCGCGGAACGATAACGCGTTGATCAATTAGAAACTCAATTCCGGAGTACACTGCCTTGCCGGTCAAATAAGCAACAGGGATACGCTCGTCAATACGACGCTTAAACAAAGCCAAGATGCTCAGGCGCTCTTCAAGAGTCAACACAGAATCGATAAACTCTACGGGCGCATTCGCGGGCAGATGTAAGGCATGATAGGAGAGTATCGTTGCCTCTTCCCATGGTGTCGGTATACCTTGACCATAGAACACACCCGCCGCCTCAAACTGACTACAACCCCAACGGATATAGTCTTTTAGGCGGATCAATTGGGCCGCCACCTGCTGTAAATCTTCCACCGCTTATAAACCTCTATAGGACACGCTAGTATAATACAGGGATTATATCATGCGTTTACAACCAAGGGCTGGTAAACGCAATACAGCGTCCGGCGGGACAAAATACTGTGCTAGCGCGACGTTTACTGGTACTATCAGCCCCCATTTTATCGTCGCTTCAGATAACAACATAAGAGGCGGCCACTACTCTAGGCCTAGTTACTGGTAACCTAACCATGGAAAAAGCGTTCGCCCAAATTATTACCGCCGTCGGTGAAGATCTAACACGCCCCGGCCTGGTCGACACTCCCAAGCGTGCCGCCAAAGCTTTCGAATTCTTAAACAAAGGCTACCACCAAAATATCGATGAGGTAGTCAACAACGCTCTGTTTCCCTCGGATGCTAGCGAGATGGTCATTGTTAAAGACATTGAGCTGTACTCAATGTGCGAACATCATCTCTTGCCGTTCATCGGTAAAGTGCACGTCGCCTATATCCCCAACGGCATGGTATTAGGGCTATCGAAGGTCGCTCGCATCGTTGATATGTTCGGTCGCCGGATGCAGATACAAGAAAACTTGACCACACAGATCGCCGAGACCATTCAGCAAGTCACTGGTGCTGCCGGTGTCGGTGTCATCGTCGAAGCCAAGCACATGTGCATGATGATGCGCGGTGTCGAGAAGCAAAACTCTGTGATGAAGACCTCCTCAATGCTAGGCTGCTTCAGGGACAACCAGGCCACTCGCGCCGAGTTCCTCACCCTTGTCAAAGACTAACCAACTAAGCCAAGGTCAGCCAGAATAACGACGTTCCCCCATCAGGAGAGAACGTCGCAAAGCTTTACTTTGCTAGCTTGCGTTGCTGCTGTTCACGCAACTGCTGCTTTCTCTGCCGACGCTCGGCCACCACCTTCTTCGCCTCTGCGCCGATATGGTGCTCCCCCCTTTGCTCTGCCAACTCCAGTTGACGCTGACGCTCCTCAAAGCGCTGCCGCTGCTCTGCGCTCAGCTGATCGTGACAGTGATGACAACTGACTCCGCGCTGATAACGACTATCTTGCTTATCTTGCTCGGTAATAGGCATGCGGCAACCGCCACATGAGTCGTACTGCCCTTTTTCTAGGTCGTGATTCACCGAGACCCTATTATCAAAAACAAAGCACTCGCCCTGCCAGAGGCTCTCACTAGTTTCGACCTCTTCGAGGTATTTGAGGATGCCACCCTCTAGGTGATAGACCTCTTCAAAGCCCTGTTCTTTTAAATAAGCGGTTGATTTTTCACACCGTATTCCACCAGTACAAAACATAGCGACCTTCTTATTCTTCGAGGGGTCTAAGTGCTTTGCAACATAGTCGGGGAACTGGCGAAAACTATCAGTCCCAGGATCTAGTGCACGCTTGAAGGTGCCAATACCCACCTCGTAACTATTACGCGTATCGACGACCGTCACTTCGGGATCACTGATGAGTGTATTCCAGTCGCTTGGCTTCACATAAGTGCCGACGACCTGCAGCGGATCAATCCCCTCAACCCCCATGGTGACAATTTCTTTCTTGAGCTTCACCTTCGTTCGATAGAAAGGCATGGCACTCTCGTAAGACTCTTTAGATACAATGCTTTCAAGCCCCGATGTACTCTCAAACCACGCTAATAAAACATCCACCGCGGCACGGGTACCGGCTACCGTGCCGTTAATACCCTCTGCCGCAAGCAATAAAGTGCCGCGTATCTCATGCTTTTCCATTAAAGCCAGTAAAGGTTGACGCAACTCGGTAAAGTTCTCGAGGCGCACAAACTTGTACAGGGCACAGACCACTATCTTTGACATAACAACTCCTTGCTGACCGGAGCGTAAGTCCGGCGCAATAGTATTTTTAAAGTATATTAAGAGACTAGAGAGAGACGAGATTTAGACTGCAGTAACCGGCTCCGTTTCTGCAAAGCGACGCTCTAGATACGCCATGATATCACTCGATTCATACATCCACTCAATACCTGCCTCACTCTCAATACGAAGACAAGGCACCTTCTTTATTCCTCCGCCAGCCAACAACTCGGCAGCAAAGCCTTCCTCTTTCGCATCGCGCAACTCAATCGGCAGGTTAAGGCGTGTGATCACCCGACGCACCTTTACACAAAAAGGACACGCGTGATATTGGTACAGTGATAATGACTGGCAGGCAACATCAATCTGCGCCTGCTCTTTTGCGTCTCGCTGAATAGGCTTAGGTTGAGTAATAGCATTAACCAAAAGGATAATAGCGCCAAGCACCTTACGAACAACAGTAAAAAACATGGTAGACACCTATATACCGCTGCCACCCTGCATAGGTTGAAGAACCTAGCGAGCAGCAAGCTGTCAAAATTCTGAGAAATAATCATCGAGGGGAGATTCTACCCCTCTAAAGAAAACAGCGCTAGCGCCCATTCCAGCGTACATCACGCTCTTCAATGCTGCCGTTGATAAATTGCAGATTAATGTAGGCCTTGCCGTTACCGCGGGTTACCGCATAGATCGCGATATAGCGATCATGATCTACCTGTTTAGGTAACTGAAACAGGCTATAGAACTGACCACGATCAGGCCCATAGAGCATCGAGTAGCCAAAGACCTCGTTCGCCCAGTCAACAGAGCTGCCACAGCCTCGCCCCTGACATTGATAAATACGCTCCCCCCCCAACAGGACAGCACTCGCCTCAAAAGAACGATATGCATCCTCCGCGGTATGCGAAGTCGGCAAACGATAACTAATATCTTCAGCGTCACCAATCAACAAATCAGCGGTCCTCGCCCGCAAGCCACCGTTGACCGTTTGAATAGCGCTCTTCAGCAACCAAACCTCATCATCACTGCGCTGATTATAATGAACAATGACCGAGCGCGGGTAACGCTCCAGCAGTGGATTATCTTTGCTCCCTTCAATATCTCCGGCTATTGCCGAAAATGACAGCAAGCTAATCGCGATGCAAAAAAGCTTGAATACGTGCTGCGATATCATGTGCCTGTTTCTCCATATGAAAATGATGTCCCCCTTCCATAACAGTGTACTGAATACTGGGCCAAGACTCGAGCAAGTCGATAAATTCTTGATGAGCTCCGAAGCCCTCTCGAGCAACAAGCACCTCCACAGGTGCCTCGATAGCGGAAAGAAAACTTTCGATGTGCGCTGTGGTTAGCTTAAATGCTGAAGCCGCCAGTAACCTTGGATCATTACGCCAACGATAGCGACCATCATCATCCAACCTATGACCGCGTTTAACGATTCGTGTTGATGCGGCACGATCAAACCCTGTCGCCTTACTACGTGCTTCAATCATATCGAGTAAGTTAGCGTAACTTGGCACTCTTTTTGTTGCCATTACACGAATTTCATCGATATGCTTGCGCAGCTGCTTCGCCGCGTCGGCTGCCTCCACAGGCATAGGCACCAAGCCATCTAACGCCATTAACGACTCCACTCGATTTGGCTGAGTTGCGGCTAACAGCATCCCTATCATCGCACCACGCGAGTGCCCCAATAAGTGAAACGACTCCCAGCCTAAGTGATCAGCCAGCGCCAAAACATCGGTTAAGTCATCCCATATATTATAAGCTGCCGGCGCACGTCGATGATCGGAATAACCATGACCGAGCTGATCAGGAATCACAAGATCTACTCCTGTCAGGTTCGGTGCGATTAACTCAAAACTCGCCGCATTATCGAGCCAACCATGCAGGGCAATAAGACGCACCCCATGCCCCTCGCCCCAGCGTTGATAAACCACGGTCTGTTGATGATGTTCAAACTCACCCTCACTCATCAATGGCGCCAGCGTACTGAAGCTATCTCCATCGAAAAACGCATCTTGCAGCACCGCCGGTGTTGGCTGATTATTCTTGTCTTCCACCAAATAGTCCTCTCTTATTTCTCGATCGCTATAACACTAAGCCCGATAAGAACCCAACAGCGTGCAGCAACCCACCGCCACAAGGTCTGTCTCGAGTAGTACCAGGGTCGAGGTATCCATCACCGGTAACGCACTATCCCCTCGCCTTGGCTGACCATCGACCAATAAGCTAATTAAATCGCTGACAAACGGATTATGCGTGATCAACATTAACGACTGCAGCTTAGGGTACTGCTCGACATAACCGTACAACCACTCGATCACCTCCCTCGGGTTACCATCTGGCGTAATCAGCTCACAATGATCTTTCGGCACGCCACCTATCACAGACAGCACGCAATCCGCCGTCTGCTGTGCCCGCAAGTATGGACTCACGATCAAACGCTCAGGCTTTAGCGCCAACTCGTTGGCCTCCAGCAAACGGCCAGCCACTTGGCTTGAAAGCTTCTGGCCACGTTCTGTCAGAGGCCGCAGCTCATCGCTCGGCGCATCCCAAGCAGCCTCACCGTGCCGCATAATAGCAAGTCTCACAACCCCGCCTCAGCTTCGTTGTTAGCAATGGCAAACACAACATCCCCCTTCTGCTCAGCCGACATCATCGAGTTGATCACCGCAGCGACTGATTCACCACCATGAATGACAGCGTATAACCCCTGCACTAGCGGCATATAGACATCGAGTTCATCTGCCTTATGCTTAACAATTTTCAGGGTATTTACACCTTCCGCCACCTGTCCTAACTCGGCGACAATCTGCTGCAAGTTTTTACCTTCACCCAGCGCATAGCCGACACGATAATTGCGGCTGAGCGGCGACATACAGGTGACGATCAAATCACCAACGCCGGCCAACCCAATAAACGTTAATGGGTTAGCACCCATATTCACCGCAAAGCGACTCATCTCAGCCAACGCCCTGGTCAATAAGAGACCGATAGTGTTCTGGCCCAGATCCATCGCTGCTGCCATACCGGCCATAATCGCATAGATATTCTTCAACGCCCCGGCCAACTCGACCCCGTAGAGGTCCTCGCCGCCATAGACACGGAAATACGGTGTATGCAGCGCTTTCTGCACCACTTCCACCAATTCTGCGTCCTCACTGGCGATAACCGTCCCAGCCAACTGTCGTGCGGCAATCTCTTTGGCCAAGTTTGGTCCACTCATCACACCGAGGCGGACATTCGGGATCTCTTCCTGAAGCACCTGACTCATCAAGTGAAAGCCCTCAGCTTCTATCCCCTTTGTTGTAGAGATTAGCAACGCACCCGGCGCGATCACCTTGGCCAAACGGCGTGCGACATCTCGACTTGAACTACTCGGTATACACATAAAGACAAGCTGGCAACCAGTAACAGCAGCTTCGAGGTCTGTGCTCGCAGTCACCCGTTCCGACAACTTACAACCTGGCAGGTAACCGCTATTAAAATGCTCTTCATTGATTTCGCGCGCGCGTTCCGTGTTACGCAACCAAATGACCGCACGGTGACCGTTTTCTGCCACCATATTAGCGATCGCCGTACCAAAACTACCGCCACCAATAATAGCGATTCGGTACTTCTGCTTTAATTCTGTACTCATAAAACTCTTACTCTGTTTGCAACATCAGCCGCCGAACAATTAACGACACAATAGGCCTCTATTTACTGCACGGTCAATAGGAACACTTACTGACTATAGATAGAGGCCAATAAAAAGGGGAGCCAAGCTCCCCTTTTTAAAACACAATATTAACGGCGATTACTTACTCAGCTCAAGCAGTAGTTTATTCAGTCGACGCACATAAGCCGCCGGATCTTCTAAACTACCACCCTCAGCAAGCTGAGCCTGATCAAACAAGATATTAGCCAGTTCAGCAAAACGATCTTCGTCCTGCTCGACATCAAGCTTGGTCACCAGTGGATGCTCGGGGTTAATCTCGAAGATTGGCTTGCTCTCTGGCACCGCCTGACCCGCTTGCTCTAACAAGCGTCGCATCTGCGCCCCCATATCTGCTTCACCAACAACAAGACAGGCCGGTGAGTCAGTTAAGCGGCTCGTTACCCGTACCGCCTCAACCTTATCGCCTACAGCGCCTTGAATGCGCTCAACGAGATCCTTGTTATTGCTAGCAAGCTCTTCAGCAGCCTTCTTGTCTTCTTCACTATCAAGCTCACCTAGATCAAGGGCACCCTTACCAACATCTTCAAACTGCTTGCCATCGAAATCGACTAGATGACCCATCAACCACTCATCGACACGATCGGTCAATAGCAACACTTCAACGCCTTTCTTACGGAAGACCTCAAGGTGCGGGCTGTTTTTGGCGGTAGTGAGGTTTTCTGCTGCGACATAATAAATCTTGCTCTGCCCCTCTTTCATACGCTCAACGTAAGCTTCGAGGCTCTGATCTTGTGCGCTACCCTCGCTAACGGTGGAGGAGAAACGGAACAGCTTGGCAACCTTCTCACGATTATTGAAGTCTTCCGCTGGCCCCTCTTTCAATACCTGACCGAACTCAGCCCAAAACTTGCCGTAAGCCTCTTCGTCATTCTTCGCCATTTTTGACAACATATCTAGAACACGCTTGGTTAAGGCGCTCTTCATGCTATCGACAGCTGGATCCTGCTGTAGAATCTCGCGAGAAACGTTTAACGACAGGTCGTTAGAGTCCACCACACCTTTGATGAAACGCAGGTACATTGGTAGGAACTGCTCCGCCTCGTCCATGATAAAGGTACGCTGTACGTAGAGCTTCAAGCCACGATCGGCGTCGCGGTTATACAGATCAAAAGGCGCTTTAGCTGGAATATAGAGCAAGCTGCTGTACTCCAACTTACCCTCAACCTTGTTGTGGCTCCACTTCAGAGGCTCTTGGAAGTCATGGCTAATGAGCTTATAGAACTCATTGTACTCCTCATCGCTAACCTCACTGCGTGAACGTGTCCATAATGCTGTTGCATTATTAACTACCTCATCAACAGGCTCTGCAGTCGTCTCTTTTGCATTACCCTCATCATCATACTCAGGTTGTGGCTGTGACTTCATCACCACGGGCAAAGCGATATGATCAGAGTACTTCTTGACGATGTTACGGATGCGGAAACCTTCCGCAAACTCTTTCGCATCTTCCTTCAAGTGCAGAACGATGCTTGTGCCACGCTCAGCACGCTCGCAACTTTCAATACTGAAATCCGCCTCACCGGTAGATTCCCAGTGTACACCTTCACTAGCAGGACTACCTGCGCGGCGAGTATAGACATCGACCTTGTCAGCGACGATAAAGGCTGAATAGAAGCCCACACCAAACTGACCAATCAGCTGGGAGTCTTTACTCTCATCACCACTGAGCTTGCTAATAAACTCGGCGGTACCTGAGCGGGCGATGGTACCAAGGTTAGAAATAACCTCGTCTTTATTCATGCCGATACCATTATCGCTGATAGTAATGGTATTCGCTTCCGCATCATGATCAATACGAATCTTGATATCTGCATCCTGCTCAAGAAGTGCAGCATTCTTTAATGATTCGAAGCGCAGCTTATCGGCGGCATCAGAGGCGTTAGAGATAAGCTCACGTAGGAAGATTTCTCGGTTCGAATAGAGAGAGTGAATCATCAACTGCAGTAACTGCTTGGCTTCAGTCTGAAAACCTAACGTCTCTTTGGTAGCTTCGGTCATCGGGGGCTCCATATTGGGCTAGTGAATAATGTTATGCCGCTGACGAGATAAACACTCATTTAATGGCTTTGCGGCAGGTTCTATCTGCTATATGGGGCAGTTTTTTTCGTAATTCAAGCACCAACATATAAATCTTTCTCACCTAAAGGCATCAAGCCCTCCTCTGTCTACAAGCAACGGCTTACGATAGAATGACCTAACAGGCGAACATAGCACCTCCAGTACCCCAGAATGCAATAACAAGCATTCTCATGCAGTTCTCGGCTCGATATCACTAAGAGCCCCTAACAAAGGCCGGTAATTTTTGAATTCCCCCTCAAACACAACCATTCGCCGCGCCGTAACAATCTGCCTGGCTGCAGTATCCCTCGGGACTCTAAGCGCCGCAGCCAGCAAACATATCACCCCTGTGGCTGGTGCCGCCACAATCGCCTCCGTTCAATACCTCGTCTGCCTCATACTGACCCTGCCATCTATTCGCCATCACGGCAGCAACAGCCTACACACCCAGCGCCTACCACTACACTTATTACGTGGCCTCAGTGGCGCGCTGTGTTTCTTTATCTATTACACCTCAATCGAGCATATCCCTCTCGTCGAGGCAACCTTACTACGTAACTCAGCCCCTTTATGCGTGCCTCTCGTGGTGCTAATCATGCTAAACCAGCGCATAGCCCGGCAGCGCTGGATCCCTTTGATCATTGGCTTTATCGGTATCGCCATCGTCCTGCGCCCCAGTGATGGCAGCCTGAACCTCTACCACATTCTCGGCCTAGGCGCCGCCCTATGCTATGCGCTTTCGATGGTTAGCACCCAAATGCTCTCGACCACGGAACCCAACCACCGCATACTATTCTACTACTTCACTATCTCTCTCGCCTGCCTGCTGCCCTTCAGCATCGGACATTGGCGTGAGATCCCACTCTTTGCATGGCCTTGGCTCATCTTCATTGGTGCAGCTCTCTATCTTAGCCTCCGCCTCTATACCTATGCCTATAGTCTTGCTGATGCAGCAATCCTTTCACCCATCAGCTATTTCTCGGTTGTTGGTGCCGGCATCATCGGTTGGGCCGTCTGGGGGCACAGCCCTGACCCACTCTCCGTTATCGGTATTCTTCTCGTCTGCACCGGCGGTATTAGCGTCATCCTCATCGGCCATGTAAAGAGTAAAAAAATAAAGGGGCTGCCCTCCAACGGTGGCTGCACTAACGAGTAAAGGCCGCTTTCAGCAGCGAAGAGGGCTATCGATAGATAAGTGTTAGCGGTATGATAATGAATATTATAATTATAAATGCCCGGATGCCTGCCATGAGAACACCCCCTTCTAGGACAATAATTGCACTCAGCCTACCGTTATTATTCATGATCAGCACCGGCTACTTCATCAGCCAAAATACTGGCAACCCTGATCATCAAAGCCTCAAAGCCCTACAACGTGGAGAGTTACTAACACAGCAAAAACGCTATCCTGGGGCAATTAAACAGCTAACCCTAGCCGCTACTAGCACCTCACAATATGCCGAACAAAGCCACCAGCGATTGCGTCAACTGGCCAGTATTGAGCACCTGCAGCAACTGTCGATCAAAGAGTTCACCGCACTCAGTCGCTCATTGATCGAATATGCCGACAAGCAACCCTCATCAACGTTCTCACTCCTACAGCTCTGGAAGTATGGCGGCAGTACTGAGCTCTCCATTGAGCAACGCCTCATACTGTCTCAATTAATCGATAGCCAACAACAGCTCGGCGCCAGCAAATCAATCAGCTCAACACGCGTATCTGAGCGCTACACCGATATCTATGAGCAACGGTTAACACTCAACGCCAATGACCATATTGCTGCGCAGAAACTCGTTACTCTCTACTACCAACAGCGAAAGATGTCACAAATGATCGATCTACTGCAGCAGCATCGCAATCATTTGGGCAGCAGCGAAGCGGCAGGAATCCTCGGTCAACTTTACCTCAACGCCGACAACAAAGGTGCGGCCTATCAATATCTTGCCGCTTATAGCCAGCCTCGGCTAGTTCGCCTTGAAAAGGCTAAAAAACAGCTTTCTACCCCGCCCTCTCCACAGCAACTAAAACGTTATCACGATGCTCTTTCCATCACACCCGTTGCCGAAAAGCTAGCCAGACTCCTAGTCACCCTCGCCAACACTGGTCAGCCACAACAACGCCAACAACGGCTCGATCAGGCCGATAAGATTTTAGCGATCATTCATCAAGAAGATGACATCAGTGAGTCCAATACGACTGACGCCTCATGAGCCTCTAGCTGCCAACCAAGCAAAATAGTCACGGCACAAAAAAAGCCGAGACTGCATCGCAATCTCGGCTTTGTAACCTGCGTACTTTCACTACAGAATATCAAGCAGCTCCACATCAAAGATTAAAGCGGCACCCGGGGGAATAGAGGCGCCGGCGCCGCGCTCGCCATAAGCTAGATTACTCGGTATATAAAGACGCCATTTAGAGCCAACCGGCATCATCTGTAACGCTTCCGTCCAACCCGCTATCACGCCATCAACAGGGAATTCAGCGGGCTGATTTCGCTCCACTGAGCTATCAAAGACAGTACCATCGATGAGAGTGCCGTGGTAGTGCGTACGAACGGTCGATGTGAGTGCTGGCTGAGCGCCTTTACCTTTCACGATAATTTCATATTGTAGGCCGCTGTCGAGCACCTTAACGCCATTGCGTTTAGCATTCTTCAGCAAAAACTCACCGCCCTCACTCGCAGCGCGATCAGCCTTTTCATTGGCAATGACCTGTAACTTAGCCTGAATAGCTTCAAATGCGGCGTTCAGATCCTCACTCGACAAGACGCTCGCTTCAGCATGAAAAGCTTGTTCCATGCCGACAATCACTGCCTCGAGATCAAGGCCCTTAATCTGAGTTTTTACCAGATGATCACCAAATTGGCGCCCTAAACCATAGCTAACTTTTTGTTCGTCTGTGCTTAGTGTTAGTTTGTTCTCGGTTGCCATTACTGGTCATCCTTTTAAATCGACATGAAATAATTTGCGCGAACGATAACAGAATGATGTAGCAGAGGCTATGACTTATCCCGCAAGAGATTTTGCCGGGTAACACTTTCAAGATGATAGTAGCAAAATCTACGCCAAAAACACTCAATCGACGTGTAGAGAGGTAACAGTAGTAGGGCACGTAACATTTACAGCCAGCCTCAATATGGCCAATCACTTTCGGTTAATCATGCTCACCATCACAAAGCTCATGATCGTAGAGCAACTGCAACGCCGCACACTCCCCCTCACCCTCAGCCGCACACTGCTGTGACATCTTTAGCAGTTGCTCCTGTAGGTGAGTCAGTCGCCGTAACTTCTCATTAACATCTTGTAGCTGCCTCTGTACCAGCTTTTCAGCACAGTGCGGCTCATCTTGCGACGCCTCGGTTAACTGCAACAGCTCCCGAATCGAGGCTAGCGAAAACCCTAGGGCACGACTATGCACGATAAATTGCAGTCGCTGCCGCTGCTGTGAGTTATAGCGTCTTTGATTGCCTTCCGTCCGCAGCGGCGCCGTCATCAGTTCCTGCGTTTCATAATAACGAATTGTCGCTACTTTACAGCCACTTAGCCGCGCCAATTCGCCGATAGAATAAAATTGCCCCATCTGGCTTGAACCTCTAGCTACTAGAGGTTTTATAGTATCACCAAATGGCGATAGGCGGAAAGCCGCCTGCCTCGCTCAATACAACCAACACCCATACAAACGAGGTAAAGGTCATGGCCGGTTGCTGTAACCACGACACCAAATTCGACGGTCTCTCTCCACAATACAAACGTGCATTGTGGTGGGTCATCGCCATCAACGGCATTATGTTTTTCATTGAGATCTTTGCCGGCATCAGCGCCAACAGTCAAGCCTTACAGGCCGACGCGCTCGATTTTCTCGCCGACACTGCAACTTACGCGATCAGCTTGCTCGTTATCGGCAAATCGTTGCAACTACGCTCTAACGCCGCCTTATTCAAAGGCTTTAGCCTGAGTCTAATCGGTTGTTGGGTACTACTCTCGACACTCTACCGTGTCTTCGTCACCAATAGCCCCACCGCCCTTACCATGGGCAGCATCGGCTTTCTCGCCCTCGCCGCCAACCTCGCCAGCCTAGTAATTTTAATGAAGTATCGCGATGGTGACGCCAACGTCCGCTCGGTATGGTTATGCAGCCGCAACGACGCCATTGGCAACGTTGCCGTGATCGTCGCCGCCGCCATGGTTTGGGGCAGCCAGAGCGCCTGGCCAGACCTTATTGTTGCAGCAATCATGGCCAGTCTATTCCTCAGCTCTTCGTGGCAAATTATTCGCCAAGCCTTAGCTGAGAAGCGCACCACCACCGAGCACGCTGAACACCTCACCTAGATCGCCTTGCACTACCTAACCAGGTAGCCATTGCCGCGCCACTATACGGGCTGCGGCTCACGCCACATCAAATAGAGTGTTGGCGCCCCAGGCACGGGCACCAACTCTCTGATCACCTCAAAACCGTGTCCACGGTAAAAAGCAAGATTGTCCTGCTTCGAGTTTTCCAGATAGGCTCCGACCCCCTGTTCATCAGCCTTGCGCAAAGTATGAGCCAGCAACAGCGACCCCACCCCCTGACCGCGTGCCGAGATCTGAGTGGCAATCGCAAAGAGATAGTAATGGGGCTCTTTCGGGTGATGCTTCTCCATCGCCCGACCTACACGCAACACACGCCACAGGGCTCTAAACCCATAGAGGCGGAAACCACGCCAGAGCGCTGATAGGTCAATCGGATCACCCACTTGCTGCCCCGGCCCCTGCCACAATGTCGCACCAGCACCTTCACGCTGTATAAAGCTCAAGTTCAAATCCATATAGCTTTCAGTCAACAGCTCGAAAACATAGCCCGCTAAGCAAGGCTTAGGGGACATCCAGTTAAACATGGGATCGTCGCTAAACCCCTCACTAAAGATATCGATCAACTGTTGCTGCTGCGCCTGCTGCGCCCGATCAACCTCCCTTGAAAACATCACGCTCCCCTCTACAACATCGTTATTATTTCGTTATTAACCTGCCATGGTGCCCTCAGCTCCAGCTACATACAAGAGGCACACAAAAAAGCCGCTCACTAAGAGCGGCTCCCTGACGAATGACCTTTGTCCGTTATAGCTCGAAGTTATAGGCCAGTGATAGACCCACAGTACGGCCAGGTATCATCACCGCCTTGCGGAACTCACTTTGCACATCACCGAGGAACGGCACATACTCATAGTTAGACGACCGCGCTAAACGCTGCTCATCCGTTAGGTTTTTCACCCAAAGCGTAACATCCCACTGACCGTCTACTGCACGTAAACCGGTATAGAGATTCAACACGCCATAACCGTCAATGTCGCCGTCCTTCAATAGATCATATTGGCGTTCACCCTGGTATTTGTAGAGCCCTCGCAGGTAATACTCGCCTAAATCGCCGACCGCGAGTGCGTACTCACTATTTAAACTGATCGACCACTCCGGTTCAGGCGCCAGCTTATTGCCACCAATGTCACACATGGCCACGCTGCCAACATCCGTCAGATCCAGTGAGGATGCATCGACACAGGGGCCCTGCTCACCACTGTCGAAGGTAGCGTCGACATAGGAAGCACTACCGCCGATATACCAATTATCAGTAGCCACAAAGCTGACGTCACCTTCTAGCCCCATTACAGTGGCATCGCCGTTGTGGCTGACACCACCTTTAACGTTATCGATAGCGCCTTGCCCGGTTACATAGACAACCGATTCGTTATAGGCCTGAAAACCATCAAAGACCTGATAGTAAGCTGATCCATTGAGCTGTAGGCGCCCTCCCATCAGCATCGTTTTCACCCCTAACTCAATGGTATCAGAGGTCTCCTCATCGAACAGCAGCGCATCATCGTTTAACTGATCCGGCGTGATGGTAATACCGCCGGGGCGATAGGCACGATTATAAGCGCCATAAACCATGACGCTTTCACTGAGGTGTTGCGAGAGACGCAGCGTTCCCGTCAGCGCATCACTCTCCTTGTTGACGTATTGCTCGTCAAGCAGAGAGAGGTACGGCGCTGAGCTCAAGTCGAAAGGGGCAACATAAACATCGGCACGCTGATTACGCTCAAGCTCTTGGTAGCGCAAACCAATCTCCAAAGCAGTGCTATCACTAAGGTGCAATGTGTTGTGGGTAAATATCGCCTTAACAGTCGTCTCAATTGGGATCTGCGTCGATGAAGCCTTCACGCCGCTATAATAGCCGTCGTAATATGTATAAGATTTCAAATTTTCATAGTAAAAACCTGCAATATAGTCCCAGAACTGGCCTTCTGCATTAGCGACTCGGAACTCCTGCGTCTTGGTATCATAAGTACTGTTATTGTTATTGGCGACAGTCGGCGCGCCTGGCGGCGACCCCAACACGCTATCGTCACGTATATCATCCTGCACATTATCCTGCTTACCGCTCACCGAGGTGAATATATGGCCAACGGCCTCATAATTCATCTCTAACGTCGTGAGTCGATTCAACGCACTGGTCACTACTTTGGTATCACCAAGGGCGATACGGTCCTCTTTATCATACTGCCCGCGATCATAAGCCGGATTGAGTACGCCTTGCGCAGCCACTAGACCGAGACCAAGGTTTTGCAACATAGTCGCATAGCCTGGCATCGAGGGATCTAAAGCTTGTAGTTTCCCACCAAGATACTGTGCCTGAGCTGCAGCACTCGGTAGCACGCCCTCCCCTAATTGACCAAACACCGCCTCCGGCTGCTCGTGTTCCGAGCGTAGGTAATCATAGGTCAACGTCGCATCGAAACTATCTGTCGGTTGAAACTTGACGCCTATACGTCCCGCCGAGCTGCGATGGCCTTCTTTTTGACCGTTCTTAATATTCTTGATTTCCTGGCCTTCGTTGTCGTCGTAGACGCCAGCAACACGTATCGCTAATTTATCACTACTAATGGGCAGGTTGAGCGCGAACTGACTATTGCTACCACCGTTATCACTAAAGCTCTGCAGCAGGCGACCATCTGTTGCACCAATCTCAGGTTTCTTACTATAGAGGTGAATTGCGCCACCAGGCGAAGTATTGCCCTGCAAAGTCCCCTGAGGCCCCTTGAGGATTTCCACCTGTTCAATATCATAGAGAGCCTGGAAAGCGACATTGGTGCGCACTGCCATATCATTCCAGTAGACATCTATCGGGGCAGAGCCGGTCGAGTTCGAGTCGACAGAAATACCTCGCATGGCAATCGCCTGCTTGCGACTATCAGCCTTGTCCATCGTTAAACCGGTGGCAACCTCTTGAATTTGCGAAAAGTCTGTAATCGCCAACTCGTCTAGTGCTGAGCTTGAAATAGCGCTGATCGAACCGGCGACATCCTGGATGCTCTGAGCGCGCTTCTCACCGACTACGATAACCTCCTCCAAGACGAGAGAGTCCGCCATCGTCATGCCTGCGATAGTCGAACCTGCTAAGCTAACCGCAGCCGCCAATAAGGATTTTTTTAAGCATATTTTATTATTATTGATCATGTCCATTCCAAGTTGTAACAGTGACTTCATTCTCCTCTTGAACCTTCGAGACAATGGCGATGCTAATCATCTAGTCGAATCAAGCATCAACCCACAAATCCATCGCGAAATCGTCATCAAGAACTCTGCAGACAAAGGAAAATATAATATTATTTTTCTGTTTATTATTAATATCTATAAGCTAACGCTAACAACGACACTATGCTAATGCAATAGAAAAATAAGGATATTTCTTATTAATGATATAAAAAAAAACCCGCTGATAGACACAACGGGTTTTTCTGTTAACAACATTTTTAATGTGCTCAACGACTACTTGAGCACCTCTTCCATGAAGTCCATACTTGCTTGATGGACGATAGTTCGGCGATGATTCGCCCATAACTCTTCAATTTTGTTTGAGTTCAGTCGCTGCCTATCAACAAAGACTTGAGATTGCAATTCTCCCGTCACATTCGCCGACGGACACTTGGCAAAAACAAACTGATTGCTGAGAATGTTCATATAGGCACCCGCCTTACTCGACGGCATTACAAAAATCAGCTGTAGACCAAGCTGCCCTGTCAGGTAGTTGATTACCTCACGAGAGCGAGTCTCATCCATGCGCGAAAAGGCCTCGTCAACAAGTACCATACGCAAATGATTTTGCCCCTCCCTAAAGCGAAAGGCCGAGGTGACCGCCGCCGAGCGGATAATATAAAAGGGCGTCTCTGACTGACCACCGGAACCTGTGCCGTATTGGCTGAGCGCAATCGCCTCCTTACCCTCCGGGTTTTTGTAAATTTCATAGCGACGATAGTTACGATAATCAGAGATACGGGCCAACTCCTTCATCGCCCGCTGCTCATCTTCGTCCAGTAGCATAGAGACCATGCGCTGCAAGACATCACGGCTCTTCGCCGTCAGTTCTAGCTGCTCAAGATCGATACCATCTCCCAGCTGCGGCTGCTCAATAATCTCCTTGAAGAAGCGGAAGTATTCCTCAAACTCTGGCACCCAAGTCCAATCAAATTGATAAAACTCACGATCCGCACCAAAGCGATGCCCCTCCAGCTCCCCGTTGAGCCGCACCAAGACCTGCTCACCATCGCGAACTGCCTGATAGATAGCATGACAAAGGTTCGTCACGAAGGTGGTATTGAAACTCGCCTTAATGGTCGTCAGCTGAGCATACTTCTCGACCAAGACATTATTCTTCAGCTTGTTCTTCTGCGCATCGAGGGCCTGACGTAGACCGACCACACGACCGAACAACTTGATACCGTGACTTTGACTGTGATCCATCTCGAAGACGATAGCGTCAACCGCCGGGGCCGCCATGTTCTGCTCGTTGATACTGCGTTCTATGCTCGCAAGTTGCTGGTTCAGTGCGATACGATCCTGCTCTAGCTTCTGCTCCAGCAACTCCGCATCCACATCGACTGCCTGTTGGTCGGCATCCTCCAGCACGGCGTCATAATCGAAATCAGGCCAGATTGCCGTGATCGCCTCCAGCGCCTGCTCACACTGCTCGGCCACCACCTCAGCCTCTTCCTGGTTGTGATCATACTGCCCAAGACTCTTCTCTAGCTTGGTCAGACGCTCCTCTAGACCACCGGCTTGCTGCAACAACTGATGTTGCTCAGCACGTATACTTAAGCGCTGCTCCTCGACGGCGGCCACCTGTTCTTCAAGATCGGCACACTCGCTAAGATCAAGTCCTGCCAGCTCGCTCTCGACCTGGCCTAGCTGACGCTGGCAATCAAGTAACTCAGCCACAACCTCGCCATAACGGTGGTCACTCAAGTTATCAATCAGCTGTAATAGCTCCGCTACTTGCTGGTAATCGGCATCAAGGCCTGACAGTTCTGCAAGTAAATCTTCGGCCTCATTGCGCTGCGCCAAAACTGCACGCTCCCGCGCCGCCGTACCAAAGACGAGGTCGGCATCACTGATATCACAACGGAACATCGCATAGTTACCCGAGGCCATACCATCTTGAGTCACACCACGACGCGTCATTCGCAGCGCCTTCTCATCCTCAACGCGCTCTACACTGTGGTAGCTGGCGGTCAGGTAATATTCGGCAATCTTATGCTGGAACGACATGGCCCGAACGATTGAGTTCTTGCTCACTTTGCCTAGGCGCTTGTAATCACTCAGCACCCGCTCACCCTGAATCACCTTGGCGTTATTACGACGCCCTGGCAGCGAACGAACGATGCGAATTGCCTCCGCCTCGTAGCCCAGCTCAACAATAATACCGAACCGGTTGCCGCCGATGTAGCCCTCGATAGAAGACTGCCAATCACTATCGAGAATTTCGATGTAATCACACAACACCCTGGCATCCGCTTCGGGACAAAATTTGTTAATCGCCGCCAATGCCTGCACCACAGACTCAGGGTAGTTCACCTGCGCCGCATTAAGGCGCTCGATCTGATGCTGCTTACGCTGATATTGCTGGCGCTTATTTTCTACTGTCTGCTGGCGACGCAACATCAGTTGCTGCGCACTATCACGTACCGATAGCGCCCCTTGCCCCTCCGTGGTTGGCAGATGTAGCGCCTTGACGAGCGCATAATGCGAGGCATCAGAGTTTAGCGCCTCATCAAGATGTTTCTCGAGCCCGTCAAGGCCGACCCAGTCACGCGCCACTAGGCCGTGAATATCCAGTTCAGCCAGTGACTTTGTCTTATTCACCGCCAACAGACCATCGATCACTGCGTTTGAACTAAGACCGGGCAGTGCCATCGCTAACGAGGTATGACGTACCACCTTCGCCAGCTTCTCGGCCGCCTCAATGTTCTGGCGTAGACGATGGTCCTGCTTAATCAAATCGGTGGCCAACCGTGTCAGGCTTTCACCTAGTGACTTTTGCTGTTGCTCGGCCTGATCTTTGTCACGCAGTACATCGACACCCATGCGCCGTGCATTCAACTCATCGATCTGCTTCTGCACATCGCGCTGACGGCTCTCAAAGACTTGCTGCTGCTTCTTGTTGCCCTCAATCTGTTGGCGTAACTCCGCCTGCCGATCTTTGGCCCCGACATAGACTTTCTGCTCTCGGTTATAGCGCTGCTTAGCCTGAATATAACCGTGTGTTTTCTCGTCGACCCAACGATGAATGTATTCTTGGCTGTTCTGCTCTGCCTTGGTCAAAAGCTCAACACGGTGGTTCAGCTTGCCAGCCTCCCCCTCCATCGCATTGATATTCTTCATCAACCCCGAGACCGAGCGCAACGCCTCGCCCTGGTCTTTGGGCTCTAAAATCTCACTGGCAACAAAGGCATGTATTCCTCTGCGCTCAGGCTTATAAGCCATAAAGCCCGAAAACGCCTTGGCTGCAGCAAAGGCCTCATCCTTTGAAACCGCATCAGCCTTGCCGCGCAGAGCACCGTAGAGACGACAGAGGTAGCTGCGCTTGGAGTCATACTTCTCCACGACACCATCACCAAAAGAGAGCGCCAGCTTCTTGTGCAGGTTCGACAACTGAATAATATGTTCGCCGTCAGCGTGATTTTCATAGAAATCACTCAGCTGCAGCTCACTTTCAGTGACGATAAAAAAGCTGTTATCTACCAGGCGAGCCTGACGACTAATACCAGCACCATCAAGGGCTGCTCTCACACCAATAACTGCAGTAAACGGCGCTGAGGTCTCCCCCTTGGTCGGGTGGAAAACCGCCGCAATATAACCATCGCAACTCCAGGGGCGCGCATAGCTACCATCATCACAACCCAGCACATAAGAGGCCAGTGTGCGCATCTGCTTACCACCGCGACCACGCTGAGAGGTCTCCTCCTGGCCAGGGTTGTAGGAGAAAAGATTGTCGTAGGCCGCCGTCATAATCGTCTGCAGCGCATCCGCCGCCGTCGTCTTACCCGAGCCGTTACCGCCGGTAAAAAGGTTTACCGGGCCCATCTCAAACTGCTGATTAGGGATGCCACCCCAGTTGATAAAAACAAATCGCTTTAAAAACACTACGCATCACCTTCTTGTTGATCGTCATCCGCCAGTACTTCTTCGCCTTCAACATCTTCAGTTTCTGGCGCTGCGGCAAAGACTGATGAATGCAGCTCAAACTCTTCAAAACCGCTTTGCTGCTGGGCCACCTCGACCTCTCCCTGGGGTGGCTCACTCTCAGGCTCCACCAACTGCTTCGCCTTCGCTTTTGCCTCATCTTGCTCGATCATCTCGACGACCTCAGTTTCGGCGAGCTGCTGCAAGTCGTCAGCCAGCGACTCTAATACCGCCTCACTGACAAAGCTGACGATAGAGGGGCGAATTTTCACCCAGCTATCACTGCTTTCGCCCTCGTCCAACAACTGAATCAAGCGCATACTACGCAAACGGGCAAACAATTTCTTACGCTCTAGCGCGTTCTCCGGCAAACTACGGTTGAGTAGGTTCTTCATGGTAATACTGACCGCTTCGATAGGCACCGAGACCTGGCCTAACTCGTCGATCTGGCCCTCCCGCAGCGACTTATCGTATTCCGCCCGCAACACCAGCACGAGGGCCACCTCAGCCTGATTCAAGCGCGACTTTAACCCTGCCAACGGTCGATCGGTATCATCGGCCAAGCCGGGCACTTCAGAGCCTGGTGGAAAGGCTAAGACATATTGAAACTGGCTATCGTGCAACAAGCGCACACCCAACACCTCAAGGTAGTCCTCCACTAGCAAGTGCAACCGTAGATAGCGATCATAGAGGTCACGCTCTATATTGCTGTCATCGCGATAGATAACACCGCGATCAAGCAGGCGGATCACTAGTTCAGAAAATTCTCGCTGGCTAACGTTAGCCGTATCCAGCTGTTGTTTAATCGCTTCTAACACCGTTTAATCCTTGTTAACCAGCTCTAAATAAAAGTTACCCTGACGGCCGATATAGCCTTGCAGAGCGTTAAATTCGACAGTATCAGCGGCCGAACCTTCTTCGTCTTGATAGCTAATACGGAATTCATAGTCGCTGCTGCGCTCATTAATCGCCGCCACCTCTATCGCCCGCATAGCATTCAGTAGGCTACGCGCATCGTTACTCACCGGCAGCTCAGAAATATCCACCTTATTACCCCGGTTAAGCTCCGCCATCACATACTCACGTATATCGTGATTGTCGACGGCAAAAGCACGATCGAGCACTTGGGTAATATGCAGCTCTCGCATGTCATCTACCTCAACATCGAAGGTCTCCATCACCTCGGTGCGCAAGCTTTGCTTCTCCGCCACCTGACGTAACTTAATATCGGCTGGGTCAACAAGGTTCGTAGAGATAGGCGCAAAGTTATCCGCCAAACGATCGAAAATAGCGTATTGATAGTGTTGATCGAGCGCACCGAGCTCCCGGCAAACACTCGCACAGTCGTTACCACTCTGCTGACTCATATAGCTCAGCTGACGAATGATAATATCGGCCCGACGTGTAAAGCTCTGCAGTGCTTGACGCAGTGCAGGCAGCATCACCGCACTCGCGCGCTCAAGACGACCAGAAATGGTATCTAAGACGTAAAATAACCAAGACACGTCGTGCGGCGCGGTATCGGGAGGTAAGAGCTGACGTAAGCGCTTTTCCGCTGTTGCCTTAAAGCTGCGGCTACGGTGTTTTACCGCCGTGATCAGCGCGGCAATCTCTTCGCGATACTTTTCCACGTTATCAGCAGATAAACGTACGGCGATATCAGGCTGGAAACGACTCTCCATGAAATCGAAAAACTCACCGGCGGCACAATCCAACATTGATTGCGCCTCAACTTCACGCACCAGCTTGCGCTTGCGATCATCAAGTTCAGCGATAACGTCGGTGAAATCACTGATAATACGCTCGGAGTATTGCAACGAATCCAACAGATCATGAATATCGCCCGCCTCACAAAAGGCGCTGAGGGCATTGCGGGTATTACGCGTGTTACGGTGGTGCGTACGCAGTCGTTCACCATCCCCCTCGACGAAGGGTTGGGTAAATTGACGGCCCTCCCTCGTAAACGCGTAGCTCGACTGCATCGTCGCTTCATCCAGCTGTTTCTGCAGCCAGCCACACTCTATCAACTGGTTGGCGACCCAATTGGCCTGTTCACGAGCCGTCTTAAAGCGGCCACCACCGTCATCCTCAGACTCGAGCAACGGCGCCCTCGCCGCGGCCTCCTGAAAGATCTCAACCAGCAGATCCCGGTTAACAACCTGACCGTAGTCGGCCAAGTTGCCATAAAGACGTTGATAG
The DNA here is from genome assembly GCF_003752585.1 of Sinobacterium caligoides. Taxonomy (NCBI): domain Bacteria; kingdom Pseudomonadati; phylum Pseudomonadota; class Gammaproteobacteria; order Cellvibrionales; family Spongiibacteraceae; genus Sinobacterium; species Sinobacterium caligoides. The sequence goes on from NZ_RKHR01000004.1 coordinate 68,441, forward strand.
AGCAGCTTTACGCACTCTACCACCACCTCTCGGTACTTACTGGTAAGCGGTCGAAAGAAATCGAGCCTCTGTTGATCGAAAAACATAGTCAAAGCCACTATCCACAGGCGAAACCTGACATGCTATCGTTGAGCACTAGGCTTGTCTATCCCCCGTGACTTTTGAGGGGGGCTCTATCGATAATCATTGACCTAATCTAAAACAACAGAGGCCGATAACGACTCCCGTTATCGGCCTCTGTTAAGCCTTCAAAGCACGCTTGAAGATCTATTAGATCCGCTCAATGATCAACGGCAAATCATCCGCAGGCTTGGGCAGTGGAATACGCTGCAACTTAGGGTCAAAGCCATCGGTCAGGCGAAAACGGTATTGTTTAAGGAAGTGGAACAGAAACACCTTGGTTTGCATTAACGCGAAGTGCATACCGATACACTTGTGAGCACCACCACCAAAGCCCATGAAATTAAAGCTGTGACGCTTGTGTTCCTTCCGCTCATCACCAAAACGATCGGGGTTAAACTCTTCAGGCTTATCCCACCACTCCGGCATCATGTGGCTGTACATCGGCGCGATCATCAACACAGTATTCGCTGGTACGCGATGGCCGCCGATCTCTGTCTCACGGATGGTGCGACGCTGCATCATCATCACCGACGGGTGCATACGCAAAATCTCTTTCACCGTATTATCCAGCAGCGGCAGGTTATCTAGATCCTCATACTCAATTTCTTCCTTATCCAGCGCCAACACCTCTTCACGCAGGCGTTGCTGCCACTCAGGAGACTTACCAACCTCATACATCACATGGCTCAGCGCACTGGTGGTGGTATCATGCGCAGCGAATAACAGGAAGCTGATATGGCGACGTACCTCTTCATCAGAGAACTCGTTACCGTCGGTATCTTTTTCCTGAGAAAAATAGGTCAACATGTCAGTGCCATCGCTATGGCGACGCTGCGGCACTAACTCGCCAAAGAATTCCTCCAAATAACGCTCACCAGCCTTGCCCCTCGCAAACTTAGTACCGGGAATCTCTTTTTTAATCATACCCATTAGACCATCACCAACATCGAGGAAGGCCTTGTTGATCTTGTCTGCGACAGGCCCCTTACCATCGATGCCGATAAATGTCTGACAAGCAACATCCAACAATAAAGCTTTTATCTCTGGTACAAAGTGGAAGTTCTTTATCTCACCCCACTCACTCGTGGTCTGCTTAATCTGTGGACTCATCACCTTCAGGTACCCCTTCATCGCCGGGGTTTTGAACGCGGTCTGCATAATACGGCGCTGGTAGCGGTGCTCATCTCCATCTTGCAATAGCAGTGCACCGCCATAGAAGTTCCCCAAGCTATTGTTGTAACCCATTCTCGAGGAAAAGTTTTTCTCTGTATCGATGAAAATTTGCTTGTAAAGCTCTGGCCCCAATATCAACAACCCCTTCACACCACCAAAACCTATACGCGAAACCGGTCCGTATTTCTTATAGTGCTTGTCCATCGTGCCATAGAAGTCTTTCACCAATGACAAGGTCATACCGATCAACGGTAGACCAAAAGTACCTGGAATATGGGTCAGATTAAGGTTGTCGGGCTCTTCTTGGTAAGCTAAATCGGCAATCTGTGGCATGTGGGGCTCCAACGGCGCTGGGCGCTCTATTATTCTCAGTCTCGACGAATCGACACCTAAGATGACAAGTTTAGAAACGCAATGATACATATCGAACGTTCGATTAACAAGCTATATCGATCGCTTGATATGTAAGTAGGGAAGACATACCATAAGCACAACACAACAAGCCTTTTTTCACCCCTCTACCAAGGGGATATCAACGAAGTCAGTCACTAAGGAGACCACCTTGAGGAAGGTTGATCATGATGCGCGACGCCAAGAAGTCGCCATCGCCGCCGCTCACATCATCGCTGAGCAAGGTTTAGAAAGCCTAACCACACGCAACCTCGCCAAGGCCATGAGTTGCTCAATAGGCGTACTCTCACATTACTTTGCCAATAAAGATGAGATCGTCATTGCCGCTCTCAGCTGGGCCGATACGCGCATCGAGCAACGGTTTAATAACGCTATTGCCAACAACACTAGTGTCGACGGTTACAGCCCCATTATTATGGGTGCCCTACCGCTCGACGCTGAGAGTGACATGGAATGGCGGGTACGACTCAACCTCGCCGCCTACACCCTCACTCACGAAACGCTGCGCCAAACACAGACACAAATGCGTAAAGAGCGTGAAGAAAAGATCTTAAATTTAGTCAGCTCCCTACAAAATGCGGGTCTCGTACGCACCGACCTGACCGCCAACATCATTACTCGCAGCGTCATCGATTTCATCACCGGTGCCGCCTACAACTTATTACAGATCCCCATGGAGCAACGAGAGGCACGTATCTCCTTCATTCTTGATTACATCAACGCTTTACAGGCCTAACCGTTACTCGTATCTTCAGTAGCCTCTTTTCATTCGATTACAGCCTACTGAGAGCAACGACGTGAAATTACAATTATTATTAACCGGCGACGAACTGCTCAGTGGCGATGTCGTTGACACCAACTCCTGCTGGCTGGCCGATCGCCTCAGAGAGCAAGGGTTAAGCATTTACCGCAAGACAACAGTGCGCGATGACCTCGATTGCCTCGTTGACGAGCTCACAGCCCTGAGCCAACAATCTGACGTACTCATCGTCAACGGAGGCCTCGGCCCTACCGTCGACGACTTGACCGCGCAAGCGCTTTCCATTGCCAGCGGCCAGCCTCTCAAGCAGCACCCACAGGCCCTCGCACACCTCGAGCACTGGGCTACCGAACGCCATTTAGAGCTAAACCCCGCCAATCTAAAGCAGGCACTTCTGCCCGCCGACGTCGAACTAATCCACAACCCAACAGGGACCGCCCCCGGCTTTAGCTGTCAACTCAACGGCTGCTTAATCCTCTGCACCCCAGGAGTGCCTAGTGAGCTCAAGTGTATGTTCGATGACTCCATCGCCGAGCAACTCAGCCAGTTACACAGCCGCAGCTTGGCCAGCACCGAGCGCATGCTCGTCTTTGGTATCGGTGAAGCCGAGCTGCAGCAGCTGATTAACGATCAATTAAACGACTGGCCCACTGCGTTAACACTGGGCTTTCGAGCAAAAATGCCAACACTCGAACTAAAAGTTAGTGGCTCTGACGATTCACTCAAGTCGCATTGGATCGACAAGCTGAAGAAACTACTGGGAGAACACATTGTCGGAGCCGGCGACAGTAACGTGGCTCGCGAGGTCATTGCGCTGTTAAAACAAAAAGGCTGGACACTCAGTACAGCAGAGTCTTGTACTGGCGGACTAATCAGCAGTTTACTGACCAGCAATAGTGGCTCCTCTGCGGTCTTTGGCCATGGCTTCATCACCTACAGCAATGTTGCTAAGCAACAAATGATCGGGGTTAATGCACAAACTATCGAACAGCATGGAGCCGTCAGTGAGCAGACCGTGCGCGAGATGGTCAGCGGCGCCCTCGCTCAAAGTGGCAGCAATCTTGCCGTGGCGGTCACCGGCATCGCCGGCCCCGATGGTGGCAGCAAAGAAAAACCTGTCGGCACGGTATGGGTTGGTTGGGGCAGCGCAGACCACATCCAGAGTCAACTATTCTACGTGCCTGCAGCGCGAGGCTATTTCCAACACATCATCGCAACAGTTGCTCTCGACCTCATCAGACGCCGCTTACTCGAAAGCACAGAGACGCCTAACTACTTTAAACGCTATCAACCGCGCTAATCAATGAGGTGACAGCTGCAGCAAGGCGTTAGCGTCTCGCTGGCGTCCAAGCCCAGACCATCGTCACGGCAATAGGCTCTTTCCCTTCTGCATCAGTCACTTTGCAAGCGACTGTCGTCTCACCTTTAGGCTCGGTATTCATCTGCACTACCTGTTCGTCAGTCAACCAAGCCTCCGCTCGTAGATCACCCACGGCACGCTTGAGGTAATCAATATGCATACTCTTCAATACTGGGATCGAATCCGCCGAAACATTAAGCCCTACTATCGCCCCTGTTGCACTCTCACTAATCAGCCCCATTGCCACCGCGTGAACGCTACCAATATGATTTTGCACGCGTTTACGATTTCGCACATGAACAATACTTCGCGTCGGTGTCATTAGCTCGAAACGCAATTTCGCGGTACCAAAAAACTTCACGACTCGAGCAAAAATAAACGACAACGCCTTGCTGCGTAAAGCTTCTGGCAGCTTCTGACAACGCTCGTAAATCCCACGCAACATACTTTTTTTAAATGAAGACGACACCACTTTAGTTAACCCCCTAACAATCTGTTTAAGATAATCATAACGGATCAACAGAGAAAACACTGCAACAATGATGACGCCGTCAACAATAATCACTATCAGTGACCGACATGATCACTTACGACTCTCTTAAACCACGATTTCCGTAATAAGTCACTTAACGATAGCCCCTACAACATCACATCGTAGCAAGTCGATTTCGCCCAATGGTTTCTTTACGATGACCTTATCGGTATCCTTAGCCGACAGTAAAGGCACGCCTCTCTAAAGGCGACCAGGATTACTAGAAAACACAGCTTTAACACTATTTATCAAACTGTTATTTAAGGCTTAGCACCACATGGCGAGTTCAGCAAAACCTCAACACACCCCAATGATGCAACAGTTTTTTCGCATCAAGGCCAAACACCCGAACGAGTTATTGTTCTATCGCATGGGCGACTTCTACGAACTCTTTCACGATGACGCCAAACTCGCCGCCGAATTATTGGATATCACCCTTACCGCACGAGGCAAAGCCAATGGTGAGCCAATCCCCATGTGTGGGATTCCCTACCACAGTGCCGACAACTATCTTGCCAAATTAGTTAAAGCCGGCGTCTCCGTGGCCATCTGCGAGCAGATCGGCGACCCCGCCACGACCAAGGGGCCAGTAGAACGAGCTGTTGTTCGCGTTGTCACCCCTGGTACAATCAGCGATGAAGCGTTGCTCGATGACCGCAGAGACAACCTATTAGTCGCTATTGACCGCTGCGATGAAACCTATGGCATTGCCGTGCTGGATATCGGCAGTGGTCGTTTTCAAGTCTCCGAATTCATTGGTGATGATGCCCTACAAGGCGAGCTACAACGCATCAACCCCGCCGAGACCCTCTACAACGAAGACAACATCGACGCCAAGTTACTCGAAGGTTGTTCCGGCTTACGTCGCCGCGCGCCATGGGAGTTCGAGACAGAGACCGCACTCGAAAATCTCACCAAGCAATTCAACACCAAAGACCTCAAAGGCTTTGGCTGCGACGAACTCACCGTTGCCATCAACGCCGCCGGCTGTCTGCTCGATTACGCTAGAGAAACACAACGTACAGCGCTACCACACATTCGTCGACTCCTTCTAGAGCTGCGCGAGAACAGCGTCGCCATGGACGCCTCAACACGGCGCAACCTAGAAATAGACACCAACCTGAACGGCGGCCGTGACAACACGCTAATGTCCGTCATGGATTGCTGTAAGACAGCGATGGGTAGCCGCTTACTACAGCGCTGGCTCAACCGCCCACTGACCAACATCGAACAATTAACACAGCGCCAACACGGTATATCGAGCTTATTAGAAGAGTACCGGTTTGAACCCCTACAATCACAACTCAAAAACGTCGGTGACATGGAGCGAATTCTGGCTCGTGTGGCGTTGCGCTCCGCTCGTCCAAGAGACCTTTCTCGACTCAAGCAATCACTACTCTGCCTTCCCGACATCCAAAGTCTATTGAGCCCGCTTAGCTCCACAATTATCGAGCAAGTCAGCCATGATGCCGGCGAATTCCCAACGATCAGTGCATTGCTCAATGACGCTATCATAGATAATCCACCCATGGTCATTCGCGACGGTGGCGTTATCAAAGAAGGTTACGACGGTGAACTTGATGAGCTACGTAGTTTAAGCAGCAACGCCGGCGACTACCTCTTGCAACTAGAGCTACGTGAGCGCGAACGCACCGGTATCAACACACTAAAAGTTGGCTTTAATCGCGTACACGGCTATTACATCGAAATCAGCCGCCTACAATCCGACAAAGCTCCCGCCGAGTATATCCGCAGGCAGACACTGAAGAATGCAGAGCGTTTTATTACCCCCGAGCTCAAAGAGTTTGAGGACAAGGCGCTCAGCGCTAAGAGCCGTGCGCTCGCACGCGAAAAGAGCCTTTATGAGCAGATCATCGACCAGCTCAACGCTCAGCTTGCCGAATTACAAGGTTGCGCCCAAGCCCTCTCACAGCTCGATGTACTGTGTAACCTTGCCGAACGCGCAGAATCACTGCAACTATGCCAGCCAAAGCTCAACGAAAAGCGTGGCCTAGACATCCAGCAAGGTCGTCATTTAGTGGTGGAACAGGTACTGGAAACGCCTTTTATCGCCAATGACCTACGGCTCAATACAGATCGACACATGCTGATCATCACCGGGCCTAACATGGGCGGTAAATCGACCTATATGCGTCAGGCAGCACTAATTACGCTACTTGCTCATATTGGCAGCTACGTTCCTGCAAGCCATGCCGAAATTGGTATCGTCGATCAAATCTTCACCCGAATCGGCTCCGCTGATGACCTTGCTGGCGGTCGCTCCACATTCATGGTGGAAATGACTGAAACCGCCAATATTCTCAATAATGCCACTGCCAAAAGCTTGGTATTGATGGATGAGATCGGCCGCGGAACCAGCACCTTCGACGGCCTTTCGCTGGCCTGGGCCTGCGCCAGCTATCTCGCTGAAGAAAGTCATGCACTCACCTTATTTGCCACCCACTACTTCGAGCTCACCGAGTTCGACAAACTTGTCAGTGGCGTTGCCAATATCCACCTCAATGCGACCGAGCACGACGATAACATCGTCTTTCTACACAGTATTGAGGAAGGGCCAGCTAGCAAAAGCTATGGGTTACAAGTTGCCAAACTTGCCGGCATACCACACCAAGTTATCGCCCAAGCGGGGGAAAAGCTTCATCTCCTAGAAAACGGTGACGCGACAACAACAAAGACACATGTTATAAATGAGCCCGCTATTGAAATACCGCCATCAAAGAGCAGTACGCCAATACAAAGCGATTTATTTGCTAGCTATCAACCCCATCCTGCTATCGATAGTATCGCCGACCTCGACATAGACGGGTTAAGCCCGCGCGAAGCGTTGAAGCAGCTCTATCAGCTTCAGGATCAGGTCAAAAACACTTAAAATTTGTAATCGTCATCGAACACTCATATTGTTACGGTGAATAATTAGCGTAGACGGCTGACTTTGTGTAAACTAGCGCGCAAAATTAGCTCAGCTAACCTGGAGAGAGAGGCTCAATAACAATGACATTTGTTGTCGGCGAAAACTGTATTAAATGTAAGCACACCGACTGTGTAGAAGTGTGCCCTGTAGACTGTTTCTATGAAGGCCCTAACTTCCTCGTCATTCACCCTGACGAGTGTATCGATTGCGCCCTGTGTGAGCCCGAGTGCCCTGTAGACGCCATTTTCTCAGAGGATGAGCTCCCCGCTGATCAAGAGGTATTCCTCGAACTCAACGCTGAGCTAGCCGATGTATGGCCAAACATCACCGAGATGAAAGATGCTCCAGCCGACGCCGAAGAATGGGCCGGTGTAGAGAACAAGCTACAGCACCTTGAGCGTTAAGCAGCATCCTATAGGCTACCTCTAACGACGAGTAGCGCTATACAAAAAAACCGAGCATCTCGCTCGGTTTTTTTATGCCCCCTTTTCTTATAGAGTGGCTATTCTGTTAGCTGACAATTACAGGCTAAAAATCGAATCACTTGATAGCCCCTGTTTCTCTAAAATATCACGCAAGCGCTTTAGAGCCTCAACTTGAATCTGTCGCACTCGCTCACGAGTCAAGCCAATTTCCCGCCCCACTTCCTCTAACGTGCTAGCTTCATAGCCACGCAGACCAAAGCGGCGAGCAACAACCTCACGCTGCTTCTCACTTAACTCTTCCAACCAATCACCTATGCTATGACGCATATCGGTATCTTGTAATAGCTGTGCCGGGTCAGAGACATGTGTATCAGGAATTGTATCCAAGAGCGACTTATCAGAGTCTGCACTGAGCGGTGTATCAACCGAAGTAACTCGCTCATTCAAACCCAACATCCGCTTCACATCAGCAACAGGTTTATCGAGCAAATCGGCTATCTCTTCAGCTGAGGGCTCATGATCAAGCTTCTGAGTAAGCTCTCGCGCCGCACGCAAATAGACATTGAGCTCTTTAACCACGTGAATAGGCAGGCGGATGGTACGGGTCTGATTCATAATCGCCCGCTCAATAGTCTGCCTTATCCACCAAGTCGCGTAGGTTGAGAAACGAAATCCGCGCTCTGGGTCAAATTTTTCTACCGCTCGTATCAAGCCTAAATTACCCTCCTCAATAAGATCCAGTAACGTTAGCCCGCGGTTGACGTAGCGCCGTGATATTTTTACCACTAACCGTAGGTTACTCTCAATCATTCGCTTACGGCCAGCCTCCTCCCCTCGCAGCGCCATACGGGCATAGCGCACCTCTTCTTCTGGAGTAAGTAACGGCGAGAAACCAATTTCATTCAAATATAGCTGAGTAGCGTCTAGCGACTTATCCGCCCTCGACACAGGCTCCACCCGCCCCAATGCCGCCTTCTTGGCAACAACTTTCTTAGCAACTGTTTTTTTTGCGACGGCTTTCTTAACGACTGCTTTCTTAGACGCCTTCTTTCCCTTTCCCGCTAAGGATTTTCTAACACCCAGCTTTACATCCTGAGCCTTAGACGCCTGTTTCTTAGCTTCCGTCACTGCCAGCATCGCATCAAACTGTTGATCATCAATATGATCTTTTCCATGTACTTCCATCGCCCTAACCCTGTCAGTTTAGTTTATTGGATTAACCCACATCCTGTGGTGTCGTACTGTCACATTTGGCGCTGCTACGCTACGCCATGTTAAAGGCCAATATCCTAATCAACCCAGAACCCCTCTTGGCAGACAAAGACAGCACCGACATTACATTACTTCTTATTCTTCTTACTTCGGTAACATCGACAGTGGATTGAGTGGCTTACCATTACGTCTAATCTCAAAGTGCAACCTAACTTCACCTCCTGCACTAGCCCCTGCCTCTGCAATCTTTTGCCCCCGTCTGACCGTATCACCCTCCTTAATCAAGAGCCTACGATTATAACCATAGGCACTAAGGTAAGTTTCATCATGCTTTACTATGATCAAGTTACCGTAGCCTCTTAAGCCACCTCCAGCGTAAACGACTTTACCGGACTTGGCCGCTAGTACAGAGTCCCCCAATTGTGCCCTAATATCAATACCCTTATGAGAGCTCGAAGCTGCAGCAAACGCCTTGCTAGGTTTTTCTTTAATTGGCCACAACCAGGATTCATAACTTACCGGTGACATCGGCTTGCTCTTTTTTGACGTCTTTTTGGGCTCGGCAACTGCCACGTTAACACGCTGTCCAGATGTTTTTTTTACCACCTTTTTGGGGCGTTCCCTTTGGTTACCTAACGAACCATCTATGCCCTTGATGCGTAATTTCTGCCCAGGATAAATACGATAATTATTATCGATAGCATTAGCAGCCGCCAACCTTCTATAGTTGATACCATAGCGCCATGCTATTGAATACAAGGTTTCTCCGCGACCAACAATGTGAAATCCCGGCTCCGTTTGAGCGCCTATAGATTTGTTATAAATTGGCACCACGGGACTGTTACCCAAACACCCACTTAACATTAAAACGAGCACCAACAAAGGCAAGCGTACAGCGAGAAGAATTGTCATATTACAGCCCTGCTCATCGTCATCAGCATACCTCGTTTAGAACCTAGCATTCGCTATCACCCTATAATATGTAGGTCTAATGGGACTCATAAAAAACCTAAATTATTCTATGCCGTGCGACATCTCTTACGGACACCAAGAGCAAACACCTTCACTCTGGAGCAACGTTATCGGCCTCCTTCCCCCCTAGTTTCTCTAAGATCAATACAATCACTACCGCCGAAATCATCAAAGATAAACAGCCAACTAACTGCGCAGACTGCCCGGCCACTTGCTCAAACTGTCCCGGTAAGACATTGACCTGCACCAACGGTTTCTCAATACCATGTGAGTTGGTATACATCTGCACAACTTCCTTCCATGGCCAAACCATGTAAAGGGAGCCCGCTATAAAACCCGACAACAATGCTAATACGCGCTGATAGTAGTGTTCTAATAGCCAGTTGAGCAACTTCACAAAACTCAATAAACCGACAATACAACCTGTACCAAACGCCGCAATACTCGAGAAGTCCAGTATTCGTACAGCTTCTAAGACCTGCGCGTAGACGCCTAATAGCAATAAAATAAAACTGCCGGAGATGCCTGGCAATATCATCGCGCAAATGGCGATAGATCCGGCCATGAATAAGTAACCGTAACCAGCAACAACCTCAACAGGCCGTAACTGAGCAACAATAAGAGCTAACAAAACCCCTACCAACAACAGCACGATAACCGAGGGGCTCCAACGCGTAATTTGCCGTAGCACAAAGAGGCTTGACGCCAGAATCAAACCAAAAAAGAAAGACCACACCAATAAGGGCTCCGACTCTAGCAAGTAAGTAATCACACGAGCCAAAGACAGAATGCTCAGCGTAATACCTGCAAAAAGGGGCAATAAAAAGCTCGCATTAACATGGCGAGACGCGGCAACTAAACCGTCATTTTTGAACACGGATATTAAACTCAAACCAAAACGACTCAAACTCTGTAGTAGAGTTGAATAGATCCCTGTGATGAAAGCAATGGTGCCTCCCGATACGCCAGGGACCACATCAGCTGCCCCCATCGCCATGCCTCGCAAAAACAGACCAATATAGTGCTTCATCCAACAAACCTTAATTGCATAGTGCTAACCTACTGTACCCGATAATAAAGGAACAAAATTGACGGGTTCTACAATATCTTGCTCTAACCCCTCTGCCGTTCTCTTGATCAGGATAAGCTGCTGAGCATCACCTCCTACAGGCATGACTAAACGACCACCAACAGCTAATTGATTCGTTAATTCTTCAGGGACTGTTTCAGGAGCCGCAGCAGAAAGAATGGCATCAAATGGTCCATGCTCTGACCAACCGAGACCACCATCAGCATGCCGGAAACGGATATTGTAAAGCTTCAACGCTTGGGTACGCTGCCTTGCCTTCTGTTGCAACGGGCGAATACGCTCAACGCTATAGACCTCATCCACAAGCTGCGCCAATACTGCGCTCTGGTATCCCGACCCTGTGCCTACCTCCAACACCTTATTCGGACGCCCATCTGCCACCAACAACTCCGTCATCTTAGCCACAATATAGGGTTGTGATAGCGTCTGGTTGTGACCAATAGGCAGCGCACTATCCTCATAGGCTCTATGTGCTAAGGCCTCATCTAAGAAAATATGCCGAGGTGTATTACGCATCACCTCCAACACTGCCTCATCTTTGATGCCACGTTGCTGCAGCCGACTTATCAGCCGCTCTCTCGTACGCATCGACGTCATGCCGATACCAGTTAAATCCACGATCGCACCCCCCAGTACTTATTATAGTTTTAGTGATTAAAGTGGCTTATCCGCCACTACAAGCTCCCTCAATAACGACGTAGCATAACAACCCGACGCTAAATTGAATTGCACAACAAGATCGTCACCTTCAAATTGCCAAGACAATTGTTGTGCAGACATCCGCATCGCCCGACGCTGCTGATCTAGACCTATCGCCTCCAGCCCCTCTGTTAAAGCAGGATATTGATCAACTACTACACGCTCAAGTTCTGCGGTGAGATCACTTGAAGGTAACTTACCACGTCCCCACAGCGGTGCTGACAAATGCACATCATGAGTCAACAATCGCTCCTCCAGCACCTCATCCATCAGCTCTGGAATAAAAAAGCTATTAGATCCCGCCAACGAAACAACATCCCCCGGCTGCCAAGACGCCCATGAACCCTGCCTTACACGCTCATCCAAAACGCAGTTGTAAAGATAAGAGCGTGCACTGGATATCGCTAATGAACGCAGTTTTTTCTTTAATTTTCGTCCGGCAAATAGATCGCAAGCGGTCTGTAAATTCGCCCGTTCACGTCCAAAACGTTGCGCACCGAAGTAGTTTGGTACACCTTCACGGGCAATTCGCTGTAACTGCCCTTCAACAATAGCTCTATCGCCCGTCACATCACGAAGGCGAATAATAAAACGATTATGGCGATGAGCACCTATACGTAACTTTCTATTATGACGCGCTGAACTCAACACTTGAGTAGTATCATCATTCAAGGCTGCAACCTGATCATTAAGCTTGCCTGGTAAGTGCACACCAAACCACTGCCTTGTAACTGCATGACGATCTTTCAGGCCACAATAGCTTACCGATTTAACCGGTATGGAAAAATAATCCGCTAAACGTTGCTGTAAAAAACCGGTATTTTGGTCCTTTTTTTCGATATAAAGATAAAGGTGCTCACCCTCGCCGCTAGGGCTAAAACCTAGTTCCTCTTCAACAATAAAGTCTTCAAAAACTGATTTAAAGCGCGCCTCGATAGCGGGCCCGCCATAAGCCATAGCAAACTGTCGTTGAAAGTCCATTACTTCTGCAGCCATCACAAAACCCTAGTTAGTAAAACAACCGCATGAGCTGCAATACCCTCTTTACGGCCAGCAAAGCCTAGCTTCTCTGTCGTTGTGGCCTTAACATTGACGAGGTTTTCTGCACACTCTAGATCACTAGCCACGAGCGTACGCATTGCATCGATATGAGGCGACATTTTCGGCGCCTGAGCTACAATAGTCATATCGGCATTTCCCAATTGATACCCCCTCTGCTTAATGAGCGAGAAAACATGGCGTAAAAGCTCCCGGCTATCGACCCCCGAGTAACTATCATCAGTATCTGGAAAATGCTTGCCTATATCTCCGAGCGCTACCGCACCAAGCAGGGCATCACACAACGCATGCAACAAAACATCCCCATCTGAGTGAGCCTCCAAGGCCTTTTCATGCGCGATCCTAACACCGCCAATAATAACCTTATCACCTGCACAGAATCGGTGAACATCGTAGCCATGACCTATTCGAATCGTCATCTAAAGCCTCTCGCTAGCAATATAAAAACGTGCCAAATCAATATCTTCTGGCCTAGTTATCTTAATGTTGCGGCAATCACCCTCTACAAGAACGGGCTCAACCCCTTGATACTCTAACGCTGAGGCCTCGTCAGTCACTATTCGCCCGGTCATCAGCGCCTGCTGTAGCGCAGAAAACAGAGGCTGAAAACGGAACATCTGCGGTGTTTGCGCCGCCCACAAAGCCGAACGATCTACCGTCTGCCTAACAGTGTTTTGCAAACTTGCCTTCTTTAACGTATCCGCAACCGGTATGGCCAATAAGCCACCAGAACCCTCTTCCTGCACCCTATGCTCCAAACGCGTTAGCGACGCACTATCCACACAAGGGCGTGCCGCGTCATGAACCAGCACCCAAACATTCGATCCAGCTCGATCCTGTATGAATTCTAGCGCGTTAAACACAGACTGGGCCCGCTCACCGCCACCAATCACAGTATTCACTCGAGGGTCTTGCGAAATACTCAATTGCGACCACCAGCGATCACGCTCTGCAACCGCCACTACAACCTGAGACGACGGACGCCATTGCAGCAAACGCGTAATACTATGCTCAATGACACAATATTCGTCTATCAGAGCATACTGCTTCGGCTTATCTGCACCAAAACGACTACCGATACCTGCTGCCGGCACCACAAACCAGTAGGCAGACGCCTCTTCCACAGCACCCACAGCCGCCATTATCGCTCACCACTTTTAGGCTCAACAAACCAGAAGAAGGTCTCCCCCTCTTTAATCATGCCAAGTTCCATTCGAGCCTTTTCTTCAATGGCGTCAACACCTCGCCGATAGTCGCCAATCTGTGCCGACATCAGACGATTACGCTCTTGATCACGAAGGTTCTTCACCTCGAGAAGCTGAATTTGGTGCTGAAGGGTCGCTACCTGCGCGTAACTACCAGGCCCGACCCAAAGGCGGAACTGAAGCACAACAAACACAATAGCCAAAACGAGATATAAAACACGCATGATAAGACTCTAAATTCCTACATCAAATCGAGGGGAAACGTAGCCAATGTAGCAAATTAAGAGGAGAAAACATACTGGCGCACAGGACGTACGCCAGCTACATCAAAGTCCTTACGACTTAAACTCTTTACGGCCGCGATAAACAGCCTTATCGCCTAGCTCTGCTTCGATGCGCAGTAGACGATTGTACTTAGAAACACGGTCAGAACGACACAGTGAACCAGTCTTAATCTGACCTGCGCTCGTGGCTACAGCCAGGTCAGCGATCGTAGTGTCTTCAGTCTCGCCTGAGCGGTGAGAAATGACGGCAGTATAACCTGCATCTTGCGCCATCTTAATCGCATCCAGCGTCTCTGAGAGTGAACCAATCTGATTAAGCTTAATAAGAATAGAGTTGCCAATATTCTCATCAATACCGCGCTTTAGTATCACTGTATTGGTAACAAACAAGTCATCACCTACAAGCTGAACCTTCTCACCTGAAAGTCGAGTATGCTCGGCCCAACCATCCCAATCACTTTCGTCCATGCCATCTTCGACAGACAAAATAGGATACTTATCAACGAGCTGATCAAGATAAACAGCGAATTCAGCAGGAGTAAACTTCTTGCCTTCACCCGCAAGGTCATAACAACCATCGCTATAAAACTCAGAGGCGGCGCAATCTAAGGCCAGCGTAATATCAGTACCTAGCTTATAACCCGCCGCGGCTACAGCCTCAGAAATAGCCTCTAACGCCGCCTCATTAGAAGGCAAGTTAGGCGCAAAGCCACCCTCGTCACCAACAGAAGTGCTGAGGCCACGATCAGACAGCACCTTCTTCAGTGCATGAAAAATCTCTGCACCTTGACGCAATGCCTCCGAAAAGCTCGGCGCACCAACAGGCTGAATCATGAACTCTTGAATATCAACATTGTTGTCCGCATGCTCTCCGCCATTGATGATATTCATCATCGGCACAGGCATCGTATACTGACCTTCACTGCCATTCACCTGCGCAATGTACTGATAAAGAGGAATGCCCTTATCAGCAGCCACGGCTTTAGCTAGCGCTAGAGAAACAGCTAAGATAGCGTTAGCACCTAGAACACCTTTGTTGTCAGTACCATCGGCATCAATCATCATTTGATCGAGACCACGCTGGTTTTCTGCTTCTTGGCCAACCAATAAATTCTTAATAGTACTGTTGATGTTTTCAACCGCGGCCAAAACACCTTTACCGGAATAGCGAGACTTGTCACCATCACGTAATTCTAGAGCTTCACGAGAACCGGTTGATGCACCTGAAGGCGCACAAGCACTGCCCACTGCACCACTAGAAAGAATGACATCAGCTTCAACGGTAGGGTTACCGCGTGAATCTAATATCTCAAAAGCCTTAATATCGGCAATAGTACTCATCAAGTTGCTCCAAAATTGCTCATTGTTATCATCGAAACGCATCAAATGCGTCATATTTACGTTCTAGTCGATAATTAGCGGCTCAAAGCCCTTTACCAATTCATCAACAGCTTTCATTCTCAATAGAAATGGTTCTAACTTATCGAGCGGCAGAGCGCATGGGCCATCACACATTGCTGCGCTAGGGTCTGGGTGGGCCTCGAGAAACAACCCCGCTAAACCTTGGCTCATGCCAGCCTTACCCAAATCAACCACTTGTTGACGGCGGCCACCGGCACTGTCCGCCCGACCACCCGGCGTTTGCAACGCATGCGTAACGTCAAAAAAGACCGGAAAACCTGTCGCCTTCATCTGACTAAAGCCCAGCATATCAACAACCAAGTTGTTATAGCCAAAGCTGCTGCCTCGCTCACAGAGAATCAACTCCTCATTACCTGCTTCGACACACTTGTTAAGAATGTGCTGCATTTCATGGGGGGCAAGAAATTGCGCCTTCTTAATATTAATCACGGCATCAGTCTTCGCCATTGCCGCCACCAAGTCGGTTTGACGCGACAGAAAAGCCGGTAACTGAATGATGTCACAGACCTCTGCAACAGCTGCAGCTTGATATGGCTCATGCACATCGGTAATCACCGGAACACCAAAGGTCTTCTTAACTTCTTCAAAGATGCGCAACCCCTCTTCTAGGCCAGGACCACGAAAAGAGTTAATCGACGAGCGGTTAGCCTTATCGAAGGAGGCCTTAAATACATAGGGGATATCTAGCTTGCTACAGACCTGAATATAGTACTCGGCGATCTGCATGGCCAAATCACGCGATTCAAGGACGTTCATTCCACCAAACAAAACAAAAGGCAGATCATTGCCAATACGAATATCGCCAACTTTAATTACACGCTGCTGCACAGACTGAGACATATAGAAAACTCTTTAATGAAGATCAAATGATCAAATTAAGCTTTAGCCTGCTTAATCGCCGCACCAATAAACCCTTCAAAAAGCGGGTGCCCGTCACGCGGCGTAGAGGTAAACTCAGGATGGAACTGGCAAGCGACAAACCAAGGATGCTCAGGCACCTCTACGACCTCTACTAAACTATCATCCGCCGACCAACCACCTATGCGCAGGCCCGCTTTCTGTAGGCGATCCACATAGTTGTTATTAACTTCATAACGATGACGATGACGCTCAATAATCAAGTCTGAGCCGTAGGCTGTACGAGCTAGCGAGTCCGCCACCAAGCGACACTCCTGGCCACCTAAACGCATGGTGCCACCAAGGTCTGAATTCTCATCGCGTGTTTCAGTCGAACCATCACTGTTTTGCCACTCTGCAATCATAGCGACGACAGGGTGCGCGGTCTTATTGTTAAACTCGGTGCTGTGCGCCTCGTCTAGGCCTGCAACATTTCGAGCGAACTCAATAACCGCTGACTGCATACCGAGGCAGATACCAAGGTAGGGCACCTTGCTTTCACGCGCAAACTGAACAGTACTGATCTTACCTTCTACACCGCGATCGCCAAAGCCACCCGGCACTAAAATAGCGTCTTTACCCTCAAGCAGAGCTGTGCCATCACGCTCAATATCTTCAGAGTCGATGTAGTCGATTTTCACCTTAACTCGGTGCTTAATGCCCGCATGCTTAATAGCTTCAATCAATGATTTATAGGCGTCGAGTAGTTCCATATACTTGCCGACCATCGCGATACGAACTTCACCCTGGGGATTAAGTTCAGCCTCAACCACTGCATCCCACTCGTTCAGGTC
The DNA here is from genome assembly GCF_003752585.1 of Sinobacterium caligoides. Lineage (NCBI taxonomy): Bacteria > Pseudomonadati > Pseudomonadota > Gammaproteobacteria > Cellvibrionales > Spongiibacteraceae > Sinobacterium > Sinobacterium caligoides. The sequence goes on from NZ_RKHR01000004.1 coordinate 85,791, forward strand.
CGCCTCTGGGCACTCTAAACCAAATTTCTCTACAACGATCGCATCAAGCCCCGTCTCAGAGAGCTGACGCGGAATGCTGTGAATGGTTTTGGCATCTGCCAACGAAATAACCGCGCGCTGCTCTACGTTAGTAAATAACGCGATCTTACGACGCGAAGCCTCATCGATCTCAACTTCGGAGCGACACACCAAAATATCAGGCTGAATGCCGATAGAGCGCATCTCTTTCACTGAATGCTGCGTTGGCTTAGTCTTTGTCTCGCCCGCCGTTGCAATGTAAGGAACGAGAGTCAGATGCATAAATAGCGCTCTATTTGCACCGAGCTCTACCTTCAGCTGGCGAATAGCTTCGAGGAAGGGCTGTGACTCAATATCACCTACGGTGCCGCCAATCTCAACCAGCGCAACATCCGCGCCCGCCGCACCTTCGATAACACGACGCTTAATCTCGTCAGTAATATGCGGGATAACCTGTACCGTACCACCTAGGTAATCGCCACGACGCTCCTTACGCAGTACCGTCTCATAGACTCGGCCTGTGGTGAAGTTATTACGACGCGTCATCGTAGTACGAATAAAACGCTCATAGTGACCTAGATCCAAGTCAGTCTCTGCACCATCGTCAGTAACAAAAACTTCACCGTGTTGAATAGGGCTCATGGTCCCCGGATCCACATTGATATAGGGATCTAATTTCAGCATGGTGACTTTGAGGCCACGCGCCTCCAAAATCGCCGCAAGGGATGCGGAAGCCACACCTTTACCCAAAGAAGAAACAACACCGCCAGTAACAAAAATATAATGGGTCATGCAAAGCCTTTTCAAAGCTAAAACTCGGAGACAGGAGGCCATGAAATGGCCTAGTAAAGATGGGCGCACAGTCTACCAGAAAGCTCAATCGGGCTCAAATAAGTATTAGCCTACAGTCACGCTTTATAGGCATTATTGCAGACACCAAAGACACTCGAGCTGCTGCATGTCGAAGCCTTCCACTCCTCCCTCGCATAAATAAAGGTCAGCCACAGCAATCAGCTGTTCGCCCGCATACAGTAGCGGCACTGTCTGACGAAACCAAGGCGGCACCCCAGCTTCCTGCAGTAACTTCTTTACGCTCCGCCCGCCCTGCCTTGCAAGCGGTCGACAACGCTCTCCTCCACGGCGGTTAGTTACACGCCAAGACGATGTATCCAGCAGCACCTTGCTTTCGATGCTAAACACACCCTGCGGTAACTCAGCAGTAAACGGCAGTTTATCAACGACATAACTAAAATCATCCACCGCTTCACTTACGGCGTTATCCACAAGGTATAAGCCACTAGCGAAGAGCTGAAAACAGTACTCCCCACCATCGAAGCAACAACCTGTCGCCTCACCTTTTACCGCCGCGATAATCTGCTTCCAATCAATCGCACGCGGCAGACTCACCCCCACTGCACGGCACCACGCACCAATCACCAGCTTACACTTCGGCGTTGTGAGCTCTCGTAGGCTGGCCAAAGGCAACCACTCTCCCCAGCGCGACACCTGCAGTATCGCTTTTAGGTCTTGCAAGGCATAACCCTGTAACAAGTCATCCGCCTCACGGCACCAGTCAGCACTACGCATGACGCTCTCGCGATAGCCAGGCCAACGCGACGCAAGCGTAGGCACTACTGAGTGACGCAAATAATTTCGACTGTAACGCTGCTCTTCGTTGCTCTCATCCTCAACCCAAGATAAACCATATTCATTAGCATATTCTTCGAGCACTTGACGCGGCAGCGATAACAACGGGCGAAAGACTTCACAACCATAAATATTGACTCGGCGCTGCATTCCGGCAAGTCCAGCAGGACCCGAGCCTCGCAGCAAGCGAAACAATACGGTCTCCACCTGATCATCAGCATGATGCCCTGTCACTAACAAATCGCCTGCAATCAGCTGGTTCGAAATAGCGCTGTAGCGCTTGTGCCTTGCCTCTGCTTCGACGCCACGACCATCATTTTCCAATACCACAGACAAAGCTACGCAGGTTATCCCTAGCGCCGCAGCAGCCTCCTGACAGTGTTGCTGCCACTGCATAGCATTCGGGCTGAGGCCGTGATTGACATGCACGGCACATAACTCTGGGCGCGCTGTTTTAGGAAGGGTCTGAACGTAGCAAGAAAGGGCGTGCAGTAGGACGGCAGAGTCAAGGCCGCCACTGAAGGCGACCCAGATACGGCGACAGTTATCAACCGGTTTACAGACACGAACCAGTTCGTCTGCAAGCGTTGTACTGGCGCGCTTCGACAAGGTTTAGTCGTTACCGTAGGACATTAAACGAGTGTAGCGATCTTCAACCAATTGATCGAGGGACTTATCCTTCAGGATCGCCATCTGCTCAATAAGATAACTCTTGATACGTGTCGCCATCTCTTCAATGTCACGATGTGCGCCACCAAGCGGCTCATCAATCGTTCCATCGACAACACCAAGATCTTTCAATACATCAGAGGTAACACCCATCGCCTCAGCGGCAAGCGGCGCCTTCTCTGAAGTCTTCCAGATAATATTAGCGCAACCCTCTGGTGAAATAACAAAGTAAGTTGCGTACTGCAACATCACTAGGTGATCGCCAACACCAATACCAAGAGCACCACCAGAACTACCCTCACCGATAACCACGTTAATAATCGGCGTGCGCAAATCAGACATCACCTCAAGGTTCTTGGCAATAGCCTCACTGATACCGCGCTCTTCGCTATCGATGCCTGGATAGGCACCCGGTGTGTCAATTAGAGTAACGATAGGCAACTGAAAACGTTCTGCCATCTCCATCAAGCGCAATGCTTTACGATAGCCTTCAGGCTTAGGCATACCGAAGTTACGTGCCACCTTATCCTTTACACTACGCCCTTTTTCCTGGCCAATAACAACCACTGGCATGCCGTCAAGACGAGCGAGACCACCGACAATCGACTTATCATCACCAAAGTGACGATCACCGTGCAACTCATCAAAATCAGTAAAGATCAGTGGAATATAATCTTGCGTATAAGGGCGCTGTGGATGGCGAGCCACCTTGACAATATCCCACGGTGTTAACTTTGAATATATCTCTCGTGTCAGCTTCGCGCTTTCTTCACGTAGAGAGTCGATCTGCTCAGTGATGTTTATGTCATGATCGCTACCGACCAAACTCAGCTCTTCGATTTTCACTTCAAGCTCAGCGATAGGTTGTTCAAAATCTAAATAATTCGGGTTCATTACTATTCTTTCTAGTAGGTCTAAACTCAACTGCCGGTTACACAACCCCTGACAGTCACACAAAATTATGGTTGCTTACCATACTGCAATAGCCTCATCTAGTCGATAGTAAAGCCCCTTTCGCAGACTAATAAACATAGAACTAATCAACATTTAACCCCCTAACAATGTACTCAGCGACAACAATGACAGAGCCCAAATCAGAGGGTTATGAGGGCAGCGCTAACCATAATACACACTCACTTTATCCATACCGAAGCGTTCGCCGAGGCGCAGAAGGCTCTCGTCATCCGGCACCACGCGCCAAACTTCATCTAACGCCAATCTCGCCGACGCCCCACGCCCCTGATAATCAATAATGACCGGGCTGCCCGGGTAACCCTGCTCTGTCGGCTCAGAACGAGTAATGAGATGCTGCAGCTCACTGACAAAGCCTGGATGAAACTCACGATGCTCTATCGATACCAATACACCCTTGGCGTGACGCTGCCTCGCTTCGACAAAGGTTGAGATGCTCTTTGCCCTCACCTTCTGAGATTCGGAATAATCATCATAGTTAACCACGCCCTCAATGATAACAATCTGATCTTTGACTAATTTGTCGCGATAGTCGGCAAAGCAATCGGCAAACACTGCCACCTCAATACGCGCACTACGGTCATCGATAGTAACGAAGCCAATATTATCGCCCCGCTTACTCTTCATCACGCGCAGATCAACAATAAGCCCCGCCATTTGCTGCGGGTGCTTCTCTGGCCGCAGGTCGACAATACGATGGCGGACAAATTTACGTATTTCATGCTCGTAATCATCGATAGGGTGACCTGTCACATAGAGACCAAGTGTATCGCGCTCTCCATCAAGCCGCTCGCGCCCGGTCCAATCCCGCACATTTCTAAATTCGCCGTAGGGATCGTCACTCGTTGAGCTACTAACCACATCCCCAAACAGGTCCATCATTCCTGCGTCGCTGTTATTACGACTCTGCTCAGCCGCCTTAACAGCTTCCGGTAACGCAGCAATCAGCACCGAGCGAGGCACGCCTAGCTGATCGAAGGCGCCTGAACGTATCAGCGCCTCTAGCGCTCGCTTATTCACCTTACGTAGGTCGACCCTGGCACAGAAATCAAACAGGTCAGTAAATGGCCCCTCTTTACGCGCCTCAAGTAAACTTTCAACGGGCCCCTCACCCAAGCCCTTTATCGCTCCTAAGCCGTAGACAATGCGTTCTTCATCATCGACCGTGAACATATACTCGCCTACATTGACATCCGGCAGCACCAGCGGCAATTCCATGCGCCGGCACTCCTCCACAAATATCACGATCTTATCGGTGTTTTGTAATTCCGAACTCATGGTCGCCGCCATAAACTCGGCGGGATAATGGGTTTTCAACCAACAGGTCTGATAGGAAACAAGAGCGTAGGCTGCGGAGTGCGATTTGTTAAAACCATAGCCAGCAAACTTCTCCACCAGGTCAAAGATCTTCATTGCCAAATGGCCATCAATACCTTTTTTGACCGCACCTTCTTCAAAAATAGCCCGTTGCTTCGCCATTTCCTCTGGCTTCTTTTTACCCATTGCACGACGCAACATGTCGGCACCACCAAGGCTGTAGCCCGCCAGCTCCTGCGCGATCTGCATCACCTGTTCCTGGTACAGGATAATGCCGTAGGTCGGTTTTAGGATGGGCTCAAGACATTCGTGCTGATACTGCACATCGGGGAATGAAATTTCTTCCCGGCCGTGCTTACGGTTAATAAAGTTTTCCACCATGCCTGACTGCAGCGGCCCCGGACGAAACAACGCCACAAGTGCGATAATATCCTCAAAACAGTCTGGCAACAGGCGTTTTATCAAGTCCTTCATGCCCCGAGACTCCAGCTGAAACACCGCTGTCGTCTCCGCCCGCATCAAGAGCTCAAAGGTTTTTTTATCCTCGAGAGGAATAGCCATTATATCGAGGGGCTCACCACCGCTACGTTGAGTTCGGCGATCTATCATCCTCACCGCCCAATCGACAATAGTCAGCGTCCGCAACCCCAGAAAGTCGAATTTAACAAGGCCTGCATCCTCAACATCACCTTTATCAAATTGCGTAACTAGGCCGCCACCTTCATCGTCACAGTATAGCGGCGCAAAATCAGTCAGCTTGGTCGGTGCGATAACCACACCACCGGCATGCTTGCCAACACCACGTATAGTGCCCTCAAGCTTCTTTGCCATAGCCCAGATTTCACCAGCGGCACTGTCAGTATTAACGAAGTCCCGGAGAATCTCTTCCTGCTCAAATGCCTTACCCAGCGACATACCTACTTCGAAGGGAATCATCTTTGACAGTTTGTCCGCAAGGCCGTAGGGCTTACCCTGCACACGCGCTACGTCACGCACAACCGCCTTCGCCGCCATCGTACCGAAGGTAACAATCTGACTTACCGCATTACGACCATAGTTGTCTGATACATACGAAATAACCTTATCCCGGTTATCCATGCAAAAGTCGACATCGAAGTCGGGCATGGAAACACGCTCTGGGTTGAGGAATCGCTCAAACAGTAGATCGTATTCTAGCGGATCGAGATCGGTGATTTTTAACGCATAAGCCACCAATGAGCCAGCACCCGAACCTCGCCCAGGCCCAACGGGAATTTCGTGATCCTTTCCCCACTGGATAAAATCCATAACAATAAGGAAGTAACCAGGGAAGCCCATCTGCAAGATAATATCCAGCTCAAAGCGAAGGCGTTCGCGATACAGCCGCTCTCTCTCAGGGAAGTCGGCAGCCGCTCTATCGAAAAGAAAGTCTAAGCGCTCATCTAAGCCTTCGTAGCAAATCTTTCGAAAGAAAGTATCTGTCGCATCCCCTTTGGGAATCGGGTATTCAGGCAGAAAATACGTGCCGAGCTTAGCTTCGGCAGTACAGCGACGCGCAATCGCAATGGTGTTGGCAATAGCACTGGGGATATCCGCAAAGAGCTTGCACATCTCCTCACTACTGCGCAGATATTGCTCATTAGTGTAACGACGCACACGCTTAGGGTCTTCGACCATATCTTGGTCATGGATACAGACCCTGGACTCGTGCGCCTCGTAATCTTCCGCATCCAAGAATCGTACATCGTTCGTTGCAACAACCGGAATCGAGCAGAGTTTAGCGAGTTCGACGGCGGCATGTACGTGCTCCTCATCATCCACCCGCCCCGTACGCTGCAACTCTAGATAATAACTATTAGGAAATACCGACGACCAATAATCGGCGTATTCACGAGCAGCCTCTTTATCCCCATTTAATAGCGCCCGACCTACGTCACCAAACTTGCCACCACTCAAGGCAATTACACCTTCACAATGATGCTCAATCCACGATTTCTGTAGGAAGGCCTGCCCGCCCACCTGGCCTTTCTGATAAGCCAGTGAAATTAACTCTGTCACATTGCGATAGCCGGTATCATTCTGCGCATAGAGAGTAAGCAGGTTATCCTCACCACCAGCCTCATCTTGCAATAGAAAGTCACAACCATAAATAGGCTTGATGCCGCCTGCCTGCGCCGCTTTCTGAAACTTAACTAAACCGTAAAAATTACAGTGATCGGTCACTGCAACGGCGGGCATCCCCAACTCAACCGCCCGGCTGATCAATGGTTTCAATCGCACCAAACCATCAATCAACGAATATTCACTATGCAACCGTAGGTGGACAAATTGGCTCATAAAAAGCTTCCGAAATTAAGAGGATTCTAGCGCGCGCTTTACCGGACCAAAAGAGCGACGATGCTCTATTAACACACCGTGCTCTGCAATAGCATCAAGGTGCTTTTTAGTCGGATAACCCTTGTGTCCAGCGAAGCCATATTCGGGGTGCCGCTTGTCCAGCTCAACAAGCTCACGATCCCTGGTTACCTTTGCCAAAATGGACGCCGCACTAATTTCAGCGACTTTACCATCACCTTTAATAATTGCTTCGCTCTGATAACGCCAAACCGGCGTACGATTTCCATCGACCAAAACACGATCAGGCTGTATCGGCAAAGCCTCGACGGCACGCGTCATCGCCAGCATCGTCGCCTGGAGAATATTGAGCTGATCAATCTCTTCAACACTGGCGCGACCAATCGCCCAGCTCAACGATTTTTGCTTAATTTCATCGAATAAAAGCTCTCGCTTTTTCTCGCTCAATTTCTTCGAGTCATTCAACCCATCGATAGGCTGGTCTGGATCTAATATAACCGCAGCTGTCACCACATCACCGGCCAACGGCCCCCGCCCCACCTCGTCGACACCGGCAGTTAAAGAGCCCTCGCGCGACGGCGAAAATAAATCATCACACTGCATGTTACACCTCGAGTAGCGCCAATAGAGCCTCTGCCGCCCTATCTGAAGCACCTTGTTTAAGTTGCCGATGGTAATCAGAAAATAAATTCACTAACGCGCCTATATCCTCTTCACCCTTTAACCGAGTCAACACCAAGGCAGTCAAGTTCTCAATATTGGCCTCGTATTGCAAAGCCTCAGGAATAATCGCCCTGCCCGCCAACAAGTTGGGTAATGCCACATAAGGTACTTTGGCTAGGCGCTTTAATATCGCAAAAGACATTCCGCCCATGCGATAACTCACCACCATTGGTTTTTTCAGCAACATGGCTTCCAGCGCTGTCGTTCCCGACGCCAGCAATACCGTATCTGAGGCCTCCATCGCACGATGAGAATCACCATCGATGAAGGTCACAACGCGCTCAATCTGCGTACGTTCACTTTCATCCATCTCTGCGACAATAGCTTGCAGCTGCTCTGCCCTCGCTGCATTCGCCATTGGCAATAACACCCTAAGCCCAGGCAGTGCTTCGCTGAGTTTAAGCGCCACACGCAAAAATAGCTCACCGAGAAACTTCACCTCCGAGCCACGACTACCAGGCATCAAGCACAGCACGCAATCATCATCTTTCAATGAGAACGCCCTTCTGGCACCAGCGGTATCAGGTAACATCGGTAATTGATCGGCAAGAGGGTGGCCAACAAATGTCACAGGAACGTCGAAACGGCGATAAAACTCCGCTTCAAAGGGAAGGAGCGTCAGCATCATATCAACGGCCTTCTTAATTTTGAAGACACGCTTTTGTCGCCACATCCAAACCGATGGGCTAACGTAGTGGGCTGTTTTAATGCCTACAGCACGCAGCTTTAACTCAATATTAAGCGTGAAGTCAGGAGAGTCGATACCGATAAACAAGTCCGGCGGATCATCGATAAAGCGCCGAACAATGCTTGCCCTCATTTTCAATAGTTCAGGCAGACGTTTCAAGGGCTCAACGAAGCCCATTATCGACAGCCGCTCCATATCAAAGTGAGAGACAAAGCCCTGTTCGATCATCAGCGGCCCACCAACACCTTCGCAAATAAGGCCTGGATGATGTCGACGCAAGGCAACAATGAGGCCTGCTCCGAGAATATCACCAGAGGCCTCACCGGCAACGATAGCAACTCGCAGCGGTCGTCGCTGAAGCTGCGACATTAACGCACAATACCGCGAGTAGAAGAGTTCAGAGAGTCAATATAAAGCTCGACTTCTGGGTTCTTAGCGACCATCGGCCGTAACTGCTGCAGCGCTTCGTCGACGGTCAGTCCCTGTCTAAAAGTAATTCTGTATGCTTGTTTAATCGCCGAAATAGCCTCTTTAGAAAAACCTCTGCGACGCAGACCTTCGGAGTTAATCCCCTTCGCTTCAGCAGGCGCCCCCATCACGGTCGTATAGGCCGTCACATCTTTCGCCACGCCACTACCCATGCCAACGAAGCTGTGTGCACCAATCTGGCAGTACTGATGAATTAACGCGTAACCCGCTACAATCGCATGATCACCGACAACGACGTGTCCGGCTAGCGCAGCATTATTGACTAAAATTGTATGGTCGCCGATGACGCTATCATGACCGACATGTACGTAAGCCATGAGCAGATTATTATCGCCAATAGTCGTCTCTGACCTGTCCTGAATCGTTCCGCGATGTATCGTCACTCCCTCACGGATCACGTTATTATCGCCGATAACCAGACGAGTCTCTTCGCCTTTATACTTCAGGTCAGGTGTATCATCTCCGATCGTTGAGAATTGATAGATACGGTTATTTCTGCCGATTTTAGTTGGGCCTTTCAACACGACATGAGATGAGATGACAGAGCCTTCACCAATTTCAACATCCGCCCCAACGATAGTCCACGGGCCAATCTCCACACCGTCGGCTATCTTCGCACTAGCATCTACTATCGCTCTTGGGTCTATCACTATACTTTCTTCCGATCTGCACACATTATAGTTGCCGAGCTCGCCAGCTGATCGTCAACATAAGCCTGACACTCAAACTTCCAAATACCACGCTTATGCGAAAGAACCTGTGCTTTTAACACCAACTGATCCCCCGGTACAACTTGACGCTTAAAACGCACCTTATCGGCACCAACAAATAAATAAATTGAGTCGTCGGATGCCTTTTTCCCCATGCTTTTAAAACCGAGGATTCCAGCTGCTTGCCCCATCGCCTCAATAATCAACACCCCCGGCATAATAGCCGCATCAGGAAAGTGTCCATTAAAGAATGGCTCATTAATAGAAACATTCTTATAGGCCACTATCGAGTCGTCTTCGACTAAGTCGACCACACGATCAATCAGCAAAAAAGGGTAGCGCTGCGGGAGATACTCACGTATTTCAGCAATATTCATCATTACACTGTTATCCACAAAATCGAATCATCAGCTCTGCTGATTCAATAACAGAGCTTAGCTTATTATGACTTGGCGAGTGCTTTTGCACCCTTTTCTAAATCTTTTACTCTCTCAAATAATTTATCGAGCTGGCCAACTCGCACCGCACTCCTGCGCCAAGCAGGCGTTTCCAACATCGGGGTTCCAGAGGAATACGAACCCGCACTCTTAATTGACTTAGTCACCACTGTACGGCCGGAGATCTGAGCGCCATCAGCAATGGTTAGATGACCAGCAATACTCACACCACCCGCGAGAATACAGCGACGACCAATGTTAACGCTTCCCGCAATACCGACGCAGCCGGCGATCGCCGTCATATCGCCGATAACAACATTGTGCGCGATATGAACAATATTATCGATAATGACGCCGTTACCGATGACAGTGTCATCTAAAGCCCCTCTATCGATAGTGCCGTTACTACCAATGGAAACATTGTCACCAATAACAACACGTCCAAGCTGAGCAATACGTTGCCAGCCCGTCGCCTGCGGTGCAAAACCGAACCCATCGGAGCCAATAACAGCGCCACTATGAATGATACAAGAACGCCCTATTACCACATTGTGATACAGCGTGACATTAGCCTTCAACTGAGTACCAGCACCAATCGTCGTGCGCTCACCGACGAAACAACCCGCGGCAATGCTCACGCCATCAGCTAGGACAACTCCCGCCTCGATCACAGCGTGGGCCCCAACATGTACAGCGTCACCCAGCACCGCCGTCGAATCGACAACAGCAGTAGGGTGCACTGCAGGTTCATAGGCTGGTGCGTCATCAAACAGTACTGAGCACTTGGCAAAAGCTAAGTACGGGTCATCGACGACGAGGGCCGCCGCCGGGCAGCTAGCGAGATGTCGCTCTCGCACAATCACCACACCTGCTAATGTCGACTCGACTTGAGCTAGATATTTATCATCGGCTAAAAAGCAAATCTCATCGGCTGTTGCGTTTGCCGGTGAAGCGAGCGAGCAGATGAGCTTATCGCCATCGCCGTGCATCTCTGCATCGAGCAATAGCGATAACTGCTTTAACGTAAACTGTTTTGCAGCCATTAATTACTTGCTTGCGTTCAAGCGCTTAGTGATAAGCGAGGTAATATCAAACTCTGGGTCAACGTGAATAGCCGCCTGACGATCTAATAGCAGACCAATTTTTTCCTTCTTCACAACTTCAGTCATGATAGTCCGTACCTTGCCATCCATATCACGCATCACACTCGCATAGACAGCCTGCCCCATCTTCTTCAGCTTTGCCTCTTCGTGCTGAATATCGCTCATCTTACTATTGAAGTCGCCCTGTAACTTTTCTTTCTGGCTCTTACTCATCACCGCGCCATCTTTATCGAAACGCGCCTTCATCGCCTTCGCTTCGTCAGCCAATTTCTTAAGGGCTGCGGTGCTGCTCTTGTAATCGTCGCTAGACTGCATTGTTTTCATGCGTGTCTTTGCAACTTGCGTCTCAAAAATGGCCTTTTCTAGGTTTACAACAGCAATCTTACCCTGAGCAAGGGCAGCACTGCTCATAGACATAAAACCTACACAGGTAACCAAAACTAACGCAGTTGATTTAATAGTTTTTAACAAAGTTCACACTCCTAACAATTAATAAAATGGGTAACTACTAGAATGACTGTCCCAATGAGAACTGGAATACTTCTGTGTCATCATCCTCACCCTCATTGAGGGGCTTAGCCAAACTAAAGGTCAAAGGACCAAAGCCTGTTATCCAGGTTAAACCTACACCTGCAGAATAGCGTAGCTCAGCAAGATCAGGTTCTAGACAATTCTGCCCTTCATAACAGTCCGTGCTATAGACATTACCAGCATCTATGAAGAAAGCAGTACGTAATGAACGCTTATCTTTGACAAAAGGCGCAGGGAATATCAATTCCATACTACCTTCTACCAACACATTACCACCAAACGGATCATCATCGTCTAGCGGGTTACTCGTATAGTACTCCCCATCCTTAAGGTAGCCACACTGCTTACCATCTTCGCTACAGGTTACTGCATATTGCTGTGCCGGGGTGCTGCGCGGGCCCAGGGTATTATTCTTGAACCCTCGCACCGAGCCGAAACCACCGGCATAGTAGTTCTCGAAGAACGGCAGGTGCTCAGTACTACCGTAACCGTCGCCATAACCGAGTTCACCGCGGAAGCGCAATGTAAAGGTCTTACTCAATGGCACAAAATACTGACCATTATAGGAGATTTTATAATACTGCAGATCACTTCCCGGAACCGCCACATCAACAGACAGCGACTGAGAGTGGCCACGTGTCGCCAGCTGACCACGGTTCAAGGTGGACTGCGACCAACTCGCGCTCATTTTGAACAGGTCATATTGATCGCCATAGAGGTCAACAAAACCACCCGGCCCCTCATCTGGCTGGAAGTATGCGTCATCAACACCATCGTGCCAGATGTACTTATCTTCGTCAGGAGCATCATCACTTGCATCGGGGTTGGGGGTCCAATAGCCGTTGGTACCATCAATCGCACCTGGGCTACGAGTAATTTCCTGAACCGCGTAATCACCCGTCGTAATATGTGTATTCTGATAGCCGAGGCTAAAACCGAGACGTTCATTCTCTTTGATTGGGTAACCAAAGTTCATCGAGGCGCCGTAGCTATTGGTGCTGTAGCTGGCGACGTTGATCTCTTCTAAGTTGGTCTCACGGTAGTAAACGCTAAAGCCACGACTCACCTGATCTTCGGTATAGTAAGGGTTAACATAGCTATAGCTCGCTGTGCGCTGGTAACTACTGAAGTTAACCCCCACACCGACACGGTTACCGGTCCCCATAAAGTTGTTCTGCTGAACATTGGCACCCAAGATCATGCCGGTGCCCTGCGCGTAACCAATACTGGCACCGATGCTACCTGATGGCTGTTCTTCTACCGAGTAAGCGACATCAACCAAATCATCACTACCTGGTACGGGCTTGGTATCGACAGTAACGCCCTTAAAGAAACCTAGCTGCTCAAGCTTATGTCGACCCTGTTCAATCTTTGCTGTCGAGGCTGCAGAGGCTTCCATCTGCCTCATTTCACGACGTAATACTTCATCTTTTGTCTTGGTATTACCACTGAACGAGATCCGGCGCACATAGGCCCGCTTGCCAGGATCGACAAAGAACTTCAGGCTAACCGTCTTATCTTTTTCGTTTATATCAGTAATACCGCGCACTTTGGCGAAGGTATAGCCGGCATTACCCAAGCGTTGAGTGACGTATTCCTCGGAACGCGTCACCAGCGCCTGCGAGAACACCTGCCCTTTCTGAACGATGAGGAACTTATTCAGCTCCTCCGCGGGAATAACCAAGTCACCCGACAATTCAACGTCATCAACCGTATACTCATCACCCTCATCAACATTGATGGTGATATAGACTGATTTACGATCTGGTGTGATAGAGACCTGCGAGGACTCAAGACGATAATTAATATAACCACGATCAAGATAATACGACTGCAGGGTTTCTATATCGCCCTGAAGCTTTTCTTTGGAATACTTATCATCACCACTAATCCACGAGAACATGCCCGAGCTTTGTAGCGTGAAGTTATCAAGTAGCTCTTCGTTACTGTAAACCGTGTTGCCAACGATATTAATATGGCTAATGCGTGCCACACTGCCTTCATTGACATTAATATGAACAGAAACACGGTTCCGCGGCTCTTGCTGCACCTCAGTCTCAATCGTCGCATCGTAACGCCCCTGGCTCACATACTGGCGCTGTAATTCTAGACGCATCCCTTCAAGGGTCGAGCGCTTCAACACTTTACCCTCAGCGAGCCCTGCTCCCTTCAAGCCTTCAAGCAAGGCATCGGTATCGATAGCCTTATTGCCTTCAATGCTGATATCACTGATTGATGGCCGTTCGACCACCTGCAGTACTAACACATCACCATCGCGACCAATCTGGATGTCGTCAAAATTACCGGTCGCAAACAACATTTTTGCAGAGTGGCGTAACAACTCAGAATCAACATTGTCACTTACGCTTAACGGTAACGTAGCAAACACACTACCGGCAGAAATTCTCTGCAAGCCCTCTACCCTGATATCAGAGACAACAAACTGTTCGGCCCAAGTTGGTGCCGAAATAACCGCAGCCAATGCTGCCGCAATACTACTTTTTTTCAAATATGCCATGTTATAAACAAGTTCACCCAACATAAGTCATTAACGCCGACAGACAAAGAAGCGTCTACAGCCGCATGATATCATTGTAAAAAGCTAAAACCATAACGCCTAATACCAACGCCATTCCCACCTGCATGCCCACGACCTGCACACGTTCCGGCACTGTTTTTCCTGTCACAGCTTCGATACCGTAGTACAAAAGATGACCACCATCCAGCACAGGGATCGGCAACAGATTCAAGACACCCAAACTAATACTGAGTAAAGCAAGAACACCGATATATTGCTCCAAACCGGATTCTGCAGAAGTAGACGCCACTTTAGCAATGGTAATTGGTCCACTCAAGTTTTTTGACGAAATCCTACCCGTAATAAGTTTTCCTATTGATTCTAACGTAAAAACACTCATATCCCAGGTTTTATTGCCTGCCTCTACCAAAGCAGAGAACGGCGAGTAACTATAATGACGCCAATAGTTATCAGGCAGCCTTAACCAAACCCCTGCCTGACCGATGATCTTCCCCTCTTTTACCTCAACGGCACTTGGCACCAAGGTGAGCGTGTGCCGTTCACCCTCTCGGCTCACCTCAACAGTCACCGGGTGCCCAGCACTTTTTTCAATCATAGAGACCCAGTTTGCCCAACCCTCGACAGCCTTACCATCAACACTTTCAACCAGATCACCTGCACGCAACCCCGCCTTAGCGGCAGCCGACCCCTCACCTACCTTATCGATCAGCGCAGGAACAGCAGGACCACCCAACTCAACCCCCAAGCCCTTTAGCAAGTCAGGCTCTTCGATTTCACTGAGCCAGCGTTCAATAGGCAAAGTAGAGTCATAAATAAGATCAGAGCCAGGGTATTTTGCCGCAATACTTATCTCCCCCGTATCTCCTATACGATAGAGGAGCTGTTCCATTACTGCACGCCAGGTTGGCGTTGGCACGCCATCAACAGCAACAATCTCTTGCCCTTCAACAAGGCCCGCAACAGCAGCAGGCAGTCCACCACAACCGACTTAACCACGGGGGCAATACCTGTCACCCCGGATAAGAAAACGAACCAATAGGCAGCAATAGCAAGAATGAAGTTCGCCAACGGCCCCGCCGCTACAATCGCTATCCTCGCCCAGACAGATTTTCGGTTAAAAGCGAAAGGCAAGTCCTCGGCATCAACCTCGCCTTCACGCTCATCCACCATACGCACATAACCACCGAGCGGAATCATCGCCACGGTATACTCTGTCCCACTTTTATCAAACCAGCTAAATAAACTCTTACCAAAGCCGATAGAGAAACACACGACCTTTACACCACAGCGTCGAGCCACCCAAAAGTGGCCAAACTCATGGATAGTAACCAGAATGCCGAAGGTCACTACCCCCATTATGATCATTTGCATCGAATCAGCCAAAGCCAACTCCCCTTGTTATATTAAGCGGTGGAGGATAATTGTTCTGTCGCCATGCGTCTAGCAACATTGTCCGCCTCGATTAAAGCCTCAAGACTATCTGACCCAAACTGAGGCGCAGAGTTCAACACCCGCTCGACCAAAGCCGCAATCCCCATAAACGACAATTCTTCACGCAGAAAGGCCGCTACTGCCACCTCATTTGCCGCATTTAACGTCGCACAAGCACTACCCCCTACATTAAAAGCCTCTGCAGCCAAACGCAGACAGGGGAAACGCTCGAGATCCGGCGCTTCAAAGTCAAGCCGAGAGGTCGCAACCATGTCGAGCGGCGACACTCCCGAAGCAATGCGCTCAGGCCAAGCCAGACCATAAGCGATGGGTGTACGCATATCAGGGTTACCAAGCTGCGCAATGACAGAACCGTCGACATACTGCACCATCGAATGAATAACGCTCTGCGGATGCACTACAACCTCCACCTCCGCCGGCTCCACCGAAAACAACCAACAAGCCTCAATCAGCTCCAAGCCTTTATTCATCAGCGTCGCCGAGTCAACAGAGATTTTCCGCCCCATCGACCAATTAGGATGGGCACATGCCTGCTCAGGTGTCACCTTAAGCATTGCCGAAGCCGAACTCGTACGAAAGGGACCACCAGAAGCAGTCAACAAGATCTTTTCCACCCCCAAGCTCTTGCGACTTTCACCGCGATAACCTGCCGGCAACGACTGGAATATTGCGTTGTGCTCACTATCAATAGGCAATAACACGCCACCATTATCTGCGACCGCCTCCATCATTAAGCGACCCGCTACAACTAAGGACTCCTTATTAGCTAACAACAACCTCTTGCCAGCCTTCGCCGCCGCCAACGACGGCAACAACCCTGCCGCACCAACAATCGCCGCCATCACGATATCGACATCATCGTGCTCCGCAACAGCAACAAGCGACTCAACGCCACTCAACACCTTCGTAGGACAATCACGCGGCAACAACCCACGTAGCTTTATCGCCAGTTCTTCTTGTCCGACAACGGCATAGCAAGGCTGAAAGCGTACGCACTGTCTTGCCAGAAGTTCGAGCTGAGAATGCCCCGTTAAAGCAAAAACCTGATAGCGATCAGGGTGCATGGCAACCACATCAAGGGTGCTGACTCCGATAGAGCCAGTCGAACCCAACACCGTCAACAACTGCAAAAGATTTCTCCTATACCGGCAGCTGCTGAGTCAACAGCATCAAGCCCAAGACAAAAACCGGAGCACCGGCACTAAGCCCATCAATTCGATCAGCGATACCGCCATGCCCCGGCAAGATATTACCACTGTCTTTGATACCTCGATGACGCTTTACCATACTTTCCATCAGGTCTCCCAGCGCCGAAGAGAGCGCAGCCGATAGCGACAACAACAACCACGGCAGCAACGCAATACCACCCGACACTCCGAACTGGTAACAAAGAAAGGCGACCGCAACACTCGCCAGCATTCCCCCAGCAAAGCCTTCAACTGTTTTCCCCGGGCTCACAGCAGGCGCCAACTTATGCTTGCCCAACGCTTTGCCGGCAAAATAGGCTCCCGTATCCGCCGCCGCAACCAACGCAACCAAATACAATATCAACGCCATCGCATTACGCTCGTAACTCAATAGCGCCAAGGCCAACCAACTACCCAACACGACAAACAAGCCCATCGCGCTTCGCATGAATGTCGTCCCCCAGAGGATACGGCTAGACGGATACCCCATCACCCAAAGCAAAGCAACCGCCCAAAAACCCACCACAACAGCAAGCAGCGTCTGCCCCGACAACGAAGCCAAGCCACTGGTTACATCGAAATAACTAAAGAAAACTGATAACGCTCCCCCCACCAAGACAAGATATAGGTAGCGATAAAGACGCCTCTGCAAACCGGCAAGATTAGACCACTCCCAAGCCGCAACAAGAACAACCAAGGCAAAAAACGCCACTTGAAAGGGGTTGGGCAATAACAGCACACCCAAAAACACCAACACCATTACAACCGCACTCATGATTCTCTGCTTAAGCACGATCACTCTCCTCACTCACCTGCTCACTCGTCTTGCCAAAACGTCGCTGACGAGAATTAAATTCCACAATAGCATCCTGCAACTCCACCTCACCAAAATCGGGCCAATACGTATCGGTGAAATATAGCTCGGCATAAGCGCACTGCCATAAAAGAAAGTTACTAATCCTTAGCTCCCCTCCTGTACGAATTAACAAATCAGGCTTCGGCAGATCCGCAAGACTAACCCTCTGCCCCAGGAGTTCCTCATCAATATCAGCTAGAGCAACCTTTCCTGCTACCACATCTTCCGCGACAGACTTAGCCGCCTGGGCCATATCCCACTGCCCGCCATAATCCGCAGCAATAACCAGCGTGCGACCATCATTCATTTCCGTCAACTGCTCTGACTCACGCATTTGCCTCTGCAATTTATCCGAGAAACGCAACCTACTACCAATAAAGCGCAGCCGAACATTATTCTTGTGTAACTCCGGAGCCTCTTTGCTCAGGTACGACGAAAACAGCGCCATCAACGCCGCCACTTCATGCTTTGGGCGCAACCAGTTCTCACTACTGAAGGCAAATAGCGTCAATACATCAACACCCAATTTGTCGCAGGCACTCAACACACCACGAATAGCCTCGACCCCGGCTTTGTGACCTGCAGCAGCCTTTAGTATGCCCTGCTGCTTCGCCCAACGATTATTGCCATCCATAATAATAGCAACATGCTCCGGCGAACTTTTCGCAGCGCCCGCTGACAACGCCCCCACATTCTTCGTCATACAACTTTTCCACTAGTAAGACACAAAAACCGCCATTAACCTATCGATTAATGGCGGTCTTAGGAGTATACGCCCAACCTAAACAGTTAGATTTCCATCAGGTCAGCTTCTTTCTGCTTTAACGCCTTATCTACCTGCGCAACGAAATCATCGGTAATCTTCTGAATATCATCCTGCGCCTTGCGCTCTTGATCTTCACTGATTTCCTTGTCTTTCTGCAGCTCTTTAACATCACCCAAAACGTCGCGGCGAATATTACGTACCGACACCTTAGCAGTCTCCGCCTCCTGTCGCGCCTGACGAATATAGACCTTACGAGTTTCCTCCGTCAACATAGGCATAGGAATACGAATAAGATCACCATTGGTCGCCGGGTTAACACCGAGATCCGACTTCATGATGGCCTTTTCAATCTCAACAACCATTGGTTTCTCCCATGGCGAAATCGCGAGGGTACGCGCATCTTCAACCATGATGTTGGCCACCTGAGAAAGCGCCGTATCCACACCGTAATAGCTCACGGTAATTCCATCTAAAATGCTAGGGTGGGCACGCCCCGTACGTATCTTATTAAAAGCAGCAGAGAGTGCTGTAATACTCTTTTCCATGCGCTCTTTAGCATCTTGTTTAAGATCGTTAATCACGAAACCTTCCCCTTAATCTGTATCGTATTTGTTAATCTTGCAATAATAGCGAGGAGGGGAAGAGAACTCTACCCCACACGACAAATAAGCCTTAATTTACCTTAACTTTGCGTACGACTAACCAAAGTACCTTCACTACTGCCAACCACAATATTCAGCAGCGCGCCGGGCTTGTCCATCTTAAAGACACGGATAGGCATGTCGTGATCCTCGCATAGACAGATAGCCGTTAGATCCATCACACCCAACTTGTTGGCCAACACCTCGTCATAACTCAACCAATCGTAGCGTGTAGCTGTTGGATCCTTCACAGGATCAGCCGAGTAAATGCCGTCAACCTTGGTCGCCTTCAACACAATCTCAGCATCCACCTCGATCCCGCGCAGGCAAGCAGCCGAATCAGTGGTAAAGAACGGGTTACCCGTGCCCGCAGAGAAGATCACGACATTACCCTGCTCCATATAGCGCATCGCAGCACGTCGATCATAATGCTCCACAACGCCGCTCATCGGAATCGCAGACATCACTCGACTTGAAATATTGGAGCGCTCAAGGGCATCACGTAACGCCAAAGCGTTCATCACTGTCGCCAACATCCCCATATGATCGCCGGTAACACGATCCAACCCCGCCTCACTCAAGGCGGCACCACGATAAATATTACCGCCACCGACAACGAGACCAACCTGAACCCCAATCCCAACAAGCTGACCAATTTCCAGCGCCATTCGATCAAGGACGGCCGGATCGATCCCAAACCCTTGATCACCCATCAGGGCCTCACCACTAAGCTTTAACAAAATGCGCTTGTACTTCTTGTCACCGACCTGACTTTGGCTCATATCGACTCCTAACCGGGATACTATCTAAAATTGGGGCAAAAAAATGGGCGGCTAAGCCGCCCATCGGGTCTTACTTTGAAGCCGCGAGCTGTTCGGCAACTTCGGCCGCGAAGTCAACTTCTTCGACAACGATACCATCACCCACTTCGTAACGAACGAAGCTCTGGATTTCAGCACCACCTTGAGCCGCCAACTTACCAACAGTCAACTCAGGGTTTTTAACAAATGCTTGCTCGCTCAAGCTGATCTCAGAAAGGAACTTCTTGATACGACCACCAATCATCTTCTCGACAATTGCCTCAGGCTTGCCAGCCATATCAGGCTGCGCCTTGATGATCTCTGACTCTTTGGCGACAACTTCTTCAGAAACGTCTGCAGGCGCCACAAACTGTGGGTTAGTTGCCGCAACATGCATGGCTATATCACGAGCCAATTCAACATCACCACCCTTCAAAGCAACCAATACCGCAATACGATTGTTTGAGTGAACATAGCCACCGACAACATCTGCATCGACTGCATCGATACGACGAACACCAATATTCTCACCAATCTTTTGCACAAGCGCTTCGCGTGCTGACTCAAGATCACCCGCCATCAACGCAGCAACATCAGTCTGCTTATCAGCAAGCGCCTTGTTAGCAACAGTATCAACGAAACCAAGGAAAGCTTCGTCACGAGCCACAAAATCGGTCTCACTATTCACTTCGACGACTTGCCCGTACTTGCCATCCTCGGCAACACGAACAGCAACAACGCCATCAGCAGCAGTACGACCAGCTTTCTTCGCCGCCTTCATGCCACTTGACTTACGCAAGTCTTCAATCGCCTGATCAATATCACCATCAGTCTTCTTAAGCGCCTTCTTACAGTCCAGAAGCCCTAGACCAGTACGCTCACGAAGTTCCTTAACCATTGCCGCAGAAATTGCTGCCATTAACCTATCCTCAACAGAGTTGTCAAATTCACGCCCCCCTTCTCCGGGGCGGCGAGAACCTCAATATTCGATTCAAAAAAGGGGGCCACGCCCCCTTTTTTGCTCACCTAGCTCAATAAAGTCAACGACCCTATATTAGCCAGCTTTCTCTTCGCTAGAAGCTTCCTCTACGAACTCGCTCTTAGCGGCTTCGCCAGTCTCGTTTTGGCCTTTACCAGCAACGATTGCGTCGGCCATAGTCTTAACATAAAGACGAACAGCGCGTAATGCATCATCGTTTGCAGGAATGACGTAATCAACACCATCTGGGTTAGAGTTGGTGTCTACGATACCGATAACAGGAATGTTCAACTTGTTAGCTTCAGCAATCGCGATGCGCTCGTGATCAACATCAACAACGAACAGCGCATCAGGCAGACCGCCCATATCCTTGATACCACCGATAGAACGATCAAGCTTCTCCATCATGCGCGTACGCATAAGGGCTTCTTTCTTGGTCAGCTTATCAAAAGTACCGTCTTGAGCCTGAGTCTCAAGCTCACGCAAGCGACGGATAGACTGACGAATAGTCTTGTAGTTGGTCAACATACCACCCAACCAACGATGACTTACGAAAGGCATGCCTGAACGCTCAGCTTCTTCACGAATCGCTTTACCAGCGGCGCGCTTAGTACCAACAAAAAGAACCTTGTTGCCATTTGAAGACATGTTCTCAACGATAGCTAGCGCTTCGTTAAAAGCAGGAACAGTGTGCTCTAGGTTGATGATATGAATCTTGTTACGTGCACCGAAGATGTATTTACCCATCTTTGGGTTCCAGTAACGGGTCTGGTGACCGAAGTGTGCACCAGCCTGTAGCAAGGCGCGCATGCTAATAGTTGTAGCCATAATATTACCTAATTGTATATCCGGGTTATTCCTCCACGTGCCCCATCTTTCAACCCTTACGGGCACCCAGAAAGAGTGTGCCGACACGTGTGTGACGTTTTACCGTTCAATGACGGCGGTGCGCTTTATACCATAACAAGGCCAAAACAGAAAGATTTTCTTTACTATTGGAGCTACGAACAAGCAATTAACCATCTCTAGCGCCCGCCTGAAACAACCGAGTATCACGCCTATCACGACTCCCACCAATTGCGTACATTGAACACTTCTCATACTTTCATTAATCTAGAGAGCAAAATTAGGTTACAATAGGCTACAAATAAACGTAGTGATTATACCCACAGCCGACGAGCACTGCAGCTACAGGCATTTGCATACTGACCTCAGGGCAACGGCGTGGCACTTATTTAGCTACATAGGTTTTAGCAACACAGAGCAAACTTCCATGGCTGTCATCATCAAAACTCCTGAACAAATCCAAAAAATGCGTGTCGCAGGTAAGCTGGCCGCCGAAGTTCTTGAAATGATTGAACCCTTCGTCAAGGCTGGCGTCAGCACCGGCGAGCTCGATACCATCTGCCACAAGTTCATGACTGAGGAGCAAGGCTGTATTCCCGCCCCGCTAAACTATCACGGTTTCCCAAAGTCGATTTGCACCTCAATTAATCATGTCATCTGTCACGGCATCCCATCCGATAGTAAGTTTCTCAAGGACGGTGATGTCATCAACATTGACATCACCGTCATCAAAGACGGCTATCATGGCGACACCAGTAAAATGTTCTATGTCGGCGAGGTCAAACCTTTCGCCAAGAAACTCACCGAACGCACACAACAGTGTCTTTACAAGGCCATTCAGATCGTTAAACCAGGTGTTACCCTCGGCGACATTGGCTCTATCATTCAGAAACATGCCGAGAAACGTGACGAGAACGGTGTCGCTTATACGATCGTGCAGGAGTACTGCGGGCACGGCATTGGCGAAGGTTTTCATGAAGAGCCGCAAGTCATGCACTTTGGCAAACCTGGTCAAGGGCTCACCCTCAAGGAAGGGATGATTTTTACTATCGAGCCCATGCTCAATGCTGGCAAACGACACTGCAAACTCAACAAGAAAGACGGCTGGACCGTCACTACCAAAGACGGCAAGCTATCCACTCAATTTGAACATACCATCGTCGTTACCCCTGATGGGTGTGAAGTGTTAACAGCACGCGAAGAAGAGCGCGATATCTTCACCGGCAGCGCCGTGTTTCGCCAGGACTAATCCTGCAGCCAATGCTTGCCCGCCACGGGCAAGCCCCCCAACACGTACTCTCACCGTCTGCCTAACACAATACGAACGAGACCATGACCAGCACTCTTATCGATATCCCCGCACTAAGCTCACAACTACAACAACAAAGCTACGCTGCACCGCTGTTGAAAGACGCTATTGCCACGGGCAGTGAAACGCTCCATCAACGCTTCATGCAGGGCGAAGATATTACTGAGCTGGTTCACGCACGCGCCGATATGATTGATCAAGTGCTAGGGCTTGCCTGGCGCCAACACGGCCTCTCCGAGACGACAATGACACTGGTCGCCGTTGGCGGCTACGGTAGAGGTGAGCTACACCCGCAGTCCGATGTCGATCTACTCATATTATTAACAAGCGAACCCGAAGGCACTGCGAAGCAGTCTCTCGAAGAATTCGTCACGCTACTCTGGGACCTTGGCCTCGACATTGGTCACAGCGTGCGAACAATCGAGGAGTGTGTCAAACAGGCCGAACAAGATATCACCATCGTCACCGCACTAATGGAATCTCGCACTATCTGCGGCAACAACGAGCTTCACCAGCAGATGCTAAACGCTACCGCCCCCAGTGAAATATGGAGTAGTCGTGACTTTTTCCAAGCCAAGCACCGAGAACAAGAAGAGCGACACAATAAGTTTGCTAACACCGAGTACAACCTAGAGCCCAACGTCAAATCCAGCCCAGGCGGGTTGCGGGATATCCAAGTCATAGACTGGGTCACCAAGCGTCACTTTCACACCAACGACCGCGCGCAACTGGTGGCTAACAACTTTCTCACCGCCGAAGAGTTTCAGATCTTAAAGAATGGCCGTAACTTCATGTGGCAGGTACGCTGGGCGCTCCATTTGACTGCCAATCGCCCCGAAGATCGCTTGCTCTTCGAGCACCAAAATCGCCTCACCGAAATATTCGGCTTCACAGAGGGTAACGAGCGACAAAACATTGAACAATTCATGCAGCGTTACTATCGCTGGGCCATCGCTCTCTCAGAGCTAAACGACTTAATCATTCAGCACTTCGACGAAGCCATCATCCAGGCCTGCGGGCCCGATGAGATTATGGAGATTAATACCCGTTTCCGCGTCCGCAACAATTTCATCGAAGCGGCCAACGACACGGTCTTTCAAAAAAACCCCTCCGCGCTTCTTGAAGTCTTCGTGCTACTCGCTAACAACCCGCATATTTCTGGCGTAAGGGCGACCACAATCAAACTCATTCGTGATGGCCGCCACCTGGTCGACGATGAGTTCCGTGCTAACCCGCGTAACCGCCAACTATTCGCGGAGCTCTTGCAGGGTAAACACCTGCTCGCCACCGCCTTACACCGCATGAAGCGCTATGGCATACTGGGGAAATACCTGCCGGAGTTTGGGCAGATCATCGGTCAAATGCAGCACGACCTATTTCATATTTATACCGTCGACGCCCACACTATTCAGGTCGTGCGTAATATGCGTCATTTTGGTTATCCGGAATACCAGGACAAGTTTCCTCTTGCCTCTTCAATACATAAGCGCATTGAGAAAGTCGAGCTTCTCTACACCGCAGGCCTCTACCATGATATCGCCAAGGGCCGAGGCGGTAACCACAGCGAGTTAGGCCAAGAGGATGCTCGCCGCTTCTGCCTCAATCACTATTACAACCGCTCCGATACCAACCTTGTCGTCTGGCTAGTCAAACACCACCTCACGATGTCTTCTGTGGCTCAGCGCAAAGATATCTCTGACCCTGAGGTTATCGCGGATTTCGCCCAACTCGTTGGCGATCAGCGACACCTCGACTTTCTCTATGCCCTGACTGTCGCCGACATTAATGCCACCAACCCCTCGCTCTGGACCAGTTGGCGAGCCGCATTAATGCGTCAGCTCTACTTAGAAACTAAGCGCGCCCTACGCCGCGGTTTGGAGAACCCCATTGACAAAGAGGACATGGTTGAAGACATCAAAGAGCGCGCTATTCGCCTGTTAGAAGACAGAGGTTTCGATTCCGACGAAGTCATCGAGTTGTGGGACCAACCCGGTGACGATTACTTTCTGCGCCACTCGCCTCGTGAAATCGCATGGCACAGCGAAGCCATTGCCGCACACACGAATGACGACCAACCCCTCGTCATCATTGCCGACACTTTGGACAAGCTCTATGAAGGAGCCACCCAAGTATTCATTCGCACCCGTGACCACAAGCAACTCTTCGTCAATGCCGCTTGCTGCTTTGAGCAGCTCAACCTCAGTATTCAGGATGCTCGTATCATCATGACGGCATCGGGTTTTTGCATGAATACCTTCATCATTCTCGAAAACAACAACGAGCCTATTGGCGACAATCAAAAACGCCTCGAACAGATCAAACGTGCCATGAGAAAGGCGTTGCACAACGATGACTCTCAGATTGATAACCAAAATCGCTACATTCCCCGTCAACTCAAGCATTTTAATTATCCCAGCCACGTCACGATTACCACTGACACGCTGAAGGAACAGACTGTTATCGAGGTAATGACACCGGATCGGCCCGGCGTACTCGCTCATATCGGCATGATCTTCGCGGAATTCGACATGACACTACAAAACGCCAAGATATCAACGCTTGGCGAGCGTATAGAAGATGTCTTCTTCATTACTGATAGCCGGCAAAAACCTATCGAAGACGCAGAAATCAGCCGCCAGATTTGTGAGCGCCTACGCCAAGAGCTCGATCAATATATCAACGACTAACAAAGCGGTCGCCCTTCACTACCTAGGGGGGCGATTAGCAACAAAGACGATAACAACCTATGAATAATCACCTAACACAGCTACACCCATACCCTTTCGAAAAGCTGAACGCATTAAAGTCAGCGGTCACAGCCAACGAGTCACTCGAGCATATCCCACTCTCCATTGGCGAACCCAAACACCGCCCCCCCGCCTTCGTGCTCGACAACCTAGCCAACAACCTCGACAAAGTCTCCGGCTATCCCTCGACGGCCGGTATCCTACCGCTTCGTCAGGCCATTGCGACCTGGGCCAGCCAACGCTTTGAACTAAAGGCCAATAGCCTAACCGCCGAACGGCATGTACTCCCCGTTAATGGCACTCGGGAGGCGCTGTTCGCCTTCACCCAAGCCGTCATCCAACGTAGCGACGACGCCATCGTGATGATGCCCAACCCCTTCTATCAAATCTATGAGGGCGCCACGCTGCTCGCAGGTGCCACCCCCTACTACCTGAACTGTCTCGAGGAAAACCACTACCAGCCTGATTACGACGCTATTCCAGAAGCCATCTGGCAACGTACTCAGCTGCTGTTCATCTGCAGCCCGGGCAACCCGACCGGCGCCGTTGCCGATATGGCTACGCTAAAAAAATTGATTGCCTTAGCTGACCGCTACGACTTCATTATTGCCAGCGATGAGTGCTATTCCGAGCTCTACTTTGATGAAACACAGCCGCCAGCTGGCCTACTCGGCGCCTGCGCTGAACTCGGCCGCGATGACTTCCGTCGCTGCACGGTGTTTCACTCGCTCTCTAAGCGCTCCAACCTTCCCGGCCTGCGCTCTGGCTTTGTCGCCGGAGACGAAGGCATTATCAAACCATTCCTGCAGTATCGCACCTACCACGGCTGTGCCATGCCCCTGCACCATCAACACGCGAGTATTTGCGCCTGGAATGACGAGCAGCATGTCCAACACAACCGGGCACTCTATCGCGAAAAATTCACCGCCGTACTCGCTATACTCGGCGATTTACTCGACGTCGAACATCCTGACGCCGGTTTCTATCTCTGGGCAAAAGTGGGCAGCCATGAGGGGAGCGATACCGACTTCGCTCAGCGCCTATTTGCCGAGCAAAATATTACAGTGCTACCCGGCAGCATGCTCGCCCGTGAGAGCCACGGCTGCAACCCCGGTTGCGGTCGTATTCGCATGGCGCTCGTCGCCGAACTCGAACAATGCATCGAAGCCGCCGAGCGCATCAAAACCTTCCTCGGAGCCCCGCGATGAGTCAGAGCATTACTCCGAAGAAAAACCTGCTAAAAGCAGAGCGTGTCGATTACATCTTGCAGACTCTGCAGGCCATGTACCCCGAGCCTCCCGTCCCCCTTGATCACAGCGACCCCTACACGCTATTACTCGCCGTCTTACTCTCCGCGCAGTGCACGGACGCCCGCGTCAACACGGTAACCCCAGCACTCTTTGCCCGTGCCGACAATCCCTACGACATGGCTAAAGTGCCCGTCGAAGAGATCAAGGCAATCATCCGCCCCTGTGGCCTCTCACCACAGAAATCGAAAGCGATCTCAGTACTGTCAAAGATGCTTGTCGAGCAATATGACGGTGTTGTCCCCAACGACATAGAGGCGCTGGAAACACTGCCAGGTGTCGGCCACAAGACCGCCAGCGTCGTCATGTCGCAGGCTTTTAACGTCCCCGCCTTCGCCGTCGATACGCATATTCACCGCCTCGCCCAACGCTGGGGGCTCACCAACGGTAAGAGCGTCCAGCAAACCGAAAAAGACATGAAACGTCTATTCCCTATTGAAAGCTGGAACCATTTACACCTGCAAATTATTTACTACGCCCGAGAGTTTTGTAGCGCCAGAGGCTGCGACGGCCGCGTCTGTAAAATCTGCACCACGTGCTACCCATTACGCAAGCACCCAAAGAAGGTGTTAAAACCTTGATTTGACCCTCGCGCTCAGGCATTCTTCGCCCATTCTTACAGACAGTTTATACAGACAGTTTCGACAGACATTATGACAACACTTTTTGGTATTAAAAATTGTGACACGGTGAAGAAGGCCCGTAAGTGGCTGGACGCACACGATATAGACCATCAATTTCACGATGTTCGCAGTGACGGCCTCGAGTCGCAGCAACTGCAACACTGGATTGATAGCGTCGGCTATGAGACATTGGTCAACAAGCGCTCCACCACGTGGAAGCAGCTCCCTGACAGCGACAAAGAGCAGCTGTGCGCCGATTCAGCATTAACCCTCATGCTCGCTAACCCAACGCTCATTAAACGCCCTGTTCTCGAGCTTAACGACGGCGTCCATGTAGGCTTTAAAGACGACCTGTATCTCGCCTACTTCGAATTGAACTAACCACCATTATCAATGACAAGTCGACGTATAGCGGCCAGTCATCTCACTCTTACTTTCGACAATAAAAAGGGATTACTATGAGCAATTCTATTTTCAGCCTAGGTCTCGGTGTTGGCACCCAGAACAACAAGGGCGAGTGGCTTGAGGTTTTTTATCCTCAGCCCATTCTAAAGCCCACCAATCACAGCCTTATCGCTTTGATTTGCAAAGCGGTCGGTTATGAAGGAGGCAATCAGGCAATCACTCTAGCCAAGGCACAGGTTGCCAAGCTCGCCGACGAGCTCTACGAGGCAGAGGAAAAAGCTCAGGCTAAAATTGCCCGCACCTTAGCCGAGGGCGATCAACCTGTCGTCGTCACCATATTGGAAACCGACGAGGCGCCAACCAGCGTGCCAGAGTGCTACCTCAAGCTGCACTTACTTTCCCACACGCTTGTTAAGCCACACGGTCTGAAGCTTGATGGTATGTTTGGCGTACTGCCGAATGTCGCCTGGACCAATAAAGGGGCCATCGACCCTAGTGAGCTCACTCAGGCCCAGCTCGAAGCTCGTTGCAAAGGCGATATCATCGACGTGCTCTCAGTCGATAAATTCCCCAAAATGCTTAACTATGTCGTCCCGGCTGGTACCCGCGTCGGTGACGGTTCACGTGTACGCCTAGGCGCCTATCTCGGCGAAGGCACCACGATCATGCATGAAGGCTTCGTCAACTTTAATGCTGGAACCGAAGGCCCCGGCATGATTGAAGGTCGGATTTCGGCAGGCGTTTACGTGGGTAAAGGGTCTGATCTCGGCGGTGGCTGCTCAACCATGGGCACGCTATCTGGTGGCAACAGCACAGTCATCAGCGTCGGTGAAGAATGCCTTATCGGCGCCAATGCAGGTATCGGCCTACCGCTGGGCGATCGCTGCACCGTTGAAGCCGGGCTGTATATTACTGCCGGCTCCAAGGTCAACGTTCTCGATGATCAACGCCAGGTCGTTAATTCCGTTAAGGCGCGTGAGCTAGCAGGCCAGTCTGACCTACTCTTCCGCCGTAACTCGACCAACGGTGCGATTGAAGTACTCACCAACAAGTCGGCTATCGCACTCAACGAAGAATTGCACAGCCACAACTAAGCTGCGGCGAGCTGCCTCTCCGGGGCAGCTCTCTTCTTTGTCACGCCATTCTCACTGACCTGCCTTCATCGATCTATTCTCATCGATCTATTCTCATTAACCCCCCTCCCTACCCTGCACTTCTTCGAGCACAGACAATTAAACTGTCTAAAATCTACTCTATTGACGCGGCGCAAGATGCCTTGATTTAACCCTCGCATCACTTGCCAAGCAATTGATCGCGCAGGCTCGCTCATCAATAATGAATAATGATTGTTCAATTAAAACGAAGGGTAATAGCATGCGTTGGCGTGGTGGTAGGAAAAGTGACAACATCGAAGATCGACGCAACCAAAGTCGCCGCCAAGCAGCAGGCGGTTCGCTCGGCCTATTGATGCTGATGAAAGTTATCAAGTCTAAATTTGGCCTAACCGGTGTCCTACTGCTCTCTGCCGGTCTCTACTTCCTCGGCGGACAAGATATCGGCCAGATTTTCTCGCTAGTCACTGGCCAGAATCAACAAACACAGCAAGTTGAAACACCGCTAACCGAGAGTGAGAGCGAGCGACATTGGCGCAGTCTCGTCAGCGTCGTCCTCGCACAAACAGAAGATGTCTGGAAGCAGCAGCTTGCCCCTCTCAACATCCAATACCGGGAACCCACACTCGTGCTCTACCGAGGCAGCACCCACACTGCCTGCGGCCGCGGGCTAGCTGCCGTCGGCCCGTTCTACTGCCCTGCCGACGAAAAGGTCTATCTCGACCTTGGCTTCTTAGATGAACTGAAGAAACTCGGCGGTGGCGGCGATTTTGCTGCAGCCTACGTGATCGCCCACGAAATAGGCCACCATGTACAGAAAGTCAGCGGTATCGAAAAGAAGATGCGTCAGCAACAGCAGCAAAACCCCAACCAAAAAAATGCACTATCTGTGAAGCTCGAGCTGCAGGCCGACTGCTATGCCGGTATCTGGGCACACGCCGTTAACCTGCAGCATCCCGGCATGATCAGCGCCACCGATATCGAGCGCGGAATACGTACCGCGGAAGCCATCGGTGATGACAACTTACAGCAGCGAGCCGGCAAAATAGTCAGGCCCGACTCATTCACCCACGGCAGCGCCAAGCAACGCGCGCACTGGCTGCAGGTCGGCCTCGAAAAAGGCTCCGTCGCAGCCTGCAACACCTTTTAACCATCGCCAAATGCCAAAAGAGCTGCTGCAGTCGTGTTTACTTGGATAAACTGACATTGCAGCTTGCTCGACTGCGGTGGCAGTAATACTATCTAACGACTCAAATAATAATACACACTCACTACTGTACAAAGGCGACAGTAGCTAGGCTCATATGAACGATAAGATGACCCTCTGGGTCCCCCGTAACCTGCATGAACTTATCATCGTCCTCATCGGCCTCTGCTTTGCCGTTGGCGCCTCATATGCCATCAATATCTGGCAACAGCAACAGCTCGAGCACCGCTTTATCAATCAGGCTGTGAGCTATCAAAACGCAATAGAGAAAGAGCTTTCTAATAATACCCAAGCACTGCAGTCCGTTTCAGACTATATCACTCACTCAGAGTCTGTTACCCGCAGCGAGTTCTCCGGCTTTGTTGCCACAGCACTTGAGCGCCACCCTAGTGTAAAAGCTTTCTCATGGAGCCCAGTGATTCAACATAGCGAGCGCGAAGACTATGTTCTTAACGCACAAATCGATGGCATCAGAGACTTTCAAATCACCCAAAAAGACGCTCAAGGCAATCTTTTGCCAGCCTCTCAACGCGATAAATACGTCATCGTTTTTTATATCAGCCCACTGCGTGACAACCGTAATCGGCTCGGCTTCGACATGAACTCACAGCCTTCGCTAGAAAAGGCCATTAATCAAGCTTTCGACAGCACCGAGGATATCGTCACTGGCCGCGTCGAACTAGCCAGCAATAATGAACAGCAGTTTGGGGTGTTAGTCTTAAGTCCTATTTATCGCAACAATGCCAATTACACCTCATCACTACACCACGGTATCACCGCCGAAGTACTCAAATTAGGCGACGCATTAGAACGATCCCTAGCCCCTTTTGACATGAGTAACAATCACGTCATCTTAGAAGACCTTGATGCCGTGACGGACAAGCAGTATCTCGCTGGCAGCCGAGCCAGCGATGCCATATTCACCTTACAACACGAGTTCATCTTTGCTCAGCGCCACTGGCGCATCACTGTCACCCAGGGCAAGCTCCCACTACAAATAGACACCTATTTATTTCCCGGACTGATTTTCCTAATAACATTAATCATTCTATCGATTTTTTTATTTTTCCGTCATCAACGCTCGCTATATATAAAGATGATTGAGCAGAGGGTCACCTTGCGCACTGCCGAACTTGCTGAAGCGAAAGAGATTGCTGAGGCGGCTAATAACGCTAAGAGTCAATTTTTAGCCAGCATGAGCCACGAAATTAGAACACCGATGAACGGTGTTTTAGGTATGGCCGAGTTATTGCGCGACACGCCACTCAACCAGCAACAAAGTAACTACCTAGACAGTATTCGTGGTTCAGGAAAGATGCTACTCACCGTCATCAATGACGTTCTGGATCTGTCAAAAATTGAGGCAGGAAAGCTCCGCTTCGAGCACCAACCCTTCGACCTACATGACCTTGTCGATGAGACTATGGCGCCTTTTCTACTCAACAACCGTGGAAAATTAGAGCTAACAAGCAAAATATGCCTTAGTACGCCGAGTCAGCTAATGGGCGATACCGTACGCATTCAACAAGTATTGACCAATCTACTCAGCAATGCGATCAAGTTTACTAGCGAAGGCTATATCCGCCTCAACATCCACCACCAGTGCGTTAAAAAAGGCGTTGTTTCGTTAATTATTGAGGTCATTGACACAGGCATTGGTATTGAAGTCGATCAACAACAGCAACTCTTCAAACCCTTTAACCAGGTCGATTACGGTAAGCCCAACCCCTATGGTGGTACAGGCCTCGGCCTTGCCATCTGTAAGCGACTCATTAATCTCATGGGTGGCGATATATCTCTCAGCAGTGAACGAGGTTCTGGCTCAACAGTGAGGGTAAACATACCCCTCGAAATCAATCACAGCCCCTCCATTAATACACAGCGCCGGGTCGAGAGCTTTGAGTACAACTTGAACGCCCTTGTTGTTGAAGACAATGAAATCAACCGTATCGTTGCCGAGGGCTTTTTAAAACGCCTAAAGGTTAACTGCAGCCTCGCACACAACGGTCAAGAGGCTGTTGATTTAGTTTGTTCCGACGGCGCCGCCTTCGACGTCATCTTCATGGATTGCGACATGCCTATACTCGACGGCTGCGAAGCCACACGATTAATACGCCGCTGGGAGCAAGCACAAGAAAAACAACCGACACAAATTATTGCCCTGTCAGCCCATGTTCTCAAGGAACAGCTCGACGCCTGTTATCAGGCGGGGATGAGCGGCCACTTAGCCAAACCACTGACAATTTCCATGCTCAGCGATACGCTCTACGAAACCCACATAAAGCAACGCCGATACACCCCCTCCAGCACAGAGGACACCTAATTGTGCGAGCAGGCCGACGATTGATTCGGCGGCTAACGCTCAACGTAAGCATAGCGCCAGCAAACAGCTCAACCATAACAGCACAGCATTAACGAATAATCATCCAGTCACTTTTACCTGTCATTTACTCTCAGTTGAATACACCTCTGGCTGCAAGCGATCCTCTAAGGTGCGCTCGTCATCGTCCTCTGCTAACAGCTTTATTTGCTTTTGCAAAAGGCTCTCGTAATTGACGCTATCGCTATGCCGCTGCCATAACACATCCATTGGTTGTTCTTTCTCCCGCTCAACTACGCGCTTAATTCCCTTGCGCCCAAGCACGACACACCAGGAGCGCACACTGCTGGCTTCATCATTTTTCATCCTCACCACAACAATCACATGATGCACACGCTGAGACTTTATTCGCACTGGTAACGTCTTGCCCATCGACCAAATATTATCGGCACTGGGTACGATGTTATGTAAAAACTGCTCTAGGTTGAAAATATTGATATCTAACCATTGCCGCGGTAAGTCAAGGATGTTTCTTGCGTAGAAAAAACGTTCGTTCACCTTAATCGTGCGACTGTAATTTAAGATGTCATGTTCTAACCCATAGTCAGCCATATCACCATTACGACTACGCTTTGCCGCTGCCAGTATTTCGCCATCGCACTTTTCTTTAGCGATAAAGCTCGCCGACTGCTTTACGCTGCCGACATCAATTCCCTTACCACCTCGCAACAACTTAGTGCGGTAATCACCAAAGCGTCGCATCAACCCGGTATTGGCATAGCTGCGAGTTAACTCTTTAATACGGTCTTTGAAAATATAAGAAACCACTAGCGCAACAAAAAATGGCTCACTAAAATTGCCATATTTCTGCTGTGTATAAAAGGCAATACCCGTAGCAAAAGTCATCGCCAAACCGGCGGCAAAGCCATAGATCAGTTGTTGCCGAAGCTCTCCCACTATATTGGTGATATTGCTAAGGTTTAACGGTTCCTCGGCAAAGCGGCGCAAGCCTTTAAAACGATAAATGAAATACTCATTGACCCCCTCGACATCCGCGACAGACTGATAACCATGATTAACTCGATCGTCATGTAAGCGCTTCACCAACAACAACAAACAATTTCGATTGCTCAACTGCTGGGCAAACGGTGTTTGCAGTAGCTGATAAGCCTCTTTCTCAGCCACCAAGTTACAATACTCTCGCAGCGCCGCTAGCCCCTCTAAATCCCCCCCCTGTTCACCAGCCGCAATGCGCTGTATCCAGTTATCAAACATCCGTAAAAAACAATCAACAACCTCGCTAAAAGTACCGCAATGCGTCTGTTTTAGCTCAGGCTCAATACCGCTTAGCTTTTTGACTGTACTCTGGGTAAAACGATGAAAGGCGCAGGCAAGTAGTTTGGTCTCTACCAGCTGTCGATCAACATCCTTCATCTTACTGATTGTTGTCAACGTATTATAAAGTAGCTGAGGTTGATTCAATGGTACCTGTGGCGCACGCCGACGCACAACGCTATCCATGTGGCGGTAGAATAAGTTCTTCGGGTAGGTCACCGCGTTTATTGCCAACTGTTTGGGAATAAAGAAAAAATAGTCCACTTGAACACTATCACTACACCCCTCTTCGGCTTGATAGGCCAAGCTACTCTGCAGCCGACGCGGACCGTTAGTCGCCAGCTGCAAACGAAACGGCGATACCTGTGATGGCTTTCTCTTTCGGAAATGTCTAAAACCATTCATCAACAATTTATCCTAAGCTTTACAACTTTTGTTAGGGCATACTATTAAGCAGTTTTTGTCAGTTAATTCGCTATTTCGTCTTATAGATCCGCTATAGGGCAACAGAAAAACTTGCTCGGCAGACTCTTAATAGACCTGACATAGCACCGAACTAATTTTTATTCATCGAATCTAGCAGGCTACAACGTCGAAGGTGTTTACCTGCCGTCACTCTATTCAGCTGGCGCAAAGAAACAATAACAATGCCCCCTGCACTGCGCTCAGAATGATCAGTTCAACACTCCTGAACCCTGAGAAAATAACGCCCCAACAACGCAAAGGTGGTGATTGAAATAATTACTATAGACAATTCACCAATCAACCCCTGACTTGGCAAGAATAAGTAGCAACTTGCCAATAACGCTGCGGCAATAAGAAACGACGGAGTATAACCAATAACCGACTTGCAAGAGGTACAGGTATGGCGCCAGCGATAGACAATTTTAATGCTGATCTTACTACCACAACGTGGACACTGATAGTTCACTTACCCTCTCCAAGATATTCATTTCATTATAGACTCTAAGAGTAATATAAAATGCACCATGCCGTCCATCTGCGTTATTTCTCTGTGCTATCCAACAAACGTATACAGTAATATTAGCCTATATCATTACAGCTATACTCACTCAGTACACTTCGTACACGGTTACAGCACGCTGAGTCCAAGTATATCGGTGAGGAGCCTGTTGATAGGTATCAAGCTTGCGAACTAAATGGCTACCCAACACTCAAACAGTCGAGTAAGTTTTAACCCCTTTCATGACTTAACAGCTAAATTCCGAGGCTCTCCTTTGTCCCAGCCCCTTATACAGCGCCTAACACTACCCGCGCGGCATTTATTATGCATTTGCAGCTTATTTATCACCATCGCTAGTCACGCTAGCAGTATCGAAGAAAGCCTCGATAAGGCCACCGCTTCACTTCCTGCTGGCTCCCGTGTTTCACTGATCATCCGTGACAATCATGGGCGCGTGTTATTACAGCGTAATAACACCCAACTTATCGCGCCCGCAAGCACACAAAAACTATTCACAGCCCTCGCTGCCTACTACCAATTAGGCAATGCATTCCGGTTCAAAACAACACTAACGCAGAGTAAGAACGGCGACACTGCTATCGTTTTCAGCGGTGACCCTCTGCTTCAAAGGGCTGACTTGCATAGGCTACTCATGCAGGCGCAAGCCAATGGTTTAAAAACAATAAAGGGGGACCTGATTTTAGACGGAAGCATATTCAACGGCCAGAAGTGGAGCCAGGGCCAATCCTGGAGCGACACCAATGTCTGCTTCGCCGCCCCGGCCACAGCAATAAGCTTAAACCACAACTGTGTCAAAGGAAGCATTAGGACCCATGGCGCAGGCCGACAGACCAGTGTCTATATCCCATCCTATGAGCCTATCAGCGTCAGCAGTAATGCCTATACCGTCAGCACCAGCGAAGCCAAAAGGCTTAGCTGTAGCCTCGACCTCGATCACTTCGACAACAACCACTATCAAATCAGCGGCTGCAGTGCCCCACGTAAGAACTTGCTACCGATATCAATCGCCGTCACTGAACCCAGCGCCTATGTCAGCGCTATCATTAGAGAAGAAGCCAAGAAAATTGGCCTGAAAATTAGTGGTGATATTGTCATCGGTAGCGCATCAAACAATGCCAAAACGATCGCCGAACACAGGTCTGAACCACTCCCTTTCTACCTCAAGCGCATGCTAAAAAAATCAGACAACCAAATAGCCGACGCCCTTTTTAAGACTGTCGGCTACCAGTACAGCAACAGCCCAGGCAATAATACCACCGCAACGAAGCAAGCAACGGTACCGGGTAACTTTACCAATGGCGCCAAAGCGGTCCGCGCTATCTTGCTCGAAAATGCTGGTATCGATATCGGCAACGCCTTTATTCGTGACGGCTCAGGCTTGTCTCGTCACAACCTCACTAACGCTGACGCCCTCTTCCAAGTTGTTAGTACGATTGCCTCACTCCACGAAAAAGACCCCACGCTTTATGATGCCCTGCCTATATCGGGTGTTGATGGCACACTACGCTATCGACGAGGTCTCATTAACAAACCTCTCAAGGGAAAGATTCACGCTAAGACAGGACACCTACAAGGGGTTTATAACCTCGCAGGATTCATTACAACCAAGAATAAGCAGCAGCTTCGTTTTGTGCTGCTTATCGACGGCTTCAACCTCTCATCCGAGCAGCGTAAGGCCTACAGCAGAAATACAGCAAAGCACCCTATCAAGGTTTTCTATGAGCGATTTTTTAATGCGCTTTACAACAGCTCACCACGAAAATAACGGTACGCTGCTTTCTTACAGAATCATCATGTTGTCATTTGGCGCGCACCACAAACAGGTAACATGTTGTTTTTTCTAGGTGTCAGGTCAGTATAGAAAAATAATATACGGGGCAAATCAACTAATAGGTATTTACCCCTACAAGACTGCTTGTATTACTTAGCTCGACAGGCATAATGCCCGCCATAGCAAGCGACATGACTACGGGAGTGTCGCCACATGTCTTAATATTTGATACAGAACCACTGAAAAAATGCCTCAACGTCACAAAATAAAACAACTTTCTACTACTTTCACCGACGTTCTCTGCACCAATGGCTGCAAAGAAACCATTGAGTACATTAGCGCTGTAACCCGCTATAAATTACAAAAAAAGCTCTCTTTCATGGATATTGATGGTAGCAACTCGGAGATTGTTGTCTTTGCCAGCAGTAAAGAGCGTATTATTCTAAACGATTCAAAGTTCTGTAAAGAAGTTGTGTTTAGAAACTGTGACCGTAGCACGAGCGACTATATAAACCTATTCATCTAGGCAGATAAAATGATGCCGATTACAGCGTTTGTAGCGGCATCCCATTAAAAAATGCCCCCGTAAGTCAATTAACCTATCCGCCCAGGAAAACACACCACGCCAACCTAACAAACTTATTGTGCCGATCAAAAACCTAACAACTCTCGTTATACTGTTGCCGCGTAAAAAAACGATCCATCAATTAGTTTATAAAAATAACAAAGGGTTTGTGCTGCAAAAAAACACTTTAAAATCAACAGCAAAAGCGACACGCTAAGTTAACTTCCATTAACCTTTATATGCCGCTTGCAACAACACTCAGGAGCTATATACTCATCTTTAACATTAATTAAAATACATATAAGAATACAAACATGACAAACAAGATAAAGAAAGAAACCACTGTTGATACAGTACTGCTTAGAGCCGCATTTATCATCTCTCTATTCGGCTCTTCCATCCTTCTCTACGTCGATGTCTTTTCAGCATCCTAACGCTATTGCCAGATCTATTGAAGCTGCAATATCTTTACTTCATAGCATCATTCTCAGCGTAATCCCCTTTTTCATCTCCTATCACCTTAACAGCCTTACAATGCTGGCAATAAGGTAACAAGGTATGACGAACAACGCTTTCAATGCAGCCCTATTTCGCTATAGGCAGGACATCAAAAATCACGACAGAGCAATATCATGCCGATAGATATCCATTATCCGACGGTATGAACATACCGGCTGAGACTCGTCCTTGCATTGCCTTTCTATAATACGACAGAGCAAGTCACGATCGTGTACCTTCAACGACTGCTTAAAGGCCTGCACATCCAGTCTCGCCCTCCGATGGATCTCTTCCGCACCGCAGCGCCGATAAACGCAGCCCGACTGAGCCTCTGGCGTAACGAAACTCAAACGGAAGCCTTTAGCACTACAACGCCGATAAACACAATTCGCCTCAGCTTTTGCCGCAATAAAGTTCAGTAGCTCGACGACCTGCTCATTAGTACCTTGATAGTGTGTCGGATCGATAAAATGCACAGACGTGTCGAATTCAGGGATGCTCAGCTCAGCACGCACCCACTTCATCGTCCAGAGCATTGTCAGCAGCAATAATCCCGCCAAAAAAAACCAAGCATAGCGCACAGCCACCCCCTTTATTCTTCAGAGTACAAAAATCGTCGCGATAATATTGAAACACTCCCAACAGAAACGAAGAAGGTGAAAAATAACACAACTACACCGCTTAAAAACAATTAACATTTCAACAGGACAGAGATATCAACAGAAGTCGATAAAGCCAAACACTATTACAGAACGATCGAGACACAATAATTACATATATATATTACAGTTATTATATATACAGCTCTAAGACAAAGGGTAAAGCACAATCTTTACGGCGATTTTATTACGAGATATATCAATTAAATTTTTACTAAAAAAAACGTTAGCGAATCGAAGCAGGGGAAAAGTAAGCGTTCAATTGCTCAATAACCTGTTCTTGGCCATGCTGATTAACAATCACTTTGCAATTATCGGCCGGGTATTCAAAATCTAACCTAAGAGCACTGGCACTCGCCCCACTAATACCGCTCTCACGTCGATCCAGTCGATGTAAAATAGAAGCATCCGTTGCCTCCACCAATATCATTTCCATGCCAGGTATTTCTTTCAGAAGATATTCACGATGGCGGCGCTTATAGACTCCCTGCGTAACCACTAGCCGTTCATGCTGAAGTCGCAACTGGTGGATTCTCTCGACGATCACGGCAAAATACTCGTCCCTCATATTGTCGTCAAAAGGTCGATGCTCGCGTAGTGCCCTAATCATCTCTTCGGTCAGGTCGTCATCTGCATGATAAACATACCAGCCGGCGTGATCGCCAATAAGATTGCCGACATAAGACTTCCCCGCTCCCGATAAGCCAAATAGGAACAATATCGGCGGAGCTAATTGCAAATCAAGTTTCTGACTCATAAACGCCTAACAGCTCTCTAGCACTATAATAAGGAAGTAATGATGGTCACGCCATTACTGTAAAGGCCATCCTAACGACACATTAACGGTCTCTTGGAACACCAAATGCGCGCTAGACTCTCATCAAATACCGCCACGGTCAATTGGAAACTACGCCATCACCTCGCCTCAATTTTTATCGACAGTCGCCCCCTTGTCTCTGAATACAGCAATGGCACAAATTACAACTAAAAATCAATGAGTTAACATCGCCGCCAGGCTGTAGCAATATACAGCGACGCCAATCACAACAAAAAAGGCATAAACCATCCAACGCAACATAAACTAGCCAACGCAAGCAGCCTACTGCCCGCAGTAAGCTAAATACTCACCAGCCGCACCGGAAAACAACTTGTATAGCTAAGAAGCTTCGCTATATCAACCGGATGATAGGACACCTTTCTTTTTCAGGCTCATAGGAAAACAATAAATAGACCCCGTCAAACACGCTGGAGCCCCTAGCAAAGACCCTCGCTCCCTCGACACTAAAGCGGTCCGAGTCAATCAGGAGCTCATCCGTATGGATGAGTAGGCTGAGACCATCGTAGCTATCTTGCACCGCCTTTAACTTCCTCTCCTTCTCCACGAGAATCTCATGTAACTTAACAACAGCTTCTCGATAGCGGAAACGAAACAGCTCCTCGATATACCTTGATGGGTTATGCAACTGCGCGTCGATAGCTCGCTCATTCACTAGCTCAGTAATTTCTACCCCTTTAAGCCTGCCGTTAGATAGGCTCACAACAATATCGGGGGGATCCTGCTCACACAGCCCCCAAGCCTCAATTTTTTCACCAAAAACATCACAAAAGTACGGGTAAACTTCCGCAAAGAGACCGCGCTCCTTAGCCGCCTTGTTGTGGAAGTTCCAAAAGGAGGCGTGCTTTCTGCGCAGCGAATCGTTTTTATTTAGGTTGTCGATCAATGTTGCAACAGCATCTTCTTTATCATTCATTATAAAACCCCCAGACGAGACATTATAAAAAATAGAGAAAACAGATAGCCGAGGCGATACTATCATTATCACGCCTACTTACTGCTAAATATAGCGCAGGCAAGCGATTAATCAATTGGTTAGAAAAGAGAGAGACGAATACAAGGCTGAGGCAATGGTCAATAAGCTTAATCACCTTACCATTACTACTAGAAGCTGACTTTTATGTTAAGGCTGTAGAGGCCTTACTAGCATAACTCAGTGGATAAGCATCGCCGACTCATACCTCGAAAGACAGATGCCTGCTCAATTTTTTGCCGTATCAACGCATTGAAACGGCACCGAACGATATAGACAACGTTACCACGCTTAAAAGCTGGAGCCAGGCTCCTGTAGAAATGCGACTTCCTCTGCCGTCGAAGCTCGCCCTAAAACATCATTTCTATGGGGGTAGCGACCAAAACGGTCGATAATAGCTTTATGCCTCAGCTCAAACTGTAAATTGCTCTTCATACCCAGCTCTGTATACAAGGCAACCGCTAGGTGATGAATTGCTGCTGATTCGCTATGCATAAACGGTAAGTATAAGAACCCACGCATCGCAGCAGAGAGCTCTTTGTCCAACCCTAAGCTGATTGCCTCTTGTGCCAACCCTAGCGCTAGCGCGTCATTTGAAAATGATTGTGGTGAGTCTCTATAAATATTTCTCGAGAACTGATCCAACACGATTATTTCAGCCAGGCGCCCCTCTGCGCTCTTTCGCCATCCGTAAAGCTCCCCCTGGGAGGCCTGTTGATGTATTGCTGAAAAACGCTGAGCAATAAGCTGATCGAAGGCTTCGTCCTTCTGCCAGTATTGAGACTCCTCTACTTCTTCAAACCAGAACGTTATAATCTCGTCGTACACGCTTCCTCCTTTGATACTCATTGCTGATAACAGCGTTCAGTCTACACGCCCCAACTATCACTCCAACAGCTGCACACTCCTTACATAAACGCTTATAATCGAGGCAGACAGACTAAAAAATGTGCTGAATAAGCTCTTCGGTTAACGTTAATTATAGTCGCGAAGGCCCGCATCTTATTAGACAGTTTTAGCCACGCACAGCCGTGACGGTTACTTCTATTAAATCATCACCATCAAGATCGACACCTAAGCACGCCCTTTGCGGCCAGCACTCTGGGTCAGTGCCTAGCCATTTGCACCAAATAGCATCCATTTTTGCTTTATCTGCCATTTTGGCGATGTAAACTTGCGCAGAAACAATTCTGTTTTTATTCGATCCCAGCTCTAGCAAGTTTTTTTGAATAATTTCCAGCGTAATCTCTGTTTGTTTTTCGATACCAACAGATTTATCACTGGAGGTTGCAACGGTCCAGACTAGATCCTTATAGGCAGAGGATTTGTTTCGCCCCTCATATTGACCTTGTTTTCTCTCAATCATCAAGCTTCTCATAAATAGTTTAAACGACTAACGAATGTATATTTTAGCGCGCTGATGATTTGTAAGCCACTGATTATTTTTGGGGAGTTCACTAATCATGGCTGTAAACATTCTTAAAACCACGCATAGCCTCAACAACATGAGCGACTACACCAGTACCTAAAAATGAATAACCGTTGTACCGGCTCTTTACTAATGAATCGCTTCGCCTTGCCATTTAATTGACAGCGGCTTACCAGATGCACTACCAATAGCCCCCCTTAACCTTGCCATATTCGCGTTTAGCGGGTTGAATAACCGTTGTGCATTCGATTGGGCGTAGCCGACTCTCCTAGACGACAAATCCTCTGACATGATTGTCAGGTACGTCTTTAGGAACTCATAATCATTCTCACCATTGTTAGGTAAGTAACCATTCTCTTTCAGCTCACCTTTTGTGCCGAGCAGCCACTCTTGCAAAGAATAGCTCGATACCCAGGACTGCATAATGACGAACTTATTTCGGCATTGAACAATAGAAAATGAGTGGCCAAGACCATCGGCATCTACTCGATAGACTTTATCCCTTCCGTGACTCGCAGTAGTATCCATAGCAGATAGCAAGCTTCCTAAAGAGCCAGCCTCACACTTTGCTATCGCTCTCCCTGACAGCGCTTTAGAAACCACTTTTGCACTGATGTGACACTCATGGCACGCTAAGCCACCGCTAGCTTGTACACGTGCTATACACTCAGAAACTGTTGCCATTAAACATCTCCTTTAATATATAAGACGAACTTCATCCTATGAATACAAACCAACGCGCACCTAAAGTTTGATATGTACTATGGCACCACACCCAAACATAGGAAAATTATCATTATTTAACCTATTCAATTAAAAACAACCTTTCCAATACAAAACAGAGTGATAAAAACAAAATCAGCGAAAACATTAATTTTTATAGAGCATTATTTTAATAAAAATAATTTATCAGTGTCGAGTCACCACTTGACACCAAACAGACAGCTTAATCACCAGCCGAGCTAACTCGACCTCACCTGGCTAGCCAAGTAAGTCAGAGACCCAAACGACACCGTTCGCCAGATATATCAGCCAGACAACACAGAGAAAAAAAATGCTAAATGCAACAATAACTTTATCTATAAATTCTTTAATAAACGGCTACTCCAATGCGAAGAAGTAATGTTAAGGTATAATCCCATATAACTAATTATAAAATCACTAAGAGTAGCCATCCTCCCTATATTCTCTACCTGGCAATAACTTATCCTCCATAAAATAGCAAAGAGTACCAAGAACCATTCCTGGAAGAGACACAATACCTGCTGCACACACAGAAAAAATGCCCCAAGAACGAGTAAACGAATCACCCCAAGCATAAGGAAACATCACAGTAATAATCACGTGATAAACAAGCAAAACTAAGCAGGCGAGCAAATTAGCAAGATACAAATCAGACAGACAAGACAACAGCACTTCTTTCGGATAATAACGCTTACAAATAAGATAGATGGAAAGCATCAACAGCGTGGGGAGTGAGACGATGGCCGTCATCAGCACAGCACCTGGCAGGGAGAACATGTCAAACAACACCATGCATAAAAACGTCGCACCCACCACCAAGACAGCACTACAAATATAACCTTTAGATACACGTCCCACTTAAGCAAACCTCTTTTCTTATACTACAAACCATCTCGTCACGAGGAACAGCGCTATAAACATAGCGCTGGTAATAAAATTATGGGTAATAAATATTCACGATTGCAATGGCATTAGCTGGGCGTGCTGAGACAGGAGAACCTGCAGGCATTATTCCCGGCCGAAAAACGATTATTACTAATGGTAAATAACGTTTAACGTTATAGATGGACTACCTATCGACCCTACTGTTGCCTCTTGACCATTATACTCTACCATCTTCGTAAAAAATGTAGCGACATATTCATCTGGGCCCTCTGGCACCGTATTAAGTTCATCTCCCAACTGATAGCTTTGTCCCCCCGCGCCCCAACTTGGCTTGTACTGGATATGAATACCCACGCCATTACGACCTGTAGCAATAGTATCCCAGTCATCTCCTATAACTCCCGAAAATGCCACCGCCGGCGCCGACGCAACCTGCTTACAATGATTTAAACGCACATTGATAACACCTCCACCCGCTGCATTCCTGTCAACTTTTTTAAGCTCCGCGATGCTCACTTCACCAAAGTAAATCGTCGTATTGTCATGGTCATTAACTGTTACCTTACAGCTTCCAGCCACGATCTCTCCAGAAACATTTAGCAGCCTAACGGTAGGGGGAGGCTCATCAGCCCACGACCAACCAGCCACCAAGAAGGCAAAACTGCCCAGCAGCATCGCTAAGCAGTGTTTTCTTCCTACTCTCATTTCATCCACCCTATTAAAAAATAGATTACAGTGTATCAGGGAGCGTTATACCCCACCTGCCTTTAACAAAACTCTTCAAGAAGAATTTTTTACCAACATTTTTAGCAACACTCTTTACAAAAAGTCTTTTTAAGAGAATCTTCTTTAGGAATAACGCCTTTACAAACAGAGCCGCGGTGATAGCCATATCATTCCCACCGAAAATACAGCCTATTATGAAGCCCTCAAATCACCCCAGCACACCCTTAAAAAAACAATAAAAACTATAAACACCTACTCATAGACCGCCCATATTTGCGCAACAGCATTAACCTTTCCGACTTCTGTCACTGTTTTAATCGAGGTTATTCTCGCCTCTAAATTCACTTTAAAATTAGTAACATCTGTCGTATTTTTAAATGCTGTATCGCTATTTATACCTATCTTATTCCCATCTTCAAGAAACTCAATACCGACCTCTTCCGATGGAGCCCCAGTCACCCTTAGCAGCCCGCTACTGTTCAGTTCTTGACCCGCAAGATGTATTGCCACAAGATTTGCTTCAGTGCTTGAACAGGATACTGGTATATCGAACTTCACACTATCTGAAGAGTAATTCGCGTCCGGAAAGTCTTCCAAATTCGCCACAGGAATAACAATACTTATATCACGATCGATTGCGCAAGTTGGTGTTTCAGTACCGCCGCGAAAACTGAGCGTCGCAGTGGTAAGTAGCCCTGCATTTGCGCTTACAACATTCAAGCTAAAAAACAAGGGTAGCAACCAAAGTCGTAAGAATGAGGAGGAAAAAAATAATACTTTCATAATACAACTCTATTCAAAGG
Source organism: Sinobacterium caligoides (assembly GCF_003752585.1). Classification (NCBI taxonomy): domain Bacteria; kingdom Pseudomonadati; phylum Pseudomonadota; class Gammaproteobacteria; order Cellvibrionales; family Spongiibacteraceae; genus Sinobacterium; species Sinobacterium caligoides. The sequence continues at coordinate 130,733 of NZ_RKHR01000004.1, forward strand.
TAAAAACATATTGCAGGTTAGCGTCAATATCACCCGGAATAATCGTGTCGCGAAACTGATAATAATACGCATTCAAGTCCAGGATAAACTCATTTGTCGCACTCTCTGTCAGCAATTTTGGCTCGTCATGCTCAATTAATTCTGCTCCCAGCCCTTTCCCCTGTAGCTCGACTCGAACTCCGATACCTCGATCACCTTTACCGTCATAGTTAGTAGGCCTAAAAGTATAAGGGTCACCATAAACATCATCCCAATCACCTATCTGTCGAAGTGCACCAGTCACCTTAGGCTTTCCGGAGCAATCCATCTTGATGGTGAAATGTTTAGTAGGCGTTTTTGTACCGATACCGGAAAAGGTGTCCAGAGGATATTTCCCCAACTCAATACTTTGGTCATGTGTACCATCGATGATAGTGCAGGTCCCCATCACCTTGAGCCCAGTCACTCCAATATCCGATGCAGCGGACTCCCCCTCTAGATGTATGCTTCCCGCGTTAGCGACCTGATATACCCCGGGCTTAATCTTTTTCTTCGTTTTATAAAACTCGTAAACTGCTTGCGCGTGAATCGAAAACTTCTTACCCGCAGGGAGATCAACCGTATTTAATACCGTAGTATGCGTATCATCCTTTGCGCCTCGTCGCTCACCCAAGTAGCGCATTCCGCCCGCATGGCCGGCCCCAGACATGGCCTCTGCCTGAACCTTAACTGCAAAACCAATACCTGAGTCACCAATATTAGTGATAGTCCGACCATCAATCATCACAGTATCGCCAGCTGATTCCACATAAATGTCTTGTGGCCTACCGTCTGAGACACAGCTCATTAAAACAGTACTGCCGCTGGATCCCGCAGTGGTACTAAGGAGCGTTCCTACTGGCGCTCCGGGGGCGGGAGTGATAATACCCACGGCCTGCTGAAGAGGCTGACCAACTTGACAGCTTGCGGCCAGCGAATGGCCGCTCCACAATGCCATAAACAGCGCACTGAAAAGTGAGGATACCAAGCTGCACTGAAACTTATTACCTACTAAATACATTCGACGAACACCTCCTGAATACTAACAGCCTGACCGTTTTCTCCTTCATCCAATTGTGGCAACGTATAATTCGACCGACACTGTTTTTCATCACCATCTCCCCAGCGTACGAGTAAACTGCCCTGTTTTGCTAAACCACTCAAATATACCTGACCATCACTCGACACCATGCCTACTTCTTCTTCATTTCCATCAACAATGACTGTCGCACCAAAAGGCACCGGCTTGCCTGCTTTAGTGAGTGTGAGTAGTGCTCGACTACCGACCTTTGTCTTAAATTCTGCTAACACGACTGCGCCCTGAGTCGGAACAACATCACTAACATTTTGTATAATATCCACGCTTTCACCCAAGCTCTCTGTGTTTAAAGCGACACGTGTTCGTCTATACGGCGATACATAAGGAAGCACTGTATACCCACGCCAATCGGTAGCAACACCATTAGAGTTTTTCAGCCCTACACCAGCGGCTCCCGGAGCACGCACCAACACCGCACTCGTCATGTCAGACATTGAATGTCCAAACGTCACACCGTATGGGTGGGCAACAATAGACCCTTGCGCGCCATAATTTACCTGCTGGCTGGTTCCTGCCGTATAGCTATAGCCTGCATCAAGCTCAGCATATGTTCCGTCATAATTGATGCTCGCTGAGCCACTATTCCTAGTATCACGGTTGCCATAACGTTGCTGTACGCTATAGCCAAGATTGTCACCCTCTAGCGCCGTACCATAAATTCCTGCTGAGTAATTCGTTTCACCAGAATCGTTACTGCTCACGCTTGCTGTCCCGTAACTTCTGTGTTGCAAAGAACCGAGCGGCACATTGACACTGACGACGACCGCGCGAGTTTTGTCATTGTAATAGCTATCTTCGGTTTCGTTATAGCTCACATTTAAGCTCGCCGCACTCCAGCTCTTGCTATACCCCACATTAATATTGCGCTCGTAACCATCTTTAGACCAATAATCCTGCTGATATACCGAGGTATAAAGCGAGCCAGCCGAACCACCTAGCGGTTGATTGAGAGAGAACTGAGCCCTACGACGCCGCTTTCCTCTACCGCCATTAATTTCATCATCCTCCATATAGCCCTGACGCTCAACGGCCTCTTCAAAGCTATAAAACCCCTCGGTCGAGTAACGGTAACCCGCCAAAGCAATTGCCGTTCCTGTCGCCTGAAACGTTTTGGCATATTGAAAACGGTATGATTGACCTTTCAACGTGTATTCTTCAAGCGCAGTATTAGCATGTGTTACATCGAGTGAGATAGAGCCAAAATCACCAAGCCCTAGGCCAAACCCGAGCGCCGCCGCATTATAATTTTCAGCATTTTGCAGGCCACCATAAACAGTCACACCATGCCCAAGGCCGTAAATTAATGTCGACTGACTAAAAACTGGCTCGTCTAAGTCGCTCCAGCTACGGTACTTACCTACAGCAACACCATACTTTAACCTGCCTTCACGTTGCATCACGGGCAAGCTTGCGAACGGCTGAGAAAAACTGTGCTCACTACCATCCGCTTCTGTAATCGTTACCTCCAAATCACCGCCAGAGCTTGGGTATAAGTCATCAATCACAAATTCCCCCGCTGGCACATAGCTTTGATAAATCACTGCGCCACTCTGACGCACGGTCACCTGTGCATTACTGTTTGCTATACCACGTATTGTAGGCGCATAGCCACGTAAGCTGTCTGGCAGCATATTGTCAGCGGACTCCAGTTTCACTCCTCGAAAAGTCAAACTATCGAAGACATCCGAAGGAGTTGAGGCGTCACCCAGGGTGGCTCGCCCTTTAATTGACCTGACATCATGTACTGCATACGTACTCAACGAGCTCCACTCACTCGCGGACTCTTCGTCAGCATAATTCCCTGACGACTGACTCCAGACGCTGTAGTTACGCAACCGCCAACCACCGACGTTAATGCCACTACGAAGGTTGGCATAATAACTATCCTTACGCCCTCCTCCGCTCTCATTCCAACTGTTAGAGCCACTTAAGCTATAGTTTGTCATTAGCACTGGGAGACCATCGTCCCAATACTTTTGTTTCACCAAGCCTCTTGCCTCGCGCTGCATCATTGCCTGAGGGACAGAAACATGTAATTGCTGGTGAGTAAAATCAAAGCGGCTGCTCGCCTGCGGGATATAGGCGCCAAGATCGTCTATCACCTGATTTTCGGGTAACCCTTGCAGCGATGCTACCGCTGCCACATCGACGCCCATCGCTTTCAGTTCTGCGATTGTTAACTCTGGCTGCAACTGACCGTTTTCAGCTTTAATAAAGTTAACATCTCTGGTGTCTTGTACATTCTCATTGAGATATATATCAACCCGATAGACTCCAGGCGACTGACCTCCAGCATCGGAAAAAACAGAAAGATCTATCGACTCCTCATTCGAAAGCCCTAACATTGCAGGACTAAAATACTCTTTTGCATAAAGTCGTGGCGCAGTGAACGACAGAAGCATCATCGCTGCGTAGATCTTCTTGTGATTTCCAAAAACCATTATTACTTACTCCCATCGCCTAGCACAGCCGAGAATAATGGACTAGCCCCACCATAATCATTTATTAACGCCCAGCTCACCTTACCGTTTGCTGCAGCGGGCAACGTGTAGCTCGCAGTCCCTTTCGGCGGTACCATTACACCCGTTGTCACAACATCCGTTACACCAACACTTAATCGAGAAAACGTTAAGTAAAACGGCAATGGATTAGTAACGAACAACTGCTTTCCTCGGCGCTCAAAACTCACATTCTGCCAAGCTGCTCCCTTTATATCTGGAAGACCAGCTGGGCGAAAAAACAATTTAATTCGTGTATTAATGGCAAATTGCAGTGTATTTTTAGCGTCCGGATCTGACGGTGGTATCGCCTTGATGTTCATCCAAAACACAGATTCGCGATCTTCAGGCAGATCGCCTCCTGTACGAATCACTCGCAACTGATTTGCACTTTTTGCCTCCATCCTAAATAATGGTGGCGTTATCATAAACGGCGGTTTTGCAGCATCAGCTTTCTTTCCATCCGCTCCTTTGGCGTCAGCCCAAGATTGAATAAGATACGCGGTGTCATCACCGTTACGCACTGTAATCGAGCTCTCATGCTTCGCACCATCAAACACCAAGCGCGTAGCACCCACTGTAGGCGATGCACTAGCCACACTACTCACAGCCAGCCACAGTCCTATAATTACAGAAATATTTTTCCATACACTATTAATTTTACTTGCCACTGCTGACTCCAGTTACTTTTCAAAGTTAAGTCGATTGTATCTTCAAAAAACCGGCATAGTGATATACCGGTTGCAACTCATAACTCAGATTAGTCTTTGTAGTTGACCGTTAGAGTTGCCACTGTGTTTTCAAACGTTCCAACTTGGGGGGCCCCTCCCTCTTCCGCATGCAACTCAACCTTAAAGTCTTTTTTCCAACCATCGGTATAAGATTCTAACTCATCAGATGGCTCATTCACTGTATAGTCCTTCTCAGTATCCCCTTGCTTAAACTTAATGAATACATCTGTAAGCCCGCTTTCAAGATCACCATTAGTGGTACTAGTTCCATTAAACGTTAGTGTTGGTGCCTGACTTACGCCCTCGCAATCCGTCAATGTTACTGGAAGCGTTATTTTCTGCGGGCTGTAGTGTTCATCCATAATCTCTTTATTAGAGACCGCATCAAATTTAACTATATGCGATGTTTCGTTATTAATATTAACAGTACAACTATCTTGCGTTATTTCTCCTTGAAAGGTGACATGAGACTGCGCCTGCGCGCCCCCCGCCACCAATACGAAAGCTGCTGACCCCAACGTCATCAAGCAACGACTTTTTACACTTTTCATTAAACTCACTCCATCACATTATTGCCGAACGCTTGCTCAGCCTTTATTGCGCGATAAATCACGCTTACTTTATATCTGCACAACTTACTGCTGCACAAACCCAAAATCTCACACACTATTAATTACGCAATTTATTTCTTTCGAAACAACTAAATCACGAAATTTTCTGCATGCACATTTCCTGCACATTTCCTGCACATTTACGCATCCATACACACTCAAGTTACAAACCGCCAGATTCCCTAGCAATCATTTAATGCCAACCCCTTCCCTGTACCCCCTATTTTAAAGGCTGCATAGGTATATCACGCAGCAAACCAACATTATCGCGATCATTTCATTTCACGATATCAGCATATTTTTTTTTATAATTGTATTTACTAAATTTTCCATCAAACCAAAAAATAAAAAAGGCAAGAAGAGAAAAATCGTAATGACGATACAAACTATACGGTATAAAACGGCAGAAAATTTGAACAGAGATCAACTAATAATTTCGTTGAGCTATTAACCAGACGTTGAGCTTGAGACGAGAAACATAGAAAATAATTAATAAATATATTCACAATCAGACAATTAAAGCGGAAGTGAAAAAAGCAAAAAATATGTGGACAGTGTTCACATTTAGGCAAAGTGAACATTACATTATTGCAATAAAAACGTAATATTATAACATTTCAATGTATTCGCCTATCACATTAGCGCATTGGAAAACACGTGAATAACATCTAATTCATTGCGATTTAACTCGAAGAATGTCTCAACGAGTTGCCAATAAGCCTTGGCCCTTGATGCAATGACAAAGCTACCCCATCAACGACATTCAACCTTAACGGAAGAGAAAGGGGTATATAGAGGGCAACACCAGGGAAAATACCTATAACCAGCAAGCAAACTGGCATAAACGGCTAACTAGACTGATAGGTACACAATCTCAAACGTAGGCCGCCTAGATCAGAGCTTACTATTAGCCTTTGCAAGCTCGCAGCTCCGCTCCATCAAGGTACAACCTATCTCACGCTCATTGAATAGCATGAAATTGGGGGTATAAGTCGATAGCTGGAACAAATGCTTTTCAAGCACACGTCGAGACGCTGGGTTATTGTCTAATACTTTCGCGCTTAATCTAAGCTGGTCAAATCTTAGCTCAGCCTCGCTGATCAACTTCGCCAAGCATAAGCTTGCGACACCTTTACCTGTGTGCTGTTTCGCCACACGGTAACCGACCTCAGCACTTTTAGACTCTCTACATATTGCTCTTAGATTAGCTCTGGCGATAATTTGCCCTTCACTCACAAGAACCAAAGGCAGCATCTGTGTACTGACAAATGAAACGATACTTTGCTGAATATGACTACTCACACCTTCTATCGTATAGAAGCTTGCCTCTCTCGGTGCGATAAACGATTCAAACCAGGCTTTGTTTTCAACCTCAAATTGATACAGCTGCCGAGTGTGCTCCTCAGAAAGTACCTCAAACATCATTGTTGGCTACCTAACTTTATTCATTATTTGTCGCTGTAGCTTAACTGACGAGTCACGTGATGAATAGTTACAACTAACAAAGAGCAAGAAAAAGCATAAGTAAGTACTAACACATTTACGCAGGTTAGATCGCAGCAATGAGGCAGCTACTGAAAATCCACTTAGAATACGGCCTCACCCTAGACACCGCCTTTACGGATAGCGTAAATGGCGTGATCGAGTATTTTATCACCAACCTTTTCTCGGTTAGTGATCACTCCCTCTAGGCGCATGTTCAATCGCTCGCAGACCGCCCTACTGGATACGTTGCTCTCTGCGACAGCTATTTGCACCTTTTCCATGGCCAACTCTGTCAATGCGTAGTCGATGAGATAGCGACAAACACGCGTAATGATTCCATGCCCCTGATATTGCTCACCCAGCCAATAACCAATTTCAGCGACTTTTAATAGCTGATTAATACTATTAAAACCTGAGCTACCTACAATCTCACCGCGATACTCTATCGCACAATTCATGCCCGCCCCGTCAGCATAACGATGGAGTGAGGCCCTCACAAACGCACTAAAATCACTTTGTGTTTTACAGAATCTTGGCCACTCGAGCCACTCCGATAGATAGTCTCTATTCTCTTCTACCAGCACAACATACCTATCAGTAAACGACTCGCTCACTAGGTACAAGTTAATTTCTTCATCTACCGACAGCTTAAACAACGCAGTTACCTTTTACTTTTATTATAAACAGCGACTAATAACACTCGCGATGGCCGTGTTGAAACTCAGCCATCAGCGAACAATACTAATAATCCAGACAACAATAATATTAGCCATCAGCTCTCAAGATTTGATCCATTACCCAGCTTGTATGCGTCGCCGTGGCGCCGCTTGACGGGTGTTCACAGCCTGAGAAAAGTTGCTTTGCTATATTATTAACATGGTACAACTGAATGTTTTGTGGGTTTTCAATATGAATCTCTTGTTGCCGAGTAGGCTGGGAGAGAGTAATTGGCTGCTCATCAAAGACAGAAAACGATAGCTCCCCATCACTACCGTAAATCGTGACGGCATCCTTTCTTGAAAAACCTCCAAAATTCCAACTGCCCGCACCAGTAGCACCGCTCTTATGCGCCCAACAGGCGGAGACAGCGTCAAGCGAGGAATATAATCCTTGCTGATTAGAGCCAACACCTCGAACCACCTCAAATTCACCGAGCAAATAAGCAAAAAGGTCCAAGCCATGACTCGCCAAGTCATCGAAATACCCTCCTAAAGCTATATCTTTATCCGTACGCCAATTATATTTTCGCGACAAATCAATGTCATTCGCCGGCTTATTTAAGTGCCAACTAATATGCCTAACGATGCCAATACTGCCACTTTCGAGCAACTCCTTCACCTTGTTAAAACGAGGCAAAGATCTGCGGTAATATGCAACAAAAAGTGGGACTTTTGCTCGTTCAAAAGCCTCTAAGATCTCTTTACTATCTTCATAGGTTGGGGCAATTGGTTTTTCTATACAACACACTTTGCCTGCCTCGGCTACGCGTAATGCATATTGTTTATGGGTATCAGGAGGGGTTGCTATATAGATCGCATCAATTGATTCATCATTAATAAGGGCATCAGCACAGCAATAGTACGCTTCAACATTATGTCGTTGAGCGTAATCCTTAGCTAACGACTTGCTTCTTCTCATTACAGCAGCCAACTGAAACCCATTCGTTTTTTGATAAGCGGGGCCGCTCTTTACCTCTGTAACTGCACCACAGCCGATGATCCCCCAGCGAATACTTTTCTTCATCACCCCCTCCAAATGGCCCTTAAAAGTAACACGATCCTATCATTTTAACGCCTACCTATCCAAAGAATAGAGCTGATCTATCGTGCAACGCTCTCGCGCCTCCTGTGCTTCCACGCCAGACAGCTTCCCATCCACTGGCAAGCCAGAGCCTCCTTGTGAACTCAACCTGACTTAGTTCACCCTATACTTCGTCACTAACCCCATGTGATCAGACAACCAGACTGCCGGGTGGGAAGAAAACACATAAGACTCTATTGGCTCTAAGGTTAACGAGTTTCCATCCTTGTGAAATATATAATCAATACGATCGGATTTTTTGTGCGCATAGGCGCCAAACGTCTCCCCTGGGTAGCTATTCACATCACTATGTACAGATCGATAACTATCGACAAAACCGCTGTCGTGAATATAGCTGGTGATAGGTAATCTCACGTCGGCATAATCCTGATAGCTTTCTCTGCTGTTGTTCTGTAGGTCCAAATATGAGACTGAATTCAAATCGCCACCCAATATCGTTAGGTTAGCCGCATCCGGATTATTCTCCTGTGCTTTAACTAGCTCTTCCTCTACAAAGAATAATCTACTTCTCTCATGCTCAAGCACAACCTCAATAGGCTTGTGTAACGCAATATCAGCGTCACTGGCATCGTTGGCACTGGGATGTGACAACAGTACATCGATATCCTCTCCTAGTTCATCACTGTGAACTCGAATACCCACTTTCTTATCATTGGGGCCATGACCCGCTGCAAAAAGTTCTTTTTTAATGTCATAGCGCGTTAGTATTGCTGGATAATAACGACAATTGAGTGGGCCATCAGGGTCATTTTCTACATAGGCACGACGGTAATTCCAATGCAACTCTTCAGCAACCGCGGGAGCATTCAGTGAACCCTCCGTTAAAAAGACAATATCTGCCCCTTTATCGCGAATCAGCTCTGCAATGTAGTGTGAGCCATGAATAGGCGCTGTATTAGTCCCGCTCTTATTGGCCGACCAGACATTAAACTCCATCGCTGTGATAGTTGAGACATCATGCTCAGCAGGTGCCGTATGAAAACTGAAAGTATCGCTAACCAATTGATTGGCAGTAACGCGCCAAAAATAATCTACATCGGCCTCTAGACTTGGTAGCACTAGCCTTGTCTCGTCGGTCGTCTCCAAGTAGACCTTGTTAACAAAGCCCTTATCCGTTGCAACTTCTACCTGATACTCCGTCCCGGATGGCTGCATCGCCTCATGTGTTGCCCACTCCAACGTCAACGCAGAGTACGGGACATTATTCATCCCACGTGACGGCGTTGGACGATAAACAGGAGCTACCACTGCGCGGCCTTTAAGATCAAGGCCGACAATTGAGTTAATTTGCTGCTGATCTAGCATACCAATAAACTGACGAACATCATCCAGCTCCATGACTAACGAGTTGTCGTTGCCACCAACTGTTACTGAGCTAGCCGTTGAATAATCATTAGGAACCTTATATACCTCTTCACCGTTAATATAGACATGCTCAAAGTCATCATCCGAAGCAATAATAAGACTCATCCAGCCTGATGACATACTCTGACCGAGAGGGATATCCACAGGCTCGCCCTCCTGACGCTGCGGATCCCTGGAGTCATAAAACAGCTCACCTTTCTTGTTAACCTTAAGCGTGCCTATAGCGGTTTGAAAGACTATGAGCTTACTGTTTTCGTTAGCATCAGGATAAAAAAGCTCTTTCGGCCTCACCTTAATGCTGTAGCTGCTCTTATAAGTAGCATCTGCCGCACCAAAGGTAAAAGAACCTTCACGCTCAGTAATCTCCAACGTGCCGCTATCAGTAAACTGTGAGGTATTGTCCCCGCCGCTGTCCCGACTCGCAGGCGTCGGCATCGAATAAATATGCTGATTGGTCAAGCCATCGGCAGGGTCAGAGAATGCATAATGAGCAAGCTCAGTCACATCAGAGGTCGCATCAACCCTTCTATCATCTGATGACGAATGATCATTACAGGCCACCAAAAAAAGAGTAACAAAGCTTAAAGATAAACGACAAACAACCTTATTCACCATCAAAACCTCAAATAAAACACAAATAAAACACAAATAAAGAAAGCTAAACGATCAGTTACAAAACCAACAACAAGCACACAGCTTACTGACGACCACAACACAGATCTTTACAACGTGATTCGGAAAGACAAAATCAAGATAGAAAATACTATCAGCACCAAATTAAGCTTTAATGACAAAGAATTGGGGTGTCAAATACAGAACGATCGTACAGACAATAGTGTCGCCGCAGTATCGACTCACAACGATAAAAACATCATCGGGCTGCCAACCTTACCAAGATGATACAGGAGAAAATGATACGCTATTTGACCACAGAGAATTTATTATTAAACAATCGAACAGGCTCTATAGTATAAAGAGGGTATGTCACTCATATAACCGCTAATAATTACAAGCTATAGCACCCGTGACTTATTAAAAATCACCTTCGTGCATAGCAAGAAACCAACAAAAGGCATCACTACAAACACATAGATTAAAATAAAAGGTACAAAATACAATGCAGCAACGCCGATGCCATCCAGAAAGGTCGCCACAAACAATGGAACAGCAGCATATCCGATCACATGAAACAGGGTTAAGGCTGCGAAACTCTTTAAAATAGTACTAGGTGCCGCCAACACCTTAGGCCAAGTCAGCGTCATCCAAAACGCCACTATCGATAACAACATAAAAATTGCAGCTAGGAAGTAGTGAGTATTCGTTTTACCGTCCCAAAAGATCATTATTATTGGGGCCATTATCAGCCAGCGTTTAACTTCAAAGCTCAACCAATATTTAAACACCACACTACCCCCCTCTTCCTTTCATTTTATATCGATCTATTTTCTACAGAATTTATCAACAAAGACCTTCGTGCTTAGAAAATAACCAACAAGGGAGACGATAAACAGGTAAAGAATTACGAGAGGGAAGAAAATCAGTAGCCACCCCATACCCTCATATCCCAGTATACATAGAGGCAGCACATAACCTACAACGGCCTGAAATAGGATAAATACTACAAAGCTCTTTACAATATCTCTAGGCACCGTCAGTAATTTACTCCGAACTAATACAAACCAATAAGCACAAAATGATACGGCTATCGCAACTAAGCATATGCCAATATAGGCACCCTCTAAATCAGCAGGCTCGAAATATGGAATCAAGATCCAACTTATAAAGGCTGGCCCACCCCACATCAGATAACAAATAGATGCTAAAACTGCCCATTTAATTGCCTCAAATGCCAACCAACTTTTAATCATCACCCCACCCTATTCTTTCAGTTCAACAACCTGCAGGCAGCATTTAACCCTTTGGCGTACTCACATCATGCACTTAAGTTAAAGGCTATCTTATTTTTAGTAGCTAAAGAGGGATTTGTGCATTTTATTTGACGCACACCAAAAACTGTCATAGCCCCGGCAAATGAAAAAATCAGGCTAGCCCTTATGAGCACAACCCATCCTCATAAGAGAAGTGATAAGTCAGGAAGAGCTACCAATGCCAACATCGCGTAATACGATCATCAGCCTAGCCGACATCAGATGATTTATGCCCGCGTTAAACGAATCCATTGTACGATAGGCCAACCGGAAGGATGGCTGCACTGGGCACCTCTGGGGGGTTCGGCTCAGGTTTCAGGCACAGACCGATGAAGGTGCCCTATCACCTGCATGGCCTACGTGGTTTTGTTTCCAATCTGTACTACTTAAGGAGAACCCTCTACTAATTTTCTCTGGTGAGCCCCCCAGCATCAGCCTTTTTATGCTTTATTAGCTTCCCAGCATCAGCTCATATATCAATTTCTTTTTATCTTCTTGTAATTCCAATCCCTCAAAATAATGTTTATCTTGCTGCATGTAGTGAATCTGAAGATTATTATGTAGCTGATAAAGTAGTTCAAGCTCTGAAAAGGATTCGTAGTCAGATTTTAATTGAATTTCATTTCTAACAGTGGTCCAGTTATTGTCGATTAATTCTACGTAGCTATATTTGATAATAACTTCATTAAACCCCAGACCTGCACCAATATAATCAGGAAGCTCTACTTCAATGTCCTTATTGTATATTTCAAGACTATCATAAAAGGCATTTATATCTGCCGATTTTTCTTGAGCGAAAGACCAAGATACTTCTTCGAGTAACCAATAATATTTTCCATCCTCTGAAGCCATTATGTTACCGCCTACAAACAACAACATTAATATCAATTTTTTCATATAACACCGTGAGTTAACGCCGACTACAGTCGCAAGCAAAGCTGACGTTTTTTTTGCAGAAAGCACAAAAAACGACCTGTTTGACAGTCCGTGGCTGACCCTTGTTAAGTACTGAACTCATTTGGATAGCTACTTGTTAAATAGTCCATTGGTGGGTTATCAATACCAATTACATGCTCGGGCTTGAACCAAAGCTTACAGCCTGTCTCTAGATAGCCACTGCCAGGCTCGATACAACCTGGCTCATTGTCAAGGATTCCTAAAAAATGACCTTTTGTTTTTTTAAGGACAATAACCCACATCCGCTCCCCAGAGACTTGAACCGAGCCATCCTCATCTTGAGTTTGAATATCGAAAGCAAGTTTGGCAGCTTGCCCTCGCTTTAAGTTGATACGAATTTCTTTAGATGGAATATCGAAAGTCTCGGGATTCTTCTGTTGCTCAACCTCACCGTTTCGGTTTTCCCAAAAGTGTTCTTCTATGTTTGTTAATACGGGATCATCCCACACTTTCTCGAATCCTCCGGACACTGAACGCCCAACTCAGTGGCTTAGCTTAGTGTAGCGAAGTCCAGCCAGCTTTGCTGGCGATGCTGCTTGGTCTTGTTATAGCTGGCACTTGATAGACCAATGCTGACTGTGAAGTAAGTCCATGCTAACTGTCGCTAAGCCGTGTTGTTATTTATTGGAGAGATACAATACCGTACCTGCGGCTGTATGGGAAGTTACAAGTGGCTGATAGCTTTAAGAATTGACGTCGATTAGGGGGAGTGATTGGTGTGAGTAGAGGGCTGATATAAGTAAGATTAGAGCTTATCCAGACACCCACCTTAATCACCTCTCAACGCAACGATATTGAATCTATACAACAATATAATGATGGGTGTCTTAGTAATCTCTTGAATTCCTGGGTTCAAGAAGGTGTAACGGTGGGCGTCCTTGCAGTTCGATTTTACTATGAGGATCTTTATAACTTTGAAGACCTGAGCCATTCATTTTTTAGTGATATTCAATTGTCATGCTGTCGGCTGACAAACTTAACTCTTCAAGGGCCACATCATTACTTGTGGAGTCAAAATCAGGCGCGGATAAACCGGTCGGAAAAGCATTCAAGATATTCCATGTAATGAGGAGTTCGGTGCCGGTTTCGTTGATTAAGCTAATCGAAATGTCTTTTTTCTCGAGTCGATTAGTAGAAGCCTGATTTAACCAAGCCCACAGCTGACTTTCCTTAGAGACAACGCCTCTTGACAAGGTAAAATCGAGGTCAGATTTTTCGCCGGACATACTAACTCTACCACCCATGCCGTCTTTATAATCGATTTCCTCACGACTCGTTTTTAAACCAGATACCTTACTAAACGCCATGACCTCTTCGCCTACAGTGATCCGATAACGATAGGTAAGAATAGGGTAATTATTTGCTATCTCACTTGCTTTAATTGTCATAATTATATCTCCTTATATTTCTGTTTAACGCCACCAACAGCGGCTGTGCGTAGCGAAGTCCAATCAGTTTTGCTAGCGACACTACTTGGCCTTGTTATAGCTGGGCTTGTACACTATTGCTAATAATCTAACTGCCGATAAACTGTATTATTAATTATTTGAGGGATACAGTAACGTACTAATGGCAGAATCGAAAGTTACAAGCGGCTGATAGCTCTAAGTATTTTCGACCATTATCAGTAGTGCTGGGGCTCGTGCGGTAGACAGAACTTATCCAGACACCCACCTTGATTACCTCTGAACGCAGCAATATTGAATATATACGACAAGATAACGATGGGTGTCTGTGTAATTTTAACGTCTGTGTAATTTTTATAGCTTTCAGGGTATGTAAGACGCTTACTGTCGCTGCTTACTACGCACGCCAATCAAGCCTAGCAATGCCGAACCAAACAGAATCGCAGAGGCAGGCACAGGTACGGCGCTCACCGAAAAAGTCGAGTCAACCGTCGTAATACCAACTGAAAATTGTGTTTCTATAACGCCATTACCTAATGCATCCAAACTATTAGACAACACTATAACGGATTGCCACTGGTTCTCTGGCACCCAAGAACATTGCGATGGCGGTCCCTCGCAACTTAAGGTCATAATCTCTCCCATCAAGCCGTTATAATGGGCTTGATTAACCGTATCCATGTTCGCATTAGGGGTATGTAACGTATAGTTTACATTTAAATCCTGAGTCACGGTATTGTAAGTACCACTACCTCCCCCTACAGAATTCCAAGTAGACGTTACATCAACCTGCACTGGGATTAATGCAGCATGGGATACTGACGATAGCAACATAGTCGCTGCGAATAGAGTGCCAAACAAAGTAGACTTAAGCATAATTAAAATCTTTATATTATTAATAGTCAGCGGATTATCAATGGAGATAAGACAAAAATACACTTTCAAAAAGTAAAACTTTTCGACAAATAATCATTACTACAAAACCAGCCACCCAAAGTGATGAGCTTTACAAGTTTGGGGGCAGCTAATAAGTGCATAACATATAAAAAACTGAGCAATGATCAACTGGCGCCAGATTTACACTCTAAAGAAAACAGCCCTGAGTCAAAGATCGATTGGATCGGACATCAGGTTGACTCAGGCTACCGTCAGCCCGAAGCTTAAACACTAAAGTTTGAGAGAACTAAAGACTGATCCAATGTTCCCCCCCTTGCCCTCTTGTTAGGAGTAACTTGCCAGGAATTATCCTCACGTACAACGTAACCTGAAAGCCTATTGATATAAGCCTCTGGTGCTACCTTTCGACTTAAGCCAGGAAATATACTCTCCTTGTAATTCTCATGGTGAAAAAGAGATTCCCACCGGGTAATAACTAACAAGTGGTTACTTTGGTTAAGATGACGGGCAACAAATCCACCAAGCATCCCTTCAGCTTTCCCCATAGCTGGATTCCATATACTCTTTTGATCGTGCATAAATCTATCTACATCTTGTACGTCTTCACATTGAGCGAGACGAAGAACACAGCCTTGCGAAGGTTCATCGTTACTTCCTAAGGCAGGTATACTCAATACTTTTTCAAAATATTGGACTTGGCAATGACTGAAGGCTTCTGATTGCTTACTTTTTTCGGAAATGTTGTCATGGATTGAATCCATAAAACGCCCAACGACTTCCTCAGACTCCCACTCTCCAAGAACTATTGCTTCTCCATCGCTCGTCCAGCCACCTAGCTGACCTTCAAAACCATCACAATTATTCAGCTCACTCCAAGCGAGCTGCCCTCGATGAAACAGCTCCTTTCTACCGGCTTTTATTGTGCATTTGATAAGTTTTGTAATTGCCAATGCAGAAGCTCCTAACATTTGTCTAAGACGCCAACATATAATCTTATTGTTTACAACTCCCGATGCTATCTCAACATCATGTTATTTCAACTCTTATTTACCATTCCTTACAAGGACCATCCTGCGACGAATTGAACAAATACATCAAAATAACGATGGGTGTCTTAGTTATTCCGAAAGAGCTAATCCAAAAATACTTCCATGAAGGCATGAGCAAAGGAATTAGAAATAATACAATTGCAATAGTTATTAACCAGCCCATCTATTCTTCCTTAATCACAGATAACGCCCAGCACAACTCCGAAGTAATACTGGCAATTTCTCTGCGGTTTTATGCGCAAAATGAGATGGTTTTACGAAGCCTTCTAGCTGCTGGTAATGCGAGTTTCATTACGAGTAACCATACTTTTCTTTCCGCTATATTGATCATAAAACTTCTGATGCGCAGCCTCTGAAAATGTATCATTTCTTTCGCCATACTGCCTTATCCAGCCAACTAGCATTTCTAAGTTATCATCTTGAGCTTCCTTACTTTCATATTTGTGAGGCTCCCAAGGCCGGTTTTTGGCATTTGAAATACATGCATCAACTGGCAAATTCATAAATATGATTTCACTAGAGCTTTCTTTAACAAGCTCCAGTAAGTCTGTGTAGCAGCCTTCAATCACCCAGCATTCATGAGAATTGATGAAATTTTCTATTTCTCTCCATGACTCATCTAAAGTCTTTCTTTCAGGAGGAACAGTAGGTGTCCAAGCAAGCGTATCAAGATCTAAGTGGGCTAGCCCTCTGTTTTCACATAGATTCTTTGCTAGGGTAGACTTGCCTGAGCCTGAGTTACCAAATATTAGAATATTGCTCAATTCTCGAGTCCTCGGGGCACAAAGCATTTGTATATGATGCCAGCATATAGAATTTTATTGTTTATACTCTCTGCATACTATCTTAACCCTTTGTTATTTCAAATTTTATTTACTGTTAGTTGCAAAGAGCATCCTGCGATGAAGCGTGCTTGCCCTATTATTTGTCGATTCTGGAAATAAGTGCTTATCAAGCCACCATATACCTTGACCTCTGAACACGCAAGAGCTGAGCATATACGACTGAATAACAATCGGTGTCTTAGTTATTTATGACGATTACCGGGTTACACAACTGATCAGACAGCCACTTTCATTACCGCCTGAATACAGGAGAATTGAATATATACGTCAAAATAACGATGGGCTTGTTAGTTATTTTCTGACCTCGTTGGGTGAAAGGGAAGGCAATAATCTATCAAAGCGTTAGGCAGCCCGATAGTGACACTTCGCAGTTAGAGACCTTGTGCATGTAGTGGTGCCTTTTATGCGGAACTCGGGAGATCCAGTACATTGCTCTAATCGAGCAGCTCAACGTGAAGTCGACTGACGAAACCGTTGAATAGGATGTGCTGGAAGCCTGACCGACTCGTAGTAGTGAAGAAAGCAGCGATTAAAACTGGAAAAAAAACAGTAGCGGAGCAGGTGAGGCGAAGGAGTCTGACAGAGAGAAAGGTATAACAAGGTTCTGCAAACGACAGCCAAAAATGTCACTTGTTTTGCACAAAACTGCACAAAAGTCGCTAGTAGATTTCGGCAGTTGAGGTGGGCGTTAATCAGTTCTAAAAAGGAACGTTATGATTAAATTTTATATCTGTTTTTGGTTTCTCTATCTATCCTGGGCGTACTAGTTACTATAGGTCGTGCTAAGTTTGATATTTTAATTGTTCGTTCGAGCAATCCAGATGAGGGATTTCATAAGCGGGTTCGGGTGAGTGCAAACACTGCTGAATATGCTCATTTATTAATGGCATTAATCTAATCCATTAAGTCTCAACCATGCATCTAGATAGGTATGTTGTTTTGTTGCTTTAGTAATGTTTTCAGGTGTTTATTAACTGCTGGCATTGTATTCACTAAACCCAACAATATTCCGCCACGACTATATCCATATTCGGGGCCTACTAAAAATAGAAAAAGAGGGCAAGTCACTTTCTTCACAATACTTTATGTATTAATAAGAGGTTGGTCGACAGGGTGAGCGAGCATGGCCAGATATCGGAGGATTGAGTGCTATCACGCCTTTTGTTCTTCGTTGGGCCGTGGCCGTAAGTGCCCGTGAGCATATCTGGACGCCATCCCTTAAAGCATATAGCAGCCCGACCCAATAACGCTCATCGTGGACGATGAGTTTTATCACCTATTAGACAATAAAGACGACAACAAGTTAGAGCGTTTAAATTTTGGGAAGGTGCAATTTTTGAGATCGTTATTAATCATGAAATTTTTTTAATTTTATGGAGGCTTCGCAGGGTTAATAGAGTATTGATTTTAGAAAAACAGGGTGATACCGTTATATTTCCAATCCATTAATAGAAAGGATCTATTATGAAAAAAGTAGAAGTTGAAATGAAGAAGTTCTGTGCATTGATGCCAGTGATGAAAAAATCTAACGTTGAAACTAAAAAGTTTTGCGCATTAATGCCAGTGATGCAAAAGAAGTAGAATAAAAAAAGCAGAGGGTTTCACTCTCTGCTTTTTTATTGAATAATATGGATATCATATGAAAATAATAAATGACTTTTTTATATATTTTGAAGAAGAATCCCTGACCTTGTGGAACTATAAAACACATGAGCAGTTTGAGATAGCCCCCTATCACGTCGGCTTGATAAATGACTTCATTAAGGGCAAAGAAGTCCCAGAAGAGTTTATAACTGAAATGAGCAGCGCAGGCTTGATAGGAGGTCCGTCAGAATTGACGGATAACTGGAATTGGGATGTATTGTCTAAGATATTTCATGTTGGCACTAAAAATATTCCTATATCAAGCAACAACAACCAGGCTCCAGAAGAGTGGATAAAAGAGTATCTGGAATATTGCGAGGAAATCGGTGATGCGCCTGAAAGGCCCCTGGAGGAGAGGTTGGGCATCCCCCTTCCTAAAGTGACTGCGTCCTCACTTAAGTCAATATCATTGTTTGATGTCTTTCACAGACGGAAAACTAGTAGGGTGTTTAATGGTCAAGCAATATCAATAGAGAAGCTAAGCAACATTTTATTCTATAGCTTTGGATATATTCATGAATCATGGGATAAAGAGTTTGACGAAGCAGGGCTTGCTCCCACCGCAAAAAGGAAATCGAGCCCCTCTGGTGGAGGACTCCACCCTATTGATGCATATGTAACAGTATTTAATGTGAACGGGATTGCTGTAGATATATATAAGTACGACCCCGATAAACATTCACTTATTCCTGTTCGCAGCGAGAAAACAAATTTAACCGAAGAGTTAACTGATATCTTATGGGGGCAATATTACTCAGAAGGCATTTCTTTCGGTGTGTTTCTGACTGCCCAGCTAGACCGTGCTGCCTGGAAGTACAAGCATTCTCGTGCTTATAGAAATGTATTGCTTGACGCCGGTCATTTGTCGCAATCATTTCAGCTGACTGCGACTGCAGAGGGGCTGAATACATGGATAACTGGAGCATTTAATGATTCAAGAATAGAAGAGGTTCTTGATATTGATGGCATTAACGATGCTGTAATATTTTATGTGGCAGCCGGTATGGGAAGTAGCTCTACCTTTGATGATAAGATGAGGGTTGTAGTCAGTGAGTATTCTTAGTTTTTTTCTCTTCTCGTTTATGGCCAGCATAACACCTGGGCCAGCAAATATTGCACTTTTAACAGCTTCTGGGAGCAAAAATTTTAGCGGAGCTGCAACTTTTCTTGCCGGTATCTGCTCTGGTTTTGCTTTAGTTCTTCTTGTCTCGATATTACCTTTTTCTGGTGTATCTCTTTTGCCAGAAGGCATCAAATCTGGCTTTATATCTGTGATACAGATTTTAGGCGCTGTATATTTAATATATATATCTTTCGTTATGCTGAGACAGCATGTAGATGAACGCGACACTAGCCTTGGTTTTTTCCACGGACTATTAATACATCCGCTAAGCCCTAAGGCTTGGTTCTTTGTTGTTTCGGCTTACTCGACATTTATCGACTTCGATAATACAGGGGTGCTTGGTGTAGCATTATATGTATTTATCTTTTTGTGTTCGGCGATTGTGGCGCATTGGGTATGGCTACTGTCGGGATATGTTATGAAAGGTGCCCTTAACGAGGGACAATTAGTTTTAATAAATAAAGTACTATGCAGTGGCCTGCTAGCTTTGTCGTTGTACATGCTTGTATATGCACTAGGGAACCTTCTCTAGAGTCAACTACATCACTGCTAAAGGAGTGGGGCTTAAAAGCCAAGTTAACCAGAACACATGGAGAGGACTTTAAAATAAGTAAAGGATATTTTGGATATAGATATCATCGGATGCCACCTCAGTCTGATGCTCTATCGTTGCACTATAACCAGCCCTTAAATGTTAAAGAAAGTCAACCACACCCAAAGCCTTAATATCTGGTCGAGAGGACGTAGCGTCTTACAAAAACCTTAAGCTTACGAGTATAAGAGGAGGACACTTTGCTCGTGTTTGTACTTAATAATAATCGCGAACCACTAATTCCTTGTAAGCCACAAAGATCAAGAAAAATACTCAAAAACGGTGATGCTAAAGTGCTAAAAAGAGCACCTTTTACCATTAAGTTTGTTCATGGAAACTCGGGCTACAAGCAGGAGCTCCTAATAGGTATATATACAGGTAGTAAGACTATTAAGTGTGGCCTTATTGGTCTTGGGCAGGTGATTTATCAAAGCCAAGTAGCATTGTGCCAATATATTTCTAAGAAAATGGTGCAGCGTGCTATGTACCTATACACCTATCGTGGTCGTATGTCCCGTTATCGTCCTGCTCGTTGGGAAAACAAAGCATCAATGCGACGCAACGGACGATTAGCTTCGAGAATACTAATCGCCCTTTGTGAAGATTTCCACCATGATTTACATGTAGAACAGTTCGAACTAAAAATGAGGGAATCGTGCGCAAAACACGCAAAGGAAATAGGTATTCTTATGTCCAGATTGAAATACGAGTGGAGTTTTACAGAGACATTTTGGTACGAAAATAAACATATGAGAGAGAAAGTACTACAACTACCCAATGAAGATTACTTTGATAATTTTGCAATTTGCTTAGGTAATGATGAGTACGGCCATAAAAAACCAGTAGCCTACTTTAATAGACATGTATCAAAAGGTGTTCGTTCAGAGAAGCAAATCCCTTTTGACAAAGCTTTTTGGTTAAAAAAACACGACATAATCTCCACTCCACAATGTATTGGGTTTGTTAAAGGTAGGCGTAGTGCAGGCTATTTTGTACTTGAGACGATCACTGGTAACAAGATTCATGCTTCCGCCAATATTATGAAAAACACAATGCGGATTTCAACTCTAACTACGACATTAACTCAGCCTATGAAGGCGGTAATTGCTCCCGTAGCTAAAACAACGTGTATCCTTACCGCATGATGATGAAATTTGCGCAGAGAATAGGTGGGGACTCTTTAAAATGGTCGATGTATTTAACTAAAAAGTCTATTCCGCTCTCGCTTGCTGACTCCGATTTCACTGTTAGTGATTCTATTTCAAAGGCTATAATCGATAGGGTTTCCGAAGGTGCTCTAGGCTACGGGGTTGATAGCCTCCAGCTAAAAAATACTGTTGCTGATTACTGCCTTAGAAAACATGGCTGGAAAGTTGATCCCAGCTGGGTTGTTCTGACTTCGGGGATCAGTTTATCTCTAAATATTGTAAGGATGATGACCTCTCAGATGGGTAGACCTGGTGGGCTAACTTCAACACCGACATATCACCGGCTTTTCAGGTATGCCGGCGCATTGGACTATGAAGAAAAGCGATCATTGCTGGCCATTGAAAACGGAGTATGGAAGATGCAATACTCAGACATATTAGGGCAAATTGATAAAAAAACCGGGGCATACTTTCTATGTAATCCACATAACCCTGTTGGGCGGAGTTATTCAAAATCTGAGCTAGAGATACTTGCTGATATCTGTTTATCTCAGAAGCTATTAATCTGCTCTGATGAAGCTCATAGCGATATAATACTATCAAATAATATCAGACATACCCCTATTGCTACTTTGTCAAAAGAGGTTGAGCAGAGTACTATTACTCTTATCTCGCCAGGGAAAGGGTACAATATAAGCGGGCTTAATGTATCGTTTGCTATTATTGCAAACAGGAATCTTCGAGAAAAATTTAATAAGCTTTCTGATGGACTATCATCGACGCCTAACATTTTATCAATTAAAGCAGCTGATGCAGCATACTCTTCATCGGATGCTTGGCTGTCAGCTCAGCTGAAACTGTTAAATAGTAATCATGCGAAAGTATTCTCCATTATTAATAGTATACCGCAGCTATCAATGGGTGAAGTGGAGGCTACATATTTGGCTTGGATAAATGTCGAAAATCTACCGGTAGAATCACCACAGAGTTTTTTCGATAATTATGGTGTTTATATGTCTAATGGGGAAGAGTTCTCTCAGAAAGGTTTCTTACGGTTGAACTTTGCGTGTAACCCGGAGGTATTAGACGAGGCACTTAGTCGAATTCAGCTTGCCTGTAGGAGCCTCCGATAACTATCAAATCAAAAATAACTAAGACACCCAGTGCGCCGAGATAAACCGGTAGAAGATTGGAGGTGCACTCCTCTACTCGGTAAGGCGTCGCAAGCCGCCGAGCCCCCGAGTCATGTGCCGAGATAGTAAGGTTTAGGTTAACCGCTGACAGGGAAAGTTATAGGCTCTGTCGCATCCAAGTCATCATGGTATGTTCCGCCAATTTATAGATGATGTCATATGTCATCAATTTCCTTCAGTGGCCGGAATTTTTCAAAGAGATGATCCTACAAAGTATTCGCTGGTATCTGACCTATGGACTGAGCTATCGAAACATAGAAGAGATGATGAAAGAGCTAGACGAAGAACACTACCTTGCAGAGACTCATCGTTATCCACTAAGGCAGATATACTCAATACTTTTTCAAAATATTGAACTTGGCAATGACTGAAGGCTTCTGATTGCTTACTTTTTTTGAAAATGTTGTCATGGATTGAATCCATAAAACGTCCAATAACTTCCTCAGACTCCCACTGTCCAAGAACTATAGCTTCTCCATCGCTCGTCCAGCCACCTAGCTGCCCGTCAAAACCATCACAATTATTCAGTTCACTCCAAGCGAGCTGCCCTCGATGAAACAGCCCCTTTCGACCGGGTTTTATTATGCATTTGATAAGTTTCGTAACTGCCAATGCAGAAGCTCCTAACATTTCTCTATGAGACCAACATATTGCCTTATTGTTTACAGCCGCTGATGTTATCTCAACATCCTGTTATTTCAATTCTTATTTACCACTCCTTACAAAGACCACCCTGCGAAGAATTGAATATATACATCAAGATAACAATGGGTGTATTAGTATTATTCCGTTCACACCAACCGCAAAGCAAAAAAAGAGGACCAACATCGCTGTAGGTCCCCTCTCTTTGAATTTGGTCGGAATAGCAGGATTTGAACCTGCGACCACTACACCCCCAGAGTACACCAAAAAGATCGTAAGACCATGATATAGCTACATATAGCTTTCTTTGGCGACGAAAAAGGGGGAAAACAGCCTCTTTAAATACAATAAGTTACAAGTTGTTTGCACCACTATATTTCTTTACAGCAAGCTCAAAACTTAACATCGAGAAGATGCTTGTATGCCTCATAAGACTTTCTATCAGAACTCTTTGAATCGCTCAAAACTCCTACGACACGCTCCCTCACATTATTAAAGCCAGCCTCATCCCGTCTAGCTTTAGCCTCTTTCATCTCACTAGACACGTTATTCAAGGCACCCTTATATATTGATTCATATTCCAGCATATCACTTACCTTTATTTTTATATGTGCGAGGTCACAGACCATAAATACATGTTTTTACTTCTTAATACTTGCCTTAAGCCAAGACACAAGCGCCTCGATCATCTCATGAGCACTTATAGGCACCTCAGCTTTAGCCTCAGATTTACCCCCTTTTTCTCTACTCTCATTGACAAATAGTCTATCGGCTACTTTCATCTTAATCTCACTTTGCTGCTCTTCTCCAAGAGAGGCTAGATAAGGCGTAATTGCTCTCAAGTCTAATGACTTTTGTCGATGCGCGTGCTCTTTCTCTCGATGCCTTGATGACTCTCTCGCCAAATATGCAGCGGGTACAGATAACATGAAAGCCAACGCCAACCTATATAGCGCCGTATTTAACTCAAAACCATTAGAAAGCGAATCATAAAAAGACAATGAAGCCCCAATAATCACCAGAACCATGCAAAATAGCGCCCCGTATCGCAGCCAGTTCGCTACCTTCTCTTCGTCATCAGCCCGTCCTTCGTAATGCTGAGCCATTGAGCCTGCCGATATAGCTCCCATTACACCATCTATGTGCGAGGCCTTCTCTTGTAAGTCGACCTCATGATCTCGATAAAGCTTTTCAAACCCCTCACTGGCAATAATTAGTTTGTCAGCAGACCTTTCAAGATGCACATCCAAACGGTTAGCAGCTCTTTCAGTGGCCAGATTTAGCTCTTCAGCAAACCTTCCTAACTCAACCCCCATACGATCTTTAATAGAACTTACTTTTTCATCCAATTCATCTATAGACTGAGCCGAAGCATCAACACGATGCTTATAAATAGAGAGAGCGTGCTGATTTATAAAGTTAGTGCAATTAGCCTTTAAATCTTCCAGAGTCTCAAGCATTGCCTCCGAATATTGATCTGAAGCTTTCAGCAGATCAAGCTCAACTATTAACTCATTGTCAACCCGACCGATGACCTCACTGCACAAACCAGCGACTTGTTCACCCAGCTCCTCCATATGTTCAGCTTGATCAAGACGACTAAACAACGACGATACACTAGTCAGAGCATCATTTATAAACCCCTCATTGAACTTCGAAAGTATAGGGCTAGGCCAGCTCTTAAGCACCTCAGTTAGACCACTTCGAATCCAGTTAAGAGTTTCAGTGACATTGGCCGCATAGAGCATGACTTCTCTAATTTCTTTACGTTTTGATTCACCCCCCCCCCCGAAACGCGAGGATAGCTTTTGCCATCTCTATATTCAGTCAACAGATGATTTCTAATATTTTCAAACTCTTGGGTAGCAGAACTCTTAGCAGGACTAGGAATGTTGGTAGTAGCATCCTTAAGCCGAACACGCTTAGCTATATACGAGCTTTCGCCCTCACTCTTCTCACTCATAAGTTGCTCACAAATTAATTATTATTCTGACGTCAAATGCCTTTGATAGAGCTTAAGATCCTTTGATAACAAACCTTCGACACCACAGGCTGCGCACCCATCCTCTCAATCATCACCCTAGGTCCGTCACAACTCAAACCTAGCTTATTATCCTCATCCTCTGGCGCCACGGCAAATAGCGGGTGCCCTGCAGCAACACAGTATTGAGCATGCGTCATAGTTCCGCTTCTAGCGTTGCACTCAACCACGATAGAGCACGCAGATAATCCAACCTGTATTCGATTACGCGGCACAAACATGCTGCGATCTGGCTGGATATCTAGCTCTTTCTCCGACACCCACGCGCCACCACTGGCCAAAATTCTATCTGCGAGCCCAGCATTCTGCCTGGGCGCTGCCTCTTTCAGTCCACCTGCCAGCACACAAACAGTCTGACCGCCTACAGAAAGCGCCCCCTCATGGGCTGCAGCGTCAATACCTAGCGCCAGACCGCTAACGATCGTATACCCTTGTTCGGCAAAAAAGGCCGCCATGCGATAAGCAATAGCCTGACCAGCCTTTGACGCCTCTAGCATACCAACGATAGCTATGCCGGTATTATTTACAGCCTCAACATTTCCCTTAACAAAAAGGGGATCCGGTGGATACTCAATAGTCGACAGCTTTTCGGGATACCTGGCATCATCTCTTGTCAGTATGTGCACCCCTGCTCGCTGATATTTCTGAATATCAATCACTGCGCTCCTCCGGCAGATAAAACACTCTTATCCAATATGGTCACGGGCAAAGATAGAGCACTATAGATTGACTACAACGTACACGGCAACGCATCAGCCTTGATCAGTCTTTGTAGCTTTAGACTCCTCGCCCTCATGACCAAGCTGGTCAACAAGCCCCCTCATAATCTTCTCATTCTTTCGCTGAGCCTCAATCACCTTATCGAGCTGACCAAGAGCATCACCAACAATACGATCCATTTTACCCCGCGGCTCAGACAACGATACCGCTGCGTCGGAAGCTAGTTTTAACAAAACACTAATTATAATAAGGAGTAAGCACGCTACATTGCCTACAACCACAAACACAGTCATACGGGTTACCGGAGCAGTCGAAGAAACTTCCACATATAATGAATGCAAACTTAGGAGCACTACAGCTATTATAATCACCCAAAAATAACCCGAATTAAACCTTCTTTTTAGCTCAATGTAATCCTCTTTTGTCGAATGCTTAATGTAAAGCCCGGTCCAACCGGCCCCTACGATACTAATGAAGGTCGGCACCAAGATACTCATAAAACTTTCCAAAACATCACCTCATTTTTATATTAATACTTGCCCCATCAACTGGTTTTCAACATAGCATACCCCTGCAATCAACTCACCCACCATAAACTCGTATCTACCTAATTAATATTGACTAATAGATCAAACAACACCTAGCCAACTTCCCAGATAAAGATATAACCCGCCTTTAATTGCAGCCATACTTCATCCTCGCTATAGTGGGGCCTAACGCTGTAAAAGCGAGGACTCAACAATAACTCTCAAAGGATATGAGATATGGCCGGCCACCCAAGCCTGCATCTGACAGACGAAAGAAAAAAAAAGGTGCTGTATCTCGACAAGGAATACGAGATCTGCCTCAGCTTTCATAAGCTCGATAATATTGACGGTGACGTTGTAGGCCTCAAGTTTACTGATGCAAAGGCCAGTATGGACGCCTCCAAGAAGGTCAACCTAAATGGGCCTAAGCTCGGTAAGTTCATCGCGCAGCACGCTGTTCAAATGCTAGGAAACCTCGATAACATTTCGTTTTTAGGCTTTTACCTGCTAACAGATGAGATCGTCGAAGAACGGGGCTTTAGGGCTGCATTAGCAAAAGAGCGGATCTATAATACTCAAGCCATATTTATACATGATATGGTAAGAGAAGAGCTTCCCTATCACATGAAAATCAAGGCAGAGGGCGGCGTTGGCTGGGGAATGAGCAAAGAGAACCTAAACTCTATCCCGCAATACAGGCTGCTGATATCAGAGCTCGGCAAAGAAATTACGGAGGCCATCCATGCTGATCCGGTTTGGTGAAGAACTCAAAGAGCTACCCGATGAAATTGCGATCGCCATTCTGTCGGATCCATCAACTGATGACGACCTATCGCTAATGTCGACCCGCGAGATAAATACTATCGTACATGGCTGCCTTGGCATCACGACAGATAACGAAGAAGTGTTCGAAGATAACATTCAGGTATGGAAGGACTTCTTCTTTAGAAGCATGGGGCCAGATGACCGCCAAGAACAGGCTAAGGTATTGCTGGAAAAGTACCGCCGAGAGATCAGCGAGACAGAGATTGGCGTGATCCCAATCGAAGATATGTTTTAGGGAGACTGTTTTTACTACAGTCTCAATAACCAAAACTACATAGCTAAAAATACGCCCTTTATCTTATAAGGGGAGCGAGCAATCACCTTCCCCCCTTTCATTGGCAAAACTATTTAGCTATGGGTGTCTTTGTAATAATGGTACTATGATTCGTATCCAAAATTAGCTTAGGCATCATATGGTAATAACTTTTAATTACTTAGGGCAGTCTTACTAATCTCTTCTATCGCACGCTCATTAGGCACTTTAACTAATACAGCATCACCCATTACAGCCCCTCCGAGCCCCCCCCCGTAACTACTAAGGTCCACTCCAGCACCTACAATTATAAGCTTTAGATATGTTGTAGAGCCAGGCTTTAGATCTAGACCTATCGCGGGATAGTTGAGAGTCCAGCCTCCAGCTTGCCTTGTTTCAACGATATGCTCACCAGGAGAAAGAAGTGTTAAATTGTAACCACCATTTCTCAAGTTATGCTCTACTTCGTTATCAATAACCACCTTAGGATAAACTAGTTTCTGGAAGAATCTTGCTTCTCGGTATATGTATAAAGCAGCCTCACCATCATCAGGGGTTACGGTCTGGGTAAATTTCGGGCCAGATGCACCAGTACAGCCTGAAATAGCAACGACAACAATCAAAGATAAAATCTTATAAATACTCATACCTAAACCTTTCTTAGCGTCTTCAGCAGCCCAACTAAGCCTTCAACAAGGCAAGGGGTACCTAAGAGTCAACACATACTTTATTCGTTATTCTGCAAGGTTATCGTATATAACGTATAAATAAAACAACTAACAATTGAGTCTAGCGCTATTAATAAATTAGATAGCGTCTCTTCATCGCATGAGGCAACCCGATCACTGTGGTAGCGATCCGTACCGCGCTGAGAGCATGGGCGCCGACTAGCCTGGGTTGCAGAGCTTATCCAGACACCCACCTTAATTACCTCTAAACACAACGATAGTGAATATATACAAAATATAACAATGGGTGTCTTAGTAATTTACCCGAATACTTCTGCACCGAGTGCAATACAATCTACCTTCGCGACCTGCCGCCAGCCAAAAACGAGCCGGAACTGATCGGCTACGAGTCCGCAGACGGGGCCTGGAAATACATTGATGGCAATGACTGGACTAATGATGATGGTGAGATATATAAACGTAAAAAATAGGCTCTGAGAAAGTCACAGCTAACTTTGGGTTTGTGAGCCTATATAGAGTCTTAAGATCGTTATTACTTAATAATTTTCGCTGAGCTTGAGACATAAATTATTTCCTATCTTCTCCATCCCTTAATCGACCAACCTCCTAACTGTTTGGGTTATGCTGATTGCAACTAACCCTACAAATACTGACCGTTATGGAGCCGCGAAGCGAGGCCCAGACATGTCTGCTGGCGGTCGTGCCCGGCTTTGTTATTCGTTTTTTTCGCTAAATGCTTCGCTACCGACCCAGATATGAGCAATATAAAGCTCATCTACAAACTCTCGGCCAGTTTGTTCAGAGAATAAGCTACAGTACGGGTCACGAAATGAAATGTGGAATCCAATTTCATCTTCACCCTCCCTAATAAAGCAAGGGTGTATCGGGTCAACCAAATTTGCACAGGCATGACTAATCGGGCCTCTAAACTCTTCCTCAGTGCGCGTCATAACTTCAATTAATTCATTTTTCTCTGGCGTAATGCTTCCAAAAAAATCTGCCATATTTTTGCATTTCTCATCTTCCCACTGGGCACTTACGAATTCTCGTATTGCTGGGTTTATCATATAAAGGTCTGTATCTAGAGAAATATTGGTGGTGCGAAAAATATAATTATTGGTTCTTAAAGAATATATATGCTCTATATCCGATTCAAAACGTTGCTCCTTATCTAAAAGACTTCTAAGGGCATCCTTTTTCCAATAAGGAAAATATTCAAATACTTTTTTAAACCCATCAAGAAATTCTTCATTTTCTTTCTCCAACGATTCTTGTCTAGCTTTCTCTAACTCGTAATTCTCCTGATTTTTTCTCTTCTCTTTGATCGCAGCGTCAATTTTGTTCCATACCCAAAAAAACAGAATATAAACGACTTGACCAACAAGACTCCCCATGCCAACACTAATTAGCGATATTATAATGGTATATTGCTCTTTTGGCACACCAAAAGGAGCTAAGATGCTATCGATATACTTCCACGAAAGCAGCAGAAAAACACCTATCGAGATGTATCTGACTGAAGACTTTGGCGAGGTCAAGGCGGACAATATCTTTATCAGTGAGCCTGCAGTTTCACTCATATATTCACTCTCCGGTACTTAATGCAGTTTAGTGCACTAATGTTTCCTGATACTTTTATATGACACCTGCATATCATATACAGCTTCATTATTTATATTTCGCGATACTAACTCAACCCATTGTTGTTTAACAATCTTATTTTACGTTTTTGAAAAACAACTCTGTGGCTATTTTTTCCTACTCTATTATTAGTCGATTCTAAATATAACAAGCCAAGCACCTAGCATATATACCAATAATTATAAACACTACCATCAATTAATCACATGAAATACAATGACATCCAATACAATTTTATACTCATACAGCTATGCAAGGCCGTGATGGGTAGTCATTATATTAAGTGCCTACTCGACAGGATATACGGTTACGGTTTATCTGATAGAGTTAAATACTGCAAATTAGATAGAAGGTGAAAGTTATAAGTGCGTTCATTGCCTCATAATTTTTAACACTACGAAACACAAGCTAACTACATATCCGCAGCCACGTCACTGTACTCTAAACGATGCCCCTCAATATAAATTTCTGTAGTTTTTATATCACTATGCGCCATCAACGCCTGAAGCTCATCAGGCGTGCGACCAAATTGATTCTTATATATGTCTGCTGACAACGCTCGGATTTCATGAAACGTCGGCACTTCGTCGCTCTCTAGATGTGCAAAAACACCGCTCTGCGCTGTCGCCTTTTTAAAAGCCCGCGGCAGCTGTTCAGGTAACACCTGGTGCGGACAATCACGCTTCGCCGTCGCGTGATTTTTCTTATGTACTCGGCTAACAATAAATGGCGATGATGACGGCGCTTTAAACGCCCTTTCAATTGCACCCGATAACAGACTACCGGCACTAATTTTTAGCGCCTTAGGGTGAGGTATCGCTGCAGTTATTTGAGGCACAACGTAAAAATGCCCATCTCGATAATCTGTGAACCGTAACGCAACAACATAACCTCGACGAAGTGCTATCGATAAGATCACGATGACTGTCTTAGTTATTCCGCTCTCACCAACCGTAAAGCAAAAAAAAGAGGACCAACATCGCTGTTGCTCCTCTCTCTTTGAATTTGGTCGGAATAGCAGGATTTGAACCTGCGACCACTACACCCCCAGTGTAGTGCGCTACCAGACTGCGCTATATCCCGATAAAGTTTTGGCTGTGCCTCAACTTGATGCGCATAATAGCGTAGTGATTCAGCCTTGTGAAGCCCTTTTTATAAATATGTTGATATATACATCACGCTATTTAAAGGCTTAAAACAGGGGGTATTTGCAGATCAGAGATGGGGTAGAAGAGGAAGGGCTGCTAACGGCTGTGCAGCGTTGATACGGGCCTTCTGGGGCCTGAAAATCCTTTTAAAACACCTCACGATGAACATGAGGATGAGCCAGACCGAGCAACTACTTTACAGTAGCTGCTCGATCAGCGACGGAGAAAGCCTATTCTGGAGCTGGCCCGTCGTAACTCTCAACGCGCACCTTGAGCTTTTGCCCAGGCTTAAAGGTCACAACCCTTCTCGCGGTGATCGGAATCTCTTCACCCGTCTTAGGGTTACGCCCTGGACGCTCGCTCTTGTCGCGCAGATCGAAGTTACCAAAACCTGATAGCTTGACCTGCTCGTCGTCTTCCAGTGCGAGACGCACCTCTTCGAAGAACAGCTCCACGACCTCTTTCGATTCGCGCTTGCTCAGCTCGAGTTCATCGAATAGCTTTTCAGCCATATCTGCTTTAGTTAGTGCACCTGCCATACCGATTACCTTAACGAAGCGCCGAACTTTTCAGTCAGCGTGTTAACTACTTGTTCAATAACAACATTAATATCGTCATCATTAAGAGTGCGCGAAGCATGCTGGAAGGTCAAGCCTATTGCCAAACTTTTCTGATGAGGCTCAATACCTTTGCCCTGATAGACGTCAAATAACGTCAGATCGACGAGGTTCTCCCCCGCAGCCTGTCGCATTTCAGCTAAAATAGCATTACTCGCTACCCCTTGATCAATAATAATAGCTAAGTCACGACGAACTTCAGGGAATTTTGATAATTCTTTGAAACTTGGGAGCTTCGCCGCCAATATCGCCTCGAGCTCAATCTCGAAAAGATACAGCGCTTGGTCGATGCCGAGATCTTTGGCCAAGGTCGGGTGCAGCGCACCGATAAGACCAATCTGCTTGCCGCCCAACATGATTGCCGCCGTCTGTCCCGGATGCAGTGCGTGGTGCTCTGCACGGACAAACTCGAAGTCATCCAAGCGATCACCCAAAGACAACACTGCCTCTAGATCGCCCTTCAAGTCGAAGAAATCGGCCTTGCTCGCGTCGGCATGCCACGCTTCTGGCTCGCGATTACCGGTCAACAGACCGCCTAGGCTGCGATCCTGACGCAAGCCGCCATCAGCCTGCGGTACGAAGCACTGACCAACCTCAAACAGGCGTACGCGCGGCTGTTGGCGGTTGAGGTTATGTACCGCCGTGCTCAGCAGGCCGGGCCACAGCGTGGTACGCATGACACTCATATCCGCCGAGATAGGATTAGTCAGCTTCACCGGCTGCGCCGCAGGGTCGATTTTCGCCAACAGGCCTGGCTCGACAAAGCTGTAGGTGATCGCCTCTTGATAACCGTGATCAACCAATAAGTTGCGAATACCGCTCACAGAGAGCTTCTGCTCTGGCTTAGGCTGCAACGGCAACGCGACGGCAGGCGTGTGTACTGGCAGACGGTTGTAGCCGTAGATGCGTGCCACCTCTTCTAAAAGGTCGGCCTCGATCTCCATGTCAAAACGGTAGCTTGGCGCGACCAGTTTCCAACCCTCTGCAATGGTTTCAATCTCAAAGCCAAGGCGATTGAAAATCTCAACGATCTGCTCATCGGGCATTTCGAGCCCCAACAACTGGGCAATACGCGCCTTGCGCAGCACAATAGTGGCGACCGCAGGCAGAGTATCTTCGCTGCAAATTTCGCTGACAGGGCCCGGCTGACCACCGACGATATCGAGCAGCAACGCCGTTGCACGCTCAATTGCACGCGCCTGACCGGTCGCGTCGACGCCGCGCTCGAAGCGAAGCGAGGATTCCGTGTGCAGGCCGTAAGAGCGTGCACGACCGGCAATTTTTACGTTATCGAAGAACGCCGACTCGAGGAAGATGTCCGTCGTCTCACTCGTCACCGCGGTTGCCTTGCCGCCCATAATACCGGCAATTGCCTGTGGGCCTGCCGCATCGGCAATCACCAACGAGCCGGTCTTCAGATCAACTTCGCTGTCATCCAACAGCGTGATCTTCTCGCCTGCTTCGCTGAGACGCACATCGATATCGCCAGTCAGCTTGTTCAGGTCGAAGGCGTGCATTGGCTGTCCGAGCTCCATCAGCACGTAGTTAGTCACGTCGACAACAGGATCGATCGAGCGAATACCGGCGCGACGCAGCTTCTCCTGCATCCACAGCGGGCTGCTCTGACTCAGATCGACACCTTTGATCACACGACCCACATAGCGTGGGCAGTCTTCAATCGCCGAGAGCTCAACCTCTACGGTATCCATAATGGTCTCAACCACATCGTCGATCACAGGCGCTGTCACAGCAACTTGATTAATCACACCGACTTCGCGGGCAACACCCATGATAGAGAAACAGTCGCCACGGTTCGGGGTCAGATCGACTTCAATAATGTTGTCATCGAGATCGAGATATTCACGCAGATCGGCACCGGTGGGGGCATTTGCTGGCAGCTCATAGATGCCCGGCGAACGGGTCTCGGCAAGGCCCAGCTCATCGTCCGAGCAAAGCATGCCAAAGGACTCAACACCACGCAGCTTCGCTTTCTTGATCTTAAAGTCGCCCGGCAACACGGCCTTCACCTTGGCGAAGGGAATCTTAATGCCGACACGAGCGTTAGGGGCGCCACAGACTACTTGAAACGACGCCTCGCCATCGCTGACCTGACAGACGCGTAATTTGTCGGCATCCGGGTGCTGCTCACAGGCGGTGATTTCACCGACGACG
Organism: Sinobacterium caligoides; assembly: GCF_003752585.1. NCBI lineage: Bacteria > Pseudomonadati > Pseudomonadota > Gammaproteobacteria > Cellvibrionales > Spongiibacteraceae > Sinobacterium > Sinobacterium caligoides. The sequence goes on from NZ_RKHR01000004.1 coordinate 164,418, forward strand.
ACACCGCTAAAATCGGCTGCCGCTGGCTCGAAACCGTCAATTTCAAGGCCGGCCATTGTCAGCTGATCACACAACTCCTGTGTTTCGATCGCTGGGTTAACCCACTCGCGTAACCACTGTTCACTGAATTTCATCTTTCTTCCCGCTTAAATCATTAGTATTCGAGGCCGTGTCTATAGCCTGCAAAGAATCTCTAGAGAGCGACGCACTCGCTCAGCCCCTATAGGAACTGACCGAGGAAACGCAGATCGTTCTCGAAGAACAGACGTAGATCGTTGACGCCGTAACGCAGCATCGCAAGGCGCTCTACCCCCATACCAAAGGCATAGCCACTGTATTTCTCAGTATCGATACCCGACTTTTCAAACACGCGAGGGTGGACCATGCCACAACCCATGACTTCCAACCAACCGGTGTTTGAGCAGACGCGACAGCCTTTGCCGCTACACATCACACACTCGATATCGACCTCAGCCGATGGCTCGGTGAAAGGAAAGTAAGAGGGGCGGAAACGCACGCCGAGGTCATCGCGCTCGAAGAAGACTTGCAGGAACTGCTCGACGATGCCTTTGAGCTCGGCAAGACTGGTGTTCTCGGTAACGACGAGACCTTCCACCTGGTGAAACATCGGCGTGTGCGTCAGGTCAGAGTCACAACGATAGACGCGGCCAGGACAGACGATTCGAATCGGCGGCTCACTGCTTTCCATCACGCGCGCCTGCACCGGCGAAGTGTGAGTACGCAGTACCGTGCTCTCACCGATGTAGAAGGTATCGTGCATGGCGCGTGCCGGGTGGTGGGCCGGAATATTCAGCGCCTCGAAGTTGTGGTAATCGTCTTCGATCTCAGGTCCTTCAACCACATCAAAGCCGACAGTGCTGAAAAAGCCTTCGATACGTTCGATGGTCTTCGTCACAGGATGCAAGCCACCCACCGTCTGACCACGACCTGGCAGACTGACGTCGAGGGTCTCCGCAGCCAACTTGGCGTTAATCGCAGCAGCCTCTAGCGCCTGCTTCTTATCGTTGAGCAGCCCCTGCACCTTCTGGCTCGCTTCATTGATCTTGGCACCGGCAGCTGGACGCTCTTCGTTCGACAACTTGCCCAGCGTCTTGCGCAGCAGGTTAATTTCACCTTTCTTACCAAAATATTGTACGCGGACCAGCTCTAGGGTTTGGCTGTCTTCAGCACTGTCTATCGCCTGTATTGCGGCCTCGCAAATGGCATTAAGGTTTTCCATTGAACACTCCAACTGTCGGGGAGAACACCGTTTAATACATGGCACTCATACAGAGCACCACTCTTCAATTATTCATTCTATTGTCGCCAGAAAATAGCCCAGGGCTGCTGGCGGATCTATATAACGCAAAACGGGGAAAGAGCCGAAACCCTTTCCCCATTCGGGCCCACGACGAATCATGGACCGCACTATCAGGTTAATACCCCAGATACCTGGGGTAGATCACCTTATAGTGCAGCTTTCGCCGCAGCTACGATCGCAGTGAAAGCGGCTTTGTCGAAAACAGCGATATCGGCAAGAACACGACGGTCCAGAGCGATGTCGGCTTTCTTAAGACCGGCAATAAAGCGGCTGTAGTTCAGGCCGTTAGCACGTGCGGCAGCGTTGATACGCGTGATCCACAAGGCACGGAACTGACGCTTACGTTGACGACGGTCACGGTAAGCATACTGACCAGCTTTGATGACAGCTTGCTTGGCAACGCGGAATACACGTGAACGTGCTCCGTAGTAACCTTTAGCTTGCTTAAGAATTTTCTTGTGACGACGATGGGCGGTAACACCACGTTTTACGCGAGGCATAATGCACTCCTTAACTTAAAATAAAAACCAATAAAATAGAGGGACTCTAGGAGTGCCTTATACTTTGCGAAGCATTCTGTTAACAAGAACCATATCGGACTTGTGAACAGCGCTACAACCACGTAGCTGACGCTTACGCTTGGTAGTCATTTTGGTCAAGATGTGGCTCTTATGAGCGCTCTTGCGCTTGAAGCCAGTCGAGGTCTTTTTGAAGCGCTTTGCAGCACCACTATGTACTTTTAACTTAGGCATTTCTTACTCCATATCTGAGCGGTTAATTAAAGCGTAGAAACCCTTCGGTCCAAGGCAGCCTTAAGCCCAGGCCCGTCGGTTATCGTCTCTACTTCTTTTTGCGGGGTGCAATAACCATAGTAAGCTGGCGGCCTTCCATCTTGGGAAACTGCTCAACACTACCATAATCAGCAAGATCGACTTCGATGCGCTTGAGTAAATCCATACCCAATTGCTGGTGAGCCATCTCACGACCACGAAAACGCAAGGTTATCTTGGTCTTGTCCCCATGTTCCAAGAACTTAGTCAGTGAGCGCAACTTAATGTTGTAGTCACCAATGTCAGTACCAGGACGGAACTTCATCTCTTTGATCGTCGTACGCACTTGCTTTCGCTTAGCTTCCTTCGCGCGTTTCTTCTTCTCAAAGTATTCTTTGCCGTAGTCTTGCAGCTTGCAGACTACTGGCTCATTGTCACTCATCTGCACGAGGTCAAGGCTGGCAGCTTCGGCCGCGGCTAACGCATCGCGGAAGTCCATCACACCCATCTTCTCGCCTTCTGCGCCGATGAGCATAACTTCTTTGGCCTTGATGGCTCCGTTTATCTTAGGACGCTTATCGCCCTTAGCGTTGTCTCTTTTAATCGTTTTTCTCCATAGAAACACGGCCACGTCGAGCTACGTCTGCCTGAATGTGAGTAATGAACTCGTCGATAGACATAACACCGAGGTCTTCACCACCTCGCGCTCGCACAGCCACGGTCTGAGATTCAATTTCCTTATCACCAACGACTAGCTGATAAGGGACCTTCTGAATTGTGTGCTGGCGGATTTTAAAGCCGATCTTCTCATTTCTCAAGTCCGCTTGTGCCCTAAAGCCCAATTTATTTAGTTTATCGGCCAAATTAGCGCAATATTCCGCCTGTGAGTCGGTAATATTCAGAATCGACACCTGTTCGGGTGCCAGCCAAGCTGGGAAGACACCTTCGTAATGTTCGATCAAAATGCCGATGAAACGCTCAAACGAACCCAAAATGGCTCGGTGCAACATCACCGGTGCTTTACGCTGATCGTCGAGATCGACATATTTGGCATCGAGACGCCCTGGCATTGAGAAATCGACCTGAATAGTACCCAACTGCCAGACACGGCCGATACAGTCTTTCAGTGAGAACTCGATCTTAGGGCCGTAGAAGGCACCCTCACCCGGCAGCTCCTGCCAAGGTAAGCCTTTATTATCAAGAGCATCAGCCAATGCCTTCTCTGCGGCATCCCAATCTTCATCAGAACCCACACGCTTTTCTGGACGTGTCGACAGACGATAGATAACCTCATCGAAGCCAAAGTCTTTATAAACATCGTGCAGGAAGTCGATGAACGACGACACTTCGGGCTGAATCTGCTCCTCGGTACAGAAGATGTGTGCATCATCCTGTACAAAACCACGCACACGCATGATGCCGTGTAACGAGCCTGAGGGCTCATTACGGTGACACGAGCCAAACTCAGCGAGACGCAGCGGCAGGTCACGGTATGAACGCAGGCCTTGGTTAAAGACCTGTACATGGCAGGGGCAGTTCATCGGCTTAACAGCGAACTGACGCTCTTCGGTATTCAGCATAAACATATCGTCGCTGAACTTGTCAGCGTGACCAGAGCGCTCCCAAAGACTAAGATCGACCAGCTGCGGGGTCTTGATCTCTTGGTAGTCGTGCTCACGCTGCTTGTTGCGCATATAGCTTTCAATAGTGTTGTAGATGGTCCAGCCCTTCGGGTGCCAGAACACCATGCCTGGTGCCTCTTCCTGCATGTGGAAGAGATCAAGCTTCTTACCGATCTTGCGGTGATCACGCTTCTCGGCTTCTTCGATACGGCGAATGTACTGCTTAAGCTGCTTCTTATTACCCCAGGCGGTACCGTAGATACGCTGTAGCATCTCGTTGTTAGAGTCACCACGCCAATAAGCGCCCGCCACCTTGGTCAACTTAAAGACCTGTAGTTTACCGGTGCTCGGCACATGGGGACCGCGACACAGATCCATCCAATCACCCTGCTTGTAGACAGAGATATCCTCTGACTCTGGCAGCTCCTTGATGATCTCTACCTTGTACTTCTCACCCATTTCGCTAAAGGTCTTCACCGCTTCTTCGCGGCTCATCACTACACGTTCAATGGCGAGGTTCTCCCTCGACAACTCGACCATGCGCGCCTCGATCTTCTCGAGATCTTCAGGCGTGAAAGCACGTTCAAAGGCGAAATCGTAGAAAAAGCCGTCCTCGATGACGGGACCAATAGTAACCTGAGCGCCCGGGAAAATATCCTGGGTCGCCATCGCCAACAAGTGCGCCGTGGAGTGGCGAATAGTATCGAGCCCCTCCTCATCACGCTCGGTGATAATGGCCAAGGTGGCGTCATTTTCAATCATGTAAGAGGCGTCAACCAAGACATCGTCGACCTTACCAGCGAGCGTTGCTTTTGCGAGGCCGGCACCAATATCGGCGGCGACGTCATGCACACTGACAGCTTGATCAAATGAGCGAGTAGATCCATCGGGGAGAGTAATAACAGGCATTTTCTTTCCTCAACCAGTGGTGACCCATACCAGAGGCCACATAGTTCAATATATATAGTTTAAGTCGATGTAATAGGTGTCGTTTCAAGCCAATCAGCCCTGCACTCAATGCCCGTTCTGGGCAAAAAAAGCAGTTTAAGCAAAGCCTTAAACAACACCCTCAGTGCCACCCAGACAGAACGGGGACACAAAATAGCGCTCAATTATAGGCCAGCCCAGCAAAACTGCAATACGTAAAGGCCGTGGAAAGCTCAGCCCTGTCTTTTATCTACATTTAAAACAACACGTTTTCGCATTTCGCAGTTGTTCACTACACTAAAACGACTCCATGCAAAAAAAGAATACGACTATGGACTTCTGGCGCTTTCATGCCATCGACAATGGCCGCTTAGCAATCACGGGAGAGCTTGCTCTTTTCGTCGCTGTGCTGTCACTCACGATCTCCGTCCTCGCTGCCTACGCGACCATCATCGCCCTGGAACGTGCTTGGGCTTGCGATAATCGCAAGCTTAACAACCAATGGGCACTGTTAGCTGCCCTAGCACTCGCCATCGGCGTCTGGACGATGCATTTCATCGGTATGCTAGCCCTCAGACTCCCCACCCCCATCCATTACGACACCGCAATCACCATCGTCTCAATGCTGCCGGTAATCTTTGGTAGCTTCGCCGCACTCAAACTACTGGCGAATAACAGCCCCAGTTGGCAGCGCATACAAGTAGCGGCACTGTTTTTTACCTGTGGCGTTGTCGCCATGCATTACTGTGGCATGGAGGCGATGACTGTTGACGCTGAAATGACTTATTCACCCACCCTCTTGCTGCTCTCTTTCGTCATCACCCAGGGCTTAGCCACACTGGCGATCTCTATGGGCGGCATTGCCCAGTGCCTGAGGCAACAGCGTATGGCAAAGATCCTCGCCGCCTGCGTTGCTGGTCTCGCGATCGCCGGCATGCACTATAGCAGCATGAGCGTTGTCAGCTTTTACCCAACCATCGACACGGCGACCACTGCGGCAGCGCTCCCTCCTCACCTCGTAATGACGGACAACAGCACCCTCGCGTTAGTCATCACCACGATTTCCGCGCTACTCATCGGCTTATTAATTGTCAGTGCGATATTCGACCGCCGATTACAAAGCGTTGTCATCGATCTGCAGAACAAATCGAGACGCGAGCAGATGATCGTCGACAACCTATTCGATGGCATTGTCGTGATCAATTGCAACAACCGTATCGACACCTTCAACAAGGCCTTCCTAAAACTCTGTCAACACACGGGAAGAGAGGTGGATAAGATGCAAATCAGCACGCTGCTGCCGGCACTTGACTATCACTCGCTGCTCATAGACAGCCAACAATCAGACAGTCGCTTCATCAATAAGACCAGCCGCATCAAGCTCATCAAAAAAGATGGCAGCCAAATTTTCTGCGAAGCTACCATCGCCCCCATCACCGTCAACACGCACATCCTATTCAACGCTTCTTTTCGCGACATCAGTAAGCGCGAAGCGCTAGAGCTGCAGTTGGCGCATGCACAAAAGCTGGAGTCCATCGGTCAACTGGCCGCCGGCATCGCTCATGAGATCAACACCCCGACACAATATATCGCCAGCAATATCGCCTTCCTCAAGGATGCCTTTCAAGGCTGTATCGACAGTCTGCAGCACGGACAAACGTTCAGTAGTAGCCTCAGCGGGGACGATCGTCATTACTTCCAACAGTCGCTGAACCAGCTCAAGTTTGATTTCATCAGCACAGAAATTCCGCAGGCCATCGAACAGTCACTGGAGGGTCTTGAGCGCGTTTCCAGCATCGTCAAAGCCATGAAGTCTTTCTCTTATCCCAGTCACGGCGACAAACACCTTGTCGATCTTGGCGAGGCCATCGCCACCACCGTCACCGTCGCACGTAACGAATGGCGATACGTTGCCGATGTGCATCTCGACATCGCTAGCGACTTACCGCCTATCGATGGTCTACGTGACGAAATCAACCAGGTACTACTCAATATGATCGTTAACGCCGCCCATGCCATCGAAGACCGCTATCAAAACAATGAACAAAAAGGCCGTATCGACATCGTCGCTCACTTCGACTCGGAGTATTGCTATATCGACATCAAAGACGACGGCATGGGTATCAGCAACGAACATAAGAAACGCATCTTCGACCCCTTCTTCACCACCAAAGAAGTCGGCAGAGGTACCGGCCAAGGGCTCAGCATTGCCTACTCGGTGATTAACGAGAAGCACAACGGAGCCATAGTCGTCGATTCCCATCTCGGCAAAGGCACTACGTTCACGATCAAACTGCCGTATCTACAAGAGGCGTCACAGCAACAGGAAATGGCTTCATCTCAACAACACCTTTCTCAACAACACCTTTCCCAACAACACCTTTCTCAACAACACGGCAACCAGCCCGCGTCTACGACGAAGGCAGGGCCGTCATGAGAGCGCTATTTGTCGATGATGACGCCTTGCTCTTACAGGGTATGAAACGCGCTTTTTTTGCCAGCGACTGGCTTATCAGTACAGCCTCTAACGGTGACGAGGCGATGCAGCAGCTCGCTCAGCAACACTACGATGTCGTCGTCAGCGATATTCGCATGCCCCAAATGAGCGGCGGCGAGCTATTCGCTAAGATAAAGCAGCAACATCCGCGCACCATCCGCATCGTCTTATCCGGACAGCCCGGCATTCACGCCCCCGTCGCCACCAGTATGGTGGCGCACCACTGGCTCGACAAACCCTGTAGCATTCTTGAGCTAAAAGACACCCTCGATAGAAGCTACCAGAACCTGCAGCAAATCAACTCAGAGCCTTTACAGCGGCTAATCGCCCGCGCCGGGGCGCTACCTACTCCCCCGCCCATCATCTTGGCATTGAAAAACCGCCTCAAACAACTCTCCAGCATCGATGAAATCAGTCAGCTCATTCTTAGAGACCCAGGGCTAAGCGCCAAAATACTGCACATTGCTAACGCCTCTTATATTGCAGGCAACAACCCCACCAACAACCTACACGAGGCCGTCACTCGGCTCGGCCTAGATGCCGTTCATCAGGTCGTTCTGCTGGCCGAGCCACACATGTTCAACTGCCCGCAACAAAACAAACAACTGGTCAAATTACAACAACACGCCCGCAGCTGCGCCAAGCTTGCACAACAGATCGCACCGTCGATAAAAAAAACCGAAGCGATGTTAGCTGCTCTGTTGCACCGCCTCGGCGACACCTTGCTCATTAGCTGCCAGTGTAGCGAACGCCTGCCCATCGATATCAGCCAACAAATCAGTAGCCAGCTCCTGCAATTATGGGGCTTCCCACGAGGCATCATCGAGGCCGTATTGCACTGTCGTAACGCCGAGACCGCACTGAACGATATCGACGATGTGAGCCAGCTGCGCAGCGCCGACGCCATCTTCATTGCCAACACTTTACTCAGTGGTGGCCAGCTCGACCAACGTTTCAGCGCACAACCCCGCATCTCCCCCCTGCTATCGCTCTGGCAACAAAGCAGCCAGAGCCTCAATCACACTGCCCACCACAGCCTCGAACCGCAAGGAGCCGCTTATGAACCCTAACACGAAGATACTCTGTGTCGATGACGACCCCAACATCTTAGATAGCATGACGCGTAGCCTCTACCAACACTGCCGCCTAACTACCGCTCTCAGCGGCAAGAGCGCACTGGAAGAGATGGACAAACAGGAATTTGCCGTGATCATTTCCGACATGCGCATGCCACAGATGGATGGTGCCAGCTTTCTCGCCCTGGCGAAGCAGAAAGCCCCCAATAGCACACGTTTATTATTGACCGGGCACGCCGACATCGACGCCGCTGGCAAGGCGATTAACGAGGGAAATATTTTCCGCTTTCTATTCAAGCCCTGCGTCAACGAGGAGCTAATCAGTCACCTGCAAGACGCCAACCGGCTGCATCAACTGAACAAGATCGAGAAAGAGCTGCTCGAAAACACCCTCAAAGGGGCTATCAATATGCTCAACAGCATCATGAGCATCACCGCCCCCGAAGCCTTCAGCCGCACCGATAACATTAAAAGGCTCGTCGTGCACATGGCACGCTGCTGCGGCCAGAGCGATCACTGGCAATACGAAATGGCCGCCATGCTCTCCCACGTCGGCTGCATCACACTACCACCTGCACTACTCAAGCGCGCCTTCCGCGGCGACCTCCTCAACGACGAAGAGAAACGCTTGCTGCGCTCGGCACCGCGCGCCGGCGAAAAGATGGTAGCCAATATTCCGCGCCTCGAAAACGTCGCCAAGATGATCGGTCTACAGCTGGTACGACCAGAAAAGATCCCTAAACATGTCGCCGCCGAAGTGCGCAGCGGTGCCACCATGCTGCGCGTTGCGCACAACCTCGACAATATGATGCAGCGCGAAGGTATCAAAGCCGCAACGGCTGCCAGCAACCTTTCCGCGGCTTTTAGCACACCCTTCGAACAACAGTTACTACGTTACACCGCCAGCTTTGAGCTCGAACAAAACCCAGAGAACATTCGTCAACTTTCTTTCCAACAACTGCGTGTCGGCATGACCATCGACGAGGATGTTCTCGCCGATAACGGCAGCATCGTGCTGTGCCGAGGGCAGAGACTCAGCGCTGCACTCATTGACCGCCTACTAAACTTCTCTCGTCACACGCCCCTAAAACAGCCGGTGCGCGCCATTGTCAGCGCCTCCGTTAATTAACTCTTTTCTCGGTGAGCCTGATCCAGGTAGCGATACACCATATTAGGCTCACTGACCACGTACAAGTAACCCTTATCATCACTGGCAACACCTTCCGGCTGCAGCATCACATCATCGGTCAAATCTAGGTTTGGATCTAACTGCTTATAACTCAACAGGTGGCCGGTTTTATCAATTTCAGCAAGCAACTTCGAATCATCACTCAGCACCATCAACGTCTTGCTAACGGGGTTGTAATGCATACCAGAAAAATCATCCATATCCATGTGATCCACCATTTCTAGATCCCGAAGATCGTCGACGACAATATTCTCATCGGTCAAGAAGCCATCTATTTTTAAAATCTTCATTGGGTTGTTCTCACGGGCAACATAGATCGTGCCGGTGTCGCGTACCACAGCTAAACCTTCCCAACCCTTGTTATTGCAACCACCGGTATTCAAGGTAAAGCTTTTTACCTGCTCCTTATTTACCACCTCAGTATCGTCATGAACTTCGATCAAGTTGATCGCCTGCTGTCGCTCCTCTGCCACCACAAACCGGCCGTGCCCGGCATAGGCAATGGCTTCCGTATCGCAAAAACCCTCTAACTCAATACTGCGAACAACCTTAAACTCCTCATCCAGCTCCAATATCTTTGTGGGGGCGTTGATAACCACCCAAAGGTGGCCACTGTCGCTATCGTAGGTCACCCCCGAGAGGTTATCCTCAATGCCTGCTATCGCATGACCGTCAACCATGCTGCCATACCGTTCCAAACTTATCTCGCTGTCATCTGCCATCAATTCTTGGGTGATAGAAAGCAGCCTGTCATCAACATTGTAGGCATAGAGCACCGTTGCCATCATCATCAACAACACTGTTAAAGACAGCGCTAATCTGGGTTTTATACACATAAAGAGTACCGTATGGGCTTGATCGGTGGCGAGCAAAAAACGATCAAATAGGTTGATTTTCCAACAAACTACTGAACTTTACCCGGCAAAACAATGATCCCACTCAGCCAAAACATCACTCAACGCACTGCGCATGGAAAACTTTCCAAAACCGTTAAATAGCTCACAAAGTGAGCAGTTTTTTCTTGTCGATCGGTCATCGCGCAAGCTCACCTCAATCCAGGTGGCATGCTTGAATGCTTCTACGATGCCCATTACTATCGGTAGACAATAAAAACAGCGACTAAGGAAAGCTGCAGCATGACCATTACTGACAAGAAGAAGGTGCAGCACAGCCTAAAGCCCAGTGCCCACCCGTACTTAAACGGCGCCTGGACGCCTAACTTCACCGAATATACCGCCACCGAGATGACGGTCATTGGTGAAATCCCCCACGACATCGACGGTGTCTACCTACGCAACACTGAAAATCCCGTACACGAGGCCATCGGCCATTACCACCCCTTCGATGGTGATGGCATGCTGCACGCCATGAGCTTCAAAGATGGTAAGGCCGAGTACCGTAATCGCTTCATTCGTACCAAAGGCTTTAATGCAGAGCAGGAGGCTGGGCGAGCGCTATGGACAGGTATCGCCAACGATCCCACCCTTTCAGAACGACCCGGCTGGGGTGCACAGGGGCACGTCAAAGACTCCTCCTCTACCGACGTCGTGGTCCATGCGGGCAAGGTACTCTCGACGTTCTGGCAATGTGGCGAGGGCTATCAATTGGACCCTCATACCCTAGCCCCCCTCGGCACCGTCGGCTGGGCGCCTGCAGAGGGTATCTCCGCCCACCCAAAAGTCGACGAGCGCAGCGGCGAAATGCTGTTCTTCAACTACTCCAAACAACCGCCCTACCAACACTACGGTGTCGTCGACCGCAACAACCAACTCGTTCATTACACACCGGTGCCGCTACCCGGCCCGCGGCTGCCCCATGACATGGCGTTCTCGGAAAACTATTCTATTCTCGTCGACCTGCCACTGTACTGGGATCCCGAGTTACTAGAACAAGGCCGCCATCACGCCCGTTACTATGCCGACCAGCCGAGCCGTTTTGGCATCCTCCCACGCTACGGAACGGCCGATGACGTGCAGTGGTTTGAGGCGTCGGCCACCTATGTGCTGCACTGGATGAACGCCTACGAAGAGGGTGATGAAATCGTTCTCGATGGCTATTTTCAGGATAACCCCGACCCGGAGCCGCTACCCGGCTTACCGAAAACGGTAGGGAAAATGATGGCAAACCTGGATATTCACTCCTTTCAATCCAAGCTACACCGCTGGCGCTTCAACCTAAAGACCGGCGAGGTACAGGAGCAGCGACTGGACGAGCGCGCTCTCGAGTTTGGCACCTTCAACCAACAATACGCCGGCCGCAAATCACGCTACCTCTACAGTGTCTGGGGCGAACCCAACTGGTTCCTATTCTCGGGCATCGTCAAACACGACCTCGAGACGGGTGAATCCTTCAGCCTACCCTTTGGCGAACAACGCTTCGGCAGCGAGGCGCCTTTCGCGCCAAGGGTCAATGCCAAAGACGAAGATGATGGCTACCTAGTCAGCTTCATCACCGACATGAAGGAAGACCGCTCCGAGTGTGTACTCATCGACGCCAAAGACATCGAGGCAGGACCGGTCTGTCGCATCATTCTGCCACACCGCATCTGCAGCGGTACTCATGCAACTTGGGCCGACGGCGCTAGCCTACGCAAAGAAAAAAATAGCTAGCCACACAGAGGGCGTTTTAAACGCCCTTTGCAAACAGCAACAACAACAACAACAACAACAACAACAACAACAACAACAACAACAACATCCCAACCAACAACAAAAACCAATCACTCCACAAGATAGAAGCATCAACACTGCTCTGTTCGTAACTGACCAACAAGTTTTAAAGGACGGCTATTTAAATAAGAAAAAATCAGAAAATAAAAGCTTCAACACAACGGTTAAGGTTTATAAAAAAAAGTAACAATAAGTAAAAAGTAGTAGATCCACCTCAACCTTTTATTCGCCCACAGGCATATACTTCTCATCGTTAAATCCTCACACGAATTCTCTGCTTCATATTGGAGTACATTATGACGAGAGTATCTAAAAATATGGCGCATATACGGCGCATTCGACATCTAACGATGCCGTCTCATCGCGACTATTTCGACAACGCCTACCTCTTCCCGCACCAGCAATTATCTTCTTGATAAGCAGGGCCACTCTTCGCCCCTGCTTCATCAACCTCAAAAAACTCAGCAATACGCTATTACGGCATAGTTTTCAGCTATTACGCTAAACTTCTGCGCTCGAATTAAAGCACTCAATCTTTAATGTGCTTTGTCGTGCATTTTTTAGCCTTGGCCTAACAAAACTGTGCTTACGGCACCCTATTGCTGAAATTAAATAGAAATATTTTTTCTAATGCGTCTTCGCATTGGCCGAAGAGTCTCAAATTTAAAAAGGTTAAATCATGAAATCATTAAAAATTGCTGCCAGCCAATCTGTCACCGACTGCTTTACAACGAAAAGAAAAGTTGTCGATATTTTACACACCGACTTCTGCGACATCGGTGTCGTCGTCGCCTCTGTTACCGACGTTGAAAATGGCATTATTGATAGGATTAATAGCCTTGGCTTACACCTGCCTATTTTTATCGCCGTTTGCTGCAGCGAATCGTTTCCCGATGATAGCTGCACTGAAATTACTGGGGTCTTTGAGCTCTGCGCTGACAACGTCGACTTCTATGGCAAACAAGTAGAAACAGCACTGCTTAAGTATGAAGACTCCCTACTTCCTCCCTTCTTCGATACACTCAAAAAATACGTAGACATGGGTAACTCAACCTTTGCCTGCCCCGGCCATCAGGGCGGCCAATTCTTCCGTAAACACCCTGTTGGACGCCAATTCTTTGACTTCTTCGGCGAGACACTATTCCGCGCCGATATGTGTAACGCTGATGTTCACTTAGGCGACCTGCTGATCCATGAGGGCGCACCGAATACTGCGCAACAACATGCGGCTAAAGTCTTTAACGCCGATAAAACTTATTTCGTATTGAACGGCACCTCCTCTTCAAACAAGGTGGCTACTAACGCTATTTTATCCAAGGGTGACTTAGTCCTGTTCGACCGAAACAACCATAAGTCAAACCACCATGGTGCCTTAATTCAAGCCGGTGCAAACCCTGTTTACTTAGAGACGGCCCGTAATCCCTTTGGCTTTATTGGCGGCATTGATGCCCACTGTTTTAACGAAGAGTACTTACGCGAACAAATTCGAGCAACGGCACCGGAGCGTGCCGATGAACAGCGACCATTCCGACTGGCTATTATCCAGCTCGGGACCTATGACGGCACGATCTATAATGCCCGACAAGTCATCGATAAGATCGGCCACCTTTGCGACTACATCTTGTTTGACTCTGCGTGGGTAGGCTATGAGCAGTTTATTCCAATGATGAAAGATTGTTCGCCACTGCTGCTTGAGCTCACCGCAGAAGACCCCGGCATCCTCGTTACTCAATCAGTGCACAAACAACAAGCAGGCTTCTCTCAAACCTCGCAGATCCATAAAAAAGATAGCCACATCAAAGGCCAAGCCCGTTACTGCAATCACAAACGCTTTAATAACGCCTTCATGATGCATGCCTCAACCAGTCCCTTTTACCCCTTGTTTGCCGCGTTAGATGTCAACGCCAAAATGCACGAGGGCGAAAGTGGCCGTTACTTATGGCGCGAAGCCGTCAAGGCCGGCATCGAAGCACGCAAGTTGTTGCTCAAGAAATGTAGCCTGATAAAACCCTTCGTGCCACAACTTGTAGATGGTCAACCCTGGGAAAGCTTTGAGACAGAGAAGATGGCGAGCGACCTTCGCTTCTTTGAATTCGAACCTGGAAAAAGGTGGCACTCTTTCGATGGTTACGAAGAGGGGCAATACTTTGTCGACCCTTGTAAATTCCTGCTCACCACGCCCGGCATTAATGCTGAAACCGGCGAGTATGAAGAGTTCGGTATTCCCGCGACAATTCTCGCCAATTTCCTTCGTGAAAATAATATTATCCCGGAGAAGTGCGACCTTAACTCGATCTTATTCCTAATGACACCTGCGGAAGAGATCGCCAAAATGCAGCACCTCGTCGTGCAGATCGCCCACTTCGAGAAACTCGTTGAAGAGGACGCGCCACTATCCGTCGTCCTACCCAATGTCTACGCCGCAAATAAGGAGCGCTACCAGAACTACACCATCCGCCAACTGTGCCAAGAGATGCACGATCTCTATGTCAGCCGTAATGTCAAAGACTTACAAAGAGAGATGTTCCGAGAAAAATGCTTCCCTACCATTGCCTTGAACGCACAAGAGGCCAATACCGAGTTTGTTCGCGGCAACGGCGAGCTGGTACCACTCTCGGAGATTGAGGGACGTATTGCCTTAGAAGGCGCACTGCCCTACCCACCAGGCGTACTTTGCATGGTCCCTGGCGAGGTGTGGAATAGCACAGTGAAAAACTATTTCCTCGCACTTGAAGAAGGTATTAACCAGCTGCCTGGTTTCTCACCTGAACTGCAAGGGGTCTACCTCGAAGAGAATGCAGAGGGACGCATTTGTGCCTCTGGCTATGTCTTAAAAAACTAAACGACATTTAACGATCACGCTTTGTACAGAGAGAAGTGCTCTCTGTACAAAGTAAACCTGCGGGTAATTTATTATGAGTGATACAAAAAATAAAATGGGAGTTGTACAACTCACCATTCTCACCATCGTCAACATGATGGGCTCGGGCATCATCATGCTGCCAAGTGCACTGGCGAAGGTCGGCACCATCTCCATTCTCTCCTGGTTCGTCACCGCACTGGGCTCTACTGCCCTCGCCTATGCCTTCGCTAAATGCGGCATGTTCAGCAAGAAACCCGGCGGCATGGGTGGCTATGCCGAATATGCTTTCGGCCGCTCAGGTAACTTCATGGCGAACTACACCTACTCCGTGTCGCTATTAATTGCCAACGTTGCCATCGCCATCTCTGCCGTCGGCTATGCCGCTGTCTTTCTAGACATGGACCTCACCCCCATCAGTATTTGCTTAGCCACTATCGGCCTACTCTGGCTCACCACGCTGGCCAACTTCGGCGGTGCCCGCATCACCGGACAGGTAAGCTCCGTGACCGTTTGGGGTATCATCATCCCTGTCATCGGTATCTGCCTGATCGGCTGGTTCTGGTTCGACCCTGCGCTTTATAGCGCTGCCTGGAACCCACATAATATGCCCTTTTTCCAAGCCTTAGGCGGCTCTATTGCAATGACGTTGTGGGCCTTCCTCGGTATGGAGTCAGCCTGTGCCAACTCAGACGCGGTAGAGAACCCAGAGAAGAATGTACCTATCGCGGTATTGGGCGGCACCATTGGCGCAGCCATCATCTATATCGTGTCAACCAATGTGGTTGCCGGTATCGTCTCCAACGATGCTCTAGTTCACTCAAACGCTCCCTTCGGCCTCGTCTTCGCCCAGATGTTCAATCCGACTATAGGTAAAGTGGTTATTGCCTGCGCCGTCATCTCGTGTGTCGGCTCACTGCTGGGTTGGCAGTTCACTATCGCGCAAGTCTTTAAGTCAGGCGCTGATGATGGTTTCTTCCCTAGCGCCTTTTCAAAAGTGAATAGCTCCGACGCCCCTGTGCTCGGCATGATTATCATCGTGACGATTCAGTCAGCACTATCACTGATGACCATTAGCCCCTCACTGGCGAGCCAGTTTGACGCCCTCGTCAACTTGGCCGTCGTCACTAATATTATTCCCTATATTCTATCGATGGCAGCCCTGGGCATCATGCAAAGGCAACTCAAGATTCCTGCTCACAAAGCCCGCGCCTCGAATATCATCGCCGTTGTCGGTGCCCTGTACAGTTTCTACGCTCTGTACAGCTCAGGTGACAGTGCCGTTATGCTAGGCTCTCTCTGTACCTTCTTTGGCTGGACTATTTACGGTTTCATTGCCAACAAGAACGCAAAAGGTGAGCTCGAAAACGCCAACGCATAAGTAACTAGCGGGCCTTGTGTTTACAAAAGCCAAGGCCCCACTGTCTTCTATGATTACTCAACCATGTCGATCTTCAACGAACTCACACCCATTGACGATCAATGATATAAAATCAATAACACTTAGCCGCCTAAAGACAGCCTAGCCTGCCAGCACTCACTCAGGCATCGCCGATGAGTGATGCTCGACAATCATCCAGCGCTGACCATTCCAACGATAGACATAGGTAAAGCGTGCTGTCACAGAGCTAGTATCTTTAAAAGTAAAGGTATAGACCCCTGAATTTATAGCGACATCACCGAATCTACGAACGTTGGCTTCCTCAATTTTTCCCTGCGGGCCTCTGGCTAAGAAAGTCACAAAGTAATCTTCTATTTCTGCATGATTGTGACGAACCTGGTTAGAGATCGTCGGCAAAAGAATTGCATCGGCCTCATACAGCGGCATAATATTTTTTGTGTCACCTGTTAGCAACGCATTATTCCACTCATCAAACAGCGATTTTGCTTCGCTATACTCCATGATTAACTCCTTTCTATCTCGTTTGTTCTCTATCTATTTTATTTACAACTTCCAACTAATATAACAATCACTTTTGCCGTTTGCTCGAGCGTGTTACCCAATTATTTTATTCATAATAATCCCTATCTTGTCAATCTAACAAGGCTTCGTTCCTTCGTTATCTGTTGAACATAAGACGCTGTGCAGGCAGTGCAGATTTAACAATATTATTCCCATCATACACCTGCTGCCCATTGACCCAGGTACTGCAAATGCTTGAGGAAAACTGATGATTAATGAAGGGGCTCCAACCGCAATGGTAGAGGAGTGAATCCTGCGTCACCCTTGTCGGCTGCTTTATATCCACCAACACTAAATCGGCGTAATAGCCTTCGCTGATAAAGCCACGCTCTTCAATCCCATAACGTATGGCAGGGTTGTGCGCTGTTTTCTCAACCACATGCTCAATGCTAAGCCGTTGGTGTTGTACATGATCGAGTAGACTTAATAACGCATGTTGAACTAACGGTAAACCCGCCGGGGCGCGATGATAGGCTTGCTGCTTTTCTTGCCAGGTATGTGGCGCATGATCAGTCGCAATAATATCTATCTGCTGATTATGCAATGCCTGTATTAACGCATCGCGATCACTGCGCGATTTAATCGACGGGTTACATTTAATGGAATTTCCTAGACGAGCGTAGTCATGATCACTGAACCAAAGGTGGTGAACACACGCTTCCGCTGTAATATTCTTCGACGCAATCGGGCCCGGCTCAAATAGGCTCAACTCTTTTTCCGTGGTGATATGCAATACATGAAGCTGGCTTTGATATTGCTTAGCCAAACTCACGGCGTAGGAGGAGGAGGCATAGCAGGCCTCGGTATCACGAATAATGGGGTGATCGAATATCGTTGGCTCCTTATCCGCACTGCTAAACTTAGCCATATTACTCGCAATCACCTGCCCGCTTTCACAATGGGTGACAATCAGAACCGGGCTTTCACGAAAAATCCCCTCTAATGCACTTGGCTTTTCTACGAGTAAGTCACCGGTAGAGGCACCCATAAAAACTTTTACACCACAGTGCTTTGAGACGTCCAACAACTTAATTTGCTCGAGATTATCCTCTGTCGCACCAAGATAAAACGAATAATTCGCCATCGAGTCGCGCTCACCTATGGCATATTTAAGCTCTAACGCCTCTATCGTTGTGGTTGCAGGACTAACATTAGGCATTTCCATATAACTGGTTATACCGCCTGCAACCGCCGCACGAGATTCACTGGCAATGGTTCCCTTGTGGGTTAAGCCCGGCTCGCGGAAATGCACTTGATCATCGATCATACCCGGTAGCAGGTATTGCCCATCAGCCTCTACAATGCGATCTTGCGCAGTCGCGCTTAACTCTGAGGCAATCTGACTGATACGCTGCCCTTGTATCCGCAAATCTGCCTCTAGCACGCAGCCTTGATTGACAATGCGAGCATTTTTGATCAATGTTGCGCTCATATTTTCGACGCCTCCCCTTCAATAAAAACTTGCTGACTTTCAAGGCCGACATTGAGATAAAAGCAGTTCTTCCTGCCGGTATGACAAGCTGCCCCCAATTGATCAACCTGGCACAGCACCGTATCGCCATCACAATCAAAAGCCATCGAAACTAGGGCTTGTGTATGCCCACTGGTTTCGCCCTTAACCCAAAGCTGCTGGCGACTTCGCGACCAATAAGTCATACGTTTGGTGGTTATCGTCATCTCCAAAGAGGCTTTGTTCATCCACGCCAGCATCAGTATCTCTTTACTCTTAGCGTCTTGAGTAATGACTGGAATTAAGCCTGATTCATTAAATGACAATTTTTCAATCACGTGACTCAAGGCCAGGTTTTCGCCATCAGCACTATCTTCTAACGCATGAAAAAATGCTTGATACATTCTCACTCCTTTGTCTTATTAACAGGGTCACGGTGATTTATAGCCGATGCCGTCCTAGCCAGACTCATTGAGACACTCTTCACAAATACAGCTCAACTCAAGCTGCGAACTGATCTGCGGAAAGCCTGCGCTCTGCGCACTTGCCTGAAAGTCATCGATGACCGAGCGATTCACACTAATCTCCCGCACCTTACTGCAATGTCGACAGATTAAGAACTGAGAAACAACGTGGGGGTGGCTACAGCTAATATGCTCACAAGCAATGTACTTATTAGCTAGGTCTAGCTTGTGGGCCAAGTTTTCATCAACCAAAAAGTCCAGTATCCGGTAGATCGACATTACGGGTAACGTCTCACCACACTCTTCCTTACAAACACCAATCAGCTCATAAGCCGACAGGGCTTTAGTTGATGTTAACAAGCCTGATAGAACCTGTTTGCGCTTACGCGTTAAACGAGCCCCATGTTTGGCGCAGTGCTGCTCGGCATGGTCGATAATGTGCTTAATATTTTTCATGTTCATTAACCAGCAACATCCGGTACGCACAATAAACACTGATAAATATGGTCATCAGCAAGAGGGTGATTTAACAAAACTATGTCGCTATAACAGTGTTGGCCTTTTGGTATAGCTGCACTCAGAAAGCACGAGAGCCTAGTAACTGGCTGTATTTCTGTCTGTACCATGCTCATCTTATTGTCATCCAATGATTACCTACAAACATGGTACATCGTTATGTTATAACATAGCAATACAGCTCATTTATACCGAAGGATATTTCACCATAGCACCTGCACTACCCCACCAATTATGCGAAGGCGATAAATCATAGTGACCAACAGTATTTACTGCTAAAATCAGCACCAAGCTATTCCAGCACTTCCCGTAAGAACCACCCGGTACCCACATGAAAATACTCGTCCGTAACCTTGATCGCTCTACCACCGAAGCCGAACTACTCGCTCTATTCGAGGCCAGTGGCAGCGTTCAATCCTGTACTATCGTCAACGATAAAGAAACGGGACTCTCCAAAGGCTTCGGCTTTGTTGAGATGCCCAAGCCCGGCGACAGCAAGGCGGCCATCAAGAGCCTCAACGGCAAACAGGTTGGCGGCAACAAGATTCGCGTTAAGAAAGCCGACCAGTAACAGCGAAACCGTCAGTGCCGGAGGCCCCTCCGGCAACGTCTGTCTCGGCCATCAATCTGAGCACCCTCGCTCAAACTTTCTCCAAGCCCGCCTATTACTCCACCTGCAACAAGCGCTGATACTCCGCCTCCATGATGATATCGCGTGTACTGCGCACTCGATCGATAAACACCACACCGTTCAAGTGATCGTATTCGTGCTGAAATAAGCGAGCGAGAAAGCCCTCAAATAAACGTTCAACAAAAACGCCCTCGGCGTCGTAGTAACTGACCTCAATGCTGGTCGCACGCGGCACCCAACCACGCACACCCGGCAACGACAAGCACCCTTCCCAAGCACTCTCCTCGCTCTCACTCATGCTGAGAATACGCGGATTGAACACCGGCGTCGGTGCCATCTTTGGGGCATCGGGGTAGCGCGCATTGGGCTCGCTGGCCATGATGAATAGGCGCTTAGACTCGCCGACCTGTGGCGCTGCAATGCCCACGCCTCCGGCCTGCTCACAGGTGGCTATCATCGCTGCAACAAGATGCTTCATTGCTGAAGACGGAATATCGCTTACGGGTGCCGCCACCTCTCGTATGACGGTCGCGCCCAACTGGCTCACCGGCAAGGTCTCTTCCATATATACTCCCTTTACCCTCTGTTATTGTTCTCTATTGCGATTGTCTATGACTGCTCTCTGTTACTGCTTTCTAGATAGCCTATTGCCCGCTGTTATGAAGACCAACGAGAGATGATTCGTGATATCGCCCCACTAACCTAACAAACTACAGCATAGACGTTTCAAACAGGCAAAAAAAAAGCAAACCCCGTAGGATTTGCCTTTCTGCGTTAAGCGCCCCGTAGGCCGCTTAAACAGTTATCTAAAATTAGATAACTTCGATGTTCTCAGCTTGTGGACCCTTCTGGCCCTGAGTCACGTCGAACTTAACCTTCTGGCCTTCAACAAGAGTTTTGAAGCCTGTTCCGTTGATTGAACGGAAGTGAGCGAAAACGTCTGGGCCGTTCTCTTGCTCGATGAAGCCAAAACCTTTAGTTTCGTTGAACCACTTAACGGTACCGGTAGTAGACATAGTAATATCCTAAAATTTCAAGAGTAAATGAAGTCTTATCATTAAGACCTAATTCGCCAGAGAGCGTGCGATTACTTATGAAGAGCAGGACGAAGAGCTAAAACTAGCATCGAACGGTGTGCATAAATATCAAACTAACTTTCAAGCTGAAACGAATTATATACGGCCAAATTCAGACGTCAATGGGTATTCATCATAAAGCATTAAATAATGATGACAATTTAATGCCATTCAGTACGTTATCGGGGATTATAGACACCTATTTAGCCCCTCTATTTCCCCCCTTTCCCACTGATGAACACAACAGACATCCCCCACCCGCTCTGACGACAACAAAACTATCGCCGCCAAGCTACTGATTCGGTTAAAAACATCATGCCATCACCTGTTGCCGGCGCCGCGATTTAGATAAACTCACCACCATTAAACATCTCCACACTGTCGTCCAATAGCAGTGTCGCGCCACCGCCCTGCCAGACGGCATAATCTTGGCCGTCGACAGTCGTACTACCGGCACTGACCATGACACCATCACCATCGGTGATCGCTATTGCGTGGGTATTGGCTCCATCGCTACTGGTCACGATCAAAGTATTACTGTCATCGGTGACATCGAGGATATCGGCAATGTCCATCTGCACCTTCTGCTCGGCAAAGCCTCCATTGGCCGAACGCAGCTCCAGCATCTCGATGTTATTCAGGTCCGGCATCGCCGTGTTAGAGAAGTCTAAGACATTGGCGGCGATATAACTGCCATCATGACTGAGTAGGTCTTCACCCGCCTGGTTATCGAACTGCACTCGGTCACTGCCCGCCAGCAGGTCATAGTCACTTGTGCTCTGCCCGCTCAATGTCAGGGTATCATCGCCTGCCGTCATCTCGATCACCGGCTTATCACTGACGTCGACATAGGCGCCGATCGGCGTCGACACGTCATCACCATCGTTGACTTGATACTCGATCACCCGACGACCGTTGTCCGGGTCGGTATCGTTACTATTACGGTAACTCACCGAACGCAGTGCCGCCTGATAGTGTGCCAAGGTCGCCACGCCCGTTAATGTCAGGGTACCGCTCGCAGCCTCATAGCTCGCACTGATAAAGGCGGTATCTTCGAAGTGCAAGATGTCTTCTGCACTGACTAAGCCAGAGCTAATCGTTACGGTTGCTCCGGTTAGATAACCATCGTCCGTGTCGGCAATCACCAACGTACTATGTACCGGTGTCGCAGCCGCATCTTCTTGGTAGCTCAGCTGTGCTGCCGCCGTCCAATTACCGGCATCGCCGACCACACTGCCATTCTGCCACTCTTGTACCGTCGCATTATTGCCATTGCCCGACTGATCGAGCACCGTCGAACCCGTGCCCTCATCAAAGTTCCAGTGCAGTTGCTGGTTGTTACTCACTGCCGCCGCACCATGATCGACAATCTGCTGTACCTGCAGATCGGTCAAGCCATCGCTCCACAGGGCGACATCGTCAATAGCACCCTCCATCCCATAGCGTGGTTCCCCGGCACCGGCGCCAGCTGCCGCCTCCTCCGTACTGGCATCACGCAGGCCGCCTAAGGTACCCAGGTTGGCCTGACCATTATCGGGCATAAACACCGTTGAAGCAGAGCTGCCCTCTTTGAAGCTCACATCGACCACACTGCCATCGATATACATCCGGTTAGCCGCCCCATCGACAACCACGGCGATATGATGCCATTGATCGTCAAACAGATAATCATGCCCCTTGCGGAACGACATCCATAGGTTGTTGCCATTGCCGTCGGCTGCGGTGAAGGTGAGGCTCTCATCGGCATAGTGATCGCTGAAGGCGCCGGCAATCAACTGACTGCGTCCACCCGTGGCCGAGCTACTGGCGACGGAGAAAATACCGTGATAGTTATCGTTGGGCACATCCGGCATGCGAATCCACATCGCCAAGGTGCCGGTATCCTGACCCGTAAACGCACCGACAGAAGCGTTAAAGTCGACGTAGTCCATGTAGCTACCACGGTCATCGAAGTTGATGTAGCTGCGCGAGGCGATAGTCGGGCTATCATTAGCCGCCGCGACATCGATACGCACGCTATCTTGCACGCTATAGCCACCATCGTGACTGCTGATCGACAGCGCCACCTCGCCACCATCGCCACTGTTGAAGTCATGGGCGGCACTGAAGGTCAAGCCATCGAGAGCGTTGTTTAGATCCACTAAACTCCCGTTTTCGATGGTGACCGTGTGGCTACCGTTGCCGGTGACCGCTGTCAGCCCAGCCGTCGTGGCCAACGTTAAAATACCGCTGGCCTCTGGTATCGCTAGGGTCAACGTCATCAAGCTGCTGTTGTTTGCATCGCTCAGCGTGATAGCGTTACCGTTGGCGCTACTGAACTCGAGGACATTATCCTCGACCAGTTGCTGCGTATCCGGCAAGCTGTGTGCCGGCGCATCCGCATGATTAACCTGCAGCGTCACCGTCGCCGTATCACTGAGCCCATCGGCGTCGGTCACGGTATAGGTAAAGCTATCAACACCGACATTAGCCGCCGTCGCATCAAAACTCATGGCACCATTAGCATCGACGATCAGGCTGCCGCCGGCAAAGCTCAACGCCTGCCCAACCCCGGCGTTATCGCCCATGACCGCGGTCACGGTTAACGCATCAGCACCATCAGGCTCTACATCGATACCGCTACTGGTGAATACGTTGGCCGACAGCGTCGCGCTCGCCGAGACTGAGAACGTATCATCGACAGCCTGCGGCGATTCGTTGACATCGGTGACGTTGACCGTCCACACCGCCGTGTCGACCTGACCGGCAGCATCTGTTACTTGTACATTGATAACGAAACTCTGGCGCAGCTCATAATCGATCGCAGCCGCATTCGCCACAAGCAACTCATTGCCCGTAATAACAAAGGCACCGTCAATATTGCCCGACAGCATGACGATGTTCGATTCTGGCGGCACCGGTACTGTCTGTGCACCCAGGCTCGTCGCCGCCAGCGCATCTTCACTCACGGTGTAATTCTGCTCTACCACCAGTGCAGGCTGTGCATCACCATCTGTATCGAGAACCACGAAAGGCGGTGTGACGGCGGTACCATCGTTGACTACCTGCACCTCAACCAGTGCCGGAGTGACGCCACCCTGACCATCATCCACGTTATAACTAATGACGAAATCACCGCTAAACCCTGCGGTCGGCGTCACCGTATAGGTGCCGTCACCGTGATCGGTAATGACGCCGTTGGCCATGGTGATCGTGACGTCGTCACCGCCGCCATCGCCGCCGCCATCGCCGCCACCATCACCGCCGCCATCACCGCCGCCGTCACCGCCACCATCGCCGCCGCCGTCACCGCCGCCATCACCGCCGCCGTCACCGCCGCCGTCACCGCCGCCGTCACCGCCGCCGTCACCGCCGCCGTCACCGCCGCCATCACCGCCGCCATCACCACCGCCACCGCCGATTTGCGGATTCAAGATGCCGTTTAATACATCGGCAATATTGATCGCATTGGGGTCTGCCAACATCTCTGCATTGGTCGGCAGGGTGAAACCGTTTTCACCGCTGATGGTGTGATCCGAGCTGACCATGCCGTTAACGATATTAAACACGTGCCAGTGTGAACCTGCGCCAGGGCCCTCTGGGGAGAAGCGCCAGATCAAGGTGTCACCGACATAGAGGTCGACCCTCGCCTCATCGATGCTGGCAAAGTTCCAGTTATTGGCGCTGTAATTATGGATCGAGTAATGGAAGTTGGCCTCGGCATAATTCGGTACGGTAATCGTCTCCGGACCATTACCATTGGTATCATCGACATCCTGTACCACTGTGCCATCGCCAAGTGGGTGACTCATGTCCTGATAATAGATGTGATCTAACTCTGCACTGGTCTCGGTGTTGTAGATCCACAGGTGGTTATCGAGATCGGCAGGCGTATTACCCCAGGTTAAAACAACCCGCATATCCGTGGGTAGCAATACTCCGGTAAGTGCCGTGGTACCCACATTCACCGTCTCGCCCTCGGTGACGCTGTAACTAGCCGAGATCATACCGTCTTGCTCGATGGTGACTGAGCCCTCGCCGCTGACTACCCCGGTGACCGAGTAGTTACCCGTGCCGACCGCAGAGGTGGTTGAGCTTTCGTGACCAGAATTATCACTCAAGGTCACCGTGGCATCGCCCACCGGCTGACCGTTGGTGGCGTCGAGCACCTGACCGGTAACGGTCGTCTCACTGCCCTGGTCACCGATCACCGCAGTAAGGGCATCATCCTCAACATCCGTGGCAAACTGTAGCAACCCGGCTTGGGTCAACGTATAGCTGCCATCGGTAGCGATAATCAACGGCACGGCAGAGGAGACTGCCGGCGCATCATTGACCGCGTTAACCTCCACCGCCATCGTCATCGCCACATCGTCAATACCGTCGGTGACGCTGTAGTTGAGTGCCAATGCCCCCGCGAAATGATTGTCCGGGGTCAGCTGATAGTTACCGCTTTCCAGCAGCACGACACTGCCATAATCGGCGGTCACATCACCGCTGATACTCAGCTGCGCGCCCTCGGCATCGGTGATGCCGGCCAACAGTTCTGCCACGGTAAGTTCTAACGGCGTATCTTCATCGACTGAGGCTGTCGCAGGCGTTGCCGCGGTAGGCAAGTCATTGACCTCGTTCACGGTCAAAGCGATGGTCGCTGCCGTCGTATTGAGGCCGTCGTCGACCGAGAAGTTCAAGGTCACGGCACCACTAAAATCAGGGTTAGGCACAAACTCATAGCTGCCATCTTGATTATCACTGAACACCCCGTCGCTACCAGCATAAGAGATCTCAGTAAGACTCAGCTCATCACCATCGGCATCACTGGCGCCCGACAGCAATAACGACTCTGTAATGGTAAAAGCGGAATCCTCATTCATCGTAAAGCTGTGGTCGGCAACGACAGCACTATCGTTCACCGATAGTACGGTCAACGAGATCGTCGCACTGTCTTCGGTGTTATTGCCGCCTTTTGCCGTGTACTCAAAACTAGCCGGGCCGTGGTATTCAGCCGTTGGCGTATAGAGCACATCGCCCGCACCATTAATACTGACAGTGCCGTGCGTGTCCGCCGTCGCCGTCACCGCGCTGATCGAGGCAACACCACCGTCAATGTCGATATCGTTGATTAATAGGTCCGCTGCCAGGATGGTCAGCTGGCCGTCCTCATCAACCCTGAACGGTGTCTCCGTAATCGTCTCGTCGACCACCACCAGCTCATCACCCAGGCTGACAATATCGTCAGCGGTATCGTAGTTCAGGTTGAGTGTCGTCGAGTTGACCGTCTCGCTACTATCGGGCTGTA
Organism: Sinobacterium caligoides; assembly: GCF_003752585.1. Taxonomy (NCBI): domain Bacteria; kingdom Pseudomonadati; phylum Pseudomonadota; class Gammaproteobacteria; order Cellvibrionales; family Spongiibacteraceae; genus Sinobacterium; species Sinobacterium caligoides. The sequence continues at coordinate 190,727 of NZ_RKHR01000004.1, forward strand.
TCGTTGTTAAGAACACTTCTGCCGAGGCCGTCCGTGACAGCGTCATGTTTTGCACAACATAGTTACCGCTACTGCCCGCGGTGGTCAGTTCAAAATGGTGCACCGGTATATCGGTGGTGAACTGATAACTATCCTGATAATCACCCGACTGACGATAGCCTCCCTGTGAGCCGATCAGGCCGCCACCGTTATCATAAGCACGGATTAGCACCTCTGTTGCACTACTGCTGCTCTCATCAAAGAGTCCGCCTAAGCCATCGACGGCGAAGGTGATCTGGTTAATCGCCTCGCCCTCGATCGTCACGGTTAGTATTTCACCCTCACTGAGGCCCGTGTTGGTCTGGTTACCAATACCGTGCCCCCCGGAGCCGTCCAGATTCCAGGCGGTCAATACCCCCGACGAGACCTGAGTCGTAATCACCAGGTTGCCATCGGTATAGACGGCGGTATCGCCATTGACCACCCCCCAATCGCTAACCTGAACGGTACCATTAAAGGCACTGGTGTCAGGATTACTGTCGAAGCTACCGACCTTGATATCACGACTATCTTCCCGTACCGCATCGCCATCTGGCACAAACTGCAGCACGGTATCGACCGCGTAAGGCTGCCCCACCACGAGGTCAAGCCACGAACCATCACCCGCCTGATATTGCAGGGTGCCGTACTCAGGCAACGTATCGAGACGGATGGCCGGATCGGTCGTCGCATTACCGGTGTCGTCGTTGGCGACAATGTTATCCACCACCGAATTGACCGTCAGCAGCGCCGTGCTCGCCACCGTCGCAATGCCGTCGGTGACATCAAAATCGACGCTGAGATCACCGTTAAAGTTCTCCGGCGGCGTGATGGTATAACTGCCATCGCCATTGGCCGTCAGCGCAGCCGGTGCCGCCACCGCAAGGTTCAACACCGACAACGTGTCGTCATCGACGTCCACCGCATTGGCCAATAATTGTGCCGGGGTCAACGTGATAACGCCGCCCTCATCGATGCTGTAAGCCAAGGCCGCAACAAACTCTGGCGCGTCGTTGGTATTACTGGTGATGAGGTTAAACTGGTGGGCGACACTGGCGCCACTATCATCGGTGGCCGTCAGCTGTATCTGAATCGTGCCAACATCGTCGTTGGTCGGCGTACCGGTGAAAGTCTGCGTCTCGGCATCAAAGCTCAGCCAAGCCGGGAGTGCCCCACCGCCAAACAGTGTCGCCGTAATGGCCAAGCTATCCCCCGCATCGGCGTCGCTGAAGACGTCGACTGGCAGCACAAAGTTGAGCGCACTGTCTTCGGCAACGGTCTGCTCAGCGACCGCATTGCTGAGTACCGGTACGTCATTGGTATTGCCAATGACGATATTAAAGTCACTGTTCACCGTCTCACCAAGCGTATCGGTGGCAGTAAGACGCACAGCCAGAGTGCCCACATCGGCATTCAACGGGATGCCGGAGAAGTTAATGCCATCGAAACCGAGCCAAGCCGGCAGCGCACTGCCATCGGTGCGAGTCGCGGTCAGCGTCAGGCTGTCGCCATTATCTGTATCGGGATCACTAAAGATGCTGGTCGGCACACCGTAGCTGAAGGCCGCATCCTCCGTCGCCAGCAGATCACTCATCGCCACCGCCACCACCGGTGCCTGGTTGACGTTGCTGATGTTAATGATAAAGCTGGTGTTGACGCTCGCTCCGGCGCTGTCGGTAGCAATCACACGGACATTGACCGCGCCACTGTCATCCCCGCCCGGTGTCCCGCTAAAGGTGGCACTGGCGGCATCAAAACTCAACCAGCCCGGCAGCGAATCGCCGTTACTCAGTTCGGCGCTGAGGGTGAGGCTATCGCCAACATCCGCATCGGCAAAGGTGTCGGCAGCGAGGGTATAACTAAAGGCAGCCCCCTCATTCACCGCGCCATTGACGGCGACGTTAGCGACCACTGGACCGTCGTTAGTGTTAATGACCGTCAAGTTGAAATCGGCATGGGCCGTCTCACCGAGACTATCGGTGGCGGTCACCCGCAGATTCGACACGCCAACATCGGCATTGGTGGGCGTGCCGGTAAAGTTGCTGCCATCAAAGCTGAGCCAGGCGGGCAGCGCACTGCCGTCGGCATGCGTCGCCGTCAACGTCAGACTGTCGCCGTTATCACTATCGGCATCGCTGAAAATATTACTCGGTACGGTATAGCTAAAGGCTGCATCCTCTGTTGTTGGCAGGTTGCTCATCGCCACCGCCACCACCGGTGCCTGGTTGACGTTGCTGACGCTGATAATAAAGCTGGTGTTGGCGCTAGCCCCGGCACTGTCGGTAGCGATCACACGGACATTGACCGCGCCGCTGTCATCCATACCCGGCGTACCACTAAAGAAACCACCGCCCGCGTTGAAGCTCAGCCAAGACGGCAGTGGGTCACCATTACTCAGCTCGGCACTGAGAGTGAGGTTATCGCCAACATCCGCATCGACGAAGGTGTCTGCCGCTAGGGTGTAGCTGAAAGCCTCTCCCTCACTCACGAGCCCATCGAGGGCAGCATTAGCCACTACGGGGCCGTCGTTAGTATTAATAACCGTCAAGTTGAAGTCGGCATGCGCCGCCTCGCCGAGACTATCGGTGGCGGTCACCCGCAGATTCGATACACCAACATCGGCATTGGTGGGCGTGCCGGTAAAATTGCTGCCATCAAAGCTGAGCCAGGCGGGCAGCGCGCTGCCATCGTCATGCGTCGCCGTCAACGTCAGGCTATCACCGTTATCACTATCGGCATCGCTGAAGATGTTACTCGGTACGGTATAGCTAAAGGCCGCATCCTCCGTCGTCGGCAGATCGCTCATCGCTATCGCCACCACCGGTGCCTGGTTAACGTTGCTGACGCTGATAATAAAGCTGGTGTTGGCGCTTGCTCCGGCACTGTCGGTAGCGGTAACGCGGACATTGACCGCGCCGCTGTCATCCATGCCCGGTGCTCCGCTAAAGGCGCCGCTGCCCGCATTGAAGCTCAGCCAGGCCGGTAGTGGGTCACCGTTACTGAGCTCGGCGCTGAGGGTGAGGCTATCGCCGGCATCTGCATCAGTAAAGGTATCGGCTGCGAGGGTATAGGTGAAGACACCGCCTTCATCGACCAAGCCATCGACCGCGACGTTAGCGACCACTGGACCGTCGTTAGTATTAATGACCGTCAAGTTGAAGTCGGCGTGTGCCGTCTCACCGAGGCTATCGGTGGCGGTCACCCGCAGATTCGATACGCCGACATCGGCATTGGTGGGCGTACCGGTAAAGTTACTGCCATCAAAGTTGAGCCAGGCGGGCAACGCGCTGCCGTCGGCATGCGTCGCCGTCAACGTCAGACTGTCGCCGTTATCGCTATCGGCATCGCTGAAGATGTTACTCGGTACGGTATAACTGAATACCGCATCCTCCGTCGTCGGCAGGTTGCTCATCGCCACCGCCACCACCGGAGCCTGGTTAACGTTGCTGACGCTGATGATGAAGCTGGTGTTGACGCTCGCCCCGGCGTTGTCGGTGGCCGTGACGCGAACATTAACCGCGCCGCTATCATCCATGCCCGGCGTACCGCTAAAGGCGCTACTGTCGGCATTAAAACTCAGCCAAGCAGGCAGCGGGTCACCGTTACTCAGCTCGGCACTGAGGGTGAGGCTATCGCCGGCATCGACATCGGAAAAAGTATCGGCGGCAAGAATATAGCTGAAGGCACTTCCCTCGCTCACCAAGCCATCGACGGCGACATTGGCCACCACGGGGACGTCGTTGGTGTTAACGACCGTCAGAGTAAAGTCTGCGTGCACCATCTCGCCAAAACTATCCGAAGCAATCACTCGGAGGTTCAGCACGCCGACATCATCGTTTGCCGGTATACCCGAGAAACTATTGCCGTCAAAGCTCAGCCAGGCGGGCAACGGACTGCCGTCAGACTGTATCGCTGTCAGCGTCAAACTGTCCTGATTATCGAAATCGGCATCGGTAAAGGTGTTTGCTGGAATGGTATAGCTAAACGCCGCCTCCTCGGAGACCAAGGTATTACTGATGGCGACCGCCACTGTCGGCGCTTGGTTGGTATTATTCACCGTCAGCGTAAACTCACTGTCGACACTCGCTCCGCTGTCATCCGTCGCGGTGACTCGAATCTCGTAGCTGCCGCTATCATCGCTGCCTGGTGTACCGGTAAACTCGCCCGTGCCCGCATTAAAGCTCAGCCAGCTAGGTAGCGCTTCGCCATCCGATGATGCCGCACTGATCACCAGCGTATCACCGGTATCGGCGTCGCTGAAGGTATCCGCCGGCAAGGTATAGCTAAAAGTCCCCCCCTCTGCCACGCTGCCATCGACGGTCGCATTCGCCAGCACCGGCGCGTCGTTGACAGAATTGACGGTTAAATCAATCGTCGCTGGGACGGTGACGGTACCATCGCTGACACTGTAGCTAATTTCTAGTTCGCCATGGAAACCGCTGGCCGGGGTGATGGTATAGGTGCCATCACCATTATCCACAATGACACCGTTAGCCATGGTGACCTCGGTGATGCCGTTGCCACCGCCTTCTCCGCCACCCTCACCGTTGCCGCCACCTTCGCCATTACCGCCACCCTCTCCGTTGCCACCGCCTTCGCCATTACCGCCACCCTCTCCGTTGCCACCGCCTTCGCCGCCACCATTAATCAGCTCGGCGATATTAATGGCCGCTGGATTGACGGCGATCTCGGCCCCCGTGGGTAAGGTAAAAGCGTTAGAGCCGCCGGCGCTGTTGTCGGCCAACAAATAGCCATCGACGACATTAAAGACATTCCAGTAGGCGCCATTGATACCCTCCGGTATCTGAGGACTAAAGCGCTGCACATGCATTTCGCCGACATAGAGGTCGACCTCCACCTGATCGGTTTCGGGGAACAACCAGGTATTATCCGAGTAATTATGCACGGCGTAATGGAAGTTGGCCTCGGCGTAGTTGGGGATGGAGATCGTCTCTGGGCCGTTGCCGTTCGTGTCGTCGACATCCAACTGCACGACATCATCGCCGAGGTTGTAATTCATATCTTGATAGTAAATACGATCGAGCTGCGCCCCACTCTCGAGATCAAAGATCCACAGGTGGTTATCCAAGTCGGCAGGCGAGTTGCCCCAGGTGAGCACGACCCGCATATCGGTCACATCCATCGCCTCTGAGAGTGCCGTCGTACCACCGTCGACGGTCTCGCCCTCGGTCACGGTATAGGTTGAGGAGATCATGCCATCGACGGCGATACTCACCACCCCCTCGCCAGAAACCAAGCCCGACACGGTATAGGCACCGTTAGCCGCTGAGGTGGAGGTACTCTCATTCCCCGCCTCATCATTCAGCGTGATCACGGCACCGGCGACCGGCTGCCCCGCCGAGGCATCTAACACCTGTCCACTGACGACAGTCAGGCTGCCCTGCGGACCGATCACCGCCGTCAGGGTATCCCCCACATCGACGTCGGAGGCAAATGCCAACAGCTCTGCCTGGGTCAGCGTCAGCGAAGTGTCTTCATCCATGCTCAACACCAGATCGGCTGTGACCACAGGGTCATCATTGGTGTTGGTGGCATCGAGGTTAAAGTGGCTGCTGACACTGGCACCACTGGCATCGGTCGCCATCACCTGCACGGCAATCGTGCCTACATCGTCGTTCAGCGGGGTACCCGAGAAAGTCTGAGTCGCGCTATCAAAGCTCAACCAAGTCGGCAGTGCCGTTCCACCAACAAGCGTTGCTGTTAGGGTTAAATTATCACCGGCATCGACATCATCGAAGGTATCCGCTGGCACCACAAAGGAAAAGGCGCTGTCCTCGGCCACCGTCTGTGCCGTCAGGCTATTGAGCACTACCGGTGCATCGTTGACGTTATCGATGACGATGGTGAAGTCAGCCGAGACCGTCTCGGCAAAGCTATCCGTCGCGGTCACCCGAACATTCAGCGTGCCGATATCATCGTTGAGCGGCTTACCCATAAAGCTCTGACCATCAAAGCTGAGCCAGGCCGGCAACGCACTGCCATCAACCTGCGTCGCGGTTAACGTCAAGGTATCGGCGTTGTCGAAGTCCGCATCGTCAAAGGTATTAGCCGGCACGCTGTAGGTGAAATTAATATCTTCCGTGGCCAGGCTGTTACTGAGCGGCTGCGATACCGTCGGCGACTGATTGACGTTATCGACATCGAGGGTAAAGCTGCTGCTAGTACTGGCACCGCTCTCGTCGGTGGCCGTTACCCGGATCGCATAGCTACCACTGGCATCATTGTCTGGCGTGCCGCTGAAGGTGGCCGTCGCAGCATCAAAGCTCAACCAGCTCGGCAGCGCCGCGCCAGTCACCAGGGCTGCACTCAGCGTCAGACTATCGCCGACATCGACATCGCTGAAGGTGTCCGCCGCCAAGGTGTAACTAAAGGGCTCCGTCTCATTGACCTCACCATCGACGGTGACCTGGCTCACCACCGGTCCGTCATTGGTATTCAACACGGTGAGTGTGAAATCGTTATGTATCGTCGCGCCCTGCATATCGGTGGCCGTTACCCGCACCACTAAACTACCGACATCCTCATTGCGCGCCACACCGCTAAAGCTATTTGTTAGGGCATTAAAGCTGAGCCAAGTTGGCAGCGCCGAACCGTCCACTCTGGTCGCAGTCAACACAGCATTGCCATCGCTGATATCGACATCGGTAAAGCTGCCCGTCGGGATGGTGTAGTTAAACGCAGCATCCTCATCGGTCACCGAATTCACTAACACACCGCCAACTACGGGGCCGTCGTTGCTGCCGATGATCGTCAGGTTAAAGGTCTGCTCGACCGCACCGCCTCGACCATCGACTAGGTCGAAGCTCAAGGTGATCTCTGCCTGTTCGGCGACGGCGAGTGATTGGTAGTAAGACAGTGCAATATCGACGGAGTGACCATCGTCGGCTAACGAGATAGCCGCGACGTTACCCGCGAGGATAAAGAAATTATCCAGCACCAGCGCATCACCATCCTCATCGTCACTGCCGACGGCGAGATCGTAGTGCAAGATCGCTGCGCTATCCTCGCCCACAGGCGCCGGGATCAACGGCAATTCGATCGTCGGCACATCGTTGATGTCCTGTAGGCTCACTAACAGGTTCGCCGTCACATCGACGGTGCCATCGCTTGCCTGAACCACCACGAGATGCTCTTCACTGTCCTCGAAGTTAAGGTCGCTGTTCGCGGCCACCGTCACCGCACCACTCGCTGGATCGATCACAAAGCGCCCGCCGGCATCGTTACTCAGGCTCAGGGTGACGGTATCACCATCGACATCCACCACACTCACTTGGGCCACGAGTGTACCTTCGACGCTGTTCTCATCGACCTCTTCCGGCACGAGAGTGAGCACAGGGTCGTCGTTGACATTGGCAACACTGAGCAGCACCTGCACGGGCACGTTAGGCATCAGCGGATCGCCATCGCTGACGGCATAGTGAACGACAATATCGCCGAAGAAATCGGCCACTGGAGTAATCTGCCAGTTGCCGTCAGGGAGTCGCGTCGCACTGCCCTGGACGCTATCGAGTGTCATCTCGACGGCTTCAAGGGTGTCAAAATCGACATCACTGGCGGTGCTGAGTAACAGCTCCTGGCTGAGCGTGATCGGCGTATCTTCGACGGCATCCGTGCTGATATTGTCACTCACCACCGGCGAATCGTTAACGGCCACCACCTCAACCGTAAAGCCAATCGAGGTCGACGTAGTCAGCGCCGTCAATGCCTCAACACTGGTAGCCGTCACCGCCATCGCAAAGCTACCATTATAATTGAGCGGCGTATCAATGCTGAGCTTGTCCAGTGTCAGCGCCTTGATGTCGATCTGCTCCCCCTGGCTACTGAAGGTATAGCTCTCATCGCCATCGGTGATCACCGTCCCCACAGGCGCGCCGGACATCATCAGCGACTGCAGGCTCTCCGAGCCGTCGAGGTCATTCAAGCTGACACTGAGATCCAGTTCGACGCCTTCATCCTCGGCGCCACTGATGGTCATATCGCCAGCGGCGATGGCGTTCTCAAGGGCCAGGCTCGGCGTATCGGTCACCGGCGTAAACTCTACCGTGTGCGAGGTCAGCACCTGCTCCTCACCATCGCTGACGTAGTACTCGAGTGTCGCGGTGCCCCCCCAGCTCGGCTGTGGCTGCAGATACCAACTACCGTTGCCGTTATCGATCAACACCACATCACCGCCGATGACCGACAGCGCGACCACCTGCAGCACATCGCCCACATCGACGTCCGACGAGGTTGCGAGCAGCTCCTCCTCAGTCAACAGTACCGTATTCTCCTCTTCGCTGATCACCATCGCCACCGGCCCAAAGACCACCGGCGTATCGTTGGTATTCACGATCTCCAACTCAAACCTTGCCGCCGCCGTTTCACCGAGACGATCCGTCGCTAACACCTGCAGGTACAGCACGCCGACATCATCATTCTCCGGTACCCCAAAGAAACTCTCCGTCGTCGCATCAAAGCTTAACCAGGCCGGTAGCGGCCGACCATCGGTGCGGCTGGCGCTCATCACCAGGACATCGTGGGCGTCAATATCATCAAAGACGGCGGCACTCAATGTGAACGAGTAAGGCGCATCCTCAAGTGTCGCCTGCGCCGCAACGGGGGTTTCTAACTCTGGAACATGATTGCCTTCCACGTCGACGAATAACGTCGCCGTATCGGTGCCGCCATCGCCGTCATCAACCTGCACCTCAACGGCATAAGACTCCGGCACGGCGATCGCCAAGCCAGTCCGGCTGGCCTGGAACAAGGTGCCAATCTCGTCGTCACGGAGCGCGCTATTATGCAGCGTAAAGTCATCCAACAAGCCTTCAAAACTCCCACCGCCATCGGCCCCCTGACCGATCAGATTACCGGTACGTGCCACCATCTCCGGCACCGCCATCGCATCGACGAGGGTAGTCTCACCACTGCCCAGTGCCGTACGCACGACATCACCGCTGATGCTATCCGTCAACGGTTGCGCATTTTTGTAAAGCACCACCGTGCCATCGATATCGATGCTCGCGGCAAACTGCGCCCACTGCCCCTGCGTGATAGCATCCTCCGCAACGAGTTGATAGCGATAACCCGCCGACGTCACCTCGAAGGCGAGATCAGCGCCGTCGCCACTGCGGCCGAAGCTAATATTGTTACTCTCCGGGCCATTACCGAAATCCATCAAGCGCTGATCGCCCAACGCCGCCAGGTTGGAGAAGTTGGCCCAGGTGGTCACCGTCATCGGACCCCCGCTGGTCAGCAGCTCTCCCTGATTAACACCCAGTGATGCGGTTGCGCCGTCAAAGCTCAGCACGCTGCCACGGACGGCATCTTGTGTCACCGCGGCAGCACTTAGGCTGACGTCATGACGGTGGCCGCTCATGTCAAAATTCGCCTCCGCACCGCGCTGATCGCTGAAGGTCAGTGCGAGTGCCAGGCTGGCGTGGTTATAATCCGCCAAGCCCTGGCGCCCAAAGTCGGCACTCTCATCGACGCTCAGCACACCGCTCTGCTCGCCGATGGTAAAGTAGCCGCCAGCACCATCGGTGAGTGAGTATACCAATGAGCCACTGTCGCTATCAGCGGCATTAAAGGTACCCAGCACAGTCGCTGCCGGTTGGTAGATACCAATATCGACACTGCTCGGGCCACTCAATACCGGCGCGTCGTTGACGTTTAGAATCTGCAGGGCAAAGGCACCGCTCGCTGTCGCACCACCCTGGTCTTCAGCCGTGACGACAATATCGAGGGTGCCGGTATCGGCATCTTCCGGTACGCCACGGAAGGTCTGTGTCGCACTGTTAAAGTTCAGCCAAGCAGGCAGTGGCTCGCCCGTCGACAACATCGCGGTCAACGTCAGCTGATCACCGACATCAATATCGCTGAAAGTATCATCCGGCAAACGGTATTCAAACAGCTGGTCTTCACTGGCACTGCCGTCGGTAATGGCCTGCTGTAACAGTGGTGCATCGTTCGCCGGATCGACCTGCACATCGACATACAACTGATTACTACTGACGCTATCGCCATCGCTCACCGTGGCCTCGATAAAGACTCTAAAGCTCGGCGCGGTATCCGCGACCGGTGTCAGGGTAATCGCCGTGCTATCCCATGCGCTAATATCAATGCGCTGTTGATTACCGATGGAGCTGACGCTATTAACGCCATCGGCAACCACCACCCCTAACGGTACCCCCGTTAAAATTAAACTAGCCACTTCCGAGCTATCGATAAGCGCAGCGTTAATATCGAGCCCCACCGCACCGTCTTCATCGATAGTAATCGCCGCGCTACTCTGTACCGAAACATTGATCGTGCCGATACTCTCCGACTGGCCATCGCTAACAGTGTAGGTATAGCTATCCTCACCGATGAAACCGTCATCAGCAAGATAGCTAAAGCTACCGTCAGCATTGTCCGTTACCGTACCGTGTTGTGCCTGAGTAAAGCCGGTAATCGTCAACGTGTCATCATCGCCATCAAAGGCCTGCGCCAGCACATTAGCGGTAGTAAGGCTCTGCTGATCGGTGCGCATCGCATAGTCTTGTGTCGCCAGCATCGGCGACCAATTATCGGTCTGCACGGATACAACAAAGTCGGTCTGCGAGTTCTGTGCGGCGACACCAATGCCACCAGCAGACAAACTACTACCAAAGTCATAACTATCGCGTACCGCACCGCCGACGATGATCGAGGCAAGGCTGCCGTCGATGTCGACAGTGAAATCTAATGCTGTTTCACTGCTAATGTCACTATCGACACTGCCTGCACTACGATCAATGCGCACCCCATCGACATATTCCTGCAAGCGCCAGGATTGTCCATCGACACTCATCGCGGCCATTTTATAGTTAGCGCTATCGACGTAGTCGAAAATCACCGCACCGTGCTCGGAGGCACCGATATCGTGCGTCGTCACCTGAGCATCAATCTGATAGTGATCACCAAGAGCGCCCTGGTAGTCCATCAACATAATGCCCCGGTTGCCGGCGCCATGGCCCGAGCTATCGACACTGAATTGATCGCCGTGCACCGACCACTGCTCAGCCACGGCGGTGTAACCCTGTGCCGTGCCGCTGCTCTCAAAACCGTCGAAGCTGAAGTGCTCTATGTGTGTGAAGTTAATCAACGCGCTATCACCGCCACCGAGATCGATCACGGCAACACCGGTCGCAAAGTCCACACTGGCATCAGCGCTACGGTAGTGACTGAGGTCGATACGATTGAGGCCGCCACCACCATCGATGGAATAGCTACCACCGGCCTGTAATTCACTGAGACTGAAGCGGTCATCAAAAGCCGAGCCAACGACACTATCAACCTGGTAGAGTGCCTGCCCCGCCCCCATATCCTGTAGCCCCGAGTTCAGCTCAAACACCACGCCTGAGGCAGCATTAGAGAAATCCTGCGCCGCCTGTACCACCGGTATCGGCGACGCCATATCGTAAACTTGCACGCTGAGTTGTGCCGTCTCTGCCTGCGCCGTGATGCTCGCCACGGCAGTTGTGTTAATCGCACTCGCCCCATCACTAACCTGATACGTTAGAGCGATATCGCCGTTAAAGTCCGCCTCAGGAGTCAACGACCAACCTCCGCTCTCGAGTTGCTGTAATACACCCTGTGCCGCCGACAAATTCACTACGGTCAAGGTATCGAGGACGTCTACATCACTGACATGCGCGAGCAACTCTGCACTGCTGATCATCAACACACCGTCTTCGAAACCGACTAACACAGGCGGCTGACCATCTACCACAGGATCATCGTTAGTGTTGGCGACCTGAATAGAAAATCCTAGGGAGGCCGCTGCGAAAGCACTATCGATCGCCTGCACTAAGACATCGATATCACCGACATCGTCGTTGCCTGGCGTGCCGCTAAAGCGACCTGTCACCGCATCAAAACTCAACCAGTCGGGGAGCGGCCGGCCATCGCTAAGGCTGGCTCGCAGGGTCAAGCTATCACCACTATCCGGATCACTGAACAGCTCCGCCGGCAGTTGATAATCAAAATCATCATCCTCGTAGGCTTGTTGGCTCGCCACCACTCCCTCTACGATGGGGGCGCTGTTGGCATTAGCGACAGTCAGCGTAAACGTCGACTGCGCCGTACTCCCGCCCTCGTCGGTGACCACCATCCGTACTTCATAGTCACCCACCGCGTCATTATCCGGCATGCCGCTGAGCAGGCCACTGAAGGCATCCACACTCAACCAGCTTGGCAGCGCAGAGCCATCGGCGAGGCTGGCGCTGTAACGCAGTTCATCGCCGTCATCGAGGCTGACAAAACTGCCCTCCGGCGGCACAAAACTAAACGCCTGCCCCTCGATAGCCTGTTGATCAACCAGAGACTGCTGTAACAGTGGTGCGCTATCGGCATCTTCCACCACCAGTGAGAAATCGAGATAGCTCGTCCGGCCCTGATTATTTTCTGCCTGCACCCGAATCGCTAGCGTGCCACTGTCAGGCTCCTGGGGGGTGCCACTAAAGCGCCCTGTGATTGGATCGAAACTCAACCACGCCGGTAGTGCCGAACCATTATTCAACGTCGCCGAAAGTGCCACCCCGCCCTTGTGACTAAAGAGGTTATTTGCCAGCACAAACTCGAAGGGCAGTAACTCTTCTGCGCTCTGCGCTGCAATGGCATCGTTAACACTGGGCGCGCCTGAAGGGTTGGCGATATTAATCAAAAATTCGCTCGTTGCCATACTGCCAGAACCATCGCTGGCCGTCACCGCAACGGCAATGTTACCGATATCGGCCTCTCTCGGCGTGCCGCTAAAGGTCCCGCTCTCGGCATCAAACTGCAGCCACTTCGGTAGTGCGCCACCCCCAACCAGCGTCGCTTGATACTGCAGGGCATCACCATCGGGGTCGTAGAAGGTGTTCTCTGCCACCACAAAACTAAAGGCATTATCCTCGACACCGCGCTGATCCAATAGACGATTATCGACGATTACCGCATCATTCACATCGGCAACATGCAGGCTAAAGTCACTGCTCACACTCTGGCCACTGGCATCTGTCGCCGTCACCCGTATTGCCACATCACCGACGGCCTGATTATCGGGGGTACCACTGAGTACACCGGTCAGCGGGTTAAACTGCAGCCAACTCGGCAGCATGCCGCCCTCGAGAGTACCGATAGAGAGCGACATCGAATCACCGCCGTCGACGTCGGTAAAGTATTGCTCAGCGAGATTTAAGCTGTATGGCTGATCCTGTAGCGCCGACTGCGGACCAATCACCTGGCTCACCACCGGCGCTTGATTGACGTTTTCAATGGCGATAATAAAGTCGCTAAACCCTGTCGCCCCACCGCTATCCGTTGCGGTAAGACGAATCGCGAGCTCGCCCACACTGGCGTTGTCGGGCGTGCCACTAAAAGTGTTATTTTGTGCATCAAAATACAGCCAAGGCGGTAACAGACTACCGTCGAGCTGGGTCGCCGAGAGGGTAAAACTGTCGCCGCTGTCGGCATCGACAAAGGCATCCGCCGCCAAGCTATAACTAAAGCTGGCTCCCTCCAACCACTGCTGGGTAGGAATCATCGTCCCTACCGCTGGCGCAACATTGCTGTCAGTCACCGTCAGCACAAAGCCAGTACTCACCGAGGCGCCGCCGGCATCACTGGCGACAACTAACAAGCCAAGGCTCCCTAAATCATCGCCGCTAGGCACACCGCTGAAGCTGCCGCTACTGGCATCAAAGTGCAGCCAACCCGGCAGGGCACCACCGTCACTGGTGGTCACGCTATAACTCAGCGTATCTGCCACCCCCTGTAGATCGACATCAGTATCGGCAAAGGCATCGGCGGGCAGTTGATAACTAAACGCCGCCCCCTCCGCCGCGATGGCATCAGCAATCCCCTCTAACACCTCCGGTGCATCGTTGCTGTTACTCACACGCAGGGTAAAACTACTGCTGACGGAGGCACCTGCGCTATCGTGTGCGGTTAACACAATCGGCCATTCACCGACATCGTCATTGCTCGGCGTGCCACTCAACTCTCCAGTGGCAGCATCTAAGCTGAGCCAAGCCGGTAGCGGCCGACCATCAGCATCTCGCGCGCTATAGGTGAGGACATCGAGAGCGTCCTGATCGACAAAGGTCTCAGCGGGCGGCGTAAAGCTGAAACTGACATCCTCCGTCGCCTGTAGATCCGTCATCGGTTGATTCACCGTCGGCGCGTCGTTACTACCGGTAATCTGCAGGCTAAAACTCGACGACACCGTCTCACCCGCCCCGTCCTGAGCAACAACGACAATCGCCAAGCTACCGACATCGGCATTGCCCGGCGTACCACTAAAACGGCCACTGCCGACATCAAACTGCAGCCAACTCGGCAGTGGCTCACCGCTGGCGAGGCTTGCACGTAAGCTGAGACTATCGCCGCTATCGGCATCGTCGAAGGTCGCCGACGGCAGCGTCCAATCAAACGGTTCATCTTCACGCACCGCCGCATCGGCAATGGCCAGAGTGACTGTCGGCGCGTCGTTAACATCGCCGATATGCAGTGAGAAGGGGCTTTGCACCGTCAGACCGTCGCTATCGGTAGCCGTGGCAAGCAACGCTAAGCTGCCAACATCTTCGTTGCCCGGCCGCCCCTTGAGCGTCAGCGTGCGCGCGTCAAACGACAGCCACGGTGGCAGTGTTGAACCATCGGCAAGACTGACCGAATAAGACAGGCTGTCGCCGATATCCTGCTCCTGAAAAGCGCTACTCGACAAGACGAAGCTGAAGCCACTGCCCTGCTGTAGCGGCTGATCTGTAATCGCCTCGCCCAATATCGGCGCACTATTCACATCGGCTATCTGTAATAAGAAGTCCGTTGCCGTCGTGAAACCATCGCTGTCTTCTGCCGTGAGCCTGATCGCCACGTCGCCAACATCGGCATTGTCCGGCGTCCCATTAAACGTACGGTTTGCCGTATCAAACTGTAACCAGTCCGGTAGCGCGCTGCCGTCACTCTGCGTGGCAGTGATATTCAGCACCTCACCATCGACCACATCCTTAAAGGTCGACGAGGGCACCCTGAACTCGTACGCCTCACCCTCCGAGACCTGTTGATGGTCGATGGCCTCAAACACCTCCGGCGCCTCACTGCTAGTCGCTACCGTCAGGGTAAAGCCCTGCTGTACGCTCTCACCCTCGCTATCGGTGGCCAATAAGACAATCGCAAGCGCACCATTGGCGCCCTCCGGCGCCGTACCGCGCAGACAACCATGATCCTCATCGTAATAGAGCCAATCCGGCAGCGGCGAGCCATCGGCAAGGCTGGCAGTGATCTTGATGTCGCCACCTGCATCACTAAATAACGTTGTCGTCTGCAGCGAGAACACCGCCCCTTCAGCCACGCTCTGCGCGCTCACCTGCTCTGCAATCGCCGGGGCTTGGTTCAGCACCGCCACCTTGATCGCAAAGTCGACGCTGACACTATCACCGGTGGTATCGGTGGCGACCACCCGTACCGCCACCGCGCCACCATCGGCGCTGCTCGGCGTACCGCTAAAGGTAGCGCTAACAGGGTCGAAGTTCAGCCAGACGGGTAACGCCGCCCCCTCGGGGGTGGTTGCACTGAGTGTCAAGCTATCGCCCTGGTCGAGGTCGGCAAAGCTATTCGCCGACAACGCATAATGGAAGGCAAACGACTCGGTCGCCACCTGTGCATCGGGGATTACTGCAACGGTCGGTCCCTCGTTGCTCGCCTCGACGACAATCCCCAGTGGCGTGCTGGCCGCCTGTCCCATACCATCGGTGGCGGTCACCAGCACCGGCCAGAGCCCTTCATCGCCATTCAGCGGCGTACCACTGAGCACGGCAGTATCAGCATCGAACAGCAACCAGGCAGGCATCGCACTGCCGTCGAGCATCGCCACACTGAAAGTTAAACTGTCACCATCGGCATCACTAAACGCCTGCTGGTTAATGTGGTACTCAAAGCCCACTCCCTCACTGCCCTGTACCGCCACCAAGGTTTCGACGACCGTCGGGCTATCATTGCCGCCGATGAAGCTGACCTGCGCCTCGGCTTCGACATCAAGGGTCTCGGTGCCGCCGTCACTGAGCAGGTAATCGATGACTAGGTTACCGTCAAAGTTGGTCGGTGCCACAATCGACCAGTCCCCGTTTGGCAGCTGCGTCGCGGTAAACCCTGCCGGTACCGTCAGACTGTGCGCCGTGATCGTCGAGCCGGCATCCGGATCGCTGGCATTGGCGGTCAACTCGGCCTGGGTCAGTACCAGTGTTACATCTTCCTCGGCGCTAAACTGCACCGGCTCACCCGCCTCGATGCGGTCGGCGCTGCCCAGCACCTGCACCTCGAGGGCCTGGTTCACCAAGTGGGTATCGCCGTTTGGCGCTACCGACCAAGCGTTAATCTGCAAATCAAAATCACCGGCAAAATTAGCCGGCGGCGTCAGCGTCAAGTTCGCCAGCTGCAGCGCTGTTATATCGGCACTGCCGTCGTCGCCGACCAGCAGTGTGACACTGCCATCGTCGATCAGCGTGCCCTTGGGCAGATTCGCCAGGCCAAAGGTCAACTGCTCTACACTGTCATTGGCCGTTGCGTTAAGCGACAGGCTGAAACTGCCATCTTCCGCCACCTGTAGCGCCGTTACCGCATCGCTGACAGCATTCTCTCCCTGGGCGTTAATCGTGAGCATCACCGGGTCAGCAACGGCGGTAACATCGACGGTGGCGGTGGCCGGAATCAAGGACACACCATCGCTAATCTCGAAACTCAACTGCGCATCACCGGTAAAGTTCAGTGCCGGCGTCAGCACCCAGCCTGCCGCGGCGGAAGCAATCGCGCCCTGTGCCGTCGGCACGCTGATATTGACAATACTCAGCGAGTCACCTTCAGCATCCGTGGTATTACCCAGCAGCTGCGCCTCGGTGAGAAGCAACGGTTGATCCTCTGTGGTGCTGCCCTGGATCACACCCACAACCTCAGGCGCCTCGTTCACATCGAGAATATTCACGCTGATCTGAGAGGTCATATCCGTAGTCGTGGCATAACCATCGGTTAGACTAAAACCAATCGTCAGCTCGCCGTGAAAGCCCGGCTTCGGCGTCACCTGCCAATCACCGTTAGGCAGCAGCTCTAAAGTCGCCTGACTGGGATCGACCTGCAGGTGAGTCGCCAGCAACAAGCCGCCATTGGCCGCGCTAGAGCCGGCCGTCAGCTGTGCCTGAGTAAGAATAAAGGGGCCGCCCTCTCCACCTTCTGCAGACAGCTCAGCCGCCGCCGTCGGAGCACGGCTCGCCGGCTGCATATCCACTTCAAATTGACGCTGCGCCACACTGCTATCACCACTCAAGTCGGTGCTAGTAGCCTCGACCGTGACGGTGAAGTCATCAACCCAAGCCGCGGGTGGGGTGACACGAATTTCGCTACCATGTAAGCCGTCTAAGCTCACCGCCGCGCCGGTGACGACTACACTATCGACACCGTCATCGATCACCGTACCCAACGGTAACCCGAGCAATTGAATACTGCTGATCGCCTCGCTGCTATCGACACTCTGAGCACTGATATCAAGCGTGAAGAAGCCATCTTCCGCCACCTTTAACGCGCCTTCACGCGCGTTGTTCTCCTGCCCAGCCTGATCCATTAGCGTCAACGTCAGCACTGCAGCATCGGCGGTGTCGACCACTGCTAACTCCGCCTCCGCCTCAACCGACTGCTCACCATCGGTAATCTGGTAAGCGATCGTCACCGGACCACCGTAATGCTGCGCCGGGGTAATGACCCAGCCCCCCTCAACAGCTACCACACTGCCAATCTCAGGGGCCACCGTCACATTTTCTACCCGCATCGCCGGGCCACTACCGGCATCACTAGCGCGCGCCAATAGCTGCTGTTCCGTCACCAGCAACGCCGTATCCTCCAACACGGAAGGCAAGGTCACTACACCGTCGACGACAGGGCTATCATTGCCGTCGATGAGGTCGATAACCAAGGTATGCTGCACCGTCAAACCACTGCTGACAGCTTCGATGACCAGGGTGAACTGCGGCTGACTCTCGAAGTCGATGACGCTCCGGTCGACGACACGCAGCTCGCCGGTAACCGCATCAATAGCAAAGGCCCCGAGCTCATTACCGGCGGCGATTCCATAACTAACTGCGTCGCCATCTTCATCGACGGCCAACAACGTCGTCACCCGATTCGCCTGCGCCACGACGGTAGGGCTCAACGACTCGCCATCGGCGCTCTCGTCGATCGCTAAACGCGTCACCGGGCTGATAAACATCGCCGCCTCATCGACGTTACGTAGACCGAGGTTAAAGGCCTGCACCACCGAGGAGCCTGTGTGCAAGTCGGCAACCTGAACCGTCAGTGCATAAGCTGGCATCGCCTCAAAATCAATCAGTCTGCTATCGGCAACAATGATCTCGCCACTCTCGGCATCCACCCTAAAGGCCTTACTACCTGCGCCGCTGAGACTGTAGTGCAGCGGATTAACTGAGGCCGAGTAGACCGCCACGCGACCCACTACATCGCCATTGCTGATGCTCTCGAGGGCCAGCGGTGAATCGATCGCGATAATTTTTGGCGGCAACATAGGTGTCGCCAATTCTGCCCGATCTTCCGTGGCGACATACTCCGCACGCTGTACGGGTGACTGCGCCCCCTCCGCTGCTGACAACGTAATCGGCTCGTCAGTGGTGACACCACGCTGATACTCTGCGATCGTCAACGGCGAGCTATCATCGACCACGTTCTGCGTGTATTCACTGTTAATCAATGAGCCAAAGCGATCGTTCAGCTCCGCCCGTGTCGGTGCTCGCTCACTCCTCACGGCAGCTGCATCGGCCACCACCTCAGCCTCCGCTGCGGCTTCGGGGCTAGCCACCTGCTCGGCCTCCTGTCCCTGTGGCGATTCAGGTGATTGTTTGGCGAGGTCGATTAAGCGCGGATCATTCAATAACTGCTGGGCGGTCAGCAAACCATCGGCGAGCATAATCTTGGTCACCAGCAAACCACCGGCCGAGAAAAAGCCAGCCAGCACCACCTGCTGATTATTGGCGTCAATCACGACCAGTGCATCATCAACCCGCTCTAGGCGAACCTCATCAAAAGTCCCCCCTAGCCGTGTCAGCCACTCACCGGGCTGCACCTGATAGCGCTCACCCTCGTTGAGTTCGACAATCTTGGTCTTTCCGTCTTGCGATGAAACGGCAATACGTAACATAAGCAGTTCTCACAGTGATAGTACCCCTACCACTGCCCTGCATAGATCAATCCACAAGCCTACAACGCAACAAAGCGCCAGAAGACTTTAGCAATTAAAAAAATAAGTGATTTTCGAAAAACGACAAAAAACAAACGGCTTGCCGCGGGTATATTTTAATCGTCTGATCATAGAAGATAATATTGGCTCAGCTCGCAGCTGCGATGACACGCCTGCGCTGCTGAAAGCAGCATTAACAAGTGACGGTTGAAGGGCTCAGCTGAGCGAATCTAAAACCTTAAACCTTGCCAAAAAGAGCCAGATAATAGGATTTGCATAATGCGATGCAAAATAGTTAGGCATTTTGCATGTATATCACAACGGTACAGATCAACTGTGCATAACAACTGTACATAACAACTGTACATAACAACTGTACATAGCAACTCTATGTAACCCCAAAAGCCCTCATCCTGCCACCATTATCACCCCAGATCAGCGCTGGTTTGTGCCGTTAAGGTAAGCGATAAACCTCGCAGATAGGGCGTCAAGCTTGAGGCCAATAAGTCGAGCTGAGAGGCCGGTGCTGCCGTCTTATTGAGTGCCGCCAGGTGCGGATAATGCTGCGCTACCGCTGCATCCTTTTGCAGGGTAAGCATGGAAAACGCCTCACCTCCCTCGCGATGAAAAAAACTATACTGCGTCGCCGCCCCGATCAGGCAGTGGATTAAGCCATAAAAACCCGCCACTGCCGATGCATCATCGAAGCCTGCCGTTTTTAACATGCCGACACTGCGGTCCATCACCGTCAGGGCCCCAGCCTTGAAGTGAACACGCCCAAACAACGGGATCCAACTTGGCTGTTCACATAACGCCCGGTACATCGCCTCCGCTAACTGATGTAGCCAGTGTTGCCAGTCATCGTACTGCTCGGGCATGACATCTGCCTGAATAATAAACTGGTCAAGCATCTCCGCCTGCAGGTCAGCCTTGTTAGCAAAGTGGCGGTAGATTGCCATCGGCGTCACTGCCAACTGCTTCGCCAGGCGGTGAATACTGATATCGTCGACGGTCGCTTCCGCCGCCATCGATAGCGCCGCGTCGACAATTTTTTGACGACTCAAGTTGGGTTTCTGTCTCTTCATAGCCGCCTATTCGTTCCTATCAAACCTCGCGAGAACAGGATTATAACGCTTTTCTGTTTACGCCATAGACTTTTTCTGTATACACTATAAACACAAGGTATACGGTATATACATAATAATATCCTCAACGGTGACCTACTATGCACGAAACGCTCTATCACACTCGACGACTCACCCTCTCCTATCTCTACGAGGGGCTCATGCGCGGCATCGCCGCAAGCATCGCCTGGCGTGAGCGTCGTCAGCCGCCTCGTACACCTCCCGCACCCATCGCCCAGCCACAGACCCCGGAAGACTTTCAGCCGTTAAGCCCCGGCAACTTTGCCAACCCCTACGCCTACTATGAGCTGCTGCGCAACGACCATCCGGTCTACCGCATGCCTGGGCACGACTATTACTGCATCTCCCGCTACGATGATATTTGCAGTCTGGCCAAAAATACCACCGCCTACTCCTCTAAGATCATGGAGATCCTCGTTTCTGGCAAACCCAAAGATCCCAATACTGTCGGTGATAGCCCCGTCGAAAAGATGGGTAACTGGGGCATCATTCCCGTCGACGTGCTCGCCCTACAGGATCCGCCGCTGCACGCCGCCGAACGGAAGATTGGTCACTCCGGTTTCAACGCAAGATTCGTCAAGTCACTGGAGCCCGAGGTACGTAAGCTATGCCATGAGATGATGGATGAGCTGCTACCGCAGGGGGAGATCGAGTTTGTACAAGACTTTGCCTGGCGACTACCGATGCGCCTCATCATCCGCCTGCTCGGCTTCCCCGAGGGCGATTACGAACAGATCAAGACCTGGTGCATGGAGGGGATTCGCTCGCTCTCCGGGACAGCCGGAAAGGCTGAGCTTGTACGCAACGGTGCCGGGAGCGCCGCCTTTATGCGCTATCTGTGGCGTCACTATCTCATTGCTAAACAGCGACCACAGGATAACTTTACCGGCCACCTCATCCGTGAATCCGCCGATCCCGATAGCGTCATGACCGACCAGCGTGCCATCGCCATCCTTCTGCAGCTACTGATCGCTGGCAGCGACTCCTCGGCCAGCTCCATGGGCAGCGCTATTCGCATCTTGGCTCAACGGCCTGAGCTGGAGCATCGCCTGCGTGAAGACTACAGCCAAATTAATAACTTCATTGAAGAGGTGTTTCGCACAGAGGCCGCTTTTCAAGGGCATTTCCGCGTCAGCACCTGCGAGACAACGCTACATGACACCACGATCCCCGCAGGCGCTCGGGTCTTTCTAATGTGGGCCTCGGGCAACCGCGATGAGCGTTATTACGACAACCCAGAACAATTCGACATGGATCGCCCAAAGCTAAAGAAGCACCTCACCTTCGGCCACGGCGTGCATGCCTGTATTGGTCGCGAGCTAGCGCGCATGGAGATTCGCATCGTCATCGAACAGCTCTTACAACGTACAAAGCAATTTAGCATCACCGGTGACGCCCCCTTCGAGGCGAGTATTTTTGCCCGCACGCTGTTGCGGCTACCGATGCGGTTTGAACTAGCCGAGCAGCCCCCCGTGGAAACACAGCCAGCTCCCTCTACGAGTGATACTGCTGTTACCAATGGCTGCCCCTTCCATTGACACTAAATCGCTAACGTCATAGGCAGCTCTCTATACGAGCTGCCAGCTCAAAGTCTAAGCGTGACAGCCCTGCGACATCGTGGGTGACTAAGTCGATAACGACGGTCTTGTAGACATTGCACCACTCCGGGTGATGGTTCATCTTTTCAGCCCACAACGCACACTGAGTCATGAAACCAAAAGCGGCCACAAAATTATCTAAGACAAAACACTTGTGTAACTTACCCGCACTAATGACCCAGGGTTCCACTAGCTGTGAGTTCAGCTGAAATAAGGACCGCTCGATATCCTCCGCACTAAGTTTGCATACGTCTTCTGACATGACTTCCCCTGTTGCCTCTTTTATTAGTGAGATCGCCAGAGACAAAAAAGCCAAGCACTGTGGCTTGGCTTTCTATCCCGTCATCGCTTGGGTTACTGGATCACCACCGAGTCAAAACCGATGGATTTTGCGGCCATAATCGCCTTATCTGAATTAACGAAGTGGCAGGTTGCACCCTTCACGGTAGTCACATGTAGGGTATGCCCCCACAAATCGTGGCAATCCAAGTGCCACTGATCATCATCACTCGAATAAAAAGCAACCACATCGCTGAGGCGCCCAGTGCTGTACATATCACGTAAATGCGGCAGATCCATAATCTTCTCCTACTCCATCTTATAATGTCGTGTTGAGAGCGGGTACTGCCCGGGATCAGCCGCCCATCGGCTCCCCAAACACACCCTTTACAAATGCATTCCAGAAGCAGTATAGCCCTATTTCAAACGATAGGTAAACTTCGTTTATTAAGACTACCAACAACACCTTTTTAAAAAATCTAACTGCACCTTTTTAAAATAGCCAACAACACCTTCCCCGCCAAAAATTGCCGAATATTGCGCCTTGCTGAAAAACAAATACAGCGCCAGAGAACTTCCTAAAACCATACAAAACTGTTATATTTCGCAAGCTTAGAAATATAACAATTACGTTAAAAGCCCGTGATTCTCCCTTCATCAATGGAATCGAAATGAAGACAATATTTAGCAAGACGCCGAAGCTACTCTGCGCCATCGCCCTCTCTGTTACCGCCCTATCGAGCAGCCAATCCTTATTCGCCGACGATGGCCACCACCAAAACACAGCGTTCACCGAGCAGAAGGTCAGCAGCCATATCACCATGCTCCAGGGGAAAGGCGGCAACATCGCACTGCTCAGCGGCGACGATGGCCTACTGCTTGTCGATGATGATTATAAAGAGATGTCTAGTGCGCTGAAAAAACAACTCGCCAAGCACGGTGGTATCGATGCCATTAAGTACATTATCAACACCCACTGGCATGGTGATCACAGCGGCGGCAATCTGCTGCTCGGCAAACATGCCACCATTGTCGCCCACGACAACGTACGCAAGCGCCTGCTCACCAAGCATGAAATAAAGCTATTCAAGATGAGTTCGCCGGCCTACCCTAAAGACGCTTTGCCATCGATTACCTACCAGCGCGATATGCGGCTATATATCAATGATGAACAAGTCACTCTTGTCCACTTTGCCAACGGTCACACCGACGGTGACTCCGTCGTTTTCTTTAAACAAGCCAATGTTGTCCATATGGGCGATCATTACTTCTCCGGCTTCTTTCCCTTTGTCGATATTGATAGTGGCGGTAACGTCGTCAGCATGACCGAGAACATCGCCAGTGTGCTTAATCGTATCGACGATGACACCAAAGTGATCCCTGGCCACGGTCCACTGTCAAGCAAACAGGACCTGCGCAACTACCACGAAATGTTGCAGAATACCCGTATCGAGGTAGAGGCCATGAAAAATAACGGCATGAGCCTCGCTGACATACAACAACAAGGCCTCAACCAACGCTGGAGAATATGGGGTAAGGGTTTTATCGATGAGCCAACCTGGATCAGTTTTGTTTACAATAGCTTATAAGCTAGCGCAGGACAGCAAAGATAGATTTGAAAGCCTAGACAGCCTTATATCAGTAAAAACCACACCCAATAACGATAAGTAACCGCTCCGCACCACCTTTTTCATGCTTACGACAGACCGCTTGACTCACGTCAAGCGGCTAAAAGCTGCAACCTCAACTACACAAGTCTTTGTTATAAAACGGTCATTCTTTTATTTACTCAATAATACTTGAGCAACTCAGCGCATCGAATATGACCATTTATCCAGCTTAGGTTTTCCCTTAGTGCATCACTGGGGATTCTCTCTACAATGGCGAAGCTCGATAGTTATGTCTGTAACAACTGAACTGAACTAATCGCGTCATGCGCTTGTCTCTATATTTGGCAGGCGAAAAGACGGCGGCAATGCCTACGTCACACTGTCGTTTTTAATTTTGAGTGGATTAAACTTGTCTATGCGTTACAACAACACCCCAAAAGGCTTTCTTGCGAAGCTTAGTAAAACCCACAAAATTCTTCTCAGCGCCGCAATCGTCATCATCGTCATTACTCTACTCTTTCAGCAGAGCGATGAGCAGGCCACGGAAACTGTCAGCGACACACAGCAGAGTGAACCGGCAGTAAACCCCGCTAACTCTGACGTCACTGATCAGCAGGTCGAGGGCACCGAGAGTGGTGCCTCCGCACAACAGAAAACTGACAACAACGAAGTTACAGAGCCAAAGGGCCCTGTCACTAGCGAATACGTTGTCGTTGAAGGTGACACCTTAGGCGGCATCTTTGAAAAAATGGCCATTAGCCAAAAGACGCTCTACGAGTTACTCGACGCCGATCTTGATGTGCTCGCTCTCGACGACCTAGAACTCGGAGAAAGCCTCTATTTCACCGTTGATAACGATGAGCTAGAACGTCTCGAGCTGCGCCCAAGCCTAGCCAAACGCGTTATCTTTGAGCGTAGGGATCACGCGGGCTTCGAATACAAAGAAATCGCCGTCGATGGGAAATGGCAGCAGCAACGCTTCATCGGTAAAGTGTTGTATAGCTTCGGTGGTTCCGCGCAGCAGGCAGGGCTCACCATGAACGAGAGCTATTTTGTCGCTAACCTGTTGAAGGAAAAGATTGATTTCGTCCGTCAGATTCGCCCTAACGATCGCTTTGAGATTCTTGTCGACCGCCAATATATAGACGGCCAAGCAACCGGTGCTAGCCGTGTTCGCGCCGTGCGCGTGTACAACCACAAGCACGTCATCGCCGCCTACCTTTATAAGGGAAGCTACTACGACGAAGATGGCAACAGCCTGAAAAAAGCGTTCCAGCGTCTGCCGTTGCTCAAACGTTACCGTATCTCATCGTCGTTCAACCCATACCGTCGACACCCGATTACTGGGCTAAGACGACCACACAATGGTACCGACTTCGCCGTGCCACCTGGCACCACCGTCCTCAGCACCGGCGATGGCGTCGTCAAACGCGTGGTACGACACAAGTATGCTGGACTCTATATCGAGGTTGACCATGGCAACAGCTATAGCACACGCTATCTTCACCTCAGCAAAGCACTCGTCAAGAGAGGGCAGCGAGTCAAGCGTGGCGAGAAGATAGCCCTCTCCGGCAATACAGGCCGCACCACAGGGCCGCACCTACACTTCGAACTGAGAAGGAACGGCGCTGCTATTAATGCAATGACGGCACACATCCCTATCGCCAAGACAATTGAAAAGAAGGAACTCAAGCAGTTCAAGCAGCAGATTGCAGAGTATCAAAAGGCACTGGATAAGGCTGAAGTCGCCGTTGTCATGCCACTGGCGCAGCTCGATGACTCCCTCATCGAAAAGCAGCTACTACCAATCATACGCCGCATCTAAAAAAGCGGTCTAGCAAGAGCGCCGGTCAACAGATGACGACCGGCGCCTTGATTTCTAGCGCAGTGCTAGTGAAAGACAAAGAATTCGACGCTAAAATCCAGCTGTTTGGCGCCGACAATGGACTCCAGCGGCGCTGGGTCTAAATCACGTTTGAACTCATTGTAGGCAGCAACGCTAACCACTAAGTCGCCACTCTCATCTTCAAATAACACCGTGTCATCGTTGATCGCTTTCAGCAAACGCTTACGCTGATTATTGGCGATCGATATATCTTGTACGCTCATAGCCCTACTCATCCGTTAAATCATTACTCGAATCAGTCTATTATACTGCACTCATGAAGTTTCATGATAGCGTATCGAACAAGCCGCCGCCGTTATCACCTCAGCCTTGATATACTACCGCTATTTGGTCAGCCCATGAGCATCAGCAAATACCCCTCCAAACTGACATTGCCCAACTCTCGAACCAACTTCGCGACGGTATACGACTATCTCGTCGACAAGTTTCCTCGGATCAGCGCCAGCGTCTGGCAGCAGCGCATGCTCAGTGGCAAGGTGCATCAACTCGACGGCAGCCCGCTCAACCTGCAATCGGCTTATCAACCTGGGTTATGCCTCTGCTATTACCGTGAGGTCGAACAAGAGGCGATCATCCCCTTTAGCGAAACCATTGTGTTTGAAGATGACGAGCTGCTACTGGCCTATAAGCCACACTTTCTACCCGTCACGCCTGGCGGCCGCTATGTTAACGAGTGCCTGCAAAACAGACTGCGTGACCGCACCGGCCTCCACGAATTACAGGCGGTACATCGACTCGACCGTGTCACCGCAGGCTTGGTACTATTTGCTAAACACGCAAGCAACCGACACAGCTATCATCAACTGTTTGCCGACCGGCTCGTCGATAAGCGTTACCAGGCCATCAGCCGTATCCCGCCAAACAGCCACTTAGTTAACCAGCAGTGGGAGGTACGCAACCGCATCGAGCACTCTGAGCCCCGTTTTCTCATGTCTATCGTGACCGGTGAAGCAAACAGTCACTCTCGTATTCGCTGCCTAGCACAAAGCGCTGACAGGGCGCTATTCGAGCTACAGCCCATCACCGGCAGGACACACCAGCTGCGCCTACACATGCAGAGCATCGGCCTACCGATCCTCAACGACAACCTCTACCCCACCCTGCTCGATGAACGTAAAGAGGATTATCGTTCGCCACTGCAACTGCTCTCCAAGCGCCTGCGCTTCACCGACCCTCTCAGCGGTGATGTACGTGACTTTAGCTGCGAACACAGCCTACAACTATGATGACGCAACAAGAGAAAAACACCACACCACCATCTCGCCAATCATCGACATTAGGAGTGTAGCCATGGCCGCCAAACGCGCCCGGCTCGATCGCTTCATCAGCCAACACAGTCACTTTGATAAACGCCAGGTAAGAGCGCTTCTCGCCCGCGGTGAAGTGCTGGTCGACGGCGTCATCGCCCGCGATATACAGCAGCAAGTCGACGCCTTCAGTCATATTTGTGTCGCAGGCGAGGTTCTACAAGATCGGCAGCCGCACTACCTGATGCTGCATAAACCCGTCGGCGTGGTCAGCGCCACTATCGACGAACAACACCGCACTGTCTTCGACCTGCTCGATGAAAAGGTGCGCAGTATCGAGGGCCTACACATCGTCGGTCGACTCGACCTCAACAGCTCTGGGCTCATCTTGCTGAGCAACGACGGGCGCTGGTCGCAGCAACTGACAGCCCCCGGGAGCAAGGTGGAGAAACACTACCGTGTCGGCCTAGCAAACCCCCTTGAGCAGGGCTATATCGACGCCTTCGCCGCCGGCATGTATTTCGAGTTTGAGCAGATCACCACGCAACCGGCGCGGCTTGATATTATCGATGCACACACCGCCGAGGTCTGGTTAACAGAGGGGCGCTACCACCAAATTAAACGTATGTTCGGCCGTTTCCGCAACCCGGTACTCAGTCTGCACCGCTGCGCTATTGGTGACATTACACTGGACCAACAGCTACAACCCGGTCAGTACCGGGCCCTCACCACGAGCGAGCTACAGAGCCACAACAACTAAGCTGGTAGGCTGCCTCAACAACGACGACGAGGAAGCCGCAGGCTGATAATGACCGTCGCCAATAGCAACAGAGCGGATATCCACAGGCAAGCCGCTAGCCCATAGCGCTGAAACAAGTAGCCCGACAACAAGGTGCCTATCAAACGCCCCATCGCATTAGCCATATAGTAAAAGCCCACATCCAGAGAGACACCATCACGACTCGCACTACGTACGATAAGGTAGGAGTGTAGTGATGAGTTCACCGCAAAAACGGCACCAAAGAGAAACAAACCAAGGGTAATGATAAGGCCGGGATGCCAGGCAGACTGCACCGCCAGCGCAATCAGCGCCGTTAGTACGGTCAAAACAGCCGCCCAATATACCGCACCCCACTCACCGCTGCTGCGTGTACCAATGACTTTCGGCGCAATCGTCTGCACGCCACCATAGAGGATAATCCACAGTGCCAAGAAAGCGCCCACTTCGGTGTGGCTCCAACCCAACGTCGCCGCCAGGTAAATCGGCAGTGCCACGACAAACCAGACATCACGTGCGGCAAACAGGCAGAGCCGCGCCGCCGACAATATATTGATCGTTTCACTCTTTGAAAACAGCTCTGAAAATTTTGGTTTCGTCTTCGCCCGTCCTAGGTCTGCCTGTAAAAAAAATAAGCTAAGCAGGAACACTAACGACAATACTGCAGCCATCAGTGCTAACGCCATTTGAAAACCGAATAGCATTAACAACAAACCGCCCAGGAAAAAACCAATCCCCTTTAGCGTGTTTTTCGAGCCGGTCAGGATCGCTACCCATTTAAATAATAGGCCTTGTTGAGAGTCCGGCAACAGCAGCTTGATACTACTTTTAGCGCTCATTTTATTCAGATCTTTAGCAATCCCCGACAGCGCCTGTGCCATCATCACATACACTACCGACAGGTACTCTGATGGCACCGTTAACATTGTCAACGCGACAACCTGCAGGGCAAGGCCAATATTCATAATGCGATTGAGGCCGACACGCGCGCCCAACCAGCCGCCAATAAGGTTGGTCACGACACCAAAGAGTTCATAAAACAAAAACAGCATCGCCACTTCGAACGGTGCATAGCCGAGCTGATGAAAATACAGCACCACCAACATCCGCAACGCACCATCAGTGAGAGTAAAGTTCCAATAGTTAAAGGTCACCCATAAATACTGGCGCAGCTCTCTACTCATCGACTTTGCCACCCCGTTCGTCATCAGCGTTGATCCGCTAGGCCAACGCGCTTGACCAGCTCCGCGGCACGGGTCGCATAGCCCATCTCGTTATCGTACCAGGCATAGATTTTCAGCATTCGCTTGCCGACCATCATCGTGGATGGCGCATCGACGATCGTCGAGCGTTGATCCCCCTTGTAGTCAATCGATACCAAGGGTCGCTCCTCGTAGCCTAAAATTCCCTTCAGCTCACCTTCGCTAGCCGCCTTTAACAACTGATTGACCTCTTGCACAGAACTATCACGCTCCAACACAAAGACAATATCGGTTAAGGAGGCGTTGGCGAGGGGTACCCGTACCGCATGACCGTCAATCTTGCCGGCTAGGCTGGGAAAGATTTCCACGATCGCCGTGGCCGAGCCAGTGCTTGTCGGTATTAACGACATACCGCAGGCGCGAGCACGGCGTAAATCCTTGTGCGGTGCATCCAATATAGTCTGCGTGTTAGTCAAATCATGGATCGTCGTCATCAACACGCTTTCAATACCCAGCTCTCGCTCGATTACTTTAATAATTGGTGCCAGACAGTTGGTCGTACACGATGCCGCGGTGACAATGGGGTGGCATAATGGGGCAAAAATATCATCGTTTACGCCCACGACGATATTCGCGACGCCCTCCTCCTTCACCGGGGCAGACACCACAACGCGCTTCACCCCCTGTGCCAAATACGGCGCCAGCAACGCCTGCGTACGATGTACTCCCGTGGCCTCCAAGACGACATCACAAGCAGACCAATCGACGGCATCGATCTCAGCAACACGGCTGCAAGCGATCACATGACCGTCAACCACAATACTATCTGCTGTCGATGTTACGTTATGTGGCCAAATCCCTTGAACCGAGTCGAACTCGAGCAGGTGCGCCAGTGTCGCCGCATCGCCTGCCACATCGTTGATCTGCACAAAATCTAACTCTGGCCAATCGAAGGCGGCACGCAACGCCAAACGACCAATACGGCCGAAGCCATTAATCCCTACTTTAATCGTCATTTAATTTCTCTTTTGCAAAAAGTTATTTATTTTTAAAATCAGCCGAGCACTGTGCCACACACTTATCTCAGCGCCTTCAGTGCTAACAAAGGCTGCTTAATTAAGCCAATATTACCCATCCTCAGCGTTGCTAGAATATCGCCTACCCAGCTCGGAAGCTGATCGTTAAGTCGGTAATAGATCCATTGGCCTCGACGTTCCGTCAACAACAACCCCGACCTTTTTAGTGCCGCTAAATCCCGTGATATCTGCGGCTGAGAAACCACTAATACCGTCACAAGTTCACCGACACTCAGCGATTTTTCATCAATCAACAACATAAGAATTTTCAGCCTCAGTTCACCACTCAACAGCTTCATTAACGCACCAACCTCAATTTCTGGCAGCGTATCTTTCTCGGCGAGTGGCGAAGTGTTCAGGCGAACAAACTGGTAAATTCGTCGCCGCAGCTGCAGAAAGACTTCCTCATGTCCGTTACTAAAGCTGTTCGGTGCTGGAAGATGCCAATGCAGAAACCCCTGGCACTGTGGCAGAACAGGGCAATCACGCTTCGCTCGATCACACAGCGTGATTAGTACATCGACGGCACTATTCTGGTAATCACTTAACGATTGACTCTGCAAACCTTCGCTATTGATGCCGTATTTTTTACAGACAGCATACACCTGCTCATCAATAGCCTTCGGTGCACTACCGGCGCTATAGGCCCTAAAGTGCTTAGCGTCGATATGACGCAACAACACCTCGGCCAGCTGTGAGCGCGACGCGTTACCGACACAGACAAACAACACGTTGATCATCAAGGTACCCTATTAATTCAAGGCTATAGAGTATATAACAATTAAGTTATATGCAATAAGCTCACTTTAAATCAAAGCGATACGAGCGTTACATTAAAGGGAAGCCCGCTATGCTATCGAGCACACGCGAGAAAGACCAAGTGATAAACCCACTGGCTAATGATTATTTTCCTCCGCCTCCCCTAAAAACAGCCACAGTAAAATTAACGACAGACGCTTCTCTATTCCCGCCTATTTATCCCATGGGGTAAACACACGAACACCAGCAGGAAGGCTTTTAAACGATCATCTAAGAGTAACAGCCGGTATTAAGACAAAAACTCCTCCCCCTACACCGGGTGAAAAGCTGTGCTAGCTTTAATAGTGAGTAACTGGTTTTTCTGCACAAGCTGTAGCTGCCCAGCAACACTCTTTTGCGCATTCAAAACGGGCCTCACTTCTGTCTGGAGTATAATATGTCTCGACACAGCCCTCTGCTGACAACAACTACCTTCCCGTATCGGTTAAAACCACTCTGCTGTCTTACCGCCCCATCGTTGCTGCTAGCCTTGGCGATTCCTTTAGCCAGCGCCGATACCATGACCCAGGCGGTATTATTTGCCCTAGAGGACCATCCGACGATCCAGGCCAGCATTGATGAGCGCAAAGGCATTAAGGCCCGCGTTCGAGATGCCCGCGGAGGTTACTACCCACGTCTCGATTTTGATGGCAACTATGGTAGAGAGCGCTCCAGCAATCCCAGTACTCGCGCCTTGGAAGCGAATGCAGGCCATCATAACGTCTACCTCGATAGGCAAGAATCACGACTCTCGTTAACCCAGCTGCTGTTCGATGGCGGCCGCGTCTCCAACCGCGTCGATACTCGTCAGGCTCAGCTCGAGCTTGCCGACGTTCGCCTAGAGGCAACGAAGGAAGGCATTATCCTGCAGGCTATCGAAGCCTACTTCGATGTATTACGTCGTGATGAAATTGTCAAAACCAGCCAGTCACACCTTCGTTACCAACAGGATCTCGTCGACAAGATCAAACGTAAATCGGCACAGGGCGTCGCTCGTAAGATTGATGCCCGCCAAGTAGAGGGGCGTCTAGCCCTTGCTCGCAGCGAGTATGATCGTACTGTCGGTGATTTAACCGATGCCCAGTCGAGCTATGAGCGAGTCATTGGCCGCCCCCCTTCCGGACTCGAGGAAGCAACGGCCATCGATCAGAGCTTAGTCCCTCGAGACAATGCCACCGCACTCAGGATGGCTATGGTCGACAGTCCCATCATCAACAGCATTCAAGCCGAGATCGATGTGGCTAAGAATGAATACGAAGAGACTAGAGCCAACTACTGGCCCACCTTCGAGCTTGAACTCAGTGGTACAGAGAATTACGATCTCGATGGAGTCCCCGGGCGTAACCACGACGCTCAAGCTCGCCTCAACGTTCGCTACAACCTCTACAATGGTGGTTCAGACCGCGCGAAGGTACTCGCCGCCCTGGAGAATATGAACCGACAGAAAGACCTACTACTCGATAGCAAACGAAAACTCACTGAGGATATCCGGCTCGCTCGCACCGCCTACGAGGTTGCTTTAAAGCGCGAAGCCTCACTGCGTGAATACGCGATTTCTGCCAAAGAAGTCCGCGAGGGGTACGAGGCGCAATACGGTATTGGCCAGCGCAGCCTGCTTAACTTGCTCGATGTTGAAGCCGAGCAATACCGTGCCCACATCGCTCATATCAATGCTCAATACGCCAGCTACTATGCACCTTATCGCATCCTCAACAGTACCGGCACGCTGTATGAGTACTTCATCCGTAACGAAGAAACACAAGTGGCCGTCAGCGAGCCCGCTGTGGATAACAATAATACCCAGACAACAGAAAGCATCGATCTAAGTGACAACACATTAAGTGAGGAAGGGTTTAATAGCGACAAAGAAGAAAGTAGCAACTGATCACCGAGAGCCAGCACAGCTCTATATCAAGATCAATCACTCAGGTAACGCTCGATGCTAGCAGCGGCGTATAGCCGCCGCTACCGACAACGACCGGGTAAATTACTGCCCTGGAGTCATCAACTGATAAATATAACCAGGCAACTGGCTATCAAGCTTTTCCGATAAGCGCTGCTGCAGCATTGCCTCGCTCTGGGCAGAGACTTTAAACGGCCAGCTCTTATTGGCGATAACCGTCCCCGCCTCAATCACGCTAAGCTGGATGTTGCCACGCAGCCAATACCAACCTTGCTTACGCTCGGCCCTGCCCGCAGGCAGCGCAAGACTCAACTCATACTGACTATTAGCACCCTGTGCCAAACCCACCTTGGCAATAGCTGCCTGCAACGCCGTCTGCGCAGACTGATCTCTTCCCGTACCGGCAACAGTAATCTGCGATAGGCCCTGACGGATCATCGTCTCGAGATCATCTGCACTGTATTTTGCGCTGATCCCCGTTCCGGTCAACACGCGTAGGTTGTTGTTGTCATTGGCGCGAGCCACTTGTCGCTGACGTGCCTGCTCGAGCGCTGACAGTGCTGCAAAGACATTAGGAGCATCGTTACGTGCGTAATCCACTGCTCGCTGCGCATTCTGGTCCGCAGCACGAATCTGCTGACTAAACATCGACACGGCAGGTGCCTTTTCCAACACGGCTAAACTATGTTGTAAGCCACCCTCTTCTGACTGCCAACGCTCTGCAATCTTCGCCCCGCGCAGTTGCTGTTGAGCATCAGTGCTGACGAAACGGGAGACCTCCTGCTTGTTTTCGACAACACGGTGCATACCGCCCTGACCGTCAGACTGCTGCCCCACTATCGCTGAACTAAAATCCAAGCTCCTATCCGCTACCGACACCTCAAACACTTTAGCCAAGTTAGCCAGTGCCCGGTTATCGGACACACTGCGAGTAGTGCCTTCGCCCTGAGCGATGAGGTAGACCGCGTCTGGGTAGTTAGCATCGGCGCCATCCAGCCACTTAGGTGCTCCCCCTGTACTACTGCTACAGCCTGCAAGTACTGCCGAGGTCGCGAGCAATGCCCAGGAAAGCGTCTTCTTCATTGCGCTGAGATTCTTCATCCGAAAAAATGACTGGGAGGCGAGTGGTAAAGCTGTGATATTTAGCATTACGGTTCCTTATAACTATAAATTTGCTGGGCCACGGAGGGACAGAAGAGTAGCGAGGTTTTTCCCGCCTCGAGATCTACCGTCGCGTATTTTTTTAACATTTGCACCTCGGGCGTTGGCGGCCGCGGTACTTGTTGCTGAGACTGCTGGCCTTGAGCCCGCTGTTGCATGCCCTGCTGACCTTGCGCCCGCTGTTGCATGCCCTGCTGACCTTGCGCCCGCTGCTGCATGCCATACTGGGATTGAGTTTGTTGCTGCCTTTGCGCCCTGCTAACCTTAGCGGGCGCCCCTGAGACCGCGTCCCATCGTGGCACCCCCCCTGGCTTTGACAACACAAGCTGTCGCCCTCGTAACTCAATATCATAGCGCCCAGGTGGCACCTCTAATCGGGCGACCTGGATCGTCGCTGGTAACATGTTCCAACTACGTACATCCGCTTGCTCACTAACGGTAGTGGCAATATTGAGGATAGCAGCTGCGATGCCCGAGTCATCTTGCCTCTGTGCGTGCTGAATAGCCATGTGCTTCGCCACCATGCGCGCCATCGCTCTAGCGTAGATTGCTTTACTCTCGGTGCTCAAATCTGCTCGCACCAGCTTCTCCACATCGTCCAGCGGCTGCGTCTGTGTGCGCCGACCTGCAATATCAATCACCAGGGACGGTGTACGAGGGTAATGATCACGATAGTACGGCAGTGCTAAGGCGATGTTTTCTCTCAGATCCGGCACAAAAACAGACAAAGAACGCTGCTCTTTGTGCGAAACCACCTCCCCCCAATACAGCACAGTCAATGAAGCTTTGCCCCGGTCTCGAGCGGCCAAACGATAACCGAAGGCCTTCTGATAACGTCGATGCTCATCACGTAGCCCTAGCTGGCTAGTCATATAAAGCAGGCTATCACTCAATGCTTTTGGTACTGGCAAATGATTACGCTGATGTACCTTATAGGCGCGGCGATAACTGATCATCGCGTTATCAGGCTCGCGATTAAGTTCATACACTAAACCGGACAAATACTGAGTACTCGCCACCCAACCGGATATACTATCGTGCTGTGGCAGTGACTTCTCAATCACATTAGCCTGTAGCACCTCAACCCTAGCCGCCCCAATATCACCTAGCATGAGGTAATCAACAATCAACAACTGCTGCAGCAGCATCCTCTCACTGGGCGTACTATCATAACTGCGCACCGCCTCATTAACGGTCACCGCACCTATGTTTTCACTGACACTGATTGCCTGCAGCTCGGCGATCACCCTCTTCGCTTTCTGTAACGATTCGACACTTTCAGCAAAGTCACCCACGTAACTCTGCAACAGCCCTAGATTGAGTTGATATTGTGCGTAGTCCCGATTCGCCGGGGAGTCTTTTTCCAACTCATGCAAAACGTTATAAACATCGCCTTGCTGTAAATCCTCTGCCAAATCATTACTTCGATGCTGTGCGACACACCCCGATAGCAGTAACAATAGTAGCAGCGATAAAAAAGCCCCTGAGCGGGGCTTAAATACAATCATAAAGTAACCATTAATAACTGGTTAAAAGACAGTTTAATAACGTAGTTTACTGTTTGAAACGAACTTCTTCAGCTTCTTCTGGCCAATCCAAACTTTGCGGTTATCTGCCATGCTAATTAAGGTTAAATCAACTTGATAAAAGCGCACTTGATCACTGTTGTTAGAGTCAATAATGGTATTGATCTGTCCCTTCAGCATAAAGTCGGCACCACGCTCACGACCGGCAGCATTACGAGTATCTTCAGTTGAATTCAAATCTTGATCAATACGCTCACCGCGGATTTCATCACGCTCTCCACTCGAGGCAACAAATTCTACGCGACCAGAGTTGATCAACTCACGCTCCATCTCGTTAACGAAGGTCTTGGTATTGATATGTTCGTGGCTGAGGTTTTTAATCTGACCAACAATAACCGCTGGCTGACGACCACTCTTTGCCGTGTAGTTTGAAATCCACGGACGCGATAGCACGTCGGCGATCATCTCTTCCGCCACCATTTGTGAGTCACTATCGTTCCAAGCGCCACTTAAGTCGACCACTTCACCCGCATCCATTCGCTTCACCGAAGTCGAGCCACAGCCAGTGAGTAGGCCCGATACCAGCATTACACCGGCGAATAGCTTTAAATAGTTTGTCATTACTTATTTTCCTTCACGAAACGATCGAACTGTAAGTTGGCATCTTTAATAAACTGCGCTTTCACACCTTCACTCAAGTTGGCGGCACGCTTAATAGCATCCTCCAACTGATCTAGGTCCATCTCAGCGGCAGAGTAGATATCACCGGTATCGCGATTACGCCAGCGACCAATAATTTTCACGCCTTTCAGAGCTAACTGTGTCTGTGTATTGATTTCACGGTTAACGAGGCTATTAGCAACACCGCCACTCGCAGAAGTGTAGTCACCGCTCTGTGCATCAACAGAGGTCGATAGGATACGCGCTACTTCAGCACGAGCACGATTATCAGCGACAGATTTTTGCAGGGATTCATCGCCTACTTGAGCTGACATACCCACGCCGTGAATCAATCGGCCATCATCGCTGCTGATTGCCTGAGTACCTTCATTGACCCAGTCTGGCGCGCCTTTTATGTAAAGATCGCTATCAATCTTGGTTTCACTCGAACAAGCGACAAGAAACATCGCCACTGCAGCGCTAGCCACCAAACGTAAAAACATTTTATTCATCATCCAAAGTCCGTAGAGGTTACGCCATCAAATATAGCCCGTTCACTCAACCGATTAAAGTAGTCGGTGTTTATCCTTTTGTTTGAACAGGGGTAAAGTATAAGCTTAGTTGACGATCATCAAGTATTTTAACGTTTTCGATACGATATATGCATCACGAGCCATCGAGCATAGATAAACCAAAATCGTGATAGCGCTGTCACAACAAACCCTTAGCTTCTCTATCAGCAAGCTATTTCAACCGCACTGCGTCCTTGTTAGAATTGCAGGCCTTTAGCCTGTGACAAACGCTCTGCATGAGAGCAACAAGGGTCTCAACATGAATGAACTAGTAGAAAATGAGATGGCTTACTTAAGTGAGGCCTACAACGATATCATCGCCTTCGCCGTCGAGTATGGCTTTCAAGTCATTGGCGCCATACTGATTCTGATCATCGGTGTGCTCATCGCCAACTGGATCAGCCGAGTGCTCACCCGCTTTCTCGACAGTAAGGATATTGACACCACTTTTAGCCGCTTCATCGCCAACGTGGTGAGAGTCATCGTGTTGTTTTGCTTCGCCATCATCGCCCTCGGCAAGTTTGGCGTCAGTATTACCCCCTTCGTTGCCGCTATTGGTGCTATCGGTCTCGGCGCCGGATTGGCCGTTCAAGGCTTACTATCAAACTATGCAGCAGGCCTCTCAATCATCCTCACTCGCCCCTTCAAGATTGGTGACACTATCGTTGTCTACGGTTGTACCGGGCAAATCGTCGATATCAAGCTAGCCTCGACGTTGTTAGAAACCGAAGACAAAGAGCTGATTACCATCCCCAACCGTCATGCCGTTGGCGAGGTATTACAAAACACCTTTGAGCATAAGATGGTGGAAACGACACTACACATCAGCGCCAAGGACGACCCTCGCCAGGCAATCCAACTGATCAAAACCTGCCTAGAGGAGGTTGAAGATATTGCCAGTGAACCTATGGCCCAGGTTGGTATCGAAGCGTTCAACGAGGGTACACTCTGTATCGGTGTGCGCTGCTGGGTACCCACTAAACGCTACTATCAAGAAAAGTTTCGAATCAACCTGGCGATCTATAGCGCGCTGAAAGAGCAAGGTATTACCCTAGCCGCGCCACAACAGACGGTGACATTGGCAAACGATAAGCACTAAGACATCCCGTATCCCGCTATATTGATGCCGAGGCGTGCGCCTCGGCCAAACACTACTCAGCGACGCGTTAAACCTCGCCCTACTCGTAGCGTCGCCAACAGACCCAGCAGAGATAAAAACAACCCGCCCGCCGCAGGCAACGGAACCGCAGCGACATCAACACTTTCCACTAGCGTTATATCTCCCGGCTCAATTGTGCCGAAGTCTATTGGCTCAATCATAACCATCTCGGACTCTACCGCTTCTATAATCACGTCGTTATCTTGCTGTACAACGTCACTGGTTATATTGCCACTAATAACAGTCCATTCCTCGGCGAATTCAGCAGACACCCCCTCTTCCGCTGGCGTCAATTGCCAGGAGTCTTGACAAGATATATCGCAGAAAACCACCCCTGCTGTCTCGCTGCTTTGTCCGGTCTCATAGGCTACGACTTCGCTCAATGTCTCTATAACCTGCACATCACCGATTATGCTTTCTACTCCCTGATAAGTTTTACCATCGATCATAATGGTATTCTCATCAACGATAATCACTTCGGCATTTTCTGCATTCACTGTCTGACCGTCAAGATCGATCATGACTGCCTGCGACGCTACCGGCAACAATAATAATGCCGACGCAAAAATTCCCTTTAACATTTCCCAATCCCTATGTGTGTCAAAAACAGCATAGTAACAAAGTTAGAAAACGAGCGAGTGAAAAAAGTTTCGACACCCTATCCCATAGGCATTAAGCGTTGCTTTTAGCAGGCACAAAAAAACCGGCACACGGCCGGCTTTAACAATCTAAAAATATTCTTCGAGAGAATTAAGCTTTCCGCTTAACTTCTCCAACAGGCAAGACGCTACGACCATACTCACCGTTGATCACTGTCGCCATGGCGAAGTAGATGGCGCTGCTACCGCAGAAAATGCCAACATAACCTGCCAAACGGCCGATTGACGCGCTGCCGGTGAAATCATGTACTGCCAACAAAGCA
The DNA here is from genome assembly GCF_003752585.1 of Sinobacterium caligoides. NCBI lineage: Bacteria > Pseudomonadati > Pseudomonadota > Gammaproteobacteria > Cellvibrionales > Spongiibacteraceae > Sinobacterium > Sinobacterium caligoides. The sequence continues at coordinate 229,521 of NZ_RKHR01000004.1, forward strand.
AACAACAAAGTCAGCGAACCAAAGACCACCTGCTTCGCACGTGGGTAACGGAACGTTGCCAGGAACATGCAGAAGGTAAATAAGCCCCACAAGCTCAAGAACCAACCCATGAATGCCGCCGGCACTGTCGCACTCAGACCCAGCTGAGGCATCATGATGATACCGGCCAAGGTCAACCAGAACATGCCGTAAGAGGTAAAGGCCGTAGTACCGAAAGTCTCACCACGCTTGAAGCTCATCAAACCTGCCATGACCTGCGCCACACCACCATAAAAAATCCCCATCGAGAGAATGATTGCACTCATCGAGAAGAAACCGGCATTGTGTAGATTCAATAGGATGGTGGTCATACCAAAGCCCATGAGGCCAAGAGGAGCTGGATTCGCTAGCTTAGTGGACATACGGTCCCTCACATAAATTTAATGACAAAATTAACGGCATTCAAAAACTGTTTAATCGCCCAGGCAATTCTGCCGAGACCATAGTCGATCGACTAAACAAGAGCAATGAAAAACACGGTGAGAAATTAACGGGAAGATTAAAATGAAAACAAAGATGATGTAAACAAGGCTAAAGTGAATTCTTAATATTATCGCTAGCCGTTGTAAGGCAACATTATTTTAGATAACACCACTATCGTGGAGAGGCTTAGGCACTGAAAAATAGCCCAACTAAAACAAACTGAAATGATGACGAATAATATTTTAAAGAGATTTTCCCCTATCATGCATACCAAGAATTAAAAATATATCAGGTGTAGATAACGAAGCTCACAGCACCTGATATAGGTAAAAAGACCTACCCCTTCGCAGCTAGATTAGCGCTAACTAACAAGAGGCGACGAGCTGCTCGGTCAACTGCCACAACGCATCTGCGGCGGTACTATCGAGAGCGTGGGGGTAGTAGCCGTGCGATTGCACACCGACATCGACCTGAGCTGCAACTTGGCAGTTCTCCAAATACAGCCCACCACACCCGGTCAACATTGGCGAAGTCGCAGCCCACACCGTCGTCGCTGCTCCCTGCTCGACACTCTTAAACATTGAGGCCGCACCACGCCCTCCCTGAGGGGTGCCTACGTTATCGCTAGAGTCATTCTCGGCAGAGACGTCATTAGCACTGGAAGCACTGCTATTTTCGCCCATCAAAAAAGCGATATCATCTTCGGTCAGATGACGCCCAAGGTCGGTAATAATAACGCCAGGGTGGACCGCATTGGCCGTAATGCCGGCAGAACCGTAGCGTTGATTTAAACCGACAGCAAACTGGGCGTTTGCAGACTTTGCCGCACCATAGGCTGCCCACTTATTATATTCACGTTGTTGAAAGTTCGGATCCGTTAAATCAACATCGCCATACTTGTGCCCCCCCGAACTCAACACCACGACACGTGCCGCCGTCGCCGCTTGCAACGATTCGATGAGCCCTAGGGTGAATACAAAGTGCCCCACATGATTAACACCAAACTGACTCTCAAAGCCCTGTTTAGTCAAACCAAATTCACAGGCCATAACACCGGCGTTATTGACCAGTATATCGATCACGGGGTGGCTCGATCGAATAGCGGTCGCTGCCGCTCTGACACTATCCAAGTCTGCTAAATCGATAGCTACCGCCTGCAGCTGATGATTCCCCGTTTGCTCGGCAATTTCCTCAGCCTTGCGCTGCGTTCTCTGCAGATCCCTTGAGGCTAGTACTACCGTCGCCCCCCTACTTGCCAGAGCGCGCGCCACTTCCGCACCTAGCCCCCCTGAGGCACCGGTTATCACGGCAGTTTTACCACTCAAATCAATACCGGCTACCACCTCGTCTGTCGTTGTTTGCGCGCCATAACACTGCTGTTCAACCGTCATTATACCCTCCACAAGATATCTATTCTGCGAATTCATTTAACTGACAATAAATCAGCTTTTACACACACCGGCAATGCTCACAGCGTACAAATAAACGCTCGATCAATGGGCTTCACCCGTTTTTGTTATGACTTCAATTTATCAAAATGGCAAGCTTGAACCCCTAATGTTTTTTCGACAGTAGAGCTGCCATGACCACCACTTCCGCCAAACTACAACGGCTGATCGATAAAGATGAGATCACAGAGCTTGTCCATGCCTATTGCAACGCCGCCGACCGGCAAGACCATGAAAAAATGCGTGCCCTGTATCACGAGGATGCCACCGATGATCACGGCGCCTTCTTCAAAGGTCTAGCAATTGAGTTTATCGATCGGCTTCCAGAGATTCAGGCGCCGATGCAAATTCTTCATCACAACGTCACCACGCTGAATATTAAGTTTCCAAATAGTGCTATTTGCGAACATGCTGAAGGCGAGGTCTATATACTAGCCTTCCACCAGATAGCAACCGACGATGGTCCGATGGACCTACTCATTGGCGGACGCTATTTCGATCGCTATCAGAAGAGAGACGGCAAATGGAAATTTGCCCATCGCAGCGTTGTCGCCGACTGGGCCAACCTACATCCACAGAGCCAGGTCAACCTAGATAACGACATCATTCGTGGTAGCCTCATCGGGCAGCCAGGGGCTGACGACCCCAGCTACGCTTTTTATCAACTGTTTCAGCGCGGCCAACGTTGAAAATATACAGCCTCAAGGGCAGCTGCTAGAATGCCTCAACAATGATAATGATTCAGTGGATAAGGATACGGCTGTGTTTGACAAAATCAGGCTCTCGCTATGGGATATTTTCACTTTTTTCCTCACCGGCTTTCTCGCCTCCGCCCTCTTTTGCACGCTATTCTTAGTGTTCGACGTCTTTACCTTTGCACAGCTCTTCGACTTTATTCGACAGCTCCCCAGCTCAATTGTATTGGTCGCCGCGCCGCTGCTCTTTACCTTGCTTGGTATGTTAATCGAGCCCATCGCTAATTATTTCGATAAAAAAATCGGCCGACACCTCTTCGGCTGGGCTATTAGCAAAAACTCTCAACGCAACCACGACGAGGAGCGGCTTGAACAGGAGATCAAAAATCATTATCTCGGCAGCCTCAACGGCGAAATTATAAACCCCTTCTCACTGTGCAAAGAGTACGTCGAGACCAAGCAGCTCAGCACGACCTTCATGGTCTTCCTCTCGCGCTACGGCTTCTACCGAAATTGCGCGCTACTGACTTTAATCACTGGTAGCTGCGCTGCCGTACTAGTCACTCACCCTATTTATAGCGTACTAATCGCCGTCGGCAGCTACTTTCTCGCCGCGCTATTTAAACGACGCTCTGCCGAGTTTTACAGCTATCTCGCACCCACTGTCTACCGCGCCTTTTTGATCGATAAGCTCGAGTGGCGCTACTGCCCCGCCAACGATCAAACAGGTCAACACGACAGCGACAAAACGGTCGTTAGGCAAGCAGCATCTAACTCCCTATAAGCAACACGCAAAGATATAGCTCTGCGTTATATTTACTTATTATCATAACGAAACTACCGTCTCTAACTTAGCGACATTATTATAATTAGCGACATTGTTATAATTAACGACATTGTTATAAGAGGACAAAAGATGATCAATATCTACGGCCACCCCCACACTCGCTCGTTTCGCATCACCTGGATCGCCGAAGAACTCGCACTCGACTATCTCTTTCATCGCGTCGAGCTTGCCAAGGGTGAGCACAAAAGTGAAGACTATCGCCGCCTCCATCCCGGAGGGAAAATCCCCGCTATCACTGATGATATTGATGGCATCAAAGAAATCAGCCTCAGCGAGTCTGGCGCTATCGTCAACTACCTTGCCGACCGCTACGGTAGTGAGCAACTGATTCCGAGCCCCGGCTCCCCCCAGCGTGGCAGCCACGACCAGTGGTGCTATTTTGCCCTCACCGAACTGGAACAGCCACTATGGTCCATTGGTAAGCATAAATTTGCCCTGCCCAAGGAGCAGCGTATTAAAGCGATGTTAGAGACCGCGGGCTGGGAATACCAACAAGCACTAGCGCTGTTATCTTCCGGGCTTGGCGATAATAACTACATACTCGGCAGCCAATTTAGCCCTGCCGATATCCTACTGGCACAAACCCTACGCTGGGGCCTAGCCTTCAAACAGCCACTGCCACAGCAAAACCTACAAGACTATTTTCAGCGCTGTAGCCAACGCCCTGGCTTCATCAAGGCCGCTGAAGTCGAAGAGGGAGCATAAGGCTCGGGCTCGGCGCCAAGGTTGCTAACAAACGGCGCCAATGTGAAATTACAACGCATTAGCCTTGCGATGACGACCTTGATAATCGAATATTTTTTCTTCGATTCGCCAAAAGCGCCCCTGCTTTTTCGCAATGACGAAATCTGGGGCGGTAAAGTCAGCCGCAAACGGTAACACCTGCGCCAGCGAGGTAAAACGCTTAGGTACTGTTGCTCCGGCAAAACGACGGCCGAATTGCTGATTAAATATGAACTGCTGGCCCCGGTGCGAGAGGTCAAAGCTCTCGCTCAGCTCCACCCCTTGTTCATCGTGATAGATAATTTTCAGCCTTCCCTGCTGATCCTCAAAACTGACGCCAGCACAGCGAATGACCTGGTAATCCTTCAGCTTTAAAGCCTCCTTCAACTTATCGTCAGGGTCGATAATCGGTTGCTCACAGCTGTGACAACGGCGCGCCGCAATATCGTTCTCAGCACCACAATAGCCACACGTCTTAAAACGAAAACGGAAATCGCACACCTGTTGGTTATCGTCATCATCCAACTCAACACCCCAGCAACGTCGACCGTAGTGTTCAATAATATGCTCCTCGTCATCGACCTTGCCCCAAAAGGTATTGGCAAAATCGCACTGCGGACACTTCACCATCACCGGCACACTGTCGCTATCCGGGCGTTGCTCACCCACCTCGGGATAAAAAAGGTCGTAACTATTACCCGCATAGTCGATCACCAAGCAGTCTTGCTTGCCCTCAGATAGCCGCAACCCCCGCCCGACAATCTGTTGATAAAGGCTAACCGACGCCGTCGGGCGCAGTATCGCAATAAAATCGACATGCGGCGCATCAAAGCCTGTTGTCAACACCGCCACATTCACCAAGAAGCGCAGCTCTCGTTGCTTAAAACGGCTGATTAAACGATCCCGTTCCGCTGCCGGTGTCGCCCCTGTCACCAGAGCCACCGAACCGCCTAACGCTTCAATATAGCCCGCAATTTCGTGGGCATGCTCGACCGTCGCAGCAAAGACCATCACCCCTTGCCTTTGTTGCTCATCACTAATAGTCACTATCTGTTCGGCGATGGTTTCCGTCACCCGCGGGTGTTGCGCCAACAGCTGGTTAACCTCGGCACTATTAAAGCCACCACTGCCGTTCGGCTGTAGTGTTGAGAAGTCATAGTGTTGAATAGCTGCATTGACTAGGCGCGGCTCGGTCAAAAAGCCATGCTTAATCATATAGCGCAGTGGCAACTCATAGATACAGCGTTCAAACGGTCGCTTGTCCTGCGCACGTAAGATACCGTGGTAATGATATTGATAGACCCAACCTACACCAAGGCGGTACGGCGTCGCCGTCAACCCTAATAGCTTCAAGCGCGGGTTCACCTGACGCAGCTTCTCTACCAATTGATAGTATTGGCTGCTCGGTGACTCGCCGGCTTCGACGTTATGGTGGGTATCGCTGACACGGTGACACTCATCGATAATCACTAGCGAATAGTCGTCGTCAAAATCGTCGAGATTACGTGCCACTGATTGAATGCTGGCAAAGGTGATTTGCTGGGCCGTGCTCTTCTGCTTTAGCCCCGCCGAGTAAATGCTGGCCTTGAGGCCGTAGCTCTCATACTTCTGATGGTTCTGCTCCACCAACTCCTTAACATGAGCCAGTACCAGTAATTTACCCCGGGCAATACGCGCCAGCTCGGCAATCACTAAACTCTTACCGGCACCGGTCGGCAGCACGATCACCGCAGGATCATCGCTTTGGCGAAAGTGGCGCAGGGTCGCCTCAACCGCTTCACGCTGGTAGGGACGCAGAGTAAAAGCCATAGTTAATATCACCGAGATCAGAAGGCGGTTAGTTTAGCCATTCGACCATACCACCGCAACTGATGCGAGCTGAGCGACGAGCTCAAACCCCGACCTTTTCCCTTTCAATCGCCGTTATTGACTTCTAACTTGCCTTAATAATCAAAGCCTCATCAAAACGCTTATCTGATGAGCTCATCTCATTAATCACATCGGTCAGATCGGCTGCATTATAGGCTGCCTGGCGGCGCTCTTCGTCAACCTCACCGTAGAGGGTATTACGCAGCTGTGACTGACGCCCCACGCCTGCAATAACCTCTTCCATATACGCTGGCGTCCACTCCTGGCCGACCGAGGCACCTGCGGCACGAGTAATCGACTCGTTCATCAGCGATCCACCTAAATCGTTAGCACCCGCTCGCAGGCTGGTTTCAACCCCCGCCCGCCCCATTTTTACCCACGAGGTTTGTATGTTATCGATCTGCCCAGCCAAGACCAGACGTGCCACAGCGTGCATCAGTATCGCCTCGCGAAAGGTTGGCCCTGGCCGCGCATGACCACGCAGATACATCGGCGCCTCCTTACCGACAAAAGGCAGCGGCACCAACTCCGTTATCATCCCGGTACGCTGTTGCAGATCACGAAGATGCAACAGGTGCCGCGCCCAATGCTCAGGCCGTTCAATATGGCCGTACATGATCGTCGACGTCGTTTTCAAGCCAACACTGTGCGCCGTCTCGATCACCTCTAACCACTCTGAAGTATTGAGCTTATCGCTACACAACGTCTCTCTCACCTCGTCATCGAGAATTTCCGCTGCCGTCCCTGGCAGGGTGTCGAGGCCAGCCTGCTTAAGCTGAAGCAGAAAATCTCGCAGTGATAACCCCAGTGTCTCGGCCCCCTGAGCCACCTCCAATGGAGAAAAAGCATGGATATGCATTTCAGGGACGACTTGCTTAATCGCGCGACAAATCGCCAGATAGGTATCGCCGGTATAGTCCGGGTGAATCCCCCCCTGCAAACAGACTTCCGTCGCACCACGCTGCCAAGCCTCGACACAGCGTCGCTGTATCTCTTCAAGAGAAATATCATAGGGCTTGCCGCGCAAATCCGCATGGCTTTTGCCTTTAGAAAAAGCACAGAACTTACATTTAAAATAACAAATATTGGTGTAATTAATATTGCGATTGACCGCATGCGTAATCGTCTCACCACAAACCTGCTGACGCTGTTGATCCGCCTGCTCACAGACATAGGCCAACTCAGCGCCATGAACGGCAAACAACCTGACAATCTCTGTTTCGCTAAGACGCTCACCGGCACGGGCGCGGGCCACACTATCAACGACCTCGTCTGCCACCAAGCTCATCTGTGCAGGAACGCTAAGCAGATCTGTTATCGACTCCGGCGGCCGATTATCGCCCCCTGTTGCCCAATCGTCGGTGCGCGGCATACCTAAGCTGTCAGTATTATCGTAGAGGCTACGATGCAAGCTTGAATCTAACCACTGCGCTTTATCGTGAACATAAGAAGGGTAAATCGTCAGCCGCTCCACTAACGTTTTGCCAGCACTGGCAGTCTCAAGACGTAGCTTATCCAAGTGCGGCCAGGGGGCCTCTGGATTAACGAAATCTGGCGTCAACGGTGATACGCCACCCCAGTCATTAATACCGGCATTGACGAGATTCTCCAACACCCCAGGGCTCAGGTTGGGTGGGGCCTGAATGCTCATCTCAGCGCCAAAGATAATTTTCGCGACAGCAATGGTCCACAGTAGCTCATTCAGGTCGGGTTCCGGCGCCTGTGCCATCAGCGTGCCAGGTTTGGCGCGGAAGTTCTGCACAATAATTTCCTGCAGCTGACCGTACTGCAAATGACTTCGGCGTAGCAATAATAAAGATTCGATACGCTCGCGTCGCGTCTCACCAATACCGATGAGGATGCCTGAGGTGAATGGCACCCGATGCTGACCGGCACGATCGATTGTTTCCATGCGCACTGCAGGATCTTTATCCGGCGAACCGTAGTGTGGCTGCCCCTTTTCACAAAGCCGAGTTGATGCTGACTCCAGCATAATCCCCATCGAAAAAGACACTTTTCGCAGCGCCAACATCTCCTCATCACTCATGCAGCCAGCATTAATATGTGGCAGCAGGCCCGTCTCACGCTGCACCACTTCAGCGACATGCGCAAGGTATTCTAACGTCGTCGAAAAGCCTAATTCTGCAAGCGCTTTTCTCGCTGCGCTGTAACGCAACTCAGGGCGTTCGCCGAGGGTGAACAACGCTTCGCGACAGCCCATCGCCGCACCTTCTCGCGCCACTTTCAAAACCTCCTCAACCGTCATGAAAGGCGAATCTAGCTTTGACGGTGTCTGCGCAAAAGTACAGTAGTGGCAAACATCACGACATAGCTGTGTCAGCGGAATAAACACCTTGCGAGAATAACTGAGCTGCTGACCAAAATGTTGGTCACGCAAAATACGGGCCTGCTTCATCAAGGCCGCTGTATCATCGACAGTAGCCAGCGCGAACGCCTGCTCCTCATCGATCAGACGATGCTCCGCCTGCGCCTGTGTTAAAGCGATAAATAATCGATTGATCGAGGAGGCTCGGTTCTCTAACACGGGATATTCCTAATGTTGGCTCGCAGTCTACTGCGAGCATATTGACAATTTATTATTTTCATCACAGTCGTTTTTTCATCACAATAACACTTACGCCGAGACTCGTTGCTCCTCGATCAACACGGGGATCTCGAGCCGATAGCGACGCATCACCATCCAGGTTAACGGTGCCTGCTGCGGCGACACAGCCAGTGCCTCGACGAGGTCCAATAGATCTTCCGGGGTATCGATATCGGTAGCGATACCGCTATAGCGACGGCTCTGGTAGCGTAGGCTTCTACTGTTAGCCTCTCGTATATGCCGGTCGAGGCTGCCCTCACCATAATGGAATTTAAAATCCTTGTCAGTATCGATGAGCAGCGCATTGGTTCCCTGACCTTGGCGATCGCTGACAAGACTCAGCTGCTGCCCCGTCGCCCGGTGGCTGTGAATCAATTCGTTAATTTCATTCACCTTCGCCAGAGGCAGATCACCGTGGAGCACTAAAACTTTCCGACAGCCAGCCGCACGTAATGCTGTTACACCTTGGGCGACAGCGTTGTTGAGTCCGCTCTGCTTATTCTCTCTCTGTCGTTCAGCGAGCCAGAAGGCATCGTTGTCGGCAGCCACCTGCTGAATATCAGCATCACCGCCCACAATCAGTACACGCTCAACCTCACCGGTTTGGCTCAGTTGCTGTAAAAGGTCACGTAACATCGCCTCGAACACTCGCCGACGCTGACCGCTGACCAAAACGGGGCTCAGGCGCTGCTTCACATCGGCCAGCGGCTTCGCCGGTATCAAGACCGCAAGGCTCATTGCGGCACCTCTACTGCTAGCTGGCTCACCGTAAGCCGCTCAGCAAAAGCGAGCGTCTGTTGCGCCAATAAAGCTCGGTCTTCTAGCGTTTTCATCACTGTATTAGTCACTAGGCAGGGTATCCCTAACGCCTCGATCGCCGCCTGTTGTTCTACGTCGATGTTATCTATCACAAAGCCATCGAGCAAATCACCATAAAACTCAGCGACTGCAATAGCACTACACCCTAAACCCAGCTCCGTAAACATCTTTGCCGCCGGTCCTTTGATCGCACTACCACCAACAATCGGCGACACAGCGATGACTGGCGCCTTACTCTGCCGCATCGCCTCACGCACACCACACAGGCGCAACATCGGATCGACACTGACAAAGGGATTAGAGGGGCAGATAATAATGGCTGCTAGCTGGCTAGCCGCTAACAATTGCATCCAATCAGGCTGTGGCCTCGCCTGCTCAATGCCCTGAAAATAGAAGCCCGTGACCTCAGGCGCACACTGCTCGCCAACAAAATACTGCTGAAAAGGTAATTCGCCCTGCGCCGTCTGCACGAAAGTGCGAACCGGGTCATCCGACATCGGCAACAGGGTATAACTCACACCGAGCGCGCTGTTCAATTGCCCCGTCGTCTCAGTCAGACTCACACCATCACGTAACAACTGACTACGCTGTAAATGGGTGGCAATATCACGATCACCTAAACGAAACCAGGTCGGCCCATTTAGCTCAGCCAGTGCTGACATACACGACCAGCTCTCGCCCTCTATGCCCCAGCCCTGCTCTTTATTACTTAGCTCGGCCAAGGTGTACATTACCGTATCCAGATCCGGGCAAATCGACAAACCCAAGTGCTCAAAGTCATCGGCAGTGTTCGCTACCACCGTCAACTCCGTGGCCCCTAGGTGCTGCGTCAAGCCCAGCGCTAACTTCGCTCCGCCGACGCCTCCTGACAGCGCTAACACTTGTCTTCTCTGCTTATGCACCATCACCACCAACGTCTACTTTGATTATTAACCGCGTAAAATACATTTAAGCCCTCTACATTGGGCATTCTAGCAGCATAATGATCTAGAAAAAATCACCTAACGGAAGAGGTCAGCGTCTTTGTCACGAATCAACGATCGACTGCCGCTCTCTGAGCTTGGCAGCTCCAACCCTGATAGCAACACCAATGGTGCCCCCTGGTTACCCTGCCCCATTAACAGCGAGGCGGCGCAGGCAATTTCATCGGCGACGGCAATCGTCGTCACCTCGAGTGGTCGGCCATATAAGTCTTCACAACCCACCTGATCCTGCACTGGATCAAAGCCAGCACTGCCTATCGTCATACCGGTAATACCGTTACGCCAGGCACGACCAGCACTGTCGGCAATGACGATTTTGACATCACAGCCATAACGCTCGGCGATGCCTTGGCGCAATAGTGCCGCCGAACGATCCGAGTCCTCTGGTAATAACAGCACACGTTCACGCCCATCCTCAGACACCGTGATGTTCGAGCGGTCAATGCCCGCATTAGCGTGCACATAACCTAAGCGGTGCTGCACGATCATTACCCCTGGTCGATGCCGTACCACCTCAACAGACTCCGAGAGAATCAACTCAACCAGGCGCGGATCTTTATCGACCTTTTCTGCCCATAGCAGTGCCTCCGGCGAAGGTATTACCTCATCCAAAATGGCGTATCGCCCCTCTGACTTAGAGACTATTTTCTGTGCCAACACCAGCACATCACCCGTAACGGGAGTGGTACCTGCTGCAGCAAAGGCCTCGCAACAAATAGCCAACAAATCATCGCCTGGCTCTACATGAGGGACACCTGGTAATACACGGGTCGTAAATTGCATAATCACAATACCACTTTACTTTGTGCTTATTCTTTTAACTGACCAATACCAAGCTAACACCGCCCACTCAGTGATCATCAGCATGATAATATTATTCCGCTAAACCGCTGATGCGGATACCCGCGTGACACTTATATTGTCGATTAATGGTAATCAGTACTGAAGTCATCGCCTCTACCGCTGCCGAATTAGCGATAGGTCCAGCATGAAAACCACGCATACCTGCGGCCTCTACGAGGGTAATCACCTGCTCACGTGCCACCTTCTTATCACCACAAACGAGAACATCACAATCAAGCGCCTCACCTTCTTGTAGGTGGTGAGCCGCCACATTCTGAAAAGCTGAAACAACACGCGTATCCTCGCCGAGAAAGTCTTGTGCAATCTGCCCCGCACTGCCGCCTTCAGGCAACTGCACACGACCGACCTTAGGCGGCACTAACGGTACCGTAACATCGATCAGAATTTTATCTTTCAGAGAAGTCTTCACCAACTCGAGTGTGCTCAGCTGATGTGAAAAAGGGACTGTGAGTACAACAAGGTCTGCCGCAGCAGCTGCCGCTTCATTATTTAACGCCTCGACACTGATATCAGCGACCCCCCGCTCATCCATCAGAGCTTGCAGATCATCAGCTGCCTGCTGCGCTTTTTCTTGCGTGCGCGAACCGATAACAATACTGTAACCAGCCTGTGCCCAGCGCCGCGCTAAGCCTGTGCCGAGATCGCCGGTACCACCTAGGATTGCAATCGTTTTTATTACATCAGTCATCAGAAACTTCTCTCATTATAATATTATTAACATCGCTTTCAGTACGCTAAGACGCTGAGCATACTGTAATTATATGCCTTTAAAAACAACGACTATCGACACTCAATAGCGCTATGTTAGCAGATGCTCAGAGCATCACAAGTCACCCCCGCGGGTGAGCGCTAACCAATGCGCTTTGCATCGATTTTTCATATACTAGCAGACATCAAAATAGCACCACATACTCAATAACATAATCAATAAATAAGGGTTCTAAGATGCACAACCGATTAGATATGAGTGGCAAAGTCGTTATCGTTACCGGTGGCGGCAAAGGCGTAGGCCGCGGTATCACGCTGCGCTTTCTTGAGGCCGGCGCAAAAGTGATCATCTGCGGAAGAAGCGAACCCGACACACTACCAAGCTATAATGGCAACAATGCCATCTTTCAGGGCGTCGATGTCCGCGACATCGAGCAGATACAAAAACTGATCGATTTCACCGTCGCAGAATTTGGTCGACTCGATGTGCTGGTCAATAACGCTGGTGGCGCCCCAAATGCCGACGCAGCTACCGTATCGCCACGTTTTTCAGAGTCTATCATTCGCCTCAATCTACTCGCCCCACTGAACTTCTGTCAGCTCGCCAACGCCGTCATGCAAAAGCAACCCGAAGGCGGCTCCATCATCAATATTTGCAGTGTTAGCGCTGTACGCCCCTCGCCAGGGACTGCCGCCTACGGTGCAGCCAAGGCTGGCCTTCTCAATTTGACCACCTCTCTCGCCGTAGAGTGGGCACCAAAGGTTCGCACTAACGCCATCGTTGCAGGGCTTATCAAAACAGAACAAGCTCATCTTCACTATGGTGATGACGAGGGTATTGCTGCCGTCTCTGCCACAGTCCCCCTCGGGCGCATGGCTAACCCAGAAGACATCGGTGACGCCTGTCTGTATTTTGCCAGCGATCTTTCCTCCTATGTTTCTGGCTCTAGCATCACCTTACACGGCGGCGGTGAGAAGCCCGCCTTCCTCAACGCTGGCAATACTGACAACGCTTAAGCGCCTATTTTGTCATGGTTATCAGCCATAAAATGCCGCCACTCACTGTGGCGGCCACAGCAATCGTTTTTGGAGTCCCCCTGTGGCACGCACTGTTATCGATCTACCTGACACCTTTCAATACGAAACCTATCTCGATATCTATATCGGTCACATCAATATCGCTAGCCACCTTGGCAACGATTCATTAGTCAGCCTATTAAATGAAGCAAGATGCCAATTTCTTAACGATCTTGGGGCCATAAACATGGAAGTCTGTGGCGCACAGATGATCAACGCTGACCTCGCTGTGATCCTCAAGAGCGAAGCCAAATACGGCGAGCGCTTACGCATAGAAATACAGGCCGCTGAATTTCAAAAATACGGCTGTGACTTTATCTATCGAGTCACAGAAGCCAGTAGCGAACGCGTCGTTGCCATCGCCAAAACGACGATGCTCTGCTTCGACTACGTCAGTAATCAGCTATCTACCGCCCCTAACGGCTTCGCTGAATTCTTTCAGCAGACAGCATAAGAGGGCACCGACGGTCGCTATAAAGCCACATAACGGGAGGATTTATATTTATAGTAATTTTACTGATAATCCCCCCTAATGGTGGTGTATACTCTTGCACATAATACTTAGGAAGTGGGAAATATGTCTCAAGAACTATTGGCATCGAGTTACAGCGACCTTATCGACGCGATCTATCGCGGCCCTCTAGAACGGACACCATGGCAGAGCTTTCTGACCCAATTCAAGAACTTACTAGACTGCAAAGTAGTCGCCTTAGTTCGCCGCTTCCCGACTCAAAGCGATCGCGGACTACTCTACACTATCGGTGGCGATGAGCATCTCGCGGCTGATTATCGCAACCGCCTCTACGCCGTTGAGCCACAAATTAGCAAGACACCTAACCGTCCTGTCTACACTTTAGATGAGTTAGCGAACAAAGAAACCATGATCAAGAGCGACTTCTTCCAGAAGTGCCTCGCCCCCTCTAACATCGCCCACCTACTCTGCGCCGATACCTTCGAGCATGACGGTACTAACGGCCGTGTCTTGCAGGCTAGATTATGCGCTGCAAAGATTGACGGCACTGTTAATTTTACTGAGGAAGAAAAGCAAATCTGCGAGTTATTATTACCCCACTTGCAGCGCGCACTGATGTTCCACAAAGAATACGTTAAGGTTGAGGCAGAGCGCGCACTCTACGAAGCCTCTATGGGGCAGCTCGGTTTAGGCACTATTATTCTTGATGAAAACGGCCGACTGATTAAAAGTAACAGCATTGCCAACAACATCCTCAACGAGCGTGACGGTCTCGTTATCGAGGATGATAAACTGCTCTTCTCCAATCGAGAAAACGATACCGTCCTACAGCAGGCTATCGAACGCTGCCGCGCCCTACTCGCTTTCCGCGACAACCAGCTAGTCGAAGCACTGCGCGTGCAGCGCCCCTCCGGCCATGCCGACTTAGGTATCCTAATCAAGTCGGTCAACTCCGCCGTCACGGGCACCGACAACAACTTTATCCAGGGCTGCCCCTCTATTGCTATTTTCATCAGCGACCCTGAACAGCAGAGCGCTACCGGCGCCGATATTCTTCGTCAACTCTACGGTCTCACCAACGCCGAAGCCAATCTCGCGCTGTTGATACTGGAGGGGATGAGCGTCGAAGAAGCAGCAGGACATCAAGGCGTCAGTAAAAACACGGTCAAAACACACCTTAAATCACTCTACGCCAAGACCGGTGTCAGTAAGCAGACTCGCCTGGTACGCCTTCTAAGTAAGAGCGTCGCCTCCCTCGGCTAAGGTAGTACAGCTACGTCGAAAACGCCGAGCCTATGTTCGGCGTTTTTCTTTTTTACTTAAGCCAAGTTCATCCCCCCGATAGCCTCTTCATCGAGCCAGGATTGGTCACAATGATCACAACAGTACTCGCCCTGAGCCGCCGTTGGCTTAAACTCAAAAAACAAGCTTCGATGCATCACCCAGCCTCGACGACAGCTCGGGCACTTCAGCTTAGGCTTGGCGCAGTTATAACAGCTCCACAGCTCATGCCCTGCACTATTATTACCTTGCTTACGCACTAACCGTCGCTCGCAGGTATGGCAGTCGAGCACCGGCGACTCATAGTCACACTGCCGACAAGCCCAGACTTCCAGCCCCGCCTGATAACGCACCAGACGAACCTCTCCCTCCTCACACTGACAACACCGCATATTCACTCTCTTTTATTATTAGTTTCGTCTCTAGCGAAGCCGATCATTTGCTCAAATAAGCAGGCCATTATACCGGATTACGGCACCTCACCCCATAATAACCTACACGACAGTTTCTCTCTGCCACAATACCTCCACGAACAAGTCGCAGCTGCCTCTGGATCCTTACAAGGCGACCCACAAGCAATGATTGATCTGAACTGCGCTTATCTGCTAACGCATCCGCCTTACGCTATGCAATAATTAGTGATGACACATTGTTTATTTAGCGCCACTGATCGGATCCTTCATGACTCTTAACGCCTGTATTATCCAACACATCGACAGCTCTTCTGATAACCACCAGCACCACGAGCGCTGCCTGCCCGTTAACGAGCAGACTGAAGAACTATTTAACCAGTTAAAACATAACTTTATTACCCGTGTTGGTAAAAAATACGGCCGTTTTGACCCCGATGGTGAAGCAGACTTTGCCAGCAAGGTCAGCGACCTCAGCGCCGCGAGTGACCTTGCTGAGCTCTCTGGCGAGCTCTCCGAGCAGCTGCATAACGGCCTTAAAGAAGCCGAAGAAGCACTTTCTGCCTATTTCGTCTTCGGCCGCGAAAGGGTTGCCGAAGAAGAGTTTCTGTATCTTTTCTGTATTCAGCTTAAGCAGGCTCTGCAGATTTCTGATGAGCTCGAAATCAACGACACGCAGTTTCTCAATCTGAGTGAGATTGGCTTCGCACTCCGTCTCAATATCAGTCAGTGGCAAGCTAACGAAGATAAGTATCTGACGATGTATAGCTATCGGCTGGAAAAAGAGACCGTCATCGCATTACAAAAGATTCTCGGCTTTACCAGCACGGTCAACGCCAACGCAGACACTAAGGCGCTGATTAATAGTATTCAGAACTACGCTCACGAATTACCTGAGAGTAAGGCGCACGAGGTTCGCACTCAGGCCTTTGAATACTGCGAGAGTCAGCATAAGGCTGGCGAGCCAATTGGTTTAGATGAGCTATCCCGCCAAATCAATCATGACGAGCCTGAGCAATTCAAAAACTTCATCGCCGAAAGAGTCGAAGAGAAGCCTAAGCAAGAAGTCATCGCCGATGCCAAGCAGTTAAAGAGCCTGGTAAAAATGGCAGGGCGCGACAAGGAGTTCACACTCTCATTTAACTCAAGCATCCTCGGTAGCCGCATCATCTGGGATGAGGATCAGGACACCCTGACCATCTCTGGCCTACCTAACGCCTTAAAAGCACAAATGAAACGGCAGCAGGGCTAATGGTACAGGGGCCAAGCAAGCCATCCAATAATCGCCCGATGATTGCTAGCGAAGCCCTCAAGGACAATCTTAACCTGCTGATCAGCGATATATCGATACTGCAAGAGAAGCTCTTCAACCTGCACTGCCGTCAGCTTGGCGGCATTCAGCTCACCCGCGCTCAAGCACAGCTATTAGCCTTGCTGGCGACAGGAGATGGCCTAAGCCAAACCCAAATCGTCAGTCAACTCAGCATAGAGAAATCAGCATTAGCAAGCCTGCTCACCAATTTAGAGAGTGCTGGCTGGATCATTAGACTCAGCGACAACAAGGATCGGCGCCTAAAACGTGTTTATCTGACCGATAAGCTCAAGCAACATCAAGCGGGCCTCAGTGTTGTCGCCCAACAATCACTCGATATCGCCTTGCACAACATCTCACAAACAGACGTAGAGCAATTATTGGCCACCCTCATGGAAGTTCGAGCCAACCTTGACCAAGCGTTGAGTAATTAACCACCAGATAAACGATGAATAAAGCCTGCTATAAAAATGCCAGCTCTGCATCAGAGCTGGCATTTTTCTTTTCACGGTAGCCGGGACAAAAAGATCACCCTAGCCCTGGAACTTATGCCCCCAGAACGACGGCAGCGTGCTCACTGTCGGTGTGTAAGTGCTCCAATCCACCTGACGTCCACCACAACCAAACTCAAGGGCGAAGCCACCTGGCGTGGCACAGTAAAAAGAAATCATTTCATCATTGGTATGACGTCCGAGGGTAGAGACAATCGGAATCTCCTTCTCCTGCACCCGATCCAGGCAGTAGCCGACTTCGTCGATTGTCTTCACTTCCATCATTAGGTGCACACACCCGCTTGGCATCGGCGCTTCATAGAGAGCCAATGTGTGGTGACGAGGGTTATCCACATGTAGAAAGTGTAAGCCCTGGCCTGGGTCAGCCGGGTCATCAGTGAACTTAAAGTGCATTTGATCGACCTGGCCAAAGCCCAGGACCTCACGATAGAACTTGTGTGTTACCTGCAGAGCCGGAGCAGGTAAAACCACGTGACCAAGCCCCATATCGCCGCTAACCCCCGTCTCAAACTCTGCGATACCAACCGGCGAAATAAACTTGGCATAATCAAGGTCAGAGCCCCAATATAGCTCAATAGTATTCTCAGAGGGGTCTTGTAATCGTACCAAGTCTTTCACTCGGCGGGCCTGAAGCTCTTCAGCTGTACCGTGCTCGAAGCTCACACCGGCCGCCTCAAGTTCCTGCTTTGCTGCGTTAAACTCCTCCTCACCACCGAGCTCGAAACCACTCAAAAGCAGACGATCGGTCTCGCCTTTAGTGATCGCGAAACGATAGGGGCGCGCATCCATTTTCAGATAAACATTGCCATCATCAGGCATCGTTGG
The DNA here is from genome assembly GCF_003752585.1 of Sinobacterium caligoides. Lineage (NCBI taxonomy): Bacteria > Pseudomonadati > Pseudomonadota > Gammaproteobacteria > Cellvibrionales > Spongiibacteraceae > Sinobacterium > Sinobacterium caligoides. The sequence goes on from NZ_RKHR01000004.1 coordinate 247,433, forward strand.
AGCCGCCATCATGCCAACAACATTGGTACCAAACTCCAACCAGTTTTGGGGGTCTGTCGACTCAATCAGCACGTAGCCTAAACTCTTTACTTTCATGACATTACCTATTTTATTTTATTATTTGATTTACCACGGCGTCGACATGTCTCAACACTTCAGAGAACATGGCTGGCCAACAACGGCAATCTCTCCAACCTTTCAAACACGACCAACTTAGTTAACAAGTGGCAGCTTAAACAAATATTATTAACACTTTATTGTGACACAGCCTGATACTATCGCTTTCATCCAAATAGACTAACTTCGCTTAGATGATCCATCAATTTGACAATTCTTATGGTACAGGCCGAGTATATGTAGACGCATGACAATTACTTAACGATCACTGAGGGAGTCTTCGATCGCCGCTAGTGGCGCTACACTTTTCAAAATTAAACGGATTAGTAGTGATTGACGTGTTACGCCGGCTTTACTAAAGACTGAACGTAAGTGAGTACGTGTGGTATTGCGACTCACGCTGAGCTTTTCTGACGCCTCGTCAACAGACAGGCCATTGGCTAGCGCCAAGGCGAGTCGTGCCTCCGTCGGCGTAAAACCAAACAGCTGCGTCACAACGTCAATACTCGCTGGCGATTCACTCTCGGGGTCTGAGACAAATATTGCCACCGAGGGTACTCGCCTTCCCTCTGACCACTGGCTAAGCGGAATGGCACGGATAATCAGCCCATAGTCACTTCGACCAGAAGGACGCGATATTCGCATTGCCTCGATCGACGAGCACTCACCCATACGCTGTGCAGACAATAGACGCGTCACAGTCTGCTGCAACTGACTATTTCGTGATGCCGAGCCAAGGTGTAGCTTACCTTGCTGCGCCGACAAACCATCTTGTAACCTCAAAATATCACTAGCCACTTTATTACTACCTAATATTCTCCCTTCTTCACTTAATAAAATACTTCCCAACGCCATCTGCTGCACTGCGTGGGCATACAAGTCTCGCTCCGATATTAACCGGTTGCTTTGTGCATGAAATAAAATAGCCTGCTTTAGATGCGGCAATACCGCCTGGCAAACCTCCTTGTCTCGGAGGCTAAAGTGTGGACGATTCGAATAACGCCCTAACCGAAATCGACCATCGAACTCACCTTCTATGGACATATCACCGCCCATAAAGTCTGCTAAATCATTCGACTCCATACAGCGCTGATAAAACTCGCTCTGTTTAAGTTTTTCCGGGCACAATAACTCTCGTACGGTCTTTACCTCCCCTTCTGGCAGGTCCACAAAGGGGTCAATGTTGTAGAGCCCCTGCTCGTAGGAATCAATACCCGTCTCGACACCGCCATCAATTAACATCACTAGGCGAGCTCCCTCGCGCGGTGGCTGCAAAAATATCGCGGCAAGATCAGCCTCGAGTAATTGCCGCATTCGCGATAAAAAACTCTTCCAAGGGTAATCCTCTAATGCTCCTTTATAAGCAAGCTCAATTAACTCACTAAATTCACTATCGAACTCCACAGCTAAGCTCTCTCTATTGTTATTATCTTCTAGACAACAGCTTGAGCACACAACGGTGACGGTTTCACGTAAAAATAACGCGAACGACCAACGCATAAACCAAAACTATATCACTAGTTTATTTTATTAGAATAACGTCATTATTCACCGTTCACGACAGAACAACAAGGGGGCTAGTGTGGTCGCATTACCGTCGGCATTCGCTTGCACCGACTCTGCTCCAACACAAATGCCTGCAACAATAGCTGAGTATCGAGACTACTATCGATAAACTCGACACCAAATACTGCCTTTGCTCGCAACGGATCAAAAGCTAATGGCTCTGATGGCACCTGCTGCAGTCGCGAGCGGACACAGGCTAACAAACGAACCTGTCTCGCCGCCCCTGCTACTCGAAAACGCGCATGGCAAATCAATTGATCGCCGACATGAGCCGAGGCATTCGCCAGCTCGACCGCAGCACCACCGAGGCTAATATCTTGCAAACACCCCACATGACACTGCCCAGGGTCAAGCGCAGAGCTATTGTAAACCACGGTAGGCAGACGCAAACGAATACGCGGATGACGGCGCAATAAACGGCTGACACCGGCGCAGGGATAAGACAAAAACACCAGCGGTAGAGGATTCTTCTGTTGGCTAAGCAGTTGTGTCGAAAAGCTATGTTCCCCCTCCTCATTCGCCACACGAAGCCGCATCTTCTGCCCATCACTAAGTACAACTCGCTGCCCCCCTCGGCGCGGTGGCGTTGCCATGACGCCCTCACCAGGCACATAACCGACAAGCCGACTATGCCCGCGCCGCTCACGCGCAGCGCCCTCATCTGCAGACGCGGGGACATAGAGGTCGATCGTTGTGCCAATATCAAGGACGAGCTGCTCAAACTGCATCGCATTACCTAGAAGCCTAAACCACCAAAAAATAGGCGGCGCTACCTTGATTTTAGCAGTTCTAGCTCGATTACTCGTTCTTTGCGCGGTAATTCTGCCAATTGCTGTACACCCTGGTAAAACAACTGCCAGTCGCCAGGGTTTTGCCGATACAAGGCTTCGAAAGACTTTAACCAAAGATTATAATCACCTACGGTCGCTAGTTGAGCATTATTAATGTCGGCCATCCACGCGTCATAACCACGATAGTGCCATTGTTCAGCATACTGCCGATAGCGTGTCTGCAGCTTTAGATAGGCTTTGTCCTTGGCCTGAAGCTTCCCATCAACCGTCCGCCCACTGCAGTAAATCGCTGACAGCTCCTCTCTGGCCTCAAGCAACAGTTCAATAAAGGCCGAGGCACGCGCCTGCTGTCGCTGCCAATGCTGAAAGGCAGCAGGGTCCTGCTGTGCCACCCGATCCGTCGCCAACCATTGCGCAATACCTAGGTGTGCAACGGCAGTAGCAAAGCTCTCATTAAACGCTGTATCGCCACGAACATAGATCTTGCGATGAGCCAGTTCGTGAAACAATAATGCCGCTAAATCCAGCGTATTCTCCCCCAAAAAACTCGACAGCACCGGGTCATTGAACCAACCCAGCGTGGAGTAGGCTGTTACCCCACCCACATGCACCTCGAGCCCTTCCTCGGCCAGCTGCTCTGCATAGGCTATCGCTGACGACTTCTGGAAGTAACCGCGATAGCCCATGCAACCCAGTAATGGATAACACCACTGATAGCTCTCGACACTAAGCGGCTTCGCCGCATAGACATTCCACACCACATAATCATCATCGAGTGCGACAAAATGTCGATAGCTGCCCCCACTCTCTAACAACAGCTGCTGCTCAGCAAACTGGCGAAATTGCTGCACATGCTGCAATTTCAGCTTTAATATTTCATCTGTCGAGTCTGCCGACAACAAACTATCTATAGGTTGCCTACTGCTCAAGACAGACCACTGCCCTTTCCCCGCCTGCCAGTAATAGCCAAATTGTCCGCAACCACTGAGCAAAAGTGTGACGACTAGCGTAAGCAAGCTAACTCCTCGACAACAACACCCCATCAGATTCCTCATCACGCGCGACTATTGAATACTAAAACGCTTATAATAGGTTTTATTCTGTTTTAAAAAGAGTAGCTCCATATGACATTCCAATGCATTTCTATCGACGAGGCTATCGAGCTTATCGCCACAGAGCGTATTATTATCGTCGACGTTCGTGATCAGAGTTCATTCCAGCAGGGACGCATCGCCGGCGCCCAGCTACTCAACAATAACACTCTCGGCGATTTCATCGCATCAGCCGATACCACACACCCTGTCATCGTTTATTGTTACCATGGCCACAGCAGCCAAGGGGCGGCACAGTTCCTCTCTGAACAAGGCTTCGACACCGTTTACAGCCTCGACGGGGGCTTCGAAGAATGGCGTCAACAACAGCCAGTTGATAACGATCAGTAACAAAGCCACTTAAGCTCAGGCATTATCGCGATGCCACAGACATAAAAAAAGGCGCTATTCGCGCCTTTTTTATTGCCTGAAAATTTACGGCGCTACACAGTTTGCACACTGTGCATAAAAGCCGCGTGGGTCCCTAGCAGAGAACCATATAGCAGCCTCTTGACCGGCCTCCGGCAAACCAAGCTGAGCCATTACCTGTGACAGTTGAGACTGCCAGGAAACAGGAGCGATTAACGCAGAGGCGCCACTCAACTCGAGCATAAACTGTTGCTGAGCACTCAGCTCAGGCTCGATATCAACAACACTGTAATCCTCTAAACCTGCCAAATTGGCTGCCGCTGCGATCGCATCCTGCTTGCTGCCGAGCTGATCAACCAAGCCACGCTCAAGGGCATCTTTACCACTCCACACCCGGCCTTCGGCAACCTTCTCAACCTGCTCCAAAGACATGTCTCGCCCCTCGGCGACAATCATCAGGAAGCGATGGTAGCCATTTTCAATCTGACGCTGAATCACTTGTTGTGTTTTGCTGTTAATTTGTCGATCAACACGGTAACCACCTGCAATGTCAGTTGTGCCTACACCATCATTACTAATGCCAATATGCTTAAGGCTGCGCTCCAGATTCGGCAGTGCCGCAAAAATACCAATAGAACCCGTCAGAGTCGTTGGCAGAGCCCAGATCTCATCCGCCGGTGACGCAATCCAATAGCCCCCCGACGCTGCCACAGGCCCCATCGAAACAACTAACTTTTTACCACTCTCTTTAAATAGTAACAGCTCCTCACGAATCACTTCAGAGGCGAAGGCACTACCGCCACCGCTATTAATTCTTAACACTAACGCCTTAACGCCCTCGTCATCACGAGCACGCGTAATCAACTCCGCTAAGCTGTCGCCGCCAATAGCACCATAAGGCTCGTTACCATCGACAATATTACCCTCTGCAGTAATCACAGCCACCTTGTTATCATGCATATCTTCTTCAAACGAAGCAGGTGCTGTCATACTCAAATAATCACGAAAGCCCACGAGGTGGTCGTCGAGTTCACCGTCAACTAATGTCGAAAGGTACTGGCGATATTGCGGCCGTGTTTTGATGCCATCGATTAAGTTATTTTCCAGCGCCGCCGCCGCACCATCACCCGAGAAATGTTCCATCACCTCGTCGATACTATTGATATAACGGTTCAGTGCCCCCGCCTCAAGCCCTCGGTTTTCCTCGACCGCCTGAGTATATTGCTGCCACAACGTTCCCAACCAGGCACTATTTGAGGCTTTATCGGCATCGGACATATTGTCACGCATCATCGGTTCCAGCGCCGACTTATAAGTCCCCACCCGGAACACATGGAAGTCGATATTGAGCTTATCGAGTAGCGTTTTAAAATAACTACGATAGACGGCCAAGCCGTTGAGTTCCACCGAGCCCATCGGGTGTAAATATAGCTCATCGGCAAAGGAAGCAAGAAGATACGTCGACTGCGATAAATTATTAGAGCGAAGGAGTACTTTTTTACCGGTATGTTCAAAATCGTTCAGTGCCTGCGAGATCTCCAAGGCATGACTCATGCCCAAACCTCTTAACTCATCGAGCTGCATTACGATCATCTTAACTTTGCTATCGTCTGCCGCACGACTAATTGCCTCAATAATGTCTGGCAATGCAACTTCACTGTTCTTCTCGTCGTCATTAAATAACGATAATAACGTACCGCTATAACTGCGCCGCTCAACCAAAACCCCAACAGGTGAGATCACGAGGACGGCCTGATCGGGTATCGTCGGTACCTCCTTCTCTCGCAGAGCGATCAAGATAATAACAACGATAGCAATAAAGATAACGTTTAAAACAGCCCGACGGAGCCAGCTAATCCCCCCCCACACCGCACTAAAAGTACGTCGAATAATACCCGGCTTGTTACTTTCTTTCTTCATGTAAGTCCCTAACTCTTTAAAATGGTAAATTAACCGCCTTACAAGCCAGCTAAGACACGCTTTTTATAACGTACAAACATCATCGCAAAGGTAAACAGAGTGACCGTCAACCCACAAAAAATCCAATCAATCGGCGCCGCCTGACTTGGTATAGCCAAAGCTGTAACCGAATAAGTGAAATAACCAAGAATCACAAAACAAATCCAAGTGTAGGTTCGATCGCTATCTCGTAACAAGCCCGGCACAAAGATTAACAGCGGCACACTACTAAAGAGAAATATCGCAATGCGGGCGGACCATGAACTCCCCTCCGGTGCTAGGATGAAGCTTTTCACCGCAAAAACCACCATGAGCCCTATGTAGGAAAGCAGTGATGCGTAACGTGATAATTGTAATTTCTTTGTAAATGTCATTATTTCAAATACTACCTAAAGTTGATCATACCCCTGTTGGCTCTCGGGGAACGCACCTCTAATTTATAATTTACTCGCAACAACCGCCACTCGCTGACCCAACGCGCGACACAGCTGCGCCTCAACCTCATCGAGCTCACTGCAGTTATCCTTGCCAGCATGATGAGAGGCTCCGTAGGGTGTGCCGCCACTCTTGGTCGACAGCAAGCCCGACTCACTGTAAGGCAGCCCCATGAAAAGCATCCCGTGATGCAATAAAGGCAGCATCATCGACAACAACGTCGACTCCTGACCTCCGTGCAGACTTGAGCTTGAGGTAAACACTGCCGCGGGCTTACCACTCATCGCTCCCGTCAGCCATAGCGACGAGGTACTGTCGATAAAGTACTTTAACGAAGCAGCCATGTTACCAAATCGCGTCGGGCTGCCCATGACCAAACCACTGCATCCAGACAACTCCTCCAGGGTACAGTACAACGGCCCCTCCTCAGGAATCTCGTCGATTGTCACCTCACAATCTGCTGAGACTGTTGGCACCGTTCTCAGCTTCGCCTGCATCCCTGCCTGCAGGGCAACACCTCGTGCGACCTGCTCGGCCATCGCTCGAGTCGCCCCGTGACGACTATAATAAAGAACGAGGATATAAGGTTCAGTATTCACAATGTCGGGCCTCACGCAATGAGCTCAAGAACAGACTCTGGTGGGCGACCAATTTTAGCCTTGTTAGCGACAACAACGATAGGGCGCTCGATGAGCTTTGGAAAGCGGACCATCAAGGCGATAATCTCTGAATCACTTAAACTAGTATCAGCTAGATTATTAACTTTATAAGCTTCTTCGCCCTTGCGTAACAGCTGGCGAGCAGTCATGCCTAGTTTTTCGAGGATAGCAACAAGCTCATTGGCACTCGGCGTTTGCTCCAAATAGAGTACAACCTCAGGCTCGACGCCGTTATCGTTCAAGATTTGCAATGTCTGACGAGACTTAGAGCAACGCGGGTTGTGGTAAATAGTCGTTACTGGCATAGTATTTTCCCGTAATAGGTCACAATTAAAGTTATCATGCCGACGATTATATACACACACTACGACGAAGTCAGTTTGATCGCTTATAACGGAAATGTAGTCCCATGAAGCCAGTACGACAATGCATCGCGTTCATACGCTACCTGTTCCGACGCTACGCGGAGGATGGCTGCCGAGAAAGTGCGGCGGCACTAACTTATACCAGCCTCTTCGCCGTCGTACCTTTAATGACCGTCAGCTATGCCGTGCTTTCTGCTATTCCTGACTTTCAAAGTGCTGGTGACGAGTTACGCTCCCTCGTTTTTAGTCATGTCGTCCCCTCTACAGGGACAGAGATTGAAAGTTACCTCGCGCAATTCTCCACCCAGGCACGCAAACTCAGCGGCATCGGCGTTGCCTTCCTCGCCATCACCGCCTACCTCATGCTAAAAAATATAGAAACAACGTTCAATAAGATATGGCGTACTCACCAGCATCGCCGAGGATTATCTAACTTCTTATTGTACTGGGCCATTCTCAGTCTTGGCCCTATTTTTATCGGCCTAGGGCTTGCGATTACGACCTATCTACTGTCTTTCTCCTTCCTCAGTGATAATGAGCTTAGCGGCTTCATGCCTCTTATCTTAGAGACACTTCCGCTCGTATTGACCGTCGCCACTTTCACTTTGCTATTCACGGCAGTTCCCAACTGTCACGTGCCGCTCAAGCACTCGCTCGCTGGTGGCATTGTCACCGCCATTGCCCTCGAACTCGCCAAGCTAAGCTTCACTTCACTCGTATCAAACACGAGCTACCAACTCATCTACGGCACCTTTGCCGCCATCCCTCTGTTCCTCATTTGGATCTATCTATCATGGCTAATCATTCTTCTCGGCGCTGAATTTGTTCGCGCCCTGTCCAGCCACAAGGTGTTACACAGCAGTGAGTACCCTGCACTACTACTCTCTATCGCCCTGTTTAGAGAGCTCTATCAACGCCAAGCTAAAGGGCAAACTTTCGACGATGACGATATCACGACTCGCAGCTGGCTATTCGGGCATAGCTATATTTCCGCACATCGCTGGCAATCGCTATGCGAAACCCTACTCGAACAGCGTCTCATCTATAGCGCTGGTGATATGGGCTACGTACTGAATATCGATCTCAATAACCTCGATGTCTGGCAGCTCGCCAGCCGTCTTCCCAACGGTTTAAACATAAAAGAGTTCGAGGAAATTTGCTCGATAAGAGAGCCCCAGTGTGAATGGCTGCATGAACTACAAGCTTTATTAACCGATCTCTGCGAGCACACCGAGAAAAAACTACAGCTACCTGTCGCCACACTGAGCTTTACTCAATGAAAAAACCAGTCGCAGCACAAAGCTTGGGATTATTACTCCTCTTACTGCTAACGACCCTATCTGGCTGCGATCGCTCGATGGAAGAGCACGATCAAACAACCAAGTCAGCAGCTACGCGCTTCCTCGATAGTGAAGGTAGAGCATGGACCCCCGCCGACTGGCAGGCAAAATGGCTCGTGGTCAACTATTGGGCTACCTGGTGTGGCCCCTGCCGGAAAGAGGTGCCTGAGCTCAACCGTTTCGATACCGACTATGCCAATATCGCTAAAGTCGTTGCAATTAACTTCGACGGTACCAGGGGCGAGCAGCTTCGAGAGGATCGTCAAGCCCTAGGTATACAAGTGACCGTACTCGCCGACGATGTCGCCAACTACTATCAACTTCCGAGAAGTAGCGTCTTACCTGTCACCTATATTATTAACCCCAAAGGTGAGCTAAAAACAACGCTGGTCGGGCCGCAAACAGCGGCAGAGATTGCCAAGCACATCATCGAGCTCTAGCTCAGACAGACCAAGCCGGCGACAATAAACGGCGAGCTTGATCATACGCCTGCTGCAGCTGCGCCAGCATACGCTCTATATTGGCTTTGGTTAGATCGATGAGCTCACCTGTCGCGGTATACATGTGTGAAGAGTCTTTAGCCGCCAATAAGCGCTGGACATTTTCCTTTCCAATCGCGGCCTGATAATGATACATCTCTCGGCAGCTCGGTTCGATCAATTGATCCCCCCCCTCTACCAAACGATCCAATTCTTCAGTCAACTCGCTTATCTCTTCTACCTTACCGTCGACTTTTGCGTTGTGATCAAGGTTCAACAGCGCCGCCTGCCATAAGGTTTCATGATAGCGTTCACCGAACTCTAACCCCTGCTTCGCCCAAGCCAGAATATGATCAACTTCAGCGCGTTGCTGATCATTTAACTGGTCGTATCCCGCCCAGAAATCATCGTGTTCACGACGGCTAAGCTCCTCACCTGCAAGCAAGGCACGCTGAAAATATTGCATCTTACGTAAAAATAGCTGTTCGTTGGCGAAAACTGGTAACGACAACGCTGTACTCATAAATAATGGATTATTGTTCATACGTTCCTTCTCCTTCAGCTCAACGATACAGCGGTTAGCATCTTGATAACGCTACGCCAACGTTTGATACCGATCATTATAATGATCAGCTGCAGCTAAAAAATAAGGAGTTACCGTAGTGACATGGCTATATTTCGATAACCTAATGCGTCATACACATAAAAAAGGCGCCCCTAGGACGCCTTTCGTCGTATCGCCTCCCTTTTATGCTGCCGCTTCCAGGGCCGCAATTCGCTTCTCCAAGGGAGGGTGGCTCATCATCATCTCAGCCATACTCTTACCGCCATTAATACCGAAGGCGGTTAACTCACCCTTTAATTGCGATGGCTGTGCATGCTGCAACGCGCGTAGAGCAGCAATCATCTTCCCCCGCCCCGCCAACACGGCACCACCGGTGTCAGCCTTAAACTCTCGTTGACGCGAAAACCAAGCAACGATAATGCTCGCCAAGACACCAAGACACATCTCTAACACAAAAACGACAGCCATATAGGCAAACATCCCAAGCCCCTCACCATCATCGTTGTTGCTGGCAACAAAGTTACTAATAACACCGGCGATCATTCTGGCTAAGAAGATGACAAAGGTATTCACCACCCCCTGAATAAGCGTCAAGGTGACCATATCTCCGTTGGCAACATGACTAACCTCATGCCCAAGTACCGCCTCTACCTCGTCACGCCCCATGTTCTGTAGCAACCCAGAGCTCACAGCAACTAATGCCTCGTTTCTCTTGGCGCCCGTTGCAAAAGCGTTAACTTCTGGGGATTGATAGATCGCAACATCGGGCATACCAATACCAGCCTGCTGAGCTTGGCGCGCTACTGTATCGACCAACCAGGCCTCCGCCTCATTACGGGGCTGTTTAATCACGGTTGCTCCAGTACTACTCAGCGCGATTTTCTTTGATAACAATAGCGAAATAAACGAGCCACCCATACCAAAGAGTAGCGCCATAATTAGCAGCCCCGAGGTACTTCGGCTATCAACGCCAAACACCGAAAGAACAATTCCCAGAACCAACATAATGGCCAAGTTTGTCGCTAAAAAAAGTGCAATACGCTTCATAACTCTCCGATACCTATTTATTCAGAACTAACCGCTATATAGATGGGGGCAGAACCCATGATTTCAACATTATATTTGTACGCATGAGAATTTTTACTCACTATTTATTCTGACCCCTTTACTCCCCACTAGTTCCCGTTGTAGGGTAGTAACTAACCCGTATTTAACAATACGTACGACAGCGATAGAGTAAGTTCATCGACCGCAGTCTACTTGTTTCCAACGGGCGATAGAGTGGCTAGTATCAAATACTTAAGTCCTTACCTCCGTGCTACTTAAGGAGCACGCAGGAATCTTAGCTTTGATGATCTTGCCAAGAATTAATCGGCATACAACCCCGCTGATTAGATCCGCACTAGGAGTCAACTTATGCAAAAACAACTACAACTTGTATTCAACCACGTAGAATCTTCTGACGGACTAAAGGAGCTAGCAGCAACTCTGCTAGAAAAGATAGAGAGCCTCAATAGCGATATCACCAGCTGTCACATTGTTTTTGCTGCCGAGCCGAACCATCAATTCAGCGTCACTATCGAAATGCAGGCGATGCATAACGCCTTCGAGAGTACCGCTACCGATGCCGACGCCTATAGCGCACTACGTCAGGCCTTTAAGAAGCTCAACCGCATTCTTCAAGATCATTCTGGTAAGTTACGCGCCAGCCGCTACGACAGTGAACAGCCTGTCGTCGAAGAGCCTTACGACACAGATCAAGAAGAGGCCGTCGCCTAACAGCGTCTTAGCCAGGAGTGGACGAGCACTCCTGGCTACCTCCCTTTTTCCAGAAAATATAGAGCTAACCTCACCCCTGTTTTATCCCTTCTCTTGCAGTACTTGTAACACCTATATTTTTAGCGTCTATAAAGGCAACGCTATCTGAGCATCAGCCTCTTCAGCCTTCAGTCTCACCCCGACGCCCAGTAAGCGTACACTTTTATCTCTGCGCTCGATCGCCTGCGCGAAAAGCTGCCGGAAAACCCCCTCCTCAACTTTCAGTGACAAACACTCCGCCGTTGTTGTCGTAAAGTCACTAAAGCGAAGCTTAACGAACTGCTTAATAATTAATACTTCACTGCCCCGGTGCCGACTAATACGCTGCTGCAATTCGGCGGTTAACGCTGGTAACTCTTCGAGGCAGGATTGTAAGTCATCAAGATCATCATCGTATGTATGCTCTACGCTAATGGATTTGCGCTGCCTATGCGGCTTCACCACACGCTCATCGATACCTCGGCAAAGTTCATACAAGCGTTGACCAAATCGACCAAAGTACTCCGTTAATTCATAAACGCTAAATGCACGCAGGTCGGCGCAAGTCCGCACCCCTAAGCTATGTAGTTTTCTCTGGGTTACCTTGCCCACACCAAATAACTTATCGACGGAGAGAGCCGCGACAAAAGCCTCGACCTCGTGAGGCTGAATCACTGTCAGCCCATTAGGCTTCTGCCAATCACTGGCGATTTTCGCTAGGTATTTACTATTTGCCACGCCAGCCGAGATGGTAATACCGACTTCCTGTTGCACTCGACGCCTAATTTCTTGCGCAATCAGAGTAGCACTGCCATAAAAGTGACTAACATCACTAACGTCGAGATAAGCCTCATCAAGCGAAAGCGGCTCAACCAAACTAGTAAAGTCATGAAATATTCTCTGAACTTGCCGACTCACCTCCTTATATTTCACCATGTCAGGAGAAATAATCAGTAATGATGGGCACAATTTCTTTGCCTGTGACATCGACATTGCTGAATGTAAACCATAACTCCTGGCCAGATAATTACAGGTCGCAACCACCGATCTAGGCCCTGAGCCACCGATAGCCAAGGGCTTATCTTCGAGCACTGGATTGTCACGCATCTCTACTGAAGCGTAAAAACTATCGCAATCACAATGAATTATTTTCCGCATGCAACCTTCAACCAGAAATACTAAGAACATTATCAGCGGCAATATTTCCCGGTATTACAGCCTATCTAACCATCAAGCCCGACGAATTAACACGGATATTAAAGTACACTAAGAATGCTATCATTTCACACCTATAACGGTAAAATAGCGCCTCCATTCAAAGTTAGGAGCAACGGCAACCATGTCCACAGGAAACTGGGATCCAGAGATTAATGCACAACGCAAAGCCCTGAGCATCGAGCCGGCCTTCCTCACATTATTTATAAAAATAAGCGCCGACGATCAGCTCGATGTTATTGCCGATCAACTCACCAAGACACAACTTGAAACCTTTCCTGCCCTCATCGAGCTTTCCATAGAAGACTGGCAGGATGCTGTGAAGAACCTCAGCAATGATGACATCTGGCAGCTCATACGCTTTTGGACTGTCGCCGAAAAGTCGCTGGTCGGGTGGGAGTGTGGGGATAAATCACCAGTAATAGCTTTAAACAAACTACTCAAGAAGCGTAAGAAAGCCTTAAGCAAAGAGCAGCTAACCTGGATAAAATCCACTAGTAACAATCACTTCCTGCCAAACGGCCCACTTTTAATGTAACCTCTATTGCAAAGAAATGGCGGCATCAGCCGCCACTCTTGCACTCATACTCTTAGTCCTTAGGCTTACTCTCCTCAAAATCCTTTAACTGTTGCACTGAGGCGGGCTTCTGGTTTTTCACCTTCCAGTCTTCATAAGGCATTCCATAAATTCTTTCTCTTGCCTGATCATAATCTAGATCAAGACCGCGCTCCTCCGCCTCTGCTCGATACCATTTCGAAAGACAATTGCGACAAAAACCCGCCAAGTTCATTAAATCTATATTCTGTACATCGTTTCGCTCATCTAAATGAGCCAATAATCGACGAAAGGCTGCCGCCTCAATTTCTAGTTCTTTTTGTTTGTTCATAATAATCTCAAGAATGAAGGTTCACTATCTCTAGTGGCGTAAGTATAAACCAGTGTAAAAGTGATGAAAAACACTATATTAAACTAACGGTAAGACTATATTAAGCCATCTATTATGTCGCTATACATGAATAATCATCACGGCCACCAATAAACATCTTATACTCTATAATTATCAAAAAATGCTGAATTTTCCTTAGATAAAGTAGCCACAAAGCTGTTGGGATAAAGCACCTGGACTATTTTTTTTCAATTTTAATGTTTTTTATTGAAAAAAATCGTCGATATACTGCTATTTTATATAAAGATGCGTATAATCGCGCCGGTTAATGTTTAAAATTTATTGCTGAGGGGCAAAAACTATGGCAGCTGCCAAAAAAACACTAGATATCGTAGCGGACTTAGAAAGTGAAATTTCTAAACTTCAGGACAAACTTGATAAAGCACGCACCAAAAAACTAAACGATACTAATAAGGCCATCATCAAAGCTAAGGCGGATGCCAAGAAAGCCATAGTACAAGAGAAGAAGCTAGCTGCCAAAGTTGGGCCCGTACGCGATAAGAATCGCGCCAAGAAAACAGCCGCAACAAAGAAAGCTTACGACAAAGCCCGTGCCGCTGTTGAAGCTCAAAAGTTGAAGATCAAGGAAATGAAGGTTGGCATCAAAGCCAACGAAGCCTTAGCGAAGACTCTTAAGGCCGACACCAAGCGTAGCGCAGCGATCAACAAGGCTGTTGCAGCATTCAACGCTGTACAAGCCCGTGCAGACGCTAAGGCTGCCAAGGCTGAGGCCAAGAGCCTTGCTGCCGCAGAAAAGAAAGCTGCGAGTAAAGCAAAGGCAAAAGCTGCGGCAGAAAAAGCCAAGGCACCAGCTAAGAAGCGCGGTCGCCCAGCTAAGGTTACTGCCGATGCACCAAAGAAGCGTGGCCGTCCTGCGAAAAGCACAACCACTAAGAAAGCCGCTGCCAAGCCTGCTGCCAAAAAAACCGCTGCCAAGCCTGCTGCTAAGAAAGCCGCTGCCAAGCCTGCCGCTAAGAAAGCCGCTGCCAAGCCTGCTGCTAAGAAAGCCGCTGCCAAGCCTGCTGCTAAGAAAGCCGCTGCCAAGCCTGCTGCTAAGAAAGCCACTGCCAAGCCTGCCGCTAAAAAAGCCGCTGCCAAGCCTGCCGCTAAGAAAGCTGCTGCCAAGCCTGCTGCTAAGAAAGCCGCTGCCAAGCCTGCCGCTAAGAAAGCCGCTGCCAAGCCTGCCGCTAAGAAAGTAGAAGCCGCTAAAGTTGTCGCTCTTAAAGTAGAGACTCCGAAAGTGGTTGAGGCTATCAAGCCGGAAGCTAGCAAGCCAGAAGCAGACAAGTCTTAATCGTTAGCTTGCTTTACTATGAAAGCTCGCCAACCCTGTTGGCGGGCTTTTTTTTTACCTAGCACTACCCTACACATTAATACCCATCCTCACTCACTGGCCCAACACTCTTCAGTATTAACTGTATAAGCTTGGTCTGCCGAGTCACTCCTGTCTTCGAAAAAACAGCACTCAGATGCGACTTCGTCGTGTTTCTCGATACCCCAAGCTCTTCAGAGGCCTCATCCAGCGTCAAACCATTAGCCAGCAACATTGATAGCGCTGCCTCGGAGGGAGTAAAACCGAATAGTGTTGCCAAAGCCGACGTAGGTGCTTTTCTGCGATGCTGAGGATCACTAACAAAAAGTGCAACACAGGGCTGGTTGGCGCTTGGGGAGGTACTACACGGTAATGAGCGAAGCTGTATGGCAAGCCTCAAAGCACCTGGAGCATATTCCGTTTTAAACACTTCTGATGCCACTGCTCGCCCTGACACATGCCGCTCGATCAAGCGCGCGACTAGCTGTTGTAACTGCCTATTCTCTTCGCTTCGCTCTAAGCAAAGCTTACCATGCCTTAATGACAGGCCATTGCTCTCGGTAAAAAGTCTCTTCGCAGCCTCGTTGTAACGTATTACTTCTGCCTTTTCACTCAGTATAATAACGCCCAAAGCCATCTCGCCCATCGCCTCACTATAGAGGCAGCTCTCCATTTCCGCGCCCTGTAACCTCATATAAATCTCTACTGCTTGTCGTAAATGCGGCAACAGCATCTCCAACAAATACCGTTCTCTATGAGCAAAATTTAACGCTCCCTCATTTCTTGTAATTCGCAAGCGAACATCGACACCGTCTGCGAGTGAGAAATCAAAGCCCATTATCTGTTCAATTTTTAGCGGCTGCATGTATTCGGTGTAATAACGGCTCGACTTAAAACCAGCCATATCAACATGCTCCTCTATACTAACTACCTTTCCTTCGGGTAAATTAACAAACGGGTCAAGAGCATAGTAATTATTGTTATAGGCGAGAACATCGTCAGGATCTGTCACAAAAGCATTTAACACAAACCCTCTATCACTTTTGCTAGGTGGCTTTAATAATAAAGTAGCAAAGCTAGCATCAACACACTGACGCAACTCTACTAAAAATAATTCCCAACGGTTTTCATCAAGTACCCCCGCATAAATTGACCGTATTAAAGCCTCGGGTAAAACAACCATTTCCACTCCTAACAACTTGACAGCAATGCCTTCGGCCACTAGGTGAGCAGCATAAAGCCTCAACTTACTGCTACAACACAATCACCAAGCCAAACATGCTGCTACAAAAAATGACGAGACTGCAAGAATGAAGCTAGCAACCACTTAACTACAGATATATACAAGAAATTAGTACCCAATATAGAAACAAAAAACGACGCCATATAGGCGCCGTTATTCAATCAACCGTAACATCAACCATCCCAGATTAGATCAGGCCTTTCTCACGAGCCATATCGAGCGCCAGATCTTCAATCATATCTTCCTGTCCACCGACCGTACCACGACGACCAAGCTCAACTAGAATATCACGGGCTGGAACGCCATATTTGATACTAGCGCGCTTGGCAAATAATAAGAAAGATGAGTAGACACCGGCATAGCCCAAGGTCAACGCATCTCTATCTAAACGGATAGGCTGATCCATCATTGGCACTACAATATCTTCTGCAACATCCATAATTTTATAAAGATCAATGCCTGTTTCGACCTGTAACCTTTCTGTCGTCGCAATCAGCACTTCTAACGGCGTATTACCTGCACCGGCTCCCAGGCCAGCAACCGAACCATCTATACGATTGGCGCCGGCTTCTATCGCCGCTAGCGAGTTCATCACACCGAGAGACAGGTTGTGGTGGCCATGAAAACCCAGCTCTGTTGCGGGATCAAGAGCGGCACGGGCCGCCGAAATACGCGCCGTCACATCATGCGGCATCATATAACCCGCTGAGTCAGTAATATACACACAGTTGGCACCATAGCTCTCCAGCAACTTAAGCTGCTCGACTAAAGCATCAGGTTCAATCATATGCGTCATCATCAAGAAGCCCACGGTATCTAGGCCCATTTCACGCCCCATACCAATGTGCTGCTCAGTCACGTCCGCTTCACTACAATGAGTGGCTACGCGGATACTACTAATACCACAATCCGCAGCCATCTTCAGATGATCGACAGTACCGATACCGGGCAACAATAACGCAGATACCTTGGTGTTTTTAACAGCACCAACGACGGCACGAAGATACTCTTCATCACTTGCTGCGGGGAAACCATAATTGACCGAACGGCCACCGAGGCCATCACCATGAGTAACTTCGATCATCGGCACACCTGCCTCGTCTAACGCCTTGGCTACCGTCACCATCTCATCAATGCTGATCTGATGCTGTTTGGCATGCATGCCATCACGCAAGCACATATCGTGGATGGTAACTTTCTTACCTGCAATATTCATTCTGGCTTCTCCTGCTTACGCTTTAGTGGGCTCGAGCACCATACGGCCCGCTAGTATTTCTTCCGCATACATCTCTGCTGTGCGCAGACCGGCAGCGGTCATGATATCGAGGTTACCGGCATACTTTGGCAGGAAGTCTCCTAGACCTTCGACCTCCATATAAATAGAAACACGATTTCCATCAAACACTGGACCATTTTTTAACTTATAACCCGGTACATATTTCTGCACCTCTTCGATCATGCTGTGCACTGACGCAATGATCGCCTCTTGATCAGGCTCTTCGGCCGTCAAACAGTGGATCGTGTCGCGCATGATCAGCGGTGGCTCTGCGGGGTTGATGATAATAATCGCCTTACCTTCTTTCGCTCCACCGACCTTCTCAATAGCTCCGGCTGTCGTGCGAGTAAACTCATCAATATTCTTACGCGTACCCGGGCCCGCCGATTTAGAGGAGACCGTTGCAACTATTTCGCCGTATTCGACAGGCTGAACTTGGCTCACCGCCGCAACCATAGGAATTGTTGCCTGCCCACCACAGGTCACCATGTTCACGTTCATCGCCTTAGCAGAGACAGCTTCTTTTAAATTAACCGGCGGAATACAGTAAGGACCAATAGCGGCAGGCGTGAGATCAATCATCAGCGCGCCCAGCTCATTGACCTTGCGCGAGTTCTCCGCATGCACAT
Organism: Sinobacterium caligoides; assembly: GCF_003752585.1. NCBI lineage: Bacteria > Pseudomonadati > Pseudomonadota > Gammaproteobacteria > Cellvibrionales > Spongiibacteraceae > Sinobacterium > Sinobacterium caligoides. Next base: position 265,588 of record NZ_RKHR01000004.1, read on the forward strand.
AAGCACTAGTAGCATCGAAACAGATCTGCACGCCATCGGCCTTCATCTCCTCCAACATACCGTCAACACCCTTAGCCGTTGTCTTCAGCCCTAACTCTCGGGCGCGCGCGAGCCCCGGTGAGTCCTCAACAACGCCAACCATCCATACAGGTTCAATCAAGTCTGAGCGCAACGCCTTAATTAATAAGTCGGTGCCGATATTACCGGGACCAATAATGGCCGCTTTGATTTTATTACTCATAGTCGTTCTCTTTATTATCGATTACGCTTGCTGTGCTATTCACTGGCCAACAACTTATCAAGCCAGAAAGCACTATATTTACATACTTGCTTCAAGCTAGACGAAGGAGACCTCACAACTCCCCACTCCCTCTAACTCTAATTTCATCTCATCACCTGGCCCTACATTCTCCAACGGCACCAACGAACCCGATAAAATCAAGTCGCCTGCATCGAAGGTAATACCAAACTGACCGAGGGTGTTAGCGAGCCAAGCTACGGCAGTCAGGGGGTTTCCTTGAACAGCACTACCCATACCTTCACTGAGTAACGCACCATTCTTGTAGACTTTCATCTGCAAGTTAGGAAGGTCTAGCGTCTTTGGGTCAACCTCACTCTCACCGATAGTAAAGACACCGCAAGAAGCGTTATCGGCGACGGTGTCTTGAATCTTAATTTGCCAATCTTGAATACGTGAATCGACAATCTCAAAACAAGGCATCACACATTCTGTTGCCTCCAACACGTCTGCTTCAGTGACCCCTGGGCCAACTAAAGCCTTCTTCAGCCTGAAGGCGATTTCCCCTTCAGCACGTGGCGCAATAAGGTTGCCAGCGACAGGGATGGCGGCACCGTTGGGGTAGTGCATTTTGTCGGTGAGAAAGCCAAAGTCCGGCTGATTAACGCCCAGCATGTCTTGCACCACCTTGCTGGTCACACCAATTTTCTTACCAATGATTTTCTCTCCCGCCTCGACACGACGAGCCACCATACGCAGCGAGATATGATAAGCGTCGTCAATCGTAATATCGTCGTAACGATCAGTGAATGGACTCAACGTGCGCTGATGGCTCAACGCCTCGTACAACTCATCACCCAATTGCTCAATTAATGCCTTTTCCATCTTTTTTACCTTTTATTATATCTACACCAACGCTATACCGTACCTTCCTATCGAACTATGCGATCGCTAGTCATTCTCCAGAAAGTCAATCAGAGTACGATTGAAATAGTCTACATGCTCGACCATCACCCAGTGACCACACTCAGAAACCATCGTCATTCTTATATTTTTAATACCCTTCGCCAGCGTCATAAAACCACTTTCCGGCATCATGATCTCATTACCGCCCCAAAGACCTAATACCGGGCAACTAATCTCTCCAAGGCGAGACGCCATATTCGGCACCACCATCGTCTTAATCACCTGAGGGTTTTGCGTCTGCATCACTGCCCAGCGCTCCTGCACCAGCTCATCGGTGACGACAGTTTGTTGATGAACCAGCGCCTGAGAGATAAAATTGCGCATAACCGCTGGGGTCACCGGTTCTGGCGACATGAATGTCTCACGCATGATCTTCATCCCCGGCATGGTGAAGTAATCCGTCTGCTCTTCAATACCACCGGGCGCCATCAGCAACATACGTTCGACATGCTGCGGATAATCTAAAGCGTATTTTAGCGCAATGGCGCCACCGAGAGAGTTCCCCACTAGCGTATAACGATCGAGGCCTAAGTCATCGAGGTTCAACTTCACGCATTCAACAAAAAAGTCGAGGTGATAATCAACATCTTCCGGCTTATCGGAGAGGCCGTAACCAATTAAATCAGGGACAATAACCCGATACCCCTGATCTGCCACCACCTGATAGTTCAGTTTGAAATTACTGTGGCCACTGGCACCGGACCCTGAACCATGCAAAAACACCACTACCGGCCCCTGGCCTATATCGAGGTAATGAATACGTTGACCGTTGGCAAGATCGCTATAGCTCCCCTCGGGTAAATAGTCTTTTACATTCATCGATTGCTCCGCTCTATATCTATTGTTCGTTATTGTTGTCTTAATTATTTCTTTGAATAGTGCGCTTATTCAACCACGGCATCACTGAACACCGTAGGCTCACCGAACATAGCGGCATTGGATAGCGGCTGCTTGCCCCCGAGATCCTGCACACCGTATTCAAGCGCCAGCTCAGCGGCAACATGGACCGCCCCCGACTTCGCCATAAAGTCTTTATCATTGGCAATCGCATCGATCACACGACCACTAAACTCAGGAGACTCGGCAATATCCAGCATGCCACCATAGAGATCCGGCTCTGTGGCAATCAGAGCCAGCGTTCTCTCTGTTGTAATCAGCCCCATCCAAAGTGACAGACAAGCAACATTATAGGGCCTAAAGTCATGGGCCATGTCGTGTGCCATTTTATCAACTCCGGCCTTACCCGCTCCGTACGCTGGCCCATGCATGTAACACTTGGCGCCAAAGGACGAAGTATTAATAATAAGTCCCTCTCCATTGGCAACTAGCAAAGGGGCGGCATAATACGAAGCGACATAACTTGAGCGCATCCCCACATCGGTAATATCAATCAACTGCAGACTTTTCTGCCAAAATGGCCCCGGCTTAACTAAATCGTCAGGCACACTGAGCGCATTATTAACCAAGATATCAAGCCGCCCCTGCTCCCTTTCTACCTGAGCGAAAAGTGCTTCGACTTGCTTATCATCTCCGTGATCACAAACGACAGCAATGCCTTGGCCACCACGTCGAGTACACTCTTCCGCGGTTGCATAAATTGTACCCGGTAAGGCCGCGTCCCCCTCCTGCTGACTGCGTCCTGTGACATAAACTGTTGCACCAGTGGCGGCGAGCGCTAAGGCTATCCCCTTTCCCACTCCGCGACTCGCACCCGTCACTACAACTACGCGATTATGCTGTAAAGACATGATTATTATTCTCTATGCGTATTTACGATCACTTATCGTAACGAGATGCGACACCTTTAGATAGACTCAAATGGATTAGAAAAAGGTAATTAAAAGCCGCTTCTCACCCTCTTTCGCTGAGGATTTTAACAGCGTGAAGCAGTGAGACTTTTTGCTTAGGGCCTGTCTTCTAGTCACAACTCTTATATAGCCTTTATGGCAATCCATAGCCACCAACTTCACTGTCGCCACAAGACGCTTTATCATGACCTTATGATTCGCGTGATCGCTTAAAAAAATAACTTATAATAAATCTCGTCAGGAAATACCCCATGAAATGGCCCGCCTTATCACTGCAGCCAACAGCCCCCTCTATATTTTTGCTCTGTCTTCTCATCAACGCCTGTAGCTCACCCTCTATGCCTATTGATTACAATAGCAAGACGAATAACTGGCCGCACTATGGTGGCTCTCAAAGTACAGACCAACACAGCCCCCTCACGCAGATCAACCGAGATAACATTGGGCGACTCGAGCTGGCTTGGAGTTATCAGCTTCCAGCCATGTCTAGTATCGTAACAGTAGAGCAGTCTATCGAGCAGAAAGACAGACGCTATCAAGCGCAACCCCTGGTCGTCAACGATACATTGTACGCCTGCGCTATCACAGGTTACATCGTAGCGTTAAACCCATTAACAGGTCTTGAGAAGTGGCGTATTGATGTCAACGCCAACAGCACTCAACCACAACCTTTACGCTGTCGCAGCCTCGGCTACTGGCAAGCCCGCGAAAGAATCGAGGGCACGATCCACTGCCAACGGCGACTCTTCTTTACCACACCACACAATCAGCTCCAAGCTGTTGATGCCGACAACGGCCAAGCTTGTAGTGGCTTCGGCAACAGGGGATCTATCGATCTCAACGACGGTATTGATGCTCGTGACAAAGTCCGTTATCAGGTGAAGTCTATCGGCATCGTCGTCAAGGGTTTGATCATTGTCGGTTCCGCTATCGCCGATAATATCAGTACCGACGCTCCCAGCGGTGTGGTTCGCGCCTACGACACCAGCAGCGGAAAACTCGTTTGGGCCTGGGATGCCAGCCCCTCGAGCAAGAGCAACAGTACTCGCTATCAAAACGCCAGCGTCAATAGCTGGGGGCCGATGTCAGCTGATGCTGAACTCGGCCTAGTCTATATTCCCACTGGTAACCCAAGCCCCGATCTCTTCGGAGGTCAGCGAGACGGCGCCGACCACTATGGTTCCTCCGTGGTCGCCCTAGACTTAAACGACGGTAGCGTGCGCTGGCACTTTCAGGCGGTACACCACGATGTCTGGGATTACGACGTTGCTGCTGCACCGGCACTGTTCCAAAACCCGGCTATTGGCCAGGGCAAAAAAGGCTTAGCCCTCTCCAGCAAAACGGGTAATATCTTTCTACTCGACCGAGCCACCGGCGAGCCGCTCTACCCTGTAGAAGAGCGCGCGGTCCCGCAACTAGGCGTTATCGGTGAGCAGCTTGCAGCCACCCAACCCTTTGCCACTCATCCCACCACAATACACCCACAATCCCTCGATGCGTGGGGATTTACCCCATTCGATCGAGCAGATTGCCAAAAAAAGATCAACCACCTTCGCTGGCAAGGGCCGTTCACACCACCTAGCCTAGAAGGGAGTATCAGTTTTCCCGGCGCTTCCGGTGGCATTAACTGGGGCGGAGCGGCCATCGATAGTCAAAACGGCATCCTTTTGGTCAACCAAACCATCATGCCCTGGGTTATCAAGCTCATCCCACGCCAACAGCTAGCACAATATGACGCTGCAAATTACCCCTTTCCCAGCCAATTGTTTACGATGCAGGGCACCCCCTACGGCGCGCTACGCTACCCACTGCTCTCTGCTGCTGGCGCACCTTGCAGCGAACCGCCGTGGGGAACTCTTACTGCCATTGACCTCGTCAGCGGCAAACAGCTATGGCAACGTCCACTCGGCACTACACGTGATCAAGCACCATGGCCACTCTGGCTCGAGCTCGGCACCCCGAATCTCGGCGGCGTCATTACGACGGCCGGAGGTATCGCCTTCGCCACAGGAAGCACCGACCATTTTCTACGTGCCTTTGATATTCAAAGTGGTGAAGAAGTATGGCGGCGGCGCAGTTCTGGAACGGTAATGGCTGTACCGATGACTTTCCGACTAGATCGTACACAAAAACAGTATGTTGTTTTCGCCATTAGCGGCGATGAAAAGAAGGCAGAGCCATTTAAGCTTGTCGCCTACACGTTAGCCACAGATTAACAATAAGCTTCACCTCTAAAGACGATGTGATTTTATTTCACCAAGGACACACTGATAGATAGGAACAGCAAAAAATATACTCCCCCGGTCAAAAAGGATTGCTATGACCACTCTCGAACCAGAAATCACCAGTATGGCCGCTCCGATTGTTGCGCAACTTCGCCAGCACTTCCAACAAGGTGTCGCCCGCAGCTATGAGTGGCGACTCGCGCAGCTACAAGCCATCGTCAAGCTACTCGATGATAAAGAAGAGGAGCTAATGACGGCCCTGATGGCAGACTCAGGCAAGGCAGAATTTACCGCCTACGCTGGCGATATTGTTTTTGTCCGCGGCGAAGCCAAGCATGCCATGAAGCAACTTAAGCAATGGATGAAGCCGAGAAAAACTGCCACACCCATTTATCTACAGCCCGGTAAATCTTATGTGCGCCCGGAACCTCTCGGCGTCATACTCATTATTGGCGCCTGGAATTTCCCCATCCACCTGACTCTTGGCCCACTGGTTGGCGCTATTGCTGCCGGCAATACCGTTTTAATTAAGCCTTCTGAGGTTTCGCCAAAAGTAGCGGCCTTTCTCACAAAGTATGTACCGCAATATTTACATACAGACTCGGTTAAAGTGTTAGAGGGAGGCATCGAGGAAACAACTGATATTCTCGCGCAGCGTTTCGATAAAATACTCTACACAGGCAATAGCCATGTCGCCAAGATTGTCTCGGCTGCAGCGGCCAAACATCTGACACCTGTAACACTAGAACTCGGCGGCAAGAACCCCACGGTAGTCCGTGCCGACGCTAACCTAGCCGTTTCTGCCCATCGAATTATTGAGTCGAAATTTGCTAACAATGCCGGACAAGTCTGTGTCGCCCCCGACTACCTGTTAGTGCACGACACAATCTATGAAGAGTTCTTACTGTTATTAAAACAGGCCGTTGTCGACTTTTTTGGTGATCACCCTATCGACAGTAACGTCTGGTCAAGAATTATCAACCCGAGCCATGTACAGCGCCTGAAGAAAATGCTTGTTAGCGGCGAGACCTTTCACGGTGGTGACGTCATCGAAGAGGAGAACTACATTGGTCCGACACTGTTGATTAACTGCCGTGATGATGATCCGGTAATGCTAGAGGAAATTTTCGGCCCTATTTTACCCGTTTTCAGCTATAAAAATGACCGAGAGGCGATCAAGCGCATAAACCAGCGAGAACATCCTCTTGCGCTCTACATCTATACAGAAGATCGTCAGGCTGCCAACAATATTCTCGATGCCTGTAACTCTGGGGGAAGCTGCATCAACGCCTGCACTATCCAAGCAGGCAACCATAACCTACCTTTTGGCGGAGTCGGTTATTCTGGTTCGCAAGCCTATCACGGCCAGTATAGCTTCGATAACATGAGCCATCTCCGTGCTGTCATCGACAAATCAACGAAAGTAGATCCTGCCGGGAATTACCCTCCCTTTAAGGAAAAAGAGATCGCTCTACGGAAGAAAATCACCCGCTGGCTGCTTTCGGGAACATAGTGCTTTCGGTTAAATAAGCCTTCTAGTATAACCACAACAGCGGGCAACGCACTCAGCTTACGCGGAGTCGTTGCCCGGAAAGTTACCTTCACTAAGGCTTACTGTAAACGAGGTACCTCCTAAGGTATTGCTCTGGTAGTCCAAGCGCCAACCATAGAGGTCACAGACTCTTCTCGCGATCGACAAGCCCAGCCCAAAGCCTTCGCTTCTACCGCTATTATTGGCCTGACGAAACGCATGATAAAGCTGCCCTTGGTCAATCTCGCTAATACCCACACCGCTGTCTGACACCACCCAGTAATCATTATAGAAATCAATCCGAACCTCACCCTGCAGAGTATAATTAAGGGCATTCTTTAGCAGGTTATTCAGTACAATCATCGTTGTACCCTCTGGCACCTTCTGCGTTATCGAGCAGTGATTCTCTAGGGAAAACTTCAGTTCCTTAGTTTCAACTAAGGGTCGCCATTTATAGTCAAGCTGATCAATCACAGTTTCTAGATCCGTCTCGATTGGCTCTGTGCCGTCATCGTAATTATGCTTTAAGAGCAGTAAGAAAGTTGACGACAGATCATCAACCTCTGCACATGCATCACGAATAGTGCGTAACTTTGCCTCTTGGTAAGCAGATAAGCCACCGACTTCCTCTAACATCTCCACACTAGTCGCGATAACCATTAGAGGGGTCTTCAACTCATGACTGACATCAGCATTGAATAACTGCTCCCGAGCCAAACTCTCATCGTATTGGGTAATTAATGAATCGAACGAGCGGGCCAAGCGCCCCACCTCATCATTAGCATTACCCTCATGGAGAACTATCGAGCTATCTTGTCCTCGCATTTTTTCACTCACCGCCTTATCCAGCTTGCTGATAGGCCTGATAATCGAGGCTGATAACCAGCGTGCAATCATCCAGCTGAGCAATACACAGCCTAGATAAAGGGCGTAAATAATATAATAAAATAGGCTTTCAACATCCTCGAAGTTGCCTTGATCCATGACTAAATAGTATACCTCAGCGCTCCTCTGCTTCTTATAGACATAGTAGTCTCGATCAGAACGCTCTAGCTCTGATAGACCATAGGGAAACTGGCCTAATGATGGCGGTACGTTGGCCGATGTATAGACCTCTAATTCGGATTGACCGTAATCCACACCAGAGACGTTATCGATCAAAGGGCGCTCCTTCGCCAAGCTAGTCCGGAGATATAAGTTCATCTCGCGTGTAATCAGCGTGTTCTCCACCACGTGTACCGACACGTAAATAGAGAGAGCAAATATACCGGATATAATGGCCACCAACGAGACCAAGGAGAAAATCAAGCGGTTCGATATCGACAGCTTACTCCACCTACTCTTCATTGATACAAAACCCCACGCCTCTAATCGTCTTTATTAAAGGCCTACCAAACGGTTTATCTACCTCTTTACGGAGCAAGTGTAAGTGACTTCGCAGGCTATCACTATCGGGATGCTCATCGCCCCAAACCGCTTGCATCAGAGCCTCTCGACTCACCACAGAAGGGCTATTCTTCATTAACTGCTCAAGTATTCTAAAGCCAATCTTATTTAGCGAAATATCTATACCAGCTCGACTGACTTTAAAGGTGTTCCTATTCAAAAACAGTTCGCCTACTGTAATCGTATCATCCACAACATTCCCACCACGTTTTAGCACCGCCTTCACTCTGGCGTGTAGCTCTGCTAGAGAAAAGGGCTTCACTAGATAATCATCGGCGCCGGCCTCAAACCCCCTTAGACGATCGGCCACTTCCCCCCGGGCCGTTAGCATAATCACCGGAATCGATAACTGACAATCCGTTCTAATTTTAGTCAGCAACTCAAAACCATCGAGACCAGGGATCATCACATCCAGTAAAACCAAAGCATAACTATTCGTAGAAAGAAGATGTAGTGCGGTAAAAGCATCTGAGGCAAAATCAACGCTATACCCCTTCATCGAAAGGTAATCAGCAATATTGAGCTGAATCTCAACGTTGTCTTCAACAATCAAAATACTCACAAATACGTTCCTAGTTATGTGTTACAGAGACAATAATGACATCATTGACAGTAGTTCACCATCAGAAGCCGCTAGTCGATAACTTATCCCGCTCAATGTCAATTATTTGACACTCCCTTCACATTCATTTGACCTTGTTTTGACTGCATGTATGGATAATAGATCCACTCATCGACCACAGAGAAAAGTAGAGGGCCGCTACGTGAGCAAACTATTGAACCCACAACAACAAACTTTAATGAAGACCTATGGCACTCTGTTAGCCTTCTTTCTGTTGGCAACTATCCCCTATCAAGCCTGTGTTTTCTTTTCCGGACAAACCTCAATAGGCCAGTTTCTTACCGCTATCGGCCTCAGTGCTATCTGGATTATTCCCGTTTACTTTGCCCCCGTCATCACTAAGCCTTACTGTGCAATAATGGGCGGGCTGTTTACTCTGTTATCCGCACTCAAACTCTCCTACTTCATGCTCTATGGCACGGCGATCACCCAATCAACCCTTTTTATCGCCTTCGACTCCAACAGTCACGAGGGTTCTGAGTTTATCATCAGTTATCTGCGCTGGTGGATCCCTCTATTAACCTTAGGCTATATTGTCGTAATGACGTTACTCTGGCGCAAGATTGAGCGACCTCAAGGCGTCAAGGGTGAGCGCCCCTATCTTATCTTCAGCCTTATTATACTATTGTCATTTTCTCTGCCGATCATCCACAAAGGGCTCAAGGATGGAGGTACCAGTGCTGCGAGCTTTAAACGTTTTCATAAGAGGCTAGGCTTTGCCACACCATTTACTATCCCGACCAGTTACTTAGCCTACCGTCAACAGCTAAGCAATATGGAAGCATTAATCGACCATGCGGATACGGTTCCCCCCGTAAAAGATCTTGTCGATACAGAGGCGGATAAAGCAAAAACAGTTGTCTTGGTAATCGGTGAATCGACAGACCGCCACCGTATGGGGCTGTATGGCTATAGCCGTAACACCAACCCAGAACTGAATAAGATCAAAGGACAGCTGGATATATTCAATAATGTTTATACGGCTCGCCCCTATACGATTGAGACGCTCGAACAAGTCTTAAGCTTCGCCGATGAGCGTCACCCAAACCTCTATATGAAACAGCCAACGCTGATCGCGATGATGAAACAGGCTGGCTACAAAACTTTCTGGATAACGAACCAGCAAACATTAACCCAGCGTAACACCATGCTCACTTTCTTCTCACAACAAGCTGATGAGCAGGCCTACCTCAACAACAACGATAAACAGAATCTCGCTAGTTACGATGAGAAGGTTCTACTCCCCTTTAAAAAAGCACTACAAGACACCGCAAAGAAAAAGCTCATTGTTGTGCATTTGCTGGGAACACACAGAGACTATAAATACCGCTATACTGCACCGTTTGATCACTTTCAATCGAAGCAGGGTATAACGACAAGCGTTGCGCTCAACAAAGATCAAGTGAAAACCTATAATCAATACGACAATGCCGTGCTATATAATGACTGGTTGTTATCACAATTGATCAATGATTATAAAACGACATCACCCTATGGCATGTTGGTCTATTTTTCCGACCATGGCGAAGAAGTCTACGATTACCGCTCATATGAGGGACGAGATGAGAGCAACCCCTCGGAATATATGTACAGCATCCCCTTCTTCGTCTGGCGCTCACCCTCTTGGAAAGCCGCCCACCCAGCCGACTGGCACGCCTATCAAGACCGCCTCTACAGCAGCCAACATTTCATCTCTACCTTCAGTGATATGATCGGGCTACGCTTCAAGGGTCAGCGCTTTGACCGCTCACTCATCAGCCCTCATTATAAGCCCTCGGAAGTGCTGGTCGGAAACCCCAACGCACCGAGCACACTCCGAGATATCAGGCGCCAGCCTCTACCGGGATAAGCTTAAAGCAAGGCTCATTGTATTTGGTAATTTTCAGCATGCTGGCGGTAATAGTCTGCCAGCAATTGAAAAGCTTGTTTCTCGCGGCCATCTTCTGAGAGCAAGCCTTTTCTGTTCCAATAGTCTTGTGTATCAGTATTCAAGCGATAAGGGGCTCGAAAATCTTTTAATACCCAGGGTGAGAGACCTCTCAAGGCCGAGCTATTCGCTAACATTTTCAACTGCTGAACATACACCTTAGATTGATACTCCTCGCTCCAAACCTCACCCTCCTTACTGTGCAAGCCTGGCTTTGCACCGGCGCCAAACTCACTGATTAAAAGAGGCTTATTAAAAGGCGTTACTATCGAAAACTTTTCCATACTCTCAAGCATTAACGCCCTCAGTTCAGCCTCACTGACCTCGAGACCATTCTCCCTCATCGCCTCCGCCATCGGCCCTGAGGGATACCAACCAAGGTATTCGTTATAACCCAATACGTCGACAACCTCACCCAACGGATCGGTTACTTCAATAACAACAGGCTCAGGGTCGATCAACATACCCAATAGTGAACTGCGTTGCGCGGCAATCAACTTTGCCAAGTAACGTCCTATATCCTCCATCGCACCAAAACCTAACAATGCCGCCGTCAGTAAACGCGTGTCATCAAGTGATCTAACATGCTTCGCCATGTCGAAAAAAAAGCGGTTTCTCGCCTCGCTTTCTGGCGTCTCATTACCCAGGCTCCACATGATGATCGCCGCTCTATTTTGGTCTCTGTCGATCATCTCGCGATACTGCCGCTTGGCACTGGCTAAGGTACAGGGGTTGGCAAAGTCGATATTGTGGTACACCGGCAGCTCAGACCAGAGCATAATGCCCGCCTTATCGGCGGCCCGAACAATATATTCATTGTGCGGATAGTGCGCCAGACGAAGAAAGTTAGCGTTAAGCTGCTGCACTCTCTTGATCACGGCATCGGCATCAGCCTGACTATTAGCGCGCCCCGGATGCAGCAGGGACTCTTCATGGTTCGATATACCATAGAGAAAGATTGACTGCCCATTCAGCAAAATATCTTCCCCTTGCGTCTTTATACTGCGAAATCCAATTTGATCATGTAGCACTTTTTCTGCGCCATACCGCCACCGTATATCATATAACCGCGGCGACTTGGGTGACCAAAAATCGACTGCTGCCTTAAAACGGAAGGCGGCATAACCGTTTTTGTTGGTACGTACAGTTTGCTCAATTTCCGCCTCTGCGATATTTAACACCACCTCTTTATTAGCTACGCTATCACCCGCCAACTGCAGCCAGCCTTCGATCATCGAGGAGTCGTTCGATGCCAACTGTAATTTATAATTACTTATATAAGTCTTTTCTGTCTCGACCAATAAGACGTCACGCGTGATGCCTCCGTAGTTCATCCAATCATTATATTCCGTCGGTACCTCACTCGGCCCACTCATACTATCGACTTTAACCACGAGCGTATTACGACCACTCAATAAGTAATCGCTGATATCGGTATTAAAAGGGGTGAAACCGCCACGGTGACGCACTAATAAGCGACCGTTGAGATACACATCGGCAGAGAAGTTCACCGCACCAAAATAGAGGTGGACACGCTTGTCGGCCGGCGGCTGGTAATCAAACTCTCGCTGATACCAAACAACACCTCGGTACCAAAATAACGCCTCTTGCTGGGTATTCCAGTCACCGGGAACTTGTAAACGATAACGGTCACTAAACTGGTATTCTAACAACTCATTCTTCGCCGCCTGACGGTTTTCACCGACACCTCCGTACAGTAATGGACTAGCATCGCCAACGGCAAGCTGATCGATGATATAGCGCCAAGATCCATTTAACGATACTGTTTTTCGGTTGGTGATATTCACCAGCAAAGCTTCCGCAGGCTTAATCGGCTGCAGGTTCAGCGGTGTAAACAGTGGGTTTTCATCGTTGACAACATCATCGACCACGGAGCAATCAGCCACCGTATCCTGCAGTAATGATGAGTCGGCCGAAAGGGCTTTCGGATCACTATCACAGCCGGCCAAAATTAATGTGCAGAGCAGCGTTAGGCACACTGCCCAGCAGTAATTCACTGTTATCTTCATTGTTCAACCTATTATTTTTATTAATATCCATTACCAACATGCTAACGCAAACCGTAGGGCTTCGTCGCGATATTAAATTAACAATAAGAAATAACAGGGAACTTTAAAGCCTCGGCCTTATTACCGAAAATGAACCCGTTTGCCATCGGCGCAGAGCAGCAGCGTCTGCTCGGGCTCTCCAGCATCGTTCAGTTCCAATAGGCCGATGCCGCTAGCATTATACAACCTTGCTGTATCCTGCTGATCGACGCGACGCGCTTTAATACGCATTCGCCGACGCTTGGTCAGCCAATTCAAGGGCGAATAACGGCCATAAAGATAGCGGTTCAATTCCGCCAAACAGTGCAATAGCTTACTCGGAAATTGGTTTTTAATTCCGCTACAGGTTATCTGAAATATCTTTGAGCTATTGCGTCTAAATCGATGCGTCACTTCGTAGACAAAGGAGTAATGCACATCACCAGAAAGAATAATAAAATTAGGCGGTGTTCTATAGTGACGGAAAATATTCAACATCACATTCGCGGTACCTGAATGCGCCATCCAGTTTTCCGCATCCACTAACAACGGTTTACCAAAGAAGGTGAAAATACGCTGTATCGTCTCGATCACCTTCACCCCATAAATCGGTGCCGGTGAAACCATGATAACGCTGGGCTGGTCGATCAACTCCTGCTGTAACTCACTCAGTGACTCCCAGTCCATTAAGCCTGAGGGCTTGTTCGCCCTGCTCTCGGAGCGCCAGCGCTGCGTACGCGTATCGAGCACCACCAACTTGGGCGTGGTCGCTAAACTATAATGCCACTGATCCCAATCCAACAGCTGGTCAATGAGATCATCCTGGCTGTCACAGCCGAGCACGCTAAAATGCTCCTCGACCTTACTACCCAACGATTTCAGCTTATCAGGCGCGTTGCCCCAGCCCTGGCAAAGGAAGTAACCAATTAACGCATTACCCAAGATCCGCTTAGAAAATGCATTGCCATAAGCGGTTTCCTCCCAACCACGGGTTAAATTCCAATCGTCGGTAATATCATGGTCATCAAAGATCATATACACGGGCAGATGCGCCATCGCGCGGCGTACCGAGGCAAGTCCTGCCACAAAGTCCTCAACAACCCGGCGCTCGGCCGAATACTTTTGTACTAATACCGGTTCTGCTATCGATGGCATCGACAGCGATACCTGCCGCCATAGTGTTGGTGACCAGACCAACAGGTACATCGCCATCACCTCGGCCAGTGTAACCAGATGATTTCCTGCATCATCACTGGTAAAGATTGGCTTTTTGCTGGCGGCAAAAAGCTTGTCATAAATCGCCTCGCCAGCCCTATCGTGCGGCAACAACTGTTCACGATGGTAGTAACAAAAGGGGCTCTGATATAACGACTGACTGTCATCAACCAGGGCGCCTTGCAAGTTTTCATCAAATAACCCAAGTAGCTCGATGACCTGATGGATAGCCACCAACACCGGTCCCGCTACATCGTCAGCATAGATCTGATCACCCGACATCATCAACAGCGACGGACGTTGCTCAGCGGTAAAAGCCTCTGTCGCCAGCAGTTTATCAACCTGACAAAGCCCATCGGCACTATCAAAATGCGGCTTGCGGCAAGAACCGTGTAACAGCTTATCCAACTTGCGGTTAATCACCAGGCTCGGCAGTGACTCATCCGCGTACAATAACCCCTCCACTTCATCGACGACCGATACCTCGCCTTCCTCTTTTACTAGCCGTAGGTCATAGTAGATTAACTCCCCCTCAGGTAGCGGCGATTGAAAGTTTATCGAGAGTAGATTGACAAAAGCATGGTGACCAATCGCTACTTGCCGATGCTCATCTTCGTCGAGAGAACGTTCGACAATCAATTCATGATTACGATTAAACAAACACAGCACGACCGGACATCGGCTTGTCGTCACCAACCAGAAGTTAAGCTGACGGGAGTCAACATGGCGGACAATGGGGCCAGCAACAATCAGTGGAAGCGTCGAGTTATTTATGACCAATACTCCTGGGGCATTTTAACTAGCATTATTAATGCCTGTTATATGGCCTAGCTGAGCATTTATCAAGCCCACCAAGTGAGTATGGTAAGCAAACACTGACGAACCTCAAACTTGCTTAAGGCTCATCACTTACCGCCTCGCTTGCGCTTAGTGCTTTACTGAGCCGCTATCGAGCCACTCGGCAATAAGCTTGCGCTCAACGGGGCTCAACATATGCCGATGATCCACCTTTGCGTCAAGATCGACAGGTTTAAAGAACCATGCATCATCGAAGGGGTCATTATCAAACATCTCGAAGAAGTTCGCCGACTCGATGGCCCCACGCTGGCTCATCAAGTAGTAATCGTAACAACTAAAGCAATCCTCTGAGGGCGCAGTAACAAAAGGTGATTCAATAATTCGCCGGCAGCTACTTCCTCCCACTTGCTCAAACTCACCACCTAAAAAGCGATAGCTGCTACGAATTTCAAACAGCGCAGTATAGGCGCCGTTGAGACTGCCTGTAACATTGCTCGATAAATCGAGCCCTGTTGAGCCACCATTATCATGGCAACTCACACAGCTAAAGCCATCACTGGTGCGCCCCGGCACCTCCCACAATGGTTGGATATGATCGATATAATTAATATCGGCGACACAGTCCTCCCGCCAATTTTTTGCACACTTCCGGCTCACCGGTATCGGTGTATTCAAGTCAGTATAAACATAACTCAGCGGCATTCCCTCGTTGTTAGGTTCACTCCAACGGTCGCGATAATCGATGTCGATCGTCACCGCTTTGGCGCCGCCGTCATGGGCAGCTCGCGCCTTAGCCTGTGTGTCTCCGACTAGCTGAGGCAGAATAATACCGTTGGTGCCTGCAAACGCTGTCAGTTTCGCCGGTGCGCCAAGGTTTGCCGATACCACCTCATTAATAGTGCCATGTGGGTTATCACTCCCCTCTTCATGGCAGCCATGGCACCGCATCGATTCGCCTTTCTCTACGCGCAACACACCGGGATGCCGCTGTAGGTAACTCAGCTCATCGCCCGGCTTAAGTTTCGCCTCTTTCATATCAACATTGACAAACTGAAAGCTGAACGCCGTATCCGCTGGCACTCGGAACATCGCCGAGCCATCGGGCTCAATCTGGCTATAACCGATCAGCTCAGGCTCATCCCCCGGTGTAGTCACCCGCACAAAACGGCGCTGGCGATCATCCATATTCGGTGTGGCTGCCAATGTGGCGATGCCTCCACGACTGAGCGTTTGATCGACGCCGTCTAAATCATAAATACTGAGGATATGAACGGCACCGTAATCACCGTCTATCGGGTCAACCGGATCGACGGGATCAACGGGATCAACGGGATCAACAGGATCGACGGGATCGACGGGATCAACAGGATCAACAGGATCGACGGGATCAACGGGGTCAACGGGGTCAACGGGGTCAACGGGGTCGACTGGGTCAACAGGATCAACAGGATCGACAGGGTCGACAGGGTCGACAGGATCTACAGGATCTACAGGATCTACAGGATCGACAGGATCTACAGGGTCGACAGGATCTACAGGATCTACAGGATCGACAGGATCTACAGGATCTACAGGATCGACAGGGTCGACAGGATCTACAGGATCAACTGGGTCAACGGGATCGACAGGATCAACTGGGTCAACTGGGTCAACTGGGTCAACTGGGTCAACTGGGTCGACAGGATCAACTGGGTCAACTGGGTCAACTGGGTCAACTGGGTCAACTGGGTCGACAGGATCTACAGGATCAACTGGGTCAACTGGGTCAACTGGGTCAACTGGGTCGACAGGATCTACAGGATCAACTGGGGCAACTGGGTCAACTGGGTCAACTGGGTCAACTGGGTCGACAGGATCAACTGGGTCAACTGGGTCAACTGGGTCAACTGGATCAACCGGATCGACAGGATCAACCGGATCGACGGGATCCACAGGATCGACGGGATCTACAGGATCTACAGGATCTACAGGATCGACGGGGTCAACCGGATCTACAGGGTCTACAGGACCGATAGGATCAACTGGGTTTATCGGGTCAGGCTTCACAGGTTGGTGCGGATCATTACAGATCACACCATTGCTGCCGCCCTCATTACTATAGTGAGGACTGTATACCGTGTAGGGAAAATCGAGGGCCGGTTTAGCGCGTGCCATACGCACCTCGGAGTAGACCACTTGTTGCTGTGGCTGCACGATTGGCAAGCGACTGTCTTCCTCCGGGTTATAAACCCAGAGTCCATAACGCCCCTCCGCTTGCTGTGCAGCTGTAGCATCATCACAAAAAGCACTCACCTCGCCGTCAGACTGCAGGCACTGTGCCCAAGAGACCACAAGACGGCCTGAGTCATCCCAATACGGTGCCGCCGCACTGTACCAGCCTGCCTGAGAAACTTGCTGGGGATACAACAACGACTTCCCCCCTGAAATAGAACGCGGAGAAAGGCTGGAGTAGATACTGCTATCATCAGGATGCTGCGGAGCAAACAACTCGATCAAATCGCCACCGAGAAAAGGGTTATCCCGATGCTTGATCAACGCCGCAAGGCGGCCATTCTCTAGCTGCACTAAGTCGGTAATATCAATAAAAGCGGCCTCGGAATCCTCTAACGACACCCGCTCATAGAGCTGTTCTAACTGACTGCCATCGTCAGTCATTTGCAACAGCGTGTAATGATTCGTTGCCAGCGCTGGGCCGACTTCTGTTTGCTGAGTATAGGCACACTTTTCTAGGTCTCCCCAGGACTGTGGCTTGTCCAGGTTCACGGCTTGCACACTACGCTGCACAGACTCTAGGTCAGCCAGCATATTTTCATCTTCACAGTATGACAGCAGCTGATAGCTTCTTGACCAGCGCAAAAAGGCTACCTTATCAGTACCGATCGTCGTCAACTGTGTGTCATGATTAACGCCAAAAGTGAGCTGGACGATATCCGTCCCCTGCGCCGTCATCTGATGAATCAGCGAGGGTGATTCACTTGGCCCTACCTGTATGCAGTCCTCCTCAAGTATCAGTTGCTGCTCTCTCTCAACCCGCGCCGGGTTGCCGGCAGCACGATTAGAGGAGAAAAGAATAGAGCCATCATGCGCAAACACTGGGCTGGTATCCTCGAAAGCATTAGCCGTTTTATCGTCGGCAATGATCCGACGTATGGCATGAGTAGCAAAGTCATAGAGATAGATATTCCAACTATTATCTGTTGGCGAGTCACTCGGGCCATGCGCAGAAAATAGTAGCTGAGCACCATCGGCGGACAAGCTGAGGTCTTTGACATCGTAGGCTGCACCGTGAAAATAATCCGCCAGCAAATCCGTCGTATCGGCGTCAGACTGCACCCCCGAACGCAACATCAAACGGCTGCCGAGCATGTAGTGATAAGGTGAGCTGGGCTCTAGTGGATTAACGTTTGCAGCCTTCAATGCCGAGCGCTGCACAATTTCTTGCTGATACTCGGCTACTGGACTCTCGATAAAGACAAGTGAAGAGCGGCTAGCAACCCCCTCACCCTCCTCAATCTCATCAACTTCACTTTTACCTTCGCCGCCGCCACCGCCACAAGCACTAACAACCCCTGCTAACATCAATGATGCAATTAGCCTATATACATTAGCCATCGCTAAGCCTGCCATCCAATATTTTATTTTAGTGATCGTAATGATGCTGAGTTATCAATGCGTAATATAGCTATAAAGTCACAAACACAGCGTCATAAAAAAAATACACAACTTTTTTTCAAAAGCTGTGCACTAGGCAACCTAAAGATATAGATTGCCGCAAACTGATAGTGAGAACTGACGCAGCCTAGAGCATGGCTATGCCGTTAGCTGGGAAGAAAAACAAACTTATATTGCACCGGAGTTGCCGAAACGTCGGCTGCACCAAAGTGAATACTGGCAATCTTGGCGAGAATTTTTTTCTCTAACTCTGCCATGCCCAGCTCACTACTCACCAGTTTTAACCTTGAAATACTGCCATCCGGCTCTATCACTAACTTAAAGGTAAACTTACCGTTTAGCTCTGGAAAGCGACGCAAGGCCTCCGTATAGAGCGCATAGACACTTGCTTTACGATGCTCAAAAGTACGACGGATACTCTCCATATCACGCTTACCCGCCTGAAACGATGAGTGACCTCGCTTTTGTGCCGTCGAATTACCAGCGCTGGCCAAGCCTTCTACGGCTTGCGGGTTATAGACGGCGAGTCCTGTCCCATCATCTGACATAGCAGCTGCATCAACCACAATGCCACCGCTACGCTGAATGGCACTATCACTCCCTAAGCTCGAACGTTCACTATAAGCTGCTTGGCCCTGGGTATTTATAGCGAGATTTTTATTCTGCATTTTCTTCATATCTATGCCGCCACGCAACGCATTCAGCTGATTACTGAGTGCCGCCAGTGACTGAGTACTACTCTGCTGAGAGGCAGCCTTCTGCTTGCCCTGGCTCTGTTTCGTCCTCACCTTGGGCTTCGGTGGAGGAGGCGGCGGCGGTGGCTGAACCTCTTCAATGGGTTCAAGAATCAACTGCGTTTTCACCACCTCATCAACGCTATCTACCTCCTCATTTTCAAACACAGGTAGCCACGGCAACGCAAGGAAGAAAATGAGTAAAGGGGCAATAAAGCGCTTCAATAACCGCTGAAAACGCTCCTCCTGTTGACGGTCATCATGCCATGCAAGGGAAAGATCCAAGCAAAAGGCACGTGAAAAATCCTGTTCTATAGCAATACTCATACTAGCCCCCTACCACACTCGTTGAAATACCCGATGAGGCTATCACCGGCGCACTCACCTGATTCACGGCCAGAGAAATATTACGATAATTCTGCTGATTACACGTTGTCATGACCGTTTTTAATAACGCATAGGGCACCGACTTATCCCCCATTATCGTTACATCATAACCGCGTGCTCGCTGCTCCTCGGCTAATTCACCCAGTTCCTCGGCATGCTTTTTCAAAACGTCTGACAAGGCCTCGATGGTATTGTGTTTATCCGCGACAACATCGTCTAAATCTATCACTGCTTCATTACCAAACAATATCTGCCGATCGGAGATAGTAATAATGCTGTCGCCGTGAACATCAGTATTCGTACTAGAGTCTGGCAAGGTAATAAATTTTGCCTGCTCTAAATTCTGGCTCTCACCACTGTTTAATAATAAGAAAAACACTAATATGGTAAAGATATCCATCAACGACACTAGATTTAACTTACTATCGAAATAACTTCTTTTTTCTCTTGCTGTGATAAGTGACATAGTTAACTCATATTCGCCAGTTGGCCGTTATCAGGCCGATTAAGTTTAAGCTCGCCAAAGCTCCCTAGCTAAGAGGCGCTACAAATTGGCCAGTGATATCTCTGGAAACAACTCAACCTCTACCAAACTTGCTGACAGCACAGTTTTATAAGACTTTACGGTATCCATCGTGCTCACTAAGGTCTGATAACTGACGCTGGGCGATGATTTAATAATGACATCTCGACGCTCTTGCAACTGAAGTTTCATCCCCTGCAAAATACTTGACAGCATTGCGTAATCATAACTCTCACCGGCTTCCAAATGTTGTAACGGTACCGCTTTAATTAAGGTATTACCCGGGTAGTAGACTTTAAAGCCTTCTCCATCAACCTCAACCTCAAGCTGTGACTGTGCGCGCTCGCTGCTGGACATGCCGCCGGTTAGTTCCGGCAACTGAATATCATGCACCGTCACCTTGGTGAAAGTCAGGCTAAGCAATAACACGGGAACCAAGACAATCATTAGGTTCATGAAGGAGGTGATATCAAGCTCCGCCTCATCCACCTTTTTCGCTCTACGCATTAAGGCCATTGTTAACTTCCTGCCAGCAGTTCATCATCTGCTGAACGAGCCAGACCCGCTTCAATCGCGCGGTTCAACGTCATTACGTTTAAAAACTTGATGGCAGACATTTCAATACCAGTCACAATCGCGTTAGCACGATTTTGCAACACTGCATGCAAGACCAGCAGTGGAATTGCCGCAATCAAACCAAAGGCGGTCGTATTCATTGCCACCGAGATTGAGAGTGATAACAGTGCCGACTTCTCTGATGGATCGGCACTCGCCACCGCGGTAAAAGCGGCAATCAGTCCAACGATAGTACCCAGCAAGCCTAATAGTGTCGCGATATTCGCCAACACAGAAAGGTAACCCGTACGTTTTTCCAGGTTAGGGATCGCCTCTAAAATACCTTCACTCATTGCGTTTTCAATATCGCCACGCTGCTTTGACACTTTCATCATGTCGAGGCCGCAACCAATGATACGCGTTACCGGCACATTATTATCGCGAGCAAAGAGCTGCATCTTCTCTAGGTCGTTGGTTCTTAGCAGCGGTAAAAAATTATCGAAAGCATTCACATTTCTTCTTTTCTGCAGCGCAAGATACATCCAGCGCTCAACACTAATAACTAAGCCAATAACGAGTACAAGGCCAATTGGGTAGATAAAAAAACCACCATCTTGGAAAAACTTAACGACTGTGCTGTAAACATCCATCAGGGTACACCTTTATTTAAAATAATTTGTTAAAAAATAATTGTGAAAGTCTTTTCGCTAGCTATTTAGCTGGCTCTACGGGGCTTTCCAACGACATTTCATCGTAGATTCTCATTGACCGTAACATCACGTCACGATCCACAGGAGAAAGACTTTCATCGTGCTTCCCCTCCATATTCCAGTGCAACTTATCCGGGGCGCCCAAGCCCTGCCAGGGTATGAAATAACTGACTGTTGGCTGCTCTTTATCACCGATAAAGCTCGATTCCAGCATGATAGGTTCATCATCGGAGTGGGCAGAAACTGCGATTAAAGCCGACGGCAGTAGTAATAAAGCTAAAAATATCTTCATCATCGCTACTCCAAGCCTGCCACAGTAGTGTCGATCACAGCAGGTAAAGCCTTACCTGTCAGCACGACAGCCTGACCAGTACGTTGCTGTAGATCAGCCAACCAAGCAACCACCCTCTCATCGGCCTCTACCGATAAAAATAAGTAGGCCTCCATATGACGCTGCGCCCTCAGAGGTAGATTCAGATACTGGTCATAGAGAATCGCTAAGTTGAGGTGGGCCTCGGGAAAATCTCGCCACAGTTTCAGCGCTGTGACATAACTATTCTGCGCCGCTAGGAAGTGCCCCTGTTGGCGCTGCACCTTAGCCAAGCCAATATAGGCATTAACATTGCCCTTATTAACAGCTAGCGCGGCCTGATAGTGCTGCTCTGCCAGTACCCATTGACCGGCCCTGCGGTCTATATCGGCCATCAGTACCCAGGGACCAGAAAGGCTAGGATCCTGCTCCGTCAACTGCTTAAGAAAGCCCCTCGCCTGCTCTGGCTGATCCTTTCTCAAAGCACGTCGCGCCTGAATAAATAGCTCGATAGAAGGCTTTGCAATCACCCCTTGTAAGGTCAGATAGGGATTCGCCATCGCTGTATAGACATCATTCTTGCCAGCTTTGGGTATATATTGCTTACTCGGCTCCAATGTCGCATTCTGTTCTTGCACTACCGGCTGATCGACCGACACCGTAATAGCAACATCCGTCTCCAACGGTGAGTGGTTAGCCTGCTGTTTTATCACGGCAGGTGTTGCCACACAGCCTGAAACTAGGGCCACAAGCACTGTAGAAAGTAATTTTTTATCGAATCTGATCACCGTAACCGACCTCCAATTCTGTTTTTCCAAAACGATTAGGATTACGCACTGCCATCGCTTGATAGCTACGGTCTATCCATTCGTTGAATACCCCGGACCAGGCGCGGGATATATTGCCCATATGTAGCTCTTCCGCCAAATGATCGAATGGCTGTGCCTGCTGCTCGATAATGCCGTTATAAACACGCATATCCTGAGCGCTTAACTTTGGTTTTGGTGCCTGCCGTAACTCTTGAGCAAATTTCTGATAAAGCTCCGCCAACTTAAAGCTGGACTGAGTAGAAAATAGCAGCACACCGTAATCTGCTGCCTGTTGATAGCGTTGTGTAGCACTTTGTAGGGACTCATTTTTGCGAGGTAAACTCGCCTCTAGTGGCTGTCGTAGGCGCCTTTGCGAAAACTCCCAGGCGAAGTAATCACCGTATTCAACACAGGCCCAGGCGCCTAGCCAACGACTTCTGTCGGTGCGCAGGTTACCGCCCTTGCGATCGCCATCAATAACCCTGCGTAACCAATAAAGATGCTTAATTTTATCACCGACTTTTTTATAACTGGTTGCTAGGTGATAGCGCGCCTCCATCCGTGTCTCAAATGGCTTTTCGTACGCGTGTGCATAACGCTTGAACAACGTAATGGCCGTCTGATAATCACCGCTATCCTCATACAACTTGGCGGCAATAAACAGCGCTTCACGCCTAACCTCTGCATCGGCATCTTGCTTGCTTAGTCTTAGGTAGCTGCTAGCAGCTTCACTGCTGCTGCCACTCTTCTCATAAGCGTAGGCGAGCTTGCGAGGGAACTCAGTCGCCAACTCGTGTCGAGGGAACTCATCGCTAAGCTGTCGGAGCAGCTCTATTGCCTGTGGCCACTGGGCCTGAGCCAACAACATCGTTGCCGCATCATACTGCGCCACCACACGCACAGAGCTAGTAGGTGCTAACTGACGGATGCTCAGCAACAACTCCAGCGCCGCATCATCGTTGTGCTCACTCTGCTGTTGTTCCGCCTGCTTGTAAACAACCGTTGCTAAACGCTCTGTGACACGCTGATACTGTTCACTGCCAGGCGTAAGCATGTCACGCTGCAGCTGATAGTGAGTACTCGCCTTAGGATAATCATGTAATTGGAAGTAACAGTGCGCGGCAATGCCATAAGCCGTCTGTTGTAACGCATTATCGGTGGCCGTATTGCTATTGAGTAACGAGGCTGTCACATCTAGGGCTCGCTGATACTCATTTAAGGCAAAGAGTAATTCAGCCGCGTTAGTCAGCACGGCAGCAGATCGCTGATCACCGGGGAAGGTTTCGGCAAAACGCAACATACTACTCACCGCCGCCGCCTGTGCTCGCTTTCCTTTTCGAGAATCAGCGCCTAGGGCCTCAACATTCTTTTGGTGGGCAATAATCGCAGCATAACCAGCGTTAGCGGCATACTCACCGCGAGCATCACTCTTATTTTCATCTTCGGGTCGCTCATAGGCAACCTGTTCGTAATGACTGATCGCTTTTTCGTACTGCCCTGCCGAGAAGTAAGTTTCCGCGGTCAAGAAGGTAAACTCGGCGACTTTCTCCCCTGCGGGATAATCATCAATATAGCGCTGATAAAAGCTCGCGGCGGCTGCAAAAGCCTCTACCGCCCGCTGCTCGGTTTGTCGATATTGCTTGCTATCGGTCTTGTTTGCTGCAGTTAACTTCTCCAGTTCTGCTAACTGCGTCTGGCCATCGGCATGGTAACTTGTTGCTAACTGTTCGATATAATCGGCAATATTGCTGTTGATCTTCGCGGCGAAAGCGGTATTACCGGTAACATCATAAGAGGAGCCAACACCATAGTAATCTATGTAATTCGCCTTCTCTAACAATGCCTGCTGAGGAAAGCCTGCGGCAATATAAGTCGCTATTAATTGTTCGTGTAACTCTGGTGCTTTCGTCGTCTTGCGATAATGATCAATATAACGGCGTAACGTTGCCGCTGAGTCCTCAAAACGCTCCTTCTCTAGGAAGTATTCCCCTAGATCCTGATAGATCATCCAGACATAGTCTTGCTTAGCGAGGCCGGGTACATCATCGATAGCCTCACTGCCACCCAACTGCGCTAAGGCCAACGTCATCGAATGGATGGTATCTTTCAACAGTGCCTCATCGGCCTTGCTGGCAACATCACCGTTGCCCTGTAGCACTGCTTTTAACACCACATAGAAAGCGTTAATTGACTCTGTGTAAGCCCCCTGCTTATACAGTGACCAACCCAGCATATAGTGGGCGTTAGCGGCGAGCTTTAGGTCTTCACCTAGCGTCACCTTACGATAGAAGGCCTCCGCCTGACGGTAGTCTTGATCGTTAAAATAAATATCACCTAACCGGAAGTAGGCCTCGGCATTATAGCTAAATGCAGGATGCTTGGTGGTAAGGCGTAGCAGCATATCTCTCGCCTTATACGCATTCCCGTCCATATCATAAGCCTTCGCAAGCTGGTACAAAACCTCAGCGTTATCCGGCGAGTTGGGGTATTTTTCCAGCACCTGTTGATAAGATAGAATCGCTTCTTGGTAATAACTCTTATGCTGACCTGCCGTTACCGCTTGTTGATGAGAGCCTTCGAGCATATAGACATCAGCAATCCGGCGCTCTATTTGTTCTTTCAACTCCTCGTCTTGAAACAGGTCGAGTAACTGTTGATACTCCTCTCTCACCTGGCCGTGATTGAGCTGCTGAAAAGTGATTGGCTGCTCTTTTTCAGCCTTATAATCCAACCCTGCCAGTGTTCCGCCACCACTACAGCCCGCCAAAGCCGAGACAACGGCAACCGCTAATAGGCCTCTATAACTGAATCGATGATTTATCATGCTCAAGGTTCTGGATGTGTAAAGCTGTTTCATTAAGGCTGCTCCCCATTACGCTGCTTTGCCTGATCCAGTGTCATCAACGTGGTATCAAACAATCTTGCCTTCGCTAACCGAGCCTGAGCCCAGTAGTAATTCATACGCTCCTCATGCTTGCTTAGCTCCGCATCGACAAGACCTCTCATCACTGGCTCTAAGTAGGCGATATAATCATTGGTACGCCCGAGTAGGCGCTCTATTTGCCGATGTGTTTGCTCTACTTGCTGCTTCGCACCTGCCGGCTGCAAATAAGGCTTTTTAACCTCTGACAAATGTTTCAAACGATCAGTAAGTAGTGTCATTTCACTATCGACACTCTGCTCTAGAGCGGCAAAACGTCGCTGCTGCTCAGGCTGGAAACTCAGGCTATAAAGGTGTAACTCAGCAAACTGATCCTGCAATTGATCTGTCAGCGCCTCCCCTTGTTCGACAACCTGAGCAATGGATTTATAGGCCTGTAAAGAAGCCTTATTGTTAACCACTAGACGATGCTGTTGACGCTGGCTATGCCAGTAATAAAGGTTATTCTGTATGGCATAAAGATCGGCCAACTCACGCAGTGTTTCCTGAAAAGCATTGCTCGCCATTAAATCAATCAGAAAAGGTGTTAGCTTTTTATAATCCACCGATGGTTGCGACCCGTACCAATCTGACTCATCCATAATCGCTTTGAGGTTAGTCACAAATTCACGGGGAACGTCTTGCCCTGCAATCACCGCCCTAGCCTGTTTCACCATGGCAATACCACGTTCAAACTCCTGCTCCGCAAGGAGGTAGTGCTTTAACGCGCGGCGCGGCGCTTGCTGCTGCTCAAACAAGTAACCGAGTAAAACCTTGGCCTCTTGTACCTCGGCAATAGCAATAGAACGACGGTCAAGCGCCATCAAACCAGCAATGGCGTGCTTAAAGTCTTTTCGTTTAATTGCCGTCCAGGCGTAGCTCAATAAGCCGCGATTGGAGTAGAGGCCAGTGGTACGAATATTTTGTAACGCCAGCCAAGCGCCGCTGAAACTTCCCTGCTGAATGGAGACCTGGGCTATTGCATGTTTCGCTCTATCCGCTAATACCAGTAGCTCATCGCTTTGACCGGAGTAGGCGGCCACAGTCATAAGTTTCTGTAACCCAGCTTCTTGCTCACCCTGCTTGAGTTGCGCTATCGCCAAATTAAATAATAAATAGGGGTAAAACGGCGTCCCCTGCAAGCTCGACTGCAATAACGACTCAGCGGCTACAAGATGCTGTCCCGAAATATTAAGCAGGCTCGCTAGGTAGTGATATTCTGGATGCAGATCTGCCGGTATCTCGCCCTGTACTCGCAACAGCGACGCCAAGGCCTGCTGTGTGTTGCCCTTGTGATATTGCAACTTTGCTAAATAATACCAGGCTCGATTAGCAGTAGATTCTGGCTGTGTCGACGCCAACACCTGATCAAACAAAAGTGCCGACTCACGTGGTAGACCATACGACAACAACATCCCACCTTCGAGTACACGTCCCTCGGCGGAAGTCGCCATGGTGTTGTTCTTACTCGCCACGAAACGCTGACTCACCAATGCGTTGAAGTAATCCTGGCTATAGTAGTCAAACAACACTTCGCCGTAATCCAGTTGCTGACTACGAGGCACCGCAAGCTCACCAGCTACAGCCAGCGGCAACCACACAGCAAGCGTGAGCATGACAGCCATCAGTAACTTTCGCATAACAACCAACAGGGAGGGCAATATTAATAACATACTTATTACCATTGCCGCAGGGCAAATATCGGCTCTTGTATATTCGCATCATCGGCAATAGATATTTCTAGATACTGACCTGCTGGCGACTTCTCAAACTCAAGACTTTTCGCTCTTTTATAGGCGCGCCCGTCAGGTCCAACACCGGTAAAGAAAGCAGTAGCGCTGTGCTTGCCCTGATTAAGATTCGTCACATAGAGCTTCTGTATACCGCCCCGACTAAGCGCCATACGTTGTTTTTCTGAATACAAGTGCGTTGTCACTAATTTTCCGTCTATTTTAAGCTTCACGCTTTCAATCTTAAAATATTCACCGCCAGAAATAGACAAAAACACTGAGTACTTTGTCGTCGTAGGAAATAGAATCCTCTCCTCCATGAGGCGAACATCTTTATTTAAATCTATCACCTCATCTTTTAGCCCTTGAATATCCTCAGATAGTTTTTTAATCGCTACTCGAGCATCCAGCTCAACGCTCTGCACCTTCTCCTTACCAAACTGAAGAGCATCACCATCATCAGACCAACACAATGACGGCAGAAAAAAACAAGCAATTAAAAAACCACCAAGACACAGCCTTAGTAGCATTAACAAGGGAGTTACACCAGACATACCACGCCATCCAAGATCATAATTTGCAACGAGGATTTTCCACAAAACCAACGAAGTTAGATTTATTATTTTCTAATTATGCAAAAAACAAACAGCCCAGTGTTAGAAAACACTGCGTTTTACCAACCTGCTCACAATAAAAACAAAAACAATCAGCCAAAGCATCGACGACGACACAGTTTCGGAATTATATCGCCCACAACAATAGCGACAAGAGCAAAACAGCTTGTTTAGTGAACGAGTTATCAATATCTCTCACTACCAGTTCGCTGAGAAAAAACATTTAACCCTCTACAATGTCTTCATCAAAATTATAAGCACCTCCTGGACAATATAATAATGAACTGTCGCCGCTTTACGCCCGCACTATTTCTAATGCTAACTAGCACCTACTGCATCGCCGAGGAAGGCATAAAAGAGCAAACTATTACCATTATCGAGCCCAAGGAAAGAACACCAAACAAACGAGCTGCCGCCATTGATAGCGAACAATTTGAGTTCGGCATAAGCGTCGGCGCACAATCGGTCGAAGATTTCAGCCCTGCTATCTCTTACGGCCTTAACTTTAGCTACCACCTAACTGATAAAATAATCACTCAGCTAAACTTTTCTCGCGCAAACATCAGCAAAGCTGACTTCGAGACAAACCTCGACAGGGACTTCCTCGAAAAAAAGGATCGAGACTTTCAACAAGCCAGCCTACTAGGCGGCTACAAAATTTTGCCTGGACGCAGCTATCTAAGCAGCAACTACAAATTCAACTCCGCTATCTACCTGCTTGCTGGCGCAAGCTTTGTAGAGTTTGCAGGAGATAAAGGCACTGCAGCCGTGGTAGGCGGAAGTTATCGTCTAGTGCTAACAGACAGCATTACCAGTAGCCTCGACCTAAAAGACTACATCTACGAGCGCAATTTCTTATCAGAGAAAAAACTGAGCCACAATATCGAAGCCAGTATAACAATCAACGCACTTTTTTAGACAGTCAACACTCCGAGTTAGACGACCCAACACAGAACTTTAGCCGATCTAACCAAGCATTTTAGATAGCCAAAATAAAGACGCTCTAGTAAAGTAAGGACGGAACGATGTTTTTATGTAACAAAAAAACGCCCAACGACGATAGATTAACAGCGAGACGAAACGCAGCGCTACTGCTATTTAGCACTCTCGCAAGCCTGCATAGCCCACTTCTCTTTGCTGAAGATGATTTCGGCGAGGCCTGCGAATGCAAATTTAACCACAGCGGCACCAGGACTATTCCAGTAATCATACGTGACTTTAAAAGCTCACATCCTGACTTTGAAACCAACACCGTGATGGATGTAGGTATCGTTGAACCTATTCTTGGTGCCGACGGGCGGCCGATCTACGGTCAACACGGCCCCAACGGCACCGCCACCACCTCCGGAAAAGCTAACTTCGATCAGTGGTACCGCAACAGCGAAGGCATCAATATAGCCGTCCCCCTTTCCATAGAGCTAACTGAAGTATCAACCAATAAATGGCAATACAGTAACTCGTCCTTTTTTCCTATCGACAACGCCGGCTGGAATGCTCCCGATCTAAAAACTAACAACGACGACAACACAAGAAGACAAAACTCCCGCAGAGGCGGCTGGTGGGACTGGCTAAAACCCGACCCCAACAATAACAACAAGCCAGTCGATCCGTCAGACGACCCGATTATCATCGATAACGGCCACAACTATCACTTCACACTTGAGACTCACCTGAAGTTTGACTACAACGGAGGGGAGGTTTTTACTTTCACCGGCGATGACGACCTGTGGGTTTACATCAACGGCGTTCTTGCTATTGATATTGGCGGCATTCACTCCGCCATAAGCCGTACCATTGATTTCGATGAGATGGCCGACGAACTGGGCATCGAAGTAGGAAATAGCTACAGCTTCGACCTATTCTTTGCCGAACGGCATACCACAGAGTCTAACTTCAAGTTCCAAACTAGCCTCAACCTGCAGTGCCTTTAAGCTTAAAGGCGCTTACAGCGATACATAAAACGCGGTAACAGAGAGTCTCTCCGCTACCGCCATGATCACCGCAGAAAAACGTACTAAAACAGATAACTCAAGCCCAACGTCAATTGCATATTATGCTTGAGATCATCCTCCTCCAATAGATCTGAACGATAGAGCCTATCACGCCAATCCAAGCGAACAATATAGCGCCGCACCAACTCTATTTGATAGCCGACACCATAACTGTAAGTGAAATTGGCCTCCCCACCAAACTCACTGTTACCGACACCGGTCAATAGATAGAGCGCGCTCAGGCTTGCGTAATCGTCAGTAACAAAGACCTCACCCTGCAACAGCTTATAGCCCAACAAAAAATCATAATAGTAATAATCACGATCATCATTGACAAACAGAGCCCCCTGACTTTCCTCATAGGATGACAGCTCAACATCGGCAGCGATCGCAGCATTGAACTGTAAAAAAAAGTCTTCCGAGGCCTGAAAGTTAGCCGATAGGCCTGTTAGCCATGCACTCGACGCATTATCAATATTAACCACACCACCGACAACACCAATATCAAACAACTCTTTATCGATATTTGATGGGGTGATTTCGTCACTATCACCAAAGGACAAGGCACTCGCGATACCCGCAGACACTGAGGGTACAGAGGAGAAACCAAGACAAGCCGTTAAAAGAAAGAGTTGAAACCTATTTTCCATGATTCTAAATCCATCGCTTCTGAATCTTCAAATGAGTACCAACGATACTCGGCTCTTATTAGAAAGTTACGCCCTAGATAGTAGTTTGCACCGATACCATAGAGCGCGTAGCGCCCATTATCAGTTAACAGCGGCGTCAATTTCGGCTGTTCTTGCAACCTCATCTCACCGTAGCCCGCAATCAAAAGCGGCGAAAAACGCCATACAGAAAAAGGCTCTAGCAACAAAGAACCATGATAGTAATCACCCTCGACGTCAGCGTTAAACAACTTCCCCCACTCGATCTCTGCAGCCAACCAGTCCATGGCACGATAACCCGCGACAACACCAAAGCTATCGGCAGCATCCAACTTCCCTTTGCTGAGCTGGCCAGCATTAAAGCCTATTCTCAGACGATTTTGTAAGTAATCACCATAACTAACGGTCGGAAGGTCTACCGGCTCCCCTGTCGACTGTAAAGTCCTCGATAACTCTCTAGCACTAATCCAACCATGGCGACCACCGGCATCTCGCACCTCATACCAATCAGGCCGTCTCGTCAACACCTGCACCGTCTCTCCCTGCTCAATCACATTGATAACAGGAAAAGCCTCTGCCGGACCGGTATGCACATCAGCATAAGCATCGATCACCTCCAACAGAAGAAAGGATTCTGCCGACGAACTGCTCAACGAATTGTCCTGCAACACTTCTTGAGCCGTTGCGACAACGGGTAACACAGACAACAGTGCCGCTACCAGCACACGCTTTTCTAACATCATAAGTAAGTATCGGGTAAATTTATTATATAGAGAGAGGTAAAAAGCAAGGCCAAATAGACAAAGCTTTTACTCTTCATAATTTTTATATTAATCGACAATTATAAAGACAAAAAAAATAACTTCAGAAAATGATGGCATTTCTGTGAGAGAGAACCTAACAAAACGAGACCTATCACTCGTTACACAAAATTGGCGAGGAGGTCAGCCCCCTCAATCTACAGAAAGAACATAGGACAGCTCAACCAACACAGAGACAACCCAAAAATACGACTGACCAATCGCCTTTTATTACCCCTCTAACAATCAGTTTCTAAAGTCGAGCGAACAGCCAACAACTGCCACACCTCCCGAAATTAGTCACTTAATGGAGACCTTTCCTCACTGTGAGGCGACTATTTTTGAATAATAGGGACAGCTTGGTAACAGTTGTTACCTATCTGCACGACAAAACCCTCCCCAAGCCACCCTACGCACACTTATCAAAACAATATCGTGAACCAGTACTATTTTTTGACAGAAGACGATAATTGACGCAACATGACATTCATAAGAAAAAAAATACTTCTCTCGTTAGTTATGAAAAATAACGATAAGAATGGAAATCGACAGGGGGTTATGTATGAGTGCAGTACTTGTAGTTGATGCGGGTTGCGATCTACCTAAAAGCTATCTCGACGAGAATAACATTCAAGTTTTACCCATTACCGTGCTCATTGACGGCAAAGAATTTGTAGACAATAAGGACCCAGAAGTACTAAAGAATTTTTTCTCTGAAAAACTGACCAGCCGCGACAGGAAGGGCTACAGCGTCGCCTGGGACAGCGACGAGATGAGCCAGTTCGTACTCGAAAAGCTTGTTCCAAAACATGACTTTGCACTCGTAGAAACCATAACAAAAAGTCGCAGTCCTCTATTTGACAATGCTCGAGAGGCATCTTTTAAAGTGCTTGGTGCATATAAGAACCACCAACCTGATCGACGCATCCCCTCTTTCGCCATGCGCGTCATTAATACTGGCACCCTCTTTGCTGGCCAGGGCTTACTCGCAGTAAAGACCAACCAGCTGATCAAGAGCGGCGTCACCAAGTGTGAGCTAAGACGTAGCGTCGATAAATTTAAAGAGCAGGTTTACAGCTACGCCGTACCACCCGATGTCGCCTATCTGCGTAGCCGAATTAAACTGCGTGGAGACACCAGTATCAGCTGGGCAGCAGCGACGATCGGCAAGGCCCTACATGTCACTCCTATTCTCTGTGGCCGTGAAGATGATACCTTCCCTGTCGCGAAAGTACGCGGACACGCCAAGGCCATCAACCTCATGTTTGACGTCGCCTGTAAACGGATACGCGAAGACAGCCTAACAATGAACACCGTCGTATTAAGCATCGCCGATGAAATCGAGAAACTCGAACAGTTTGAAGGTTACGCTCGCCTCAAGTCCTGCTGTGAACAACATGACGTCGAACTGATCACCTGCATGATGGGGCTTACCGGCTGCGTTAATTTGGGCCCTGGCACCATTAGCATATCAGTCGCCTGTGAAAAGGCACCTCACGAAGAATAACCGGCGGCTGAATACCTCATAGATATTATCGTTAGGCCGATGAAGCAATAATCGCACCACTCAAAGCTCAGTATTGAGCGGCGCGATTAGTCTTTTGTTGTCACGAGTCTCGCGCAACCCATCTCTTTTCAAGCCAGTCCGAGCAACACTGTGGTGCAGTAGAAGTAAATCAACATGCCGCTGATATCGACAATAGTCGTTATGGCTGGGCTTGCCACTACGGCTGGGTCTTTATTGCAGTACTTGGCTAAAATCGGCAAAGAAGCCCCTATCACCGTCGAGCTCACCACCTGAAAAAATAATGATATCGCAATAGCGAAGCCAAGCTGACCAAGCGTTAAGCCCATTGGCAACTCGACGCCATATGAGAGGAGAGTTACCTTAGCCATCGTTGCTACAGCTAACCCCAAGCCAATTAACAACGACACTCGAAACTCTTTCCACACGACCACAAGCCAATCCGATGTTTTAACATTGCCGAGCGCCAGCGCCCGGACCACCACCGTAGCAGCCTGGCTGCCAGCATTGCCCCCTGTATCCGCCACCATCGGCAGATACAGCGCAAGAATTGTCAGGGCGGCAATAGCATCTTCGTAACTTTGAATTATCATGCCAGAAATAATCCCGACAGCCGCCAAGCCAATAATCCATAAAATACGCCCGCGAACATGCGCCAACACCGAGGTTTCGAGGTAGCCTCGTAGATCACTCCCGCCTTGCCGCTCCCCCCTCAACAACGCCTCGCCCTCACTCTGCCCCTGCAGCCTAATAGCAACAGCATCCCTGTACTCCAGTATCGCCGCAGGCTGACCGACAGAGTTAACAACAACCAAATAATCAACATCTTGCTTGAGCAGCATCGAGACTGCCTTTTTGCAATCAAGGCTTGCTTCACAACTCAAGGAAGGCTCTAGAATATCACTAAGTGACTGCTGCTCATCAGCCATCATCAAACCATTTAGCGTCACTACACCCTCGTATTGCTTATCATCATTAAGAACAAAAACGACATTTTTGCGGGCATCTCGATTCATTCTAAAGTAACGC
This sequence comes from Sinobacterium caligoides, assembly GCF_003752585.1. Lineage (NCBI taxonomy): Bacteria > Pseudomonadati > Pseudomonadota > Gammaproteobacteria > Cellvibrionales > Spongiibacteraceae > Sinobacterium > Sinobacterium caligoides. The sequence continues at coordinate 299,389 of NZ_RKHR01000004.1, forward strand.
AGCACATCAACCACTTTGTCGTCGGCACAGAACGATACAGGTACCACAGGTGAAGCCATCTCGATAACAGGAGCGCTCATCGCTTCCAGTATTTCTATCTCCCGATATAACGATGGCGGCAAAAGGGATAATAAGCTGATCTTTAACTTCTCTGAGATACTGTTGAAATACTGATAAGACTCCTGCAGTGAGCAATTATCAAACCACTGTTTTATTCCAGAATGATTTCTTGAAACAATTAATTCCGAGAAACGATCAACGTCCTTATCGGGGAAAATATTGCCTAGCGGGAGGTAAATACTATTATCTTTCAACTCTAAATTTTTCATACAACTTACCCTCAAACCATTTAAACGGTTCGATAAAATAAAAACTATAATAAGTTTTTAACTTGTAACTAACGGAAAGATCGAATCTATCAATATTATTAATCGACAGAAAAGCATCAGTCCACATGTGGGCACATTGGGCGATCAGCGAATTGGCACATGTATATTAAGCTATATGCGCGACACAGAATCAGTAAGAAACATTTGTTTCAACGACTTAACAACAAGTTAAACCTGATCAACATGCAGATGTTAAAGTTGATAAAAAAGAGAGAGAAAAGGCAGGAGGGGGAACAGCTTTAGGAAAGTGTTTTTTTAACAGAAGCCCTCACTTTCACCACTCTAACTTTATCAACAAACTACTTCGACTATCTTCATCCATTGTTATTCTCCTAGAAATTTCGTTAGCGAATATTTTACAGACAAAGCAAAATACATTGCAATATTTACTTCTCAAATATGACTAACAACAAAATATAATCAAGCACGCACAATGAGTCCCACCAGCCTCCCCCTCCCTCTAACACCTCACTTACCGCCTTAGCCAACAAGCCTGTCTGCTCACAAATAAAACGACTAAAACATTACACCCACTAGGCAGCACGCCAAGCATGCTCTACGCTTAAAAAAAATGACAGCGCAGCCTTATTGCCGACTTAACACACTGCTGTCTCTTGCCGCTCTATATCAGCGGGGATATCAATATCATGCTACAACAGCTCCGACTGCTAACCATCACACTAGCACTATTACTATCTGCATGTTCAGAGCATACCAACAAGCCATCCGATAGCGACGGCCCTCCACCGAGCGCCTTAAACGATGACCAAGAGAACAACCAACCCTCACACTACACAATATTGCAAACAGAACACATCAGACCGGGCCAGCCGATGAGCCCTTTGGCACTACTCTCTGTTGCACAGTATCAGGTGATCCAGCGTCGATACCTCAGCCAACTTGATATTGATGAGAGCCTCTATGGCGATAACAGCGCTAGCCGGGCCATCCAGCGTGAGATTCAGCGCTCAAGCAACAACAAACAACAGCCTCATAGCCAACCCATCGCTAGACTGCCCTCCTCCTCTCCCCTGGCCTCCAGCTCTTCTCTACCCCAGCACTCTTCTTCCCCCCTCACTGCTCCTTCACCCCGCCCTCTCAAGCTAGAGGCATCGACAAAGCTCACGATTGAAGAGGAGGAAGAGGAGGAACAGAGCCTTACCAACTCCGCCCTGCCAAGTTGGGCCGACCGTAGCGCACTGACTGGCGGCTACAGTGGCGAGCTATCCTGCAGCTACTGCGAGAAGCTTTCCTATGTCATCAATTTATACGATGACTATAGCTATCTACTGAAACTGAACAGCCAACTCAACAACAGCAACCGAGAGACGTTTTCTGTCGGCCTGTGGTCGCACTACCAAGACCTGCTAAGGCTAGAAACCGATGATGAGGCTCCGCTACGCTTTCGCATTCAATACCAGCCAACGTCTACGAATAAGCAGCCTGCAACAGTAGCGCTTTTACTATTAGATCCCGGCGGCCTGGTTATCAATGACCACCGCCTGGTCAGGGAAAACACCTTCCACTCCATGCAAGCCTCTGTTGTGCGCACGGGGCTCTTCAAACCCAACGGCCATGGCGAAGGTGAGTTCATCGACTGCCTAACCGAACAACGCTATCGCGTCAGCGGGGGCTTCGATAGCTGGCGCCTCAACAAGACCTATCGAGCGTTGCAAATACAGGGGGAGCACCCTATCTTGATCAGCATTCGCCTAGTCATCGAGCAGTCACCCTCAACCGCACCGCCACCACAACAAGTACTCGCCGAGCATCTGCTCGCCGCAACCGACACCATACTTTGTCCATACTCAATTCTCTAAGCCTAAGTCATTCTCCGCTCTTGCAATGCTACCGAGGCCCCCTACAATAGCCGGCACGGAACGATTCCCCCACGCCCTCTACTGATGCAGCACTATGAAATCACTCAAACTCACATCGTGTATGGCGAGCAATGCTGATGGCTTTGTAACAGCCTTAACAGAGTATCTTCGCCAGCACCTGTCGCTGCCGCTACAACTGGTGGATGACATTCCCTGGCAACAACGCGAACAAGGCTTCGACAACGGGGATATCCAAATCTGCTGGATCTGTGGCCTTCCCTACGCCTGGAAGAAAGATCGTCCGGGCAGTGCTATCGAATTATTGGCAACACCGGTACTCGAAGCTCGGCGCTACGCCGGCAAAGCCGTCTACCTCTCGGATATTGTGGTTCATCGCGACAGCCCTTTTCAGTGCTTTGACGACCTCGCCGACAGCCGCTGGGCCTACAACGAGCCGCACTCCCACTCCGGTTGCTACGTCGTGCGTAACCACCTCGCTAAACTGGGTAAAGACGGTGACTTTTTTGCTGAGATTATCGAGTCTGGCGCCCACCAAAACTCGCTACAGATGATTCTAGCGGGGAAAATTGACGCCGCCGCAATCGACAGTTGGGTACTAGAGCTGGAACTGCAAAAAATGCCTGAGCAGCGGGAGAAGATCCGCATTATCGATACCCTAGGCCCCAGTGCCTTCCCTCCGTTTATCATCTCTAAGCAAGTACCGCTGCCGCTGCGTCAACAATTACGCAACGCACTACTGGACATGCACAACAACCCGCAGGGCTTGGCGATCCTCCAGGCCGTACAAATCTCCCACTTTGCAGAGAGCCACGACCGTGACTATGACGGCATCCGTCAAATGGCTAAGCAAGCACAGCGTGCGCACTGGACTCAAGACAAGCGTTAGGCGCTATAAGGGCCTCAAACTAAGGCCCTACCTCCCCTGGCTAGGTCACTCGGCCGATCGTTGCCGCCAAAACTCCCTCACCAACATTGCCGCCTGAGCTAGCAATATCAATGTAAAGGGCAAGGCGCCAAAGATAGCGATCTGGTTATTCAATAACACATTATTTTTCAGCACCAGCGCGGTGGTGATCGCCACCAAAGTGACACTCCATATCAACTTAGAGCGCAGGCCTTCACTGCCGGTCAACATTCCCGTCACATAGATCGCCGAGTCCGCACTGGTAATCACAAAGCTCACCAGCAACACCACCGCTAACAATGACAACCATTGACCAAAAGGCAGCACATCAAAAAAGGTGAACAGACCCAGCGTGAAATTATCACCGACGGCGGCAATCACATCATTCAATACCGGTGAGTTAAATACGGCTCCGGCAAAACTGCTGAACCAGATAATCGTCGCCAGCGTAGGAATCAACATGGTGCACAATAAAAACTGTCGCACCGTGCGACCACGACTAATACGAGCAATAAAAGGCCCAACAAAAGGTGCCCAGGCAATCCACCAGACGAAATAAATCACACTCCAAGACTCGCTCCAGCCCCGCGAGGCATTATCAATCGTGAAAGAGAGGCTAGGCAGCATTTCAACATAGCGGGCGCTAGAGGAAGCAATCGTCTCAACGATGGTCAGCGGGTTGGCAAAACTGATGACCAGCACCAAAACCAGCACCATCAACAGTAGGTTGCACTGACTCATATACTTAATACCTGTCTGCAGCCCCGACGCAGAGGACAGGGTAAAAGCCAGCGCGATAAGCAGTAACAAGCCTAGACGAAACCCCACCCCACCAATACCTGCAGCAAAACTATGCTCCACCCCAGTCTGCACAAGCGCAATACTGTTTGCTAACGTGCCTGCCACGCCAAAAATCACCGCGACCACCGCCAGAAAGTCGAAAACCTGCAACTTATTCAGCTGAGTCTTACCGGTAAAGCTCGCCGAAATAGTCATCTGTCGCGAGCGATTGAAGGCAAACCACGCCATGACAAGACCGGATATCGCGTAGATTGCCCAGGCATGTAGGCCCCAGTGAAAGTAGGTCAGTGCCAGCGCTGTATCTGTCGTGTTAGCCGCCGCGACAAAAGCGGGCGGGTTCGCATAGTGCGATATTGGCTCCGCGATTCCCCAGAAAACCAAGCCCGAGCCCATCCCCGCGGCAAACAGCATCGCCGTCCAGCTGACAAAGCTAAACTCCGGTACAGCCTCTGCGCCACCGAGACGCAGACGGCCGAAGGGACTAAAGGCGATAACAAACACCAGCAGCATCAACACCGAGGGTATAACAATAAACGCCAAGCCAAACTGATGGACGGCGTAGCGGGTCACACCGGCAACAAAATTCACCAGCTGATCGGGAAAAATAAGAAACAGGGATGCGGCAACAAGACAGCAGACGAGACCAATGGCCTGTTTAGAGAAGCGCCCCGACGTGGTTTCTGCGGGACTAGATTGTGTGTTCATAAAAGAAAGTCACTACTTAGGTGCCATCGATTATAACACTGCCGATAGTGCAACAATCAACCCTCGGTTTCCTGCCGCATAGCGTGTCGGCAGCGCCCCGGCGAAGGAGCGCTAGCAAAAGCCGCCATCTAGAACACAGCTCGACAAGGTCTACACCTATGCCAAGCCGGCCATCCGCACAACAAAGACTCAGCCCTCGTCGTCGTGATGGCGTACGTTAAACTCGAGGTCATAGGTTTCCTGTGTGTTGGCGTTAACACACAACAACTGCAGTACACCGATATCGGTAAAGTTAGAGCGTAAATCGATCTCAGCCACCTCACCCTTGCGCTCACCGAGCGCCGTCTCGACCGGGTTATGCTCGATCAGCTCCCCCTCATCAAACTCGATTAACTCGCCAGGCTTATCACCCGTCCGAACAGTACTGGAGTAAAACTGAAACTCACCGGGCTCACCGGTATAGATACAGAGGCCTGCCTCGGCACCCGAGATATCGATACTCGTGCCCTCCTCCATTCCATGAGGAACCACACACATCGCGTGCATGGGCGGCTCGAAGCCCGGCACCGCCGGCTCCGCGCTCTCTATGCCAATGTAGTAACTCCGTGCACTACCGCCGCGAATGCGAATGCCCTCGCCTGCCCGCGCTAAACCAAGATAAGCGGCCCCATGCGCTACCGCTAGGTCTAACTTACCCTGCTCCAGCGCCCTCGGCTCCTGAGCACCGACATCTTCCGCCCAGCTGTAAAGTGTCTCCATGACTCTATCGCGTAATACATCGGCGTTGAATACGCCGCCATTGAACAGCACCGCCGTTGGCAGCACGGGCTGGCCTGGCTCCGGCGTCAGCTCCGGCAGCAATTCTGTCACCGCATCGGCATGCTGGTTGAGGAACTTAGCCAGATGGCGTGTAATCCCGGCATCACTAGCGTAGGGCAGCCCCTGCTCTCTAAAGCCGCGGCGTCTGGGCCGCGCCGGCATCTCGTCAGCACTAATCTCCGGGAAGAACCCCTCTAGCAATACCTGCTGTAGCGTCTCTCGCTGCAACTCAATCTTGAGCGCACCACCGATCACCGAGGAGCCTCGCCCGAGGATCGTCAGCTGCTGTGAGGCGATACTGCTATCGGCCAACATCACCTCTTTCGCTTTACGACACTGCTGAACCAGGGCCGCCATCTGCCAATCGTCGAGTTTTTTCGACTTCTCCTGCTTCAGCCTCTGTGCAACGCCATAGGCCAGCGCCAGATCCATGTTGTCGCCGCCGAGCAAAATATGCTCACCCACGGCCACACGACGCAGCTGTAACTCACCCGCTTCTTCTGTAATAGCCACCAACGAAAAGTCACTGGTACCACCGCCAACATCAACAACCAGTACTAGGTCGCCCTTTTTCAATTCTTTGCGCCAGCCATCACCCAGCGCCTCGATCCAGCTATAGATAGCTGCCTGTGGCTCCTCTAATAGATGAAGGTTTTTAAAACCCACGGCCTCGGCCGCGGCGACCGTCAGGTTTCGCGCATTCGCGTCAAAGCTGGCCGGCACACACAGCGTCACCTCTTGATCGATAAGGTCGGCGCTTGCGTCATCGCTTGCAAACTCATGATTCCAAGCCTCGCGGAGATGCGTGAGCAGCATCTTCGCCACCTCGGTCGGCGCGCGCTTGGCATCCTGTTCTGGCGAATTCGCCGGCAGAATGGCACTCTCAGGATCGATACTGTTGTGGCCAAACCAGCTCTTCGCCGAATGAATGAAGCGCGTCGGCACCTTAGCACCCTGATCGCGAGCAAAAGCCCCCAATACAACTTTATCTTCCGAGCGCCACGGTAGGTTCAGCGCACCCGCAACCAACTCCGTACCGGCGCTGATATAGGCCGTCGATGGCAACGTCTTTCTCGCCTCCACGCTCCCCGATGCCACAACTTGCGTAATGGCAAAGGGCTGCACACGCTTATCATCAGCGGCATTATCAACATAGGCCAACGCCGTATTGGTAGTCCCAAGATCGATACCGACGGTATAACGACTCATGCGCCCACCTCAACCTGTGCAGGTGCAACCACCTTTTCATCGGCGCCCTCAGCGACTGTTGGTAATTCCACCTTGCTCGCCAGCCAACCGCCATGCAACAGCGCGCCAGACAAGCTAGCACCACTCTTAATCTCACCTTGCAACTCTATTCTCGACGGGTCGAAGTCGGCGGCGACACTGACCATGCAGCCCTCCTCCTCACTCATGATTCGCTCTAACGCAAAGTGCTTATCAAGCACACCTCGGCAGCCGGCGTGAATATCTCGCACCGCCGCACCGATATCATCATCGCCATAGGCGGCAATGTCTTCTTGCAGGAAGTCGATCAGGCGCCCCTCACTCTGCAACAACGCAAGCACTTGTATGGCTGGCGCCGTGGAGACATGAAATACAGGCTTACTCTCAACCGGTGCCTGCTCTACGGTAGCGACCTCCGGCTCATCCTTCGCGAGCGCCTTATCGCCCATCAATAAAATTTTAAAGAAGTATAGAAAGGCAGTATAGATTCTCATTTTAGGCTCTCCTGGAGGGTCACTGTGCTCAATGCGTGATGCTGGCGCATGATAAGCAAATTACATCGATTTATCGACCGCTCATTACAGCTAAAGCCCACCTAAAACACCCTATCATCAAGAATTTCACCCCTGCCGCTTAACTCCCCCCCTCTGCAAGCTTTAGAAACCCATGGGCACTCTTCCATCAACCGACCAGCCGCACGATAGACAAAACCTATCGCATAAATAAAATCAAACGATTTAAGCAATAGAAAGACTCTCTCTATACTGGCTGCAATTGAACAGATACTGCCTAGGAGCACCGACATGCTAACCGCCGCCATGAAAGAACAACTCAAAACCTACCTTAACAATCTGCAGTCAGATGTCGAGCTACTGGCCTTCACTGATGACGGCCCCAAGTCAAAAGAACTCAATACCCTCGTTAACGACATTGCCACACTATCAGACAAAGTACAGGTCAAAGATGAGGCTCGCATCGATGAGCGTGTGCCCAGCATGATCGTGCGCTCCGCCACGACTGGCACCGAGATTCGCTTCGCTGGCCTGCCCATGGGGCACGAGTTCACCTCACTGGTCCTCGCCCTATTGCACAGCGGCGGACACCCAATGAAAGTGGAGCCCGAGCTCATCGAGCAGGTACGCAACCTCAGCGGCAACTATCGCTTCGAGACTTTTGTCTCCCTGAGCTGCCAGAACTGCCCCGATGTCGTACAAGCCCTCAACATGATGGCCGCCATCAACCCGCAAATCACCAACGTAATGATTGACGGCTCACTCTTCCAAGAAGAGGTCTTCAGCCACGACATTCAATCCGTACCGACGGTACTGCTCAATGGCCAGCCCTTTGCACAAGGCAGAATCAGCCTGCAGCAAATTCTTAACAAGATCGACAGCGGTGCTGAACAACGCCAAGCAGAAGCCCTAGCCGATAAAGCGCCCTACGATGTCTTGGTCGTCGGCGGTGGTGCCGCCGGTGCCTCAGCAGCCATCTACGCTGCGCGTAAAGGTGTACGCACCGGTATCGTCGCCGACCGCTTCGGCGGCCAGATGCTAGACACCGTAGGCATTGAGAACTTCATCTCGGTGAAAGCCACCGAAGGCGCCAAGCTTGTCGCCAATCTGGAGGAGCATGTTCGCGACTACGATGTCGACATCATCACCGACCAACTCGCCAACGACATTACCGAGGCTACCGAGGAAGGGGAAATGGTTACCGTCGAGCTCGCCTCAGGCGCGACACTTTATAGCCGCAGCGTCATCGTCGCCACTGGCGCTCGCTGGCGTAAGATGAACGTTAAGGGCGAAAGCGCTTACCTCAACCATGGCGTGCACTTCTGCCACCATTGCGATGGTAACTTCTATACCGGTAAAAAGGTCGCTGTCATCGGCGGCGGCAACTCTGGCATCGAAGCCGCTATTGATTTGGCCGCTATCACGGAACACGTGACGGTGCTTGAGTTTGCCGACACACTGCGTGCCGATGAGGTGTTACAGCAGCGGGCTAACGATACCGCCAACCTCACTATTATTAAGATGGCCCTCACCACAGAAGTCATCGGCGATGGCAAGAAGATGAACGGCCTACGCTACGAGGACCGCAATAGCGGTGAACAACATCAACTCAATGTTGACGGTGTCTTCGTTCAGATCGGGCTGCAACCCAACAGTGAATTCTTAGTAGATAAGATCGAACGCAACGGGCGCCAGGAAATAATCACCGACAAGAAGGGAGCGACCTCAATGACAGGCGTCTTCGCGGCAGGAGACGTCACCGACAGCCCCTACAAACAAATCATCATTGCCATGGGCTCTGGATCAACAGCAGCACTGACAGCCACCGACTACCTTGTGCGCTTCCCCGCTTCAAAAAAAGAGGTGCAAACAGAGGCGGCATAAGCTGCTGTACGCATGACTAGGGCTGACTCATAGCGAGCCAGCCCTAGCCACCTATCACTCTGACTAGTAGATCCATACGACCCAACGAAAAGCTATGCCACCCTGCTTTATAACGCCCACCAACAAAGTCTCAAAGCCCGAGGCGCGATACTGTATTCAAAGCCATCATATCGGGATGGCCAGCCAGAGCACCAAAAAGTGACGGCCAGCATATAATAACCAAAGAATCGCCCCAACGTTCAAACAAAGTTTTAAGAAGTAAAAACAAATAAAAATCGGCTGATCAACAAACCTACAACAATCCAAAATCACGACAAAAACAACTAAAAAGAGCAAGCCGCAGTAACACTGGACAGGTTATGGCTTGCATATAAACTAACAAACCGTCGGCAGAAGTCAAAACTACTATACGACAACCTGCAAATATAAAATTTATCCCGAGATATTTCCAACCCAACACACAAACCTTAAATCAAGGTTAGCAGAATAAAAATAATATTAGTATTTTTGAATAATCGAAAAACACTCAAGTGATTAGATATAATCATATTCTCCGGACATATAAACAAAGCTATTATTAGCTGGCAATCATACTTGTGACAACAGAGGGGACTCTAAATCTCGCAAGAAAATCTGCCGCCGCTGACGTAAAACGATTCGTTATTATAAGCAGTATTGGTGTGTACGGTTGCAACAGTAAAACACACCATTCCACCCTAATTCCACAGAAAACCCTCATAACACTTATTCAGAGCCAAAATATCAGACTGAGATGGGTTTAAAGTATATCGCTGACAAAACAGGTAGAGGTTGTTATCGTTAGACCGCCTTTCGTTTACGGGCATAATGCTCCGTAAAACCTCTCATCTATCTATGCGCCTGATAAAAACCTCGTCCCTCTTCCTTTTCAGCTAGTAAAAAATAAACGAAACTTCATCGCAGAACGAAGCCTTGTTGACATATTGCTGTGCCGGGCACAAAAATGCACCGGGGCATATTTTTTAGCATCAGACAGCCCAGCAATATCTACTAAATGCTTTACAAACCTAATAGCTAAAGTCTTCGACAAACCAATTATACAACACCCAGTTCCGTTACAAGCATTAAGGTGGTTTTCTTACATCACAGGAAAATCTTCAATGGCAACTCAGCCACTTGATAACCTATAGGTTGAGAGATCAAATCTAAAAATGATTTTAAATCCCCCCCTTATACAACCGAAGAAAGCATAATAACAATAAATCAATAATGTATATTTTTAAAATTCTTCGATCACCTTAGTTATCATCCTTTATATTCCATAACCTACTATTCACGCAGAAGCTATCAAACCATTTTCCAATGATATATAATCGCCCTATCGAATTCATTGTTACATTCACTCCTTTAGCACCTACCATCTACATTAGATTAACCTCAGTGCAGCTAGCTAAGCTTTCTATTAATTAGAGAAAAACAAATGATCCGCATTATCGACTTTTTGGCAGCTCTCTTTGGCCTACTTTTTCTTGGCCCTATTTTACTAATCGTTACCATTATAGGCCTATTCGACACAGGCTCTCCTATATTCATCCAAACCCGCGTCGGAAAAAACCAAAAGCCTTTTAAACTGATCAAGTTTCGCACTATGTCTGTCGAAACCAAATCTGTTGCAAGTCATTTAGCCAACAACGCCTCGATCACTACACTGGGTAGCTTTCTTCGCAAGACTAAAATCGACGAGCTTCCACAGCTAATCAACGTACTCAAGGGTGAAATGAGTCTCGTCGGCCCACGACCGAACCTGTTCAATCAAGAAGAGCTAATCCAGGAGCGTGATTCACTCGGCGTCTACAATGTACTGCCAGGCATCACCGGCTTAGCCCAGGTTCAAAACATCGACATGTCGACTCCGAAGCTGTTAGCTGAAACGGATAAACAAATGATCGACAGACTGAATATCAAAGACTACTTCAAATACATCATCATGACCGCCACGGGCAGCGGATCTGGAGATGCTGTGAAGTAAGCGTTATATTGCCAAGCCATAGCAAAGCCCACTAACCTCAGGCTCTGGGCTTTTTTTCTTTTAAATGACACTACCATACATTCTACCCTCTTCCCCATCCCGTCATTGCCGGGACATTATCTTAGATCCAGCACTAGCACCGGCCGCTTAGCTATGGCAAGCTTTTACTATTGATAACATTTCTATTTAGGCACAACTCATGACCAGTACCGACGACCTCCGGATAAAAGAGATTAAAGAGCTCATCTCACCGGAACAGCTCATCGAACAACTTCCCGTCGACGCCAATGTCGCCGCCGTGGTCGAAGATGCTCGCAGCACCATCCACAACATCCTTCATGGCAACGACGACCGTGTTCTCGCTATCGTCGGCCCCTGCTCTATTCACGACCCCGCCGCCGCGATCGATTACGCTAAACAACTCAAGGCGCTGCGTGACGAGTTAAAGGACGATGTGTTTATCGTCATGCGTGTCTACTTTGAGAAGCCACGCACTACCGTCGGCTGGAAGGGCTTGATTAACGACCCCGATCTCGACGATAGCTTTAAGATTAACAAGGGATTACAGCTCGCCCGCAACCTGCTCCTTGAGCTCAACGCTATGGGCCTGCCCGCCGGCAGTGAGTACCTTGATCTAATCAGCCCCCAATACATAGCCGACCTCATCAGCTGGGGCGCGATCGGCGCACGTACGACCGAAAGCCAGACACACCGCGAGCTCTCCTCCGGCCTGTCCTGCCCCGTTGGCTTCAAGAACGCTACCGACGGTGATATCCAGGTTGCCATCGATGCCATTAACTCCGCCTCACAACCACATAACTTTCTCTCCGTCACCAAGGGTGGTCGCTCCGCTATCTTCACCACTGGCGGCAACGAGGACTGCCACATCATCCTGCGAGGCGGTAAGCACCCGAACTACGACATGTTCTCCGTCGACGATACCTCGGCAATGTTGGAGAAGTCAGGCCTCAAGGCGCGCATCATGATTGACGCCAGCCATGCTAATTGCCGCAAGATCCCTTCGCGCCAAATCGACGTGGCTAACGACATCGCCAGCCAAGTCGCCAAGGGCAGCGAGGCGATCTTCGGCATCATGATTGAAAGCAACCTTGTTGAAGGCCGGCAGAATGTCATTGAGGGTAAGCCCTTGACCTACGGTCAGAGCATTACCGACCCCTGTATTAACATCGATGACACAGCTATCGTATTGCGTCAACTAGCCGCCTCCGTGCGTCAGCGTCGCCAGCGCTAAGCCGCTAATCTTCGCTAGCGCCCTGCGTTAGCGAGATATCCCCCCCTCCACCAAGCTTTTTTTCATATATTTATCGCAGTTAGCCATCTGTTAATATTCTCGACAAACATTCCTAAACAACTGATTGAAAAGGGAATTAGCTGACACCCTCAAGCTATCATTGAGTCTAGGTCAGGCTTTATAGCCCCTGAGTTGCTCTATAGGTAAAAAAAACGATAATAATGTGACGCTACAATTGGTACAATCTGCGCCGAATTTTCTGTATCCAATTTATGAGTAAAACAATGGCTGATTTATCCCTTTATAGAAACATTGGTATCTTCGCCCACGTTGATGCCGGTAAGACGACAACAACTGAGCGTATCCTGAAGCTTACAGGTAAAATCCATAAGACCGGTGAAGTACATGACGGTGAGTCAACCACTGACTTCATGGAACAGGAAGCCGAGCGCGGTATTACTATCCAGTCAGCGGCGACAACCTGCTTCTGGAAAGACCACCGCATGAACATCATCGATACTCCTGGCCACGTTGACTTCACCGTTGAAGTTTATCGTTCGCTGAAAGTATTGGACGGCGGTGTTGGTGTCTTCTGTGGCTCTGGTGGTGTTGAGCCTCAGTCTGAAACCAACTGGCGCTACGCTAACGACTCTGAAGTTGCCCGTATCATCTTCGTCAACAAGCTTGACCGTATGGGTGCTGACTTCCTTCGTGTCGTTGGACAGATTGAGAACGTATTGGGTGCCAACCCAATGGTAATGACGCTACCTATCGGTATCGAAGAGAACTTCACGGGTCTTGTTGACCTGCTTTCTCGCACCGCTTACCAGTGGGATGACTCGGGCCTACCTGAGAACTTCGAGATCATCGATATCCCTGCTGATATGGCTGACCAAGTTGAAGAGTACCGCGAGAAGTTGATCGAGATGGCTGTCGAGCAAGACGACGACCTGATGGAAGCTTACATGGAAGGTGAAGAGCCTTCTATCGATGACATCAAGCGCTGCATCCGTAAGGGTACTCGCACCATGGACTTCTTCCCGACTTACTGTGGTTCTGCTTTCAAGAACAAGGGTGTTCAGCTCATTCTTGACGCTGTTATCGATTACCTTCCTTCACCAACAGAGGTTGACCCACAGCCACTGACTGATGCAGAAGGTACACCTACCGGTGAAGTAGCAAATGTTACTGTCGATGAGCCTTTCCGCGCACTTGCCTTTAAGATCATGGATGACCGTTTCGGTGCCCTGACCTTTATCCGTATCTACTCTGGTGTATTGAACAAGGGTGACACCATCCTTAACTCTTTCACCGGTAAGACTGAGCGTATCGGCCGTATGGTTGAAATGCACGCCGATGAGCGTACTGAGCTAAGTACCGCTCAGGCTGGCGACATTATCGCTATTGTCGGCATGAAGAACGTACAGACAGGTCACACCCTTTGTGATCCAAAGCATGAATGTACACTTGAGCCAATGGTCTTCCCAGAGCCTGTTATCTCTATCGCCGTAACACCAAAAGACAAGGGCGGCGTTGAGAAAATGGGTATCGCTATCGGTAAGATGGTTGCTGAAGATCCTACCTTCCTCGTTCACACCGACGAAGAGTCTGGCCAGACTATCCTCCGCGGCATGGGTGAGCTTCACCTAGACATCAAGGTTGATATCCTGAAGCGTACCTACGGTGTTGATCTTGAGGTTGGCGAGCCAATGGTTGCCTACCGTGAAACCATCACCCTCGAAGTTGATGACAGCTACACACACAAGAAGCAGTCTGGTGGTTCTGGTCAGTTCGGTAAGATCGACTACCGTATCAAGCCCGGCGAGCTGGGTTCTGGTTTCACCTTCGGCTCTAAGGTTGTCGGTGGTAACGTACCTAAGGAATTCTGGCCTGCTGTTGAGAAAGGCTTCAAGAGCATGATGGATACCGGTCCTCTAGCTGGCTTCCCTGTTCTCGATGTTGAGGTTGAGCTTTACGACGGTGGCTTCCACGCCGTTGACTCCTCGGCTATCGCGTTCGAAATCGCTGCAAAAGGTGCCTTCCGTCAGTCTATGCCTAAAGCCGGTCCTCAGTTGATCGAGCCTATCATGGCTGTTGATGTATTCACTCCAGACGACCACGTTGGTGACGTCATCGGCGACCTTAACCGTCGTCGCGGTATGATCAAGGACCAAGAAGCTGGTGTTTCTGGTGTTCGTATCAAGGCTGATGTACCGCTATCTGAGATGTTCGGTTACATCGGACACCTACGTACTATCACCTCTGGTCGTGGTCAGTTCTCTATGGAGTTCGCACACTACAGCCCTTGCCCTCAGAACGTAGCCACCAAGGTTATCGAAGACGAGAAGGCACGTCAGGAAGCTAAGCGTAAGAAGTAATATTCTTACGACTTAATGCTTTACTAAAAAGCCCGCTGGCTCAACCCAGCGGGCTTTTTTGTGCACGCTAGAAATATCTTTATACTATATATACACCTTTATTTGCGCGCCTAAGTCAAAGTGGTATAAAAAACCGACAGTTGCCCGTCTTTTCTAAACGGTGTATTTTATACCAGTCAGTTTTGCGACTATTAAAGGAATAATTAGTATGATTAAAAGACAATTGACCACTCTTACGCTACCCGTTGCCCTCAGCCTATTAATATCAGGCTGTGAATCAATACCGACAATGAGTAAAGATGACAGCAGTAAGAAAAGCAATACAGAGACCGTACAGCAAGAGCAGGCTAAAGCACCCGCTGGAAGCAAATTTGCCAAACTCAGCGTAGGCATGAGTAAAACGCAAGTTACCGACTTGATCGGTATCTGGAGCGACTACGAAGTTTACAGTACTGGCAAAGCCTACATCCCTTTCTATCACGGTAAAGATAAGGTGCGTACAACGCTCTACTACAAGAACGAAGGCATCATTGTTATTGGTGGCAACGATCGTGTTGTGTCAATCAACTATGACGCCAAGGAAGACGGCTACAAATAAAAAGCAAGTTAGCTAAGCACTAGCCCGCCCCAACGCACTCTGCTGGAGCGGTCTTTCTTATCGCGCAAACCTCACCTTCATCTGACTAAAACCACGTACATTGCCAGAGTGCACGCGCACTAATGAATCCTCATCGATGCGGTAGCTTCGATAAGCTTTGAACAACTCCTCCATACAGACCCGCCCCTCTAGTCGCGCCAATGCCGCCCCCAGGCAGAAATGCACCCCTTTGCCAAAGGCAATATTATTACGGAAGTCACGGTCAATATTATATTGCTCAGGCCGCTCAAAAAATGACGGATCGCGATTCGCCGCACCGATCAACAGCGCGACCTTCACTCCTTTGGGGATGGTGACGCCATGCAGCGTGGTATCTTCCATGGTCAGGCGATAGAGGATCTGCGAGGAGCTATCAAAGCGTGTCGTCTCCTCGATCCAGTTCGGTATATTGCCATGGTCCACCTGTACTTTAGAGAATTCACTAGGGTACTTCTGCCCCCAATACAAAGCGTTAGCCAGAAGCTTCGTTGTGGTCTCATTGCCAGCGACACTCATTAAAAACAAGAAGCTGACAATCTCTTCATCGTCTAAACGCTCCCCGTCTAGCTCAGCCGTTAGCATCGAAGTCGTTAGGTCGTCGCCATGACCAGTCTTACGTCGCTCCTTCACCATGTCGCCAAAATATCCCAGTAAGCCGAGAGAACCCTCGATTGCCTTAGGGGGGATATCTGGGGAGCCGTCAACACGCTCAATTAAGTCATTCGCCCAGCCGCGAATCATATCTCGGTCGCAAGCAGGCACACCGATCATTTCGCTGATAAGATCCATAGGGACTTTACCGGCAAACTGCTCGATAAAATCAACCTCACTATCCTCAGGGAAGTCGGCGATATATTGCTGGCACATGCGCTGCAATATCGGTTCCTGTTCGATAATACGGCGTGGCGTGAAGACTTTCCGCACAATGCCTCGAACCGCCTGTTGCCGCGGTGGATCCTGCCCCAGCATCGAGAACACCTTGCTCACATCCGCACTCACATTCTCTAGGGCGACACCGGCGCTGCTTGAGAAGACCGGCCAATTCTTAAAGGCATTCACCACATCTTCATATCGTGACAACGCATAGAAGTTTAACGACGGGTTATGGTAGACCGGGTGCTCTTCACGCAACTGTTGATAGATAGGGTAAGGGTCATCATGAAAAGCCCAGTCATACGGGTTAAATAGTTCAATATTGCTCATAAGACACCTATTGCTCCTTAAATTCTTTCGCTAGCCCCATCAGCGACATCCGCAGCCTGGATGCCTTGGGGTAACCAACATATTGCGTCATGAAACGAATGCCTTCCTCGAGCTGCTCATAACTAAGCTCGCCCCGTGTCATCGCACACTTCGCTTGAATGGTGAAAGTCATCTCCTCTCCCTGGGCAATAATGGCTCCCAGTAACATCAAGCGTCGCTGCTCTATCGATAACGTACTATTAGCCCATAACTCTCCAAACAAGTTTTCTAACATTGCATCGAAGAAACTGTCTTCCCCCTCTGCTGGCGGCTCCGGCAAGGTATTGCAGTAAACCGTTTTATACATCTCCAAACCTATCTGACGTTTCGACACTTGCGCCTCTCCTGTTTTATTTATCTCTGTCGCCACCAACGGATAGCAAATTGCAGCCCAACGCTACACTCTCATATACTGACCGCCATCAACACTCATCACCTGCCCTGTCACCCAGGACGCCTCATCAGAGAGCAAAAATAGCACGGCCTCCGCCAAATCCTCCGGCGTACCTAAACGAGAAATAGGCATACCCTTGGCAATTTCGTCAGCATAATCACCCGCGACATTGCGTAGCGCTTTTGTTTCAGTAGGCCCCGGCGCAATTGCGTTAATACGGATTTTTCGCCAGCCAAGCTCACGTGCTAACGAGCATGTAATACCATTGACGGCGAGTTTAGCTACCCCATAAAACCCCATGTTCATCCAAGCCGCTGTAGACGACTGATTAACAATCGCACCACCACCGCGTTTATCCATATGCGATACCACGGCACGCGTCATAATCAGGCAACCATGGGCATTAACACGCATAAATTTCTCAAGGTAGTCCATGTCCACATCGAGATAACCTTGGACCTTCATCTCACCAAAAATAGCTGCATTATTTACCAGGTAGTCAATGCCACCAAAAGCTTTCACCGCCTGTTCACAGCAAGCCGCTGCCGAGTCTTCACAGCCGACGTCGGTTTTAACAAAAATAGCCTGGCCACCAGCAGCAATAATTTCATCGACGACACGCTGCCCTTCCTCGACATTGAGGTCAGCAACGACAACCTTCATGCCGCGCTGGGCAAAACACCTGGCATAGCCCTCACCAATATCACCACCGGCTCCGGTCACCACGATAACTTTATTATTAAAGTCCATGTTCATTCCTGTATGTATTAAGCAAGGTGATAGTTATTTAAAAAACCACTTTATCGATGCGATGGCTCGGGCGTATTTCCAACAAATCGATAGAGACGCCCTTTGGGCTAGACAGGCAATACAGCACACTCTCGGCGACCTGCTCCGGCGTCATGCCGTCGTAGGTGTACGGGCCAAAATCTTGCCACTCCTTTAACGCCTCACCTAAGTGATCAAAATCAATGCCTGAAGAAAAGTCTGTCTCCATCGAGCCACCTGGCCGCACAATACTGACACCAATATCATCCCCCTGAAGCTCTCGTCTTAAGTCTCGCGAGTAACGCTCAACAGCAGCCTTCGTCGCCGCATAGACAGACATGTGCACCATCTCATCGTGATGGTAAGCTGTCGCCGAAGAGACATTGATAATACGTGCGTTTGCTGCATGACGTAAAAAAGGAATCGCCGCGCGGGTGCAATACACCGTGCCTAGCAAGTTAGTGTTGATCTGTAGTTTGATATCGTCATCGCGCATCTTTTCAGTTTTCGCAACACGGCCTAAGCCAGCATTGTTAACCAGCCCATCAAGCCCGCCAAAGTGCTCGGCAACCTCGGTCACTGCCGCATTCACTTCCTCACTTTCTGCCACATCAGCCCTTGCAGTAAAAAGCCGACCTTGGCGCGAGGAATCTTGTGCACACAAAGCATTAACAGCTTCCTTCATTGCCTCCTCTCCACGCCCCAAAACCCCCACCTTGGCTCCTGCATCCAGCAGCATGGTTGTCATCGCCAAACCAAAGCCCTTCGAGCCACCTGTAACAATAAAGATTTTATCCTGTAATACTCCTTGCACAGCACTCTCCTCAATGTGTCTTTTTATTTTTTAATCGAATCAATACGACATTACGCGCCGATGGCAATCGTCTTCGTCTCTAAGTATTCAGCAAACCCCTCTGCACCCATTTCACGACCGATACCGCTTTGTTTATAGCCACCAAAAGGTACATCGGGAGCCAGAAAGTTACCGTTATTAACGTTCACGATACCGGCACGAATGCCTCGAGCAAATGCGATCGCACGCGCCTCGTCGGCAGAGTTAACCACCGCGCCTAAACCATACTGACTATCGTTGGCAATACGCAGTGCATCCGCTTCGTCGGTATACGGTATGATCGTCAACACCGGCCCAAACACCTCTTCGCGCGCCACACAAGTCGTCGCCGTTTCATCGACGAAGATCGTGGGCTGTACATAGAAGCCCTGCAGTAGTTCGTCTGGAGTTCCCCCGCCTTTAATCAATCGCGCCCCCTCTTGCTTCGCCTGCTCGATCATCGATAGCACACGCTGACGCTGACGCTCATTAATCAACGGCCCCATAATCGCCCCCGGTGCCTCCGGGTCGCCATAACTAATAAAATCGAAGTAACTGCACAGCAACCCTTCAACCTCTTCGAGACGCTGCTGCGGTACAAGCACACGCGTGGCAATCACACAGCCCTGGCCCGCATGAAAACACACGGCGAGACAATTCAATAATGCCGAAGAGAAATCGGCATCGTCTAATAAAATATGCGGTGACTTACCACCAAGCTCTAAAAAGACTCGCTTAACACTACCACTGGCATCACTCATCACCTGCTTGCCGACCGCCGTCGAGCCAGTAAAAGACACTACGTCGATGCGCGGGTCTCGGCACAACAAGCCTCCTAACGTCTTTGCATTATTGGCCGTCAAAACATTAAACACGCCGGCAGGCAGTCCACACCCATGTGCAATACGACCCAACAATGCCGCCGACCATGGGGTATCCGGTGCCGCTTTCAACACCACGGTACAACCCGCCGCCAACGCCGGCATAACCTTAGCGAGAATAATTTGTAGCGGAAAATTCCATGGCGTGATCGCCGCAACCACCCCCGCAGCCTCCTTGCAGACAAGCCGGCGGCTCGTGCTACCGAGCGAGTTCAACGTATACTCACCTAAGTCTTGCTGCCACTCAAATTGCTCCAGGTAATCGAGACACCAAGTTGCCATCTCGACCGGGCCATTGACCTGTACCGTCTCGGCGTTATGGCGTGTCGACCCCGCCTCCGCTACGACTGCATCCTGTAGTGGCTTCAGCTGCCGCAGCATCGCCCGCTGAAAACGACGTAGACACTGTAGGCGAAAGGCGTGGTTCGTCGACCAATCTGTCTGATCAAAAGCGACTCTCGCCGCGACGATGGCAGCCTCGCAATCCTGCGCACTTGCATCTGCAGCAATACCGATGACCTTGCCCGTAGCGGGCGAAATGTTGCTGTAGTGTGAGTCAGCAAACTGCATTTGACCGTTGATATACAGTCTCGCTTCGCCATATAGCGGCTGCTCGACATTACCATCCCTACTGTCCACGCCCATTTTTTTACCTATTCATTAGGTTAATTTTTTATTCAACACTAATCTGTATCGTTAGCAACGTTCTATTCCCGCAAAAAGGTCGCGCGTATCTTCTCTCGTACGAGTTGTGTTGCCGCCAATGGCTGCGAGGATTGTTCCGCGAGGGTTAAGGCATGCTCAAGATCTTTCTCCGCAAGCCCCGCAAACGGGCCCATCAACGCAGCCATATCCTCATCGCTACACCCCTGAGCTAACATCTCTCGATTACTAATAAAACGCTGCATCTGTGCTGTCACCACACCGTTGATTTCACCCACATGCAATAGTTGCTCAAGTTTCAAGCCGTTTGCCTCAACCAGCGCTAGGGCTTCATCAACGGCCACGAAAGCTGCGTAAGTCATCAGGTTATTAGCAAGTTTCAACACGATGCCGCTCCCTACCGGGCCCGCATGCAGAACCTCTTTCGCTGCCGCACCATAGCAACGAGCAAGCAGCCGATAACCCTCCTCCGATGCTCCGACCATATAACATAAGGTGCCATTCTGTGCTCCCTCGGCACCACCGGTGACCGGGGCGTCGACCAGAACAATCCCTCGCTCGGCTGCCTGTGCACTCCATCGTAAAATATTGTCCCGTGTTACCGTGCTGTGGATCGCGATAACAGCGCCCTCGGCTAGGACCGACAGTAAGCCCGACTCCTTCGCTGCGCCATGCAGAAGCGCATCAACATCATCGTCATCGCGAACGCAGACACCCACTAACTGGCAACTAGAAAAGTCTGTTATTCCATCACAAGCTGTTGCGCCCTGTGCTGACAGCGACTTCATTGGTTTAGCTATATAGTCGTAAACCCGTAAGGCCGCGCCTTGCTCAAGCAATGTCTCATGTAATTTTAGTGCCATCGGCTTGCCGATATTACCTAGGCCAATAAAGCCTATTTCTGGGAGCGACTGATTATTCTGCCCTGACATCATTCGATCTCTTATTTATTTTAATGCGTAGCAGTGTAATCAGTCTGCGGGAAATTAGTCAATAAATACTTATTGTCAAAAAGCGTGTTTTCTGTACACTCACCCATAGACTCTAAGCGGCATCCCCAATGACGACAAAACAGCGACAAACACAACAACTCATCGAACTTGATCATCTTTATCGCTGTAATTATATCCGCCATTTATTGGCTCTATCCCACCACTTTCGCTCACAGCTGATGCACCACCTGCGCGAGCAATGCGGTTTCAGCGCCCTGCGCATAAACTGGGAGCCAATGCTTAGCCTTCCCGGGCGCGAAGGCATACAGATAGGCAAGCTGGCCAAAAGCATTGGTATCTCTAAACAAAACTGTGATCAGCAACTACGCGCCATTGAACGGGCGGGATTTTTACGTCGAAGCCAAGATCCAAACGACCGGCGCGCAAAACGTGTAACGCTCACTCAAACTGGCCGCGCCGTCGTCGATCAGGCGCAGCAACAGCTTCACCAACTCGACGCCCAGCTCAATGCGTTACTTTGCAAAGAGCAGCGACAACAACTATGGGACAGTCTCTACGCACTGAACCTTTACTACTTAGAAACAAGCCCTGCCCCCAGAGCAGAAAAACAACTCGCCACTGTCGCACTGTTAATCCGCCTCGCCAGCCACAGCCAGCGCCACCTAATGCAACTGACTCAAGCTGCCGGACACAATCAGCTACAGCTCTCCTACGAGCAAGTACTGAACCATATTGGCTTACAGGGCGCCACCATCACTCAGCTCGCTGAGGTTAACGATGTCAGCCAGCAAGCTATCGTACGCATCGTCAATGAGCTCGAAGGGTTGAGCTATGTCGGACGCATCGCCCACCCCCAACGTGCACGCAGCAAGCTCATCGTGTTAAGTGATCGTGGATTAACACTGCTACGCGATGCGAATAACGCCATGGAGCAGATACAACAGCTATGGCAAACTCGTATCACTGCAACAGACTTTAATAATTTGCAGCAATGCCTACTCAACGGCTATCGCCAGCTCGCACCAAAAGATCTCATCGAGGGCGACGACCATGACATCAATATCTTCGTTAACGACAAGACCAACAGCAATAGCAGCCAACAGCAATTACTCGCCGCTATCCAGTCGATCATCAGCACAGATAGTCCAGTCGATGAAGAGGGTCAAAACTTATTATTACAGCACCTCGGCCACCGTGATGGCCAACAATTTATTCGCCTGCTAGGTCGACTTAGAGACAACAGCAGAGCTGGGTAATAGAATTAAATAACACCGTTCAAATGTCATTTTAATAATGATCGATTACAGGCTAGCACGGACTCTCACTCCGCCTTCAACGCCACCAATACAGCGCCTTCCTCGACCTGCTCACCGACAACAGCATAAAACTGATCAAGCCAACCATCACAATCAGCCTTAATGGTGTATTCCATTTTCATTGCCTCCATCACGAGCAAGCGCTGCCCTTTACAGACGGCCTCGCCAGCCTCAACCAAACACTCAATGATACGCCCCGACATCGGCGCACAGAGCCCAGAAGCCTCCGGCGAAGACACTGCTCCGTCACGCATCAACGGATCAGATAACAAGAAACAATAACTCTCCGTAGCGGCAAATAACTGAATTTTATCAGCCTCAAAAATCAGCTCAATACTCTCAATCACGCCATCGAACGAAGCCTGCAGCCTTGCTTCCGCCCCTTGCCGCCTTGTCCATCGCCCACTCACCAGACAGGGCGTTCCATCCTCCTCTGTAGCCATCAAATAACCGTCATCTCTCTGATCGACCCTTACCACAAACTGCTTTCGCTGCCACCACAGCGAAATTAATTCTGGCTCAGTTCCACCTAACCGAAAACGATCATAACGCTGCCAAGGGTCTGATGACGAGCTCTCTCGGCGCAACATAATCGCCAACACCGCCATAAAAACAATGCGTTTCCAGGCAGTATTATCACGAGCTAACAGCCTTGCTAAATTATCCTCAATAGTATGCGTACTCATCTGCTCATCAACAAAGGCCGGCAAACACAGCAGGCGAGCCAATAGCCGCTTATTATTCTCGACGCCAATCACCTGCCATTCGGCCAACGCCCTTTTCGCTATGCTAATCGCCTGCCTACGATCACTTCCCCAGCAGATCAGCTTCGCCAATAACGGGTCGAAATCACTAGTCACCTCATCACCCGCCTCGACACCGCTGTCCAAGCGCACCCTGCGCCCCAGCGATGGCGGCCGCCAACGGTGCAGCCGACCACAGGCGGGCAGGAATTGTTGCTCGATCTGCTCTGCATACAGCCTCAACTCAACAGCATGCCCCTGATGACTTATCGATGCCTGAGAAAAACCCAAGCACTCTCCCTGTGCAATGCGCAATTGCCATTCAACAATATCGACGCCGGTGATCATCTCTGTCACAGGGTGCTCTACCTGTAATCGCGTATTCATTTCCATAAAATAGAACAACGTCTTGGCGCCACCCTGGTGCATTAAAAACTCCACCGTGCCGGCACCAACATAGCCTACTGCTTCGGCGACGCGCAACGCCGTCTCACCCAACGCTTTCCTCACCGCTGATGTCAAACCCGGCGCCGGCGCCTCTTCGATGACCTTCTGATAGCGACGCTGTAGTGAACAATCACGCTCATAGAGATAGCGACCATGGCCTAACTGATCAAACAGCACCTGCACCTCGACATGGCGAGGGGCTGGTAAATATCGTTCTAGCAACAAGCGATCGTCTGCAAAGCAAGCGCCTGCGACACGTCGAGCCTCCGCCGCCGCCGTCAAGAAATGTTCGAATGAGGTAACAATTTGCATCCCCTTGCCACCACCACCGGCGACGGGCTTGATCAGCAATGGTAAGCCAATGCGTCTCGCCTCAGCCAACAGCCTACGATCAGACTGATCATCACCGTGGTAACCCGGTAGAAGCGGAATGCCCGAGTCCGCCAACAATGCCTTAGCGCGAGACTTATCCCCCATACTGTCGATCGCCTGCGCCGTCGGGCCGATAAAGATTAATCCCGCCGCGCAGACCGCATCGGCAAACGCTGAGTTCTCACTCAACAAACCATAGCCAGGGTGAATTGCATCGGCGCCGGAACGAACCGCCGCAGCAACCACCGCTGCAATATCAAGATACGCAGCAAGCGGAGCTGTCTGCTGCTCGACAATTAACTCTATCGCCTCATCGGCACTGCGCACATGTAGCGCCCCCGCGTCACTGGGGCTGTAGACAGCGACACTAACGACTCCCATTTCTCGCGCTGTTTTCATGATTCTGACCGCAACTTCACCGCGGTTAGCAATCAATAAACGTTCAATTCGTCGGTTACTCACGACGCTCTCCTGCAGCTTGGCGTGATTTTCTATATTCACTGCTCCGGTCAAACTGCGCTGAACGCCCTTCAAGAAAGGCGCTCAACCCCTCTTGCCCCTCCGCCGATACGCGCAGTGTCGCAATCAGCTGGCAACTCTGTTGTGCGTAATTTCTTGCTTCAGTCACCGGATAACGGCCAAGTAATTGCTTCGTCGCGGCAATAGCCTGTGGCCCGCAAGCCAGTATCTGCTGGCAGTAGCCAGCCACCACCTGCTCCAACTCCTCCTCCGCAGCCAGCTGGTGAACCAACTGTAGTTGAAGCGCCTGCTGGGCGTCGATCACCTCCGCACTGAGGCAATAACGCCGCGCCTGGCGCAGGCCGATCGCCTCGATAACATAGCGCGATATCATTGCGGGGCTAATACCCAGCTTCACCTCACTCATACAGAAACGACTATGGTCACTCGCCACCACCATGTCGCAGCAACAAAGTAGACCTAGCCCACCACCATAGGCTGCCCCCTGCACACGGGCGATAGTCGGTACGGGAAAAGCGTTTAACTGTGCTAGCAACGCCGCCAAGCTCTCCGCTACAGCGAGGTTTTCATGGCGCTCTGCGTGTAGCTGCTCACGCATCTCGACAAGGTCTGCACCACTACAAAAGTGACGTCCCTCCCCTTGAAGCACCAAAACACGCACCGTCTCGTCAGCCGCCAGCATCTTCAAGTGCTCACTAAGCTGTTTGACCATCTGCCGGTTCAACGCGTTGTGTTGTGCCTGTCGGACCAAGGTCAAACGCGCCACACCTGTGGCCTCCATATCAAGCCTCACCTCTGCGCTACTCATCAACACTCCCTCCAGCCAACAAAGCTACATACCTACATGCGAAACACGCCAAAGCGGCTTTGCACGCTGTCTCGCCCGCGTGTTGCTGCCAGCGCCAATGCCAGCACCCGACGCGTATCTGCCGGATCAATAATGCCATCGTCCCATAACCTTGCGCTGCTGTAGTAAGCGTCGGACTGCGCAGTGTATTGCTGCTGCAGAGAATCTTTATAGCTCTCTTCCTCAGATTCCCCCCACGCCTCACCACGGGCTATCATCGCCTGGCGCCTAACCAATGCCAACACCCCCGCCGCCTGCTCTGCCCCCATCACGCCGATGCGCGCATTGGGCCACATAAACAGAAAATCCGGATCATAAGCCCTGCCACACATACCGTAATTACCGGCACCAAAACTGCCTCCGATCACCAACGTAATCTTCGCTACTTTCGCGCAGGCAACCGCCATCACCATTTTCGCGCCGTGCCGAGCGATTCCTTCCGCCTCATATTTTGCCCCGACCATAAAACCCGTGATGTTCTGTAAAAATATAAGCGGCGTATTACGCTGCGCACAGAGCTGAATAAAATGCGCACCTTTCTCTGCAGACTGAGCAAACAGCACCCCATTATTGCCGACGATGCCGACCTCCATACCGTGCAAGCGAGCGAAGCCACAGACCAAAGTCGAGCCAAACAATTGCTTAAACTCATCAAAAACAGAGTCGTCGACAAAACGCGCAATCACCTCACGGACATCCAGCGAGCGGCGTAACTGGCGAGGGATCAAACCATAGAGCTCAATAGCGGGGTAACGTGGTGGTTCACTACTCGAAAAGGTTGAGTCACCTTCAGAGGGTGGTAATCTCGCCACCATCCCCCTCAGCAGCTCAAGTGCATGCGCATCATCTTCTGCTAAGTGATCGGCAACACCCGATTCACGGCAGTGCAGCTCACCACCACCGAGTTGCTCCGCACTGACCTCTTCACCCGTCGCCATCTTAACCAGCGGCGGCCCAGCCAAGAAGATTGTGCCTTGGCCACGAACAATAATTGCTTCATCGGACATCGCTGGCATATAAGCTCCACCGGCGGTGCAGGAACCGAGCACCGCCGCCAATTGAGCAATGCCCTTCGCCGACATGTTGGCCTGATTATAAAAGATACGTCCAAAATGCTCTCGGTCCGGAAACACCTCATCCTGACGGGGCAAATTGGCACCACCGGAGTCAACCAGATAGAGGCAAGGTAAACGGTTCTGTTCGGCAACAGCCTGGGCACGAAGATGCTTCTTCACCGTCAAGGGGTAGTAGCTGCCGCCCTTTACCGTCGCATCGTTAGCGATGATCATACACTGTCGACCACAGACTCGGCCGATACCGGTAATTAAACCAGCGCAGGCGACCTCTTCATCATAAACTCCTAGCGCTGCTAAAGCCCCTAGCTCAAGAAAGGCGCTACCGTCATCGAGTAATGTATCGATGCGCTGGCGTGGTGGTAACTTACCCCGCTGTCGATGCCGCCGCATCGATGCCTCACCGCCACCTAACGCAATCCTCGCCAACTTAGCTCGCAGCTCATTAACCAACTGCCGCATAGTTTCTCTACGTTCATCGTAGTGCAGCGGGGGCTGCTGTTCATTCAATTCACTCTTTAATATTGGCATCAGCTAACCCTCCAGGTTAAGCTCGCGACCAATTAACATACGACGTATCTCTGACGTACCGGCACCAATCTCATACAACTTCGCATCGCGTAACAGCCGTCCTGCAGGATAGTCGTTGGTATAACCGTTACCACCCAACAGTTGAATTGTATCGAGGGCGCACTGCGTTGCCTGTTCCGCACAATACAAGATCAAAGCCGCGGCATCTTTACGACTGACACTACCGCCGTCACAGGCTCTTGCCACTGCGTACAGGTAGCTGCGGCAGGCTGAGCAGCGTGCGTAGAGGTCTGCCATTTTGCCTTGCACCAACTGAAACTGCGCAATAGGGCGATCGAATTGACGCCGCTGGTTAACATAGGGAAGAGCAACATCGAGACAAGCTTGCATGATACCAACGGGCCCACCGCTAAGTACCACTCTTTCATAGTCCAACCCGCTCATCAACACGCGGACACCGGCGCTTAACTCACCTAATATTTGCTGCTTAGGTACCCGACAATTTTCGAAGATTAATTCACAGGTATTAGAGCCACGCATACCCAATTTATCGAGCTTATTACCACAACTAAAGCCCGGCATATCTGCGGTAATGATGAAGGCACTGATCCCCTTAGCGCCCCTCCCCGGCTCAGTCTTGGCATAGACAATAAGCACATCGGCATCGGGACCATTAGTAATCCACATCTTCGCACCGTTTAACACATAGTGATCGCCAACGGCTTCTGCCCGTAGCTGCATACTGACCACATCGGAACCAGCCTCTGTCTCACTCATCGCCAACGCACCGACATGTTCACCGCTAATCAACTTTGGCAAGTAGCTGTGGCGCTGCTCCTCGCTGCCATGGCGATATAGCTGATTCACACAAAGATTAGAATGCGCACCATAGGAAAGCCCTACCGAAGCAGAGGCGCGGCTGATCTCTTCCATCGCCACACTGTGGGCCAAATAACCCATGCCAGCGCCACCATATTGCTCATCAACCGTGATACCCAGCAAACCTAACTCCCCCATGCGCCGCCACAGGTGGCGCGGAAAGTCATTTTGTCGATCAATCTCTACTGCCAACGGTGCCAGCTCGGCACTCGCGAAGCGTCGTACCTGCTCCCTCAGCAGATCGGTAGTTTCACCCAGGCAAAAATCCATCTCCCTCATGCTCTCCCTCCGCTCAGTCACTCCCTCAAATTATCGGTTCACCAATTCTACTTACATTGCATACGCTTAGTATCAGCATAGCAGGCCCAAGACACTTGTATGCATCCTGTCTTAAGCAATCGTCACCGATTGCCAGTCACAATGAAATATGCTCTAGTAAGACACTCATCAAGACTGTTTCTATAGGGAAAGTTCATGGATCTAAGTACCATTATCACTCTCGTGATCATTGCCGCGATCGCCTTCTATATTGCCGGCATTTATAACAAGTTAGTCACGCTAAAAAATCGCTATCAAAATGGTTTTGCACAAATTGAAGTGCAGCTAAAGCGACGCTACGACCTCATTCCCAACCTCATCGAAACCGCCAAAGGCTATATGAAACACGAGAGTGAAACGCTTGAGGCCGTTGTTCAGGCTCGTAACGAAGCGGCCTCTATATTAAAAACCGCTGCCTCAGACCCTTCCAACACACAAGCCATGGGTAAGCTTGCTGGTGCCGAGGGCGCATTACAAAGTGCCATGGGCAAACTCAACGTGGTCATGGAAGCCTATCCCGACCTCAAAGCAAACCAAAATATGATGCAGCTTTCTGAAGAGCTCACCAGCACCGAGAACCGCGTCGCTTTCGCCCGCCAAGCTTTCAACGATGCCGTTATGGGTTATAACAGCTATCGTCAATCTTTCCCCCCTGTCGTCTTTGCCACACGCTTTGGTCACCCAAGCGATGCTCAACTACTAGAGTTCGACGATAGCCCACAAATACAAGCTGCACCGAAAGTGTCCTTCTAAAGGGCTCTTTCTATTTTGTTTGTGACAAAGCCAACTTTTTAGCCCAAAAAATCATAATAACGACCAGAAGTACTATGGATTTTTTTACCCAACAAGATCGGGCACGCCGCCACAGTTTTAGGCTAGTGGGTCTGTTTGTGCTCGCCGTTCTTGCCCTCATTCTCATCACTAACCTCGCTGTTGCAGCCACCTTTGGCATGCTGCTAAATAACACCAATAGCGCTACCAACTTTTATGATTACTTTAATTGGCAAAGTTTCATTAATATCAGCCTTGGCGTCAGTGGCGTCATCGGTTGCGCTATCGCTTTCAAGTGGTGGCAGCTAGGTAGTGGTGGTAGAGCTGTAGCTGAGTCCCTTGGCGGCGAACGGATTGCCCCCAACAGCAATGACGATCAACAACGTCGTATCCTCAATGTCGTTGATGAAATGGCCCTCGCCGCCAACATGCCAGTACCACCTGTCTACCTGCTCGCCCACGAGCCCGGCATTAACGCTTTCGCCGCCGGTAATACACCAGCTGATGCTGTTATAGGCATCACCGCAGGTGCCCTACAGCAGTTCAACCGAGACCAACTCCAAGGCGTCATTGCCCACGAGTTTAGCCATATACTTAACGGCGATATGCGACTCAATATCCGCCTTATTGCCCTATTACACGGCATCCTCTTTATCGGTATGATGGGCGAGTTCCTTATTCACGGCAGTGCCTTCAGCTCACGCAATCGCGACAGTGATAACAAAGGCGCACAACTCGGTTTAATATTCATTGTCATCGGCTGGCTCGGCGGCTTCTTCGGACGACTCATTAAAGCCGCAGTAAGCCGTCAACGTGAATTCCTTGCAGACGCCTCGGCGGTACAATTTACACGTAACCCTGATGGTATAGCGGATGCGCTCAAGATCATCGGCGGCTACAGCCCTGGCGCAGAACTCAATAACCCGAACTCCGAACAAGCCAGCCACCTTTTCTTTGGCCAAGCCTTGAAAAAACTACGCCCCAGCTTCGCCACCCACCCCAGCCTCGACGAGCGTATCAAACGTATTCAACCCTACTGGGATGGCCGCTTTATTATCAGAGCGAGCGATACTATTTGCAGTCATGCCGAGAACACTGACAAGAGTAACAGCCATACCGAGAACAGTGGCAAAAGCAGCGATGCCAGTGATCTCATGGGGGGGGCAGCAACATTCATAGTCAACACCGCAGCTCACCAAGCCGGCACTACGGCACAATTGCGGCACCAACTACGGGAACCCTTACACGCGTGCGCTTTCGTCTACGCCCTGTTACTTGACGATAATGCCGATCTCCGACAACAACAACTCAACTACATTCCACGAGCGAATATCGTCGGCCTCGACACGCTTGCTTTACAGCTCAAACCGATTATCAATGCCCTGCCACAGGCCTCGCGCCTACCGTTGATCGAGACTGCCATGCCCGCACTTAAGTGTATGTCACCGGAACAATACCGCACCTATAAAAAGGTCATGCTGCTATTAATCCGCTGTGACCAGCAGTACACAATGCTGGAATGGTGCCTCTTTCAGCTAGTCAATCATTACATGGAAAGTGAGTTCAACAGCAAATCTCAAAGCAAAGCAAAGTACAAACGAGCCGATGACGTCGCCGAGGCCTTCCAGACAGTCCTCTCTGTACTGGCTAAACAGGGCCACGACGATGACAATAGTGCTGAGCAGGCATTTAACCGTGGCGCCAGCACCGCAGGCCTTCACAATATTAAACGTCAGTCGCTGACAAACTTTCAATTCGAAGACTTTATCAAAGCTGCCAATCAGCTCGCCAATTGCTACCCACTGCTAAAGCCAAAGCTCATTAAAGGGTTCGTCGATTGTGCGCGCTACGACACTATCATCAGCGCCGACGAGCAGGAGATTATCGCCGCCCTCAGTGCCGTGATGGACTGCCCCAGTCCCAGCCTGACGTAGAATATTAAATTAAAGAGCCCTTATAATATGCTTAAAGACAGCCGTGACCTTGCGCTCATCATCAACTCTAAAGTCCCACTAATACGCCTAGAGAGCTTCGAAGAGGAGCGTGCCCTACAACTACTAACACGTGTGGGGATCAGCCAGTCACTGCCACTATATTGCTGGTCGGTCACCGAGGGCTTACAGCGGCTTGGTTTCGGCCTTGAGGTTGGAAATCAACAACACCAAGAGCCTGACGAGGTACTCGAGCACATAAAAAAAAGCCGACAGCCCTCACTCTTCGTGCTCTGTGATTTCCACCCTTACTTACATAACACACCGAAGATCTCTCGACTGCTGAAGGACATCGCAATGAGGCATGCAACGACACCTCATACCGTCGTCTTGCTCAGTCACAGCATTGAACTCCCCCCTGAGCTAAATCGTTTTAGTGCTTACTTCAAACTCTCTCTGCCCGATGATGCGGACATCCAAAAACTCATCCGTGCCGAAGCAAAGCATTGGAGCAAACAGAATCCCGGCAGCAGAGTACGTAGTGACAACGCCACTATGCGTAAGTTAGTCAGCAACCTACGAGGCATGACTAACGAAGATACCAAACGTCTCATCCGTGGCGT
Source organism: Sinobacterium caligoides (assembly GCF_003752585.1). NCBI lineage: Bacteria > Pseudomonadati > Pseudomonadota > Gammaproteobacteria > Cellvibrionales > Spongiibacteraceae > Sinobacterium > Sinobacterium caligoides. The sequence goes on from NZ_RKHR01000004.1 coordinate 330,810, forward strand.
CATCTACGACGACGGCGCGATCACAGAAGAAGATATCCCCGAGCTCAACAAAGCCAAGTTTGAGCTAATGGATATGCAGGGGGTATTGAGCTTCGAATACGATACTGAGAAATTCTCCGATGTCGGTGGGTTGAATAACCTTAAAAAATGGTTGCAACAACGTCAGCAAGCTTTTCTCAACCAACAAGAGGCCACCATCGACGCCCCACGTGGCATTTTATTACTTGGCATCCAAGGTGGCGGCAAGAGCCTGGCCGCCAAGGCAGTCGCAGGCTTATGGGGACTCCCCTTGCTGCGACTCGACTTTGGTGCCCTCTACAACAAATTTATTGGCGAATCAGAGAAAAACCTTCGCGAAGCACTACAGCAAGCAGGGCTCATGTCGCCCTGCGTACTGTGGCTCGACGAACTTGAAAAAGGGTTGGCCAATAGTGACAGTGACGACGGGGTTAGCCGTCGTATTCTCGGCACCTTATTGACCTGGATGTCTGAGCACAAGGATCCGGTCTTTTTGGTCGCTACCAGCAACGACATCAGCGCCCTCCCCGCCGAACTCGTGCGCAAAGGACGCTTCGATGAAATATTTTTTGTCGACTTACCCGACCACGAAGTGAGGAGAGATATCTTTAATATTCACTTACAACGCCGGCAGCTACCTTTAGACCGTTTCGACCTAGAGGCGCTTAGCGAATTAAGTGAGGGTTTCACAGGCGCCGAGATTGAGCAAGCTGTCGTCTCTGGACTATATAGCGCTGCAGCACGACAGCAGCCTTTAGACACCGACTTGTTAAGCCACGAACTTATTTCCACCAACCCGCTCAGTGTTACCATGGCAGAGCCCATTGCCAAACTGAGACACTGGGCCGAAGAACGAACCGTCATCGCCTAAGCGACGGCTGCACCAACAATACAGCGAGGGAAAGCTTGCGATCACCAGCGTGGGTCGACAAGCTTCTGGCAATAAGCCTCAACTCAGCATAAGTGTTACAGCACAGCAGTCACCACTCTCGACCACTTACTCCCGACGATAGATTGTAGCTTCCGCTTAAAGCGTCCCTACTTTTTCTTTTTATAACTATTGAGCCACCGGTTAAACTGCCCTCTTAATTCAGTTTCGTCATCGCGAAACATAAAGGCTTTTTCACCTTTTTTAAGCAGCCAATTTGGCGCTGCGGCACATAGGCCTGACTGCTGATTTTGCTTATAAGTAGCCTCAATAGAATCAGTAAACATGACATCGGCCTGATGGTTCAACAGATATTCAAAAGGCTGGTGGTTATCCTCTACGACAACAAGCTTCGCGTGGTGAATGATATCTCGAGCTAGCTTCTCGTTGGTGCCACCAGGGTTCTCAACAACAGTAATTCCTGGCCGATCAATCTGTGACAGCTGACTAAACTTTTTCTCTTCACCACAGCGAACAAGCGGCGTCTTGCCAAAGACCCGCAGTGGATCTGAAAAAATAAAAGTCTTCTGACGTTGCTCTGTTATCGTAATCCCTCCGACCGCAAGCTGAAATTTACCCTCAGCAAGGTCGGCAGAGAGATTAGGCCACGTGGTACGCACTATTTTTAATTCATAGCCATATTCTTCAGCGAAAGCTTTAACTAACGCTACAGATTGCCCAGTGTATTGGTCACTTTCTGCGTTATACCAGGTTAGAGGTTTATAGTCTCCCGTTGTTCCCACGGTCAACACCTCTGCTTTCACTGGCAGCGCTCCTACCAACCCAAAAGCTATCATCGCAATCGCTAAATTTTTTCTCATACCACCCCTCGAATACTGCCTTTTTCATAGACACAAGAATAAGCCTCTAGCCAAACACTAGAGAAACTCACACTAACATGGTGACATGACGAAAAATCCTTCAGTAATATTAAATATTTATTATTATTTTGTAACAGAGTTTCATTGAGGTGTATAAACCTTATCAAAATAAGGTCAACATATTCACGGTATAGCCTAGGGCAGCAGTAGCGCTCAACTCTGTTGCGACCAATGAGCTAAAGCGAATAATGCAGCCTCCAGTAACATCAAGAAAACTTATTCACTGACAAACAGGTGTAACATTTCCAGTGCTAATGTTGCACCGGCTAAGGCGGTAATGTCCGACTGGTCATAGCAGGGCGCCACTTCTACCACATCCGCTGCGACAATATTCACCCCTGCCAAGCCGCGAATGATTTTTAGTGCCAAGTCACTCGTTAAGCCACCAATCACCGGTGTCCCAGTACCCGGAGCATAGGCTGGGTCCAAGCAGTCAATATCGAAGGTCAGGTAAACAGGTAAATCGCCGACACGAGCTTTAATTTGCTGAACGATCTGCTCTGCTTGAAGATCATTGGCAGTCGCCGCATCAATCACCGCAAATGGGTGATCGTCATAGCCATACTCCGTGCGAATCCCCACTTGAATAGAATGCTCAGTGTCGATCAGCCTCTCCTTAGGGGCGTGGTAAAACATGGTGCCATGATCGTATTCACTACCATCGGCATAGGTGTCGGTATGCGCATCAAAGTGAATTAGCGCCATCTTGCCGTGTACTTTATGAGCCGCCCGTAACAACGGCAAAGTCACAAAGTGGTCGCCACCAAAACTGACGAGCTTCTTACCCGCCGCTAGAATTCTACCGGCATCATGCTGCACTCGCTTAACCATATCAGCATCGTTGCCCGGCTGAAAGTCCACATCACCATAGTCGACCACTTGTAGACGATCAAATAAAACGAAGCGCCAGGGCCAACGTGCCTCCTCCCAACGCAAGCTAACACTCGCCTGACGGACACCATTAGGCCCAAAGCGTGTTCCAGGGCGACCCGTCGTCGCCATATCGTAGGGAATTCCCAGCACCACAGCATCGATATCGTCGGTCAGCTCTCGCGTTAAACGACGCCCCATATAAGAGAAGTTATTCGCATAAAGTGAAATATCACCAAAGATAGGACTGTCTGACATATCGGCCTCGTCGTCGTTAAAACGCTATCACCTCGTAACGGCACACTATAGCAAAGTTAAAGCTATGCTATTGATAACGGCCCGCTACACCGTGAGCAAAGTTAGCCCTTCGCTAACCTAGGCTAAGTATGTTGCCTACCCTAAGCCGAGGGTATACCACTTTAGTGATATTGTTTTTATGTCAATAAAGGATAGCCTAGGGGAGTTGATCATTTTATTGCATCTCGTCGTCATTTTATGCACTATGCTAACGATCTCGACGTTGAATATATTTTACACTCGTCAATATTATACCGAGACGATAATAACAATGCTATCGCTGCAGCATATACCGCAGCAATGGGAGAGGCTATGACAGATAAGACGAAGGCACAGTGGCAGACGATGGCCGACAAGCTCAAGATAGAGGCGCGCGCCTTTATTAACGGCCACTATGTTGATGCCCACGATGGCGCCACCCGTACCTGCTACAACCCCGCCACAGGCACCAAACTCGCCGACGTTGCCAATTGCGGCATCGACGATGCCGACCGTGCCGTCCAGGGTGCCCGCGACGCGTTTGAATCCGGCATCTGGAGCAAGCGGTCTCCCGATGCACGTCGCGCCGTCATGGTACGCTGGGCGCAGTTGCTGGAAGACAACGCCGACGAACTCGCGCTCCTAGAAACCCTCGATGTCGGCAAGCCAATCCGCGATACCACCGGCTCTGACGTCCCCGGCGCAATTCGCACTATTCGCTGGAGCGGTGAGGCTATCGACAAGATCTATGAGCAAGTCGCACCCACCTCACACGACACCATAGGGCTCGTCACCCGTATTCCTCTCGGCGTAGTCGCCGCCATCGTACCGTGGAACTTTCCACTGTCGACTACCGCCTGGAAATTAGGACCTGCGCTTGCCAGCGGTAACTCCGTTATTCTCAAGCCTGCCTCCAACACCCCGCTCACTGCCATCCGTATCGCAGGCCTAGCCAAAGAGGCCGGGTTGCCCGATGGCGTATTACAGGTGCTTCCTGGTCCTGGCAGCAGCATGGGAGCACACCTGGCGACACACATGGATATCGACGGCCTCACTTTCACCGGCTCGACCCCCATTGGCAAAAAACTACTAGAGTACTCAGGTCAATCTAACCTCAAGCGTGTCTTCAATGAGCTCGGTGGCAAAAGCCCTAACATCGTCTTTGCTGACGCCGACCTAGAAAAAGCGGCAGAAGCTGCTGCAATGGCTTGTTTCTATAACGGTGGCCAAACCTGCACCGCCGGCACCCGGCTGATTGTCGAAGAAAGCATTCACGACCGCTTTGTGGATATGGTCATCGAGGCCGCGAAAGCTTGGCAGCCCGGCGACATAATGGATCCAGCCACGGCCATGGGACCGATGATAGATCAAGGCCAATACGACACGGTAAAGGATTATATTGCCATCGGTGACAGCGAAGGCTGTACCCGCTACGGCGGTGATAGCAATATTTTCCCCGAGAGTGGCGGCCTATTCCTAGAGCCAGTTATATTCACAGGCGTCGACAATAGCATGCGTATTGCTCAAGAGGAGGTCTTTGGCCCAGTACTCGCCGTCATTCCTTTCAAAACGAAAGAAGAGGCTATTAACATCGCTAACGACTCTATCTACGGCCTTGGTGGCGCAATCTGGAGCCGAGATATCAGTAATGCTCTCAGTGTAGCCGAAGAAATTCGTGTCGGTACACTGGGCGTCAACAACTACTTCGGTGGTGACATCACAGTCCCCTTTGGCGGTTTCAAGCAGTCTGGTAACGGTCGCGACAAATCCATCCATGCCTTCGACGACTACACCGAGCTTAAAACCACTTGGATTGAACTCTAAGCCAAAAAGTTACTCCGTCTCACGCCAAGCGTCTCAACTTAGCGGGGAGTGTGTACCATAGATAACGAAAAACCCGCATGACAGTAATCAGGCGGGTTTTTTATAAAAAAAACTAGGTAACCGTAGTTACATGGGAGGCATCGCCCCCATAATCTCTCGATAGAGCTTACTATTTTTACCAATTTGTTTATGCTTTGCAAAAGTTGAAACTGCCATACGCCACGCTTCGTCCTTACCATGGGCATTAATCGAGAAGCTGGTACAGAGAATCTTACTCTCGAGCTCAGAGGCTATGCCTATTTGAAAAATCGGCGTCTTAGTACCGCTCTTCTCGGTTTTCACAAGATAGCTTATTCCCCTGACAGTGCCATCGCCGCGAAAGCAACGCTCTGCACGGTGGCGCTTTTTGGCGCGCTCCTGCTTTAGCTTTAACTCCTCATCACGCGCGATAGCAACCTTCTCAACGCCCTTCATCAGCCGCGGACCAATACGCTTACCGCCTTTCTTTAAAGAAAAGTACTCCTGAAATAGCTTCCCATCCACGGTACGTCGTACCCTATATCCATAGAAGGCATCATTATCTATTAACTTTACACTCATTACATTGCACCTTTTTCTAGCAAACTCAATTAGCTCCCCTGAATTACTCAGCACTATGGCCAAGCTCCTACCGCTCTCCTATAGCGGTCAACGCTTTTTATCTGCGTTGTCTAACATATTAGTAGAGCCAACAAATAAGTCAAAAAATAAATCGGCAATGAAATCAGCAATCAACAGCTGTCATAAAAAACACTCTGACTACATCTACAGAAAACACTTTACTACAGTAGATGAGCAGGACTACCTCCATAAAATGTATAATATGCTACTATACAAGACGTATATAAAGAATGGATTAGGTCGAGACAAGCACTATCAGCACAATAGTGCCGGCAAAGGAGTGCGAAATGATAGGGTCGCCGACTAACATCGGCCATTAGTAGCAGAGAAGTCGCACACGAAGAAGGGAGGTTTGCTGCAACAATTCGCCGAGCTCTCCACCCCTTTTCGCTATTTATCCTGCGGCAAAGCACTGTCCGTATTTTTCTTGCTTTCTACATCAAAGACTCTCTCGAACTTGAAGTTAGGGTCACTCCATGAACCATTGATTGAGTAGACCGCACTCGATAGAGAGTCCAGTTGGCTCTCGAACAACTTACTCGCCAGATAGACCCCTGCCGCTGCAGGTAACGCCGCGCCCCCTGTCGGGATTGCTCCAGCCAAGGCCACCACCCATGGAAGATTCGTCGTTATCGGCAAGGTGACCACTAGCTCCGCATCCACCTGCTCTTCTTTAAGGTCAAATAACCCTGATAACTTGAAGTCGCTCGACGGCCCATGCACCTGTAGCGGCTCATCAATCTGCATCAGCCCTTGCTTAAAATACACCGTGCCATCGACTTTATCGTAACTCAAACCTTTCTTATAAAGGTCGGAGAAATCTAACTGTAAACGCCTTGCAATATTAGCGAAGTTTAAAATCCCAAATAGCTTCAAGGCCTCTACAGGAGAGCCTGCGGTTTGAATAAACTGCCCCTCATCAAGATCCAGCGAAATACTACCATCGTAACGAGGTAGAGCCATTAGTACCGGCGAACCCTGCCAGCCTACCTGCGCATGAAAATCAGCAGATTCACTGGTAATCACCTTAGGTAATCCCCAGGCCTCAAGCACATCGCCTATATCATCAGCGCGCAACGCTCCTTTAAACTGCGTCGAATGATGGTCACCGTCACGCTGCCAGTTCAGCTGAGCTCCCTGCCCCTTTTCCATGCCCGCGATATTAACCCCTCTCAAGCTAGCCTCCAGCCCCTCAACTAAAACCCCCTGCTGAAAAGGCTTAGCATGAAACTTCCAGCGCCCATAATTCTCGCCATTAATGGTGACTGAGTTCATCACTACCTGCATAACAGGGAATCCTGCAGGGTCTATATTCTGCAAGGGATCCGCATCGTCAGCTTTTGTCGCCTCAATCGCTTTGACATCGACTGGATGCGTATCAGGCCCGCTCTGGCTCTCCAAGAATGGGTAGGCCAATCTATCAATATCAATTTTCAATTCATCTGAGTTATCTGACAACAACACCTTTGCCGCTACCTTCTCATTTTCAATCGAGATGTCCCAGCCACTCTCAGTCCTATTGATGATTGTTTCTGCACTCAATAGCGTTTGATTAAACATATTTAGACGATCAATGTTTAGCGCCATTACAAATTGAGCTGAAGGTTTAGTCACCACCTTCGGATTAGCCGCTTGCTCTGAGTGTTGAGCTGCCATGGCACGATAACGCGCTATAGCGTCTAACCAAGGACTTAGCGATAGCATTGGAACATGACCTGTAATGCGCAACCCATGCCGATGGCTCATAGGCTGCCATTGATTGCCTAGCTGTAAACCAGCCCTAGAAATATCCTTGCCTGCATATTGCAGCTGCAGCTGAGCTCTATCCTGTAAACTGAAGACGACTAGGCGTCCTTCACTCGTGACCGGAAGCTTAATTTTTAACGGCCATGATTGCTCTTTTTGCTTATGGTAGGGGGCGGGTAAATCGACCTCGAAGCCCTTGAGGTCACTCTCCACTATCAGTTCGCTCTGTTGTTGGCGTCTCTTACCTGGTGCTAGAGTTAACTCAGAACTAAACGCTGTCTGTCCCGACAAAAAACCCATAATAGGCTGTTTGGTCCATGCTCGCAGTTGCTCTGCACCGACGATGCCATGCCCTTGCAAGATAAAATTCTGCTGTTTCTTACCGTTCTCGCGTACATTTTTCGTCAGTAACACGGCCTCTACTGGCTGTTTCCATAACCGCCCCTTCAACCCCTGACTGCTCAAGCCTCTAACGGAGTTATAGTTTAGCGGGCCGTTAATTTTATCCAAATCCAAACCCAAGGTATCTATCGACACAGCGGTATTCCGAAGCTGTGCGACGACATCGACATAGGGTGACTGCTTGCCTTTAGTAAGCGGTAACGATAAATCTATTGCCGCGACAGTGTTACCACTCGCACGCCAGCCATCAAAGACATGCCCTGTCATCACAGCTAGCGGCGTCTCCTTAAACAAGCGCAATACTGAATGACTCTCTCCCGATAGCTTGCTCTTTACGGCTAGTACCAGATTGTCACGATCAGGCGACACCTTTACTTTAGCATCATGCAATTCAACGCCAAGAAGGCTGGCATGATCAACTCGCATCGCTGTATTATGATTATCGACATCAAGTCGGCCGGCAATACCCTGCAACATTGGCCACTGCTCTTGGAACTCTAACTGGCCACTATCCAGCGCCACCGCCAACTGTATGCTCTTACCAAAACCCGGCGTAAACTCACCGTGATAAATAAAGCCGGCTTCATTAATATGCCCCGCCTTAACCCCACGCTGTAACCAGTCGAGCAACGGCTTTGGCAAAACGTAGGGGATGAAGTTGTCGCGATATGAAGCTTCACTGTCACGTAAGCCCACCAGTAGCGACATCGTCGACGGATCAGGGTCTTCGTGTGTTTTAGCTAGATCAAGATCCAATTGTACCTTTGCCTCACCAAAGTCCGCACTCACGGCGATGGGCCCACTATTCACCGCGACACGATCACCCACATGCCATGCGACGCGCCCCTTTGCCTTGTCAAAAGATAACGCTTCATGATAAATCTTAGGAAAACTAAGCTGCAATGGCGTATCGTCTAAGTCAACAAAACCCGACAGAGTACCGGCCTGCAAATAGCCACTGAGTTGATTGGCACCTGGCGCACCTTTCCAGGACGATACCGCGACACCGCTCAACTCGGCCCTTAACAACAGACGATCAACAATCGCTTGTTTTGGTTGATACTGCCAGTGAAGGTTGTTCAGGTTGCCTTTAGGAGAGAGCGTCGTAAGCGCTTCTTCGGCCTTGCCCGAAAGTAGGCCAGCATCCAACACGGTCTGCGACAACACGCCAAGATCAACCGCCGAAACTGCGCCGGAAAAACCGTTATCAGGAGAGTAGGAGGCGCTAAAACGGTCGATAGCTAAGCTTTCAAACCAGTCTGTTTTTAGGTCACGCACATACAACTGCCATTCACCACCGGGCTTATAAGCTGCCGAAAATGAACCACCGAGCTGCATGATGACAGGCACAGGTTTAGTCGTTAAATTATTAATATCAAGGTGAGTAAAATCAACCTCACTGTTGGCGATCAGCCCTTCTTCGGCATCATAACTTACCAGCACTTTACCGGTGGCTAGCAACGAATTAGGGATATAGTGGGGCGCTAATGGCTGAAAGTAAGCTAGCTGCGCATCATTAAAACTAACCTCTGCGGTCATTTTCAAACGATCAGAGAAAAGGTCTCCATCACCCTCCAACTTGGCGACCAACGGCGTAAAACCATCATCCCCTGTGTTGATGGAAAGCTGCCCTTTTAATAGGTCATCACTTTGATGCACCTCTAATGTGAGATTGCCAAGCTCCAGCTTACGCCCATTATTGGCCAACAACTGAATATGGCTATTTTTAATAGTCAGCTGCTGAGACTCATCTAACATCTCACGTAAAGTCGCCAAACCATCAGAACGCCCTTTTTTAGGCTGCCGCCCTGGTAGAAAGCCTGGTAACCCCCAACTACCGTCAGCACGCTGCTTCAGTACAACCTTTACGCCACTGAGAGATAATCGGTCGAAGATAGGCTGACCATGAGAGAGCGAGGCAAGCGCAGCAAACTGCACAGACAACTCATCAACAACCAGTACTTCCTGCTGACCTGCGTCATTTGCGCCGTATAATCTAAAGCCCTCGACGGTAATGCCCGGTGAAAAAGCCTGCCAGTTACCCGACAGACCGGCAAGATCTATCTTCAAGCCAGTATTATCCGCGACTTGCTCAATAATCCACTGGCGATAATCAGTTAACTTCGGCAGGTAGTAACGACCGAGGCTAACATAGGCAGCCAGCGCAACAATTAAGAAGAACAGCAGCACTTTAAAGGAGCGGTAGGTACCTCCAATAACACGTTTAACCACGTTTAATCACTGTCCTTAACTGAGCTTGAGCCGTCATAACAAAACCACATCATATTGCTCTTGCTGATAGGGCGCCTCAACTTGAAAACGAATACTGGCATCAATAAACTCCTCAAGATCGGCCACGCTAGCCGAATCTTCGTCGAGCAACCGATCAATCACCAATTGCGACGCTAAGACTAAAAAGTCTCGCTTATCATAGGCCCGCGCCTCTCGCAGTATCTCGCGAAAAATCTCATAGCAAACCGTCTCTGCCGACTTCACGTAACCACGTCCTTCACAGACAGGGCAGCTTGAACATAACACGTGCTCTAAGCTCTCACGAGTGCGCTTACGCGTCATCTGTACTAAGCCAAGATCAGAGACACTCGATATCGCAGTCTTAGCATGATCGCGTTCTAAGACCTTTTCCAACGCCCGCAATAATTGTCGGCGATGCTCTTCATCTTTCATATCGATAAAGTCAATGATGATCATACCACCGAGGTTGCGCACACGTAGCTGTCTCGCCAGCGAAGTCGCCGCCTCAAGGTTTGTCTTAAAGATGGTCTCTTCAAGGTTCCTGTGACCAACAAAAGCGCCTGTATTGACATCAACAGTCGTCATCGCCTCAGTTTGATCGATGATCAAATAACCGCCAGATTTAAGCTGCACCTTTCTACTCAGTGCTTTTTGTATCTCATCTTCAACACTATAAAGATCAAAAATTGGCCGCTCCCCCCGATAATGCTCCAGGCGGTCCAATACATCAGGGACAAAATCTTGGCAAAACGCAACGGCAGCAGCGTAGGTTTCAGTCGAGTCGATACGGATCCGCTCAACCTCTGTACGCACCATGTCACGCATCACACGGATAGCCAGTGGTAAGTCTTCATAGATCGGAGAAGGAACTTTTGCCTCTGGCATGCGGCGTTCCAAACTCCCCCACAAGCGATAGAGAAATTGTATATCTGCACGTATCTCATGGTCACCGACACCTTCCGCTACTGTGCGAACAATAAAGCCCCCCTTAGCTTCCGGGTCTATTTCCTGAAGGCAGTCTTTCACTAAATCGCGCAGCCGGTTACGCTCGTCATTATCTTCGATGCGCTGAGATATACCAATGTGATCACTGCTCGGCATATACACCAAATAACGGGATGATACTGATAATTGCGTGGTAACCCGCGCACCCTTCGTACCCAGCGGGTCTTTAGCAACCTGCACGTAGAGTTTCTGCCCATCATGGACTAAGTCACGAATACTTGGCTCATCGCTGCGCTCAGCCGTCGTCAAGCCCCTGCCAACAATATCACTAGCATGAATAAAGCTGGCCCGCTCCAAGCCTATATCGACAAAGGCTGCCTGCATGCCGGGCAAAACCCTCACTACCTTACCGCAATATATGTTACCAACGATGCCACGACTTTCGGCCCGCTCGATGTAGACCTCTTGCAAGACGCCGTTTTCGACGACTGCAGCCCTTGTCTCTGAGGGCGTCACATTGATCAGTATCTCTTCGCTCATAACACTTAACCACCGGCAAACTATTCGATTTATTTCATTATCCAGAGTGCCATAATGCCAACAAGCTATCTCTGATACGACACAATATTTCTCATCACTTAAACTATCCGACTACAAACTGGGCCAACAAGTTATAGCAAACTTAGTCAGTATCTGCTCTGTTTCCAGTAGTGGTAGGCCAACAACACCGGTATAACTACCCTGTAAAGACGCCACAAACAAACTACCTTTGCCCTGGATCGCGTAACTACCCGCTTTATCACAGGGCTCACCGCTGAGCCAATATTGCTCGATCTCATGTTGCTTAATAACTCTAAAACTCACTCGACTTACACTGACGCAACAATGCTCTTGCTTACCATCTAACACCGCGACACTCGTCATCACTTGATGCTCTCGCCCTGATAATAATCGCAACATCCTCTCACTGTCTGCAAAGTCGAGCGGCTTCCCAAGAATCTCACCATCGACCACCACAGCGGTATCCGAGCCCAATACAGGCTTTAGAGGCAACGACTGTTCAAGCTGCATTGCCAAGCCAACACTAGCCTTCGCCAATGCCAGACGCTCGACGTACTGCTGAGCGAGTTCCCCCTCCTTTGGCGTCTCATCAACAGCGCCACTCAGGCGTCTGAAGTCGACACCTGCCTGCTTCAACAACTCACCTCGACGCGGCGAGTTTGAGGCAAGGTACAACTGAAAATCATCATCGGACATATTCAGCTCACCCTAAAGCGACGCCTCAACGCCCGCATAGACAACATAAACCAAGGCCAAATCAGCGCGCTACATAGCGAGGACAGAAGAAACTGCAGTGTTGGCACATCATGATTACTAAAACTCTCCAGCCAACGCGCCAGCATCTCCCCAAGACCGACCAAAATAAAGACCAATCCCGCCTGCTGCCATAGCGAGTAGTTGCGCATACGTTGATACAACATCAGGCAGATATAGGCAACCACCAACAAGGAGAGCGTATTCACTCCGAGAACCACACCCAATAATGCGTCTTGCAACAGCCCGACAATAAACGCTACTCCCAAACCGACACGATGAGGCAGCGCCAACACCCAATAAATCAGCACCAGCATCACCCACTCGGGGCGCGCCCAAACAAGCCACGCGGGCACGGGCATAACGGCCAATATAAAAGCTAGAATAAACGTCAGCGCGATGACCCAGGTACCATTCGAGTCAATCACGGCACCACCACTGGCGGTTTCGTCACTTCCTCAGGCGCCACTTCTTCAGGCTGGTGAAAGACCAACAACACATGGCGAGTACGGTCAAGCTGAGCGATGGGGGTCGCCTTCACTGCCATAAATGAACGACCTGGGTCATGTATCACAGAGCTCACTCGAGCAACCGGATAACCCTGCGGAAAACGATTACCCAAACCAGAACTGACTAACAGGTCACCCTCTTGAATATCGGTGGTAGCCGCTACATGACGTAGCTCTAACTCATCCAGTAGACCATCGCCTTCAGCAACCGCACGCACACCGTTGCGATTAACCTGCACCGGGATTGCATGGGAACTATCGGTAATCATCAACACCCGGCTAGACCATGGTGTCACCTCGATGACCTGACCTAGGACACCCCGTGATTCCAACACTGGCTGCCCGACATAAACACCACCTTCAGCCCCTTTATTTATCACCATTGTGTGACTCTGCGGGTTTGGTGATACACCAATCACCTCTGCCACCACAACATCGTTACGCAGCAACGCTGATGAATTAAGTAGTTCTCGCAGACGAACATTCTCAGCTGCCAATGCCGCTAGTTTTAACACCCTACCTCGTAGAACCAGCGATTCAGCCTTCAGTGCATCATTTTCTTCGATCAGCATCGAACGACTCTTTGTATGCTCCTTACCCCAGCCAGCAAATCGCTTCGGTAAGTCCGTCAACCAATAGGTCGGCGCTGTAGCCGTAGAGAGGACATAACGAACAATACCGAGCTTATCGGTACGGTAATCCATTACCACCAAAACAATTGCGATAATGACCAGTAAAGTGAATCTACCGCGCAGTGATGACTCACTGCCAAATAATGGTTTAATGACGTTACCCATCCCAAACTTAGCCCTAGAACTAAGCTATCGAATTAAGTGAATTTTATAAATATAACTTAGCACTATAAACACAACAAAGGCCGGTATTAAACCAGCCTTTGTTGGGGGACAAACAATGTTAATGGCGAGCTACAACTAATCGTTATTTCAGCTCAGTTACTACAGTTGCCCCGCAGTGACTAATCCGTGGATAGTAGATCTAGACTGTGCAAGTCCATAATCTCTAGCGCTCTACCGCCTCCACGAGCCACACATGTCAATGGTTCATCAGCAACAATAACTGGCAGCCCCGTTTCCTCTGACAGCAATTTATCCAGGTCACGCAATAACGCACCACCACCGGTCAAGACAATACCGGTCTCGGCGATGTCTGAAGCAAGTTCAGGAGGAGATTGCTCGAGCGCGCCCTTAACCGCTTGTACGATACTCGCCAACGGATCGAGCAAGGCATCACGAATTTCATCACTATTCAGCGAGAAGCTGCGCGGTATCCCCTCGGCCAAATTGCGGCCACGAACATCGATCTCGCGAACATCTTCACATGGGAAAGCCGAGCCAATCTCAGTCTTAATACGCTCCGCTGTCGCATCACCAATCAAACTGCCGTATTGGCGACGCACATAGGAAACAATGGCCTCGTCGAAACGGTCACCACCAATACGGACAGACTCCGCATAGACCACTCCATTTAAAGAAAGGATTGCGATTTCAGTCGTACCACCACCGATATCAACAACCATCGAGCCCGTTGCCTCCTCAACACGAAGGCCTGCACCGATGGCTGCCGCCATAGGCTCTTCGATCAAGCGTACCTCGCGAGCGCCAGCACTCAGGGCCGATTCACGAATGGCGCGACGCTCCACTTGTGTTGACTGACAGGGCACGCAAACCAGCACTCGAGGGCTTGGACGCATGAAGCTGTTCTCGTGTACCTTGGCGATGAAGTGCTGCAGCATTTTCTCCGTCACCTGAAAGTCGGCAATAACTCCATCTTTCAGTGGGCGAATCGCCGTAATATTACCAGGGGTACGCCCCAGCATACGCTTGGCATCTGAACCAACAGCCTCGATCATCTTCTGGCCGTTGTGATGACGGATCGCGACGACAGAGGGCTCGTCGAGGACAATGCCCTGATCACGCACGTAAATCAGCGTGTTTGCCGTACCTAAATCAATCGACAAATCGTTAGAGAATAGACCGCGAATTCGCTTTAACATTGCTTTGGTTTACCTTACCTGACTGGGTGGAGCAGCATCAGCGCCACAGGGCCTGAATGCAAAATTAGGGTATTTATCTAGCCGACCACGACCTTTATTGCCTACTTTTTCGCCAGCAACTACTCCATCGGCAGTAACTACACGCCCGGCGAAAGCTACACCTATATTGCCCGTGAAATGTTGGGGCCAGCATGCGAGCAATCTAACGACTAGCGAATGGAGCAAAGAACAATTATGACACTTCTACGAAATAGACAGCAAAATCGTAGGAAAGATCAGTAAATTTTGTCAATTTGCACCATTACTTGCAATAATAGTGGGTCATTACTAGAAACTCCGCCACTTTAGCAACGGCGGGGTTTTTGAGCAAGCCAGAAATATGGTAACTTTAGCGGTTTGTAGCATCGGCACACAGTTTTAAACGATTACGAGAAACAGATCATTACTCATTCAGTTAATGAATGATGATCTTCGTCATGTTTACACGCCACCAGCGAATATCAGCGGAGAAAAGACCCCCATGGCAATCGACCAGAATGAGATCGAAAAAGTTGCCCGCCTATCACGCATCAAGCTCGATGCGGAAATGGCGCAAGATGTCACCAAGAAGGTTGGCAGTATCTTGCAGATGATCGATCAGATGCAGAGTACCGATACCCACAATGTCGAGCCTATGGCCAACCCCTTGGATGCCTGTCAGCGCCTGCGTGCCGACGTCATCACCGAGACCAACCAGCGCGAACGCAATCAAGCTGTAGCACCTAGCGTCGAGAACGGCCTCTATCTGGTCCCCAAGGTGATCGAGTAAACAACTGCTTTTAATGATCAAGACGCCGTTAGCCAACGATTACTTCGGGTCGCGCCTACGCCCACTGAATACTGAGACAGACAGACTATGCATACATTAACCGTCGCCCAAATTATGGCGGGTCTAAAGAGCAAAGCGTTTTCCAGCGTCGAACTCACCCAGCACTATCTACAGCGCATCGCCGCACTCGACGGCCGCTACAACAGCTACATTTCCGTCACGACTGAGCAAGCCCTTGCCCAAGCCAAGGTTGCAGACCAAGCCATCGCCAGCGGTAATGCCGGCCCCCTTACCGGTGTCCCTATCGCCCACAAGGATATTTTCTGCACCGAAGGTGTCCGCACCAGCTGTGGCTCTAAGATGCTCGATAACTTCCTGCCACCTTACAACGCCACCGTCGTCGAAAAATTCAACAACGAGGGGATCGTCACTCTCGGCAAGACCAACATGGATGAGTTCGCTATGGGCTCAACCAACGAGAGCAGCTTCTACGGCGCCAGCAAAAACCCCTGGGACACGAATATGATACCCGGCGGCTCCTCCGGCGGCTCTGCTGCTGCCGTCGCCGCCTTGCTCGCCCCCGCCGCGACAGGCACCGACACCGGCGGCTCGATTCGTCAGCCCGCCGCCATGTGCGGTATCACCGGTCTGAAACCAACCTATGGTCGTGTCTCTCGTTTCGGCATGATTGCTTTCGCCTCAAGCCTTGACCAGGGTGGCCCGATGACCCGTACGGCTGAGGACGCAGCCATTCTGCTCAACGCCATGGCCGGCGTAGACTACAAAGACTCGACGTCTCTAGAGGTACCGACAGAGGATTACACGGTCAAGCTGAACCAGCCTCTTAGTGGTCTAAGAATCGGCCTACCGAAAGAATACTTTAACGCCGCCGGCCTCAACCCTGCTGTTGCAGAGTCGGTACGCCAAGCTATCAAGGTCTATGAGTCGCTAGGCGCTACCGTCAAGGAGATTAGCCTCGGTAACACCGAACTGGCAATTCCAGCCTACTACGTTATCGCCCCCGCCGAGGCCAGCACCAACCTCAGCCGCTTCGACGGCGTCCGCTATGGCCACCGCTGTGACAACCCTGTCGATCTCGAAGACCTTTACACTCGCTCCCGTGCCGAAGGCTTTGGGCCCGAGGTGCAGCGACGCATACTTATCGGCTCCTACGTATTGTCTGCTGGTTTCTACGATGCCTATTATCGCAAGGCACAACAGATTCGTCGCCTGATCAAGGACGACTTCGTCAGCGCCTTTAACGACGTCGACGTGATTATGAGCCCCACTGCCCCCAACCCTGCGTTCAAGATTGGCGAGATGAGCGACGACCCTGTCACCATGTACGCCGAGGACATCTTCACTATCGCCGTCAACATGGCCGGCCTACCGGGCATGTCGATTCCCTGTGGTAACGTCGATGGACTCCCTGTCGGCTTGCAACTCATTGGCAACTACCTCGCTGAGAGCCAATTATTGAACTGTGCTCACATGTTCCAGCAAGCGACAGACTTCCACACTCAAACCGCCGCAGATCTAGACTAGGAAAACACTATGCAATGGGAAACAGTCATCGGCCTTGAGATCCACGTTCAGCTGGCCACGACCACCAAGATATTCTCCGGTTCATCGACCGCCTTCGGCGCCGAACCTAACACCCAGGCGAGCATCGTCGATCTAGCGATGCCCGGCACCCTGCCCGTACTCAACATACAGGCAGTCAAATACGCCGCCATGTTTGGCCTGGCCATCGGCGCAGAGATCAACCAACGCTCAACTTTCGATCGTAAAAACTATTTCTACCCCGATTCTCCCAAGGGCTATCAGACCACACAGATGGACGCCCCCATCGTCGGTGCAGGCACCGTCACCATCGAGCTATCTAATGGTCGCACCAAAGAGATTCGCATCCATCACGCTCACTTAGAGGAAGATGCTGGCAAGTCTCTACACGATCAATTCCCCGGTATGTCGGGTATCGACCTCAATCGCGCTGGCACACCGTTAATAGAGATCGTCAGCGAACCCGACATGAGTAGCGCCGAAGAGGCCGTAGCTTTTGCACGCAAAATCCACGCTATCGTCACCTCGATAGGTATTGGGGATGGCGACATGTCACAGGGTTCACTGCGCTTCGACGTCAACGTCTCCGTCCGCCCAAAGGGGCAGGCCGAATACGGCACCCGCACCGAGACCAAGAACCTCAACTCTTTCCGCTTTATGGAACGCGCCATCCACCAAGAGGTTGCCCGCCAGATCGACCTGATCGAAGACGGTGGCACGATCACCCAGGAAACCCGCCTCTACGACGGCGACAAACATATCGCCAAACCAATGCGTAGCAAGGAAGAGGCTAACGATTACCGCTACTTCCCCTGCCCTGACCTACTACCCGTCGAGCTCGACGATAGCTTCGTCGAGGCTCTACGCAACGACATGCCCGAACTCCCCGATGAGCGCAAGGCGCGCTACATCGGAGACTTTGCGCTATCCAACTACGATGCCGACATCCTCAGTGGCGACCGTGAACAGGCCGTCTACTTTGAAACTGTCGTCGCCCACTGCGATGATGCCAAGCTCGCCGCGAACTGGATCATGGGTGAGCTAGCCGCCCAAATTAACAAGGCCGACCGCAGCATCGGCGACAGCCCCATCAGCGCCGAACAATTGGGCGGCATGATCAAGCTAATCAAAGACGGCACCATCTCCGGTAAGATTGCCAAACAGGTCTTCGAAGCGTTGTGGAGCGGCGAGGCAACAGACGCCAAGAGCTATATCGAAGCCAAGGGGCTGATACAAAACTCCGACGAAGGCGCCATCGAGGCTATGGTTGACGAGGTACTCGCCAACAATCCCGACCAAGTTGCCGCATTCCGCGCCGCCGAAGGGCCTAAACAGAAGAAGATGACCGGCTTCTTCGTCGGCCAGATCATGAAGGCCTCCAAGGGGCAGGCAAACCCCGGTATCATCAACAAAATCTTGATGAAAAAGCTCAACAGCTAAACCAGCCACCTATTGCGGGGGCGACAGCCGTCGCCGCAATAGGTAAGATAACAACAGATTACGACTAGAATAAAGCGCCACAGGACTGCAGTATGTTAAAGAAAGATAAAGAAAAAGTAATAGACGAAGTCTGGACCGAAGACCGTATTCGCGAATTCCTCGACCAGCTTCCACCCGCCGGCGTCAACACCGATTTCCACATGCTGTGGAAGGCCTACCAGGGCATGCGTGCTGAACACTTCGAGATCTTTCTCGGACTATTCAAGGCGCAAAACCGTGACGTCAACGCCACCAATAACGATGATCAGAGCGTGTTAACTATCGCTCTTGAACACAGCCAGTCTGGCGATTATGTGCGCATCTTGCGTGACGCAGGCGCCCAATAAGGATTGACTCGATTGCCAAGGGGCCCCGTGCCCCCGCGCAAGCTCTTTATCGCACTTCGCCACTCTACGACAGCCGGCTCTACACACGCTTTACAACACGCTTTACAACACGCTTTACAACACGCTAAAACTCTTCGAAGCCATCAACTCACCTCGGCTATAGTCATTTTCTTTCATTTTCCACGATATAAGCAGCAATACTGATTCCTTATTTCATTATAAAAGTGTAACATTCGCGCCGGTTTATCGAGTCTGCAGTGTGAAAGCATTACCCCTGACAAATAGCACGGTCGGACATCGCCCTCTCCATCTTTTACTGGGCCGTAAATCTACGTCGCGACTCTATTTTTTCAGCAGACCCAGCAAGGACTGCATATAATGAATAGGTTACTTTTTTCACTCGGCGCCTTCACGCTCGTTTACCTACCGTAATCGACTTTTTGTGCCGTGCCTGTATGGTACTTCCTGTATGTCAGAAACAACGAAAGAAAACATTAAACCGTTTTCAGAACTCGGCCTCGCTGCCCCCCTACTAAAAGCCATCGAAGAGATCGGCTACGAAACTCCCTCGCCGATTCAAGCGGAGAGTATTCCACTACTAATCGAAGGCCACGACTTACTCGGCCAGGCTCAAACCGGTACCGGTAAGACAGCCGCCTTTGCCTTACCGTTGATGGGCAGCCTCGATATATCGGGTAAAGATCCACAAATGCTCGTGCTGGCACCGACACGCGAGCTCGCCATCCAGGTCGCCGAGGCCTTCCAAAGCTACGCAAAATACATCAAAGGCTTCCACGTCCTGCCCATCTACGGCGGGCAAAGCTACGATGGTCAGCTACGCCAACTCAAGCGCGGCGTGCACGTCGTCGTCGGTACACCTGGCCGAGTGATGGACCATATTCGCCGCGGCACACTAAAGCTTGGCAACCTCAAGAGCCTCGTTCTCGACGAAGCCGACGAGATGCTACGCATGGGCTTCATCGATGACGTCGACTGGATTCTTGAGCACACACCTAGCACGCGCCAGATCGCGCTGTTCTCGGCAACCATGCCTGAGGTTATTCGTAAGGTCGCCAAGAAGCACCTCACCAACCCCAAAGAAGTCAAGATCAAGACTAAGACGTCCACCGCCTCGACTATACGCCAGCGCTATACCATTGCCAGCGGCATGAACCAAAAGCTCGACTCATTGACCCGCATTCTTGAAGCCGAAGACTTCGATGGCGTCATTATGTTCGTGCGCACCAAAACAGCCACCGTCGAACTCGCCGAAAAGCTACAGGCTCGCGGCTATGCTGCCGAGGCGATGAACGGTGACATTCCACAGAATCAGCGCGAACGCACCGTCGAAAAGCTCAAACGCGGCCAACTCGATATTCTCGTCGCCACCGACGTCGTCGCCCGCGGCCTTGATGTCGAACGTATCAGCCACGTCATCAACTTCGACATCCCCTACGATAGCGAAGCCTATGTTCACCGTATCGGCCGTACCGGCCGTGCCGGTCGCAACGGTGACGCGATCCTCTTCGTCGCTCCACGCGAGCGCCGTCTATTACGCACCATTGAAAACACCACCGGCCAACCGATCGAACAGATGCAAATGCCCAGCACTGTCGACATCAACGCCAGCCGAGTCTCTCGCTTCAAGCAACGCATCAACGACACGTTGGAAGCCGGTAATAACGAGTTATTCGAGAACTTAGTAAGCGAATTCCAGGCCGAAACCGATATCGATCCACTGCTGATCGCCGCCGCCCTCGCCAAGTTGCTTCAGGGCGACACACCACTGCTAATGACCGATCAACCAAGACGTGAGCGTCGCGAACGCGACGACCGCAGCAGTCAAGAGCGTAGCGATAGACCCCAACGCGATAGCAAACGTAAGCCTCGCAATACGGTACCGGGCACAGAGCCTAAACCACTCAAAGCGCACCCTGACGTAACCATGCAGCGCTACCGCATTGACGTCGGCTACGAGCACGGCGTCAAGCCTGGCAATATCGTCGGCGCCATCGCCAACGAAGCCGAGCTTGAGAGTGATTTCATCGGTCACATTGAGATCTTCGACGACTTCAGCACCATCGATCTTCCTGAAGGTATGCCGAAAGCAACGCATGATGCCTTGAAAAAGACATGGATCTGCAAACAACGCATCAACCTGCGCCCGGTCCAAAAAAAGCAGAAGAACCAGCACGGCAGCAATAACGGTAAGCCAGGTAAAAACGTCGACGACTTCAAGCGTCGAAAGCCGAAGAAGAGCGGCCCAAAGAGCGGCGAGTAACTCCCCGCAACCCAATAAAAAAGCCGGCAATAGCCGGCTTTTTTATTGTCTTTAAGAAAAGGCCTCAAGCCAACACTCTATTAGCGGCCGCTAGGCCTCGCTTGGGGATGCCTCGTCGGCAGACTGCTGCCACGCACCATTCTTATCCGACCACCATAATGCCGCCACATACCACAGCGTCATTGGCACCATCATCATCAACCAACTCCAGTCGTCCACCAGCTGATAATCCTCTGGTATACCCACGCTATTAGACAAATAGACATTCAGGTCTGGAATACAGCCCACAGTGAACAACACACAAACAGTAATCAAAATCAGTGCGCCCTTACGCGTCTCGATGGCACTAAAAGCAAAAAAAACCCACCAGGGGATCCGCTCAGTCTTCAGCATGACATATTCTCCAGCGTCGTAGCCGCCTGCCGGCGGCCTCATTATTATTGTTATCTCAACGACTCAACACCCTTCAGCACAGCAGTAGAAGAAATGAGGCTTGTGATTAAACACAGACTAACAGAATAGCCAGTAACACCTAGAGGTGACATCGGCTGGACTCACTAGCACCTAAATATCAGCCGATACTGCAAGCCAATATACGGCTCATCTGCGCCAACCCCAGACCACTCTCCTGCGCCCAACTATTAAACGCCTCCTGCACCTTGGCTCGATCACGCTTTGAGTTCGCATGTTTATCAATCACACCCGCTCGACGCAACCCAACAACGACATCATCAGTCAACACGAAGCTATCTTTGCCGACCATACGCAGGAAGCGAGCGCCAGAGTTGCCTCCCATACGTTTGCCGTGCTTCTTCAAATAATCCCATAAGCTGATAATATCTTCTGCAGGCCAGTCAGCAATAAAACGTGCGAAACTTCCGTGCTCTCTCGCCAGCCACACCACCATATTGGCGTTTTCACGCACCGTAACAATCTTCGCTAGATGGCGAATGATTTTCTCATTCTGCATCTGCCCCTCCAGCTCTTCGTCGCTCATCATCGCGCAGCGCATTGGCGAAAAATTAAAAAATGCCTGCTCGAATGCTGGCCACTTTGCATCGACCACCGCATGACGAATGCCGGTGCGAAAGACCCGACGACAGAGCTCGGCCAGCATATAACGATCCTCTAGCGCCGCCAGCTGCTCCGTTGTGCGCACCGGGTAACCCATCGAGGCAATCCATTGATCTAAGGCAGCCTTACCACCGTGATGGTCGGCAGCCTGTTGATAGATAGAAGCAAAGCTCTGCATGATATTCTCCGAGCAGTAAATAGGCAGCGATAACAGGTGGCTCAAATTTACTCACCACTATGAGTGAGGCGATAGTCGCCGGGCTGACAGTTTGAGTGTTTTTGACAGCGCGAACGATCGGTTTTGCTATCCGTTTCGCCAATCCCCAGCAGTATAATCGAAGGCATAGAAAAAATAACAATCTAATCATTATTCGTTTAACGAGGAGCGTCACATGCCTGAATATCGTGCCCCCATCCGAGATATCGACTTCGTCCTAAAAGAGCTGCTCAATAGCGAAGAACACTTCGCCAGCCTCGAGGGTGCCGGTGACATGAACGTCGAGCTAATGGACGCCATTCTAGACAGCGGCGCAAAGTTCGCCGAGCAGGTGGTCGCGCCTCTCAATCAGATCGGTGACGAGGTTGGCTGTCACTTTGAGGACGGCAACGTCACCACGCCGCCAGGCTACAAAGAAGCCTTCCAGCAGTATGTTGCTAACGGCTGGCAGGGGCTCAGCGTACCCGAGAGCGATGGGGGCCTTGGTCTGCCCGGCTCCGTCGGCCTAACCCTCACCGAGATGGTCGGCAGCGCCAGCTGGGCCTGGAGCATGTATTCCGGTCTTGCCGGCGCCCCCATCGCCTGCCTCGTCAACGGTGGCAGCGAAGCTCAAAAGCAGCGCTTCCTACCCAAGCTACTCACCGGCGAATGGGCCGGCGCGATGTGCCTGACCGAGGCACACTGCGGCTCCGATGTTGGTATGCTACGCACCAAAGCGATCAAAAATGATGATGACAGCTACACCCTGACCGGCACCAAGATCTTCATCTCCGGCGGCGAACAGGACATCACCGACAACATCATTCACGCCATTTTAGCCCGTGTCGAAGGCGCCCCTGAAGGCAACAAAGGCATCTCGCTATTCATCGCCCCAAAATATCTCGTCAACGATGACGGTAGCCTCGGCGAACACAATAACATCACCGCCGGTAACATCGAAAAGAAAATGGGGCTCAAAGGTAACGCAACCTGTGTGATGAACTACGATGGCGCTAAAGCTTACCTGCTCGGCGAGGAAAACCGCGGCCTAGACATCATGTTTAAACTGATGAATACCGCGCGTATCGGCACGGCAGTACAGGGACTAGCCGGGGCACAAAGCGCCTTTCAAGGTGCGCTCAGCTACGCTAACGAGCGCCTGCAAATGCGCTCGCTCACCGGAACGAAAAACCCTGACGGCCCCGCAGACCCGATTATCGTACACCCCGATGTACGCCGCATGCTGATGACACAGAAGGCCTTTACCGAAGGTAGCCGCGCGCTCTGCTACTGGCTAGCGCAACTGGTCGACCAAACTAAGTTCGGCAAAGATGAGGGCCGAGTCAAAGAGGCCGAAGATCTTCTCGGACTACTCACCCCCGTCGCCAAAGCCTTCTGTACAGAGACCGGTGTTGAGGTGACCAACCTCGGCATGCAGGTATTTGGCGGTCACGGCTATATTCATGAGCACGGCATGGAACAGATTGTCCGCGACACCCGCATCTCGACAGTTTACGAGGGCACTACTGGCATTCAGGCGCTCGACTTAATCGGGCGCAAAGTCATGGGCTCCGGCGGCGAGCTATTACGCGTCTTTACCAAAAAGATCCACAAATACTGTGCCAGCCATGTCGACACCGAGAACATGGTGGAGTTTACCGAGTCACTTGCCTCCCTCAACAAGCAGTGGGGCGAAATCACCATGGATGTCGGCGGCAAGGCGATGGAAAATGCCGATGAGGTAGGCTCCGCCTCCGTCGACTACGCGATGTTCTCTGGCTATGTGACCTTCGCCTACCTGTGGGCACAGATGGCAGAAGTGGCCCAACAGAAGATCACCGAGGGTAGTGATGATGCCTTCTACAAGGCTAAGTTAGCCACCGCACGTTTCTACTTCAAACGAATTCTGCCACGCGCCCAAGTGCATGCCGTTGGTGCCGGTGCCGGGGCAGATACCGTGATGGAGCTAGCTGCCGATGAGTTTGCTTTCTAAGTAAAACGCCTCATGATCCGCCAAAAAGCCGCTGAGGAGAATTCTCCTCAGCGGCTTTTTTTAACCTATAAAGGCACTATTAATCCACTAGCTCAGGGCGTAATACAGCGGTTCTCAATACGCCCGCGACGCTGATAGCATCGGTAATTTTCCCCGCCAACACCCACTCATAGACCTCTTTGAAAGGCATCTTATGTACGCAAAGGTCTGCCTCACTGTCCTCCAATGAAGACTCGCCAAAGCTCAATCCTTCAGCCAAGAACACTCGACCGCTCTCATCACTGACCGAGTTCGTCGTATGTAACGTCATCAACTCCGTCCAACAGTCGGCCGTAATCCCACACTCCTCTTGCAGCTCACGTCGCGCGCCCTCAAGCGGCTCATCATGCAGGGGACAGCCACCCATCGGAATCTCAAAGTGGCGCTGCTCCAAGGTGTAGCGATACTGACTGACCAACCAGGTATTGCCGCACCCGTCGAGCGGGATGATGCCAATAGCGATACTCTTGAAGTGCACAACACCATAGATCCCCTTACTCCCCCCCGGCGTCAACACTTCGTCATGATACAGGCTCAACCACCGATTATCATAGCGCAATTCACGACTCTGACGGCGCCACGGACCTAGCTGCCTTTCATTCATCTTTACTTGCCTCGTCGACATAAATCAACTTATCATTTAATAAACACTATTTTATAAAGCCTATCAATTGACCAGTTGGTCAACAATCAAGGTTGGGATATTCGGGCAATTAATAATCAATATTCACCTGCCTGAGAGCCTACATTCTGTGCCCGAATATGATTTAATAGCCGCCTTTTTTACGATTAACGCATATCCAATCTTCGGGTGGTAGTTCAATGGCTCAAAAAGCACCTAACAACCTCAAGCAAGACTCACTCTATAACCTAGAGAAGAGAGACGACTTCATCAGCCGCCATATCGGGCCTGACGATGGGCAGATTAACGCGATGCTAGCCGCTGTTGGCGCCTCGTCGCTGGATGACTTAATTACCCAGACCGTGCCTGCCAACATCCTCAAGCAGGACCCCATGGACTTGGACGCACCACGCCCAGAACACGAGGTCATCGAAGAGCTCGCCGAGCTCGCCGATAATAATGTGCTCTTTAAGACCTGGATTGGCCTCGGCTACCACGGCACTCTGACACCCAATGTTATTCTGCGCAACGTGTTAGAAAATCCAGGCTGGTACACCGCCTACACCCCCTATCAACCCGAGATTGCCCAGGGCCGCCTTGAAGCTCTACTTAACTTCCAGCAGATGATCCTCGATCTGACGGGAATGGAGCTCGCCAATGCTTCACTCTTAGACGAAGGTACTGCCGCAGCCGAAGCGATGGCTCTGTGCAAGCGCATGGTAAAGAAGAACAAATCCAACGTCTTCTTTATCGATCAGAACTGTCACCCTCAGACCATCGCCGTCGTTAAGACTCGCGCCGAGCACCTTGGCTTTGAAGTGATCGTGGGCGACAACGTAGACGGCCAAGAAGCCGACTACTTTGGCCAGCTACTGCAATACCCTGGCAGCAATGGCGAGGTGAAAGACCTTGGCGCACAGATCGAGCGTGCTCACGCAGCCAACTCATTGGTTGTCGTTGCCGCTGACATCATGAGCCTGATGTTGTTGAAGTCACCCGGAGAGTTGGGCGCCGATGTCGTCGTCGGTAGCACCCAGCGATTCGGTGTCCCTATCGGTTTCGGTGGCCCCCATGCCGCCTTTTTCGCCAGCCGTGAAAAGTTCAAGCGCTCAATCCCCGGTCGCATCATCGGTGTCTCCGTTGATAGCCATGGCGAACCCGCCCTCCGCATGGCCATGCAAACCCGCGAACAACACATCCGCCGGGAAAAGGCCACCAGTAACATCTGTACCGCCCAGGCCCTACTGGCCATCATGGCCGTCAGCTATGCCATCTATCACGGCCCTGATCGCCTAAAGACCATCGCCAGCCGCATTCACCGTCTGAGCTGTTTACTCGAGGCCGGTCTCGACAAACTCGGCTTCAAACAAACGAATGCAGCCTTCTTCGATACCGTCGCCATCAACACCGGTGACGATACCGACAACGTCATGGCTAGAGCACTCGAAGCAGAAATCAACCTGCGCAAGCTTGACGAAAACACCGTTACTATCAGCTTCGATGAAACCACTACCTTGGAAGACGTCGATGACCTATTTGCTGTCTTCGCCGATGCCATCGTGGATTTCAATGCCGCCAGCCTCGACGACAACGCGCTGTGCCGTATTCCTGAGAGCTTACTGCGTGACGACGACGTACTGAGCCACGCAGTGTTTAACAGCTACCACTCAGAGACCGAGATGCTGCGCTACCTAAAGCGCCTCGAGAACAAAGACGTGGCACTGAATCGCTCCATGATTGCACTCGGCTCTTGTACCATGAAGCTGAACGCAACAGCGGAGATGATCCCGATCGCCCAGCCAGGCTTCAACAGGCTACACCCATTTGTGCCGAAGGAGCAGGCGCAGGGTTATCTAGAGATGACCAACAACCTCGAACAGATGCTTGTCGCTTGTACCGGTTACGACGCCGTCTCCTTGCAGCCTAACGCAGGTTCTCAAGGTGAGTACGCGGGCCTCCTCGCGATCAAACGCTTCCACGAAAGCAACGGTGAAGGTCATCGCAACATCGTCCTGATTCCTCGCTCAGCCCACGGCACCAACCCTGCATCGGCCTCATTAGCGAGCCTCAAATCAGTGATTGTCGACTGCGACAGCCTCGGTAACGTTGATCTCGCCGATCTCAATGCTAAGGCGGAACTGCACGCTGACAACCTTGCTGCGATCATGATCACCTACCCCTCGACTCACGGTGTCTTCGAGGAGAGCATTCGCGAGATCTGCGCCACTGTCCACGATCACGGCGGCCAGGTCTATCTCGACGGTGCTAACATGAACGCCATGGTCGGCATCGCCGCACCGGGTAAGTTCGGGGCCGATGTATCGCACTTGAACCTGCACAAGACCTTCGCAATTCCCCACGGGGGCGGTGGCCCCGGTGTCGGTCCTATTGCGGTAGGCAAGCACTTACAGCCTTTCCTTCCGACCAATCCGCTCAGCCCGATTAACGGCCTCGATGAAAACAACGATGTTGTTTCCTCTGCCGCCTTCGGTAGCGCCTCCGTACTGCCGATCAGCTACGCCTACATCGCGTTGCTCGGTGCTGAGGGACTGCGTCGCGCCACACAAGTTGCCATTCTCAACGCCAACTACATGGCGGGCCGCTTGAAAGAGGACTACCCGGTACTTTATACAGGCCGTAATGATCGTGTCGCCCACGAGTGCATCATCGACCTACGACCACTGAAGGAAAGTAGCGGCATCAGCGAAGAAGATATCGCCAAGCGCCTCATGGACTTCGGCTTCCACTCACCCACCATGTCGTTCCCGGTACCCGGTACGCTGATGATTGAGCCAACCGAGTCCGAGTCAAAACGCGAGATCGACCTCTTCTGCGACGCGATGGCACAGATTAAACGCGAAATCGAACTGGTTGAAAACGGTACCTGGTCCCTAGAGGACAACCCGTTGGTTAACGCACCACACAGCTTAAAAGATATTGTCGAGGGTGAGTGGCAGCACAGCTATAGCCGTGAACAGGCAGCCTACCCAATTGCCGCCATTCGCGACAACAAGTATTGGCCACCGGTCAATCGTGTCGATAACGTCTACGGTGACCGCAACCTGATCTGTTCTTGCCCTAGCATTGAAAGCTATGAGGACTAATCACTAAGGCGGCCAAAACACTTTGAATTAAGGCTGCTAGCCTTTTTTTCAAAGTCATATTTAAGCGAGCACTAATAAACCAGTGCTCGCTTTTTTGTTTAAGCAACAGAGAAAATATGAATACACTCGCCACTATCATGCATAAAAAAAGCCATGATAGGGGCTATTATTTTTAACGGAGTACTACATGGAACAGCTAACTATTCGTCAAGCCGCAATACAAGATGCGGCACTGATCTTACATTTCGTTACAGAGCTGGCTATTTACGAAAAAGCCGAGCATGAGGTGTTGGCAACAGAGAAAACAATTGAAAGTAGCATCTTCTCGGACGACAGCCATGTTAACGCACTGATTTGCGAGCAAGCGGGACACCCCGTAGGCATGGCTATTTATTTCTATAATTATTCGACCTGGCTGGCAAAACCAGGCCTCTACTTAGAAGACCTTTATGTGTCGCCTGAACATCGAGGTAACGGTGCAGGAAAGCTTTTACTGAAAAGAATGGCAAAAATCGCCTTACAGAAAGGCTGTGGACGATTTGAATGGAGCTGCCTTGATTGGAATAAACCGTCACGTGATTTTTATGAGTCAATTGGGGCGGAATCGCAGGACGAATGGGTCGGTTACCGCATGTCAGGGAAAACCTTAATAGACTTTGCTGAGCTGGATTAAGACCGCTCGGTAACGGGCTTAATGATTACTTAACCGATGCAATAGTGCCGGCTGCCCCACAACTTCAAGGCACCGGTGCCTATTTTTAGAGCGCCACGTTTAAAACAACCTCCACCCCCAACGGTAGCTATAAAAATTAATCGATCTCCAAAGAACAGTGCGAAACTGATTACAACGCCCAACATTTCACCATAATTATTGCACTATAAACCACCCACACTATCGCCTTTTAATATACTTCTAACCGATCATTCAATACAACCTTCATCGTATAATCCAGCTGCTTTTTAGAAAACTCAGCAACACATGGAAAGGATTGCAGACGATGACAAAAATAGAAAATAGACAGCCAAATAAGTTAACAGCCTATTGCCTACAGGGTGGTGGAGCACTGGGCGCTTACGAACTCGGCGCGATGAAGGGGCTTGCAGAAAAGGGTTACCAGGCGAACGTGGTTACAGGCATTTCTATAGGTGCTATCAACGCCGCTATTTATGCCAGCTACCTCCCTCCGTCTGAAGATAAAGACAATGTAGAGCAGTGGGGTTCGGTAATAGAAAAGCTTGAGTCTTTTTGGCAAGATGTTACCGTCGACGTCGACCTATTTAGGCCGCCGCAATGGTTACGAGAATACCAACCCATAGGCGAGATAACCAAGGCTTTAGAGCCGCTATATCACGGCCTCAACTGGCTCAACCAATGCATCTCTCGTCCTTACAACCCTGGCATGTATACCCTCGACTGGAAAACCTTTCTGCCATTTTCCCCCTTTTTCTGTACGGCACTCTGTGACACCACACGACTACGCAACACCCTTGAAAAGTACATCACCCGCGATAACTTGGCTTATTTAAACAACAAAGATAAGGTCGACAGAGTGCGGCTAACAGTGCTGGCTACGGAAATAAAGAACGGGAAAATTACTCTCTTCTCTAACTTCGATATTAAAGATGATGATGTGAATAGTGCCTGGAATGTTTCCAGCGATGAAATCAGCATAGATAATATACTAGCCAGCGGTGCCTTCCCTCCAGGCTTCCCCATGGTGGAGTGCGATGGTAAAGAGTACTGGGATGGCGGTCTCTTCCAGAATAATTCAACAAGAACAGCCATCCGCTCTCTACACCTAATGGCCGCTGAACTCGATACCCCCAATCTAGAGTTGGAGCTCTTTAACATGTCGCTTTACCCAAGCGGTCAGGAGGTACCACGCAACTTCTTTGAGCTTTATACAACCACTGGCGAGCTTCGTTTCGAAGAGAAAGACTATATCTGGGAGGACATTCATAGAAAGACACTCGAATACCGAAAGTTTGCCGAAATGGTCAAAGAAAAATACCCTAATGATAACGAACTTTTCTCAATGGATGGGTTTAAAAAGCTCAACGCTTACAGGGAGATCAACTTCATTGAAGTCAAACTTGAGGGCCATAATTCTGACCCAACAATGATAGAAAAACTTCTTGACCCCTCCGGCGATTTCACCGTTTTTTCGATCGAGAATAGAATCAAAGACGGTGTTCTCGCGGCGAAAAAAGCCTTGGCCGAGCAGGTAGCCAAAGCACCAAAAGTGACAACAGTAACAACAAAAACGACGAAGGTGAAAAAGACTTCAATAAAAGCCGGAGAGACAGTCAAAGAAAGTTAGTACTTCCGGCGAATAAACGGGGCGGTGAATCTAAACCTCGCCCCAACCTCCTCTCAGCACGATGAAAAACACTATAAAAGGCAACATCAATTCATTAAACGCTGTAGTGATATCGCCTTAATTTCTGGGTGGTATTGTTTCACCGTCGCGACCTGCTCTCGCAACAATGTCATATCTTGCTCGGCGGCAAACAACAGCTCCAGGTGAACACCGTTAGAGAAGTAATGGATATTAAGCTTCAGCGCTCCATCCAATAGGTCGTAGTCTGATAAATAGCCCTCAATATCCTCCCTCAGCGGCAGCAGCACGAAGGACTTATCACTGTCATCTTCCGGATCGATATGTAGGGTAATATCACCGACATTAGCAACATGCTCCTTTACCGCCGCCATCACCCACTCATTAATCTGATGCCCTTCGGAAACACTAATATTCCAATCAACTTGAATGTGTGCATCGAGAAATATCTCGTTTGCCATTAATCGAGAACGCAATAAGTGCAGACTCTTAACGCCAGGAGTACCCTCAATAATCTCACTAATTCTTTTCACTGTTTCCTCGTCAACACCATGATCTACCAACTCTTGCGTAGCACCCCAAGTCAGCGAGAAGCCCATTTTTATAATCAGCACGGCAACGACCAAAGCTGCCACAATCTCCAGCTTTGGGTAGCCCAACATGGAGGCCCCCAAACCCACGAGTACCACCAGCGAAGACAGTGAATCAGAGCGTGAATGCCAAGCATTAGCCTCTAGCATTTTCGACTGCTGTTGTTTGGCGTGACGCATGGTGTAATGAAACAGCCACTCCTTCCCTAGCATCGACACGACAACGACGAGCAGAGCCAGCCAACCTGGGTTAGAGGCAACTTCGTCACTCAATAGTAGCTGCAGGTACTCAACCCCCATGCCAATACCGACTGAAAATAGCACCATCCCTAAAATAACGGTTCCTAGGGTCTCGAAGCGCGCATGACCATAGGGGTGCTCTCGATCCGGCGCCTGATGGGCAATTTTTGCCATCAATAGAATCAAACCATCGCTCACCAAATCACTCAGTGAGTGAATACCGTCGGCGATCAATGCCGTCGACTGTACAGAAAAACCAACAATTAACTTAAGCGCCGATAAAATAGCATCAATCACCGTACCGATTAATGTCACACGCCAGACAACTTTCTCGCGCTCTGATTTCATAGATAGCCTTAATATAATGGGTATATTGATAAGTGTTTATTGCTAGCTGCTGATGATCAAAGACTTCACTGACTATCATTATCACTCGTTGACCGATAATTCTAACATGCCCGCCAGCTTTTACATCACAGCAGAATCTTATCTTACGCAACGACCAACTAAGCCTCTATCGCCCGATTCTTCTCCTTGCTTAATTCTCAACTAGTACGTCAACCACTACGTCAATCAGATAGTTAGCCGTATTTAATATACGACCGTAAAGCCATAGCAGCGCGGCGCAGATAGCTCGTCGTAATTAACGATATATTATTACCTTTTATAAACCTCTGCAGCCCCCTAAATGGCTTACTCTAGTTGCTCATAACTGATATCCTCCCCGCGTCTAATCCACTACTCATTAGAGAGAAACTATGTCTGAAGTACAGCTAGAAACGATCGAACAACAAGCCAGCTATGGCATCGGCCTACAAATGGGGCAGCAACTTGCCGGCAGTGGCTTGCAGGGTATTGATGTTGCAGCCATCGCCAAGGGTATTGCAACCTCTCTAGGTGGTGAGAAGCCAGCAATCGAAGTTGATGTAATCAATAACGCACTGCAAACTCTTCATGCACGCGCCGAAGAGGTACTCGCTGAGAGTGCTAAAGCTGCTGCAGCGGATGGCGAAGCTTTTCTCGCTGAAAACGCCAAGCGCGAAGAAGTAACCGTACTCGAATCAGGCCTACAGTACGAAGTGATCACTGCTGGTGACGGCACTATTCCTAGCGCTGATAACACCGTACGTGTCCACTATCACGGCACACTGACCGATGGCACCGTTTTCGACAGTTCTGTTGAGCGCGGCGAGCCAGCTGAGTTCCCCGTTACCGGTGTCATCAAGGGTTGGGTTGAAGCGCTGCAACTAATGCCTGTTGGCTCTAAGTGGAAGCTAGCGATCCCTCACGACCTCGCCTACGGTGAGCGTGGCGCCGGTGGCGCTATCAAGCCTTTCGCTGCTCTAGTCTTTGAAGTTGAGCTAGTAGCCATCGTTTAATAGCGATAGGAGCCGGTACAACAGCTCTATTTCGCTGTTGTACCGAGCTCACAATATAGCTCCGCTAACGATTAACGCTCCATCAAGTGATGCTTCAGATAGTCAGAAAAAACTCTTACCTTCGGCGTCATATGTTTACGCTGTGGATAAACGAGTGATACCGGGAACGTCTCGACTTCATAGTCACTGAACAACGCCTCTAAACGCCCACTCTGCAACTCTTCTTTAATGGCATAATTAGGCAACAAAGCAATGCCACCACCACGAAGAGCGACCTCACGCACCGCCTGTGCATCGTTACTCGCAAAACAACTATTCACGTTATAGCCGTACTGACGATTACCTTTGCTCATTGTCAGGGTCGAATAGCTCGGCTTAACATTGTAACCATACTGTCGACGCCCCCGCCGTAAATCCAGCGCCAGATAAGCCGGACGATTTGGCGTCACCCAACGCAAATAACGGTGCGACTCGATGTCACCAGGCAACTCAGGACGTCCCGCTTGATCCAGGTAGTCTGGCGAGGCACACAACGTTGATTGCACATTAAATAATCTCACCGCAACCAGGCACGAATCCGCCAACTCACCAACCTGCAAAGACAAATCATAGCCCTTACCAATCAAATCCAGCTGGTGCACCGCATAATCTAACTCTAACTCAACGTTGACTTCAGGGTACTGCTGTTGAAACCCGGCAATCATGGGGGCAATCAATGTACTGCCAAGGAGCTGTGGAACACTGACTCGTAGCGTACCGGAAGGCGTCTCTCTTGATTGACTAATCTCTTGTTTAGCTTGCTCAAGTTCTTCGCGAATTTGCCGACAATGCAGGTAAAGCCCCTCGCCCTCCTCGGTCACGCTAAGTTTACGGGTCGAGCGTTGGATTAACCTGACCCCTAATTCCTTTTCGAGGGTAGTAATACGTTTGCTCACAGACGACTTGGCAATACCTAGTTGCGTTGCAGCCACAGAGAAACTCCCTGTATCTACCACGGTGGCAAAAATCATCATATTTTGCAGTTCTTGCATCGTTCCACCCTATTACAGCAAGCACTTTTGTAGCAGTTAGCTGACCAGTATTTTCATTTACGCGCGTAAGCGCGAAAATACTACAAACAACAAGCCCGCGGCAAGACTCAAGTGACGTGAAACTGCGCCAGATCGCTATGATAGCGGTAATTTTGTACGTTTTTTGATCTAGATCCCTCCGCTTTTTACGCGGCTGCGAAACACAACAATAGCGACATTATTCAACGCCTGTAGCCCCATAAAAAGAATCTCTACGCTATTGCAATAATACCCGAATATACACTGACGAAACCGTCTTAGTGTTAGTCAGTTGTCGTCCGTCAGCGTCGATCGCCACTCCACTAGCCTGCTCTGAGATAGCCCCGACAGCGATCCACTGCCCCAAACCACCACTGACATGACTACGCAGCTGCTGCTTATCCACCCCCCCACCCTGCAAGCTAGCATTCTCCTGCCTAATCGTAAGTAAGACAGTACTCCCATCAAGCCTCGCTGTGACATAAAAGCCTTGCTGCGCCACCACAGGCTCTCGCCATCGGCTGGTAACAGGGGTAGTGAGGCTCTGTCCTGTAGCAATATAAGCAGGGAGCCCCTCCGTCGCACGCACTCCCTGCCCAGTTTCAGCACTGCCCGTAAAATGACGCTCCTGTACTGTTACCCTGGTTTCTATCTCTGTATGTATCCCCCTGTTCACTCTTGTAATCGGCTGATGATGAGGCTGGCCAAAATAACTTCCCCCGCCCTCTTGTTCACCCACTCTCACCGAGATCCATAGCTGCCTTCCCTTGCTATCAAGTTCCGCGACTAAAGCGTGGATTTGCCTCAACTCTGCTGCCGTCGCTCTAATAACCAACGTGTTTTGGTACGTGCTAATCGAGCTTCCGGGTGCCAATGTACTACGCAAAACACGCGCTATCTGCTCTGCCTCAGCTTGATGCAAGCTGATTGTCGTCAACATCCTTTCAGCCCAAGCCTGTGGAACAAACCAACACAATGAGATGGCAAGCAATAGCACCTTCATTCATTCACCTATATTTGCGAGAGACTTCCACTAATGACACGATAAATTATGCGCCAGAATCATATAGCTAAACACGATAAACAGTTAACAAGGCATAAGCCGCGCTATAGGTAAGCTGCAGCTATATAACCTATAGCGCTTCCCAGTATCGCGCCAAGAATAATATCACTGGGATAATGCACACCCAAGATAACCCGAGAAACCCCCACCAACACCGCCCAAACATAAACAATGGCCGCTGCCTTACCAAAAACAATCACCGCAAAAGCCGCCAAAAGGAAAGCTGCCATGGTATGGCCGGAAGGCAGGCTAAACTTATCAAACGCCTTTACCAACGCCTCAATGTGCGGCACCACTGCTGATGGCCGCTGACGACGCAGGGTGTTCTTAAGCAATAGATAAAGCAGCCGCTCGATCGCGAAAGCTGAAATATAAATAGCGAAAAAGTGCCCTCCTACAGCGGAAGAGAAAGCAGCAGCCAGCAACGGAAATAGCATTTGCATATAGCCATCGCCACTTCGCGAAACCATTCGCACCAACGACATAAAAACCGGATATATTCGCGAGCGTTCAAACCACAGCAGCATCCGCAAATCCACCTGCTGTATTCTCTGTAATGCTTTAAGAGGTTTCATAATGATTCATAGCAAGGCAATACGATGACAAGCTCACTCGCGCTATATACCACAGCGATGAACCTCTTAACGTTAATAATGCCCCCCCCCTCAACTAAGTCACGCTCAGCTATAAACTAATTATTGTCAGCCAGATTGACTAAAGACTGCTACTGTACTACATCGCGCCAATTAAGTGGCAATAGCATTTATCCTTAACTCCCCCACTTTAGCTATTAGTTAGAATGAAAGCCATTGTATAGCTCTACCAACGTGGCTATCTTACTTTTCATAATATCGCCTTTGAGGGCAGTATGACACTATCCCCCCCTATGGCTGCCCCCTTTGCAATACTCGAGTGCTTGGTCAATCGCCGCAATAGCGTTTTAATGGTGACAACAAAACAACGACAACGCCCAACACACCGCGATTTCCCCCACGTATCGATGCCGATCATGTAACTATTTCACCTCTGCAAACGAGATAGGGGAAAATTAGATTCATTGACATCTAATGTAGAGGCACAACTGTTCTCCCATCTATTGACCCTCTCACTTGTCGAGCATATTAGACTGCTCTATGATGCTGCCTAATATTGTTATGCCTTTTTTGATAAACCGAGTGCACCGTGAGCGACATGACAAACAACCCTATTGGCATCTTCGACTCTGGCATTGGAGGGCTCTCCATCGCACAGCAGATTCGCCAAGCACTACCTCACGAGAATCTCATCTACCTCGCTGACTCAGCCTACGCGCCCTATGGCGATAAACCCACTGGCTTTATCCAACAACGTTCTAGTAAATTGGCGCAGTTCCTATTAGAACAACATAAAGTCAAAGCTATCGTCGTCGCCTGCAATACCGCCACGGTATCGGCTATCGATGATTTACGCGCCCAGTGCAGTATACCCATTATCGGTGTAGAGCCCGGCATTAAACCCGCTGCAACCGACTCAAATAGCGGTATTATTGGCGTCATCGCCACCACCTGCACCCTCAACAGCACCTCCTTTCAACGACTTTCAGCACAACTAAGCGCAAAAACCACTATTGCGACACAGCCCTGTCCTGGCCTGGTTGAACAAGTAGAGTCCTTGCAGCTACACAACTCGAACACCGAGCAGCTCGTGCGTAAATACCTCTCACCCCTCATTGCCAAGGGCATTGATAGTATCGTATTAGGTTGTACTCACTACGCCTTCCTCGAGCCCATTATACGTAGAGTGGCAGGGCCAGACGTTAGTATTATTAATACCGCAACAGCTATCAGCAAAGAAGTCGGTCGCCGACTCGAGGCATTACAACTGCTCAACCACTCTAAACAGTTAGGTCGCGATGTTTTTTGGAGTAGTAGCGACACTAACTTCGCCTACAAGCAATTTTCTCAACTCTGGGGCCACAACGTCGACGTACTACCACTCAAAGTTTAATTTGGCCTCGATCAAAATCTTTTCATTTAGACAAAAACTCACTAATACGCTACACGCAAGCAGCCCCCACGCCTCTGTCGCAAAACCTTGTGATTGGCAAATATTCCTATTCTTTCCTAGCCTTTAAGAAGGTGAACAATACTGGCAAGGTGAAGGTGATACGCTGCAAAAAGGCATCGTACTCAGTAATAAAGTAGTCAAACTGTAAAGTGAGGCGACTATTCACCGTAATAAAATGACCGCTTTATTACACGACCACTATTTAACTCACAACATTGACCAAGGGGATTAAAGCATGACTGCAACGGGTTTAATTATTTTTTTACTGATTGGCGCTGTCGCTGGCTGGTTAGCCGGCAACATTATGAAAGGGGGTAGTTTCGGTTTAGTCGGTAATATTATTGTCGGTATTGTTGGGGCATTTATCGGTGGCTTCACCTTTAGCCTGCTCGGCATATACACCTCAGGCGGCATTATCAGCACGATTATCACCGCCGTCGTCGGCGCTGTCATCCTGCTCTTCATCGTCGGATTGATAAAAAAATAGACGCTAGGAGCGTTTTTTGAGTGATCGGAGCGGGGGATTCCCCCGCTAAAAAACAGACTAAAAATCAATTAAAAAACCCCCTAATTATTCGAAACAGTTACCGTTTCCTAGAGAGGCTTCCGAGCAAGTTTACTGTTAGCTTTAAATAGCCAAGCTTATTGGAACGCCGCTTTAGCCTTTTCCATATCGACAGATTCTTTAGCCTTATCCATATTTAAAGACTCTTTTGCTTTCTCCTTATCGACAGACTCCAAAGCTTTTTTATGATCAATGCCATCGGCACTGACAGCCTCTTTCAACTTCTCTGCATCGACAGATTCAGTGGCCTTATCGGTATCAACAGACTCAACTGCCTTATCTTTATCAACGGATTCCGTAAGTTTTTTGTAGTCGACGGCGTATGCCGCAGTACTGAGACAGCTTAACGTAAAAAATACTGCTATTAGCTTTTTCATCTTCTATTTGTACCCTTCTCATTATATTAACTTTCATTACAAGATTTTCATCATAGGCTGATAACTAGGCAACTGTCTATATCTTCTCGCAATACTAGTAATAATCAAAGCCTGGGATATACTCTAGCGAAGGCATGAACACAATTGATCAGCAACGATAATAGAGAGTGAAGTTTAACTCGAAAACTAACTTACCAATGCCTTTTTAATGGAGAACAGTTATGGCTTTTTACCTACCAGAACTACCCTATGCGAGGGACGCATTAGAACCACACATTTCCCAAGAAACAATTGATTACCACTATGGAAAGCACCACAACACCTACGTGGTAAAACTGAACGGCTTGGTCGAGAATACCGAGCTAGCCAACAACAGCCTAGAAGAAATTATTCAAAGCTCAAACGGCCCTATCTTCAATAATGCTGCACAGATTTGGAACCACACCTTTTATTGGCACAGCCTCTCACCGGACGGTGGTGGCGACGCTAACGGCCCTATTGCCAAGGCCATTGACGACGCCTTCGGCTCATTCGAAGCCTTCAAGGCTAAATTCAGCGATGCAGCAGTCAATAACTTCGGTAGTGGCTGGACCTGGCTGGTGAAAAATGCTGATGGTTCCGTAGCTATCGTTAATACCAGCAATGCCGCAACACCGCTCACAGATCCAGGCGTTACGCCATTGCTAACCGTTGATGTCTGGGAGCATGCCTATTACATCGATTATCGTAACGTCAGGCCTGACTATCTCGCCCACTTCTGGCAGCTCGTCAATTGGCAGTTCGTCAACGAAAACTTCAGCGCCTAAGCGCTGCTTATTCCCGCCAACCTTAACGGCTGGCGGGTAGCTCTTTGATCAACTGATCTGCTTGTTACGCCCCGCCAGCAATCCAAACATCGCACATAAGGCACAGCTCAACGCGCACACCCACAGAGAGAGCGTCCAGCTGTCTGTCGCATGATGCAATGAACCCGCTAGGATTGGTCCAGTCGCCGCCAGTAAGTAACCTAAACTCTGAGACATGCCCGATAATGCCGCCGCCTGATGCAAGCTATGTGTTCTCAGACCGATGAAAGAAAGCGCCAAGATAATCCCCTCACCAGTACCAAAGCCAAACATAACTGTCCAAATCGTCGCCTGTGCAGGCATAAACAACAAACCAAGAACCCCCAACAATGACAGGGTCGATGCCATAAAGGCTAAAAAGCGCTGATCTTTAATCTTGCTGGCAAAAGGTATTAACAGTAGACCAGGTGCTGCCGTAGAGAGCTGCAGTAAACCGTGTATCACACCAGCGTGCGCCTCAGAAAACCCTGCGTCCTGCAGGATACTTGGCAACCAGCCGGCAACGATATAGTAAACAAAAGAGTTTAAACCAAAAAACAACGTCACCTGCCAAGCTAAAGCGGAGTGCCACACTTTACCGCCATGGGGCAAGGACGCAGTATCTTTCGCTGGCGCTGTATGGTTGCGCATCTGAGGCAACCAAAAAACGATCGCTAACAGAGGGAAAATAAGCATGCTGACTAGCGCGAAAGACCAATCCGACATGAAGCTCATGCCTTCAGCAAACTTAGCGATCGGCACAATTAAACTGGAACCTAACGCAGAAGCGACCCCCATAGTTAAGGCATAGACCGCTGTTAACATCACCATTTTAGTGGGGAAGTCACGCTTCAATAAACTCGGCAGCAGCACATTACCAAATGCCGCACCAATACCGATAACGCCTGTCCCCACATACAGCATGGCGACTGAACCTGTCGAACGCATCATAACACCCACTGCAACAAGCACCATCGCAGCCATCAACGAGCGTTCTAGGCCATATTCTCGTGCGAACACTGTGGCACAAGGTGACAGTAAGGCAAATACCAATAGTGGCAGAGTCGTTAACAGGCCTCCCTCTGTCGCGGTTAAACCAAGACTATCCCTAATCAGCCCCAATATCGGCGCAACAGCAATAATCGGCGCACGCAGGTTTGATGCAATCAACAAGACACCGATCAACAATAATACTGGGTGATCTAACACCACGCTTTTGACTTTCTTCATCTAATTTCACTCCGTTAAATCTCACAATACGATTAGATTAACGTTTCTCATCGACGCAGTATTTAGCTATACTGACAAAATATCATCAAAAACGGTCAAGCTCATGGCTCCGAACACTAACTTCTTTGATTTTGACTCAGACCAATACCCGCAAGCCGCCGTAGCAATAGAGCTATCGGGTAGCGACCAACTCCGTGAGACTCCGCCTCATCAGCATCACAAAGGACAGCTTGTCCTCGCCCTACATGGCTACATCACTTGCAACATCTCTGATGCCATCTGGATAGTACCGCCGCGCTGCGCCGTCTGGATCCCCGGTCAACTGCCACACAGCAATCAATTCTCGGCCGATGCCCACGCCTGTATCCTGTTTATTGATCCTCAGGCCCTCAACATGCCAGTGAAGGGTTGCACACTGTCAATTACCCCGATGTTATGTGAGATGATTAAACACTTAGCCTCGCTCTCTCAGCACTATGCCATAGACAGCCCCACTGCTAAGTTAGTTGAAGTCTTGCTTTACGAGCTGGCACAAATGCCCGCTGAACAGTTCAACTTTCCCATTCCACCCCAGCCGAAGCTTCATCAAATCGCCAACGCCATGCTCGCGAATCCCGCCGACCGCAGCAGCGTCGCAGAGTGGGCAAGTCGATACGCGATGAGCGAGAGAACACTGGCAAGGTTAGTGAAACAACATGTCGGCTTGACCTTCGGACGCTGGAGAGGGCAATTACATATCGTGCTCGCCCTGCAAAAATTATCCTCAGGGGACTCTGTTCAACGCGTTTCCGAAGAGCTCGGTTACGAATCCGTTAGCGCTTTCATCACCAGCTTCAAAAAAGTGTTAGGATGCCCTCCGAAACAGTATATCAAGGCCAGGTGATGCAGCGTCATCGCGAAAATAAACTGCCTTCAAAATACCAAGCGTAACCTGTGCCACCACTCGCAGGAACCTCATAATGTACAAGATATAATAGTTTTTAAAACACAAAAAAGGAGGCTAAATGCCTCCTTTTTTGTGTTTTAAATGCTTAGAGCAACAACTATTTTATTTTAATTCCCTCTACATTAAGCGTTAATTCAACGTGAGTCGATGCAGGGCCAAGATTATTGTTTATATCGATACCGAAATCTTTTAGTGCAATTGTTGTTTTCCCTTCAAAGCCACGACGATAACCTCCCCACGGATCATTTCCGTGACCAATGCCTACGACATCAAGAGTGACACTCTTAGTAACGCCATGCAGAGTCAAATCACCGACAAGAACAGCCTTACCATCGCCTTTATCAGAAAACGAAATACTTTTAAAAGTAGCTTGCGGGTATTTTGCAGTATCAAGAAAATCTTTACTACGTAAATGTTTGTCGCGTTCAGCATGATTGGTGTCGATACTTGTAGTATCAATAAGCACCCTGACCTTTGATGCTGACAAGTCATTTTCATCGTAACTAAACTTTCCGGAGAAAGTGTTAAAACGCCCCGTCAACCAACTATAGCCGAGGTGCTTAATCTTAAACTGAATAGAGGCGTGAGCACCCTTCGTATCAATTTTATAATCGTCAGCTAACAGTGCCGGCGATGTCAATAGCAAGCCTGATAGCAGTAATGGCTTTATACTTCTCATGTTCATCATTAACAAACCTCTCAAGGTAATCATTCTCTATTATGTTTATTCGTTAGTCTCAGCATCCGTGACAAAGTTCCATCTTTGTTGATAAATTGGTGCTTCAAAGCCGCCATACTATGCAACAGCACCAAAAACATCAACGAGCAAGCGCTATACCAATGCACTGCACCCGCAACATCCTCCTGACCCGGTAATTGCTGTAATGTCGCAGGGACTTCTAGCCAACCAAAGACACTAATCGACCGGCCATCTGCTGTAGAGATCAGATAACCGCTGATTACAATCACCAATAACAGCACGTAAAGCAGAAAATGTACCAGCCTCGCTGCCAACAGCTCCCAGCGAGGCTGCGACACCATGGCCAAAGGCACGGGATCCTGCCAGCGCCAAAGCAAACGTAATAACAGCAGCAAAAACACCAGTAAGCCAACGCTTTTATGTATAAACGGTGCCTGCTGGTACCAACTGTCATAATAAGTTAAATCTGTCATCCACCAACCCAACGCAAACAAAGCGAAGACGATAATAGCCACAGACCAATGCATGAATATACTCACAGCCCCCCACCGCTCACTGGTGTTTTTCCACCCCATGGCACCTTCCTCTTGACACGAATATCGCGATTATAAAAACAACTAACAACACACAGTAATGTTGAGCGATCAAGGCTCGTGACGATTATGCCTTCTCCCCTAGACAAGTGGAAGCAATGCCCTGAGAAACCAGTACTAAGCAGCTAAAATCTATCAAAAAGACAAAGTATACTGCTCATCAGAATGAACATAAAACCATCAAAAAACATTCTTTAGCATGAAAAAGTTATCGAAAAACGATAACTAATTATTGACTAACAATAGCTTCGCCCCTAATATACCGCCATCAACTTCAACCAGAGAACAGACAATGTCCAACCTTCAAATTCAAAGTCGGCGGGTTCGCCGCTTCTTCCAATTCCTGCTTATTGCGACTCCTTGCTGTGTCGCCTATTTCTGGTTAACGGTACGCACTCAAGCAGACATCTTTAGTGACAGCGGGCTTATTCAGTTTAGTTTCGATATCGCTAACTACACCCAGCTCCCCCTCTCGATGACGACACGTATGCTCGCCTTAGCCGTCAGCCTATTAATGGCCTGCATACCTTTTTATGCTTTGAGTGTGTTAATTCGGCTATTTCGTAACTATGAAGAGAACAATATATTTTCGCTGCAGAATACCGATTACTACCGAAAACTAGGCTACAGCTTATTCTTCTGGGTCGGTGGTTCGTTGCTCTATGGTGCTTTAATGTCGGTTATTTTATCTTTCAACAATCCACCGGGCGAAAGGGTGCTTAGCATCAGCTTTGTTGGCTTGGATGTCCTCACTATCATACTAGGTCTGTTAGTCTTAATTATTTCTTGGGTGATGAAGGAAGGGCAGAACATTGCCGATGAAAATAAACAGACAATTTAAGGAAGTATGATGAGTATCCATATTAATTTGGACGTGATGATGGCGAAACGAAAACTCCGCCTAAAAACACTCGCTCAACTCGTTGGTATCACCGAACAAAACCTATCTGTATTGAAAAACGGAAAAGCCAAAGCCGTTCGTTTCTCAACACTGAATAAATTATGCATCGCGCTTGAATGCCAACCTGGGGATATTCTTGCCTATAAGGAAGGCCTTGAGAGTGATGACTAATGTTCTTTAAACCACCTTTTACGACGACGCTCAGCTGCCACTAGGCAGCTGAACGAACATCAACAAAAGTATCTCTTAAACGTTATTTTGCCAGAGGGTGTGACTCGGCAGCGAAACTGATATTGATACTTCCAGGCCCCATATTAACTCCGCCCGTTAGACTGCTCACGCAAGATATCAACGTGACCTGATGCTTTTCACAAGCCTCAACAACGAGTTTATAGCCAGGGTAGTTTTCTAAAGTCGCGAGTTCTCCTGCCACACTTACCACTACGAAGGGAAACTTCAACCCCTCCTTCACCTGACCTGCCACTGCCTCAAACATTGCTTGCAGCGCCGCCTCATGACCACGCTTCTTTGCGACAGGGAAAGTCTCATCGTTGCGACAGCACAACACCGGATGAATATCGAGCATCTTACCCGCGAGAGCAGCCCCCAGACTCACACTCTTCTCTCCCTTTTCTAGGGCGCGAGCACGAATATAGTAAATGTCCGAGGGCACCAAATAAGCGGTAATGTACTGTTTAAAGTCCTCAACATTCTTTCTCAGCTCCGACTTACTCAAACCCTTTTTAAGAAGTTCAACGGCATACACTGCCAGCAATCCCTGCCCTGTAAACATATTAGCGCTATTGACCACCCGCATCGCAAAATGCCCTGGTCGCTCTAGGTGATTGTGATATTCATTCATCACACGTCGAGCCGCATCATTCATAAAGTCATAAATAGGGCTACGCAATCTAGTCACGGAAATACACAGTGCAAATTCGTGGCTGTTGACGAGCTTATCCAGAACATAATCCGATGTTTGCTCGCTACTAAATGGCGTTGAAGCCGCCTTTCGCTCACGTGACAGCAGGCCTTGGCTATAAAAATAAGCTAAGCTTTCCGGGTCTTTTTCATCAAGATAGTCTTTATCATCAATCCTAATCGTAATAGGAAGGATGTGGATATTATTGCTTTCAATATAATCAAGTGGCAAATCACAACTAGCATCAACAAGTAGAGCGGTAGACATGGCGCAACCCTTAGATCCGTTTTTTTTGTTATGTCGACATCATCGTTCTAAAACGATATACCTAATGCAATACAACAAGTTTTACACCGAAGTCCGTCACAAAACAACAATTATTAAACAAAAAAGACAGTCTAAAAACCCTCTTGAAAGTATCCTACGTACGAAAAACTCACCCATAAGTGACATAAGTTATTCAGCTTTGGGGGTTTATTGTCTCAACAGTGATTTTCAAGAAGCCCCTCAACTTGTGAAATTTTTTTATGCGGCTGAGAAAGATATTCCTCCTGCTACAAAGAGTGGCTGAGACTAAAACACACAAATCACAACATCGACTGATTGAAAAACGATCAAATTTAATCGGCTAACGGCTATTCCCTGCCTTATGAGACAACGCTAGAAAAGAGTTTATTCGATCACTATCGATCAACATTTCATCACAGACCTCTATGCATTTTTTTATCTCAGTAAGAATAGGTACAATGGGCTGATAACAGACACGGTATCTGCCTCTATGCTCA
The DNA here is from genome assembly GCF_003752585.1 of Sinobacterium caligoides. Taxonomy (NCBI): domain Bacteria; kingdom Pseudomonadati; phylum Pseudomonadota; class Gammaproteobacteria; order Cellvibrionales; family Spongiibacteraceae; genus Sinobacterium; species Sinobacterium caligoides. The sequence goes on from NZ_RKHR01000004.1 coordinate 375,505, forward strand.
TTTTTAACTGCACAAAAGCTGCCTGCGACTTCTTTAGCAAGACCACCGCCGGCACTCAATTTAGCCCCGTCATTGCCCCGCCCAATCCGAGAATTGAGCAGGACATCCATAACGTTGTCGATGAACAGGGGAATACACCACGCCTATCACAATGGCTCGTTCACGCCATTATTGTCGACCGTAAATACTGTCTCATCGCTATGGAAGTCAATACACGTTTTAGCATGACATTCAGCGACTTGATACGAGGGGATAGCGAAACGTTCGTCAACCTGTTTACCGAAAGGCTACTCAATAATATGTATTGGCTGGGAGAACAACTGGGCATTTTCGATCCCGCCTTCTTCCCCATCATGACCGATAGCTTCCTTTCAGAACACGATGGCATTGCCTTTTTTAAGCGCTCCGACCGTAGCGTACAAGGGCATATTAATGACGTCCTACGCTATTTCCGTGAACAATCCGAAGAGATCGGCCTGCTACCGAATGATCACGAGCAGGCAATGGCCTTCGACGAGATGGTTAATCAGATCCAGCGCAGTAGTAAGGCCAGCACGCAATATTTCTTCCCTGAAGTCGGCATGCTGGGGCAATGGATGCAAGAATACTGTGATGGTAACGCCGAAGACCTCAACATCATCCGTGACAGCTTTCGACAACTGCGTAGTGAGCAGGTATTTGCAGACAACGCTCCTTCCTGCATTGACGACTCGCAGGCACTGCCTCCCCCCGACAACGTTGTATCGCTGTGCGAGTTCCGCAAAAAACAACAAAAGTAATTCTGAAGCCCCTCTCTACGAAGCGCTTATCCTGGCAAGCTCACACCAGCGCCCCAACAATATCAATGCCAACAATATCAATGCCAACAATATCAAAGCACCAAAACAAAAAACCCCGCACTAGGCGGGGTCTTTCTAACAAGCTAGATTAGCGCAGAGGCTGATTACATCATGCCAGGCATGCCACCCATGCCGCCCATGCCACCCATATCAGGCATACCGCCGGCTGCAGCAGCACCACCTTCAACAGGAGCGTCAGCCACCATGCACTCAGTCGTGATCATCAAGCCAGCAACAGAACCCGCAGCCTGTAGTGCAGTACGAGTCACCTTGGCAGGGTCGAGAATACCCATCTCGATCATGTCGCCGTAGACGCCGGTACCCGCGTTATAACCGTAGCTCGCTTCACCGCTAGCGACTTTATCAAGAACCACTGCCGCTTCATCACCTGCGTTAGAGACGATCTGACGTAATGGACCTTCCATTGCACGTAGCGCCGCAGCAATACCGTGGTCCTGGTCTTCGTTGTCACCCTTAAGGCCTTTTATGGCTGCTGCTGCACGAACCAGCGCTACACCACCACCTGCTACAACACCTTCTTCAACGGCAGCGCGTGTCGCATGCAGAGCATCCTCAACGCGGGCCTTCTTCTCTTTCATCTCGATCTCAGTCGCAGCACCGACCTTGATCACGGCAACACCGCCGGCCAATTTAGCCACACGCTCTTGCAGTTTTTCACGATCGTAATCTGAGGTTGTCGCTTCGATTTGTACACGTACTTCGTTCACACGAGCTGAGATGTTAGCTGCGTCGCCCGCACCGTCAACGATGACAGTGTTTTCTTTGTCCATAGTAACGCGCTTAGCCTGACCCAATACTTCAAGGCCAGCCTGCTCTAGGTCCAAGCCGATTTCTTCTGAAATCACGGTTCCGCCAGTCAATACAGCGATATCCTGCAACATTGCCTTACGACGATCACCAAAACCTGGTGCCTTACAAGCAGTCACCTTAACAATGCCGCGCATGTTGTTAACAACCAGTGTCGCCAATGCTTCGCCTTCAACATCTTCGGCAATAATCACCAGCGGACGAGAAGCCTTCGCTACCGCCTCAAGGATCGGCAACAGTTCACGGATGTTAGAGATCTTCTTATCAACTAACAGAATGAACGGGTTCTCTGCTTCGGCGCTCATGCTCTCTTGATTGTTAATGAAGTAAGGAGACAGGTAGCCACGATCAAACTGCATACCTTCAACGACATCGAGGTCATTCTCAAGACCGTTACCTTCTTCAACAGTGATCACGCCTTCCTTACCAACCTTACCCATAGCATCGGCAATAAGATCACCCACTTGGCTATCACTGTTGGCAGAGATAGTACCTACCTGAGCAATAGCGCTAGTATCAGTACAAGGGATCGCTGCAGCTTTAATCTGCTCGACAGCGGCGGCAACCGCCTTATCGATACCGCGCTTTAAGTCCATTGGGTTCATACCCGCTGCAACCGACTTAAGGCCTTCGTTGATGATACTCTGAGTCAGAACCGTCGCAGTCGTAGTACCGTCACCAGCCACGTCAGAAGCCTGTGCCGCAACAGACTTCACCATCTGTGCGCCCATGTTTTCAAACTTATCGCTCAGCTCGATCTCTTTAGCAACAGAGACACCATCTTTAGTGACGGTCGGTGCGCCGAAAGCCTTGTCGAGAACGACATTACGGCCCTTTGGCCCTAGAGTGGTCTTTACTGCGTCAGCTAGAATGTTGACACCATTTAGCATTTTCTGGCGAGCGTCATCACCGAATAGTACGTCTTTAGCCATGATAGAATTCCTTCAATAATTAATCTGTGGATGCGAGCAATAAAATGGCACCGTTAGTTGTGCTACTGCTCGCAGATGAGTCGGTTGTATTAAGCTTCAATTACCGCGAAGATCTCGCTCTCGCTCATAATGATCAGCTCCTCACCCTCGATAGTGATGGCGTTGCCAGAGTATTGACCAAACACGACGGTATCACCGACGTTAACAGCCACTGCACGGCTCTCTCCGCTCTCTAGTAACGCACCATTGCCGACGGCGACGACTTCACCTTGATTTGGCTTCTCCTTTGCGGAGCCTGTCAGCACAATACCACCCGCTGATAGGGTCTCTTCTTCTTTACGGCGAACAACAACACGATCATGTAGTGGACGAAGTTTCATTGTCGATATCTCCAAAGATACTCATATTAAGGCGTCAGTAGCCTTAGGTTTTTACTATTAAATTAATGCCAGGCCTAATTTAAGCCCATACATCCTTATGATGTTTTCTATGTGGGGGAGCGATGCGGTCATTTCAACGTTTAATCGGCAAAAAACTGCAAATTTCTGAAAAAAAATCATCACAACCGCAAGCTAGTCTTCTCGCTTATACTCTCCCTCGATCACATCTTTGTCGTCAACTCCGCGATGCCCGGCTCTATTCCTGTCGCCACCGGGGGTTCCAAAGGGGTTTGCCTCTCCCCCTACATGCATACTGCTGACATGAACCTTACCTCCGGCAGCCACCAAACGCTTGGCGATCAAACTAATGAGGGGCCGACGAATACCGGGGATCAGGCAACAGAAGCCGATCGTATCGGTGACAAAACCTGGTGTAAGTAGTAGTGCACCGCCAACCGCGATCGCAATACCCTCGGCCATTTCCTTCGCCGGAATCTGCCCTGTCTGCATCTTCTGATTAGCACGAAATAGCGTTGACAAGCCCTCTTTACGCAATAACCAAGAGCCAATAACCGCGGTCAATAACACCAAGCCAATGGTTGGCAAGGCCCCTATCACGCCGCTGACCTGAAATAACAGGTACATCTCAACAATAGGAACCACAATAAACATCATAAATAAAAAGCGCATCCAATACCTCGTAGCAGGCTTCTAGTAAATAGTGGTCAGCATCATGCGCCAAACTGCTGAGTCACGCGATACCGATAGTAGTGACAATATGGTGGTGAGCGGCAATAAATTCAAGTAGTGGTCATGTATGGCCCCGCTCAACTGGCTAAAACAGTGATTAATAACGAGATCGACCAACGATTTTGCTCTAAATGGCCGATAACATTATTACTATCATGTCTTGCTTTGGCTTTGCCTTTTATCGTCAAATACGGCAAAATTCACAGCCTTTAACTGCTAAATTCCGCTTTCTTCTCTCAAAAGCGACTACTAACAAAAAGACAAGGCAACAGTATGAACCTTCAAGACAAAGTCATTGCGATTACCGGCGGCGGACAGGGCCTAGGCCGTTCTATGGCTGTCAGCCTCGCGGGCAAAGGCGCCAAACTCGCCCTCATCGACCTCAACCAAGAGCGGATCGACGAGACCATTGCATTGTGTCAAGAAGCTGGTGGCGACGCACAGGGCTTTATCGCCAACATCGCCGACGAAGATGCCGTCATTCAAGCTTTTGATAATATTGTCAAACAAATGGGCAATCTGCATGGCCTAATCAATAACGCGGGCATCCTACGCGATGGTCTGATGGTGAAAGCAAAGAACGGCGAAGTCAGCAAGCGCATGAGCCTCGCAGAATGGCAGGCTGTCATCGATGTCAACCTGACCGGCGTCTTCCTCTGTGGCCGAGAAGCCGCTACCAAGATGATTGAGCTCGGCACCAAGGGCTGCATCATCAATATTTCCAGTGTCTCTAAGGCCGGCAACCTCGGCCAAACCAACTACTCTGCCGCCAAAGCCGGTGTCGCCGCCATGGCCGTCACATGGGCGAAAGAACTATCACGCTACGGTATTCGTGCCGCCGCCATCGCGCCGGGCTTCATCGCCACTGAGATGGTCGCATCCATGAAGCCTGAGGCGCTCGAAAAGATGGCCTCGATGATCCCTATGGGGCGTCTAGGCGAACCGGCAGAAATCGGCCTAACCGCCGCCTATATTCTAGAAAACGATTACTTCACAGGTCGCGTCATCGAGATGGATGGCGGCATTCGCATCTAAACTCTATGCATCTGACGACAAAAAGCCCTGGCAATCGTCGATTGCCAGGGCTTTTTTATCGCGTTATCAAAGCCAACATCGAAGCCTAAAAGGAATTGGCTACCAACCGTAATCGACACCCAACAACCATATCCGGTCACCGGCCTCCTTGGTCGCAGGCGGTTGGCCGTCATAATCAAGCTGCAGGCTAACGAAGGCGCTCAACCTGTCGCTAATCGGGTAGCTGACACCACCGTATGCCGACACTTCCCAATCTGAACTATCGAGCATAGAAACAAAGTACTCGTGCTTATAGAACAGATCCGGTCCCTTATCTCGCCCCTGAAGGTACCAGTGATAATTGGTCGCCCAGCGAAACGCTGGCCGATTACGGTCCTCCTCCGCAATATGGTAGGTTTCACGTAGATAGTTAATACCCGCTTCCATCGACAGCTCGACAAACTCAGTCTCCCAGAACTGATAACCAAAACCCACACCGGCAACATAACGCGATTCAATATCTTTAAAGTCATCACTCGAGACACTGGTATTCGCGGAGAGGAACCACACCGGGGTCAGAAACTTATTGTACTGATAGCTCAATAGCTGACGCTTATCGGTCTGCTCTTCATCATCGGTTTCAATGCGGTATTCACCACTAATAATATGCCGAGTATCGACGAGACGAATACTCTCTTCGGCACTTACGTTAACATCGAGCTCTTCCTTGTTGCCATGCGAGCTCTCCGCCGACAAACGAATAAAGCCAGTATAACTGGTCGGGACCGGCTGTGGTGGCCCGTCCACTGCCGCCGCCGTCGCCTCCTCAATATCCGCAAACGCTAATACGGTCAGCGTATATTGGCTACACTGTAGCCATTGCCTCGAGTCTTCGTAGAAAGGGCGACAGCCATACAGTCGCGGGGAGTCCGTAATATCAACGTCAAAGCGCTCTTCACTACTCACCGCCTTTACGTTGGTCAAGTCGATACTTAACTCACCAAAACTCTCACTGGACCACGATAGAGAATCACCCAGCACAGCCGTCATCTTGCCGCTGATGCGGTCGCCATTTTTCATCCACAACGTATCTGCCATCACCAAGGAAGGTAACAATAGTAGTAATAGAATATATTGCTGCCAGCGCACCACCTAACCTCGCGTTGTGGCGGAGAAGATACCCGCATATAACATTATCAGCACAACCCCAACATCAACCTAATTCGCCTCACCGTCGCCATCTACTAGCTGCTTTTCATCGGCCTCACGCCGTTGCCCCCAGGGAGCAACCCAAAAAAGCAGCACCATACCCGGTACCGCCAACAAGGTACAGATGAAAAAGAAGTGCGTATAGCCAATACCGCCGACCGCTCCGAAGATACTATAGAAAACACCGTCAGTAGGGCTGACCCCTTCAATCAATACACCCGCCAAAAGACCGGCAAAAATCTTGGGGATCGAAAACAACGATGTCAGCAACGCCAGCTGTGTGGCGGTGAAGTTTTTATTGGTGCAAGAAGCAATAAAGGCCATCAGCGCTGCCGATCCGAGCCCAACCCCCAGATACTCGAATGCAACGACGACGCCCAAGGCGTAAACGTTGGCACCAATCTCACTGAGCGCTGCAAACCCTAGGATCGTCGCCATCTGAATAAAACCAAACAGCCATAGCGACTTGTTAATTCCTACACGATACATCACCAAACCACCGATAAAACCGCCAATAATCATTGACCACAAGCCAACGACCTTTGCGACGGTACCGATCACCGACATGCTGAAACCAAGATCAATATAAAAAGGCGTGGATAACGCAGTCGCCACCACGTCACCGAATTTATAGAAGAAGATAAATGCTAGGATCAACAAGCCGGTTTTGAAACCATCACGCTGAAAAAAGTCTTTGAAGGGTTCAACAACGGCCTCACGCAACGACTTCGGCGGCTCGATGTCTTGCTCCACCTCCCGAATAAATAATGTCTGCAACACCCCTACCAGCATAAACAACGAAATAATAATAAACACCATCGGCCACGGCATGAAATCGGCTAATATCAAGCCCAAGCCACCAGGAATGAAGCCCGATAAACGATAAGCGTTGGCGTAGTATGAGTTACCTAAGCCCAACTCTTCATCCGGCAACAGCTCACGTCGATAGGCATCGAGCACAACATCTTGCGAGGCAGAGAAGAATCCCACCATCAACCCCACATAGAGCACAATACGCTCATCGATCCTTGGGTCCAGTAACGCGAGCAGACACATCGAGCCCAGTAGCAGGAACTGTGATATCAGCATCCAGCCCCGTCGCCGCCCTAAAAACGGCGGAATATAACGATCGAGGAAAGGTGCCCAGAGGTACTTAAAGGAAAATGGCAGGAAGACTATCGAGAAAAAACCGATTGTCTTGAGGTCGACCCCTGAATCTCGTAACCAAGCGGGTACCAGCTGAGAAAGAAAATACAACGGCAGGCCAGAGGAAAAACCATTGAAGAGGCAGATCATCATCCTCTTATTTAATAAGAGCTCTTTCAAGCTCAACTTTTTTTCTTTCATAACCTTCCTAGGGGTGCGTAATTGCCGGCTGCATTACGCACCGCCTAATTAATGTAAGCCAATAGCCACTGTTCGCTCAACAACGTTTTACAACCAGCTGCTGTCAAAGCCACTTTTCAGCGCCGCCCTGCGAGGCGGCAAGCCGTTAATCACGGAAATTTTTAAACTGTAATGGCTGATCTAACTCTTCGCCGCGCAATAACGCCATGATCTGCTGCAAGTCATCGCGTTTCTTGCCCTCCACACGCACTTGTTGGTCCTGAATTGTCGACTTCACCTTCATTTTAGTGTCTTTAATCAACTTGCAGATCTTGCGACAGACGTCGGTTTCTAGCCCATCTTTAAAGGTGGCCAGCTGTCGACACGTCATACCAGACTGCGTCATGTCACCCAGTTCCATCGCAGCGGGGTCGATCTTACATTTATGCAGCGTACCAATCAGGATATCGCCCAGCTGTGTCACCTGGAATTCCGCCTCCGCTTGCATGGTCACCACGAGGCCGTCGAGTTGGAAGCTGGCATCCGCCCCCTTAAAATCGAAGCGGGTCTCGATCACCCGTCGAGCCTGATCAACGGCATTGGTTAGCTGGTGCTTATCAACTTCAGAGATAACGTCAAAACTGGGCATATTGTCACACCTTTTCACTGTAATTATCAAAAGATCACCCGCTGCACTGCTGCAACAGGTACTGGCATCGCTCAGTTACTGCCGCTACTATGGCCCCTGCAACATAACCCCGTGAAACGACGGCGGTTACCATCATCGGGCAAGATCAGGGGTAGCATATGCAGCACTGGGTAATTATTGGCGGCGGTGCCATCGGTTGTCTATGGGCCGCCAGTTTACAACAACAGCATATTGCCGCAAGCCTCGTGGTCAGGAATAATGACGCTTTAACGCGCTATCGCACCGCCGGTGGCATTAGCCTACAACGCTCGACGACGACATTTCAATGCCAGCCAACAGCCTACACAGCAGTACAGTACGACCATCCCATCGACCGCCTGATCATCGCCACTAAGGCTCAGCATACCGCCCAAGCACTTGCCAGCGTAGCATCACGCTTAACCGATGACTGCATCATCCTGAGCCTACAGAACGGCATGGGCCAACAGCAGCACATCCTCGACCACTACCCTAATGCTCGACTCTATTGTGGTGTCAGCACCGACGGTGCTTATCTGCAATCGCCCTTTCATGTGGTACATGCCGGCGCAGGTACCACACGCATTGGTCGCTACCCAGAAAACGCTCACGACACCCCAGAGACTAGCGCGCTGATCGCCGAGCTGCCAACCGACGTGTTAACTATCTGCGCCGATCAACACATCGAACGACAGCTGTGGCAGAAGCTGGCCATCAACTGCCTAATCAACCCCCTCACCGCCCTCTATCGCTGCCATAACGGGGAGTTGATCAACCACCCCCAAGCTCGCCCACGACTCGAACAACTCGCTGAAGAGCTCGATCGTATTATCGCCGCCGAAGGCCTTGCAGAGCTCGTTCCCGCCGCTCTATCGACCGCCTTAAACGTGGCGAAGATCACCGCCGCCAATCGCTCATCGATGTTCGCTGACGTACTTGCGGGACGTGACACCGAGATCAACTTTATTACCGGCTACCTCTGCCAACGAGCCGCGCAACACAACATAAAAGTCCCGTGTAACCAAAAGGTGTTAGACGACATCAGATTGCTCAAGCCTAACGCTTAACCCATGTCGCCGACAATTGACCAGAACCGGCACTCCCGGTATAGTCGCCGCCACTGAACGAGGAATTATCCAGTAATCATAGATGACACTGATAATCTCAGGGAAACAGGTACCGGCTTCGCGCCCTCATTCCTGTGCTGCCCCCGCAACGGTAGGCCGATACTCTAATAAGAGTAAAGGCGAGCCCGACACCTGCCCTCGACAGTTATCCATAACGATGACGCGGAGGGCCTCATCGCAGAATTCCACTCCGGTAGTAAGCCGTCAGTGTCTGCCTTTCCCCCGCCCAATCCGTTAGTAACGAATTCGCATCATTAAAGCGAATCACAACACTAGACCTTGATTGGGATTGACCATGAAACACACATTACTTGCTCTACCTTTGGCGATTGTTAGCGCCAATGCCCTGTTAGCCAATACAACCTTAGCCAGCGAAGCTCCAGAAGAAATCATGGAGGAAATGGTCGTCGTCGGCAACCGCATCGCAACCCCCATCAGCAAAGTTTTGGCCCCTGTCACCGTTATTGATAAAGATGATATCAATCGCCGCCAGCCTCCTTCTTTAGGTGCGCTATTGGCCACGACACCTGGTGTCAATATGGTACAGAGTGGTAGTACCGGTGCACAAACGGCACTCATGATTCGCGGCTCGAAAACAGCGCAATCCGTGGTACTACTGGACGGTCTTCGCATTGGCTCCGCAACAACAGGCTCCACAGCCTATCAATATATTGACCCAGAGAGTATCGATCGCGTCGAAATAGTCCGCGGCGCGCGCTCCAGCCTGTATGGTGCCGATGCTGTTGGCGGTGTTATTCAGCTATTTACCAATGATGGCACGGCGAGTGAAGACTATAGTAAAGCCATTATCAAACAGAGCTATGGCTCACATAACACACTCAGTAGCGTCCTCGGTATCAAAGGGCAGCAAGATGATACTTTTTATCAATTATCCGCCTCACATCACGAGGGCGAAGGCTTCGACAGCACGGCTGAAAAGGGCAACGGTAACGATGACAAGGACGCATTTCGCAACACCAGCATAACGGCCTCATTGGGCAAGCACTTCGGCGAAAATTTCACATTGAAGGGTAGCTTCTACCAGTCCAAGGGGAAAAGTGAATACGATATCAATAAACCCACAGACTCTAAGTACAACCCTCTACCGACAAGCACGCATATCAATCCTTATACTGACTACCTTGTTCAAGCTGCCTCAATAAAAGCCTCACTACAAGCCACTGAAAACTGGCGTACAGAATTGGTGTTTGGCGGCAGTAAAGACGGCAACGTTAGCAAAGACAGTTTCTCCGAAGAGAACAATAACGTATTAGCCCTAGCATCAAAGTTCAACACTCAGCGTTACTTTGCCAGCTGGCTCAACGAAATCACCATCACCAATCAGCAACGAATCATCGCCGGTATCGACACCCAATATGACAAGATCGATACAAGCGACAACTACGATAAAGACAATCGATACAACAACGCCGTCTACGCACAATACGAAGTGGATTTTTCACGCAGCCAGCTCTCCCTCTCTGCCCGCAGCGACGACAACAGCACCTACGGACGTAACAACACCGGCCACGCCGAGTTTGGCTTTGACCTGACAGACAACATCAATATCGTCACCAGCGTAGGTACCGCCTTCCGTGCACCGAGCTTCAACGATTTATATTACCCTAATGACGGCGGGTCTAAAGGCAACCCAGACATCACACCAGAGACTTCAACCAATAAAGAATTCTCTATTCGTGGCGACTACGATGTCGTCGACTGGCAGGTCAACCTTTTCCACAACAACGTTGACGACCTGATTGAGTGGGGCTACAACCCCGAGACATTCTACTCTCAACCAGAAAATATCAGTAAAGCAACCCTCAAAGGCTATGAGCTTATCGCTACGACCGAGTTTTATCAGTGGAAATTAAACGCCAACTACACGCGACTGATGGCCGAGAATGACAACACAGGTAAAACCTTACAAAATCGACCAGAGCACTCCGCCGACATCGACTTAAGCCGAACACTGAATGATTGGACGTTCACTATCGAGCAGCAAATTCGCTCCTCATCCTATAGCGATCGTGCAAATAACAACGAACTATCAGGCTACGGCTTGACACACCTACGCCTCAGCTACGCTATCAACCCAGAGTGGCAAGTAACTGCTGCATTAAATAACATTTTTGACAAAGAATATTATACCAATGCTGATTTCTATAATATCAATTACAACAACGACGGTTTCAACACGCTGCTGAGCGTCGCCTACACCCCTAGCTGGTAATCACTGGCACACAACCGCGCCGCTACTGAACTGGCGGCCGGTTTACTCTATACTAAGCCGTCACTGTCATTGTCAGTGGCGGCTTTTCATTTTTCTTCGGGTCCACACTTTATGAGCAAACATCGCTATTCCGATATCGAACGTGACGCCGTCTATAAGGCGATCTTCGAACGCCGCGATATGCGCCACTTCACCTCCGAGGCGGTTGACCCGGCCGTTTTACAGCGTCTACTCGTTGCTGCTCACCATGCCCCAAGCGTCGGCTTCATGCAGCCCTGGCGTTTTATTCGCATCACCGATCGCGCCCTGCGCGGGCAGCTCTACGATGCCTTTGCCGAAGAGGTACAGCGCACCGCCGAGCAGCTCAGCGAGAAATCCCAGGCCGTCAGAGGGCTCAAACTCGAAGGCATTCGCGAAGCCGGGGAGATTCTCGTCGTCACCCTGCAGGATCGCCGCGACCAATATGTACTAGGGCGCCGCACCATGCCGGAGATGGACCTGGCCTCCGCCAGCTGCGCCATCCAAAATATGTGGCTGGCCGCCCGCGCCGAAGGCCTCGGCCTCGGCTGGGTTTCGATCTTCGAGCCCGATACCCTGCGTGAGCTACTGAGCATCCCCGACGGTGCCTCCCCCATCGCCATCCTCTGTATCGGTCATGTCGATGAATTCTACCCCGAGCCGATGCTCGCCACCGAAAACTGGCGACAGCGTCTCGACATCGAACAGGTGGTGATGGAGAACCAATGGCAAGACGATGACTTCGAACAGTGAGCTTAACCCTATCCTGCGGCAGCTAGGCATCTGCGCCTATCTCCTCCGCACACTCAAACACTATGCTGCGCCGCTCCGGCGCCCCGAAACGAGCCAATGACCACCATGCAGGACGCCAACCGTTCTATTCCCACGCTGATGGTACAAGGTACCACCAGCGACGCCGGCAAGAGTGTACTGACGACCGCACTCTGCCGTGCGCTTTACAATCGCGGCTACCGCATCGCACCGTTTAAGCCACAGAATATGGCGCTCAACAGCGCCGTTACTGAAGACGGTGGCGAGATTGGCCGCGCCCAAGCGGTACAGGCCGAAGCCTGTCGGCTCGCCCCGCACACCGACATGAACCCGATTTTACTCAAACCCAATACCGATATCGGTGCCCAGGTCATCATTCACGGCCGCGCCATCGGTGACATGAACGCCCGCCTGTATCATGACTACAAAAAGCAGGCGATGCAGTTCGTACTGGAATCACACCGCCGACTCGGCGAGCACTACCAAGCCGTCATCGTCGAAGGCGCCGGCAGCCCGGCCGAGATCAACCTGCGTCAAAACGATATCGCCAATATGGGCTTTGCCGAGGCCGTCGACTGCCCGGTCATCCTCGTCGCCGACATTGATCGTGGCGGCGTCTTCGCCCACCTCACCGGCACCCTCGAGCTACTCAGCGAGACCGAGCGAGCTCGTGTCAAAGGCATGGTCATCAACCGCTTTCGCGGTGATATTGCGCTACTCACCTCAGGACTCGACTGGCTCGAAGAACGCACAGGCATTCCCGTATTGGGCGTCTTACCTTATCTACAGAACTTCCACCTCGAGGCTGAAGACGCCATCAGCCACAGCCAAGATAACAGCCAGGCCGAGCTCAAAATCATCATCCCGCGCCTGCCGCGCATCAGTAATCACACCGATTTCGACGTGCTTCGCCTGCACCCACAGGTCGACCTACAATACGTCGGCGCTGACGATGTCATCCCCCCCTGCGATCTAATTATTCTCCCTGGCACCAAGAATGTTCGCCACGATTTAGCCTTATTACAACAACACGGCTGGGGAGAGCTGATCAACAAACACCTGCGCTACGGCGGTAAACTATTAGCGATCTGTGGCGGCTATCAGATGCTTGGGAAACACATCCACGACCCCACAGGCATCGAGAGCGCCAGCGGCTCTAGCGACGGCTTCGGTCTGTTCGATATAGAGACCACCCTAGAGCCCGAGAAGCAGCTAAAGCGCGCCGTGGGCAGTCTCTTTGATGGCGCCCGCATTGGCGGCTACGAGATTCACGCTGGCATCACCACCGGCAGCGCCCTCGAGCGCCCCGCTATCCACTTCGATAACGGCAGCACTGATGGCGCCATCAGTGCCGACGGTCAGATCCTCGGCTGCTACCTGCACGGCCTGTTCGATCACAGCGAAGCCCTCGCCAGCCTGCTACGCTGGGCAGGCATCAAAGAAGCACAGAGTATCGATTATCAAGCGAGGCGCGAGTATGACATAGAGCGTCTCAGCGCCTGTGTCGAGGAGCACATGGATATGGAGAAGGTGGTCGATATGTTGGGCTTAGAGCGATGAGTACAGAGCAACCGGGCTATCACATCGAACCCATCGCCTTTGTACGCTCACCCTATCGAGAGAAATTTGGCATTCCGCGACAGCCACAACTCGCCCCGGATGTTGAGGCCATCATCGAGCTCGCCGCCCCCTATGACCGAGGCGAAGCACTGACGGGGTTAGAGCAGTCCAGTCACATCTGGCTACAATTTATCTTCCACCACACCGCCGATAAAGCCTGGAAACCCACAGTGCGGCCGCCAAGGCTCGGCGGCAATCGACGCCTCGGCGTCTTCGCCACGCGCGCCACCCATCGCCCCAACGCACTGGGATTATCCGTCGTCAAACTACTCGAGGTCATCACCAGCCCTAGCCCCGCGCTGCGCATCAGCGGTTGCGACCTATTGGACGGCACGCCTATCGTCGACATCAAGCCCTATATTCCCTATGTCGACCGCGTCGAGGAGGCCCACAATCTAATCGCCAGCGAAGCACCGGCGCTTATTGAAGTGGCTTTGAGTGAACGCGCGAAAGAGGATTGTGCTCGTTTTGAGCAAAACCGAGGCATTGCCCTGGCCAAGCTACTCCGGCAGATACTGGCCCAGGACCCGAAGCCAGCCTACCAGCCCTTCAACGAAAGTCGCATTTACGGTATGAAACTATTCGATCAGAATGTCACTTGGCGATATCGTCAAAACAATCAGCAGTGGCAACTATGGGTCGTCGCCATTAGCCCGCTGGAAGCCTAGACACTTTAGCGTTTAATGTAGCGTGCTATCGATCTCGGTAATCGCCAACAGAAAAAGCTCTAACGCGTCTTGGTTTTGAGCGATGTTGACACCATAGCCATACCCCCCATGCTCGTGTTGCCTTCGAGACTTACCGGATTCAACAAGGCCACTATAGTCGCTGCTAAAAAAAAGTCGGGGGTTTTCCGCTCGATGAGTACGCACGGTGGTGCCCGTTAACTGGTCAAGCATACTGTCCAAGACCTCACCGTCCTCTGCGCTCACCACCACTTTTAGAACATTCTGCTGGCCACCACTGCAACGAGAAATGTACACATAATGTTGCTGGTCCAACACGAGCTCTATCTCGCGGCAACGCTGTTGGCGCAGCGGCGTATCGACGAAACCTAACTCTACGGCAGCCTGACGAATCTCTTTCTCAACTCTTGCCGGCAACCAATCTGCTGACGTCCCCATAAACGGCCCCTACCTGTGATAACAAGGTATGGGGTTGCTCTCAACACAAGGTTGGACAACTGCAAGCCCCCACGCTAACTGATTGTAAGCCTACACCAAAAGCAGGGTTTCGGCGGGTAGTTTGACCAATTTAATGAGTGAGCTTATATTCACTAAACTCGCTATCAAGCTCTTTCTGTAATTTCTCATCAATCTCGTCGAGCCGCTGATGGCGAGGGCGCCCGCACATCGAGTCCACCTGTTCCTCTAGGCACTCCTCGAGATAGAAGCCATCACCATCATGCTCACCTTCAAAATGAGGAGAGTCCTCTAATATACCGTCAAATTCGAAATCATCCATATCAGCCACCTCTGCTCTACATTATTAGTTTTGATAACTCTGTTGATAAACGGAATAACACCATGATATGAAGGTTATTTATTCTCGCCTATCCGCAGTTCTACCTACCTTGTAAACGATTACTTTTAATGACCCACGAGGGAGTTAATATCTGCAATATACTAGAACGAATAACTCTCTCTACGCACATAATATCCATAAATAGAAAAAGCTGTAAAGTGACGATTCGAAAAATTTTTTAAGTTATTATTAATGGTTGAATATGCCTATAAATAGGCATATAAACAGTAGACAGAGAAGTAGATACTACTCCTCTTTTCCATTATTATTATTTTCTTCGTACCAGAAACCCTAGTCCTGCAATTGCCGAGCCAAATAACCAAGCTGCACCCGGTAAAGGGGCCTGTACGAAACCCTGCCGAAATAACAGCTCATCTGGCTCAGCCAACTGAAAGACCTGTACATTTTCGATGACGCCACTCGGTGCCTCCAACAACAACATAAACTCCCCCCAATCACTGGCAGCGAATAAAAAATTATGGACATCGACACGATAACTCCCCATCGACAAGTCCAATAGTAACTTTGAGTTATTATAGCCATAGGCTGACGGTAAACCGCCATCATCATCGGAGGCAAGATAATTTCCCCAGCGGTCAGAAAGATGCATATAAGGATCAAAACCATTGGTCAACGTCTCAATATTAATGCTTGATTCGCTATTCAAATCAAAAGTTATTACCGAAACAATATTCTCCCCCCCATCAATACTTGCATCCACTAATAAGGTATTGGCAAGCACGCCTGAAGAAAACCCAAGCATACCGATGGTCGTTACGATTTTTTTTATATTAAACATAATCATCCCTAATTTGATTGATCGTTTCGTTTTCTAACAAAACATTGTGTTTTCCATAAACAGCCACACAGACAAAGCACAAGCCATGCCAACACAAACAAGACTCTATATTTCAAAAAGATAGAGAAAAGTGACAACAATAAAAAAAGGGAAGTGTAAAAAAGACGGTGATATTTTTCAGGTTTTTCAAAACAACAACACGCGTACCTCAATCATGAGCAACAAAAAATTGTAATAGACCAGGGTCAGGGTCGAGGATAACGCAAAAAGACACTCAATCTTTACCATAAGGGTTATTCAGCAGCGCCAAGTAAAGCGCCTCTATCTTCTCCCGCGCCCAAGGTGTACGACGCAAGAACTTTAATGCCGACTTAACGCTCGGGTCATAACGAAAACAGCGCACATCGACGCGGTCGGCCAAACCATCCCAACCATAATGCTGTTCAAGCTCGGTTACGATCGTCTTTAAGGTAATACCGTGCAGAGGATTGTTCGGCTGTTCGCTCATTGTTTTCTTCACTGACAAGGAATAAGGGGGACTGTAGACACGCTATTTTACGCCAAGCCGCCTACGATAGATATTATCAACAAGAAAACAGCTAAAGTATCCGTCTGTTGACTGCGATACTTTGGTAGAAAACGATTGTTCGGTATGATGCACCCCCATTACATAACCGACACACCGAGCGACTATGACTGCCGATATCGATACACTCGCCGACACTGTCGCCGACGCCCTGGCTAACGATGGCTATATTATTCTGCCGGACGGCCCCGGCAAGCAAATCAGCCACGCGCTCTACCAACGGGCGAGAGAGCTCTCCGACTCACAGTGGCAGGCTGCCGGCATTGGCCGTCACGGCGATCACCTACTTGCCAAAGAGATACGAAGCGACCGACTTCACTGGCTAGACTACGAACATCAGGCAGAGGCTAACTATCTCACCTGGCTGGAACAAATGCGCATCGCTCTTAACCGCCGCCTCTTCCTCGGCTTATTCGACTCTGAAAGCCATTTTGCCGTCTATCAACCCGGTGATTTCTATCGTAGACATATCGATGCCTTCCGTGGCCGCAGCAACCGTACCTTGACCATCGTCTACTACCTCAACCCCGAGTGGGCGCAGGCAGACGGCGGCGAGCTGTGCCTCTACGATACCATCGACAAGCAAAGCGTGAGAGGGCAAGAACCCTTAATAGAAAGTGTTTTACCGAGCTTTGGCAAGATGGTGATCTTCCTCAGCGAAAAGTTTCCCCACGAAGTATTAACGACACAGAAGACTCGCTATAGCATCGCCACCTGGTACCGCATCAACAGCAGCGATCACGGCTTTATCGATACAGCGAAATAACCCATTAATCCATTAGCTTAAGGGCAACACAGCTCGTTTAAGCATCGAATAATCCGTATCGCTGGATAGCTCGCTACTTCTGCCTGTTGACTCAGCCAGATCGGCTGGATGCCGGCGAGCAAGGCTGGCTGCATATCTTTCTGCCAGCTGTCACCGACCATCGCGATAGCAGCCTGCGGTCGACCAAGACGTGCGATGATCGCCGGTAGGAAGTCAGGCAACCCCTTCGCGATGCCAAGATTATCTTGGCAAAAGTAGCCATCAATAAACTGACTCATATTGACCCGCTGAAACGCCTTCTCAATATCATCAGCACTCGATGACGACGCCCCTGTCGCAATATAAATTTTCGCCTGCTGAGACAGCTTTTCTAACACTTCATAAGCGCCAGGCATCGCCTGCACCTCAGACCAATCACACATTTTCCCCGCGGTGTCTTTGCTGTCGACCATCAAGGTGTCACCCCAGTCAAAAAGATAAACCTCAAACATTCCCTTCCCCACTTTCATCACGCGCTACAGTTTATTGAAGCTTATCTTTTTTGGTATCACTCCGACAAACTGTGCCTACAAGCTGTTCCTGCAAGCTGTGCCTACCAGCTAATCCTCTAACTTTTCACCACCGGCGACACACCTTTACCCCAGTCTCGCTGTAGACGCCGATGAAACCAGCGACTGTGTGACAACCACGCTCCTATGCTCACCGACAACAGGCCAACCGTTAAACTCGTCGTTAACGGCTCATCAAAAACGAATAGCGCTGCGACACCGGATAGGATCGGTACGATAGCCATCATCGCGCCCATAGAAGAGGGGCCGATATATTGCACAGCCTTAACATAAAAGATCATCTGGATGATGGTCGCCAAGACACCCTGATAGAAAGCTTGCAGTAAGATATCATGCCAGAGATCGACGGCAATCGCCTTCGGTAACCACAACCAATAAACCGGCAGATACAACACAGAAGTCACTACCGCCAAGCTCACCGTCGCCTGCCAAGGGGTTATATCCCAGCGCTTAATCAATACCGAAAACAACGCCCAGAGCAACGCTGCAGCCGCCAACCAGAGGTGCCCACTAGACAGTTGCTGCGTCTGAGAAAACTGCTCCGCAAACAACACACCGACGCCAAAGGTAATCACTGCTACACCGAACCATTTCGTACCCGGCTGTGGCTCACGATTAATCAACACCGACAGCAGTATAATGAACAGCGGCATCAGCCCCGGCAGCAGCACCGCAGCATGCGAGGCTGGTGCCAGCTGAAAACCACGAAAAACACACAGCGCATAAGCGAGGCCACCCACAATACTCGCCACAATAAGCCGAACGTCAAACAGTGAAAAACGGTATTTAAACCACCAAATCGGCAGCAATATAGCGGCACAAGTCACGTAGCGAATAGCAATCACATCGTAGGGCAGCAAACCACTGACTCCTCCCATACGCGACACTAAAATAAAGCCACTCCAGATTACCACTGCCGCGAGTGCGTAGAGATACCCTTTGTTCATCTCTTCCATTACTTTCATCTCCCCCATTATCAGACCTCATCATCACATCGCACACGCCATCAACATGGCCGATCCATCACCTATCATGAATCGATGACAGAGCTTAACGTCATTGATGATTCCTTAATAATGAATAATAATGACAAATATATTCACAAATAATGAACGACGAGCCTTATGGAGTTATCCGACCTTAATGTTTTCAAAGAAGTCGCTCAATTAGGCGGCATCACCCTCGCCGCGAAAAAACTCAACCGCGTCCCCTCCAACATCACCACACGTATTCAAAAGCTGGAGAGGGAGCTGGGTAAAAAGCTGTTTATCAGGGAGAAGAATCGGTTACGTATATCTACCGCCGGTGAACAGCTGCTGAGTTATGCTGAGCAGATCCTTGATTTAGCCGAACAGGCTGTAACTGACTTGGGGCAAGACCAGCCAAAAGGCCCCCTTAAGCTTGGTGCCATGGAGGCCGTTGCCGCGACACGGTTGGTGGAGCCGTTAATGTGTTTTCATCAGCGCTTTACCGAAGTCAGCCTAAACGTCAAATGTGCCAACACGGGTGAGCTGATTGACTGGGTGCTATCGGGAGAGCTCGACATGGCTTTCGTCGCCGATCCCGTCGCCGACCCCCGGCTCGGCATCCTACCTGCCTATAAGGAGACGCTGGTTTTGGTTTCTGCACTTGGCCACCGCCCCATTCAACAGCCTTGTGATCTCGGGCCAGAAGCCACACTACTCGGCTTTAGTCACCGCTGTGTCTATCGAAATCGACTCACCGAGTGGCTCAATCAAGGTGGTAATATCACCAAGGTCATCGAGATCAATTCCTACCACGCACTACTGAGCTGCGTTGCCGCTGGCATGGGCGTCGGCGTGGTGCCCAAAGCGCTGCTCGAGTACTACCACTTTCGAGAAAATATCCAGATGCACACGCTGCCGCAACCCTGGAGCCAGAGCCAGACCGCGTTAATCTGGCGCCACGACTCACTCAAAGCAAGTATGAGCGCCTTCATCGACTGCTTGAAAAACTAGTTAACAACTCAGTTCTTGTACAAAAGCTATGACTAAGAGCTATTACCACGAACTATTACCAGGAGGCATTATCACGAACAGTGACAATGCACTAAGCTGACAGCTCGGGAATCAGCGGTGCAAACTCATCGAGCATGGGCCAAATGATCTCCGGCTTATCCCAGTTGTCCATACCGATGCCGATCAATGCACGATCAACACCGGCATCACGATAAGCCTTCAACTTGTCTGCGGTTGGGTTATCCATCACCACGATGGTGATTTCCACCTCACTGGGGTCACGGCCAAACTCAGCTACGAGATGCCGAAAGTCTTGTACCGATTGCACCACGTCGGGCAACGCCACATCGGCCGGCATCCAACCATCAGCCCACTGCGCCGCGTGCTTAATACCGACAGGTCCCATCACCCCCAGCAGCGTCTTCGGCCCCCCCCGCTGTAGTGGCTTAGGCTCGAACCAAACCTTATCAAAATCGATTAGACTGCCGTGATACTCCGGCTCCGGCTCACTGAACAAACAGCGCTGCGCCTCGACGGTTTCCTTCAGAGCAGTAAAGCGTCGTTTCCAGGGTAGCTGACTGCAGTTAGAAAACTCTTCCTCATTCCAACCGACACCGGTGCCAATAATCACTCTGCCACCGGAGTGTTGGTCGAGGGTCGCGATAGTCTTCGCCTGAGAAAATAACTCTCGCTCCAACAGCAACGCGATCCCTGTGCCCAGCTTAAGGTTTTTGGTCACACTGGCCGCGGCCATTAGTGAAACATAAGGATCCATCATACCCTTATAGGGTTCTGGCAGCGTGCCACCACCGGGATAGGGCGTCCGCAAAGACATCGGAATATGGCTGTGTTCACCGTACCAGAGCGACTCAAAATCACGCTCTTCAAGCGCCTTCGCCAACGTAAACGGCGAGGGGTCTTTCAGCGTATTCATAGAATTAAAGCCGAGCTTCATCGTTGTTGTCCCGTGTTATTATTATGGTTTCGCAGCTAAAGGCGCCATGCACAACACTGCAAGCCCAGCCTAGCACGCCCGCCACACGTACGACTATCGCCCATAAAGATTAAGGCTGGCAGCATTGTCATCAGCACAGCATTGTTACCAACACCACACTGCTATCAACACAACATCATTATCCGCACAGCATCGTTATCGGCACAGCATCGTTATCGGCACAGCAATATTGTCGTGCTGCTCGCAACCGCTCCACCTCCCCGTTAGACAGATTCATAACAACCACTACCGACACACATAAAGCTAATCGCTTGGCAGCGATGGCATTCAACTTAAAGGTTAGTAATGTGCTTGATGCACATCAAGAATAAGGGGCGATAGCATTGGGGTGAAGGGGGTTTTCCCCTAGAATCGCTATTATCTATACACCCTGCAGTAGGGGTGCGACGATGATCAGTAAGCCTTTGTCGGGTGACTCCAATGACAAGGGCTGAAAGGTATCGCCGCCGAAGAGGCTCGCTGGTCAAAGCAACCCTCTGGAGACTGATCCGAATAGGATAGCCTCTGTCACAGTCATCACTGTGGAGCACTACTGAGTGGTTCGACACCCCTTCCTTATTGGGCTGTCTCTCCCTGGCTCCACTCTAAAATTGAATAACTCAACCTAAGTGGATTTCATGGAACTCATCTCCTATCACGATTCAGCGTTGTCGCTGCTGGCGCCCGTCGTCGCCCTTGGCCTCGTGCTCATTACTCGCCGCGTCGTCCTTTCGCTACTGTGTGGCGCCCTCGTCTCCGCGCTGTTACTTGTTAACGGTGACCCGCTCGCCGCCGCAAAGCTACTTGGGGGCAACCTACTCGCGATATTCTGGGACGATGGAGCGATCAATAGTTGGAACGTCTACATCCTTACCTTCCTGATTCTACTCGGCATACTTTCCGCCCTGCTACATATTAGTGGCGGCACACAGGCCTTTGCTAGCTGGGCACGCAAACACGTCAAGACTAAACGTGGCACCCGCTTGTTCACCACCCTGCTCGGCATCGTCATCTTTATTGACGATTACTTCAACGCCCTCGCCGTTGGTCAAATTGCGCGCCCACTGACCGATCAGCACGGTGTCTCCCGTGCCAAGCTCGCCTACCTGATCGACTCGACCTCCGCTCCCGTCTGCGTGATCTCACCACTATCCAGCTGGGGCGCGTACATCATCGGCCTCATCGCAACCGTACTCGCAGCCCACCATGTCAACGAGGCGAGCGCTTTCAACGCCTTCATCGAAATGATTCCGATGAACCTCTACGCCATCTTTGGCATCATCATGGTTTTCGCCGTCGCCTACTTCAACATCAACATCGGTCAGATGAAGGTACACGAGGCTAACGCAGCCAAAGGCGAGCTCTATAACAAACAATACGGTGAACCCGCCGGTGACCTCAATCTTGATGACGCGCTCACCAACGGCAGTGCCAAAAACCTCCTACTTCCCATTGCCGCCCTCACTGTCAGCGCCTTCTTCTTCCTCATGTACACCGGTGGCGCCAACCTCAGTGCCGCGGGCAAAAGCTTCACCGTCATGGGCGCCTTTGCCGAAACCGATGTACCGTTATCGCTGCTATGGAGTGGCTCGATCTCTGTCGTCGTCGCGATGCTATTAATGCTGCCGCAGGGGCCCAGGTTCAATCACTACACCCAAGCAGTCAAACACGGCGCCAAATCAATGCTACCCGCCGTTATCATCTTAATCTGCGCCTGGTTACTGGTCGGCCTGATCGGCAGCCTTGAAACAGGAAAGTACCTCGCCAGCCTTGTCGACAATACTATTCCGCCAAGCGCCCTACCCGCCATCCTATTTATCGTCGCTGGCTTGATGGCCCTCGCCACCGGCACCAGTTGGGGCACCTTCGGCATCATGCTACCGATCGCCGGCGATATGGCCGCAGCCGCTGATATTGCCATGATATTGCCGATGATGGCTGCCGTATTGGCCGGTGCCGTCTTTGGCGACCACTGCTCCCCCATCTCCGATACCACCATTCTCTCCTCGACCGGTGCCGGCAGTCATCACATTGACCACGTGACGACTCAGCTGCCCTATGCACTACTGACCGCCGCCATCAGTTTCATCGGTTACCTCGTCTTCGGCTTCACCAGCTCTATCAGCGCCAGTCTGATTGCTGGTTTGGTCTGCATGGTCGTTGTCATTCTACTTCTGCGTCAACACCACAGCGACTAACTCGCACACGGTGCCGGCACAGACCGGCACCGCCTCTCTATTCTCGATGTGCCACTCCACTAAACCAGCCGCACAGAACGACCTTTCCAGAATTACACACCCAAAAACATGACCGAATAGACAGCTTTTAGACTGCAAATACAGTCTCTCTAAGCCAATATCCCACTGTCATTATTCGCCCTATTATCGTAGAATGGCGCGCTTCTTTTTGCGCGTGACTATTATTAATCGAGTCACGCCGCCAACCCAGGAGCCGGCTATCAATGAGTCCCTCCAATGCAGTGAGTAGTGTATGAAAGTCGCAATCATTATGGGCTCCAAATCCGACTGGCCCACCATGCAACAGGCCGCCGACATGCTTGACTCCTTCGGCATCGCCTACGAGACCAAGGTGGTCTCTGCCCACCGCACACCGCAACTACTGGCCGACTTTTGCAGCAACGCCCACGCCAACGGCTTCAGCATTATCATCGCTGGCGCTGGCGGTGCCGCTCACTTGCCCGGCATGGCTGCCGCCTTTACCAGCCTTCCCGTACTCGGTGTCCCCGTACGCTCTAAAGCACTGAGTGGCATGGATTCACTACTCTCTATTGCCCAGATGCCCAAGGGCGTTGCCGTCGGCACACTCGCGATCGGCGAAGCCGGTGCCGCCAACGCGGGCCTACTGGCTGCACAGATGCTGGCCACTAGCCGACCAGAGTTGATGACTAAGATTGACGCCTTCCGCGCAAACCAAACCGAGACCATTCTCAACAACCCAGATCCAGCGGCGGAGTAATAACCGATGAAGGCGCTTACGCTCGGCTCAGGCCAACTCTCACGCATGCTCTGCCTAGGCTCGACACCGCTCAACATCGCCACGCTGGCTTACGATGTTCGTGAGCAGCGTGTTGTCTACCCTGTCAGTGGCGACGATACCGGCAAGAGCTTTGCAGAGGCGATCGCCTGGTGCGATGTCATCACCGCAGAGTTTGAGCACATACCGGAAGATGTTCTCAGTCTTGCTGATGCTAGCGGTAAGCTACGCCCCAGTGCCGATGCCATTCGTACCGGTGGCGACCGCCGCCGTGAAAAACAAATGCTCGATAATGCCGGTGTTGCCAGCGCCAGTTACCGCATCATCGACAATAAAGCACAATACCAGCAAGCGATCGACGAACTGGGCCTGCCACTCGTCCTGAAGACCGCAAAAGAAGGCTATGACGGCAAGGGGCAGTGGCGACTGAAGAAAGACACCGACATTGCTACAGCCTGGCCTGAAATTGAGCAGTTGCTCAACAGCAGCCAAGGCCAGCAAGCCATCGTTGCCGAGAAGTTTGTTGATTTCGATCGCGAGCTATCTATGATCGGTGTGCGCCATCCCTGTGGCAAAATCAAAGCCTACCCGCTGACACTAAACCATCATATCGACGGTGTACTCGCCTTGTCTGTCGCCCTCGGCGACAACGCCAACTTACAGCAGCAGGCGACCGAGAAGTTTGCCGCTATCGCAGAGTCACTCGATTATGTCGGCGTGTTAGCAATTGAGTTTTTCGACTGTGACGGTGAGCTGCTGGTCAACGAGATCGCGCCACGTGTACACAACTCTGGGCACTGGACGCAGCAAGGCTGCTACAGCAGCCAGTTCGATAACCATATGCGTGCGATCTTTGATATCCCGATTGGCGACACTCAACTGATCCAGCCAACGGCGATGATCAACATACTCGGCGAAGACCATATCGACAGCGATATCTACTGCCTCGAGGGCGTCAACGTACACTGGTACGGCAAGGGTAAACGCGCCGGTCGCAAGATGGGCCACCTCAACGTCAGTGCCAGCAGCTACCCGCTGCTAATCGACAAAATAGAGCGTATCTGCACGCTATTTCCAGCCGCCAAACTCAGCAATATCAGCGAGCTGTTTAAGCTCTAGGTCGATAGCCCTAGATAAAAAAGGCCGCTTCGAGAAGCGGCCTTTTTTTTCGGCAACGGCAGTGCTATATTTACACCGTCAATGCTATTTTTTACCAAATAGACCCGATGCCATCTTCATCATTCCCGATAGACCACCCGCGGCTTCAATTAGCGAGCCCGCACTGCTAGCCTGATCGACGATCGCCGGCAGCGCCTTGGCCAGACCAGAGGTCGCATCCTCTGTCGAAAGGCCGAGCTGGCCACTAAAGGCCGATAACTTATCGGCTGAGAATATCTTTCCAACCTGTTCGGCACTGACACTAGCATTGGTGCCGTCACCGAGCCAGCTCTGCGCTAATTCAGCTAAACCTGAGCCACTGACATTTTCCAGTAGACCCGCTAGATCGATTTTTCCGCCACTCGATAACAGCCCCGTCATCGCACCGATAATGCTCTGTATATCAAGCCCCTGGGTACTGCTACCTGAGTCTTTAAACAGTTGAGCCCCCATGGCGATCACTTTTTCAATATCCATTACTCAATCCCTCCGGGGGATATTAACGCCGCACTAAAAAGCGGCTAATTGATCAGTGAAAAACGGCGCGAGGCAATGATTTCGCCTGCGTCACCCAGTCCTCGACATTCGATAAACCCGGGGTCTGACGCACTAGGCTCTTCTCGTCGTTTACTTCGATCATCTTCGCGTGCAAATTTTCGGCATTACGCTGTGCAAGTTCTGGCACACTGTCGACACCGGCAAACTCCAATAGGTCGGCATACTGGGTACTCACCCCTTTGATTCGTGCGAGATCTGCTCGGTTCACCCATTTTAGAATCAATGTTTCAGTAATGCCTGAGGATTCTGCAATTTGCTTGCGCCCTTTGCGCTCGCCACCCTGCTCCAATAGAGCCTGCTGAGTTGCCACACCGGCCTTCTCAAGCTTCTGCGAATACACCTCACCAATACCTTCAATATCAGCCAACTTAGTCATTTTTCTACTCCGTTTTGATGTTACTTATTAACAACCACATCACCTTGCGACGAAGGGATAATCTGTGTTCACAATCGCACCATTTCACCTTACTTGATTAATCTTTCTAAAAAAATGCCGTCGATCAAGTACCGTCACGGTTCAACACGGACAGCCTCCCCCACCTTATTCAGACTAGGAAGCATCTAGATTTAACGCAAGTGCTGGAGTCAGGCCTCCCCGTTCCCCCGCGATAGGGTCAGTAGAGTATTGTATAGCGCAGAACAATGGCCTTAGAAAAGGCCCGATGAAGAAATACTATGACGGAGTATAAATAACGCTGAGAGCGAAACTATTCATCTCCGCCAATAATCAAAGACGAAAAAAACAATCATTTTTAAACGAAACATCAAAATCAAAAATCGTCGCACTTGCGCTCAACGTTAGTCTCGCTTGAAAAATACACGATGTATTTACGACCTCGTCTCAACTAACGATCAACCCACATAATTTAAAAACTAGCGGCACTACCTCACTTCAAAAAGTGCGGCCATACGCAAACAACACTAGCCCGTCGTCACGACGGCCCATACGACTGCCGTGATCACTAGGGTACCCAATATATTCAACATAAAGCCCTGCTTAGCCATGTCTCCGGCCGCCAACTGACCGCTAGCCATTACGATCGAATTAGGCGCCGTCGCCACCGGCATCATAAAAGCACAGCTAGCACTCAATACCGCCGGTACCATTAGCACCTCTGGCGCAATATCACTACCCACCGCTGCCGCCGCCAACACAGGCATCAACAATACCGTACTAGCAGTATTACTGGTGGTCTCTGTAATAAATGTCACCGCTAACGCGATCATCGCTACGGCAACGATTATCGGTAGCGATAAAAGACCGTTCAAATAATGCGCCAACATATCGCTAAGACCGGAAACACCAAAGGCGCGCGCCAGACAAACGCCACCACCGAATAACAATAAAATGCCCCAGGGAATAGACTCAGCAGCCTGCCAATCCAGCAGCTTTTTACCTTTATCATCGGGAATAATAAACATCGCCATCACCGCCAGCAGCGCCACAGATGCATCGTTAGCTGGTAAATCTAATAACTCTCTCCAGCCACCGAAGGGTTCTGTTCGTGTCACCCATAACAGCACGGTAAGCGCAAAGACGTACAATACACGACGCTCAAGCACCGTCCATTTACCGACGGCCGGCAGCTCAAAGCCACCCCGGTAATCCAGATCACGTCGTAGCCATAACCAGGCAACCAGTATCATCGAGATAACCGCCGGAATGCCGTAGGCCATCCAGTCACTAAAACCAAGAGTTTGTCCTGTTGTCTCACTGTAGACTTGCATAAAGACGAGATTTGGTGGCGTTCCTACCGGCGTCCCCATACCACCAATACTCGCCGACCAAGCAATACCCAACATCAACGGCAATGCCAATTTAGGGTCTCGACTACTGGCCAATACCGCCATCGCCACCGGCAACATCATCAACGTCGTCGCCGTATTACTGACCCACATACTGAGTACCGCCGTCGACACCATAAACCCCAATAGCAGCCCTGAGCTGCTATCACCACCAAACAGGCGCGTCATAAATAATGCTAAACGACGATGCGCACCGCTGCGCTCCATCGCACGCGAGAGAATAAACCCACCCAATAACAACAATATCAGCGGCGAACCATAAGCAGAACCAATCGCCGTTGGCGACAGCACGCCAAACAACTGAAAAACAGCAAGCGGTAACAGTGAAGTCACTGGAATCGGGATTGGCTCAAACAACCACCAAATCACACAGCAAATAGCCACCGCTGCAGTGACATAAAGCGGTAGAGGATGGCCTGTAGCATAGAGCGAAAACGCACAGAGTAGTGCCAATAATGGCCCCAGAGGAAGAGCCCAACGACGAATATCCATAATCATCTATCTCGAGTTCAGTCATGCTATCCATAGCATGGGAAGTTATTGCTTTCATAATTCGAAAAGATAATAACGTTTACATTGCAGTACTGACAACTAAGAAATGAACAATTTACGCTTAATCTCATCCCCCATAAGGGAGTGACGATTACCGACCCAATGACAAGGTATACAGCAAAAAACATAACCAACAATCACGATTTTTATGTATCAGTTAGTACTGATTAATCATCAGCGCGCTATTCAACAAACCGTAGAGCAAGCCTAGCAAAACCCTTTCTTTTTTCGCAAAAGATCATCCTCATCGATATCCGGCATCCACCGCTCGCATTTTAATGTCATTCCTATCACGACGAAATGTAGATCAAAATAGCAAAGGGTTCACTATGCTTGAATAGTGACACAAACACCTCACTCAAGAGCCTACTATGTCTAATAATTTGCAGCTGGTCAGTCGTTACACCCCCTCCGGTGATCAACCCGAGGCCATCAGTCAATTAATGGCCGGGCTCGACGGCGGCAAAACACATCAGACACTGCTTGGGGTCACGGGCTCGGGCAAGACCTTTACCATGGCGAATATCATCGCCAAATCTCAGCGGCCAACGATTATTCTCGCCCACAACAAAACCTTAGCTGCACAGCTTTATGCCGAAATGAAAGCCTTCTTCCCCCATAATGCCGTGGAATATTTTGTCTCTTACTACGATTACTATCAGCCGGAAGCCTATATTCCCAGCACCGACACCTTCATTGAGAAGGACTCCCACGTCAACGCCCACATCGAACGACAGCGGCTCGCGACAACGAAGGCGTTAATCGAACGTCGTGACGTCATCGTCGTCGCCTCGGTCTCATCTGTCTACGGTCTCGGTACACCAGACGCCTACCGCGCGATGCAAATACATCTCGAACCAGGCGCTAAACTCGAGCAGCGTAACTTCCTCAATCGCCTAGCCGAACTGCAATACAGTCGCTGCGAGAAGACCATCGAACGTGCCACCTTTCGCGTGCGCGGCGATGTCATCGATGTCTTCCCCGCCGATTCCGAGCGCGATGCGGTACGTATTGAACTCTTCGACGACGAGATCGAGCGCCTGAGCTGGATTGATCCTGTCACTGGCGAGGTGCTTGGCCCACTGGCACGTTATTCGGTATCGCCGAAAACCCTCTATGCCACCCCCAAAAAGAAAATTCTACAGTCGGCTAATGAGATTGAGAAAGAGCTACGCACACACTATGCCCACCTACAGGAGCAAAATAAGTCTGTCGAGGCCCTACGGGTGGTTGAACGCACCAATCTCGACTTAGAAATGATGCGCGAGCTAGGTTACTGCTCCGGCATCGAAAACTACTCACGCTACTTGGCCTGCCGCAACGAAGAGCAGGCGCCCTCAACACTCATGGACTATCTGCCGAAGGGCGGGCTGCTCTTTATCGACGAGTCCCACGTGATGGTGCCGCAGATTAACGCCATGTTCAGTGGCGACCAGAAACGCAAGCAAGTGTTGGTCGACTACGGCTTCCGCCTGCCATCGGCACTGGATAATCGCCCGCTGACTTTTGCCGAATTTGAAAAAATCAAACCCCAGACTATCTTCGTCTCCGCAACACCAGGTGACTATGAGCTCGAACGATCACAGCGCGTTGCCGTCCAACAGATCATGCGTCCGACAGGATTATTAGATCCCATCATTGAAGTCCGGTCAAAAGCCGCCTATTACGGCAACCTGCTCAGCGAAATACAACGACGCCTACCGCTTGACGAGCGCGTATTAATCACCGCGGCATCACGTGCACAGGGTGAAGAACTGCATCAGCAACTACTCAGTGATGGCGTGAGGGCCTGTTACATCCACGCCGATGTTGTCACCGCCGATCGCGTGAAGATCATCCGTCAGCTGCGTTTAGGCGAGCACGACGTACTGATCGGCGTTAACCTGCTACGAGAGGGCTTAGACATTCCTGAGACTTCGCTGGTCGCCGTGCTTAATGCCGACCAACGTGGCTTTCTGCGCACCGAGGCGGCACTCATTCAGCTGGTCGGGCGAGCGGCACGCAACGTGCGCGGCAGAGCCATCCTCTATGCCGATACCATAACCACGGAGATGCAGGCGACGATGGATCAGACAGCGGCACGACGCAAGCAGCAACAGAAGTTCAACGCCGACCACGGCATCACCCCACAACCGCTGGCACGACTAGTTGCCGAAGAAGGCGATCATCAGCCCGATAATAAAGAAAATACAATGACTAGCGCAGAGCCATCACTAGCGTCACTGACCGCTAAAATTGCCGCCCTCGATGCAGAGCGAATCGCCGCTGCGGAGGCACAAGACTACGAGCGAGCGACGGCGCTGCGTGATGAGGTAGCAATATTGTCGCAACAGGCACTCACTCAACCATAGAGAGATGTGTTATTAACAGCGGAAAACTAAACCTGCCATGCTAAAACACCCTTTTGCTAAAAGGGTTTTCACTGACTATGGTAACAGAGGTAGTCCTGCACAAAGAAGGCAGGGCTAAGCCGTCGACTTCAGGACTTAACAGGAGCAGAACGATGAAGATATTGCCTTTATTACTTGTCTCGTGCTTATTATCACTTGCCGCATGCGACCCTGTTGATAACGAAAAAAAGGCGGCACCCTACTCTCTTAACGCTGAACAGATAATAGCCGCCGTCGATAGCGGAGACCCCAACCTCTATGCCAAACTATTAACAGACAACTCTGTTTTTCGCTTTGCCAACTACCCCCCGGTAAAGGGAAAGCCTGATATTTTTTCTGCACAAAGCGATTTTTACGCTTCAGTGAAGAGTACCAAGCATGAGATTATTCGTGTCTGGCAGGACAATGAAACCATTGTCGCCGACATGCTAGTCACCTATGTGCGCCACGATGGCTCGACCATTACCCTACCCGTCGTCGACATCTTCGAAATCGAGGATAATAAAATCTCCGCCACACTGATTTACATGGACATCAACCCACTGCATGCCAGCGACTAGGCTCTGCCACAACAGAGCCAGGCTGTCATCCGCCCTTAATTCTTATCTACAGCTACAGGTTAGCCGCTTGTAACGACTGCTTCGCCTCGACCAGCTGGGCGACAATCTCGATAGCTCGATGTGCCGATAACACCGCGCCCTCCTGCCAGCCAGACAAGTACGTCGTGTGATCCCCAGCAAAAACATAGGGACCATCAGCATGGGAGAAAGCGGGGGCTGGCGGAACATTACTCCAACCACCTTCCGAGAAAGGAGTGTTTTTCCACGAGCGCGAGCAACCATGGCGAGCGTGTTGACGAATATTCGGATGCGTCTTTTCCACCTGACTCAACGCGGATTCATTACGCTGATAATTATCCATGTTGGCGAAGTTAATGCCCCAATAAATATAACCACACCCCAGTGAACCTGTTTTCGCGTTGTAATCGCCTGAAGGGTACCAAATCGCGGAATTCTCACTCTCCATATAGCTTACACCGCCATAGATGCTTTCCTCACTCTCCCAAAAGCGCTCCGACTCGAAAGCCACCTTCCCTGGTGGCGCATAAAAGGCACCATCAATGGCCGAGGATATATCCTCCGAAAAATCATGCTCAATGCCCTGCAGCACCGTCAGTGGGATGGTCACAATAATATGATCCGCGGATATCGCCCTCTCTCGACCATACTGTGTATAAGTCACCGTGCCACCCTCACCGCTGCGTTCGATCTTGCTGACAACCGATTCATACTGAATACGTCGTCTCAGGCGCTTAGCAAACGCATAGGGGATCTTATCCATCCCTCCAACCGGCTGTAGCATATTCGGCTGATAGTCTATTCGCTCACCGGCGGCCAGCTCCATTTGACTCCAGGGGTCTTCTGCCGCCATGAAATCTGAAAAATCGACACCTTCTATTGGCTCTGCGGGGGACAAGATACCTGTCCCCTCGACAATACCCGCACGTGTCGAACCTTGATAAGTGTAGTCCTGCTGAAGATCTCCAAAAGTCTTCAACATCGCTAACATCTGCTCGACATTATAAGGCTCAATCAGATCGTCCACTAAACTCTGATCAATTGCCTGCGCCAATGTCGAAGCAATTAACCCGCGTTGACTTGCATGTAGTTGGCGAAAGGGGACAGGCTTACCACCATAGCCCTCATTCATGCGGTAGGTAGCGGTATAGTTATCGTTGACAAACGTCTCCATCTCAACGCCGAGTTCTCGGCAATAGCCCAGCAACCGTGTATGTCGCTGCGAAATTCGTCCTGCTCCCGAATTAAAATAAACAGACTTGTCCCTAGAGAATTGGCAAACATCCTCTCGATCAAACTCCTTAATGACGCTGCCATGTCTAATCGTCTCATTTCTGCCACCTGGCCGATCTCGCGCCT
Organism: Sinobacterium caligoides; assembly: GCF_003752585.1. Lineage (NCBI taxonomy): Bacteria > Pseudomonadati > Pseudomonadota > Gammaproteobacteria > Cellvibrionales > Spongiibacteraceae > Sinobacterium > Sinobacterium caligoides. The sequence goes on from NZ_RKHR01000004.1 coordinate 407,831, forward strand.
CCAATATCCGACAGTTATAACCTGCCTTTGTTAACTCATAGGCTGCAACGAGACCCGAGATCCCCGCTCCTAGAATTAACACTTCAGTATGCCGATCACCATGACGATTTCTTTCTCTATCTCGCCATGATTCCAGTGAAGGGTTGTCAATACTTTGATCTGCTAAGGCAGACTGACCGAGAAGAGCTTTTGCAGAGAGTGCCGATACGGCAAATTGACCAATAAATTTTCGGCGCGACTTATCCATAAACATAACATCCTTATGTTGTCTCGTAGATTTAAAATTATTATTTTATCGATTGCAGCAAGCAATTATTCTGCAATGTGATCAATAGATACATCGAAGAAGAATATTAACGAATCAAAATATCGATTTACTATTATTATCATAAAAAATCCATTTACTGCTATTTACGCGCCAACCAATCTCTGCCAGCAGACCTACCAACCCTATAAAAACACCTCAACTAGCGCACAACTTACAAATTGATTTCTCACGACAATATAAAGCATTCGCTTACATCCGTGCATCATGCTGCAGTTCATTCAACCACAACACCATCACCATTGCATTAAAAAGATATATCAGCCTGCAAAAAAAGAATATCAATTTATAAAAAACAAAAGAGAAACCACAAAGAGAACAAAAAAGGCACCACAAACATACACACAGCACTTACAGGGCGCTTTAAATATAAAAAACAACAGCAACACAAATCACCACAAGACACCAAGCCACACCCGGAATCACACAAACAGTGATACTATAAGCCACCGTTATCACAAACCAAAACACTAATATTAATTATATTTAAAACTCTCTGCAGACGATTAAAAAAGCGCCGTCATATTCGCCCCACTGACGCAAATGCACAACAAAACACAGCTAATTGACACCAAAACAATCCGCAGAGAAAATTAGCGAGTTAATTATTCACAAGAAGCTGGTAGTGGCAGCCCTCTATGGAGAGAAAATATTCTATCTATAAAATCCTTAACCGACGAGCTAATCAGAGCACAAACAGAAGTAGCCCACCGACGGCCAAACCAATGACAATAAAGCATCTACCTAGCGTCACACTATTGCTTAAACCCATATTATGACCTTTCAGCAATACCTCAAGCTGATCATCGTCTAGCCTGCCGCAGTGATGGCACTGTTTAAGGTCCTCACTGTAATAAAGGCAGCACCTGTCGCAGCGCCTCTGTTTTTTCCGCATCGCGCACCAAGAGATGCTCATACCTAACGCCATAATTGCGTCCTATCAATATTTTAAACAAAAAAGTTTAATACCATGAGTTTAACGCAACACTGACGTCACCCTGTATCCCAACAGCGACCTCAATGATGCCTACGCACTTCTCAGTTGATTTCAGTGCTGATATTTACGCCACAATAGTGGGCTAACACTTATTACTCCATAACTGAGGTATTGGAAAATTCACCAGCGCCATCGTCGCAGCCAGCTACTCCGTCATATGATCAGGGTATTGATAAGAGGAGACGATATGAGGCGTTAAGATGGTCGATACAACAAAATAAATATAAGCCACTCACTAGGCAGCAATATTAAAAAAGATGCTAAAGTACCGCAACAAGCCATCGCGATCTTTGATGAAGGTTAATGTTAACAGAGGGAGGGCGATCCTCATTGCTCGCTGTTATTGACTGACAAACTAACCGGCCAAGATCTGCTTATCTGCGCAAGTAATGCTTAGACTTTGTGCTTCTCACCTAAACACCTTTACTTTGCAAATGAGAATGATTATCATCTAGAGAAATAGATAAGCGAGGAGGTGTATCATGATTAAGACAATGACATTTGCAGCACTACACTTTAGCGTCGCATTTACAGTCAGTTACCTGCTCACTGGTAGTGTTGTAATCGGTGGCGCGATTGCATTAATAGAACCCTCTGTGAACACCGTGGTCTTTTACTTCCATGAAAAGGCCTGGAAACGCCATGAGGCCAACAAGCAACAGGCTGCCGTACTGGCATAAGCTTTACTCACGCCATCGCACCTAGTTCGACTAAAACACTGACTAAGTCGTCACCAACACGAAATGACAGCCAGAAAAAAAACCACCGTCTTGCGGCGGTGGTTTCCTCTAAACAACATACTTCGTTAGTCGTAAAACTAGCCCTTAAGCGCTTTACTCACCATCTCAAAGACATCACTGGAGAGGTTGGGCGACGTCATGATCCGCTCTAGAGCCAGCTTCATCTTATCACCCTGTGCCGCAGGCAGTCGTCGCCACTTGGACAGCGGTACGATCATACGAGATGCAATCTGTGGGTTTAATGCATTCAGCTCAATCACCTGATCGGCGAGGAACTCGTAACCACTGCCGGAGGCATCATGGAAATTAATCGCATTCTGCCCACAGAAAATGGAAATCACCGAGCGCACTTTATTCGGGTTTTTTATATCAAACGCTTCGTGCGCCATCAGCGCCTTTATTCGCTCCAGACCTCCTGGCAACGCACAGGCCGACTGCACCTGTAGCCATTGATTCACGACCAGCGCCTCGTGCTTCCAGGCGTGATAGAAATCATCCAGCATCGCCTGTTTAGCCGTCTCCGCGTGCAGGCTGTTGCTGTTAACCATCGCCGCAAGCGCCGCCAACTTGTCCGTCATGTTATCGGCATCTTGGTACTGCTGCTGGATACGCTCGATGGCACTAAAGTCAGACTGCAGACTCAAATAAGCAAGGCAGGCATTCTTCAAACTACGTTGAGCAATTTGCTCAGCACTTGGCTGATATTCAACATCGCTCATATTGGAGTGATAGGTATCGAGCAAGAGCGCTTGTAGTTCACCGGAAATATGCTGACGTAATGTCGCACGAGCATGGTGCAACGCCTCAATATCCGGGCTATCCAACAAGTCGACCAAGTAAGGCAGGCTTGGCAGAGCCAGCATTAACGCCACCATCGCTCTATCGGCACTCTCATCTTGTAGCAGTTGACGCATCGCCTGCACTAGTCGCACATCGACGACAAGGCTCTCACCCGCACGCCAGGCCTCGGCCTGCTCACTAATCACCGCAACCGCTAGCTGCTGCATTGCATCCCAGCGGCAGAAACCGTCGGTATCATTGGCGATCAAAAAGAGTAACTGGTCACGACTGTAGGCACAGCTCAAATTAACGGGGGCTGAAAAATCACGTAACAACGACGGCACGGGCTTTTCGCTTACACCGCTGAAGACGAACTGCTGCTGCTTTTCCGTCACATCCAACACCGTTTCCACGCCATGGCTTTCACCCTCCAACTCTAACGGCAGCAAACCACGTCTACCAACCAACGCCATCGCCAGTGGAATATGGAAATTCGGCTTCACCGCCTGACCCGGTGTTGCGGGACAGGATTGCTCAACGGTAAGGGTATAAGTCTGAGCCTCGGCATCGTATTGCCCAGCAACGGCCAGACGCGGTGTGCCGGCCTGTTCGTACCAGTGCTGGAACTGACTGAAGTCGCGACCACTCACCTCCGCCATGCAGGCAACAAAATCATCGGTAGTGACCGCTTGACCATCAAAGCGCTCAAAATACAGGTCACAACCACGACGGAACAGCTCCTTGCCCAAAAGGTTGGCAATCATTCGTACGACTTCATTACCCTTCTCATAGATAGTCATGGTGTAGAAGTTAGATATTTCGATAAACGAGGCGGGGCGTATCGGGTGCGCCATCGGGCCGGCGTCCTCCGGAAACTGAATGGAGCGTAAGTGCTGCACATCCTCTACCCGCTTCACAGTGCGAGAGTTCATATCGCTCGAGAACTCTGAGTCACGATAGACAGTGAAACCTTCCTTCAAACTCAGCTGAAACCAGTCACGACAGGTGACACGATTGCCCGACCAGTTATGGAAGTACTCATGCGCTACCACCCCCTCGACACGCTGAAAGGCCGCATCGGTGGTCGTTTCTTGCGCCGCAAGCACACAAGAGGTGTTGAAGATATTCAGGCCTTTGTTCTCCATCGCCCCCATATTGAAATCGTCGACGGCGACAATCATGAAGATATCCAGGTCGTACTCGCGACCGTAGGTCTCTTCATCCCAACGCATAGAGTTTTTCAACGACAGCATCGCGTGAGCACACTTATCAAGATCTTTCGCCTCGACAAAAATCTGCAACAACACATCTCGACCACTACAGGTCGTGAAGCGGTCCTCAACCACCTCAAGATCCGCCGCCACTAAAGCAAAGAGATAGGCAGGCTTTTTAAAGGGGTCGAGCCAGGTTGCGTAGTGACGACCATCGGCCAGCTCACCACGCTCAATGGCATTACCATTTGAGAGCAGCAGCGGAAACTGACTCTTGTCGGCCTCGACACGGGTGGTAAACACACTCATCACATCGGGTCGATCGATGTAGTAGGTAATCTTGCGGAAGCCCTCGGCCTCACACTGCGTACAAAACATTGAACGTGACTTATACAGCCCTTCTAACGAAGTGTTTTTGTGCGGCTCGATTTCAGTGACACAAGCTAAGACAAAGCTTTCTGGCAAGTCACGCAACGTCAACGTCTTATCGTCAACACTGTATTTATCTTGCGGCCAAGGCTGGCCGTCGACCTTTACCGACAGCAACTTTAGCTCCACACCGTGCAGCACCAGCTCCGCATCTGCCGGGCTATCTGCGTGACGATGCATCTGTAGCTCACTGTGCACAACGGCCCGCTCTTCGAACAACTCGAAGCGCAGCCCCGTCTCGGTAATCCAGTAATCAGGCTGACGATAATCTTTCAGATAGATCGTACTTGGCTGTGCTTGTTTCATCAAAAATATCCTCTCGTATCGCTGTTATAATACTTATTCACAGGGGTGAAGCAGCGCTTCACTCCCCGTAGAGTTCAATGTGGTAGGCAGTGAATTTGCGCATATTGATTACGCCACTATCGAGGATCAGGTACTGCCCTTTAATACCTTGCAGTACACCCTCGACCACACCGTTCAGCTCGCCCGCTTGTGCCAACACATCGGCAAACTCACCGGCAATCGTCGCGCTATCTAACGCGGCCAGCAGAGGCTCTTTCTTTATCACGGCCGACAATGCCTCGATCGCAGGTTTGTGGCTGCGTGTTTTTTTCAAACCTTTCTTCAATGTCGAAGTAAACAGCTTAAGCACCGCCTTCTCCGTCTTCTTGTCTAGCGCCAGCTCGGCCAGATGACGCTGCATAACACCCTCAAATAGCTCGCGATGACGATCTTCAAGCTCACTATCAAGGCTACGTGAAGTCACCTTGCTCGGGTATTGCTCGACGGGATAGGCAATCGTGACAGTCTCACTATCGTCGAGCCACTCGATCTCACTGCTAAATTCGATCGCGTTAAAATCGGGATGAGCGGCACGCTTAGTGGCCACCTCCGCTTCGACCTTTTCAACCAAGGCCGCTATTTCACCCTGCAGCTGATCTTTTGCCTCACGCCATAATTGATCAAGATCGAGTGGTTCGGCATCGCCCTTGAGCATATTACGCCAGTTAGTCTTGTCCGGCAGTACCGCCTTAAACATGTCCTCGACTTTACCCGACATCAAGCGATTACGAATACGCGCTACCGGCTTCGCCTGTACCGCCCCCTGGTCCATCCAGCGCGTGGGTATTTGGTTACCACGGGTGATGCCGATCTTGATACCGGAGGAGTTCGCGAGGTAGACATAATGATCTTGGAAGCAAAAACGCTCTCCCCAGCTGCTATCGCGACAGGTACCCGCGTGATAGTGGCACTTCTCCGGGCTCATGATACAACTATCACACTGCGGCAATGTCATCGCACAACGATAGCAATAACCTTGGCTATAACTCTTCTTCGTGCTCTTACCGCAGGCCACACAATTGATGGCACCACGATACACAACGCGTAGCGAACGACCAATAAGGGCATTCATCGGCACCGCTTCTTCGCCAACAGGTAGACTGTATTCGACACTCGCATCAGTTAACTGAGTGATCATTTTGGCCACTTGGCCACGAGCTAATAATTGCAAAGGTTTACTCTCCAACAGGGTAAAAAACACGCATTAGGCACTGAATAAATAACCACGAATACGTTATTTACCAATGAAATTCAGTGGCTGAACGCCTGCCTTTTCCAACTGCTCAATCTTATTGTCGCGCTTCTTTTTCTTCTCTTCTGTCATATCCACGAAGCCGGCACGCTCTTCCTCAACAAGATTCTTCTCGCCGTAGGCAATGACCGCCTGTAAACACAGCTGGCGCTCCTCTTTGCTCAACACTCGGCCATCGTGCCATTTGCCCAGCTCGATCGCGCGCTGTAAGTTAGCGTAGATCTCCGGGGTAATACGTTCTAATAACTGCTCAAGATCCATACCTTTTTCCTCTATATCTATCGTCGAACAACACACTGCAGTAGTCACTATAGCGCGGCAAAAAAGCCACGACACAGCCGCTCGCCTATCGACTCAGCCATCGAGCGAGTGCAAATTATACCATTTTTGTATCCGCTACGGCCTTTAGCCAGTCACCCTATCGCCGCTGTAACGCACCCGCAACATCGCACTCAATAGCGCCACGGCCATGCCGCTAAACAGGCCACCAAAGTGCGCCGCATTAGCCACGGAGGTACCACTAAATAGCGTGACTACCCCTGTAGCAGCGATCACCAAGTAAGCCACCATCATATAGATCAGCGACGACGGCACGGTGAAGTCTTCCCCCTTGCGCAACAGACTCCATACCCAGACATAACCAACCAACCCTGCATCGACCCCCGAGAGGCCACCAAAGATCGTGTCCGGTGCCATTAAGTACTGAGCTATATTGGCCCCCAACGCCGTCGCCATCACCAAAATTAATAGCTGACTACGACCCTGCAATAACTCAATGCGATGACCAAAAAACCACATCCACACCACGTTAAAGGTAATATGAAGAATACCAAAGTGTAAAAAGGTCGGTGTCAGCAAACGCCAATACTCACCGCTGAGCCAACTGTCAGTCACCGGCTGAAAGAACAACCGTCGACCATCATAGAAAAAGTCTTGGAAGGTCAACCAGTGCAGGTGACTCTGCCCCGGGTCCAAATAAACCAGCAACGCACCAAGAATCGATAAAATAATGGTCACCAACGTCACCGGCACCGCCGTGAACATCACTCGCCAGTTAAGCTGACGACGCGGTGCTGCTGGCTGCCGCGCTGCCGCCTCTGTCAGCTCCCCCCGCTGGAAGGCCTGATAATACTGCTCGACCACCTCAACATGCTGCTGATCCTGCACATAGACAACCTGTCGCCCCGCTTCCTCGGTAATCCAGTGCGCTAAACCTCTGCTGTGTAGCAGTCGGCTCAACGCACCGATATCTTCTTCAAGCGACAGTGTCAGCGCCCGTATTTCAGCCATAACGACATCCCATTCCGGTGTGATGGCATCGCACCACCCGACATCAAGTAAAGGTTTAAATTAATAGAATAACCACAGCTATGGCAACTCAAGAGGGCCGCGACTCACAGTAATCGACAGCGACAAACTTGTCCTCTCGCAACTGACTCTCGCCATCCATCCGGTAGGCTACTAGTGGTCCACCCAAGACAGCACTGTAATCGAGACAGGCGATGTTGTTACTCTGTGGAACCTGCGCCCCTTGTAACCAGTAGTGGCCGATAAACAGCGGGCGCCGATCATCAGCATAGCTTTGGCTATCCAACCAGCTGCGCGTGTCCTCGGCCAGCGGCTGGTTACATAGTCTTTCCGGTAGAGGATCAGGCTGAAAAGCCGCATCGCCCAGGCTGTAGCTCCCCCCCCAAAAGCGCACACGAAAGCGCTTACGCGGCTGCCCCTCACGCCCGACGATGACATGCTCATCGGGTAACGCCAGAGTCAGACCGGTAGTGAGACGCTTCATCAGCCTGCCGGCGAAGCTGCGAGGCTCGAGCGCCGACTGACGAAACAGCGCCGGCGTCAAGCTTGCGCTACCCAGCTGGTGCTGCATTTCATCAACCAACGCATCATCCCAATAAGCATGTACGGCACGAAAGCTCGGGTGCTGAAAGTACAGCGGCAATTGTTTCATCCAGTCTCTAAATGCCAACAGTTCCTTGGGGTGGCGGGAAAACTGCCGCAGCGTCTCGGCAATAATACGTCGACTATGATCACTGTGACGACGCAGATAGCCGCCGCTGCCATCGGGGGTCAAATAGAGTGCCGCATGGTATTCGTGATTCCCCATGATGACGATGGCCGAACCACGCTGCACCATCGCCCTCGCCAAATGCAAGACCTCACGAATGCCTGGGCCACGATCGATCAGATCACCAAGAAAAATCAATTGCCGTGGACGCTCGTGATCAAGAAACTCATAAACACCGTCAACTAAACCATAACCGAGCTTATCTAACAGCGCCAATAGCGTCTGATAGCAGCCGTGTACATCGCCAACAAGATCGTAACCGACAAATTCGACGGGAGCCTTAGTAGAATGATCGTTAACAGCTGACGGCATATTAATCGATTAACCGCCCGCTCCAACCCAGCTTATCCCGGCACGACTTATAGAAGTCGTGATCTAACGGGTGCAACAGGGTGAGCTGATCACTGCGCTTCTGAATCACCACCACATCGCCCGGCGCCGTATTCAAATGCACCTGTCCATCACAGCTGACGTAGGGGTGGCAATCGCCGATAATCACCTTGATCTCCGTATCGCCACTGACCACCGTCGGCCGCGCACTCAAGGTGTGAGGGAACATCGGAACGATCGCGATAGCATCGAGGCCAGGGTGCATAATCGGGCCACCACCGGACAACGAGTAAGCGGTCGAGCCCGTCGGTGTCGACACGATCAAACCATCAGAATCCTGGCTGTAGACATAGGAGCCATCCATATAGAGATCGAAGTTGATCATGCGTGCAGAGCGACCAGAGTTCACCACCACATCATTCAGGGCATTGCCCTTGGCGATACGTTCACCATCACGTAACACACTCACCGCGAGCAGGAAGCGTTTCTCGGCATGATAGTGACCATCGAGCACCTCTGTGACCTTTTCTTCTATCGAATCCGGGTGAATATCGGTCAAGAAGCCGAGCCGGCCACGGTTAATGCCGAGGATGGGAACGCCATGGCGTACCATCGCACGAGCGGCACCGAGTAGGCTGCCATCACCACCGATGACGATAACCAGGTCACACTGCTCGCCAATCTGTTGGCGGTTAGCCACCTCCATCTGGCAGTCGTCGATAGACTGAGCGATCTCATCTTCAACAATGACGCGCAGTTGTCGCGCCAGCAGTAGCTGCTGCAGTATCTCGACCGACTGTAGCACCAAATCGTTGCCCAGCCGGCCAATGAGGCCGATAGTATGAAATTGACTCATGACGACGCGCTCAAGGAAAATAGTCCTCGATTATAACCGGATTCACCCGGCCGTCGACAACACTCTCCATCAAATTACTGCTGCAACCGACAATCGCGCCTTACCCCACCTGCAATAACGATTGATCCGCATGCCGCAAGCGCTCTAGCCCACCCCGCAACACCTTCACCTTAAAACCCGCCTCACTCAACAGGTGGGCCGCGGCGGCACTGCGGCGACCACTATTGCAATACACGATGTAACGCTGCTGACGGTCCAGCAAGGGCATCTTCAGACGCAGCAAGTTCAGCGGCATACTCAGCGCCCGATAACAGTGACCACGATCGAACTCTATCGACGTCCTAACATCCAGCCAAGCACTGCCCTGGGCGACGTTTTGACAGGCCTCAGCAAGGCCGATCTTGATCGCCTGCGGCTGCCGTAACAACGGGAAAAATGCCTGTTTATCGAGGCACATCAACTCCCCCGCCGTCAGCATTCTGACACTCGCGTTACGCGGCGCATCGTTGATCAAGGCCTCCTCGCCAAAACAGCTGCCCGCCTCCAGTTGCGCGACAATACGCGCATCGCCCTGCCCCGCCGCCAGCACAACCTCAGCCGTGCCATGTTTAAGCAGATAACAACAATCGCCCGCCTCACCCTGACGTACCACATACTGCCCCGCCTCCACGCGCTCAGGCACAAAGTGATCGATAACCTGGCGAATATTAATCGGCGGCACACGATGAAAAAGGTTCGAGTGTAGCAAAGCCTCAAGCCAGCTCTCATCGAGATCACGCTGCTCCAATAGCTCCAACCACAAATACTGTGCAGCCTGACTCCAGGCCAGCACGGTATCAACACGCTCAGCATCAATACACAACAATGTGCAATCGGTGAGCGCGCGCGCACAATAGGGATAGGGGCGCTGCGCAGGCAACGGCCAAGCCGCCTCATCAGCGCCAGCTCGCCAGACTGCGTCATCAGCCCCCTGCCCAGGCTGATAGTGCAAGCCGACCTCTCCGTGCAACAGGTAAAAGTGACGCTTCTCACCATCCGTGATATCAAACAGCGTCTGCCCACGGCAGAACGATAGACGTTCGGTGTAACGCCAAAGGCCGCGAAGATCAGAGTCGGACAACCCCGACAAAGGGTGATAAGCCCGCAGCAACTGTCGCCCCTGCGACTCACTCATAGCTTATTACTCATATACTGCCTCTCGCACCGCAGCCTTCATACACTATCTCCCCGTAATCAACCGGCTCACCACACACCCAGCTCAATCCCAACGCATCAGTTTTTTACGCATGCCGCGCAACCCCTGCATGCCGCCGCTATGTACCGCCACGATGTGACTACCGCGTGGAAAAAAGTCGTTTTCAATTAATGTAAACAACGCCTTAAACATTTTACCACTGTACACGGGCTCGATGGCGATTCCGTGCGCCTGTTCAAACTCCCGCAGAAACCGAGCCAGCGGCTCGTCGACCTTGGCATAGCCACCACCGTGAAAACCATCCAACAGCTGCCAGCCTGCCAACGGCGGCTCAGCCGCCTGCGCCAAGCCCCGCTCGATATCGGCGTAAAGACCTGCATAGGCGTTGACCACCGCTATCCCTAACACCCGAGCCTTCGACGTCACTGCCGCGCTCATACCTGTCATTGTGCCCCCGGTTCCCACCGGCACCATCACCACATCGCAGTCGTCGACCTGCCCCTCAATCTCTCGCATGATATCGCCACAACCCTGAATACCCAGCGCGTTGGCACCGCCCTCTGGCACTACATAACTGTGACTGTAGCGTTGCTGTAGGTCGGCGAGAAAATCGGGCTCAGCCTTACGCCGGTAATCGCTGCGCGAGATGAATTGCAGCTGCATACCCCAGGCCTCCGCGTCCGCCAAGGTCGGGTTCAGCGTCGGTGGCGCCTCACCACGAATAATGCCGACAGTCTGCACCCCCAGGCGGCGCCCGGCGCTGGCGAGAGCATGAATATGATTAGAGTAAGCACCACCAAAACTGACAATACACTGCGCACCTTGGCGCTGTGCCGCCGCCAAGTTGTGCTTTAACTTATACCACTTGTTGCCGCTGATCTCGGCATCCAACAGGTCGAGCCGCTTGACCGAAACTCGCACCCCCTTGTCATCAAACAGGGCGGCCGACAGCGGTACAACAGGTGTGGGCGAGAACATCGCCTCGAGAGAATAAGACATAACTGGGCTACCAGGCGAATAGAGGAGTCGAAATGGTTAATACTGGCGACCGATTATACGCCCTACCGTCTTCGCCGATAAGGTATGACTACTGCAGCGATCACTCTCTCCCTCGATAAAATAGCTGGGCATGTCGACTCGCGCCACGGTACGGCCACAAACAGCTCCATCATGTGACTCGCGACAAATCGGCGCCTGAAAATGGTTTAACCAGGCACGATAACGTGTCACATCACATTCGCAGTGCGCTGCCGCGTGGCGGTCGGGAGCCTCGAGGTACTCCGACAAGTCTTCGATATCGATATTCATCTCACCAGCACCCGGCTGAAAAGCAACAAAACGAATACCGCTCTGCACCATCTGTTCCAATAATTGGTCGCCGCCCTCGATAAACAACCGACGCTTGTCTGCCTCCAACTGCGCCACCTGCTGCTGCAGATGAGTGATCTTGTTATCGCGGTAAGTCACCTCAAGCTGGCGCAAATCAAGTTGCTCGCTCGACTCTGCGAGCGCGACCGAGAGGCGGGCGCGCGACTCGACTTCATACTGCTTCTTGAGTTCATCAAAGCGCTGATGGTCTGTCACTCTCGCCCGCTGGAAGCGCTCTTGCACTTGCTCCCGCGCCGCACTGAACTCCGCCAGCTGCTGCGCCTGCAGTTGCTCCGCTTGTTCGGCACGCCTCTCTGCCGCCTGCAGGCGCTGCGCTAGCGCTTCAAGCTCGACACTCTGAGCCTCAGACTTATCGTTATAGTGCTTATGCACATCCACCAGCTGCTGGTTGTGCTCTGCCTTTAATGTGGATAAGTGCAGCTGCTGTGCCTTCAACAGGGTCGAAATCTGCTCGTGCTCCGGCATCGACACACGACTAGCGCTATCCGTCAGCGATTCGACACGGCTTTCGACAGCCAGTAATGGCGGCTCAACTCTGTGGCTCTCCTGCCCACTAGAAACCACGTTCGCCATGCCAAGCATTGGCGCAAAAGTGTTAGCACGGCGACTGGAGATGCCTAACTTATTAGCACGGACGGCAGCACGAATGACCGCGAAGCTGTTGTCCTGCGAGCTGAGTACGGGGTCCCATAACTGTGCGCTCATCCAGCTCACTGGACACTGACTACGGCACACCAAACGAATCGGTCCCGCCCCCATATCCGGCCCTTCCGAGGCCGATTCCAGCAGGTGTTGCAAAGGGATGTTCCACTGCTGATCGGCCTGGCCCGTAGCATCAAAGTGAATCTGAAAGAACAGTGCCGCGACCACGTGAAGATCGGCATCGATACGAACAAACACCGCCTGCTGCTGCTGTCCCGCATAGTCGGAAAGCCCCACGACATGATCCAAGACCGCCTCGAACTCGGGGTAGAACATCTCTTTGACGACACGGTTATTTTGCACAAACAACACAGCTTCGGTGCTGCCGGTGGCGGCTTGATGGTACATAAACTCGACTTCCCTTCCCTAGCTGGTAATACTGACGAGAAACGCCAGCTAAAGCTCAATCAAACTGAGGCAGCAATCAACGCAACGCTAGAGTATGGTCGAAAACAAGCCGGAATAATGTGACAGGCAGCACGCTTTCCAGACCAATAGAGGCACTAATAGGGGCAACAAAAGACGAGTATATCGATGTAGGAAAAAGATTATCCACTCATACAGACAGTAGGAGTGGTGGGTGATGACGGGATCGAACCGCCGACATCCACCTTGTAAGGGTGGCGCTCTCCCAGCTGAGCTAATCACCCACAGCTACGACCAAAGGGAGGGTCATAGTGGGTTGCGACTTATCCACTTTTTACTTGAGACCTTCTCGTTAGAGGTGCTCTCAAAGCAATAGTGGCGGGCCGGACGGGACTCGAACCCGCGACCTCCGGCGTGACAGGCCGGCATTCTAACCAGCTGAACTACCGGCCCGAATCGCTATCGTTACTATTATCGACTGACTTGCAGTCATCCAACTCCATGGCGTCAAACGCTATAAAATTGGTGGGTGATGACGGGATCGAACCGCCGACATCCACCTTGTAAGGGTGGCGCTCTCCCAGCTGAGCTAATCACCCATTCTGTAGCAACGGATGCGCATTCTACAGCTCTACCAAAAACTGTCAACAGTCAGGGAAGATTTTGTCACCGATAAAACGACGATAACGCACGCAGAGCGCACAAGTGATCCACAGCGACTTTTCCTCACACGAGGCAAAAAAAGCAAGCACAACAAACAATGAGCAATAAAGGTAGTGGTAAGATCAATAACCAATCCAGAGGGTGGATTGGTGGGTGATGACGGGATCGAACCGCCGACATCCACCTTGTAAGGGTGGCGCTCTCCCAGCTGAGCTAATCACCCACAGCTACGACCAAAGGGAGGGTCATAGTGGGTTGCGACTTATCCACTTTTTACTTGAGACCTTCTCGTTAGAGGTGCTCTCAAAGCAATAGTGGCGGGCCGGACGGGACTCGAACCCGCGACCTCCGGCGTGACAGGCCGGCATTCTAACCAGCTGAACTACCGGCCCGAATCGCTATTGTTACTTCACATGGCCAACTCTAACGTGATCAATCAACGTAAGAATTGGTGGGTGATGACGGGATCGAACCGCCGACATCCACCTTGTAAGGGTGGCGCTCTCCCAGCTGAGCTAATCACCCATGCTGTAGCAACGGATGCGGATTCTACAGCTCTGCCGAGCGTTGTCAACGGCTTTGCCGGAAACTTTTCAGCAATAATTTCATCATAGCCATTGAGGCGTGTGTGACGCCCCCGGCTGGCGCTATCTTCAGCGGTGAATATTCGCTAAGATCAAGAGCATCGAACCCACCTTGTCATTGCTGGAGTGCCTTCATGCCCTCGCTGCTTAGCCTCCTCATCGCCTTGGTACCCTGCCTGATCTGCTTCTATCTATATCGCCTTTACCGTCACAGCCAACAGCAGGTCGACCAGCTGCAGCAAGCGCTTTCCAAGCAGCAGAGCCAGCAACACGGCCTCGAGCGAAGCATCGAGCATAAACAAAACAAACTGAATAACGCCAACGCCCGTCTGTTCGAGGCTGTCGCCCGCCACGAAATCAACCAAGAGCTCATCGACGAGGCCCAGGAGTATCTACACAGTATCCTCAATGCGATGCCCTCGATCCTCATCGGCATCACCGCAGACGGCATGATTACTCATTGGAATCGCTATGCCGAACGCGCGACCGGTATCAGTGCCGCTAACGCCCTCGGCACCCCACTGGCTACTACTTATGCACAACTGCCAATCAGCCAACAGCGACTCACCGAGATCATCAGCAAAGGACGTAGCAAGCGCTTCGAGCACCTACAGATTGGCGTGGGCTCACTCACCGAATACCATGACATGGCCGTCTATCCGCTTCATGCTCACCAGCCGCTATCAGAGCAGCCGTTACCCGAGCATCAATCATCAGAGCATCAATCATCAGAGCAACTATCATCAGAGCATCAATCATCAGAGCATCAATCATCAGAGCAACAGCCATCAAAACACCGACAGCAGCAGACAGCCGCCAGCGGGGCTGTCATCCGCATCGATGATGTGACAGCGAGAGTCAACCTTGAGAACAATGTGATGCAACACGAGAAACTCACCTCCCTCGGCGAGCTGGCGGCGGGACTCGCCCATGAGCTCAATAATCCGCTGGGTGTCGTACTGCAGAGCCTACAAACGATCGATCGACGACTACAATCCGACCGTGCCAATAATTGCCAGCTCGCGCAAGAAGCCGGTATCGAGCTTGAAAAACTCAACCGTTACCTTGAGCAACAAGAGATCCCCCTATTTCTCGACAATATCAAGCAGGCCGGCAACCGCGCCAGCCAAATTATCCACAACATGCTGGAGTTCTCCCACGCCAATAACCTCCAGCACCGCGACGAAGACATCATCGAGCTGATCGAAAGCAGCCTATCGATGACCAGCATGACGATGCAGCCGAACAATCAACTGCACTTTAAGGACATCATCATTCGCCGCCACTACCCCGACACGCTACCACGAGTGTGCTGCGGCTCTGCGGAGATCCAGCAGGTGTTACTCAACCTGTTCAAAAATACCTGCCAAGCCCTCGGCGACGACACCCGCGACCAACCCCCCGCCCCCGCCATTGATATCGCGCTGCGCCATAGCGATGAATACATGATCATCAGCATCAAAGACAACGGCCCCGGCATCCTCGCTGAGGCAAAGCGTCATATCTTTAACCCGTTCTTCACGACTAAGGCCGTCGGCCATGGCACAGGGCTCGGGTTATCACTCTCCTACTTTATTATCAGCAAGCGTCACGGCGGTACTATCAACGTCGAATCAGAAGCCGGCCAGGGCTGTGAATTCATTATCCAGCTGCCACTGCAAGCCAATCACGACGCCGAGTAAATAAGCGCCAAAAGCGACATATGCCAATACTCGCCGATTGTGTTACCCTTCGCGCCTTCGGCCCTATTTTCTCAGCCATGGTGGTCCATCGACGCGTACAATCGGCGTTGATACTCACCGGCTCTCATCCCCTGTCGTTTTACGGGTAACGCGCTATGGAAATCTACAAAGACTTTATCTTCGAAGCAGCCCACCTGCTGCCAAACGTCCCTGCGGGACACAAGTGTGGACGCCTGCACGGCCACTCCTTTCACGTGCGCCTTTATATTAGCGGCGAGATCGGCGAAAAGAGCGGCTGGATCATGGATTTTGGCGATATCAAAGGCATCTTCAAGCCTATCTACGACCGCCTTGATCACTACTACCTCAACGACATCCCAGGCTTGGAGAACCCCACCAGCGAGGTGTTAGCAAAGTGGATCTGGCAACAGCTGAAGCCCGAGCTACCTCAGCTCTCGTGCATAGAAATTAAAGAGACCTGCACCAGCGGCTGCATCTACCGCGGTGAGTAAACCCGCATACGGCCAAGGAGGGCCGTACCGCTAACCAGCTATCCACAGACCATCACCATAAACAAGTTTATCCCCAGCGGATAAACGACGGCACTCAACAACACGCGCTCACTCGGTCAACAAGCGACAACAACGAAAAAATTTCCGCATTATTGTTAATAACCCTTGACAGCCAGGCCACAAGCGACCAAAAAAAGCAGAGTTTGACCTTCATCAAAAGCCTTTATGCACAATTTTTCAAAATTGACAATCTGTCAACGTAGAAATATACACATTGTTTTGAAAATAAAACAAACTACTGTTTTTAAAGGGTTTAATAGTATTTGGTTGCAAAGTAATCAATCTAAAGAAAGCACGTAACAATGCGCCTCACAGGCTCATCCCAACACCTTGCGCACAGAGTTACCCACAAAAACTGTGGAAATCATTACAGAGAGGTTACCTGTGTGCATAAACGACGCATTCAGCACTTTTCTATCAACAGATTCGCTGACAACATTGAATAACTCCCTGTACCAAACCTGTAAACACCGCCGCAATTACGGCTATAGCCATGACTATAACCACGACTACAAACGCTATTACAACAACAGCAACAAGATACACAAGGATAAATAGAGCCCAACACGATAGCGTCGACGCTTAAACAGAGATACTGACATCGGCCACTCCTTTCGCTAACTCCCCCTACTCACTATAGCAATCGCACGAAGCGATCGACCAAGGCCTCACCTCTATCTGTTGTAGCCTCCCCTTTCAATCCTTTATCATCGACGCTGGCATGATGCCATCGCCTACTGGAGCCACCCACAGGGAGCTCTGAGGCGGTCACTCGTATTACCCCATTTGTTTTCACTGGAGGAAAACTATGCTCAACTGTTCACGCCGTCTACTCTTATCGGCCGGCCTTATCGCCGCCAGTAGCCTGTCATTTGCTGCCGCCGACGACAGCGCCAACGAACCACTACAATTCAAAAAAAATAAACTGGCAACTGATCGCGTCATCGCGGAATACTACCCCTTGGTTAACAACAATGAATGGGATGCATTCTTTTCCTTGTTCCACCAAGATGCACACTTTGAAGCACCGTTTAACAGCCTGCTCGATGGCATAGAAAATATCGCCCCGTTTTACTACAACGTCGCCGAAACCTTTCCCGATCACACCGACACTCCCGTTGAGGTTATTTCCCTCGGCAATCAAGCCGCCGTGCGTTTAGCGTTTTCTGGCACCACTGCCTGGGGTGTACCAGTGACGTTTGAGGCCGTCGATTGGTTTAAGATTAACAAGGGAAAAATCGCCGCCGAGGGTATCTTCTTCGACATCGCCAAGATGCCCAATGAAATTCTCTGCCCCGCCATTGCCTCGCCCCCTGCCCCTGGCACGGTCAATACACCGCTGCTGCTCAGCAACAAAACGGGTAAGACTGGCTGGAGCATTGATCAACAAAAAATTGTTAGCGCCAACGATGTCAAAGCACTGGCTAAAAACCTCAAAACCATTGACGCCTATTATAAACGGGTCAACAACGATCAGCTGGAGTCGTTTTATACCCTGTTCGCCGACGACGTCGTCTTTCACGGTCCCGGCGGCTTTAGCAGCCACAGCAAAACAGCCATGCAACCTTTTTTCTCGCAAGCACTCTCCGGCTTTCCTCACCATCGTGACACGCCACAACAAGTAATGGTTTCAGGGCAGACGATCGCAGTATTGCTGCAATTTACCGGTACCGACACCTCCGGTAACGCTATCGCCTTCAACGCCGTTGACTGGTTCCAGCTGGACAATGGTGTCATCACCTCGCTGCGTATCTTCTTCGACCTCGCACACTTCCCACAATCGCTGGCTGCCGGTCGCTGCCAGGCAGAGTCTGCGTAGCATTGCCCACTTTATTTAAAACAAAAAAAAGCTGCCTTATGGCAGCTTTTTAATTTTAAAAAATGAATCTATTGAGGCATTAGCTCCTCACTAAACTTTCTTATTTTTATAACAGCATGATCAAACCAATGATAACTAGGCTTCGCCAAATAAATGCTTCCCGCACTATCACTTAATAAGTAACCGTCAAAATAACTAGGATCCAGATAAAAGTTATCTCTATCATCGTCAATCACTAAATGCTTACCTAACTCATTACCTGCGCTATCGTAACGGAATAAATAATTCCCACTGGCATCGCCCTGATACTCACCACCTACACTTGCAAAGCCATAATACTCAGCACCAGAACGGATAACTTGACCGAAATGATCATCACTAAAGCTGCCAAACTGCTTGCTCGACAGAACTTGGCCATCAGAGCTCAACATCGCATGAATAAAGTCCTCACCTAAAATAGCAGTATTACCTGCGAAATTACCAGGCGTGCTACCATAAACGACCACGTTATCATCGTCATCTATCAGTATTTTATTTAGATAAAACCAGTTATTTGTAGGTAACTCAAGACTCCACTCTACCGCTCCATTTAAAGCATTAAACTTTAATACTCTAATACCAAAAACATCTCTATCATCGCTGAAAGCAATAAAAGAGTTACCTTGGCTGTCAACAACAACGCTTTGAAAAACCAGGTTATAATGTTCAGGATCTACCACATCGATATCATCCTGCTGCCATAACAACTCACCTGCGCTATTAAATTTAGCGAGATAGAATTTACCATCAATTTGGTCGTTATCCACATCTTCCCTAAAGTTTCCTTGTGCTACGAAAATATCATCATTTCCCCCCACGACTATCGATGGAGACTCTAAAGCACTTGAAAAGGATCGCTGCCATAACAGAGCGCCTTGCACGTTGTATTTTTCCATCAGAAGCGCATCATCGCCCATGCCTTTCTGCGTACGTAATATGACAGGCTGGCCAAGACCGTCCAACGCCATCGCCACCGCCTCATCACTGCGATCACTACCCAACTGCTTAATCCCTAAGGACTCACCCTCTAAGCTAAACTGCGCCAAGAATACATCCGCATTCCCCCCGAGATATTCCGCTCCCTCAAGCGCTCCTTCAGTCACTGTACCAAACACATACAGCGTATCATTTGCACTAACCTGAATATCCTTAACGCCAATGCTGCCTTGATCAGGATTCTGCCGTGGTATAAACAAGTTTTTTACACCATAACGATCAGGATTTATTCCCTGTATTGCCACTGTATGCATAGCCTTAAGTGGATCAACATCGATCGCATTAGCATTAACAGGCACTAGCGATATCTCGATTGTCTTATCCTCATCTAATTCACCTAACAGCTCAATAGAAATACTGGTATGGAAGCCTGATAAGTCATTACCAACAACCAACGATGACTCCCAAGCATTATAATCAACACCTAATTCAGCGGTACCGCCAAAATGCAACTCAACGGTCTGCTCGATAGACGGTGTACCCGACCACTGCACCTCGAGCCAAAAATTGCCATATCCCTGAAATGATGAAGAAGACTCGACAAAACCGATCACCGGCTTCACCTCGTTGTCCACATAGGTGACCTGACGGACACGAGCTTCTTCTGCTAGCAGCACCAAATCACTTGCCGGACCTCCTAACGTCATCAGCTCAAACTCAACGGCAAAATCACTCAAGAAGCGCTGATCATCTTCGACAATAAACTGGATTTTTTTCTGAGTTTCACCAGGCGCGAAGAAAAAGACACTCTCCTCTTGATAGTCCTGACAATTAGAGCCATCGATCTCACAGATACGGTAGCCTAGTGGGAAAGACCAATAATCGTTATAACTAAGGCTGATACCGATCTCAGTAGCGCTCGGCGCACTGAGCGACACAATCATCTCACTTACCTCATCAACACCCTCGACCACCGCTCCTGGTTCGGTAATGGTGACATGAATAGGCTCAACCACATCGAGTACTACCGCTTTCAGTGTCGCTTTTTCCCCGTCACTTACCGCAATAACAAACTCATGACGACCAAGCTCAATAGCGTCCGTATTAGCACTTAAAATCGCTGAATAATCATAACACCGCATTCGACCTTCATCATACAGCGCACAACTATAAGGTGCTGAAGGAGCTGACTCAATACGCAACCAGTCCGGTGCATCAATCAACGTTAGCTCGGTGCTATCGTCATTATAATCACTATACAAAATCGCCCACACACTCATTGTATCGGGCGCTACGTTTAATTGATGACGACCAGCCTCATCGGTCCCTACAGCCGTGTGATGATGAGAGAAGAATTGATCATTTGATAAATAGGCTAATTCAGCAACTGGTTTCGAGTTATCTGCACAGATATAAGCAGTAGACGACAGCTCTTCGCTCTCTAAGCGGCCGTTTTCATTCGTATCAAAACCAACATAGGTATAGTTTGTCGTATGCAGGCAAGGCCCATCTTCACGTGATTCTTGCTGTATCAGTAATTCACCAATGTATCCATCAGCACCGTCTTGACCGTCAGCACCGTCTTGGCCGTCAGCACCGTCTTGACCATCAGCACCGTCTTGGCCGTCAGCACCGTCTTGGCCGTCAGCACCGTCTTGACCATCAATACCGTCTTGGCCATCTACGCCATTTTGACCGTCAGCTCCGTCTTGACCGTCAACGCCATTTTGACCATCAGCACCGTCTTGACCATCAGCACCGTCTTGGCCGTCAACACCGTCTTGACCATCAGCACCGTCTTGACCATCAGCACCGTCTTGGCCGTCAACACCGTCTTGACCATCAGCACCGTCTTGACCATCAGCACCGTCTTGACCGTCAGCACCGTCTTGACCGTCTTGACCGTCTACGCCACGACAAATATGCTGAGTGCTGGTGATTTCTTCTGGGTCCAGAGTACCATTCTCGTTAATATCAAGGCCGCTCTGTAGGCTTTGGCCACCAGCCACACAAAGCGCTTGTTCTGGCGAAATAACCAGCAATGAAGTAAGACCCGGCTTACCTGCCACGCCGTTACAAAGCGATAAATACTGATCAACCTCGCCAACTTGCAACGCTCCGTCTACATTGTCATCAATGCCTATATCAATCTGTTGGCCCCCGGCCTCACACATTTCACCTGCGCTTATCACGCTACTTGCCGTCAAGGCTTTAGCTGTCTCACCGTGACAGACGACCTGTGTCTTACTGACTTCCACCTCATCCAGCTTTCCGTTTAAGTTCACATCAAAGCCGGTGTGAATTTCGATACCACCTGCCACACACTGTTCGCCAGCGTCTAAACTGCTATAGGAAACACTGTTATAAGCCGTTGCCTTTTCAATACCCGTCATCGCTGCGAGTGTCGCCTGCAAGTGCAACAATGCTGAACTGGTAGAAATCATTTCTGTGTTTGAAGAACCACTGTTGGCAACCAGTGTTGCGGCACCCGCAACAAAGTCCTCAGCGCTGAAATCTAACGTCATCTCTTCAGCGATGGTATGCGCGCTATCGCTAATGCTAATGCCGTTGCTGGCATCACCATCAACATCGAGACTCTGTAGCAAACGAGCGATATTAATCACCACAGGATGATTAATGTCATCGGTTCCAGCTAAATCAAGCGGCGTCAATAAGACCTTTGCCTCAGCTTCAGGCAGGTCTATTCCCCCTACTGAGAAGGTGACTTTCTCACCCTGAATAAACTGGAATTCACCTTCCGTGTTAGTCATACCGCTCTGTGTCGCAGTACGATAACCGAGGTTTGCAACCGCGCTATCGACAAATACCCCTGTGCTAACACTGGCAGCCGTTTTCGGCACCGGCGAGGCATCGCCGCCTCCTCCGCCACCGCCACCGCCGCACCCGGTGCCCACAAAGGAAAAAGTTAATAACAATGCTGCAGGCAGCGTTTTTATCATTTTCATTGAAACCTTCCTGATGATGCCTAATTATTATTAAGTCATGACACGCAATAGAGGAATTTCAGGTAGCGCTAAAGCGCTATACCTCACTCACATAGCATGAAAAATATAAATACGATTAAGACCAACCTTTGTCTTTCGCTGTTATTATTATTTATATAAAAACGTTAAAAATATAACGTAACTACTTAGTGATAATATCATGAACATAATGATCAATCTCGCCCGCAACTGTAAAGAGTTCCGTCACTAGGCGTGGACATTAGCTAAGCAAGCAATAGATCGAAGCGAGGCTAGGTCGACTCCAATTTATCAACAAGAATATAGAGGGTATTAAGAAGCAGGGAAGCCCCCTACGACCCTAGCCAAGCTAGGATATAGGGAGTCAATTTAGCCCTGAATCACTAAAATGCAGCCAAACAAGTACTAGTCTAGCACTCGGTTACTGACGCCTTCTAAGCGCCGCAAGACCAAGAAGACCGCTCGCAAAGAGCCAGGCTGCTGCTGGCACAGGCACTTCATTCACATAGCTAGCCGTTGCCGCAGTCATCTGGTATTCCGCTTGCAGAAAATCATCACGTGAAGCCAGAGAAACATTCAAAGAAGGTGTTAGTACAACGTCGATCATACCAAATGGCCCGAGCAGGCCTGCTCCCTGCCCGGTTATGCTACATTCTGACGATAAGAAACAAGAAAAAGCGTTAGCATTAAGACTTTGCACGTTTATAGATAATATTAAGTCATAGGAATCATCTGGCAAAAAACCATCATTAAAACTAATCACAGAGAAATCACTATCTTCGTATAATAATCTGCTCGAGATTTCTGATACAGCGACATTCGCCGGAAAAGAGTCAGTAAGCTTATAAGTAAAGTCAATGCTTTGGACTGCTGCATTTGTATAAGTAGAAGAAAATGAAGCCAGTAACAAACAACAACCTATTATTCTATTTTTCATAAACATCCCTATTTTTAGCTCGACCAACATCGACGTACAGTTTCTAACTGTCCCATTTTATGCGAACAATATCACACTAAACAGCAGACTTCCCTTCAGGAAATGTAAAGATTTCCGGCAGCAGTTTCCGGCTCACTATAGATACCCGTCCAGAAAGAACTTCCTTGCAACCTAGACGCAGTGGCAGTCAACCTGATGCTCTAACGGACGAACGCGTTAATCCTCTAACAGTGCTGCACAGTTATAGTTTATCGCGATGCTCGGATATTACTCATCATAGCCCTGTTGACACCTGCGACTACGGCTAAACAGTCGGCTATATTTTGAGAAGCATATAACGGCTTCTCAATCACTCATCAATGACAAGCACTGCCCCACCCTTAACCCTTAACCCTTAACCCTTAACCCTTAACCCTTAACCCTTAACCCTTAACCCTTAACACATACGACTTGCTTCAAAGTATGAACAACCTCTATCAAATCACTTTGGTTTTCCATCACTTGATCAATATCCTTATAGGCGCCAGGTATCTCATCAATTACACTCTTGTCTTTTCGACATTCAACACCTTTGGTCTGCTCTTCCAGGTCAGCGCGTCGAAAACGCTTTTTTGCGGCTGATCGACTCATCCTGCGGCCGGCACCATGAGAGCAAGAACAAAATGACTCTCCATTGCCTTTACCTTTAACAATAAAAGAACGCTCACCCATGCTACCGGGAATAATACCCAGCTCACCTTCGCGCGCACTAATGGCCCCTTTACGCGTCAGAAAGACATCTTTACCGAGGTGATGCTCTCGCTGCACATAATTGTGATGGCAATTGATCGCCTCTTTAGTCACGGTAAAGTCAGGCAGGTAAGGCTTAATCGCTCTTAGCACTAAATTCATCATTTCCTGCCTGTTTACCTTCGCATAGTGCTGAGCCCACTCCAAAGCCTCAATATAATCATCCATATGTTGATTTCCCTGCGAAAAATAACACAGATCTTTATTCGGCATGTTGTGCATATGCCCTTGCATATCTTTTTTGGCTAAGGCAATGAAGTAACGCCCGATAGCGTTGCCAATACCGCGACTGCCTGAGTGCAACATAACCCACACATCCTTATTTTCATCGATGCATAACTCAATGAAATGATTGCCGCTGCCCAAGGTACCCATTTGTGTTACCCAGGTCTCCCGAGGCCGTTTTAACATTTTTAATAGCTGAGGGTGCTTATCCAAGATGAGATGAATACCGGCTGCTATCGGCGTGCAGGCACCTTCTCTGGCACTCACTCGCTTATGCTGTCTTAATCCAACTGGCACAGCCCCTTCAATCGCTAAGCGAAGGGGCTTCAAGTTATCAGGTAATTGGGATGATTTAACCGACAGACGCAGTGCATTCATCCCACAGCCAATGTCGACACCGATAGCCGCTGGAATAATCGCATCCACGGTGGGTATCACAGAGCCAACCGTCGCCCCAACACCTGCGTGCACATCTGGCATCGCTGCCACATGAGAGTGAATAATAGGCAATCGAGCAATATCCTTTAGTTGCTCAAGCGCTTTGTAGTCAACTTGGTCAGTATAGATTTTTACGGGGAATGCGCCACCGCTTCTATTTTTATTTAACTCTATTTTTACTGGCATAAAATTATCCTAGTATTTAAATCAGAAAGAGCTCTCTCTTCGAGCAACCTCTTCGGTAGATAGTTTAATATTTTTTTATTGATTTTTTTCAACGTCCTTTTTCTCGCGCGTTTGTTGACGCCCCCAATAGCTGAATCACAGAGGCGATTACTCATTAGCCAGCACAACTTGTCCCCTCTCATCACGCACCTCGACACTCTTCAAAATTCGGTCCGTGAAAGCGACGCTTTGGTTTGCCTCGCTGTACCTGATAATGGGATAGCCAACGCTGTTTGTTTTTCATCTGCTGCTCATTGCTGATACCTTCCATCAACAATATTTGTAACCTCTCCAACGCTAGTTTCTTGTTTCGATGCTGAGACCTATCTGACTCAACCCTGATCTGCAATCCTGTCGGCCGATGCGTAACACGAACGGCACTGCTGGTCTTATTAACATGTTGCCCACCTGGGCCCGTGGAGCGCATTGTTTGAATTGAGACCTCTCGTTTCAGGGCTTCCATCTCAATCACTTTGTTACCCGCCACATCGAGCTCCAACACTGCCACATACCAATTCATTCGTTTGTGCTGTCGTCGATAATGGCTCTCTCCTTGCCATTTGATCACCCCCTGCCAATCACGCACAAACGATTGAGCACCATCGCCTTCCACTCGCACTAATATTGAGCGAAAGGCGTCCGGTACGATCAAGTCTTGCTGACGTAACACCTTGTCGTAAGCCATGCTCTCAACGACATCAAATGACAAGCGCTGCTGTTGCGCCGCCACACTCATGACCCGGCACAGTTGAGCAACAACCCAACCACACTCCTTTGGCCCTTGCCCTGCTGTTAGCTGTAACCAACAACTAGTCATATCTCACCTGTTTATTTATAAATTCACTTTCTTCAGGCAAAGCGATAGCCCTGCCGTATTAGACAAATATTTTTTTAGGAAATTGCAGGCGAAAAAAAACCCCAGATAACTTGGTCAGAAAGACACGATTAGCCAGGGTTTTAAACCGGCTTGAAAGTTATCTACTTTCAAGCCCTATGTTAGTTAGAACTTGAAAGGTTATTTTTTCACCTCGTCTGTATATGTCATTTTCTCAACCTCTCTTTAAGCTAGTTCATGGAATATTGCGGGATTTTACGCTCATCACTCTTCATGTCAACACTAAAATAAAAAACAGATGAATCATCTATCTTACCAACTACCCATCCTGACAATCCGCATCTTAATTAATTTAAAATCTTCTAGCTGTCTATTTCTTTATTATATTATTTAGCCACTACAAACCATTTTCATCATGCTACCCACCATCGCATCAATCGCCCTCAAGCATAATGTCACTAATAACGCTTACATCTTATTATTTATAATGACCAGACTAGTACAGCGTAACGATAACGACGAATTGGCGGTGGGCATCGAGACTAGCTCAACTACCGCTAGCTCTCACCTTCACCAACAAGCTCCCAACTCGTCGAAAGGTCACGGTTATCAGTATTATAATGAATAGGCTTTTCGTTTCGCAGAATATCACCCAGCGCCGCTAATTCCTCAATAGAATCAGGTTCGATGCTGACGTCCGTCCCATCGGCCAGCTTTAACCAGATAATCCCGGAGTTTTGCTCTGCTCGCCAATTTAACGAATATTGATTGACTTCCTTCCACATTATATTGCTTCCTTAGTTACGTTATGGTAAAAAAATTTAAGATTCATCTACACCGAAAACGCTTTTAAGCGCTATTTTCCGGCATCCTCCTTGACGTAATCTTGCTACAGCAAATTCACGATATATCATCTCACGGTAATATAATACTGATCGTGCAGAGTTTATATCTTGCCGCCAAAATAGGTTGAATATACGCGACAAAAATAGAGGGCTACCTATATCAACTGCTGAATTGATCAAAATAAAATAGCGTACAAGTAGCCGGCGCTCATCGCCATTGAAAGAATGACGATTAAAAACGCGATAATCATCGTATTTTTAAATATAGACTTCAGCAAAATAACCTCTGTCAAACTCGCTCCCGCGCTACCAATGATCAAAGCCATCACGGCACCAAGCCCCATGCCTTTAGCGGCCAATGCTGCACTTAGCGGGATGACGGCTTCTGCTCGAATATACAAAGGGATGCCGATAACAGCCGCGATCGGGATTGCAAACGGGTTGTCTTCATTGGCAAGGCTCACGACAAGACTTGTTGGCATAAAGCCATAAATCAGCGAGCCGATGGCAATACCACCGATGAGGTAAGGCAGGACTTTTTTAAAGTCAGCCCAAGTTGTATTCCACACTCGCTGCCATCGGCTAACGGCCACCTTGCTGCCTTCACAGGATGATCCACAGCCTTTTGACGCCGGCTCGATATAGGCCTCTGCCTTAACATACCTCTCAAAGCCCAGCTTTTCTAACGAGTAGCCGGCAATGACTGACACTCCCATGGCAATGGTGAAGTAAAACGCGGTGACAGGCAGACCAAAGGTTACCGCAAATAAACCGATAATAATGGGGTTGAGCAGGGGGCTAGCAAATAGGAAGACCATCATGGTGCCAAAGCCAGCCTTTGCCCTTAGCAATCCTTTGAGGAAGGGGATTGTCGAGCAAGAGCAGAAAGGGGTGATCGCCCCTAAAAAAGCCGCGATCAAGTACCCCTTGCCTCCCTTACCACTCAATATGCTCTGTATTCTTTCCGGTGGGATATATTCCTGTAACACGCCCACTATGTAACTGATGACAAGGAATAAAAGCGTAAGCTCCAGCGCAAGAAAGGCAAACATTGTTAAGCTGTCTTGTAACATACTGATATCAATATTTAGCACGACCACCACCTATCCATATTTCTAGAATGGTCGAACTATATAAAAGACCGCTGGTCATATCAAGTTATTTCTAGTAATGTCGAATTATTGTTTTTCAGGTGATCAAATGACTATCGAAATTATCGCTAAAGCATTCAAAGAACTGGGCCACCCCACCCGACTAAGTATTTATAAGCGAGTTATTCGGGCGGGGCATCAAGGGATTGCAGTAGGAGGTATACAAGAAAAGCTCGATATTCCAGGCTCAACCCTATCTCATCACATCTCTAGTCTAGTATCGGCTGGCTTGATTTCTCAGCGACGCGAGAGCAGGACGTTATACTGCATTGCCGAATACGAGCAGTTGCAAGCTGTCATCAGCTTTCTTCAAGATGAGTGCTGCGCTGACGAAGATAACCAATAGCGTATTCAGCAGCCACTGGTTGGCAAGCCCGCCGTTAACTGTCAGCCTTTATGAAGAATGTAGGCGAGCCGATAATAATGGGCAGCGCAATGAATCAGTCGCTACTGTTTCGTAACTCAGGCATCGAAAATCGATTGTGCGCTAAGACAGGGATCTGTTGCCGTATCTTTTCCTGCTCACTCTTATCCAACGTTACCTGAACCCAACCACAGCCCTGTTCTTTTTGCGCTTGAATCCTGCCCCAGGGGTCTACGATCATGCTCTGTCCCCAGGTCTCTCGCCCCCCTTGATTATGAGCCCCCCACTGTCCTGCCGCCAAAATAAAACACTGGGTCTCAATCGCTCTCGCCTGAATCAACGGCTGCCAATGCGCCTCCCCTGTCACCTTGGTAAAGGCAGCCGGTAGCGCAATCAACTCAGCCCCCGCCAGACGCATCGCTCT
This sequence comes from Sinobacterium caligoides, assembly GCF_003752585.1. Classification (NCBI taxonomy): domain Bacteria; kingdom Pseudomonadati; phylum Pseudomonadota; class Gammaproteobacteria; order Cellvibrionales; family Spongiibacteraceae; genus Sinobacterium; species Sinobacterium caligoides. Next base: position 436,337 of record NZ_RKHR01000004.1, read on the forward strand.
AAACAGGTCCGGAAACCTAAGGTCATAGCAAATCGCTAAACCTAGCTTGCCAAACGGCGTGTCGATCACGGTAATTTTCTCTCCCGGGCAGAAAGTATCACTCTCCCTATACACTTTCGTGCCATCCGCCACATCCACATCGAACAGGTGTAGCTTGTCATAGTCCCCTAGCGTGTGCCCCTTATTATCGAACAGGTAAGTGCGACTATAGACACGTCCATCCGTGGCACAGACGGGAATAGTCCCCGCGACTAAATAGATATCATAGCGTGCAGCCAGCGTCGACATAGCCTCTTTAAGCACGGTGGATTCGCCGCCTGGCTCTCCAGCATACTCAAGCTGCTGACTTTCATGACCTCCAAAAAGCAAGCAACACTCAGGCAGCACGACCAGTTGTGGCTCTCCGGCAGTGCGTGGCAGCAGCTCCAGCTGCGACTCGATATACGCTAGATTCGCCGACACATCACGGCCGCTTTGACACTGTAATAGACTAAGCTGCACTACTTGCCCCCTTCTTCACGACTGATTAACAGTTTCCTAACAGCAGGCAGGTATTGCTTGCACATTATTATCAAACCGTTATACACCTTTACTGATAGCTACGCTATCGTGGCCTTAAGCTCTGTGGACTGCTTTTGCTGCTTTTGTAAGCCTTCAGCCCACCGGGGTTCACAAAGGGCGTATTTATTCTTGCCTTTGACTCATCTGCTGATGATTCTATAAGGTTCTATAATTGAAGATCCTGATGCTAGCACTGATCCTGAGGTTAACCTCAAAACAATGATTATAAAACGATTCACACATCTCCTTGTATAGTTAACGCCAGCAGTAGTCGCTGTGCGTAGCGAGGTCTAGCTAGCGGACTTTTTGGGCCAACGCTGATTGGCTTTGTTATTTGCGTTTTAGTTATACCGCATATTTAAAATGCGGAAAATTACAAAGCCGAAGACGCAGTAGCTTTTTCAACTGCCTAAACTTGTTCTGTATCGACTAGCGCACAAGACTCGGAACCTTATCTTTAAGCATTTTAATCAGTTCTTTGTTCATATACTCATAGCTATCAGGGATATCCAGTGATATGACAGGCTGACTATTTATTGCCGAGGCAAATTTACTGGAAAGTTTCTTTTTATGTGCTTTTTCCATGACGAATATATAATCAGCCCATTCGATATCTTCGAGGCTCACATGTACTTCTGCGTCATTACTGATTCCAGCAGAATAAACCTCCCAGCCCTCTACGTTACTGAATATCGACTCAGCGGTTGGACTTCTGAGTTTATTCTTGCTGCACAGGAATAGCACCTTAGTCATTTATACTCCAAGAAAGCAGAACACCTTTATAATGGGTGGGTACCCCCCCCTTAATTTGGAGCCATAGATAAGCCTATATTGACGATTGCTTATTTCGTTTTACTCCTGCCAACCCTAACAAAGCGGAACCAAGCAACCATGCTGCCGTAGGAAGAGGTACCTGCGAGACGTTTATAGCTATAGTGTAATCATTAATTGAACCATTGAATCCAGTCCCTCCAGAAGCTAGTGCATTAAATCCAATGAAGCCGAGTTGATCTGTTTCTAATTTTATTGGCAGGAAAAAATAGCCACCTTCATTAGTGTTGGAGAAGATATAATCGTCATAACCTCCCTGTGAGTATCGAAAATAACCAGGAAAGTTACCACCACCGGACAGATCAACCAACGACAATTCAATCGATTCAATCAGCACTATTTCTGCGAATGAAATACTGAACAAATCAAAATCACAATCACCAGTAATAGTACAACCCAAAGTGCCACTGACGATATTGGCGCCGACACCCATTTCTAGCGTTTGAGATGAACTAAGATCACCATCAATCTCCTCATCATAAATAAGTGAGACTGCATTAGAGGAATAGTTGATGGTAAGTAATAAGGCTAAGACCAAGGATTTGTTAGGCAAAATAAAGTACTCCATGTATTGTTATTTTCATATGTTAGTAACTATTCTATCGTTTCAATCACATTGTCAAATTGACTGTGTAAAGCAACTCGACTGTACAAGAGATAATGTAGAATATTACCGAGATATAGCATGCTGACAGCCAGCACCCTATAACGCCCGACACAGAGGCTGTCCAGCCAGCTTTCCTGGCGATACTGCTTGGCCTTGCTATAGCCAGGCTTGGTACACCGTTGGAAGTTGTGAAGTAAGTCCATGCAACTGCCGCTAAGCCGTGTCGTTAATTATTTGAGGGGTACAGTACATTACTTATGGTTGGATGAAAAGTTACAAGTGGCTGATAGCTGTAAAGATTTGCGACGATTAGAAGAGGTGGTGGGCGTTGGGAGAGAGACTGGTGTGAGTATGATTAGAGAGTGAGTTTTTAGCGCTATAACGCCTTACTAATGGGCGCATAAATGCTTGGCTAAAATTCGCGACGAAGGAGCGCAAGCCAAGCGTTTTTCGTCCTTTTGAGTAACTTGTTAGCTTTCAGTTACTTGATCTTTGTAACGCCAGATAAAAGCCTCACCTAGTTCTTCTTGTTCCCAGTGATATTTTACAATGGAACCATTTTCTCTGAATTTACCCCAACCCCAGCCTTCTTCAACGAAGTTAAAGTAGAGGCAACTGCCATTTAAAATAGCAACAACCCAAAATTCATGTTCAAAGTCGTATTGCTCCTGTTTCCATTTAAAAGGTTCAATTTTACACTTAACCCACGTTTTCAATGTTTCAAATTCAGAATCGCTAATTGCAACATCAGCTTCCGCTAATTCTTGATTTACTTCATCGAGAGTTAAATTTGACTGCATACTATCCTTGAAAGCTAACGCCCGCAACAAGGGCTGACAATTGTTTGTGGCTTTTGCATTAACATGCCGAAGGCATGCAAAAGGCGCGAGCAGTTGGCAGTCCTGTTGTGCTTGCGCTTGTTAAATGAACTGTACTGCTACCCATATGAAAAACAATGACCCCGCATAGCCAGTAATTAATTCTATATAATGATAAAATGGAGCATCTTCTTTTGATGGATACCCGCCCAACTTGTTATTCACACTTAGCTCGGTTTTATGTACTGCATTACCATAAAGAAAAGCACCAAAACTAGCTAAAATAGAGAAAACAATATTGTAACCGTCGGACATTTCACTAGATAAGCCAATCAGTCCTGCTATTACAAAAAGCCCACCTATTCTGAATCTTCTTTTTAGGTAATCTACATTTCCTTTCAGATCACTCAAATTATTTCCTTACATTTAACGCCGCCAGCACAGGCGAGCCGAACGTAGTGTGGCGAGTCCAAGCCGCGCTTTATTGCGGCTGATTGTGACTGGCCTTGTTATACGCCTCTAAGTTTATTGCTAGGTATTTCGTGCCCTGCACTGGATTACTTGTAATTGGCTCATGTTCGTCAAAACCCATGTTTTTATACAGCTTATATGCCGCTTTAAACTCCGGTAGAACATCCAAGCACATTTTCTTATACCCAACAGTTTTTGCCTCCAATAAAATCCTCCGGACTAGAGCTTCGCCTAGCTTTATTCCTCTAGCTTGGGGGCAAACATATACACGTTTCATTTCACAGCAATCGTCGTCATATCGACGAAAAGCTGCGCAGCCTAGCACCCTTTCTGAGTCAGAAGCTAAAAATATTTGGGAAGACGCCCCCTCATACTGCTCTGCAATAGATAAAAAATCTTTCTCATTATTTTGAAAGCCGAGATCTTCCTTGGTACTAGAAATATATTCTCTATACAGACAAAGAACATCCTTTAAATCCGTCGGAAAGATCGCTCTTTTAATCGAGTACAATTTTTGATTCCTCATCGCGTATAACGCCCGCCTCAGCTGTCGGAGGTTACTGGCGCCTTTTGTGCGTTTTTTTGCACAAAAGGTGACAGTGACCGGAGGTCAGATTGCAGGCACTTGTTATGTGCTTGATTTAGCGCCAAAGTTGTCCCAATACTCTCTTGATGCATTATTGAGATCCTCGAAGCTAATCTGCCTACCATCTTGCAAAAACAGTTGGGCAACATCGTATCTCGTTCTAATCGTTCCGCATATATCGATTATACTTAAGACTCCATCTTGCTCTTCAGCTGAGAGAGCCTCTAATCCAGGTTCGATATCTCTCAGTTCTTCTATTGATGAATAATATTGAGTTTCATCTTTGGTCCAGTAACGCTCATACTCAAATAATGTGCAGTTTTTCAAAAGAACTGAAATTGTCTCATGGTTACCCGGTAACTTATTTGCTAGATAAGCAATATCTACAGTAATGCTTATATCTCCCGGAACATCACCTTGGATATCTTCTAGGCCTCCGTCATGAAGGTTATTCCATATTTGATAGTCAGATTTCATTCGATACTCATTGGCACATAACGCCTCAGTAATGGGCCGAAGCACGCAGTGCGGAGGTCCAGCCGTGAGGCGACATTGATTGACTTGTTATGCATTTTCCTGTCTGCGTAATTTGATTACTGAAACTACAAAGACCACCAAGGGTGCCCAAACTAAAATAGCCATCAGAAATGCCCTAAGACTAAATAAAGCAAACATTGGTGTAAACACCAACCACAATGGCCAATTTAGCCATGCAGTAACCACCGAGCTACCAGTGAAACCTTTGCATTTGAAGCCAACAAGCATTGCATCGTATGCATAACACCCCACAAACTCGGTGCCCTTTCGCCCATACTCTACTGCTAAAAAGATAAAAATATTAGCTCCCACAGCCACTATAAGAGCAACAAGAAATATTGCCGAGACTTTCTTAAGTAAGTTCCAATTCATTTTGATGCCTAACGCCGCCAACAACGGCAGAATTGTGATTGTGAATTTTGTGCAAAAATGGCGAAGCCATGCACAAAAGGCGCAAGCGCAAGGCTGTCCAGAGAGCCCAGCGAACGATGTTTCTTGGCCTTGTTAGGGCTTTGATTTGTAGAGAAGAACATATTCAAATTAGTTTTCTTGTAAATGGAATATGAGATAAAAAACCAAGCATTGAGCCAATAAAAAAACCAAGAGTTCGTAGAATTTTTGGGTCCCCTGATACAATAACTCCATTGGAAAAATCTATTAAAAAAGCGACTCCAAATATAAATGTGATACCCACTATAATTGAAGTATGAATATATGCAGACTTCCGTTCTTTCCACGTTTTCATGAACCAACGCAGCAGACAAAGCCAATAAGCTAAGAAGCCAAAAGGTATCGTTATGATTACATAGGCCATGCTTAAACCCTAACGCCGCCATAAACGGCTGCCAATTTATTGGCCGTCCGGCGCAGCTTGCTGCGCGAATTTGATGGCCTTGTTATATGCTTTAGCACTGACTGGGCAGAAATATTCTTTGAACTGCCCCCCATTAATTTCGAGAGAGTAACAATTACCCTCTATTTTTGCTTCACGAACTACTTCTCCCTCAAGTTCCGAGGTATATCTGATAATTACAGACTTACTTGAAGATGACACAAGTTCATAACTACTGATTTCTATCCAATCATCCATGACCGAAGTGAATTTTCTGCACTCGATATGCATGAAGAGCTTACCGAAGAAGTTGTTTTCAAATACCTCCATCTGCTTCGGTGTAACATCCTTGGCTTGGCGGAAACTGGCAAGAGTCTTTTCTTCGTCAGATTTCCAATACCCCTCTAGTGGGCAGCCAATCACCCTGAGAGGTAAGACTAATAAAATAGCGATTAGTAAATGTAATTTCATCATTGCATATAACGCCTAAAGCAGCGGCGCGCGTTAGCGCGTCCAGCCCGTAGGGCGACGCTGCCTTTACTTGTTAAGTTTTGTACCTGCACGAAGCCAAAAACCTAACCATGTTGTTAAAAAATGTAGGGCTAAAAATACCACAAAACCTACGTATAGATTGAATATAAAGGTTAATACTAGAGCCGACAAACCGAAGACTACTAGATTTTGAACCCAACCTACTTTGATGTCTTTCTCGTTTAGATCGCACCAATCCCACCAGAGAATATTCCACCATAGACTTGATGCGGCAATGTACTCTAAAAACCAGCGATAAAACCCAGTTACACCTCTATGCCTTAGTTCGGACTCAAGGCTTTCAATGTACGTGTCATCGTGTTGCGTATCCAAGTAGCGATCGCCGATTATTGAGAACGTGCTTCTATCCATAATCGAAACTTAACGCCCAAATAACGGGCTAATAAAGCTTGGCTAAAATTGTGAGCGCAGCGAACCAAGCCAAGCTTTATTAGTCCGCGTTGATTTGTTTGTTAGCTGTAATTTGCCACCTATTAAAATAAAAGAATACAACACCATGCACACTACCAATTAAACCAACTACCAAGCTTGCTGGAAGTGAAATTGTAAAAATGTACTTCATTACTTGCCACCAATTAGCGCCAAGTAGCGGACCACCTGCAGCCATAACTTCGGAAGATATACTCCAAAGCCAAAATATGACGGCCGCTATAAATGCCCATTTAAAGCCATCAATTGCGTACAGTTTGACCGTTGCCTTACCCTCAATTAAAGACTTAGCGAGAACAGAAGAACGGTAAGATACCAAGGCTGAAATAGGAACTAAAACAAATAACATTACAGGTAATGCGCCCCACCATTCAGAAGCTAGCAGCATTCCAATTGATGACCAAGTTACCAACGTAATGATTCCATTTGTTAATCCGATGTGTCGATTATTCACGGTACTTCCATTACAGCTAACAGCGTGATACACCGCAACCTACGGTGTATCACAGTTGCGGTGTAATTCTGGGGTTAATTATTTTAGTTACCCATAAACTACATGATTAACATAAGCTTATCTACTCTCAATAAAAAACCTCTCAGAATTACACCGCAACTTGCGCATGTATTAGAACTACACCGCAATATTTATGGTCTTTTTATCAATCACTTATCCGCCGTCGGTGTATTTTTGAGCCTATTTCTAACAGATTGATACTGCTGGCAAAGGTGTTTTCAGGGTAAATTCGGCCGATATATGCTGTGCCGGCCAAAAGTAGATTTTTGCCTAGCTTTTAATCCTTTTTTGAAATAACCACTCGGCGTGCTTATCCTCAATCGCGATGCGATGTTATTTTTTAATGCTTTGATTATTTTTTAAGCTGAGTCTTTATAGAAAGCAAGCAAAAGGGGCTGTGATGTTTATCTGCCCCCCCCTCTAGACGACCAAACAACTACCGCTGCAACCGAATGCGAGCACTAACAAACCCCTTACGCTGCTCGTTATTAATCGACACGGCATCGATACGCAGGCCTTGCTCTGTCTCTAGGTGATTCATCCATTCCAGTAACTGATTGAACGGCACCTCTTCGAACCACAGCTGCGCCTTGTTGCGGCCACTGGGCTGGTAGCGTTGCATCTTCAGCTTATATTTCGGCAACGTACCGTCGACGATCGAGCTAATGCTGCCCGTCGATGTTTTACTGCCGCCCTTGCGCTGGCTTTTAATTTGCTCGGCAGCGCTGGCCAACCACTGCTGATCTTTCAGCGCGGCCTGATAACGGTTTTGCTGACTGTCCAGATGGCTGTATAACGGCTTAACGACACCAAAGGCGAGCACGGCAAACAGCACAAACAAGGAGCATCCCAACGCCATCCATTGCTCGCGCACTGCGAGCGACTTCCAATATTGCTGCATGGTTATAGCTCCTTAAATTTCATTCTGGCGGCGACCTTGCCATCGCGGTTGTTACTGCTGAGCAGTTCCGCCTGTAGGCCTCGCTCTTCCGCTTCAGCGACCAGCTTTTCTAACTGTGAAAACTTGTCCGCCACAATCGAGGTGCTCACCTCTCTGCTCGACGCCTCGTAGCTCAAACTTTTAATGGTGACGGTCTTATCCTTACTGATCGGCTCTGCAATGGTTGCCAATAACGGCACAAACGGGCCACTGCCACCGCCTGCCCCCTTCAACTCAGATTCAAAGCGTCGGCGTGCACTACCGGTATAGCGCCCTCGAGGAAAGACCTCCTTAAATAGCGTCTCTTCTTGCTGATCTAGCGCTGCCAACTTACCGTTAACAGCGCTAATCTGACTACCAACCACGGCAAGGTTGGCCAATAAGGCACAGGCGGCAATCGCTGCCGGTAACTTCCAGCGTGACCAGATCGATGCCCAATCAACGCTAGGTGAGTACTCACCCTGTAACAGATTCAACTCACTGGCCATCGGCAAACCATCACGCAGCTGACTCAACGGTCGCTGCTGCCAGTCATCGGTCTCATCGCTGACTGCCGCCAGCTCGGCCAATAGCGCATCATCTTCTTCGCCATAACAGACGATACTGTGATAGGACTGCTGCTCAAGTAGTTGGCTCAGATAGTACACGGCCACACTTCGATCGACCGTCGCGGCGAGGTTAACACCGTAGCGTAACTGACAGCAGGACTGATCGACCGCGAGTGTCAGGCTCTGATCCCTGAAGGGCAATGCCAACGGCTCCGGTAGCACCGCTGCCAAGGCAATATTGTGCTCCTCAAATTGTGCTAACAGTACTGCGAAGTATTGCCTGCTAACGACACCTAACACGATGCTAGTGTCCTGCAAGTCAGCGTGCACAATATGCAGTGACTCGACATCCTCGATCAACTGCTCTTCCAGTAGATAATCGACTGTCTTTAGCACGTGGCGTCGCTCGGGGGCGGTAAACTCCACCCGCTCAACAGTCACCTCAAAACCATCCACCAGCAGCGTTACCGCACGACTACCGATTAACCCAGCCAACGTATCGAGACTACCCTCACCGGTCAGCGAGCCTTCACCGTAGCCCCACCACTGAAAGCGGCCGTCGGCTAGCTGTTTTACTATGATCGTGTCACTCACCATCGCTACCTTCTATTGATGTACTGCTGATGCAATCGCAGTATCTTTTCATTGTCATGCTATAACTGCCCCGAGCTGCGAGCTAATACTTTTACCTTGCCAGAGCTACGCTCTAACACGCTAGTCATGGTCTGACGACTACCGAAAACTTCGACCTCGCTACTGAGCATGTAGCGTGCGCTTTTCACCGTTAATACGACTTCCAGCTTTTTCCCAGTAAATGCCGAGCTCTCCTTAAACTTTGCAATATCGCTATAGGGCCTGCCCTCGATAAGCTCTTCTGCCTCGCTCTCACTTAACGCCGGTTCGGTGAGCGCCATCATCAGTGGCAGTGCCGCGGAGTTAATATTGATCTCCGCGCCATCGGCCCAGACTGTCACGTAGGGGCGCAGCTTGCGATACAACTCTTTATTCATGCCCTCGATCAGCAACAATTCTGACAGCGACCGCATCGATTGATTGGCTGCAAAATAGGCCGGCGTTCGCCCTTGATAGGTGTCATCTTCGCCACCGCTCAGGCTCGTCACCAGCTGATCGTCATCCACCCAGTCGGTGATGGCGTCGACCAGATCGTTAGCCATCACAGGATCTAGGCTCATCTCTTGTAACAGCCTCGATAACACTGCTTGCTGCGGGCTGTGCTTACCGTTACCTTCACCCTCTTTCTTCAGCGTATTAAGATTAATCCTCCCCTGCAGATCGATCGCCTCGCCCTCGACCCAGCCCTCTACATCTTCTAAGGGATAATGTATCGGGCTCTGCTGCAGCAGCGCCTCTTGATCGTAGTCGGGGTTGACCTCCTCCTCCTCTATCAAGCCCTCTTTAGCGAGGTCTTCGGCGGTCAGCAAGTAATAATAACCCTGCTCGTGATTGAAGTGGTTGGAGGCACGTTTATAGCCCAGCACAAACTCTCGCCCCGCTGCCGTCACCAACGCCGTGATCAGCGCCACGATCAGGATCGCCATGATCATCGCGACGCCGCGCTGCCGCTCTTGCCCTAGCTGTTGCTTAGCGTAATGCATAGATTCGCCTCACTTCGTCCAGGTCGTTAAAGGTGACAATCACCTCCACCATCTGCGGCTCCGCCGAGCTGCCGTTATTCAACGGCCAGACACTGTGCTCGTTACCCTGCTGGTCAAACACATTAATTTCGACATTGCTGACCTCATCAATGATCGGCGATTCACGATAACTCTCGTCACTGATGCCGTCCAACACCAACCACTGGCCACGATAGATCTTGTCCCCCTCCCAGCGATAGGCGACACGCTGTAACTCCGAGCGCGGCAGCGACAGCGGGTTACGCCAGCCGCCCCGCGTCAACGATAGCCAATACAGCTCACCGACCCCGGTTTGCAGCGCTGGCAGACGATCCGTGCTGTCTAAGCTGCGCACAGGGCGGGGAATAAATTCACGAATATCGCGGGACAGTACGTTGTAAAACAGCTGCAAATCAGCAAGCCGTTGCTGATGCTTTTGCGCCACATCCATGGAGGTAATATTGCCGCTGAGCGCGGCGTAAGAGAGCATACCGATAACCGCCGAGATTGCCATCGCGACCAGCACCTCGATTAAGGTAAAGCCCTGCTGCCGTCTCATCACTTTGCCCCATTGAAGTAGTAGCGCAACGTCACCAGGTCGTTGGCGTCGGGCTCATTCAATGCCACGCCGATCGCCGCCTCAAAAAAGCCTTCACGCTCGGTCTCCTCAATATCGACATGCCAGCGCCACTCGCGGCCAGCTAGCGTCACCGTATCGCCGCTATCATCTTCGGGCATTTCTGGCGATGACTTTGCCATGTTATAACGCATCTGCTCAGCGATATTGGAAGCGACCCAAGTCGCATAGGTCTTGCTTTCTAGATGTAGCGTATCCTGTAGCTGGCCCTGTACCGAGATCGATAGCGCCGGCAGCGCTATCGCCACAATGGCCAAAGCCACCATCACTTCGATGAGAGTAAAGCCGCGTTGCCCGCTGCGGCGCTGAGAATGTCTAACGGAGCTACGACTCATCATCTTCTTCACTCCCATCCTCTAAACTAATACGGCCCAGATAGCTGCCCTCGATACGATGACAGATGGGCTGCTTCGGGTCTCGGCACAATTCGATCGTAAAGCCGTTCAGCTCGCCGCTAGAGAGAAACAGCAGTTGCGGGCCATCTTCACTTTTAACCTCCTCATCTCGCTCTTCACCATCGTCTCGATCTTCCGCTGCCTCAGCATTATAATCCGGCAACACCAGCGGCTGCTCATCAATGGCAAGGCGCAATAGATAGCCTCGCTTGATAGTAAAAGGCTTAACCCGCTCAGACGGCAGCCAAGACACATCGCCGTTCTCCACATCCAGCACAAACCACTCGCCGTGATAACGGTACGCATCAATCTCGTCTTCAACCGCCTCCTCCGTCAAGCGCAGGCCATAGCTATAGCCGGTCATCACCGCGACCTCGCGCTGAAGACGCAGGTAGGAGGATAACTCTCGGCTCTGACTCAGCTGCTGTTGCGGCGTGATACCGCTGGGAATCGTCGACATCACCATGCCGCCCGCTATCGCCACGACAACGACGACAATGAGGATTTCTAACAGGCTAAAACCTGTCTGGCGGCGGTGATTAGCCACTAGCCCACCAAGTTGTTCATTTCGAAGATCGGCAACAACACCGCGATGACAATCATCAGTACGGCTCCCCCCATCAACACCACAATCAACGGTTCAAAGGCGCTCATCAAGGTACCCAGCTTGGCGTCGAGCTCGCGCCCCTGGTTTGTCGCACAGCGCTCTAACATCGATTCCAATTCGCCGCTGGCCTCACCACTGGCAATCATATGCACCATCATCGGTGGAAATTGCTCGGTCGACGCCAGCGCACGACTTAAACTGCCGCCCTCCTGCACCTTCATGGCAACCTCGGCACAGGATTTACGTAAGACTCGATTGGTCAATACCTCGCCGGCGATCTTAAGCCCCTGTAACAGCGGCACGCCACTGGCCATCAAGATACTTAACGTGGAGGCAAAACGGGTGGTATCGCTGCTGCGTATAACACCGCCGATTAGCGGCAGACGCAGCTTTAGCTGATGCCAACGATACAGCCGCGAAGGCTTGCGCAACAGCATCTTAAAACTGAAGAAAAGACCGCCAATGATGGCAAACGTCAGCAGTCCCCAGTTCGAAAAGAAATCGCTGCAGGCAATCAAGCCACGCGTCAGAATCGGCAGCTCGGATTCCGTGTTCTCAAAGATGGCGATCAAATCCGGCACCACGAAGGTCATCAAACCACCGACCACACACAGCGCGAATACCACCAACACCGAGGGGTACATCATCGCCTGCGTCATCTGTTGTCGAGAGTGATGACTGCTCTCGGTATAATCCGCCAACTGCTCGAGCACCTTGCCGAGAAAGCCGGCGCTCTCACCCGCCCGCACCATTGAACAGTACAGCTCGTCAAAAACCTTGGGGAATTCCGCCATGCCGTAAGCGAGGGTGTGGCCTTCGAGAACGCGCCCACGCACATCGAGCAGCATACCTTTCACCTTCGGTTTCACCGACTGCTGAGCCGCCGCCTGCAACGCCTCGGCGAGGGGCAGGCTCGACTGTACCAAAGTAGCCAGCTGACGGGTGATCAGACACAATTCAGAGCTGGATATTTTTACAGCAGCGTGGCGGCTACCCTGCATGAAGGACGGTTTATCACCCTTTTCAACACGGGCCTTACCCTTGTTGCCCGCCTCGGTAACCACCATCGGTTTCAGCTTTTGCTCGCGCAATAGCAGACGAACCTGACGCTCTGAATCCGCCTCGAGAACACCTTTAACTTTTTTACCCTCGGCATCGAGGGCCTGATAATTATACGCCGCCATCGTCGCTTACCCGCCCGTGCGCGTCACGCGCAATACTTCTTCCAGGGTGGTATCACCCGCAAGAATACGTCGCCGACCGTCGTCAAAAATAGAGCCGTAGCGCTCACGCGCCGCCTGCTCCATGACGATATCACCGGCACGGTCATGGATCAGTTGTCGCATCTGCTCATCGATCTTAATCAGCTCATAGATGCCTGTTCGGCCCTGGAAACCACCGTGATTACAACTCGAACAACCCACCGCGCGGTATAAAGTCTGCTCGCTATCAGGCGCCAAACCAAGCAGTTCAAGCTCACGGTTATCGGCCGAATAAGCCTCTTTACAATCGTCGCAGAGCACTCGCACCAGGCGTTGAGCAATCACCGCCAGCAAGCTCGAGGACAACAGGAAGGACTCTACCCCCATATCCAATAAGCGACTGACCGCGCCGATCGCGGTATTCGTGTGCAGTGTGGATAACACCAAGTGGCCGGTCAAACTGGCCTGTACGGCAATCTCTGCCGTCTCCACGTCGCGAATCTCACCGATCATCACCACGTCGGGATCTTGACGCAAAATGGCACGCAGCCCCCGTGAGAAAGTCATATCGACTTTCGTATTAACCTGCGTCTGACCGATGCCTTTGAGCACGTATTCCACCGGGTCTTCAATGGTCAATATGTTGCGGCTACTGTCGTTAATATGGCTGAGACCGGCATAGAGCGTCGTCGTCTTACCCGAGCCCGTTGGCCCCGTAACCAAGACGATACCGTGCGGCGTGCGCAGACAATCTTTCAGGTCGTTGGTGACTCGCTCGCCCATATTCATCTGGCTGAGGCTGAGCTGGCCCGCTTGCTTATCAAGCAGACGCAATACCACTCGCTCACCGTGGGCGGAAGGAATCGTCGACATGCGAATGTCGATGCCATGGCCGGCGATACGCACCGAGATGCGACCATCTTGCGGTATACGCTTCTCGGCAATATCGAGATTCGCCATCACCTTCAGGCGAGAAACCAACAGTGGTGCCAGCTGTCGCCTCGGCGCCAGAATTTCGCGCAGCACACCGTCGATACGCAAACGCACGACGAGGTTTTCCTCGAAGGTCTCAATATGAATATCCGAAGCTTTCTGCTGTGCCGCCTGCGAGAGAATCGCGTTGATCAAGCGAATGACCGGGGCATCATCCTCAGCGTCCATCAAGTCAGCAGACTGAGGGATTTCATCGGCCAACTGCGAGAGATCAATATCATCGTTGAGGTCATCGGCGACCTGTTGCGCCTCACCATCACGCTTCTGGTAGAGCTGTGACATCAACGGTGCAAAAGTTTCCGGCGGCATACCGCGCAGGGCGAAAGGACGGCCACAATAACGACGCACCTCACGCAACAGCAGTAGGCTCGGGGCATCGCGGTAAGCAAGTATTAACTCGCCCTCTTCAACATGTAATAACAGCTGATGCTGGCTGGCAAAGCCAAACGGTAAGCGCGGCTCCAGCGGCGCGGCGGCACTCTCAAGTGCCTCATCCTCCGCGACTTCTAGGCTCTCGAGCGTCTCACTCATACAAGGCTCCTGCCGCCGCCTCGGCAGCACGAATCTCGTCAAGGCGTTTCATCTGCTCCTGCCACTCCGGCAACACGGGAACCGCTTGACCGTTATCGCGATCCTTCACCTGCATATTGCGAATATTCAGATACGGTGCCTGCGTCGCACGATTAATATCCGCCGTCTTGCGCACAATCTGCGGCCTGATAAAAATCATCAGGTTAGTCTTTTCCACGACATCGCTATTGCTACGGAATAGAGCGCCTAATAAGGGGATATCACCGAGCAGCGGTACTTTCGTCTGCGAATTTGTCACCTTATTTTGGACAAGTCCACCCAGTACGATAATACCGCCATCGTCGGCAAGTACAGAGGTGGTGATATGACGCTTAAGGAATGTCGGGTCGCCGTTCGTATTCACGCTGACTTCCGCAATGCTATCGTTCTGCAGCTCCAGATCCATCATCACCGCCGCATCCTCATTGATATGCGGCGTCAACTTGAGGACAAGACCAACATCTTTACGCTCGTTAGTGGTAAACGGGTTATCACCATCATCGTTAGAATAACTACCGGTAGGGATGGAGACCTCCTGGGTAATTTCTATAGACGCCTCTTTATTATTCAGCGTCAACAGACTCGGTGTCGATAGCACGTTGTAGTGCGAGTCGGTCTGTACCGCGTGCAGAATACCAAGGAACTTGTCGTTACCCCAGCCATAGGTGCCGCCCTTGCTACCAGCTAGTGCCTGGCCCACTTCTGCCTGCGGGTTATCAGAGACGAGGCCTTTTGCGATACTGCCAATCAGCGTACCATCGCCGCCGATGCTACTACCAAAGCCTTTGTCGCCCGCTGCGATCCAATCAACACCCAGCTCTTGCAAGTCTTTGTCTCTCACCTCGACGATGATCGCCTCAACCAGCAGCTGAGTACGACGAATATCGATCTTCTCGATAAGCGAGTTAATGGTGGCCATGTTGCTAGCATCGGCGGTAATAATCAGCGAGTTTGTCGCCTCATCGGCAACCACGGTAGATGAGGAGGCGGCCGCGGCAGCCTGCCCTTTCTTGCCACCGGTCTTGGCCGAGATCATCCCCGCCATGTTATCCATCACCTTGCCAAGCACTTCCGCCGCATCAGCCGCTGTCGCATACTGCAAGTTCACTACCTGTGCGTTACCACTGGTTTGCAACGGTCTGTCGAGATGCCTAACTAACGCCTTAACCCTGTTACGCTGTATCTCATCGCCATTGATCAATACGCTGTTAGTCCGCGTATCCGCCACCAGCTTCACTCGATTAGCCTGTGCTGCGCCCTTCGCCGCACCCTCCTTCTCAAGCTGCTCAACGATACGCACCGTCTCTTCTGCCGAGGCATAATTTAGCTGCACCACATCCGTCTGATCGACTGCGGCCTGATCGATATTGGCAATGATTTTACGAATACGCTGAATATTCGCCGCCGTATCGGCGATGATAATAGCGTTGCTCGGCGCATAGGCCGCTAAATGGGACTGCTGAGCCACCAGCGGGCGCAATACCGGCACCAGCTTAGCCGCAGAGATATTTTCTAACTGAATAACATGCGTCACCAGGTCACGGGTATTGCCTGGGGCTGTCACCACCGGCAGAGCCTCACTGCGCCCCGATTTAGCTGGCACGATACGTACCGCACCTGCAGACTCTACGGCAACATAACCATGAACCTGTAGCACCGAAAGAAATAACTGGTAAAGCTCTTCTGCTCCCACCGGCCGAGTCGAAATCACCTTGACCTTACCACTCACCTTGGGGTCAATAATAATGGTCTTGCCGGAAGCCTCTGCGACAAAATGAATCAATTCCTGAATATCGGTATTATTAAAGTTCAGGGTCCAAGTCGCTGGCTCTTCACCGGCAGCCGGTGCCGCCATTGCTACCACCGGCTGTAACATCGCCGCCGCAATTACTAGAGCACCTATCGATGCCCGCAAAGAAAATCGGTTCACAGTATTACCCTGTTTTATGAGCTGTTGATTCAATCTGACTGCTGGCTTAGACCTAAATAGAAAGGAGCAGCCTTGTTTATTTATTTTATTCATCGAGACCAACCATCAAGTCAATAGTCTGACCTTGCCGTAAAACCGACAAGCTTACCTGTTCGGCAGTACCGGCTAATTTATAGAGTTCCATTAATTTACTCGGATCTGATACAGCCTCACCATTGACCGCAACAATCACATCGCCACGCTCAAAACCCAACTGGGAGAATGCTTCCGCCTCTCGGCCGGGGGAAACACGGTAGCCAATCATCTCGCCATCCTTATTATAAGGACGCGCATTAATAATCTTCATCAGAGAAGCGGGGCTATTTTTTAGCCGCTGACGCATATCCTGCAACACCTTTTGGGTGTTTTTATCCTTGCGACGGTCATCGACTCTCGGCTTTGTTGCTCTCGCTTTCGGTGCATGCGCTCGTGCAGAGGAAAGCATGGCGCTGTCTTTACCAAACAACAATAGCGATTCTGTTCGACCTGCGTTGCTGATAATTACTTTATCAGGATAGACCTCTAACAACTTCACCTGACCGCCACCGGGAAGTTTGGCTCCGGGGCGATAATTTTTCTGCTTTTTTTGATAGCTAATAATCGCCACTGAGTGATCTGGGTTTGAC
Organism: Sinobacterium caligoides; assembly: GCF_003752585.1. Lineage (NCBI taxonomy): Bacteria > Pseudomonadati > Pseudomonadota > Gammaproteobacteria > Cellvibrionales > Spongiibacteraceae > Sinobacterium > Sinobacterium caligoides. Next base: position 453,196 of record NZ_RKHR01000004.1, read on the forward strand.
GACATCATCACGCCACTCAGCACTAAGTTAAGCTTGGTCACCACCGCCGTTTTCTCCACCGGCTTCGCGACTTCAGGCGCTTTGTCATCGGCAGTGCCGCCGAACAGATCGAGTAAGCGTATCTTACTCGCATCAAACGCCTCGGCCTGCGAACTTCCCTGGGAGTTAATTACCGTAGTAGGAAGCCTCTCTTCATCGGCATCATCCAGCAACAACTGCCACGTTAGAGTTACAAGAGAATACAGCAGAACTAGCACCGCAACGATGACCACCGCCAGCCGAATCACTAACTCTAACGAGCTTTTATTGTCGAAGTTAAAAAAGCCTTTAACACGACTCAACAAAATACTTCTCCCAACACACGCTGCCTATCAATGGACCACAGCCTTAATTTCTTACCGAAAACGAGGCTGGATACATGACGCCCTAAACCCCGAAGGCTCAACTGACGCAGACAAAGACTCGATCATTATTGTTCTACAAAAGGGGGACATCGCATGATCCTCGCCTAATGACTTGGCTCTCATAGTAATACGATTGATTGATAAAAGCGAAGCTGAAGAGGCGAATTTTGCCCTTAAAACATCACATTCATCTTATCAGCTAGAACATGTAATAATTATGACGAAATACTTAACACTTTTTATTAATCCATTCGTTAATAAACGGTAATAATTGATAGCAAAAAGGCGAAGCCATTAATAATGACTTCGCCTTTCATCAAGCAAACACTAACGACGGTCGCCTAACCACCAATCAAGGCAATCATCACCCCCGCCGCCACCGCCGAACCGATGACACCGGCAACGTTGGGCCCCATCGCATGCATCAGCAAGAAATTGTGCGGATTGGCGTCCAAGCCAACCTTATTCGACACCCGTGCCGCCATCGGCACCGCCGAAACACCGGCCGAGCCAATCAGTGGGTTCACCTTATGCTTGCTAACAACGTTCATCAACTTAGCCATTAATACGCCTGCCGCGGTGCCGATAGCAAAGGCAACCATACCCAGCAGCAGGATACCTAGCGTACTCAGATCGAGAAACTTATCCGCACTGAGCTTCGAACCAACAGAGAGACCGAGGAAGATAGTGACGATGTTAATCAGGGCGTTTTGTGCCGTATCACTCAAACGCTCGACGACACCACACTCCTTCATCAGGTTACCGAAACAAAACATCCCCAACAACGGCGCTGCATCTGGCAGGAATAACGCCACCAGGATCAATAGCGCGATAGGGAAGCATATTTTCTCAAGACGTGGCACATGACGCAGTTGCACCATCTCGATTTTACGCTCGGCCTCAGTGGTCAGCGCCATCATGATCGGCGGCTGAATCATCGGTACCAATGCCATGTAAGAGTACGCAGCAACGGCGATAGCACCCAACAAGTCCGGCGCCAGCATACTTGAAACATAGATCGCTGTTGGGCCATCGGCACCGCCAATGATACCAATCGCTGCCGCATCGGCGATACTAAAGTCCATGATGCCAAAGTTAGACATCGCCACCGCACCCAATACCGTTGCGAAGATACCAAACTGTGCTGCAGCGCCGAGGAACAGTGTCTTCGGGTTCGCCAGTAGCGGCCCAAAGTCAGTCATTGCCCCAACCCCCATAAAAATCAACAGCGGCGCCACACCGCTGGCAATGGAGACGGTATAGAAGTTGTAGAGCATACCGTTAACGAAAGTACTATCGTTCGCCACGTTGATAGCGGCAGTATGCACCGCCGCCGACGCATTGTGATACGCCTCAAGCAACGCATGAGGGTCGCCAATATCGCTGACACCGAGTACCGCACCTAACTGCTGTAACACCTCAGGCGTACCCGAGTAGACCGCGTTCTCTACTGCCGAATAAGCTAACCCCGCACCGGGGATGTTGGCAAGAATGCCACCAAAGCCGATCGGCACCAGCAACAAAGGCTCGAAGCCCTTTTTGATTGCCAAAAACAGCAGTAACAGCCCCACCAATATCATAAAGAACTGGCCCGGGGTCAGTTGATAGATCCCCGTGCTCAGCCATAGCTTCATTAAGTTATCCATCGCCGCGGCCTCTTATAGCGTCAACAGGACATCACCGACGGCGACGGCGTCACCCTCTTTGACGCTGATTGAGCCCACGACGCCAGACTGGGCCGCACGGACCTCAGTCTCCATCTTCATTGCCTCGAGAATGATGATGACATCACCCTCCTGCACATGCTCACCAACACCGACATTGACCTTAAAGATATTCCCTGAGAGCGGCGCACAGACAGGCTCCCCACCACCCGTGGCCGGATCGACAGCATGAGCAACAGGCTGAGCTGCCGCTTGCGGCGCAGCAACTGGCGCTATGTTAGACACATCGCCGCCCTCTGCCACCTGCACCACATACTGCTGGCCACTCACGGTTACGGTGTACACTTCTTCAGCAGCAGGTGATGATGGCTTAGCCGCCACCTTCGCTGCCGGTGCCACCTCTTCAGCACTCGGTACCGGTTCGAAGGCTGAGGGGTTGTTACGGTTTTCGAGGAACTTTAGGCCAATCTGCGGGAACAGTGCGTAAGTCAGCACATCATCGATTTCTGCGTCCGCCAAGCTAATCGACTTGTCGCTCGCCAGCTGCTTTAGTTCTGCCGTCAACTTATCCACTTCATCATCAATCAGGTCGGCAGGACGACAGGTAATCGCCTCAGCACCCTCTAAAACACGGGTCTGCAGCGCTGTGTCGACCGGCGCTGGCGTCTCACCGTATTCTCCCTTAAGCACACCGGCGGTTTCTTTGGTGATGGACTTATAGCGCTCGCCCGTCAACACGTTCAGCACCGCCTGGGTACCGACAATCTGCGAAGTCGGTGTCACCAACGGCAAGTAGCCGAGGTCTTTACGCACGCGAGGGATCTCTGCCAACACATCATCGAGCTTATCCGCGGCATTCTGCTCCTTCAGCTGCCCCTCCATATTGGTCAGCATACCGCCTGGCACCTGCGCCACGAGAATACGCGAGTCGACGCCACGCAACGAACCTTCAAACTTAGCGTACTTCTTTCTCACCTCACGGAAATAAGCGGCAATATCTTCCAGTGCTTCAATATCGAGGCCGGTATCACGGTCGGTGCCCTTCAGCATCGAAACGACAGACTCTGTTGGCGAGTGGCCATAGGTCATCGACATGGAGGAGATCGCCGTATCGACATTATCAATGCCCGCTTCAACAGCTTTCAGGATCGTCGCCGTAGAGAGCCCTGTCGTGGCATGGGCGTGTAACTGTACAATCAGGTCAGTCTCCGCTTTCAGGCGACCAACCAACTCAAAGGCCTCATAAGGTGTCAGCAGGCCTGCCATATCTTTAATCACCACGGAATCGACACCCATGTCTTCCTGACGCTTAGCAAGGTCGATCCACATGTCCATGTTATGCACCGGGCTCACGGTATAAGAGAGCGTGCCCTGGGCATGCTTGCCCTGCTTCTTCACGGCCTTGATCGCAGTTTCAAGGTTACGCACATCATTCATCGCATCGAAGACACGGAAGACATCCATGCCGTTGATCGCCGCGCGCTCGACAAACTTCTCCACCACATCATCTGCATAATGACGGTAGCCGAGAATGTTTTGGCCACGGAACAGCATCTGCTGCGGCGTATTAGGCATCGCCTTCTTCAGGAGGCGTAGACGCTCCCATGGATCCTCACCTAAATAACGAATGCACGAGTCAAAAGTGGCTCCTCCCCATGTTTCCAACGACCAAAAACCAATCTGATCGAGTTTCTCGGCAATAGGCAGCATGTCATCGATACGCATACGCGTAGCAAACAGCGACTGATGAGCATCACGAAGTACGACATCGGTGATGCCAAGTGCTTTTTTATCACTCATGGAAGACAACCTTCTTTATTATCAATAATTCAAATGGGGTGCGTTAGATCGCTCGTATCACTTGCCGTGTTTATTGCGATACTGATGAATCGCCGCTGTGATAACAGCCGTCAACTGTGGGTCGACTTGACCGTTCGCTTTATTATTAGGCTGCGGCATGCCCTTAACGGGAAGTGCCGGCCGCTCAGGCGCCACACGCTGGATGATTGACGACATCAGCGTAGTCACAATGACCAATAGCGTCAGAAACACAAATACGGTTCCCATGCCATAGAGCATCAGGTCGGCACCCTGTTGCAATATTGATTCCTGCATTATTATTTATCTCCTCCTGGCACGACACCTAGAGCGTCGACAGACCATCAAAATAGCTTTGTGGGCCACTCTACAGGCAATCCCAGACATAGGCAAATACACCTACTTCTTGTAAAAAAACTACCAAATAGGGTGAAACCACAGCGATGACAACGCTGTCATCTTAATCTATAGAATGCCACAAACTTTCGACGTTTTCACCTATAATGCCCATTCATTCTCCGCCATCAGATCACTATGACCCACCGCATCATGCTCGCCCCTATGGAGGGCGTCATCGACCACAGCCTTCGAGAGATTTTTAGCGCCATCGGCGGCATCGATCGTTGCGTCACCGAGTTCGCTCGCGTCACACAGCACCCCCTAAAGCGCAGACAGCTGCTGAGTATCTGCCCAGAGCTCGACCAGAACGGCCATACCCGCTGCGGCACCCCCGTCTATCTGCAACTACTCGGCAGCAATCCCGCGCTAATGGCAGCAAGCGCCGCACGCGCAGCAGAGCTCGGCGTCGCCGGTATTGACATCAACTTCGGCTGCCCCGCCAAAACCGTGTGCAACCACCAGGGAGGCTCCATCCTATTAGAGCAACCCTCCTTGGTCGAAAGCATTATCGGCGCAACACGCCGCGCACTGCCCGATCACATACCTCTCAGCGTTAAGATACGACTCGGCTTTAACGACGACGATAAACTGGATGATAATATTCAAGCGGCCATCAACGGTGGTGCCAACGAGCTATGCATTCACGCGCGTACCCGTAAACAAGGCTATACCGCCCCCGCCTACTGGCAGAAAATAGAAGCGCAACGCTGGCCCATCAACATCATCGCCAATGGTGAGATATGGTGCAGTGACGACTATCATCGCTGCCGCCAACAGAGTGGCAGCAACGATATCATGCTCGGCCGAGGCATCATCGCCCGGCCCGACCTCGCCAAAATCATCAAGGCAGAACTGGCTGGCGAGGACTATACCGCGATGACTTGGCAACAGTTACTGCCGATCATTATCGCCCTACAGAGCGACAATATAGAACGCTACCCGAGAAAGCATGCTGGTAACCGCATCAAACAGTGGCTCATGTACCTACAGCGCAACTACCCTGAGGCCGCCGAAACCTTTGAAGCTGTAAAACGACTACAAGACCCAACGGAGCTACTCAAGCAGCTTCAGCAACAGCTTGAGAATGCATAAATTTTTTATTGTCAGCGGCTATTCCCAGTAACTATTCCCAGTAACTATCCCCAGTAACTATCCCCAGTAACCACTCCTAGCAACTACTCCCAGTAACTACTCCCAGTAACTGCCGACAGTCGCGAGCGCCCTGGAAGGCATGATTAACAGGCATAAAAAAACCTGCTACGGCAGCCGTAGCAGGTTTCTCTTCAATATGGTGCGCCCGGGAGGATTCGAACCTCCGACCCTCTGGTTCGTAGCCAGATACTCTATCCAGCTGAGCTACGGGCGCGGCGTTAAGCATCTCTGCCAACGGGGGCGAACTATACGCAGCAGCCTTAGTTGAGTCAACACCTTTACCACAACATTACACCATCATTAGCGCAACATTGACCAAAAGCTCTCTCTTCCCTCGGTAACGAGCATCATCCCAGCACAGCGCATTTTCTCCGGATACAAAAAAACCTGCTACGGCAGCCGCAGCAGGTTTCTCTTCAATATGGTGCGCCCGGGAGGATTCGAACCTCCGACCCTCTGGTTCGTAGCCAGATACTCTATCCAGCTGAGCTACGGGCGCGCGTTAGCATCATTGCTGACCGGGCGAAATATACGCAGCTAGGTACAACCGGTCAACTAGGGGCTTATACCTAGCCTAGAGCACACAACGATTTTGTTAGATCGATAAAACCTTTATTTGCCCCATCCTCAGCATCAGGGTAAAAAAGCCTCTTTTACGCCTAAGCAGCATATTACGCAGACATAAAAAAACCTGCTACGGCAGCCGTAGCAGGTTTCTCTTCAATATGGTGCGCCCGGGAGGATTCGAACCTCCGACCCTCTGGTTCGTAGCCAGATACTCTATCCAGCTGAGCTACGGGCGCAGTGTTACTTTCTAAGTCGAACCATAACTCTAATATTTCAAAGATCGCTAGGATCTCTAGAATAAAGAGTGATGGCGGACAGGGAGGGATTCGAACCCTCGAACAGGTTTCCCCGTTACGCCCTTAGCAGGGGCGCGCCTTCAGCCACTCGGCCACCTATCCAGCAACGGCGGCAATAATACGCATTTTCTCGGCCAATGCAAAGGGAAAACAACCGATTAATATCAATTAATCTGTCCTTTGTAGCAGAGCCCCCGCAAGCTGGATAAAAAATCAGCAACCCGGATAACTCACTGCAAACAAAATACGCCAGTAGTACGCAGAGCATATTCTACGGGCATAAAAAAACCTGCTACGGTAGCCGTAACAGGTTTCTCTGTAATATGGTGCGCCCGGGAGGATTCGAACCTCCGACCCTCTGGTTCGTAGCCAGATACTCTATCCAGCTGAGCTACGGGCGCAGTGTTACTTTCTAAGTCGAGCCATGATTCTAACACTTTAAGGATCCCTAGGATCTCTAGAATGAAGAATGATGGCGGACAGGGAGGGATTCGAACCCTCGAACAGGTTTCCCCGTTACGCCCTTAGCAGGGGCGCGCCTTCAGCCACTCGGCCACCTATCCAGCAACGGCGGCAATATTACCATGTTTTTTCGATTTGCAAAGCGTTTTCTAAGCTTTATTTACTCGACACCGTCGGCCGGTACATCTTTTTCCTTCTGGATCCGCTGATAGATCTCCTCACGGTGAACCGCAACCTCTTTAGGTGCGTTAACGCCGAGCCTAACTTGGTTCCCTTTAACCCCAAGTACTGTCACGGTGACATCATCTCCAACCATTAGTGTTTCACCGATACGACGGGTCAAAATAAGCATTCTAAATCTCCTAATTAAAGAACTGGTATCACATCATATGACAACAACCAGCATCCACATCCCACAACACTTAAACCGTAGGATGTACATTCCTTTGTTTAGTATTGACGAGCTATAATAAAATACAATCCAAACTCCCTTTATTTGCACCTTGAATCAATTCAAGGCGCAACACTCATGCTTCCCTAGTGAGTAGAATTAACTAAATTAACAGTAGATTACACTGCAAGCCCCGCGCTTGCTAGCGAGCTCTGCAAGAATCTACCCATTTTGTATCATTTATTTGACGGTCAGAATAAAACCATCACTTACTCCACATCCAACTCAAATGCGGAGTGCAACGCGCGCACGGCGAGCTCCATAAACTTCTCATCAATCACCACAGAGATCTTAATCTCCGATGTGGTAATCAGCTGTATGTTGATGCCAACCTCAGCCAATGCGGCAAACATCTTACTGGCAACACCGGCATGGGAGCGCATCCCTACACCCACGATCGAAACCTTGCAGATGCCATCGTCGGCAATCACTTCGCGCGCCTTCAGCTCTGCCGCCGTACCTTGAAGTATCTTCTCCGCCTTCGCCAGCTCACTGCGCGCCACGGTGAAGGTAAAATCGGTCGTGCCGTCTGCCGTCGTGTTTTGTACGATCACATCGATCTCTACATTGGCGTCACTGACCGGCCCCAAAATCTTACTGGCGACACCCGGCGTATCGGGAACGCCTACGATAGTTAGTTTTGCCTCATCGCGGGTAAAAGCGATACCGGATATTGCTGGAGCCTCCATAGCGACCTCATCCTCAATAGTAATTAACGTACCCGGGCCCTCTTCAAAACTCGAGAGAACACGCAGTGGTACTTTATATTTCCCCGCAAACTCAACCGAGCGAATCTGCAAAATCTTTGAACCAAGAGAAGCCATTTCCAGCATCTCTTCGAAGGTGATCTTATCTAGGCGCGCGGCCTTATCCACGACCCGAGGATCAGTCGTATAAACCCCATCGACGTCGGTATATATTTGACACTCATCGGCTTTTAACGCTGCAGCGAGCGCGACCGCTGAGGTGTCTGAACCGCCTCGACCGAGCGTGGTAATGTTACCGTGCTCATCACTGCCCTGGAAACCAGCCACCACCACCACACGACCCGCCTTTAAATCAGCGCGCATCTTCACCTCATCGATACGCTCAATACGCGCCTTGGTGTGCGTGCTATCGGTGAGAATCTGTACCTGCTTACCGGTATAGGACTTAGCTTCTAGACCACGATCGATCAGCGCCATGGTTAACAGCGCGATGGTGACCTGTTCCCCGGTGGAGACCAATACATCCATCTCTCGAGGCTCGGGATGACTGGAGATTTCAGCGGCCAAGCCCAATAATCGATTGGTCTCACCACTCATCGCCGACACCACGACGACGATGTCATGCCCCTCGGCGCGAAACTTTGCCACTTTATTGGCTACCGCCTTAATGCGCTCTATTGAGCCCACTGAGGTGCCGCCAAACTTCTGTACTAATAGGCTCATAGCGATGCTCTACCCTGCTAAGATATCTTTCATGTCGATATTATCGTTATTCTTTGAGGGTGCCAAATCGGGCTCGCCACAGGGCGAGCCCACCACCCTACTGTTCGAGCTGCTGCTGCGCCCAAACCTTTAGCTCATCGATAGCCGCAGGCAGGGCTGCGCTATCACCGCCGCCACCCTGTGCCATTTCAGGCTTACCGCCGCCTTTGCCACCGATCGCTGTCGCCAGCTGGCGCAACATGTCGCCCGCTTTAATCGACTTAGCCTCTGCCTTAGTCACACCTGCCGCCAACGCAACCTTGCCGTCGTTGACGCCCGCTAAGACGATAGCCGCCTTACCCAGCTTGTTCTTCAGCTGATCGATAGTGTCGCGCAGGGCCTTTGCTTCCACACCTTCAAGCTTAGCAATCAGAATTTTGATTCCCGCCACTTCGAAGGCCTCACTGGCCAGATCACTGCCCGCGGCACTCGCCAACTTGGCCTGCAACTGCTGAATCTGCTTCTCCAGTTGACGGTTAGTTTGTACTAGGCCTTCCACCTTAGTCACCACGTTATCTCTATTGCCTTTAACGGTAGCTGCGATCGTCATCAGCTCAGCATCGGTTTGCTCGAACAGGGCCATGGCCTGAGCTCCGGTGACCGCCTCTAGTCGACGTACGCCAGAGGCGATACCGCTCTCGCTAACAATACGGATCAAACCTATATCGCCAGTGCGCTCGACGTGTGTGCCGCCACAGAGCTCGACCGAGAAGTTCTCTTCTCCCATGCTCAGTAAGCGCACCACGTCGCCATACTTCTCGCCAAACAACGCCATCGCGCCCTTTTGCTTCGCCGACTCCATATCAGTGAGCTCGACCGAGACCGCTACGTTAGCGCGCACCTGTGCGTTCACCATCTCTTCAACAGCACGAAGCTGCGCGGGCGTCACCGCCTCGAAGTTAGAGAAGTCAAAACGTAAGCGCTCCGAAGTGACCAACGAGCCCTTCTGTGCCACCTGCTCACCGACGACCTTACGCAATGCTGCGTGCAACAAGTGGGTCGCTGAGTGGTTGACGGCAATGGCTTTGCGTACGGCACTATTAATACTTGCAGTAACGGTGTCACCCAAGCTTAGGCTACCCTCTAGTACAACACCATGGTGCAGATGATGGCCGCCGGCCTTGGTGGTATCAGTGGCTTCGAAGCGTGCAGCATCGCTGCTGATATAGCCACAGTCGCCAACCTGGCCGCCAGCCTCAGCGTAGAACGGCGTACGATCTAGCACGATCACGGCCTTACTGCCTGCGACGACTGAATCGACACGCTCGCCTTCAACCAACAATGCAACGACTTTAGCCTCAGCCGTGCTATCCGTGTGACCGGTGAACTCTGTGCTACCTTCCATCTTGAAGCTTTGGTTGTAGTCGAGTTCGAAGCTTCCCGCGCCCTTGGAGCGCTGACGCTGTGCCTGCATCGCCAGCTCATAGCCTTCCATGTCCAGCACCAGCTCACGCTCACGCGCAATATCGTTAGTCAGGTCGACAGGAAAGCCATAGGTGTCATAAAGCTTGAACACCACATCACCGGGCAACACATTATCTTGCAAGTCATCGATCGCCGCGTTGAGAATGGCCATGCCGTTCTCCAGCGTCTTGGCAAACTGCTGCTCTTCGGCGAGGATGATCTTCTCGATCTGCGCCTGCTGCTCAACCAATTCGGGATAGGCGTCGCCCATCTCCTTGACCAGTGTCGCCACCAACTTGTAGAAGAAGGCAGAGCTAGCTCCGAGCTTATTACCGTGACGGATCGCGCGGCGCATAATCCGGCGAAGAACGTAGGCACGCCCTTCGTTACCCGGCAAGATACCGTCCACAATCAGGAAGGCACAGGAGCGAATATGGTCGGCGACGACACGCAACGACTTGTCCTCCATGTCGGTCGCACCAGTCTCTTTCGCTACTGCCTGCAGCAGCGCCTGAAACATATCGATTTCGTAGTTAGTGTGCACGCCCTGCATGATCGCAGCGATACGCTCTAAGCCCATACCGGTATCGATAGAGGGGTTAGGCAGCTCCGCCTGGCCGCTGGCCGAGCGCTCGTACTGCATAAAGACCAGGTTCCAGATCTCAATGTAACGATCGCCATCGTCATTTGGCGAGCCCGGTGGCCCACCAAAGACATCCTCACCGTGGTCATAAAAAATTTCGGAGCTTGGGCCACAGGGACCGGTATCGCCCATCTGCCAAAAGTTATCTTCATCGAGACGAGAGAAGCGCTCAGCACTCACACCCATCTCTTTCAGCCAAATATCTTCGGCCTCTTGATCGGAGATATGCACGGTGACCCAGAGTTTCTCCTCCGGCAGCTGTAACACCTCGGTCAGGAACTCCCAGGCGTACTTGATCGCTTCACGCTTGAAGTAATCACCAAAACTAAAGTTACCGAGCATCTCGAAGAAGGTGTGATGACGAGCGGTATAGCCGACGTTCTCTAGATCGTTATGTTTACCGCCAGCACGCACACAGCGCTGAGAGCTGGTCGCTGTCTTATAGGGGCGACTCTCCTGACCGAGAAACACATCTTTAAATTGCACCATACCCGCATTGGTGAAGAGTAGTGTCGGGTCATTACCCGGTACTAGCGAACTACTGGCAACACGTTGGTGCCCCTTACTCTCGTAAAACTTTAAAAAAGCCTCGCGTATTTCAGTACTCTTCATCGTCACACATCCGTCAAAATCTAAACTAGTCTAGCGGCCAACCACCGCCAGCACGGCAGTAAAAGGCCAAATTATAATGAAATCCACCGCACTCTGGGTAGTTTCTTCAGGCACCCAAACTATCGGGCCTCTTTCTCCGCCTCAGTCAAGGCACGCGCCTCGGTCTCCAGCATCACCGGAATGCCATCGCGTACAGGGTAGGCTAGGCCACTGGCATAGCAAATAACCTCAGTCTTCTCAGCATTTAGCTCTACCGGAGCCTTGGTCACAGGACAAACCAGGATGCTCAGCAATTTTTTATCGATCATCTTGTTACCTTCTCATCATGGCCGTCTATCGACGACCGATCTTTCATTGTCATGGCCGAGCAAAGTCTCGGCAACTCTCTATGCCTTTTTAGCTATCGCCTATTCAGCGCATAGCGGGCACCATTAATTGGGCATCGACACGGCGATCAAACCAGTTCATACGCCAGTCCAGATGTGGCCCTGTCGAGCGCCCCGTCGATCCCACTTCGCCCAGCAAGTCGCCCTGCTGTAACTGCTGCCCGACTTTCACATGTAGTTTACTCAGGTGTAAGAAGGCCGACGAGAGGCCGCGACCGTGATCAATAATCACGGTGCCGCCCGAATAAAACATATTCTTATGGGCAAGAGTAACCACCCCTGCCGCGGGTGCGATCACCTTCGCCCCCACCGGTGCCGCGATATCAATACCGTAATGCGGTCTAGCCGGCACGCCATTATAGACACGCTGCGAACCAAACACACCTGTAATTCGCCCCTTAATCGGCCAAATAAAGCGCTGATGCCAAGCCGTCTGATCTAAATCTGCCTCTCGTGCACGCTTCACCTGCGCCGCCTCCTCTCGAATACGTTGCAACTTCTCCTCGCTGGGCTGCATAATCGAGCGCTTAATACCTTCGATACGCTGCATCCGATACTCTCGTTTAGCCACTGGGTAGGTCTCAGCCTGCTCTACACCATTAGCATGACGAAACACCACCGTCACCCCCTCAGCCGCATCCCGGTCTAAGCCGAAGACAAACCGATGTTGCTGATCGAGCACCACTTCTCGACCATCGATAAAGACACGGCCATCACGGTCGCTGCGGCCAAAAATCACCCCTCCCTGCTGCAGTTCCCCGCTCAAGGTGATTTTTGCCAACGGCTCGTCAGCTGCGGCCTGCCCTGCCCATAAACAGATGACACTACAGATGAGGGCGACGATATAACCTTTTTGCTTGTTCAATCATTTGCTCCGAAAAATGTTATTGTGCATAGCTAATCAAACGACTTTTGACCACTCAACTCGAGAGCTGACATGGGACGCTATCGCCCACCCCGACGCTGGGGTTCAAACTATATCTCTAAATTTGGTGAGAAGGTACTCAAGGATGAGCTGCACCAGCTCTGGAAGATCGAGCGCCCCCTTGTTACCCAAGCTGTTCACGAAGCCGCCCTCAACGGTGACCGCTCTGAAAACGGCGACTACATCTACGGCAAGAAACGCCTGCGCGAGATCGATAGCCGCGTTCGCTATCTGACCAAGCGTTTAGAAGCCGTCACCGTTGTCAGTCAACCACCCAGCAACCAAGAAAAAATCTATTTTGGCGCCACCGTCACGATCGAAAACGAAGAGGGCGAGACACAACGCTACACCATTGTCGGCCCCGACGAGTTCGACCTGAAGAGCAACAAGTTGAGTATGGATGCACCGGTTGCCAAAGCGATGTTCGGTAAGCAAGTCGATGACGAGTTCGCGGTGCACACGCCCAACGGCGAACAGCTCTATTATGTCATCACCATCAGCTACCACTTTCTCGAGCAGCCGATGGAGTAGCAGCCAACTTACTCGACCGGCATACAGCAGTCACGATAGCGACGCTCACTGCCGCAAGGACAAGGCTGATCTTTTCTCGGCTGCACATCCTTTTCGATAGCCAGCACATCCTGTTGATAAAACGCACTGAGCGCGGCAAACAACTGCGGGTGTTTACGCTGCATCATCTTCGGGCGTTCAAAAAAGTACTCTGAAGTCACCGCAAAAAATTCCGAGCGATTGGTCATCGCATAGGGGTCGATGTTGCTGTCGTGCCCCTCTATCTCATGTATTTTATGCGCCACTAGCTCGAACCAGGGGATCGAGAAAGCGTATTCCTTCATCCGCTCAGGGTAGCCGTCACACTCACCGTCAGCCATATCGATAAGATGCACAAACTCATGAATACCGACGTTGCTGCGATCACGGCTATTGGCAAAGCCTTGGTAAAGCGCTGGTCGCGACAGCGCCATCCGCCCCACCATATCGCCAGTGCCGACCATGCCGGTGATCGTCGAATCTGATTGACCGCACTCATAGCGATGATTAAAGGCCCCTGGCAGCAGGTAGACCACGCGTAAATTAAAATAGTGCCAGCCAGGAAAGCCCCACACAGGAATAATCGCACTAGCGGCCACTAACAGGCAGTCTTCATCGCTCACTTCAGCCGGCGCGGCCTCGACTCTGGTCGTTTGTAGAAACAGCAACACACGCTGCTCGAAAAGCCGCTTGTCTTCAGCCGTTAATACCCGATAAAACGCTACCTGTGCAGCCAAGAACGCCGACCATTGCGGCTGCCACTCTAACGCGGCTTCGTCATTATCTCGACCGAAGAGGTGCTTAACCCAGCTGAACATACGCTCTCCTTACTGTTATTGTTAATCATCACAGAGCAAAATAAGAGGCTACTTAGCCACGCAGGCTACCAGACGACATCAGCCAACCACACACCCTTAATCCAGTGCCAAATTGTCGGCCACTCACCTTCCGTCACCTGACCATCTCGCCACAGCACTACCTCGCCCACCTCGTTGACGCAGTAATAGTCACCGCGAGACTCACACAATGGGATAAGCTCACGCGGGACACCGATAGACCAGGCATAGCTTGCCACCTCGGGCAGATAAGTGTGGGAGTTGGGGTCCGCCGCGGTCACCGGCTCATAATAGCCATAGATGACGTCACTCGCCTGCAGCAAGTACTCACGAAAGTCAGCGGGAATGCCAATCAGTATTAGCTCCTCAACGTCGACCAAATCATCGTGCTCTGGTAGTTCTAACGGTACCGAGACCGTCTCATTGACCGCACGCAACATCTCGAGGGCATCGTTCATCTTCATCTCTCACTGTCTATGATTGACCACTCAGCCAATACTAATTAGTTACTGCGAAGGCAGCGTCTTTTCCGTGCACCGCTGCGGATAACCCAACCGTTGGCTCAGCTCCTCGATCATCTGTTGCTCGACACGCGCAAAAAGATCGGCGGGCGCCTCCTCGAGAATCGCACTGACACTGGTCATCTTCATGCCAGCATACCCACAGGGGTTAATCCGCTGAAACGGTGACAAATCATTGTCGATATTTAGTGCCAGACCGTGGAACGAACACCCCCGGCGAATGCGCAACCCGAGCGAGGCGATCTTATCGCCCTGCACATAGACTCCCGGAGCGTCTGCCTTCGGTGCCGCGGCAATGCCAAAGCCCGCCAATGTCGAGACGATACTCTGCTCAATCAAATCAACCAGCTCGCGAACATTCATCGCCAGACGTTTTATATCGATCAGCAGATAGATCACCAGCTGACCGGGACCGTGGTAAGTCACCTGGCCACCACGATCAGCCTGCACCACAGGAATATCGCCGGTCGCCAACAGGTGCTCTGGTTTGCCCGCGCGCCCCTGAGTGAATACCGGCTGATGCTGCAGCACCCACAACTCATCAAGCGAGTTCGCATCACGCCTCTCGGTGAATTGCTGCATAGCGGCAAAAGTCGAGTTATAGTCGACCAAACCAGGCGTTCTGACCACGAGTGGATGGCGGCTGTTAAACGGTGTATCGGTCACGCTATATCACCATGCGAACGCGGCCAGTCGCCTGCAAGTCGGCGTGTATTGCGGCCAACTGTATCTCTCCTGTCGCCGTAATCGTCACATTCACCGAAGCAAACGTGCCCTTGCCACTGTTGCGTACAGTAAACTGACCGTCGAAGCTCTCATCATGCTTCGCCATCACCTCGCAAACAACGACCGGGAAGTCGTGCTCGGCATCGCCGATGACCTTAATTAAATAGTCACAGGGAAACTCAATTTTTGGGGGATCTTGCGGGGCCTTACTCATACCTACCTCATTAAGCGCTTAACGCATCAACGCTTAGCTCATCAATTCACTCGCTCTGCCAACATCTCAATACAGCTTTGTATAAGACACTTTATCGATATACGGCTGTGCATATATCGAGCGGCAGACTCTTTCTTTGCTCATTATACAAGAAGGGCCCTGCTAATGCAGAGCCCTTCTCCAGACAAAAGCGCGGGCAGCCTAGGCTGTCACCCGCACGTCAACGGCTAATCGTTAACGGCTATGAAAAAATACCTCGGAAAAACAAAACGATAGAATCCCATATACGATTAATAAAGCCCGACTGCTCTACCGCCTGCAGCGCCACTAAAGGCTCATTGGCCAGTTCTTGGCCATCCAGTGTAATCACCAAGCGACCCAGTTCCTGCCCGTTTTCAAACGGCGCTTTAATCACATCGTCAATCACCATGTCTACTGACAGGTTTTTACGTTGGCCGCGGGCGATCGTCAGCACTAGATCAGACTTCAACCCCAAGGCCACCGAGTCGCTCTCTCCCGACCAAACTCGTGTCGTCGTCACTTCTTCTGCTGCGCGATAAAGGGTGCTTGTCTCATAATAACGGAAACCGTAGCTCAACAGCTTTTGCGTCTCCTGCACTCGTGCCTCTTCGCTACGCGTACCCATCACAGCAGCGATTAGTCGCATGTCCTGGCGCTTGGCTGAAGCGACAAGGCAATAGCCCGCTTCCTTGGTATGGCCGGTCTTCAAACCGTCGACGCTAGGGTCGCGCCACAACAGCTTATTTCTGTTCGGTGTGCGGATGCCGTTATAGGTAAATTCACGCTCCGAGTACATCTCGTAGTCTTCAGGGAAGTCTCGGATGATGCCCTTCGCTAAACGCGCCATATCGTGTGCAGTACTGTAATGCCCTTCAGCAGGTAGACCGCAAGAGTTAACGAAATGGGTGTTAGTCATGCCCAATAGCTCAGCATGCTTATTCATCACCTGTGCGAAACCGTCTTCGCTGCCGGCGAGGTATTCTGCCACTGCAACACTCGCATCATTGCCCGAGGAGATGATAATGCCGCGATGCAAGTCACCAAGCTTGACCTGCTTACCGACCTCGATCCACATCAGTGATGAACCCTTAAACTTTGGGTTCGATGCCCAGGCGTTACGACTAACCTTTACCAAGTCATCTTTGGTGACGTTACCTTGCGCTTCCTCATAGGAGAGCACATAGCTGGTCATCATTTTAGTTAAGCTCGCCGGCGGTAGTCGTTCATCAGCGTTTTTTTGCGCCAACACAGCTCCGCTGTCGGCATCCATCAACACCCATGACTTCGCAGCCAAATTTGGCTCAGCAGGGATAAGGGAAGGTGACGGCGCCGCTACGGCGGCAACCGATGAGATCACACTGGCACAAACGAGTGTGCAAACCGATAATAACTTAAGCATATTCATCTTCAAATTTGTTAATTGTTTCTGGACCGACAAGCCCACAATGAAAGTTGTATTATTGTAGCCGAATCGGCTACGACTAGTAAGCGCCAAAGCCCGTTAAACTATGACCATAAATTCAACGACAGATTCAACCTTGGCCACAGCATACGCGCTATCAGCGCGTAATTAAGTGACCTGCTGCAAAACCCGCCGCCTGCAGCTTAGCCTGTATTGCTGGCGCCGTCTGCCGACTACTCAGCGGCCCCACTCGCACACGATAAAGCGTCGTCGTGCCCGACTGTGTCGCTGACACCTGTACTGGCTCACTCACCAGCGGTCGAATCGACGCCGCTAATTTATCTGCACTAGCACGATTAGACACCGCCGCGATCTGCAGATAAGGCTGTGCTTTCGCCACAGGCTTGGCAGTGGCATGCGCAACGGCGCCGGCTGTCACCGGCGTTGCCTTCACTTGAGTTTTGGCCCTCGCCTTCGCTGCCTGTTCACGCTGCCACTGATCGGGATCGACATACTCGACCTCCACCTGTGCAACCCCCTTATCCACATAACCTAGCTTAATTGCCGCAGCATAAGAAAGATCAATGATTCGCTTCGAGTGAAATGGCCCACGATCATTTACCCGCACAATAACCTGTTTGTTATTAGCCAAATTCGTGACCTTAACGTAACAGGGGATCGGTAAGGTTTTATGCGCAGCGCTCATCGCATATTGGTTGTAAGTTTCACCATTAGAGGTCTTGCGACCGTGAAATTTAGCACCATACCACGAGGCACCGCCCCGCTCTTTGTACCCCTTTGGGCTCGCTAACACCGAATACTGTATTCCCGCGACTTTATAAGGCGAGCGGTTACCCGCACGCTTGATCGCCTCATGTTTCGGTGTGGCACTGATCAGCGTATGCGCCTCAGGTCGATGTGAGGGCGCACTATCCCTGCCCGGGGTGATGGGTTCATCCCGTATTCCCGACGAAGGTGTCGAGGTGGGTGTACTCATACAGCCACTCATTAACGCCGTTACGATGGCGACAAAAATGAGGCCATAATTGACTTTCACAGGAGCGATCACACCAAAAACCTTCATACAATTTTGCTCTTCACTAACCAAAGACAGCGGGGAAACAGCCGGCTATACAAACAAATAACGCCGTTTCGAGAGCTGGCATACATCAAGGTTTGATCAAAACAGCGATTTCTTGACTCAATTGGTAGACGGCCATCGCATAAAGTTGGCTGTGATTGTAGCGAGTGATGGCGAAGAAGTTAGGCAGCGCCATCCAATACTCATCGCCGTCGGCACCATCCAGCTTCCAGATATTCGCTGGCATATCTTTCGCTAGTCGCGCGTGAGCGGTATAGCCCGATGCCGTTAATTCGCCAACGGTAAAGCGTAGCTTCAGCCCGGTGTTCACCTTGCTGGCATCGGCACCTTTGGCCACCGCGACACGTTCTACTACAGGCTCACCCGCTTTCCAACCATGCTCTTTAAAGTAATTGGCCACGCTACCGATGGCATCGCTGGGGTTGTTCCAGATATCGATATGACCATCGTGATCAAAGTCGACGGCATAGTGACGATAACTACTCGAGATAAACTGTCCCCAGCCCATCGCCCCGGCGTAAGAACCCTTCAGGCTGCGAGGATCGACGCCCTGCTCCCGCGTTAAAATCAGGTAGTGCACCAACTCGGAACGGAAAAACTTCGCCCGAGGTGGGTAGTCGAAAGCCAGTGTCGACAGCGAGTCCAGCACCCTGTAGCGACCGGTGAAACTGCCGTAACGGGTCTCGACACCAATAATTGCAATGATGATTTCCGCAGGCACACCGTAAACCTGCTCGGCACGATCCAGCTCCGCCTTGTATTTTTTATAAAACGCCGCGCCTCGCTCGGCACGATCGCCGCCGAGGAAGATTTTACGATAATCTTTCCACGGTTTCACTCGCTCCGCCGGGCGAGAAATCGCATCGATAATTGACTGCTGCTTCTCCGCTTCACTAAACAGCTCCGTTAGCTCCGCACGTTCAAAGCCGTGCTCGGCCACCATCTCATCGACGAAGCCTGCCACCTGTGGGTTACTGGTATAATCTGCCTGCACCGATAGACTCGGTAGCAATAAAGCCCCTGCAACTAGCCAATTTTTTACGCTCACGTTTTCTCCTACCTCGCATTACGCGGTCAATTCATTGTGAAATATTTAGCGCAATAGCCGCTTCTTATCCGTACTGATCGCCATCAATATGCCAAAGCCCGCCATCAGCGTCACCAGGGCAGTACCACCTTGGCTGACCAATGGTAATGGCACGCCGACGACCGGTAGCAACCCAGAGACCATGCCCATGTTGACCAACATATAGACAAAAAAGGTCAGCGTTATACTGCCCGCTAAGAGACGCCCAAAAGTATCCTGCGCCATGTAGCCTATATGCATACCCTTCAGAATAATCAGCATATACAAGCCCATCAGCAGCAGCACGCCTCGCAAACCAAACTCTTCGGCTAAAACCGCGATGATAAAGTCAGTGTGACTCTCCGGCAAAAAGGACAAGTGCGATTGCGTGCCTTCGAGCCAGCCCTTACCATACCAACCGCCTGAACCAATCGCCGTCTTTGATTGGATAATGTTCCAGCCTGCGCCCAGTCGATCCGACTCGGGGTTGAGCATGGTTAAAATGCGCTGCTTCTGATAATCGTGTAGTACAAAGTGCCACGCCGGATAAGCGCTCGCCGCCACAATAGCGACCGCCGCAGCGATATAACGCCAGCTCAAGCCGGCAAAAAACAAGATAAATAAGCCCGAAGAGGCGATAAGAATCGACGTCCCAAGGTCTGGCTGCTTGGCAATTAATAGCGTCGGCAACATGAGGATAATCAGGCTAACAATGACGTGACTAAACTTCGGCGGTAGCGGACGAGTTGAGAAGTACCAGGCCAGCGTCATCGGCACCACCAACTTCACCACCTCGGAGGGCTGAAAACGCGTCACTCCCAAGTCGAGCCAGCGCTGCGCGCCCTTGGCACCCACACCGATCAACAGCACCGCAACCAATAAAGCGATACAACCCACATAGGCAAAGGGCGCTATCTGCCGATAAAACGACAGCTTAAACTGTGCAACAACAAACATACCAAAGTAGGCAACGCCGAAGAATACCGCCTGACGCTTCACATTGGCGATCTCGCCGCCGGAGCCACTATAGAGGACAAACAGCCCCCCGAAGCTGACAATTAATAATAAAATCAATAACTGCCCGTCGATATGTAGTCGTCGCAACAGGCCGGTATTAGCAGAAAAAGAAGAATCATTAGCGCCCATCTGACGCACGAAATCACTGTTCGACATTGATCACGCCAACACGATAACAAAGAACACTAACGAGTAATTTACAGGTCACTACGCAACTCTCCTTGATCATTAAGTAGGTAAGCATTCATTACGGCGAGCGCTTTCGGGCCCGCTACCGAGCCACCGTGCTCACCGTTTTCAACAATCACGGCAACGGCTATTTTTGGGTCGTCTGCTGGAGCATAGGCGATAAACAAGGCGTGGTCGTGCTGGCGCTTTTCATACTCATCCCGGTTATACAACTCGCCCTGAGGGATACTTACCACCTGTGCAGAACCTGACTTACCAGCCAGGCGATAAGGTGCTCCTTTTAATCGACGCCCTGTGCCTCTGGCTCCGTAGATCACCTCTTCCATCGAGCCGAACACGACATCCCAATTGCTATCCTTGTTCAGCTTAACATCGCTACGCTCCGCCGCCGCAGGGTGAGATGAGTTCATTACCAAACGAGGCACCAGTTGATGCCCTCGATTCGCTAAGATCGCCGTCGACAGCGCAAGCTGCACCGGGGTCGCCAACATATAGCCCTGACCAATCCCTGTCAGCAGTGTCTCGCCTGGATACCAAGACGAGCGGCGATTCTGTCGCTTCCATTCTTTAGTCGGCATCAAACCGCGGCGCTCACTCGGCAAGTCGATACCGCTATATTCGCCCAGGCCAAATTGATGCGCGAAAGCCGACATCTTATCGATGCCTAACTTGTGAGCGAGGATGTAATAGTAAACATCGCAAGACTGCTCCATCGCCATATTGAAGTTAACATGAGTACCGTGCCCCCAGCGCTTCCAGTCTCGATAACGGTGCGTACTATTGGGCAAGCTATACCAACCGGGATCGTTAATCTCGCTCGTCGCCGTCACCACGCCCTCTTCGAGCCCCGCAAGACCAACAATCGGCTTCACCGTTGAGCCTGGTGGGTACTGTCCCTGCAAACTACGGTTAAACAGCGGTAGGTCTAGTGAGTCACGCAACGCCTTATAATTTTTGCTAGAGATGCCGTTGACGAAAAGATTAGTGTCATAGCTCGGCGTCGAGACGATAGCAATAATACCGCCGTTGCGTGGGTCAATCGCGACGATAGAACCCCGCTCCTCGCCCAGCGCCTCAAAGGCCGCTCGCTGCACTTTGTCATCAATATAGAGCTGCAGGTTTTTACCGGGTACTGGGTCGACCTGCTCCAGTGTACGTAACACCCGGCCACGTACATCAGTCTCTACATGACGATAACCCACAGTGCCATGCAAGCTGTCTTCGTAGAACTTCTCTAGCCCGGTTTTACCTATAAAGTCCGTGGCAGCATAGTTATCGCGATCGATCTTCCCCTGCTCGCGCTCATTGATACGCCCCACGTAACCGATAGCGTGGGCGTAGAGTTCACCTTCGGGGTAGTAACGGCTGAGCGAACCCACCACCTCGACACCATCGAAGCGATATCGATTAACTGAAAACTTAGCTATTTCCGCCTCAGTCAGTTTAAAGCGCAGCGGTACCGGGCTAAAGCCTCGATGCTGCTTTAGCCGCTTATAAAAGCGCGCTACATCGTCATCATCGATATCCAGCAGCTGCTGTAGCTCACGCACAGTAGCATCGAGATCTTTGATCCGCTCACGAGTTAAGGAGAGATTATAAGTGGTACGGTTTTCCGCCAGCAGCACGCCGTTGCGGTCGGTAATCAGGCCACGTTTGGGGCTAATGGGTTGTACATGAACACGGTTGCGGTCCGATTGCGTCGAGTATTTTTCATAATCGGTAATTTGCAGGCCGTAATAACGATAGATAATGACGGCGCAGGCAGCCAAGACCAACAGCCCGGCCACCAGTAATCGACTGCTGTAGAGACGGCGTTCACTAATAACGTCTTTAATTTGATCTCTATGTGCCATAACCGCTCTGCATCTCGATTGACTCGGCGAACCTCTGTATCGGTGCTACGCCATTCTAAAGCGACTAATCATTACAGAGATCGTGTTAAAAAACCATGCATTAAGAACGATGATAGGGATGACCTTGATTGATCGTCCAGGCGCGATAAACCTGTTCGGTCAATAACACCCTAACTAACGGGTGAGGCATGGTGAGGGCCGATAACGACCACTTCAGATCCGCTCGTTGCAGACAGTCCCTGCTCAGACCATCTGGACCACCGATCAACAGGCAGACATCGGGCGAATGCATCTGCCAATCGGCAAGATTAGCCGCCAATTTTTCTGTGCTCCAACTCTTCCCGAGCACATCGAGCGCCACGACCTTGCTGCCTGCCGGTACCTGCGCCAGCATTTCCTTGCTTTCACTGGCAATAGCACGGGCGAGATCAGCGCCCTTACCGCGCTTACCTAGAGCGATCTCGATAAAATCGAGCTTAAACGTCGCCGGCAGGCGCTTGCGGTACTCGGCGACCCCCTCTTCGACCCACTTAGGCATCTTCGAGCCGACCGCAATGATACGAATACGCACGGCGGTTATTCTTCCCCTGGACCTGCACCTGACCACAGGCGCTCGAGGTCATAAAGCTCTCGTGCATCTGGCTGCATAATGTGCACAACCACGCTACCAAGATCTACCAGCACCCAATCACCCGTCTCTTGGCCTTCGACACCCAGCGGCATAAAATCGCGTTTTTTGAATTCCATCGCCACGTTGTCACCCAGCGACTTCACATGTCGGCTCGAGGTGCCGCTGGCGATAACTAGGCAGTCGGTGACGCCGGTTAAACCACTGACATCTAGACAAACGACATCTTTGGCCTTGAGGTCATCAAGAAACTCTAGCGCCAACTCTTTAATCTGTTCTGTGTTCATATATCGATCTCTTTCACTTCGTCGCTCTCACAGCGATAATTTTAGTTCAGCGGCACAGCCGCCCATTCGCATCACACCGGCTACCCCGCTTCGAGGTAGAGCCCGTGCTGTTGTATATAGCGAGTCACTGACGGCAATAGCCAGTCCCTCGTCGATTCTCCTGTCGCTATCGCCTGTCGTATCTGCGATGACGAAATATCATAGGGCGTTAGCTCAACGACCAATACCTTGCCGGCGACACTACCGTCCAAACCCTTGACGTCCGTCTCCAGTCGCGTCGCTAGCCAATCCCTCAGCTCCCCATCGGGCAGCTCGCTCATCGACCAACCAGGGCGAGCACAGATGACCAAGTGTGCGTAATCTGTCAGCGCCTGCCAACGGTGCCAGCTACTCAGATTCAATAGCGAATCCATACCCGCGCAAAACGCCAGCCAGACATCATCTCCCTGCTCGCGCCGCATCTCAGACAGCGTCTCCACAGTATAGGAAAGCCCTGAGCGCGCAAACTCTCGGCAATCCAAGCGCAGCTGTGGATAACTCGCTATCGCCAACTCGAGCATCGCAAGACGCTGCGCATCACTGGCCTGCGGCCGAGCGCGGTGGGGCGGCCTCGCCGAAGGCATCAGCCCCAGCGAGTCCACGGCCAACAATCGCTGCAGTTCAAGCGCCGTTTGTAAGTGACCGTTGTGAACAGGGTTGAAAGTACCGCCAAAGACGGCGTGGCGCCCCGTCACAAGCGGCTTATCGCCTAACGTGACCATCGCCGAAGACAACATATTTCTGCGAGGTCAAACCCTCGAGCCCCACCGGGCCTCGAGCATGAATCTTGTCTGTCGAAATACCAATCTCTGCACCGAGGCCATATTCAAAGCCATCGGCGAAACGAGTCGAGGCATTAATCATCACCGAACTCGAATCGACCTCACGCAGGAAACGACGTGCACGGGTGTAATCTTCAGTAACAATGGCGTCGGTGTGCTGAGAGCTGTACTGATTAATATGTACAATCGCCTCATCCATCCCCTCAACCACCTTGATCGATAACACGGGTGCCAAATATTCTGTCATCCAGTCCTCTTCCGTCGCGGCGACAGCCTGCGGCAAAATGGCGACCGTCTCAGCACAACCTCGTAGCTCGACCCCTTTTTCGGCATAACAGGCGGCGAGACGCGGCAGTATATCGGCAGCAGCATTTTTCGCAACCAATAGCGTCTCCATCGTGTTGCAGGTGCCATAGCGGTGTGTCTTGGCATTCAAGGCAATCGCCTCCGCTTTATCGAGGTCCGCCTTGTCATCAATATAGACATGGCAGATGCCGTCAAGATGCTTAATCACCGGCACGCTGGCATCGCGACTGATACGCTCGATCAATCCCTTGCCACCTCGCGGCACAATGACATCGACATATTCAGGCATGGTGATCAGTTCGCCGACAGCTTCACGATCGGTTGTCTCTACCACCTGCACCGCCGCCGATGGTAGCCCGACACTTTCCAGCGCTGTCGCTATACAGGCGGCAATCGCCTGGTTGGCGTTGATCGCCTCACTGCCACCGCGCAAAATGGTCGCGTTGCCCGACTTTAGGCAGAGGCTGGCAGCCTCGACGGTGACGTTAGGACGTGACTCGTAAATGATACCAATGACACCAAGGGGGACGCGCATCTTGCCGACCTGAATACCGCTGGGCATGTACTTCATGTCGCTAATTTCAGCGATAGGATCGGCCAGTGCCGCAACTTGTGATAAGCCTTCTAGCATGGCATCAAAGCGTTCGTCGGTAAGCGCGAGACGATCGAGCAATGCGGCATCAAGCCCGTTACTCTTACCACGCTCAAGATCGATCGCATTGGCGGCAAGAATCTGCTCTTTCGCCAATACCAACTGTTCAACACACGCGGTCAGGGCACTGTTTTTTTGTTCTGTCGACGCCTTCGCCATCGCGCGCGAGGCATTGCGAGCCTCACTGCCGAGGGAGGCCATATAATTTTTTACATTCATCGAGGGTGCTCAAACTGTCACTGGGAAAAATTTGGGGACTGACACGCTCACCATTATCTCATCAATAACGGCGAGATGACATCAATAGAGGGTGATTGATCGACAACCAATTCAGACTCTCCTGTACAGACACAAGGAAAGTGCAGATATCTCCCTGCCACTGTGCATAATTTCTCACAGCTATGGTATTGTCGACTGCAACATCGCCTTAACATAACAGCAACACTATTGACAACAGCAACAGGCAATACTGTCGCTATAGCAGAGGATATGATCACTATTTCGATATTTTTGCAGAACAACGCCGGATTACAACACGCCGCAACGACGCCAATTGGCTCGATAGTACACCCCCTCATTTAGCAGTAAGAGTAAACAGCCCCCTTGGACATTCTGAATTTTGCCCTCATCTTAGGCCTCGCTCTCTGTAGCGGCCTGCTCTTCAAACGACTTGGCCTCCCCCCCATGATCGGCTACCTGATCAGTGGTTTCGTGCTCGGTGAGCTGCCACTGGAAACCCTGTGGCTAGACCCTCTTGCTGAAGTCGGCATCATCTTACTACTGTTTACCATCGGCCTTAAGTTAGAGCTACGCGCACTGGCGATGCCGCAGATATGGGCGGTGACCGGCATACATATGGGTCTCTCCATTGCCGCCTTCACCCTTCTGCTCAAAGGTCTCGCCCTCGCTTTCGGCAGCCCCTACCTTAATGGCGACTGGACGAGCCTCGCCACAATCGCCTTCGCACTGTCCTTCTCTTCGACCGTCTTCGCCGTCAACGTCTTAGAGGAGCGCGGTGAGAGCAGCTCGTTACACGGTAAGATCGCCATCGGCATCCTGGTCATGCAAGACCTGATCGCCGTCACCTACCTCGCCATCAACAATGGCGTCATGCCGAATGCCTGGGCCTTCTGCATCCCACTCATCATCCTTGCACGACCACTGTTACTTCGCATCATGGCCTTCTGCGGCCACGGCGAGTTACTGATACTACTCGGCTTCGCCTACGCCTTTGGCGCCGTCGCACTATTTAAGTTTTCCGGTATCAAGGGCGACCTTGGCGCCCTGTTTATGGGTGTTGTGCTCGCCGGTCACGTCAAGACCCGCGAGTTGGCAAAGTCTCTGCCAAAATTCAAGGAACTGTTCCTTGTCGGCTTCTTTCTCAGTATCGGCAAGGCGGGCTTCCCCAATGCCGATGCCTGGGCGCTAGCAATCATCGCCACCCTCGTCGTCTACGCCAAGCCAGTCCTCTACTTTTTACTACTCAGCCGTCTCAAGCTGCGCGCACGCTCCTCGCTCTTGAGCTCGCTCGTACTGACCAACTACAGCGAGTTCGGTCTTATCATCGCGACGATGGGCGTTAGTACCGGCCTCATTGACCCGCAATGGCCCGCCATCATCGCCCTATCGATCATGCTGAGTTTTACCCTCTCTGCCCAGCTCAACAAGATGGCGCACAGCAGTTACGACAAGCACGGCACCACACTGCGCCGCTTCGAAACCGAGCGTCGCCTGCAACAACAGCAGCCCGTCGACACCGGCCGCGCCGAGATCCTCGTCTTCGGTATGGGCCGTGTCGGTACCGGTGCCTACGACTATCTGCGTGAGCACTACGGCGATGTCGTCTTCGGCCTCGACGAGAGCGCCAAGCGTGCCGTTGTGCACACCACCGCAGGCCGTCGTGTTTATCAGGGTGACGGTACCGATAGAGACTTTCTTGTTCGCTTAGATCGCAAGAAGGTCAAGCTGATCATGTTAGCGATGACCAATCACGCGGAGAATATCCGTGCCGTCACGACGCTACGTGGACTCGGCTACAGCGGTACTATCGCAGCCACCGCCCACTACACCGACCAACAAAATGAACTGCGAGCCATGGGGGTCACCGCCTTCAATCTCTACGCCGAAGCCGGCACCGGCTTCGCCGAACACGTGCACGCCGAACTCAACGAACGCGCCCACCATAAAGACAAGAGTGACGACCATCCACTGCCAGAAAACCCACCCTCACTCAACTGAAGCCTGACGCAGATTGAGCAACGCTCACCCGACAACACTATCGGGTGAGCTACGGAGTGGTTATAATGCGCGGCTCACTCACTTTTGCTCGAGAGGTTTTCTGTGATCGCATTGCTGCCTGCGGCTGCCGCCATACTAGTTGGCTTTATCGTCCTCGTTTGGAGTGCCGATAAATTTGTCCTCGGCGCCTCTAACACCGCCCGTCTATTTGGCTTGCCACCCATCATCGTGGGTGTCGTTATCGTCGGCATCGGCACCTCAGCCCCCGAAATGCTGGTCTCCGCCATCGCGGCAATGCATGGCCAGACAGGGCTATCGATTGGCAACGCCATCGGCTCAAACATCACCAACGTTGGCTTAATCCTTGGTTTCACCGCCATCTGCTACCCCCTTGTCGTCCACTCCCGCATGATCAAACGGGAGATTCCCGTCTTACTCGTCGTGATGGCGGCGAGCCTGTGGTTCCTCTCCGATGGCCACCTCGCTTTTTTCGAGGGTAGCATCCTACTCATCACCATGTTTCTGATGATTGGCTACTCAACCTGGGAGGCAATGAGCCATAAAGACGACCCACTCAGCCAAGAAATCGTCGACGAGATCCCAGAGGAAGTAGGCAAAGGCGCCGCAATATTTTGGCTCATTATCGGCATCACCCTGCTCATCGCCTCCTCAAAAATACTGGTCTGGGGCGCGGTAGAAATCGCTCACCACTTCGGCATCAGCGACCTGATCATCGGGCTCACCATCATCGCTATCGGCACCAGTCTGCCGGAACTGGCAGCCACCTTTGTCGCCGCTCGCAAACAAGAGTACGAGCTCGCCGTCGGTAATATTATTGGCTCGAACACCTTTAACTTACTCGGCGTCATGGGCCTACCCGGTATTATCCACCCCTCCACTTTCGCACCCGAGGTACTCACCCGCGACTACCCGGCAATGATCGCCCTAACGTTATTGTTACTGATTTTTTCTATCAGCTGGCGTCGCGGCAAACCCGGTGGCATCAATCGCTTCGAGGGTGGAATACTGCTCCTCGGTTATATCGCTTATATGGTTTACCTTGGTATGACTGCTTAAACGAGAAACCAAAACGCGATAAAAAAAGCCGCCACCCAACAATGGGTGGCGGCTTTTTTATTCCTCTATAAAGTAACCTTGCACTATTTCAGTAGCGCGTGATCCTCCGGTAACTTACGCGAGATCCACAGCGCCAACTTATGCTTAATGTTAGGCTCGCTTACCTGCCCCTTCGCCAATGGCTGAATCAGGTTGTCATGCACCAATAGCTTATAAATATATTCTGCCTTTAACTTGGCCGAATCTGTCGCCTCAAACCTTGCGACACCACGCTGCTGTGCATAGGCTTCACCAACGCGTAGCGCCTCTTTCAATAAGCCCAGTTCATTCTTCAATTTCTTCATTGGCGACCTCTTGTTATTCACCCATCACTACCCCGTACAGATAACCCGCGGCACCTATTAACAACCTCAGTATAGCCAGCAAAAGCAGGCATAGGCTAGGTGATTAATAGCTATAAGCGATTTGTGGCTGGCTGCGGCGTCATGTCATAGACCACAATCTTAGACAGCAATGGTTTTATCTCCGCCGCCACTATCTGCCGGTGAGGCTCGCTGGCCAAATAGTGATCCATCGCCCGAGGCGAGGCAAAGTGCATCGTAATCGCCACGTCAAAGCTATCGTCGACCAACTGACGTTCGCTTGGCAGGGCAGGCCCTACGGTTAAATCGTCTACGCCAGGAATGTCGGCCAGCTTATGCGAGGCCGCAATAACTTGAGCCACACCACTAGGGTTACCTGCATCCTTCAGCCACAGCAGAACTATGTGCTGTACGGGCTTAGCCTGGTCGGTTTTTACTCGCTCCGTTTTTTTAACCTGCTCTGCATGCAATGTCGAAAGGGCGGAGCCGCCAAGCAGCAGCGCCAGTAGTAGGCAATATAATCGAACACGCTTAGACATATCATCATTCCTTGATTAAAAACTAACTTTGCGTCGCCACTTCCAGTGTTGCAATAATTGTTAGCGCCTGGGCACGACTATCGCCGCAGACCTCATGCTCCGCTGCAAAGCCGGCACAGGTCGCAGGACGTTGAGGCTGACCGAATAAGCTGCAGCGGTGCAGCGCGTCAAGGTGTGGACAGCGCTCGCCCGCCGCCTTACCCAGTGGCAGCGCTGGCAGAGAGACGCTGATGCTCGGGGCGATACAGCACGCCCCACAATTCGTTCGGCATTGCATCTCGCGCCCTCTCGGCCTTATTTTGGAAACCTAGCTTAACACTACTAGCCCCGACTATCTGGACCAAATGGCTTAAACCAAATTAATAGCCTCGGCAATAACAATAAAGCCCCCATCAGCGCCGCGAACATCGCGAAACTGGTCAATAGACCGAAATAAATACTGGGTGTAAAGTTCGACAACACTAACACCGAAAAACCAATCACAATGATCGTCGAGGTATAAAAAACCGCCTTACCGATGCTGCCATGTGAGCGGTACATCGCCGCGATATAATCGCCGTCATCGCTAAACTCACGCTTAAAGCGATGGATATAGTGAATGTTGTTATCCACACCAATACCGATACCGATCGCCGCAATAGTAATCGTCATCATATCGAGGGGAATACCTAACAATCCCATACCACCGAGTACTAACAGTGCCACTAACATGTTGGGCGCCACACCGATCAACGCCAGCTTCAGTGAGCGAAACAGCATCAAGAACATCAGCGTAATGGCGACAAACACCGCCGCCAATGTCAGTATCTGTGAGCGAAAGAGGCTCTGCAGCATGTTGTTATACAGAACCAGCATACCGGTCAGATGAACCTGCTCAGGCTCTAGATCGAATTGCGTAACAATGTCGTGATGGATTTTCTTCAACAGTTTGTCACGCTGCAAGGTCTCACTGCCCTCTTTTATCCTCAGGCTAATCCGCGCCTGATGCTGTTCTGCATTATAAAAAGGCGTCACCAACGCATCCTGCACCGCCTCCGGCATTTTGTTATGCACCAAGCTCAACTGAATATCATCGACGTTACCCATGATATCGCCCATGATTTCGTAGAGTGTCGCCAACGACAAGACTTTGCCCGTCTCCGGCAGCGCATCGAGATAGTCATGCACCTCAGTAATCTTGCGCATGCCGGCGACGGTGAACCAAACATTGCCGACATGCTTATCGCCATCGCTGGCGAAGGCATCACCTTCATCGGCAAAGTCATCACCAAACAACTCGTCGAACTCATCATCAACGCTAGCACTATCATCGTTAGCGACAGCTTCTGTCACGGGTGCCACCTCACCCTCCACCAACCCTGCCAACACCAACTGCTCATGACTGGCGTCGATAATAACGTCGAGCGGGATAGTGCCGCCCAGCTCACGATCGATGGTCACCATGCCACGGTAGATCTCCGTGTCTTCATGAAAGTAATCGATGAAGCGATTCTCAACTTTCAGCTGGCTGATACCGACAACACTGACTACCAGCGCCAATAGCGTCAACCAGGCAATGGCACGACCGTGGTGATCGGCCATCACCGCGAAGCGGATCGTCATCGGAGCACTGCTGCCGGCGCTGGGTGCGTCGGCACGACGGCCCATCAACAATAGGATCGGCGGCAACAATACGAAGGAGAGCAATAGAGCGACGCCAACGCCGATACACATCATCCAGCCAAAATCGATCACCGGCCGAATACCACTAGCAACCAGTGAGGCGAAGGCGACCAACGTCGTTAAGGTAGTATAAAAGCACGGCTTAAACATTAGCGCTACGGTTTCCAACAGCAGCTGACGCTGACTGCGCTCGGGAAAGCTGCACTGTAACTCACGGTAGCGAACGATCAAGTGAATCAAGATCGCCAAATTAACGATTAATAGAATCGCCACGAGATTTGAAGAGATGACGGTCAAACGCCAATCCAACCAACCAAACAGTCCTAACAAAGAGGCGGCACTTACCGAGCAGATCAGCAGCGGCGTCACAATCCAGCGCGCAGCACGAAAAATAATCCACATGATCACCACGATAAAAAACAATATTGCGCCGCCGAAGACGGCAAGATCGCCCTTGACGAAATTAATCATATCAACGGCGATCATCGGCACTCCGCCGAGAAACATCGTGGCATCGCTGCGATAGTTATCCAGCAGTGCCCGTACATCGCTGACCAAGCGCTGTTGACGCGCTCCAACCACCAGCGAGTAATCGGCAAACTGAGTCTCGACCGCTTTCAAACGTGTGGCA
The DNA here is from genome assembly GCF_003752585.1 of Sinobacterium caligoides. Lineage (NCBI taxonomy): Bacteria > Pseudomonadati > Pseudomonadota > Gammaproteobacteria > Cellvibrionales > Spongiibacteraceae > Sinobacterium > Sinobacterium caligoides. The sequence continues at coordinate 484,547 of NZ_RKHR01000004.1, forward strand.
TCCTCGGGGGATAAAACACCTTCACGGCGCTCAAGGCGCAGCTGTTCACGCTCTTGCAGCAACTGGAAATAGTGGGCATCGCGGCGCAGGTTTAACTGCAGCACCGTTACGGTGTGATCCTGGTTGACCAACAGATCCTTGTAGATAGGGCTCTGTGCAAACTCGTTCGCCACCAAGCGCTTATCGATATTCGGCGACTCGATGGTCGGTAGGGATCCGGTCAGATCGGTGACGCTAACTTTCGGGCTGTAAAGCAGCGGCACATCGAGGATACTGTTAACCGCGTCAATGCCCTCGACCGTCAACAGGGCATCACGCAGCTTATGCAAGCGGGCTAGGGTATCGTCATCATAGAGCGGCGTGCTGGGCTGATAAGTGACCATAAGAAATTCTTGTGACTGATATAAGCGACCTATTTCACGGGCATAAGTGAGGTCCTTATCGCCTTCCAACACGAGCGAGTCCGCCGAGGCATCAAACTCCGTGTGTCTTAGCCCCAACATGGCGATAACCAGTAAAGCACCAACAACGACGAGCGTTAGCAACGGTCGCTGTAGGACGGTGCGGTCATAGCGTTGAATCAAGGTGGCAGCCATAGTGTTCCTTTTTAGGCATAACAGAGGGTAGACCTAGCAAGCTTCTTAGTCAGAAGCCATAAAGTGTGGACCAGGTCGCATAATGGCGGGCGATTATAGCCGACTACCGCCAATATTACAGCTAGTTAAATTGACTCGACGCAATTTCCAATTTCACTCGCCGAACCGACCTATTCGGTCATCGCTCTACTCAACACCATCCCAGGCGGGCAGTAACGTTTGTGCGATACCTAGCTGATCAAGAATGCGTGCGACAATAAAATCGATCATCTCCTGCACGCTGCTCGGCTGCTGATAGAAACCAGGCGAGGCCGGAATCACCACCGCCCCCATCTTGGTCAGCTTCAGCATATTCTCTAAATGAATCTGCGAGTATGGCGCCTCGCGGGGCACAATAATCAACTGACGACGCTCTTTCAGCACCACATCGGCAGCTCGTTCAATAAGGTTATTACTGGCACCGCAGCTGATCGCCGACAGCGTGCCGCCACTACACGGGCAGATGACCATCGCATCGAGCGGGCTCGAACCCGAGGCGACCGGTGCCAGCCACTGCTGGCGGGAAAAGATGCGCAGCTGGCCAGGCGCCAGTTGATACTGCTGATCAAGCTGCGACTGCAGCTCCGTTAGTTCACGGGGCCAGCGCAACTCGGTCTCTATCTCAATGACCTCAAAGGCGGCCTCCGAGACCATCAGCTGCACCTGATGCCCCCCCTCGAGCAGGCACTGCAACAGACGAACGCCATACTGAGCGCCAGAGGCGCCGGTTATCGCCAGTGCAATCTGTTTCATGAGGCCTCCCGTGCCGCCAAACGCGTTAACAACCGCTGATGTAGTCCCTCAAAGCCGCCGTTACTCATGATCACCACTTGTTCGCCAGCCTCGAGACGCGCTGCCAAGACATCGAGCAACGCCTCCGTCTCGCTAAAGACATTATGTTTCGGCCGATCCGTCGGCGACAGCAGCGCCTCCAAATCCCAGCCTTGCCCCGACGGCTGATACCAAAGCACATGGTCCGCAAGATCGGCACTGCCGATCAGTCGTGCCTGATGTACGCCCATCTTCATAGTATTTGAGCGAGGCTCGATCACCGCAGTGATCGGCGCATCACCCACTTGCTTACGCAGGCCCTGCAACGTTGTCTCAATGGCCGTCGGATGATGAGCAAAGTCATCGTAGACCGTCACCCCGGCGACTTCGCCAATTTTCTCCATGCGTCGCTTCACACCGGCAAAACGATTGAGCGCTTCAATCCCCTGACTTGGCACCACACCGACATGGCGCGCGGCCGCAAGGGTCGCCAGCGCATTACTCACACTGTGTTGACCGGTCATCTGCCAGTCGACGACGCCCTGCTTCTCACCTTGCAGATAGACCTCGAAACGACTGCCGTCCGCCGACAACAGCTTTGCCTGCCAGTCACCGTCACTGCCGAAATGCTGTACTGGGGTCCAGCAACCTTGGGTAATCACCTCATCGATCAGCGGTGTTTGCGTAGGGGCGATGACCAAGCCATTACCCGGCACCGTCCGCATGAGGTGGTGGAACTGACGCTGAATCGCGGCAATATCATCAAAGATATCCGCGTGATCGAACTCCAGATTATTGATGATCAGCGTGCGCGGTTGATAGTGGACAAACTTTGAACGCTTATCGAAAAAGGCACTGTCATATTCATCGGCTTCAATGACAAAGAAAGGCGTCTCACCGAGGCGTGCCGAGCAGGGAAAGTCTTTCGGCACACCGCCGATCAGGAAGCCCGGCGCCATATTGGCACACTCCAGCACCCAGGCCAGCATCGCCGTGGTTGTGGTCTTGCCATGGGTACCGCTCACCGCCAGGACCCATTTATCTTGCAACACATTTTCGAGCAACCAACGCGGCCCCGAGGTGTAGGGTATATTGTTGTCGAGAACATACTCAACGCAGGGGTTACCCCGGCTCATCGCGTTACCTACGACGACGATATCCGGCCGCGGTTCCAGCTGAGCCGGGTCAAAGCCCTTGATCAGTTCGATGCCCTGCTCTTCCAGCTGAGTGCTCATCGGCGGATAAACGTTGGCGTCGCTGCCAGTCACAGTATGGCCTAGCTCTTTCGCAATAACGGCCAGGCTACCCATGAAGGTGCCACAGATGCCCAAGATATGTACGTGCATAGTAATTACAAGCCCTATTAACAGGCGGCTAGTGTAACCTAAGGATAGGGGAAAAAAAATCATCGAGACAGCCAACTATAATGACGCCATGAATCGATCAAAGTCGATCAAAGCGCTATGCTAGTGCACCATCCATACAAACGATCAGAGCATGAATAAAGAGCATTTACTTCAACACATTATCGCAAGCCTTGAGGCCCTCAAGCAGGTTGCCATCGACGCGGCGATGCAGGCCTACCGCAGCGCAACCGATGACGAGAATGTGGCCGAGAACAAATACGACACCCTCGGCTTAGAGGCCTCTTACCTCGCCCAGGGGCAGGCGGAGCGGGTCGATGCCTGCGAGGCCGATCTCGCCGCCTACCGCCAGCTGGCCCTAGCACTGAAAGAGCAGCACACCGTGATCGCCCTCGGCAGCCTCGTGCGCCTCATCGACGACGAGGCGCATTCACAATGGTTTTTACTTGGCCCCGCCGCCGGCGGGCACAAAGTGGTCTTCGAGGATAAAACCATCATGCTCATCACTCCGTCCTCACCCCTCGGCAGAGAGCTACTCGGCAAAGAAGTCTTTGATGAGGTTGTCACGACCGTCGCCACTAAGCGCTCTCACTTCGAGATTGCTGCCGTGAGCTAACTCAAATAACTAACTAGCACAAAGCATTACTCAGCGAAGGCGCTACAATCACCCAGACTATTTACCACGACTAGACACAAGCATTTCATCGAACCATTAATCACAGGCCGCTAAAGTCTGTGCCGTTAACCAGCACCCGACCGAGCAGCCACTATGACACGACCGACACGCCATCTCCTCACCGCCCTGCTGCTCTTACTATTTGCGGCAAGCATAGCGACGTGGCTGTTCACTGGCTCAATCTTCGGCGTCGGATTATTGCTCATGTCGCCCATCGTTGGGCCCACCACCCTGCTGCAAGGCGATTACACGCTCGGCTTTAAGCTCGGTTATCTGCTCAGCATCGTATCCTGTCTCGCCCTGATGGTGCAGGGCTGGCGTACACGACAACGCATCACCGGCAAACTGCTCGTGATCATCGGTCTCTGCGCCTGGTGTTATATCGGCCTAATCGGCCTGGCGTCGCACTAGCAAAATAGGTTCGATAAAAAATAAAAAAGCCCCCGCCGAGTAACGACGAGGGCTCTTATTCACGATAACGCCGTGCTGCTTTAAGGTAGCTGCAAGTCTAGGGTCAGTTCTAGCTTATCACGGCCATACCAGCCCACAGTTTCAGCCCACTTATATTTTCCTTCAACTTCAAGCAGCACACTCTCCCTCTTATAACTCGCATTGAAGTTCAGGTAAGTGTCAGCGTCAGCGTCAGCGTCAGCGTCAGCGTCAGCGTCAGCGTCAGCGTCAGCGTCAGCGTCAGCGTCAGCGTCAGCGTCAGCAGTATAATCATAAAGATACACACCATCCGCCAACGACTCTAGCGCAACTTCGGTAACGCGGCCTGTTGTACCAAACCGTCCATCGTAGGAGTTTAGCGCAAATTGCTGCCCTGAATCATCCTCCCCAACAACGGTTAACCGATGCCCATCGAAAGGCGTCGTCTCTTCCTCGTCATCGGTGGTCAACTCAAAGGTGCCGCTATAATTTTGCAACGTAAAACAGTTCGGCTTTAAATCGGTCGGCGCCTCTACGAGAGCATCAACAACCGTTTCAGGCGAGTCATCATCAACCTCCCCAAAAGCAGTCTCTATCGCCGCGGTCTGTATATTAATATTACCCAAACTGAGGTCTGCCTTTACCTCTGCGGCAACCCTATAACCGCTCAACAGCCACGAGTTGGTATAGCTGCCTGTTTTTACATAATCATATTTAGCTGATTCTGTTTCTGTCGCGTCCTCAATCTCAGCATACCGACGGTAATCTCCTTCAACCTTCATCCGTAGCGATAAACGATCTTCCTCAAGGGAGACCCACGTCTCCTTCGTTCGATGACCATCAGCTGACTCCGTCACCGGCTGATGAAAACGAGCATTATCATCAAGACGAAAGCTCAGCTGATCAAATTCATCATACCCCGCACTATTAACCCACCCTGCCGGCCTAAGCTGACAAACCTGCATGCGATAGCCCTCGTCATCGGGCTCAATGATAACGCTCGACAAACCATAGATCTGTTTCTCACTGCGACCTCGATCACCTTCATCAATTCGCCGCGTCCCCTCACTAGCGAAGATCCAAACGCCCGTCAAGCCATCGGCTGTCGATAGCGGTTGTAGTCCATCCAAACTGTAGGCCCCTCTCCCATCATCTATGGGCTCCGCCGGTGCAGGCCCTGGAGGCGGTACCGAGGACGGTGAGCCACCACCTCCACCACAGGCCGTCAACATTAACACTGTTGTTATTGATGCTATCTTTTTCATTATTGTATCCATTAAACATTACGACGAAACACTATTTTTATAAGCGCATAGTAACACATGATGAAAGAAAAAATTAGAGACAACATAAATCGTTATTTTAAAATACATAAAATCACAGAAACCAGGTGATTTAAAATCCCCCATCATCGAAACAGCAACAATGAAAAATCAGAATTTTTCGCCACCAACAACTACAAAATTAGATCTTTAACAACACATCTTCTACCTCATCGAACAAGACAGCCCAGTCGTCGCAACCAACCGTCAACATAGCGTTTCTTTATTATGTTCTACATACTGCTAACATTGTTCATAAAGTAATAAAAAACAAAATAACAATAAGAAGAGAACAATATGGATTGGGATGACTTACGTTTTTTTTTAGCCGTGGCACGCAGCGGCACTGTGAGCGGTGCCGCCGATAAAATGTCCGTGAACTACACCACTGTCAGCCGTCGACTGAAACAGTTTGAAGAGCGCTTGGGGATGCCTCTGTTCGACCGGTTACAGAACCGCTACACCCTGACTGACGAGGGGCGAAATCTACTGCAATCGGTCAGCGTCATCGACCATGAATTCGAGAAAATAGAGCGCCAGCTACTCGGTCAGGATGAGCGCCTACAGGGCGTCATTCGCATCGATACCACCGATCATATCGCCGAACTACTGATGCCACACTTACAGCAGTTTATGAGCCAGCACCCCGGTATCGAGCTGCAGATTATTACCAACGCTAAAACCATCGACCTGAGTAAACGCGATGCCGACATCAGCCTGCGAGTCACCGATAAACCCCCCTCGCATCTGGTCAGCAAACGCGTCGGTCTGGTTACCGCCAACGTCTACGCCTCTTCCCACTATCTCGCCACACACCGACAGTGCCAACAGCTGAGCGACCACAACTGGATCGGCTGGGACACTTGCTATGGCGGTGGTGCTGCCGCACGGCTGATCGAGAGCCTGATGCCTCAGGGAGCCAGTATCTCATGCCGTGTTAATTCCGGCATGGCCTTACGTCAAGCAATCCAAGCCGGCATCGGTATCGGCCATATGTGGGACTTCGTCGCCGAACAAGAAGGCGGACTGCAACGCGTCGACAATAACTTCCCTACCTACAAGCTAGGGCTCTGGCTGCTGATCCATCGCGATGTGCATCGCTCGGCCAGAATGCAGGTTTTTATTACTTTTATCGAAGAAATATTGCATCGTTATTTCGATGACAATGACGGTTGCTTAGTCAACCAATGATCGCATTAAAGTCTTTCTTAGAGACTTTTTCTGCTGTGCATTTTTGCAGAAATAATCGGCTGAAACACCTAATTGTGCTGCGTCCACCTTGCTCTACACTGTGAATCAAGCTGGCCAACCGCCCCGGCGTTATGCCCAGCTGATAACAACAATAAGATCTCAACGTAGAACTCTACAAGGACCCATTATGCGCAATACCTCTCGGTTATTAACCACTACCGTCCTACTAACAGTTTCGCTTTGCTTCTCGCAGTCACACGCCGCACCGATCAATCTCGGTGTCATTGGTGACAGCGTTTCCGCTGAATACTATCTCGATGGTTACGACGACGGACTCATCAAATCTGATGTCGGCACCAGCTTCGACACCAGCCTATTCGCCCGCGATGACGTCTGCACCGACAGCAGCCTCGGCGACCTGCTCGACCTATTTATGGGGCTCGTTCCCATGTATACCGACTTCCCCGCACGCAGTTGGTTGCAAATCCTGCAACAACAGCGCCCGAATATGTTCAATTTCGGCCGCTATACCGACGATCCTGATTTCTTCGGTGAACCCCGCCTACGCGGCTACGAATACAACTTTGCCCGCGTCGGCGGCACTGTAGTCGCACCAGGGTTCAGCCAGCCGGAGATGGCCGTGCAAGTCGCCCAGATGTTACCGTATGCTCAACGCGGCGAGTTAGACGTGGTTTTCGTCAATATCGGCAGCAACGATTTTGCCGCCAGGGAGCTCAAGGGCGGCTCATTCTGTAACCAAGGGTGGCAAGACTTCCAAGGACAACTGGTCGAGCAAATGTTTAGCGGTATCGATCAGCTGATCAGCGCCGGCGTCAGTAAAATCATTATTGGCGAGCTCCCCCTCGGCACCGCCACTAGCACCAGCGAAACCAACGACATCATCCTCAGCCGCATCATCGAGACCAATGAGTTAATCAAGGCCGAAGCGGCACAGCGAAATCTACCGGTAATTGATGGTTACGCCTTCAGCCAGGACCCAAGCCGTATCGACGCCGAGGGCAATGTCTCGATTGGCGACTATATTATTCCCGTCGGCTCCAAGGGCAGCATGGACGATGCCATCGCCAGCGGTTATGCCGGTAACGGTGAACTCGGCAACTGCGCTTCAAACGGACGCTGCGGCACACTAAAGACCACACTGAAATTCTTCGCGACCGACGGTCTGCACCCCAACACCCCGATCCAAGGATTAATCGCCAACGAAGTGCTGCGTTCGCTCAATGAACGTTACGGATACAATATCGACCTGCTCAGTGATGCAGAAATCCTCGCCGCCGGTGGCACTTTTGAACCCGACAACTGGCTGCAGATTCGCCAAAAGGGTAACGACGATTGTCTCACCGTCAAGAGTAATCACGTCAACCTTACTGTCGCTGCCTGCGATGCCAGCAACCCACTGCAACAGTGGCAGATGAACAGACAAGGCGATCGCTACCAGATCAGCCTCCGCAACAACCCACTCGGCGCAACAGATGGTAGCTGTATTACCGAGAGTGGCCGCTACTTTACGCTGCAAAATTGCAACGATACAGCCAATCAACACTTCGACATTTATGGCGGTGACGAGAATAAGAATTGGTTTCTTAAGGCTGACTCACGCAACGCCTGTCTCTACCAGCACGATTGGTACAAGGGCGGTAAAGTCTTCGGCGGTACCGCTAACTGCGGCCTCTACTACAGCTGGAATTACATGCGCTGGGGCTTTGTTCGACAGGGTGTAGGCAGCCCTGTTACCCCCAGCTCATTACTGCCATAGCAGCATCGCCGACGCGGCCAAGGCCGCGCCGGCACGTTGATCAAACACCTCAAACCAACTCCCTCTGCCTATGAGCAGGCCAGCGTATCAATAGCGAACTCACCCGTGAAGCTGCCTCGCTGAGCCCCGCTCATTACGAACACTAAAGAAATTTCAAAACACTCGACTATCTTGCACGGGCAAGCGTGCGCTCTCATTAAGATGACAGCATTAATAGCAGATAAAGGCGCAACACTGTGATAGCTTTGGCTTAACATTCCGCTATCCACTACTGATCAGGCTGTCGACCATGGATCATCTATTCACACAATTTGTTACTGTCTTCCTCGGCTTCTTCGCCATCATGAACCCAATCGCCAACACCGCCGTATTCGTCGGGCTAACTAGTCAGCAAGACAGTAAGATGCAGGCCAAGATTGCCTTTAAGGCACTGCTGACCTCCTTTTTAATCATCATCGCCTTCGCCCTGCTCGGTAAGGCTATCTTCCAGCTATTCGGCATCACCCTGCCTGCCCTGCGCATCACCGGCGGCATACTGGTGTTCTTGATCGGTTATCAGATGCTACACGGTGAAAGCTCACGCCTGCATCAGCCAGGCGAGAGCGGTGATGATGATAGCGACATGGCCATCTCACCGCTGGCCGTGCCTATTTTAGCGGGACCAGGGACCATCGCTACCGCCATGAACTATTCCGCCACCGGCGGTTGGGAGGCCGGCATCATCACTGTCGCCACCTTTGCTTTACTCTGCACGATCACCTATTTGTGCTTCATTTTCGGTCAGCGCATCGTCGCCTTCATCGGCAAGGACGGTCTCAGCATCATCACTCGATTAATGGGACTGATCTTAGCTGTTATCGGCACGCAGATGCTAATTGAGGGTGTCTACGGCGCCGTCAAAGCTTTCTCATAAGTTTTAAAATGCAACTTTGGCGCGCATCAACCTAACCAAAAATACAGCGTCGCCAATTGCAAACACGCCAATACGCCCGCCGTCGCCTGCCAGAAACGCAGCGGGTTGCGTTCTATCCAGGCTGTCGAAACCTGCTTCATATACTTAGGATTGGGGTTAAACAGATCGTACTCAAACTCTGAGAGGTCCTGGTAACGTAGCTCTGGGCTGATACTCAGCGCCCGCTTCAAAGCGCCGTCCAACCATACCGGCACCAGCGGGTTATAGTGGAAGCAAGGCACGTACTCCAACGCCATAAACTGTTTTAAGGCCGTGCAGTTCGCTAGCTTGCCCTCGTACGGCTGCACCCCTGCCAACATTTCATAGCAGATCACCGCTACCGCAAATTGATCCGATAACGCACTCGGCTTGCGATTAAGTGTATATTCCGGCGCCGAGTAATGCAGCGTCCCCAGCGCCGCCTCACGCTGAATCGGCACTGCAATCTCGGCAATTCCGGCCACCAGGCAGGAGCCAAAATCGACAATTTTCACGCCGCCATCAGCATCAAGCAAGACATTATCGGGCTTGAGGTCCTGGTGCAGTGTATCTTTACGATGAATCGCCCTCACCCCGCGAATTAGTGAGCGCACAATTTCTCTCACCTCGTCGACTCGGGCATCGCCCTGCTGGTCCTTGATCCACTGACCAACCGTGCGCCCCTCGACATACTCGGTAAGATAGTAAAGACAGGTCTTCGGCGCATCGCGTTTGACGACCTTAACCACGTGCGGGTTATCGATGCGCGTGCCAATCCAGCTCTCCATGATAAAGCGCTCTATGTATGCCGTATCATCCTCAAAGTTGACCGAGGGTGTCTTCATACAATAGCGGGTATCTGTCTCCACATCGGTGACGATATAAAGCTGACTCTTATTGCTGGCGTGAATCTCACGCTCGATACGGTAGCCATCTAAAATCATCCCCGGCGACAAAAAGGGCGGGAAAGGCAGGTCGGTCAACCTGACATACATGTCGTTGGCATCCCCCTTCGGCAAGGCGTCGACACGCACAATTTGGCAGCTCAGATTATCAGTACTACCCAGTTCCAGCGCCAACCGAATCAACTCTGCACAGCGGGCTTCATACTCCTCGGTAGGTGCCTGCGCCGCCGCCAACAGTTCACGGTCTCTCAACACATCATGAATACCATCGGTGGTCAGAATGTAGACGTCCCCCTCCTCGATATCATGATGCATATAATCAACTTCGAGCCGTATATCGAGCCCCATAGCACGGGTCAAATAGGACTGCTCGGGGGTAATACGAGTGGCGTGATCTCTCGTGATCTGCTCAATATCCCCCCCTCGAACACGGTACACGCGGCTGTCACCGACATGGAATATATGGGCGACACGAGACTTCAACACCAAGACACTCAAGGTACTGACATAGCCCCTCTCTGCTCGAATAAAGCGCTGCCCCTGTCCATAGAGCCAACGATTAAGCGCAATCAGCACCTGCTGCGCGGACTTTTTAACCGACCAAGATTCCGGTGTTGCGTAATAATCGCCGAGGAAGTTGCGAATACAAGTCTCACTCGCTTCCTTGCCTGCCTCCGCTGCACTAACACCATCGGCAATGGCAATCACCGCACCTTTGGTTGTCAGGGAGACGTCTGCAGGAATGCAGATGCCGATACTGTCCTCATTCTGTGGCTTCACCCCGGCAGCGCTCTGCTGAGCCGCCGAGAGTGACAACTGGCCATCTAAATGCATCTTGAACACCTGCTTATTGTTATCGATGAGCACTAGCCTAACAAATGCTCTATCGTCTGCGCAGCCTAAAGTTGTTAAATCATTAAAGAGGCACAAGGAGGATACCCCTACAATATTTCGGGGCATCACCGCACCGCAATGGAGCACAATAAGCATCCCACCCCCTGTGTATCGTGAAATCGTCGCCCCAAGTTAGCTCACGAGCTCCACTTCAATAGCCTGAAGCTGGGATGATCAGGCGTTGGCACGAGCTTTGCTTTAGTAATAGAAAATAATTTATTTAACCAGACAGCAGGTTCCTCCATGAGTACTAAAATCAAACTCGTCTTGGTCGGTAACGGCCCCGTCGGACATCAGTTTCTAGAGACACTGGTCGATAATGGTAGCATTGGCAACTTTGATATCACCGTCTTTGGCGAAGAGCCCCGCGCCGCTTACGACCGCGTTCAGCTGACCAAATGGTTTGAGACCCGTACTGCTGAGCCTTTAAATATGGTGAGTGAAGGTTTCTATGAGAGCAATGCCATCACCTGCCACCACAATGCTGAAGTCACCGACATCGACCGCGACAATCAACAGGTCATCATCGCTGACGGTCAGAGCTTCCCCTACGACAAACTGATTCTCGCCACCGGCTCCTTCCCCTTCGTGCCCCCGGTACCTGGTCACGATCGCGAGAACTGCTTTGTCTACCGCACGATCGAAGACCTTGAGGCGATCACCGAGGCTTCTAAAAAGGCTTCTGTCGGCGTCGTCATCGGCGGTGGTCTGCTTGGCCTAGAAGCGGCAAAGGCACTAAAAGACTTAGATTTAAAAACACACGTCGTCGAGTTTGCTCCTCGCCTCATGGCGGTGCAGGTCGATGACAATGGCGGCAAGTTGCTGCGCCAAAAGATTGAAGATTTAGGCGTGGGCGTACACACCGAGAAAAACACCCAGAACATCGGTGATGGTGAAGAGTGCGTGCACAAGATGATCTTTGCCGATGACAGCGAGTTGGAGACGGACATCATCGTCTTCTCTGCCGGTATCCGCCCTCAGGACGCGCTGGCAAGATCCAGCGAGCTAGAGATCGGCCCCCGCGGCGGTATCGTTATCGACAACGACTGCCTGACCTCCGATAAAAACATCTACGCCATCGGCGAATGCGCTCTCTGGGAGGGTCGTATCTACGGTCTTATCGCGCCCGGTAATGACATGGCTCGCGTCGCTGCCGGCCATGTCAGCAGCAACGGAGAAGCTCAGTTTACCGGTGCCGATATGAGCACGAAGCTGAAGTTAATGGGGGTTGACGTCGCCTCGATCGGTGATGCCCACGCCAATACCCCTGGCAGTAAGTGCTATACCTACATCGACGAGCAGGCAGAAGTCTACAAGAAAATCGTTGTCAGCGAAGACGGCAAGCACCTACTCGGTAGCGTATTGATCGGTGACGCCGAAGACTACAGCAGCTTGCTACAGTACTCACTCAATAAGATTGAGCTGCCAGAAAACCCCGATAGCATGATCTTACCCAGCTACGACGGTAGCAGCGGCGTTGCCCTCGGTGCGGACGCCCTGCCCGACTCTGCACAGATCTGTTCCTGTAACAATGTTTCCAAAGGCGACATCAACGGCGTCGTACAGTCTGGTTGCTGCACCATTGGCGAAGTTAAAGACGCCACCAAAGCAGGGACGACCTGTGGCGGCTGTGTAGCCCTTGTCGGCCAAGTCATGAATGCCGAGCTTACCAAGCTTGGCGTCGAGGTGAACACCGACCTCTGCGAACACTTCGCCTACACCCGCCAAGAGATGTATCACCTGGTCCGCGTCGGCAAGATCAAAACTTTCGATGAGATGCTCGAAAAGCACGGCAAAGGCAAGGGCTGCGATATCTGTAAGCCGACCACTGCCTCAATCCTCGCCACCTGCTGGAATGATCACATTCTCGACGAGCCCCTCGGCGGCCTGCAGGATACCAACGATCGCTTCCTCGCTAACATGCAGAAAGACGGCACCTTCTCCGTCGTGCCGCGGATGCCTGGTGGTGAGGTCACCGCAGATGGTCTGATCGCCATCGGTCAAGTCGCCAAAGACTTCAACCTCTACACCAAGATCACCGGCGGCCAGCGTGTCGACCTATTTGGCGCCACCGCCGATCAACTGCCTCTCGTCTGGGAAAAGCTAATCGCCGCTGGCTTCGAATCGGGCCACGCCTACGGCAAGTCACTGCGTACCGTAAAATCTTGTGTGGGTTCCACCTGGTGCCGCTACGGCGTGCAGGATTCGATGGGACAGGCCATCGACATCGAGAACCGCTACAAGGGGCTACGCTCCCCGCACAAACTTAAGATGGCCGTCTCAGGCTGTACCCGTGAATGCGCAGAGGCACAGAGCAAAGACGTTGGCATCATCGCTACCGAGAAAGGTTGGAACATGTATGTCTGCGGCAACGGCGGCATGAAGCCACGTCACGCCGACCTGTTTGCCTCCGACCTCGATGATGAGACGCTGGTGAAGTACATCGACCGCTTCTTCATGTTCTACATCCGTACCGCCGACCGACTACAGCGCACCAGCACTTGGATGGATAACCTGGAGGGCGGCCTCAGCTACCTGCAGGATGTTGTGATCAATGACAGCTTAGGCATCTGCGACGAGCTAGAGAGCGAGATGCAATCTGTCATCAACACCTATCAATGCGAGTGGAAGACTGCCATTGAAAACGAGAGCAAAGTGAAGCAATTCCGCAGCTTTATCAACAGCGACAAGAAAGACGACAACATCGTCTTCATCGAAGAGCGCGGTCAGATTCGCCCCGCGACGACTGTTGAAAAAGCCGACCTCATCGCCAAGGCGTAAGCCGCACCACTAATTTGGAGAATACTATGAGCTGGACTACCGTTTGTAACATCGACGACATCCTTCCTAACGCCGGTGCCGCGGTCATCGTTAACGATAAGCAGATCGCCATCTTTCGTGTCGATGACGAACTCTATGCACTCGATAACCACGACCCTCTCTGTGGTGCCAACATCATTGCTCGCGGCATCGTCGGCAGCCTCAACGATGTCACCGTTGTCGCCAGCCCACTCTATAAGCAGCACTACTGCCTTGAGAGCGGTAAGTGCCTGGAGGAGGACGTCAGTCTAGCGACCTACCAGGTTCGTACCAATGGCGACAGCGTCGAGCTCCTCGCCGCCTAGGCAAGCGGCAACTAAGCGGTAAGCTTTGCCAGTCGGTCTCTCCCCACAGAGGCTGGCTGGCGCCTCCTGTTATATCCTCCCCCTCTTTCCGTCCTGCAACAACCTAAGTCTCGACGATGAAGTCATCTCACCGCTAAAGCGGAGCAATATTCACGCAACCACAACGCCAACGATGTTTCTATTAGGCACAAAAAAAGCGACCCTTGGGCCGCCTTCTGGTTAACCGTGAGGGCCTCAGCTTAAGCTGAAAGTACCTCTTGAATCACAGGCATCAGCTGCTTCTTGCGAGAGATCAGCCCCGGCAAAAGCATCCAGTTATTTTCCGCCGCAGCACCATAGGCGGTACCGGCGAGCTCGGCTTCAGCATCCGAGTAGATAACCAGGTGCGACTGCTTGTTCTTGGTGTCGACTATGGCAAAAAAGATGAAGTCGAGGCCCTGCTTGGCCTTCTCGCCTGTCATCTCTTCTAGAAATGCCGCCTGACGCTCGATCAACTGCTCTGGCTTCAGTGTCTCAGCAACGCCAAAGCCGACTTTCTTGCCATTGATTTCGTAGTGCTTGAAATCCCCCTTGAGCACGTCGTAGGTCGATACATCGGCAAGATCAGACTTTGCCTCTAGCATCGCAGTACCAAAGGCATACAAATCGTCAATACCGGCAAACTTAGCCAACTTCTCCGCGAAAGGCTTATCCTGTGGACATGTCGTTGGCGACTCAAAAATCAATGTATCAGACAGGATACCGGCCAGCAGCACACAAGCGGTGCTCTTAGTCGGCTGCTTACCCATCTTCTCGAAACGATCGGCTAGAATAGTCGCTGCACTGCCCCATGGACGAATATCGACCGACATTGCCGTGTTAAAGGTAATTGGCTGATCTTGAATCGCGTGGTGATCAATAATTGCCACAATGTCTTTGTTATCAACATCTTTGTGCAGCTGTGTCTTCTGGTTAAAATCAACCAAACCGACCGTTTGCCCCTCTTCTTTAGTGATCATCTTCGGCAGCTCAGCACCGCAGTAATCCATCACGAAAGCAGTCTCTTTGTTCAGTTCACCTGCGCGACGCGGCTCTCCACCAAATAACTCAGCTGCACCAATGGCCGAGCCAATAGTATCGCTGTCGGGGCTAAGATGGCCCAACCAAACGAGGTTCTCTGTGTCGTTATTTTCCGGGGTTTCTAGATCAAAAAAAGCCATGATACTTGCCTATAGAATTCTGCAGATAAATAGGGTGTCACACACCTAATAACTAGGCGTTATTTTAATTGACGCAATTATAGCCAAAAAAAACATTTTCGTAACGTTAAAGTCGTTTTAAAACGCCAAATTAACCAGCTACGCCTCACCGATACAGAGGAATCAGCTAAAAAACCCGCCCCGCTCGCCGTAAAAAAAGCACGACACAAGCCTCGTAAACGCTTGTATGCAAAAGCACCTGCCTAGCCGCGGCCGCCCCCCCCCCACCAACGACATTAAAAGCGGACCAAAATAACAAGCCAGCATGCCATATAAACAGTAAGGTAGAAGGCACACTGAGGCGGACTCGCCTTGGTCTATAATTCAACGTCACCTGTTTTTCATCCCAGTTAAGGAGGTCATATGAGTTTTAATAGCATACCCGCAGGCAAGGACCTGCCAGAGGACATCTACGTCGTCGTAGAGATTCCCGCAAATCACGCCCCGATCAAATATGAGATCGACAAAGAGGCAGACTGCCTCATGGTTGACCGCTTCATGGCCACACCCATGTTCTATCCTGCTAACTATGGTTACATCAACAATACCCTCTCCGCCGATGGCGACCCCCTCGATGTACTTGTCGTGACCCCCTACCCCGTCGCCCCTGGTGCCGTTGTGCGTGCCCGCCCTGTTGGCATGTTAAAGATGAGCGATGAGGCCGGGCAAGACTCTAAGCTCATTGCCGTTCCACATAGCAAGCTCTCCAGCGCCTATGACGGGGTAAAAGAGTGTAGCGACCTCCCGCCGCTCCTCATCAAGCAGATAGCCCACTTCTTCGAGAATTATAAAGACCTCGAGATAGGCAAGTGGGTCAAAGTCGAAGGCTGGGCAGATGCCGCAGCAGCTAGGGCCGAAATTATGGCCTCTGTTGCCGCCTATCAAACAAGCAAATAGTTAAACATAAGGCACTCTATCTGCGAAAAACTACTGCACTGCACGCAACAAAAGGCCCTCCGACCAAAGCCTTTTGTTGCAACAAAAATATAAAGTGACAAATCATTATCGACAACAAAATAAAATAAAAAGCCTTTAAATAGGCACTAAAGTACCACTAGGAAAGCTCTATATAGGTTTTTTGTATAACTATTCGACAGTTTGTCATGAAAAATTAAGAAACGCTTTTCCTAAGCTGACAACTGCTTATAATCCCGCCCAGCTATCGAAATATCGCACAAGCAAGTGATTATTCAATCATCATATTTCAAAAAGGGATTTGTCGTGTCTAAAATAGTAAGTCGCCTAAGCCTCATCTTCTTCATCGCCACCCTCTTCGCCTGCGCAACGCCCCCGGAGCGGACCGAGGATATGACGCCCGTCGCACCTGCTACCGCCATCACCGCTCCACCGCAAGGCCTTGCACAGGTTATCTTTTTACGCCCCAACCGTGGCATCGTCACCGAGAGTGATATTGCCTTATACCGCATTGCACGCGAGCGCACACCGATCGCTCCACTCCCCGAAGGCTTCCAGCTGGTGCACAATATCAGCCCAGGCAACCATACCTTTATGGGCTACCAGAACGGCAAGGCTCACTTCATCGAGGCATCACTCGCTGCTGGTAAACGTTACTATATCCTCATCGAGCCGATTAACAGCAAAGAGAACGCTCTACTCGCCGTTACTCAACAACTACGCGATCAAGAAAGCTTTAAACAATGGCTATCACTACCCGCGATTAGCAGCCAACTACCGAATAGCGTCGATTGGTACCAACAGCATAACGATAAAGTCGACAGCGCTCAGGTCGTCTCTTGGCAGCGCTGGCAACAAAGGGATAGCGCCGATCAGCGCAAGTTCACTCTGAACAGTCAGGATGGCATCAGCCCTTAACATCTAATCCTTAACACCTCCGCGTGAAGGCAGTATTGATCGCTACCGCAAAAATCGATAGCTTTTGGCTGTCTCTTAAGCCTCTGCGTAAGCCTTGGCAACCTCTTCGGCAATCAATGCAACCCCCGCCTCAACAACGGCAGCCTCTTGCGCATAAGAGACACGAATACACTCATGCTTATGCTGCCACTCCTCCTCTAAACCGGGGAAAAAGTTATGCCCCGGAACCACCAACACACCGCGCTGCTTCAACCGCTCGTAAAGCTCTTGCGAGCTTATTGGCAAGCCCTCAAACCACAGCCAGAGAAAAATCGCTCCCTCCGGCTTGTGAATACGATAAGGCAGGTCGGCCAGCGCCTCCCTGAACCAAGCTACCGTCTGTTGCGCCCGCTGCTGATAGAACGGCTTCACCACCGTTTGGCTAAGGCTCAACACTTCACCACTAGCGAAGAGCTCACTCGCCATCGCCGGCCCCAGGTTGCCGCAGGCTAAACTCAATACCGTATTAGCATTGCTATAGGCTGTGGCAATCTCCTCTCGAGCGACGATAATACCGGTTCGCACTCCTGGCAGCCCCAGCTTGGAGAGGCTCAACACCACAATGGTATTATCGTTCCAGTGCGCCTTAGCATCGGTAAATAGAATATTGGGGAAAGGCAGACCATAGGCACCATCGATGATCAAAGGAATGTCATTTTCCTTGGCGATACGATCGAGCAATTCAATCTCGCTATCCGTCAACACATTACCTGTAGGGTTGGTCGGACGTGACACGCAGAGCGCAGCAACAGAGTCGTCGATATGCAGCTCATTGAAATCGACACGGTATTTAAACTGGTTATCATCGAGCAGCTCGATCTTCGGGCGAGTCGCAGAAAAGAAGTTTTCTCCTAAACCAATTTCGCTATAACCAAGGTATTCCGGCGCCAGCGGCAGGTGAATAGTCCGTTTACTGCCGTCAGCCATCTCACCAGCAAACATATTGTAAAGAACAAAAAATGCCGACTGACTGCCGTTGGATATAGCGATATTTTCACGATTTATCGGCCAGCCAAGCTGATCGCTCAACAGCGTCGCGACCTGCTCACGAAACTGCTGTTCTCCCTGCGGGGACTGATAAATACCTAACAAGCTATGTCGCTTCTCATCGTCCGCCACAATCGCCTGCAAGCGCTGGGCAAAAACTTCCTCTAACTTCTCTAGACGTGCCGGGTTACCACCGCCCATAAAGAGCATGTCAGGGTTCTCGTTGAGGGCATTACCTAAATCAGCCATTAACTCTACAATACCGGAGTGGCTATTAGTAAACTTTTCCCCGAACACAGACAACTTCATGACAACCTCAAGCTATATCAAGCAAAAGCTCAATCAAGTAAAAACTTAATTAAGCAAAAACAGGGGGATCCCCCTACGCAAAAAAAAACAATTTATCGAGCTTATCATTAGCGGCAACGCCGCAAGTAGCCACAGAATACTACCGCTAATCAGTTACTATTATGGCGCATTATCAGCAGAGAACTGCTTAAGATAATCTTCCGCCATCTCCCACTCCATATCGGGGTCGATAGTGTAACTAAAGGGGCGAGGGTTCTCCTCCGCCTCAATAAGCTGCTGAATCAGCTTATCCGCCATTGCCGGGTTGTACACACGAAACAGTAGCTCACGTGTCTTCCGCCAAGTAATTCTCGCCAACGGCATAGCATTACCGCCGGCCCGCAGATCTGTCTCTAGTTGCTGACAGAAAGGCTCTATCTCCTTAGACTCACTATCAAGCGTCATACCCTGAGCATCTTCCGTCTGTAAATCGAGGATGATTGACAGCTGCCAACCAAACAACTGCCGCTCAGCCTTATCAATCGATGCCAGTGAAGTATTCACCGCCGCATAGACCTTCGCCCCCTCATCTTCTCGTTGAACGACAGTATAGGATGACTCTGGTACTACAAACTTCGTGTTACTCACGTCGCGGTCTCACTCTCTGTTATATATTGCCCGAACGAAGGCACAACACCCCCGCAATATTTGTCGCGGATTATACGCGCTATGCTCAGCTGAGACCACTCACCACAGGGACGGCTGGCAAGCGTCAACATTACAATCGACAGAAAAAACAACTTTCACTAGCTATTTTTAAAATTTTCAGTCATTTACCTCTCGCCCAGCATAGCCTAAAAGATATTTTTCGGTAGAATGGTGCCATCAAAATAAGCAGCACACCTATAAGGAAATATAACCATGACTGCCAAAGAACCCAATATAACCAATAATCCGAATGATAGCGCCATCGCTAACTACAGCACGCTGCTGCAGTCACTGTATTCCTGTCTTTCCGACTCCGCTGGCTTTAGCCAGTTTCTCGGTGAGCTTTGCAGTCACTTCAACTGCCATGCGGTCAACCTCACCGGACTCAACATCTCTCCGAGATTGATGACATTCGGCTGGTCCTTCGGTATTCCCAAAGCCGTTGAGAACTTTTATATTGAGCAGAACCTCATTGCTCACGACACCTTGATCGAGCTGGCGCTGCACCAGCCTGCCGGCGCCTTTTACGGTGCCAACCACATCGACCCCGAAGCAAGGTTCTTAAACAAGTTAGATGACAGCTTAAAAATGTGGATGGAGAGTGAGAATATCGTCGATGTCGCTGGCATGTTAGTCTCCAATAACGACGACAGCGCCATCATTTTAACGCTCTATCGCAACAAAGAGGGTGGCGGCTATAGTCATGATGACATCGCCAAGTTGAACCTGCTGGCCCCGCACATTCGCCAGGCAATCACCCTACACCAACAACTCTACTTCCAGTCTGTCGACAATATCTCGCTGAAAGCAGCACTCGACAGCGCGCCACAGGCCAGCATCGTCTTGAGCCCATTACTCGAGATTATTCATGCCAACAGCAAGGCTAAAGAATGGGTAGAGCAGGTCGAGCACCTCGATATCACCAACAACAATCGTGTTTTCTTCAATAACAAGGAGAAAAACTCCGAGTTTCAAAAGCACTGCTATCAACTGCTACACGCACTGGGTGACGCGCAACTGTCTTCGGTTGCAGTCTTCTCCATCGACGACCCCTACGGCTTGCCGATTCGAGTAACGCTAACCCCCATCGGTACGGATGACGAGGGAGAAGGCTACAAGGCCTTACTCATGCAGTTCTTTGATCCGAACAGCAGTGACCTACCACGCAGCGCAGAAATCCGTAAGGCTTTCTCCCTCAGCCCGTCTGAATCGCGTGTCTGCGAGCATTTAGTGCGCGGCTTCAGTGCCAAAGAGATTGCCCAGAAGATAGATCGCAAGGAGTCGACGATCAGAGACAATATCAAGTCGATCTTTCTCAAGACCGGTTACAACCGGCAGGTCGAGGTGGTCGCAGCCATCTTACGTACTATCCCTAGTCACTGACCCTAAGTGCCCAATGACTTTTGCCTCCGTGGCTAGAGTCTTAGTCAACAAAAGCCTCCTCGTTGCCGTGATCATAAGATCAAGGCAACGCTGGAGCCATAATGCTTTCTTCTCGACAGCCCGCAACCGACTCAGTAATCAACGCCTTTTCGCGCTTTCACGCCAGCACGGAACGCGTGCTTCTGATCATTAATTTCCGATACCGTATCCGCCAGCTCTCGAATCCCCTTACCGCCACCTCTACCAGTAATAACCACCGATTGCTCGTAGGGCCTCTGTCGGATTGCACTTAATACCCGCTCTTCATCGAGATAGCTATAAGCCAACATATAAGTCAGCTCATCCAATACAACGAGATGGTAGCTCTCGTCCTGCAACAGCTTTTCCACATGTAACCACGTCGCCTCAGCCGCAGCAGTATCGGCACTGCGATCCTGCGTATCCCAGGTAAAGCCCGTCGCCATCTGATGGAAATATACCTCGGGGTGCTTGTCGCGTATAAAAATCTCCTCACCCGAGAGCTGTACGCCTTTGATAAACTGCACAATGCCTACTTTATAACCATAACCTAAACTGCGCATAGCCATGCCAAAAGCCGAGCTGCTCTTACCTTTGCCATCACCCGTCAGCAAAATACAGACACCACGCTCGATATCTGCCGCCTCTATATTTGCATCGACATTTTCTTTTTGCTTAGCCATGCTCTTCTTATGCTTGGCCTGTTTTCTCTCGTCACTCACTTTCGTCATCCTCATTCACGACTGTCGACTAGCGCACACAACCACACTGCGCCCCTGCTTAATTTACCACGAAGTATATCCCACCCCCCCCGCTCTCACCATCATATTGAAAAATATAGCTAAAGGCTTATTTTTACACACACCTGAGAAAATATTTAAAAAATAATTTCACATAAAACTTGAAACCCAATCAACCAGCCACATATTAGTAGGTAAGGATGATTCATAGAATATCCTGATAGATAGCGCTATCTAACTCCATTAAAGATTCTGTAAATAAATGTATTTACAGTCTAAAACCTTGCTTATTATTAAGGAGGCCTATTATGGCTACCGCACTATCTTTTGCTCCATTGTTTCGTCAAAGCATCGGTTTCGACCGTTTCAACGATCTTTTTGAAACCGCCGCAACTGAGAGTAAACAAAAAAGTTCATTTCCACCTTACAACATTTTAAAAACAGGTGAAAACGACTACCAGATTACTATGGCTGTTGCTGGCTTCAGTGAGAAAGACATTGATATAACGCTGGAAAAAGACACCTTAAAGGTAACTGGAAAAACCCAACAAGAGAAACGACAAAAGGTCGAATATCTCTACAAGGGTATCGCTGAAAGAAGCTTTGAACAGAGCTTTCGTCTCGCCGATCATATGAAAGTCGTTGAGGCTGACATGACTCACGGTATACTAACTATCTCACTATTGCGTGAGGCACCCGAGGCGAGTAAGCCACAAATGATCGCTATCAATCAGCGCAGCTAAAATCTGCCAAATACCTGATACCTTGCTTAGATCGGCCGACGTCATAATGACGCCGGCCGATTGCCGTTGCGTAAACCAAAAAACTAACTTGTTACATTCTCCGGCCCCCAGAAGGCCCGCATCAAAATGATTTTTCCAGCGTCATTAAATTTAAAAGTGTCTATAACATCAATGGTCATACCCACATCGGCCATGGTGATACGAAACGCAAACGCAACTTCATTGGACGCAACTCGTACCTGACCCTGCAACTCACCCTCAATACTCATCCCAGTAGCCCCCTTATAGAACTCGCGTATAGCGGCGATCCCCTCGTGAGCATCACTACCGACAGGGTCTTCAACTATCGCATCTTCAGCATACAGATCAACGATCGCATCGAGGTCACGTGCTTTCAGCGCCTCGAGGTAGGCGGCAGGTACAGCTGCTAAATCTTTCATAATTAACTCTTTCTTATTGTTACTAGTAGGGATGCCGTAAAGTACATTGCTCGTAAAGTACATTGCTCATAAAGTACAGTGCTGTTGCCACAACGTCCTTACGCGCAGTTAGCGCTCATTAGAGTGCTAACACGAAGATAATAATGAAAAGCGACCACGACAACGGATACTGTCATTATTTTAAAGCAGACCTCACCCTATCGGACGAGAATCCCCGCTTCACAATCAAATTCACAACCAATCTTATTCTGCGGCGCTAGTCTCGCCACTTGCCTTTAGTGCGCGACGAATTGCCTCTGCAGCCGACCCTAAGTCTTCTGTCTCCGCCATCTTGGCACGACTAAAGTCAAAGTCACCCAGGGTATTGATAGGCAGCAAATGCACGTGGGTGTGCGGTACTTCTAGGCCTGCAATCGTCAAGCCGACACGCTCAGCTGGAAAAGCCACTTTTATTGCCTTGGCGATCTTCTGCGAGACAATCATCAAGTGTGCCACCAAGTCAGCGGGAAGGTCATCGAAATGATCGACCTCATCGATTGGGATCACTAACACGTGCCCAGGCGAAATAGGCTGAATGGTCATGATTGCCACGACCTTGTCATCACGCCAAACGAAGTGCCCCGGTAACTTACCTTCGATAATCTGAGTAAATATTGTTGCCATGCTGATTCCTTGTTTAGCCTTAGTTAGGGGGTAATACAGACAATGTATATATGCCACAAAGTTTAATCAACGAGACGCACCATGACGGTTATCTCTTCGCGATCATGATAAAGCTGCTTTGCACACCAGGTGATTTTTACACCGTTAGCATCACAGTTTTCCTGTAGCCTATCGAGCAACTTACAAACCTCTAGGTAGCGCTTAGCCATTGGTAGCTTGAGGTTAAAGACACTCTTTCGACACCAGCGATTGACCAACCAAGTCGACATCAGATGGATCACTCGAGCTGGCTTATCGGCAATATCACACACCATCCACGCTACGGCACGTGGCGGCTCAAATAGAAAACCATCGGCTTCGTGATGCTCCACCTGGCGTGTCAGCATCAACTCATTGTTCATCGGACCATTGTCGACGGCCATCACTTTCAAGCCACGCTGCACCAGCTGCCAAGTCCAACCGCCGGGCGCGGCCCCTAGGTCGACGGCCCAGCTTCCCGCCTTCAACTCCTCCCCCCAGCCATCGGCAGGCAGAAACCAGTGCCAAGCCTCTTCCAACTTCAACGTAGAACGACTCGGGGCTGCTTTGGGGAAGCGTAAACGAGGGATACCGCCTAGCCACGGAGCATCATTACCCGGTAAACTCATGCCAACCCAAGCTCGATCACCCGCAGTAAAAAGCATGTGCAATCGGTAACGCCCACTGGCTCGCAAGGCACCAAAACTTTTAAGCTTGAGTTGCAAAGGCTTCTGCAGCCCTTTACAGAGCTTACTGAGGCTATTGCCCTCATTAGTATCCGGCGTCTCTAACCACAACTCTTTACAACGTGGGAAGCGCCCCGCCGCCTGCGCCAAACTCGAGACTCGATCCTTTACCGGTAAATCTTTCACTTCATCAATCGCCGCAAACCACTGTCGGGCAAAAATCATCGTGGCAAACGACAAGGTCTCGATGAGCTTCATCACCGTTGCAGGCTTTGATGCCGTAAACACCACGACACCACTACGTTTATCGGTTTTACAGTAGCCCGTGACGCCTATCGTCGCTGCTCTATCGATAATTTCAGCGCTGCACTCACCTTCAAAGCCACTACGACAGAGTAAAATAACATGATTAAACGATGGCACTTGTTGCGACACAGCAGACTCCAGCAGACGACAAAAAATTGGTAGCTATTGTAGCACCGCTGACTGCCTTGCCGGTAGGTCGCAATGACTTAACCTTGGCACAAGAGGAGAAGTTAGTGCTTACCAGCAAAAAATCCTCCTCCCTCATGTTTTCGTCGACGGGTAGACCGGCGCCCTTGGCATCAAGATCGAGATACTAACCTGGTTGTTAGCGGCAACCTGTAAACTCGCTCTTTCGTGCAATATTGATCGCCACAGCACCTGCAGTGCCTGTGCACTCACTACATCCAAGGCAATGAGTGCTGTTAGGTATCCCTCCAGCCGATAGCGCATTGCGGGACTCACGTCGGCACCGGCCTCAATAATGCGCTGTATTACGCACAACTTTTCTTCAACAACAATAACCTGCTGCTGCCTCAGCTCTTTCATAGCGACCTCCAATTACACGATTCCCCCTACTCAACTTTTCCCTTGAGTCTGACTCACCCTCTCCGATCGAGGTACTGACGCAGGCTTTGACAGCCATTTTTTCAACACAACCTCTAACTGTTCAGAATGCAGAGGCTTGGTTAAATAATCATCCATCCCCGCGGAAAGGCAGCGCTGGCGATATTCGCTCGACACATGAGCCGTCAATGCCACAATAGCATGGCGATGACCACCATCGAGTGCTCTAATGACCTGCACAGCGGCAAAGCCATCCATAATAGGCATCTCACAGTCCATAATAATCAAATCATAAGCCTCTACCGCCGAGCTCACCCTGGCCACCGCCTGCTCACCATCGGCAACTAGATCCACGCTAATTTTATAGCGTTGCAACAGGCCACAAATCACCTGCTGATTGACGATATTGTCCTCGGCCACCAGCGCACGTTTGCCAGGGTAAATTTGTGACAACTTCTCTTTGCGAGCTCTCACCGGTACCTGCTGAAGGCGACAGGGCAATAACGGTAACCAAAAATGAAATTT
This sequence comes from Sinobacterium caligoides, assembly GCF_003752585.1. NCBI lineage: Bacteria > Pseudomonadati > Pseudomonadota > Gammaproteobacteria > Cellvibrionales > Spongiibacteraceae > Sinobacterium > Sinobacterium caligoides. The sequence goes on from NZ_RKHR01000004.1 coordinate 509,746, forward strand.
CGCACCACTATTATCGCTACCACTTAACTCAATACGCCCTCCCATTAGCTCTATTAACTGGCGGCAAATCGCCAAACCCAGACCACTACCACCAAAGCGGCGAGCAATACCACTATTGCCCTGCTGAAAACTATCAAACAAGCGCTCCCGCTCACCCTCCGCAACACCGATGCCGGTATCGCTCACTTCAAAGAATAAGCAAGCTTGCTCATCCGTTGTTACCCACACCGATAGCGTCACCATGCCACTGTCCGTAAACTTAATGGCATTAGAAAGTAAGTTACCGATTACCTGCCGCAGTCGAGTAGGATCGATCATGACAAAGGCGGGTAGTGAGGGGTGGTAATCCAACAGCAAAGCCAACCCCTTACTCTCTGCACTCACCTCAAAAGGAAAGCTTACTTTGTGTAGAAACTCGCTAAAATCAACGTCACAGTAGTCCAGTTTCAACTGTCCGGCATTCATTTTTGAAACATCTAGGATATCATTCAGCAACACTTCTAAATTCTCACCACTGCTCTGCAGCATATCAATATAATGCTGCTGTTCCACATTCAACTTAGTGCTTTTTAGAAGCTCAGCAATGCCGACTAGCCCATTCAGCGGTGTGCGTATTTCATGGCTCATTTTAGCCAAAAACTCATTCTTAGTCTTATCCTCAGCCTTAACTAACAAAGCCTGCATTGCCAACTTTTCCCGACCGCGTCGATCGGACAAAATTTTCTGCGAAACACCAACAGCAAAAAAAATCGACTGCGCCAACATACCAAACTCATAACTATGGCGAATTAGTGTCGCCGGTGGCATGACACCCAAACTACTAAGGTGGGTGAGCAAGCACAAGGAAATAAAACACAGGTTGCCTAAGGCAAACACCCACAACTGTTGCCGACCTAGCCACCAAGCATACGGACCAATAAATAACAGTATCAACATGGTCACCCCGGCCAATAGCATCAGGGGCCCCATCAAAGACTCTACCGGCAGAAACAACAGCGCGAACAAATGTACAATACCGGCATAAAACAACAGCGCTAACAATTTATCTACCCAAGGCATCAGCTTACTACTATCGAAGTAACTGCGACTAAAGGCAATAAAAGCGACCAACATCCCCCCTACAGAGAGACTATACATATGGGTATTCAGCCAAACGTAGCCCGGAAAAAAATAAGTAATATAACCACTGCAGGTCGCCACTATTAACGCAGAAAGAAATACAAAAGCTAGATAAAAAACCCCGTCACGAGAGTCTCGAACATAACCCACAAAGACACAGAGAAACAACATTATCCCCATCAACATGCCCAATATCACATTGGAGGTCGTCCCCCTCATTAACGAGTCACTGGCGTAGCTAACAGGATCAAATAAATAAGGATTTAGCTCGATTAAATAAGGCGTTTTTATACGACTATACACCGTTTGCTCAGCCTTAGCGGCCACCTGAACAGGAAAAGCATAAAGGCGCCCGTCAATCGGGTTAGCCTCCTTCCGACTCAAACCAAGCTGGTAATCTACAGGGACTCCCGACAACGCGCGACTATAAACATCCAGCTCCCAAAACAATATCTCGTTAAAGTCCAACACCAAAGATTGACTGTAATAACTCTCATTACGCAACTTAAAACGCAGCCAGTAAATACTACTCTCCTGCAGTTTTAGACTGTTCGGGTAAGGCAGAAAACGCTCATCTAAACGACCGCTGCGTACGTCATCAATATTGATAGTCCCCTCTTCATCAATAAAATACTCGAGCTGCGGACGCAGCCGCCGTGACAACTTTGAACCATCAAGTACAATCGTAGACTTTTCTGACTGAGCATGCTGCTCAAGAGCCAAAGCTAAGGCAGCATGTAAATTCGGAGAAAAGCAGATGAAGCAAAAAAACAATAGGCCAATAACAACAAGGAAAAAACTCGCCTGTTTTCTCTTAAAGTTAATAATTTTCATCGAATAACTTCCCTGCATCAATATTATTATTTTCGTTTTATCTATCAGCAAGCCTTAACTACGACAAAATCCCCCTCTTGGATATCATCATCGGCCACGATAAATTTACTCGCTATGCTGCTTTATTACAGCGCTATTTTTTTTAGCAGCCTTATTCAATAAAGCTGGCGCCACACTCCCTGTGTGCTGATTCGTAAATAAGCTTTTATATGCCCTAGTATTAGGTATAAGCAGGGTAATAACAACAATGTTGACGGTGCAGAAAATAGAATTCCAATGAAGAAAAATATCCCGGTGGTGACAAAAAAATGGCTTGCATCAGAGAGGCTACCACTGCAGGCGCATAGCTTAGGAAAGAAAAAGCCTGCACTAAAGCTAAGCCTATCGACGATAAGCCAGCATATCTAGCTACCCCATATCGGCAAACTGGCAACGGATAAACTACAACTCGACTCCAACAGAGTCGCTGCCACAGCCCCCCCCTTTCAACATGAACAGCCTATTGCTCATATTATTAATCGATTGCTTTGATGGCTTAGCCTGCAGACAAGGCCCAGCTCTATCAGCAATACTATAAAAAAAGGTATTGCAGTAGCTCCCCCTGAGAAGCTGGTCAAAAAATAGCCACCGAAGTAAATCAACACAAACTGTTACCGAGACACTTGCCAGGGTAACGAAATCGAGCATATTAGTTACACCAAGAGAGAGAAAAGTGACGGTTCTGTAAGCTAGGTAGTACTACCTAGGGTGACGCTTTAATTCCTTCGGCTATGGCGATAAGATAGCCGCACTATTTAGTGATAATTATAACGGAGCGATAATAGTGAGAAGTTTACCAAGACGTCAGGCTGAAGAAGAATCTGAGATCGATCTAACGCCTATGCTCGACGTAGTATTTATCATGCTGATATTCTTTATCGTGACGGCTTCCTTCATTAAAGAACAAGGTATCGAGATCAGCCGCCCCGATGCGAACCAAGAACAGTCCACACCGACTGAGAATAAAAATATCGTTATCCAAGTAACTGCCAGTGATGAAATTTGGATGGAGGGCCGCCGCATCGATCAACGCGCTGTTCGTGCCAATATCACACGTATGAAGGCGGAAAACCCTGAGGCCTCCGTGATCATTCAGGCACATAACAAATCGACCGCAGATGTATACACACAAATCGCCGACTCAGCACGCAGTGCCGGAATACCTGGCGTATCACTGGTCACCAAGGGAGACTAGCTCGCTTAGCGCTTGCCAGTAACGATAAAAAGCCGAGTATATTCTCGGCTTTTTTGTGTCCCGTGTAGACAAGCCTGGCTCGACTTGCTGCTTGCAGCGACGGCAAACTCCGCTTAGGCTAGCTACTTAACATTGCCACATAAGCACATGCCTGCCATGCACACCCTCATATCTTGTATCAAAGCCCCCGCTAAGCGACACCTCTTCTCTACCACAACGCTCGTCATCGCCGTCTTTTGCAACAACTGCCTAGCAGCAGAGATCGATAGCTTCAGCGCTCGAGACGCTTACCCTAGCGATGCACTCAGCGCCATCAACAGCGAGCTAAATCGACGATTCAATAACGCTCTCAAGCAAGCCAACAAGGCACCCAGCTGCCAACCTAAAATACTCTACGATGCACTGAGATATCACCTTGCTGGCGAACAAGACAAGCTCGTCGGTAACGACATTGTCAGTCAGCTAGGCCAACTCCCTAACATCCCCACCGTTCTAGTGCAGCGCAAGACATCGGTCTACCGCGACATTCCTATCTGGTCCGGTATAGACCTCTATACCGGTGGCCTGGGTGCAACCATGCGCATCGACAACTTCGTCATCGGTACCGATAAAATTGGCCACTTCCTCGCCCAGGGCTGGCAATATTTCGCCGAGACTCAAGTTCAGCACAAAGGTCTCGATGAAATGATGCATTGGGGAGAGCAAACCGAGGACAGCTATTACGGTTTCTGGACCACGGGCATTTACTCCCACGCTGATCTAACGGCCAACTTCAATGGCTACCGTTTCTGGCAGCGTATCATCGCACCAGTAAGTGATCCCTTACATCAGTTTCACACACCGTATCTAGCCTGTGAAAATGGGCAGTGGGTGAAGCAGCGTAATATTGACATGGCAGACTATATCGATGGCGCTTGGGATGAGGGCAATAACTGCCTTGAGTTTTCTAGCCAGAGCATAAAGAAAAGCGTAGAGGAAAATATCGCGCTACTCAGTGCACACAATAAGCAGCAGCTCAACTGCCCCATTCAGCCACAGAGTTGTCAGCACGCCGTTGATAAATACCAAGGCTACGCCAAAGACTTACTACAGACAAAATGCCTCAAACAATAAAGCTTAACCGTTGCTATTAAAGGAATAGCAACGGCAAGCTAAGCTTACCGCTACCCGGTTCAACTCTTCGGGTCGACCAGACGAATCAATAGCTCGCTACCCTCGGAACCGTAAACCTCAACCAAGTCACCCGCTCGCAGCGCACCCTGAGACCGAACCTTCCAGTAAGTGTCACCGATCTGTTGCCGGCCACTACCTGTGGGCAAATCTTGATCGAGCTGCCAGCGACGCCCCACTAACTGTTGAGTACGGTTATTCAGCTGCGGTTGATCAGTGGCGTTGTTAAAACCTCTAAAGTATTTCCAATAAGCCACCGTCGCAACGACAGAGACAACAGCGAAGCAGAGTAACTGTAGCTGCCAGCTCAGTGCCGGCTGCAACCATAACAACAGCGACGTCATCACCCCCGCCACCGCCATGCCGATCATAAAGCCACCGGCGCCAAAGACCTCTAAGACTAACAACACCACAGACAAAATGAGCCAATGGCTTGGGCTTAACTCTAGCAAAGACTGCATGACGGCTACTCCTTGTCGGTTGCCTGCTGCGCCTCTTTGATCAACTCACCAATGCCGGCCACCGAGCCAATAACACTGCTCGCCTCTAACGGCATCATGATCACCTTGCTGTTGTCTGCAGCAGCAACACTACCCAGAGCTTCAACATACTTCTGTGCGACGAAGTAATTAATCGCACGACTATCGCCCTGCTGTATTGCTACCGATAGCATGTTCGTCGCCTCGGCCTCAGCCTGAGCCAAACGTTCTCTCGCTTCGGCCTGTCGCTTCGCCGCCTCTAACTCACCCTCTGCCTTGAGGATCGCGCCTTGCTTGAGTCCCTCTGCCTCCAGGATTTCTGCTGCCCGCTTGCCCTCCGCCTCTAGTATCGCCGCTCGCTTATCTCGCTCAGCCTTCATCTGATTAGCCATCGATTCGACCAGGTCAGCTGGTGGAGCAATGTCTCTGATCTCAATACGCGTGACCTTGAGCCCCCAAGGGTCGGTTGCTTCGTCGACCTTCTGCAATAACAAACCGTTAATCTTATCGCGATTAGAGAGCATGTCATCAAGCTCCAGCGAGCCTAACACTGCGCGAATGTTGGTCATCATCAGATTTCTCATCGCTCGCGTTAGATCATTTACCTCGTAAGAGGCACGCACAGGATCTAAGATCTGGAAAAAACACACCGCATCGGTCGTCACCATCGCATTATCCGCCGAGATCACTTCCTGCGGCGGAATATCCAACACTTGCTCCATAACGATCACTTTATTACCGATCGTATCGATAAATGGCACGATGATATGCAGGCCTGGTGTTAACGTCTTGGTGTATTTTCCGAAGCGTTGAACTGTCCACGAGTAACCTTGCGGCACCATCTTTGCCCCTGCTAAAACCACCGCAACAGCAAAGCCAAGTACCGCAATAACCAAAATCGAACTAATATCTAACACTATGCACATACTCCTATCTGAACAATAATTAGTCGCTAACCGCTGTATCGAGACAACCTCGCTAGCACCATAAAAACTTCCCTTGTTGCCCTATCATTTCACAGCGGCCCCATAGATTCTATCTTCAATAACGCCTTAAAGCCGATAAAATATCGCTTTCCTCATTTTGACAGATAGATAAATACTCGATATCCCGCCTAACAAACTCGGGCAGTTGCGAGCCCTTACTTATAACGAAAGATAGGAAGGTAATCGACTACTATCAGCTAACTATATTGGCCTAAGCATACTCGGACTGTGAGAATCATGAACGAGATTCTGCGCAAGGAGGCCCCATGAAACTCAAGATGATACTAACCCTAGCTCTACCCTTAATCAGTCTGATCATAACCCCGACACTGTTCGCAAATAGTGACGAAAATATTAGAGCCTGTAAAAAAATCAACAGCAACATCGCTCGCTACGAAGCCAAACGTAGAAAAGGCGGCAGTGCCAAGAAAATGAATCACTGGCTGCATAAAATCCATCTCTACGAGGATCAATACAGTGAAAAAGACTGCATGAAATATCGTCGCTGGCTGTAATAAAAAATAAAAAGGCGCCTGTGTTTCCACTGGCGCCCTCCTTAATCAGCCCTATAAACCTGCAGTTTAAGCCTGCTCATCACCACCTAGGCAGCGATAGGTAATTCCAGCCAGTGCCGCACCGAAAATGGGTGCCACCCAGAACAGCCAAACTTGATCCAACGCCCAATCACCCACAAATAGCGCTGGAGCAAGACTACGCGCCGGGTTAACAGAAGTGTTGGTCACTGGAATGCTGATTAAGTGAATCAGCGTCAACGCTAAACCAATCGCAATCGGCGCAAAGCCAGCTGGCGCTCGCTTATCCGTGGCGCCAAGAATAATGATCAAAAACATAAAGGTCATTACCACTTCACACACTAGCGCTGCGATCAGCGAGTACCCACCAGGCGAGTGCTCACCATAGCCGTTGGCAGCAAAGCCATCGCTCAGGGTAAACCCTGCCTGCCCTGACGCAATCACATAGAGAATCGCCGCCCCGGCTATACCACCCAAGACCTGCGCCACCACATAGGGAACCAGCTCTCGCGCAGGAAAACGACCGCCGACCAATAGACCAACAGAGACTGCGGGATTAAGGTGGCAACCAGAGATATGACCAATGGCAAAGGCCATCGTCAGGACGGTTAAACCAAACGCCAGAGAAACCCCCAGCAGACCAATACCCACATCCGGAAACGCCGCTGCCAACACTGCACTGCCACACCCGCCCAATACCAGCCACAGGGTGCCAATAAACTCAGCCGTCAATTTCTTCGATAAATTCATGCCATTCGCTCTTCAAGTTATTGTTTACTAAAGTCACACTTTGAGTTAATTAAAGTTAACAATATTACGTATGGCAATTTAAGCGTTGATCCACATCCAAGCAGACGGCATCTGTTGATAAGTGACTCCGATTAAAATCACAGCGAAAGCAACACTACAGGCAATAGGCACGTGAGCACTCGATAGTAAAATCCATGAACTCAAGTCCTCGAAAGAGGTAATAGCCACCACCGATGAGTGCTAACAATATGATAAGGCAGAGAAAGGCAATGATGCATATACGATGGTTAAACAGAGAATGATTAGACATCGCGAGGCTCCCTATTAAAGCCCGAGCAAAAACGACGACACGCTCTTCAAGGGGCTATTATAGCCTCTTCATAACAGTATTATGACGGGTTAGTTAGCGCGTTTTATTATGATTAAGAAGATACTGGACTATAGATAACTAGCTTACGGTAGGGCAAAAAGTATAGCAGGGGGACTAATTAAGTAAGAGGCCTATCGCGCATAGGCTCAGCCCACACGCGATAGTAGGCAACGATTAATGTGCGTGGCCGTGCTCAAGCTCTTCGCTAGTCGCTTCACGAACCGCTTCAACGGTACCGCTGAAACAAAGTACCATACCGGCAAGCGGGTGGTTACCATTAACCGTGACGTGCTCATCATCAACTTCAATAATCGTCACGTTCATGGTCTCACCGTTGGCACCGCTAGCAGTCAACGGCATGCCTGCAACCAACTCACCTTCGAAGCCTTCGAAGGCTGACCTTGGCACCTTTTGAATCATATCTGGATTCAGCTCACCGTAGCCCTGTTCTGGCTGTACGGTGACAGAGAAGCTATCGCCCGTATTTAAACCGGCCAGCGCATTCTCTAACCCAGGAATAATATTACCCGCACCGTGCAAGTAATTAAGCGGCTGCTGCCCCTCTGAGCTGTCTAGCGTCTCTCCCTCTTCGTTACGCAGGGTGTAATGGATAGAGATAACACTGTTAGCATTGACTATAGACATCAATCGCTCCAATAAGATAAATGTTTGCCGATTATAGGGGGCGGGCCGAAGCACTGCAACCATGAGAGGAGAAGCTGGGACTGGCACTCCAGGTATACAAGCTGCGGCACTAAAACAAAGCCACCTCTTCCGAGGTTAGAGCACGGTATTCCCCTGGCGCGAGACCATCATCAAGTGGCAGTAGGCCAATGCTTTCTCGGTGCAGTTCCTCCACCCGGTTACCGAGTGCTGCAAACATTCGCTTCACCTGGTGATAGCGCCCCTCATGTATTGTCAGCAGCCCCTCATGGCTACCGGTTATCACAAACTCTGCTGGGCGTGTAGTGACATCGTCGTAACGCAGGTAAACCCCTTCAGCAAACTGCTGCACATAGTCATCTGTTACGGGATCGGCAGCGGTGACTCGATAGCACTTACCGACTTTTTTCTTCGGCGAGGTAACACGGTGACTCCACTGACCATCACTGGAGATTAACAGTAGGCCAGTGGTATCTAAGTCTAAGCGGCCTGCAACATGTAGCTCGCTACAGTCTTCATCCGTCAACAAATCAAACACCAGTTGGTGATGCCCATCACTCGATGCACTCAGATAGCCTGCCGGTTTATGCAGCATGAAATAGCGCTCGCCCCGCGCCTCCACGATCTCATCGTCGAGACGAACAACAGCCTCTGCTGTCACACGACTACTGACACTGACAACCCGCAGGTCATCGATCGTCACTCGACGCTGACTAATCAGCTTGCGAACATCTTTACGGCTATAACAACTATTATTACTGATAAAACGATCAATTCTCATAGTCACGGATTATGCCATAAAGGGCTTTATGCAGCGATCAGTAACCAATAGCGCCGCAGCTTAAACTGCGCCTTCGTCTTTAATTTGTGTGGTTTTGTAAATATGCACATCGCGCTGCGGAAATGGAATAACAATGCCTTCCTCGTCAAAGCGCACCTTCACGGCACGTGTCACATCCCAATACACCGGCCAATAATCATCCGGTTTCACCCAGGGGCGCACCACGAAGTCGACGGATGACTCACCGAGCTGGTGCACTTTAACCATGGGTTCAGGGTGCTCCAACACAAGTGGGTGCGCCAGTATAATCTCTTCGAAAATAGCCTCTGCTTTCTCAATGTTTTCGCTATAACCAATGCCAAAGGTCATATCGACACGGCGACGCCCTTCAATAGTCCGGTTATTAATCGTGTCACACCAAATTCTATTATTGGGGATAATCAATCGCTGATTATCGAGCGTCTTTACAATGGTTGAAACTAAACTCATATGGCTGACAACGCCTGTGACACCACCGGTACTGATCAGGTCGCCAACATCATACGGGCGATAGATTAATATCATCAATCCCGAGGCGAAATTAGCCAGCGTATCCTGCAGGGCAAAGCCAATAATCACACCGACCACACCGAAACCGGCGAGCAACGCCCCCATCTGAATACCCAACTGAGAGAGGGCGACCAGAGCGCCGATCACCAGCACAATCTTGCGCGACAGCGAAACGATAAACTCTACCAGCAAGCGGCTGAGTCTCATTTTGGAGTGGCCAACCACCACACGAACCATTTTCCCGACACCTTTACTCAACAAATAGGTGGCAAAGAGGATCGAAATAAAGACAAATAATTTAAAGAGCGCATCGGGGCCATGCTCTATTAATAGCGTTGAAAGCGAATCCAGCCAACCATCAGCAAGGCCTTTAACAACCTTAACGTTCAATACGTCTTGCGTAATTTCGCCCGAGGCGCTCAACAAGGCCTTCTTTAACGCCGAGGTATCTTTGTCTGAATCATCAAGCAGATCGATCACAAGACTTAAGCTGGCACTGGTCTGTGCCAAGCGCTTGGTCAACTGTGCCACCAGCGTCCGCTGTGCATCTGTCGCCTTTTCCCCGGCTTTACTCAGCTCTTTGGTCGCTTCCTTGAGCTTTTCTTGGGTAAAGCGTGCCATGCTGCTGAATCTATTACCTCGCCGCATGAGGGTGGTTGTTAGTCGCTCGGTTTCGTCGCCGACCTCAACACCCAGCTTGCCAGCCCACTCCAGGGCAGCGTATCTCGCGCTATAAATCACATCTCGCCGCCCCTCAAGCGTCGATAGCTGCATCATAATATCGGCATCGTCGGCCTGACCACTATTGATACCGAGCTGTTTTCTCTGCTCCCAATAATAATCATTCACTTTCTTGAGCTGTGCGAGATAGCCACTCACCAGAGGCATCAACAACTCTTTATTCTGATGTTTCTTATTCATCAGGTCTTTTAGCTGGCTGTGGAAGCGATTGACATCACTATTCAGGCGGTACTCCGCAAAGCTTGCCAACTCTCCCTTCTTAACCCCCAACGTTTCTAAGTCATTGGTTATCGACCTCTGCAACGTCGCCGCCTCTGCGAAATCCTCCATCGTGTCCGCTTGAACCGATGAATTATTAAACAGCAAAGTAAACAGAAGTAAGCAAGAAAACAGACGCAGCATAGATAAGCCCCTAATAAACGACAAAGTGCGGCGGAATATTACTGGATTTGCTTGTCATCATATCCAAACCACCTCAACGAACCGGCAAATAATGTCGACCGCGCCCTCGTCAACCCGGGCTACAGCCGTGCCTTCACCTGTCGTGAAACAGCTAATCAGTGACAGACAGTTCACTATAAGCCTAGCAAGTTCAGAGAAACCTATAAGCCAACACAGCAATCACCGGCATCAGCAGGCCTTGCGAGTTAGTCCATACTCGCAACGCTTGTAATAGCGGCTATTAGCTCGCCAAACGATCAGCACAAACACCTGAAACATAGGAAGAAAAAGAGGAGACAACAAGACATTAAAAAGCCCTCCTCCCTAGGTACGGTAGCAACCTAGAGAAGAGGGCCAAGCAAATTAACGAGACAAGATGGGTTATAGCATTAAAGGCGAATAATACTCATCGTATTCGTACCGCCATGACAATGATCATTATGTCCGTTAGCGACGATCACCAAGTCGCCTGCGCTCGCCGTGCCGAGCCGCTGCAGTGTCGCACTCACCCAACGCTGCAACTCTTCCGTAGAGCTTGATAGCATATCAGCATCAACCGCTTGCACGCCGCGGCACAGCGCCAGTTGATGCCGAGTACGTGCGTGACGAGCAAAGGCAAAAATGGGTAGACGAGAACTGATACGTGACATGATTCGAGGCGTGAAACCCGACTCTGTCATGCAGACAATCGCCTTGACGCCCTCGAGATGATTGGCCGCATACATCACCGACATCGCAATCGATTCGTCGACACGGCTGAACCCCTGATGCATCCTGTGGCCAGACTGCCCTACCGCCGGGTGCTTCTCCGCACCGAGAATAACCCTGGTCATCGCCTCGACCGCCTGCACCGGATAGGCTCCCGCCGCCGATTCCGCCGATAGCATCACCGCATCGGTACCGTCGATTACGGCATTCGCGACATCAAACACCTCCGCCCGCGTCGGCATCGAATTTTCGATCATCGACTCCATCATCTGCGTCGCCGTGATGACCATCCGATTCAAAGTACGAGCACGGGAGATGATGTGTTTCTGTACACCAATTAACTCTGCATCGCCGATCTCGACACCCAAGTCACCACGCGCCACCATCACCGCGTCAGAGGCTAGAATAATCTGATCGAGCACATCATGATCGTTGACCGCCTCAGCGCGCTCCAGCTTCGCCACGATCAAGGCGGCGCTGCCTGACCGACTAAGGTGTCGGCGAGCAATCTCGATATCTTCGGCAGAACGGGGGAACGACACTGCTAAATAGTCAACATCGATAGCGGCGGCCAAACAAATATCCGCCAAGTCCTTCTCCGTTAACGCCGGCGCCGATAAACCTCCCCCCTGACGGTTGATCCCCTTGTTATTCGAGAGCGGACCGCCGACAGTCACCCGGCAGTCAAGCCGCCCAGCATCGATCTTCTCAACCACCAACTGCACTCTGCCGTCGTCTAACAATAAGGTATCACCCAGCACACAGTCATCAGCTAATGCCGCATAATCTATCCCCACTTGCCGCTGGTCACCCATCGTCCGATCGAGGTTCGCGTCCAAGCTGAACTGATCGCCACGAGTGAGCTCAATACGCTGTTCCTTGAAACGTGCCACACGAATCTTCGGCCCTTGCAGGTCACCCAACACCGCTACAAATTGACCGAGCTTTGCCGCCTCTTCTCGCACTATCTGGGCACGTAATGCGTGCTCCTCAGCACTGCCGTGGGAGAAATTCAAGCGCACGACGTTAACGCCGGCGCGAATTAAATCGCGAATCACCTCACGCGATTCGCTTGCCGGTCCCAAGGTAGCGACGATTTTACTGCGCTTTTGCAGCGCCTGTGGCTGCATTCTAGTCGCGGTTAACTCCTGCTCAATCACCGTCACCTCTGCGCTCGTCGCTACTGCGTTAATAGGGGCTGCGCTATCTTCTGAAGCATTATGCTGCTGCATCGTTAGCCACCGCTGCCGAGGCCATCAGAGCCAGTGTCGTATCGAGCATTCGATTAGAAAAACCCCATTCATTGTCATACCAAGACATCACCTTGACCCAGCGCCCGTTGACCACGGTCTGGGTGGCGTCAAAGTTTGACGAAGCACTGGAGTGATTGAAGTCAATCGATACGAGGGGCTCGGTATTATAATCCAACACCCCCTTAAGCTGCTGTGTCGAGGCCTCCTGCATCAGCCGGTTAACCTCTTCCACCGTCGTATCGCGACTGGCAATAAAGTGAAAATCAACCAGCGATACATTGACCGTCGGTACCCGCACCGCCATACCATCGATCTTGCCCTGTAATGCTGGTAGCACCAGACCGACAGCGCTCGCCGCACCAGTTTTTGTTGGGATCATCGACTGCGTCGCCGAACGCGCACGGTAAATATCTTTATGGCTCACATCGCTGAGGTTTTGGTCATTGGTGTAAGCGTGAATCGTCGTCATCGCCCCTTGTTCAATTCCAATACCCTCATCTAAAACTTTCGCCATGGGGGCTAGGCAGTTTGTCGTACAGGAGGCATTAGAGATGATCCGGCTAGATGAGGAGAGCTCTCCTTGGTTGACGCCAAAGACGATAGTCGCATCGGCATCAGCCGCCGGCGCGGAAATAACCACACGCTTTGCGCCTGCCTCAAGGTGCTGTGCCGCCTGCTCTCTGCGCGTAAACAGCCCGGTACACTCAAGCACCACATCCACCTCGAGTTCAGCCCAGGGCAGCTGCTTCGGATCACGCTCCGACAACATCTTCACCGCATCCCCCATGATCATCATTTCACTGCCTTCATAGCAGACTTCACCGGGGAAACGACCGTGCACCGAATCGTATTTCGTTAGGTGGGTTGCCGTCTCCGGAGAGCCCAGATCATTGATAGCGACGATTTGTACACGTTCACGGTAATTGTTTTCATAGAGAGCACGAAGAACATTACGACCAATTCGACCATAACCATTAATTGCAACTTTAATAATCATTTTACAATCCTTTATTACTCTGACGTTGTTATTTTCAATGCCCGAGCAACCAGCGCATAAGCTCAGGCAAAATCGCGGGTGAAGAGAGGCCACCCTCGGACATCTCAACGATGCCCGCCTAAAAAATTAAATTCTTTTTTTCGTTTACTAGCGCTAAAAAACTGAGCTAGTTCTTTAATGCAACCGCTGCCGCACTATCGGCACTGATCTTTTGCCACTGTTTCTCTGCGACCAGCGCTCCCGATGCCATCCAGGAGCCACCAATGCAGGCAACATTATCGAGCTGCAAATAATCACCGGCGTTAGACGGGGAGATACCTCCAGTTGGGCAAAAACGTAACTGAGGAATAACAGCACCGACCGTTTTAAGAAACTTTGCACCGCCGTTAAGCTCTGCCGGAAAGAACTTCAGTGTTTGATAGCCTCTGGCCAACAGGGCCATCATTTCCGATAGCGTGCTAGCACCAGGCAACAGCGGCACGTCATGTTTCTCCGCTTCCTGCAAAACTTCTTCACAGACACCAGGGCTGACAATAAACTGGCTACCTGCCGCCACCGCTTGGCGATAGTGTTCAGAATTTAAAATAGTACCTGCCCCAATAATTAACTCGGGGCAAGCTGCACGCAACTCGGTGATTGCCTGCAATGCCGCCTCGGTACGCAGCGTCACCTCTAACACTTTTAACCCGCCCGCGCTCAGCGCCCTGGCTAACGGTAGCGCATCTTCAATGTTATCGATCACCAGTACAGGTATGACTGGGCTTATCGCCAATACTTCATCCAATCCATGTTGCACGCTCATTGCTTTCTCCTCTTACCGTCGGCAGGATCACCCCCGACATTCTTATCTCGTTTAAACAGTACCCTCTTGTCATGACGCGATAACGTCGCCGATACTGCCTCGTCACCAACAGTCAGTGTACTGTCGATCACTGAATAAAAAGCCTCGCTTACCCTGGTAGACGAGGTAAACCTAGCGGCACCAACGCTAGGGGGACCAATACACATGTACATCGGTGTGCTGCTGCTGTAACACTGCCGCCACCGGCGTTTCTATACTATCCGCAGCGGACTTTGCTGCTTGATAAACGGCGAGCTTCTCCTCTCCGGTGATTAATAAAATAAGATTATTGCTATCAATAATGGCGTTGATGCTCAATGTTGCCCGCTGCACGTGGCTGCCGGTCACAGCAGACGGTCTCGCCTCGATCGCGCAAACACGTTGCTCGCAGTCATCGGCCAGGGCCTGCTTCAAGCCTGCGGCCTGCGGAAACAACGAGGCTGTATGGCCATCGGGCCCCATACCTAAGATACATATATCGGAGCGAGACTTTACCGCTTGATATGACGCCTCAAGTTCGCGCAAACCTGCCGACGGATTAGGCTGAGAATTTTTCATTCCCC
Source organism: Sinobacterium caligoides (assembly GCF_003752585.1). NCBI lineage: Bacteria > Pseudomonadati > Pseudomonadota > Gammaproteobacteria > Cellvibrionales > Spongiibacteraceae > Sinobacterium > Sinobacterium caligoides. The sequence goes on from NZ_RKHR01000004.1 coordinate 524,758, forward strand.
GCAACGCGAAGCCGCTAGCGCTACTAAAACAATCGTCGATAAAACGCTGGTTGCTCGCCTCGTGCTGATAGTCAACCCAGCGTTCATCCACCATCAACCAATCGATAGCAGAAAAATTAAGCGGCGAGTTAGCCAGAATCTGATAGAGCGGTTTCGGTGTACTTCCCCCCGAAAGAAACACCAAAGCTCGATCAGATTCCATGTTCTGACTAATCGCCTTAAGACAGTGCCGTGACAGCGCATCAAACAACTGTGCTCTGCTGGCATAAAAATGTTCATGTAGCATTAACGTTCTCCACCGCAGTACCAGCGTCGACCATCATCGAGTATCAACTTGTCGGCGGCGCTCGGGCCCCAACTACCGGCACGATAAAGATCTGGGCTATGGTCTGTTTTCACCCATTGCTCGATGATTGGGTCAATCCAGCCCCAGGCACAATCAACCTCATCACGATGAATAAATAGCGCGGGATTGTTCGCTGCCACATCAAGCAACAAACGCTTATAAGCATCACTCTTAAAGTCCTCGTAGGTATCGGAGAAATCTAAGTTAAGACTGACAGGCTTAAGCTTGGTCTCGAGGCTCGACAGGTCTTTAGTCATCATAGTCAGCTTAATATTCTCATTCGGCTGCAGACGAATAATCAGCTTGTTCGGCGCAAGTGCACCTACCGAATCATCATAAACATGGTGCGAGACATCTTTAAACTGAATAACAATCTCTGCACTGCGGCTACGTAAACGCTTTCCCGTACGCAAGTAGAACGGTACCTTCGACCAGCGCCAGTTATCGATTTGGGCTTTGATGGCTACAAAGGTCTCAGTATTGCTATGCGGTGCTCCGAGCTCCTCCAAATAGCCAGGGACTAGGTCATCACCGTGTGCCCCCGCCACATACTGACCACGAACAGTATGCTTTTCTACATCCTCACCAACCAGTGGCCGAAGAGCTTCTAACACTTTGAGTTTCTCTGCTCGAATACTATTGGCATCCAGCTTGTTCGGCGACTCCATTGCGACCAAGCACAGTAGCTGCAACAGGTGGTTTTGCACCATGTCACGCAACGCACCCGCGCCGTCGTAAAAGCCAGCTCGCCCCTCTAAGCCCACCGTCTCTGAAATACTGATCTGCACATGATCGATCGACTTCGCATCCCACAGCTGCTCAAAAATCACATTAGTGAATCGTAGCGCCATCAGGTTCTGTACCGTCTCTTTACCAAGGTAATGGTCGATACGATAAATCTGCTGTTCCGTAAAAAACTCCGCCACCGCATCGTTAATCTGCGCCGCCGTTTTGCCGTCATAACCGATCGGCTTTTCCACCACCACACGGGCACTGTCATTAATCAAGCCTTGCTTCGACAGATGCTTACAAGCCACCCCGTAGATCGCTGGCGCAACGGCCATATAGAAAATACGCGACTGATGATCCGCCGCAGAGAGCGTGTCGGCCAGCCCTTGCCAGTGCTTATCATGCTTGGTGATATCGACCACACAGGGCCTCACCAACGCAATGAACTTCTCAACCAGTGCCTCGTTGTACTCATCGGCTGAAAGATGTTGCTTCAACGCCACCGTCAATGTCGTCGTGAAGCCGTCCACATCTTTTTTATTACGGCAGGTGGGAACAATGCGACAATCATCGCTATAGCTTCCCTCCAGGTAGCCTCGGTATAGTGCCGGCATCAGCTTGCGTAGCGACAGATCGCCGCAGCCGCCGAAGATTACTATGTCAAACGCCTCTACTTTCGCCATATCTATACTACTTATTCTGAGAGTATTGAGCCCTTGGCTAACACTCAGTTTTAATATTGATGTTTCATTATCAGCGCCTGCTTCGGCGCCCAATCGCTACCAACGGAAAATCGTCGCGCCCTGCTCAGCACCATTCATCAAGCTGCGCATGGGCGCAAATAACTCTCGCCCCATACCTGTATTGTTCGACACTAAATCTGGGTGTTTAACCTGACGTTCAGCCAACTGTTCTGCTGTTACCTCTATATTTAACTGCCCGTTCGCGGCATCGAGCGTTACTAAGTCACCCTCTCGAATCTTGGCAATCACACCACCGGCAAGCGCTTCCGGTACCATATGCATCGCCGCCGGCACCTTGCCCGAAGCACCCGACATGCGACCATCGGTGACCAATGCAACCTTGTGTCCAGCATCCTGCAACGCTCCCAACACTGTCATCAACTGATGCAGCTCTGGCATACCGTTAGCTTGCGGCCCCTGATAACGCACCACAGCAATAAAGTCACTATTCAACAACCCCTGCTCGAAGGCATCTTTCAGCGCCTGCTGCGACTCAAAGACCTTCGCCGGCGCCGATACTCGATGATGCTGTTCCGCTACCGCCGACAGCTTGATCACACTGCGGCCAATATTACCCTCGAGTAATTTCAGTCCACCACTGCTGTCAAAGGCCTCTGCTACCGTCGTCAGCACCGCCTTATCGGCACTCTCTGCAGCAACCGGTTGCCAAACTATTTTGTCCGACGGACCGACACTAGGCTGCTGTCGATAGGCATCTAAACTCTCGCCTCGGACAGTCTGTACGTCGTTATGCAATAGACCGTTGTCTACCAGCTCACGCATCAAGAACGGCATACCACCGGCCTGCTGAAAATGGTTAATATCGGCAGAGCCGTTAGGGTAAATTCGACAAAGCAGAGGGACCGCAGAAGAAAGCTCGGCAATATCCTGCCAATCAATCTGAATGCCGGCGGCAGCAGCGATCGCCACCATATGAATCAGGTGATTCGTCGAGCCACCTGTGGATAACAGCCCGATGAGGCCGTTAACAATCGTTTCTACACCGACAATCTCGGCGAGAATACGGTCGTTCTCGATATTTTCTAACAACTGCTCTGTCGCTAAGTCTGTCAGCAGAGGTCGTAACTCCGAGACCGGCGACACAAATGAACTACCCGGCAATTGCAGCCCCATAATCTCCATCAACATCTGATTACTGTTGGCTGTGCCGTAGAAAGTACAAGTACCTGCGGAGTGATAAGAAGCCGCCTCCACTTCCAGCATTCGCTCCTTGCTCACTTCACCTTTAGCGTACTGTTGACGCACCTTTGCCTTCTCGGCATTGGGGATACCCGAACTCATCGGCCCTGCAGGTACAAAAATCGTTGGTAGATGACCAAAAGACAGCGCCCCCATCAACAACCCTGGGACAATTTTATCGCAGATACCCATCATCATCGCGCCATCAAACATGTCGTGAGATAGGGCAACCGCAGTCGCCATCGCCACCACTTCGCGGCTCATCAGCGACAGTTCCATACCGTCACGCCCCTGCGTGACACCGTCGCACATCGCGGGTACGGCTCCGGCAAACTGACAACTGGCACCATGCTGCTGTGCCACCCGCTTGATCTGCTCAGGGTAATCAAAATAAGGTTGGTGGGCCGAAAGCATGTCGTTGTATGCAGAGACTAAGCCGATGTTGGCCGCACGGTTCACGGCCAAAAGTTCTTTCTGCGGCTCTGCGCAGGCAGCAAAACCGTGGGCAAGATTACCGCAGGATAAACGCTCACGGCTAACGCCGCTATGACGCGCTGCCTGCACCTTCTGTCGATAGCGCTCCAGAGTACCCTCACTACGCTGTGCTATGCGTTTGGTCACTCTATCTATCGTTGTATTCAACATCTCGAAAACCCCGTATTCTCGCTATTAATCGGTGTGTATAATCATACACCGAGTACCATTACCGTTGTTTTTCACAGCACCTTTCACGCTGTTAATTTTAGCTAACCCCTATTTCTTAGCCTCGCCCTTCACTCGTTTATAACGATCGATCAGGTTACGCGTCGAGCTATCGTGATCGGGGTTTAGAGTCTCATCATGCAGCTCTTTTTCGATGCGCTTGGCTAACATCTTACCGAGTTCCACACCCCACTGATCAAACGAGCACACCTGCCAGATAACACCTTGAACAAAGATCTTGTGTTCATACATTGCCACCAGCGCACCGATCGACTCCGGGGTGATCTTATCCAGCAAAATCGTGTTTGAGGGGCGATTACCTTGATGCACTTTATGGGTCACCAGCTCAGCAATACGCTCCTCCTCTGTACCACCGGCACGCAGCTGATCAGCCACCTGGCGTTCATTAACGCCATCCATCAGCGCTTGCGTCTGGGCAAAAAAGTTCGCCATCAACAGGTCGTGATGACCATCGACCGGATCAACACTTTCAACCGAGCCAATAAAATCTGCAGGGACAACCTGTGTCCCTTGGTGCAACAACTGATAAAAAGCGTGCTGACCATTAATGCCAAGCTGCCCCCAAAGAATCGGGCAGGTCGAGTAGTCGACTTTCTCACCACTCCAGCGCACAGACTTGCCGTTACTCTCCATCTCCGCTTGCTGAAGGTAGGCGGGTAACATATGCAGCGATTGATCGTAGGGTAAAATAGCGTGACTGCCTCGTCCCAAGAACGTGCTATTCCAAATACCCACGAGTGCCAACATCACCGGCGCATTCTCGGCAAACGGCGCCGTCTGAAAGTGCTTGTCCATCATGTTGGCACCGTCGAGTAAACGGGCAAACATATCAAAGCCAAGCTCCAGCGCTATTGGCAAGCCAATAGATGACCACAGTGAAAAGCGCCCACCCACCCAGTCCCACATACTAAAAATATTATCGGCGCTAATGCCAAAGCGAGTCGCTCGTGCTGCATCAGCGGTGACGGCGACAAAGTGATTTTTGATGTCGCCTTGATTCGCACCACACTGTTCCAACCAATGCTTGGCCGTATTGGCGTTGCGCATTGTCTCGGCAGTAGTAAACGTCTTCGATGAAATAATAAAAAGCGTGGTATGCGGGTTTAGTGTCGTTAATGCATTGTTTATCTGCACACCATCAGCATTAGAAACGTAGTGCACCTGAAACCGATTATCGCTATACCCACGCAGCGCTTCACTGATCATCTGCGGCCCAAGGTTTGAGCCCCCTACACCGAGGGTCACTACATCGGTAATCCATTTTCCGGTGTAACCACGCCACTCACCGCTGCGAACTTGACGAACAAAGTTCTTCACCGCGGCGAGCTCGTTATTCACCAGCTCACTAATATTATCCTCATCGATGCGCAACGACTCATCGACGCTGCCACGCAGAGCCATGTGCAGTACCGGACGTTGTTCCGTCTTATTAATCGACTCCGCATTAAAGAAACGACTGCGCCATTTAACTAGGTCCGACTGCTCGGCCAACTCGATTAACCGCGACTTGACCTCGTCGTCGATACGGTTCTTCGAGTAGTCCAGCAACATATAAGGCAGCTCAATAGCATACTTATCGAAACGCTCTGGATCCTTCTCAAACAGTGAAGACAGCGACACATCGGCCGATTTCTGCGCTAGCACTTCTAGCGCCTTCCAACTGGATAACTGACTGGGACTACTCATTAAGACTCTGATAACCTCGCTGTTGTTGTTATGGCGACAGGTAACATAAGTTCAACAATAAGCCCAAATGACAACGCTGTCAACCGCAAATGACAACGCTGTCAAAAAGCCTTTGCCGCCTCGCTAGGCGCTCACCATCAACACTGTGCCCCACACAAAGCTTTTGTTAGAATCACGAGGTTAATATTGACGGCGATAAGTTTATCGTTCATAAATATGCCTGATGCGAGCCCGCCAAACATCTAACCGCGCGCTAATTTATGCCTCTGCATAGCATATCGTAATGGTGCTGCGATTATTACACGCAGTGCCGGCGACAAGGCATTAACGAATCATCATCCGTCGGCTATTGGAAGCAAAGCCGTACGAAGACACCGGGTAATTGACTCACCCTCATCTCGACCGCTAGCGGATAATACCGGTAGACAATAGGAATAGAATGAAAGCGACTATCAATGACGTAGCAGCCCTAGCCGGCGTATCGATCAAGACCGTTTCACGGGTCATCAATAAAGAACCTACCGTCCGCAAGCAGACTGCCGATAAAGTCTGGGTCGCAGTCAAAGAGCTCAATTACCAACCCAACTTAGCTGCACGCAACCTAGCAGGCAACAAGTCCTACGCTATTGGCTTCATCTATGACAACCCCAACGCCTACTACGTCATCGATATGCAGAACGGCATCTTAAACGAGTGTAAAAATAGAGGTTATGACCTCATCATTCACCCCTGTAGCGCGCGCTCGGAAACGATCATTGATGAACTCAAAGAGATGGTGCGCTCCTCCCGTGTGGCCGGCCTAGTACTCACGCCGCCCTTCTCTGAATCCCCAGATATTCTCAACGCCCTAGAGCAACTCGATGTCGAGCTCGTACGCATCATCTCGGGCGATGCTAAGACGCACCCGCATATCGCCCACATTTCCATCGACGATGCCAAAGCCGCCAGCAACATCACCGAGCACATGATCAACTACGGTCACGAAAGAATTGCCTTCATCTCTGGCGACAAAGGCCATAAATCTACCGGCGAGCGCTTCAAGGGCTACCAAGCCGCCCTCAAACAGAACCACATCCGCTACGACAAAAAGCTCGTGATAGAGGGCAGCTATTCCTTCGAGTCCGGTGTCGAGGGTGCGAAGCAATTGCTCTCTGGCAAACAGAAAAAACCCAGCGCCATCTTTGCCTGTAACGATGAGATCGCTGCTGGCGCCCTCTTCGCCGCCCGTTTAATGGGTGTCGAGGTGCCAGAAGAGGTCTCCATCGCCGGCTTCGAGGATAGCCCCTTCTCCCGACAGACCTGGCCTAAGTTAACGACCGCCCAGCAGCCCAATAACGAGATTGCCCAGCTTGCTACCTCAATGCTGATCAGCAGTCTTCGTCGCACCGCAAGTGGCAAAGAGCAGCCAGAGAACCGCCACTTCGAACCACAAATCGTTGTACGCGACTCTACCGCCGCTCACTAAGCACTTACTACGCTTAAAAACATGCTATAACAATAGCCTAGCAATACATATCAACGTCAGAGATCGCCACCATAGCGAACTAATCAACAGTCATTTGCATCTTTCGACTTTACAAAGCAGCAATAAAAAGCCAAAATGACAGCGCTATCATTTTGGTTTTGTCGTTACTTTCGCTATGACTCTCCAACGATAGCAACGAGGCAAGACCTCGAGCACTTATAAGAATTATTGCGGCGACTAACTCGCCCCCAAATCTTGGCCAATGGAACCTACTACGATGTCAGTTACTAGCACCCACAGCTCAGCCCCACTCGCGGCCGAAGATACGCTCATGTACCAAGAGGCCGCCTCCGCCGCCGCCGTCGTACAGCGTCAGCTCGCCGCAAACCAAACCGCGATTGTTGCCGCCGTCGAGCGACTTAAGGCCCTAGCCCCACGCGCTATCGTTACCTGTGCCCGCGGTAGCTCTGACCACGCGGCGACCTACGCCAAATACGTATTCGAGTCCCAGCTGGGTATACTAACCTCCTCGGCTTCACCCTCGATCAGCTCCGTCTACGGTTCTAAGCAGAACTTAGATGGGGTGCTATATATCGCCTTTTCCCAGTCCGGCGCCAGCCCCGACCTGTTACACAATGTCGATCAGGCACGCGCTAACGGCGCCACCATCCTCGCCATGGTCAACGTCGCTGACTCACCGCTTGCTGAGCGAGCCGACATTTTAATTCCGCTGCACGCCGGCCCAGAGCTCAGTGTCGCCGCGACTAAGAGCTATATCGCCACACTCAGCGCCATCATGCACCTCGCCTCAGTCTGGTCTGATAACACCGAGCTACAAGAGCACTTACACGACCTGCCCGCACAGCTCAGCAAGGCCTGGCAGCTCGACTGGACACCCGCCCTCGCGACGCTGCAAGATGCCACCAACATGTTCGTCATCAGCCGTGGTTTTGGCTATGGCATTGCTCAAGAGGCCGCCCTAAAGTTCAAGGAGACCTGTGGCCTACACGCCGAATCTTTCAGCTCTGCCGAGGTCAAACATGGCCCGATGGCCATCGTTAATGAAGGCTTCCCGATTCTGATGATGTCCCAGGAAGACGAAACCCAGTCAGGCATGCACGACCTGGTCGAAGACTTCCTCGCCCGTGGCAGCAAATTACACATCGCCGCACGTGGCGAGCCAGCCCCTTGGCGCCTACCCGTTGTCGGTGACTACCACCCCGCTATCGAGCCCATCTTACTGGTGCAAAGTTTCTACAAGCTGGTCAACGCATTGTCCGTTGCCCGCGGCTATAACCCAGATACCCCACCACACCTCAACAAGGTGACGGAGACGATGTAATGAAACAGGCCTTTATCAACGGCGCCATCTTCACCGGCGACGAGGTACTGCATGGCTACACGCTCTACTGTGAGGGCGAGCGTATCAGCGCCCTCACCAGCGGTGATCCTGCTTCTGAATACGACGGTGAGATCATCGACCTAGACGGTAAGCGCCTCGTGCCCGGCTTCATCGACCTTCAGGTCAACGGTGGTGGTGGCGTGTTATTCAATGACGACACCAGCGCCGCAGGCATCGAAGCGATCGTCAAGGCGCATCAGCCCTACGGTACCGTGGCAATGCTACCGACGCTGATCAGTGACAGCCATGATAAAATCGCCGCGGCAGTACAGGCTACCGACGATGCGATCGAGCAATCGGTTGCCGGCGTACTCGGTGTCCATCTGGAGGGCCCTTTCCTCAACCCCTGTCGCAAAGGGGTGCATAACCCTGATTATTTCTCAGCGTTAGAACACGACTTTGTCCCCATGCTGAGCGCCCTGCGTCATGGCCGGACGCTGGTGACAATGGCACCTGAACAGTCCGAGCTTGCCGTTATCCGACAGCTTACTGAACGTGGTGTGCTGGTCTTCGCCGGTCATACCGGCGCCGACTATCAACAGACCAAGGCCGCCCTCGAGCAAGGCCTCTGTGGTTTTACCCACCTGTTTAACGCCATGACACCGATGCAAAGCCGTGAGCCCGGCGTCGTCGGTGCCGCCTTAGAAGACAAACACAGCTGGTGTGGCCTGATCGTCGATGGCTATCACGTCAGCAATGCCACGCTCAAAGTCGCTATTGCCGCCAAACAGAACGGCAAAATGGTGCTGGTTACTGATGCAATGCCCAGTGTGGGCGCCGAGAGCAAGAGCTTCACGCTCAATGGCGAGCTGATCACCGCCAGCGAAGGGCGCTGCGCCACCGCAGCAGATACGCTCGCAGGCTCGGACTTAGATATGATCAGCGCTGTACGCAACTGTGTGCAATGGCTCGATCTTGACTGGCAGGAGGCTATTCGCATGGCCAGCCGCTATCCAGCGGAATGCCTAGGCGTACAAAATGACTACGGCTCGATCCGTGCCGGCTTCAAAGCCTCTTTTCTCTGTGTCGACGAACAACTGAACATCTCAGGGGTATGGGTCGAGGGCAGCCGCGTCAGCTAAAACCTTTGCTGCGCGGACATGATCGGCTATCATTCGGCCAACAACGGTCTCAGCACCGTACATGTCCGCCTCTACCTAGGATCAAGCCATGCTCGTCATCCAACATTTCGGTATGGAATTCCCCCGCCTCGCCAGCCACCTCAGTACCGAACTACTGCTCGACATCGCTGAGGCGATTGACTGCCAAGATTTTGCCTACATCCATTTTGAAAATAAAAAGAAAAAAAAGTACTACCATAACAAGGCATCGCTAATTCGTGCCGTGCGCCACAGTTACCACGAACACAAACGCTGTCGAAACATCATCTTAGAGCAGCTACTAAACAACAAAGAACTTATTAAACAATCAATTAGGCGTGGAAAGAAGTAATTCAGCAGACTGCATTCCTGCCCTACATCATTCTTCTCCAGCGGTGAATAGACTAAAATTGCTTCTCAGGCATCCCCCTTTTACCGCGCGAGAACTCTGCTATGACACGCCCCACCACGCTGCAATCCAGCATCGGTCAAGTTACCCTAGACAGCTACGTCATGAACGCCTCTGGACCACGCTGCAGCAGCGCCGAAGAGCTGCACCTGATTGGCCGTAGCAATGCTGCCGCCATCGTCACCAAGTCCTGTACCATACTCCCCCGCGAAGGCAACGCCGAACCACGCTATCGCGACCTCGAGCTCGGTGCCATTCAATCAATGGGCCTACCGAACCTCGGCTATAACGCTTATCTCGATCTCGTTCCAGAACTGCTCGAGCATAACAAGCCCGTCGTTGTTAGCATCTCCGGCCTCAGCCTCGCCGATAACGAGACCATGGTAAAAGCCTTCGATGGCAGTGACGCCAGCCTCTTAGAGGTCAACTTTTCCTGCCCCAATATCGCTGGCAAGCCACAGACGGCCTACGACTTCGAGCAAGTTGAAAACTCGCTAACCCGCCTCTGCTCACTGACCGACAAGCCACTGGGTATTAAGCTGGCCCCCTATTTCGATATGTCGCACTTTGACTCAATGGCCGAGATCCTCAATCGCTTCCCCATTGCCTTCATCAGCACCATCAACTCTATCGGCAATACCCTCATCATCGACCCGCAGACCGAGCGTGCGGTGATTAAGCCTAAGGGCGGCTTCGGCGGGCTCTGTGGCCAATACGTCAAACCGATTGGTCTAGCTAACGTACACGCCTTCAGACAGCGTCTACGCGACGATATCGATATTGTTGGGGTTGGTGGTATCTACAACGGTACCGACGCCTTCGAATACGCCCTCGCCGGCGCCAGCGCCGTACAGGTCGCCACCAGCTTCCAGCAACAGGGTGAAGGCTGTTTTCAGCGTATCAACGATGAGCTCGCAGCGCTATTAGAGGCTAAAGGTTATGCGTCAATAAAAGAGGTGATCGGTCAGCTCAAGGCCTTTTAAAAGCCTCGACCGCCCTCCTTTCAATCCAGCACTCCGCGAGGCTAACACTCACCAGCCTCGCTTTGCTGCATCTCCTCCCCTCTTTCATCGGCATAAAAAAGACGGCCTCAGCCGCCTTTTCCTGCTAATACGCACGAGCCTAAATCTTAATAAAAATACCGCGTCGATAGAGCCATCTCGCCAATACGCCAAATAAGGCAATATGCGCCATGGCAAATAGCAGCGAAGCGAGATAAGGGTCTGCTATCATTGCATTAAAACAAGCGTATAAGTAATCATAAAACGGCTGACCCGCAATGGAGAACTTATAATACGTCACTGTCCAGGCCCAGGAAATCACATACAACGCCATCGGATTGGCGCCAAACCACAGCAGCGGTCGCCCCCAGCGCTGTAGGCCGAGCACATCCACCAGTAAAACGAATACAGCCAACACGGCAATCGCCCATGCACCGCTGATTAACACATACGATGGTGTCCACAGGTTCTTATTGATTGGTACCGAGCTCGCCACCACATAGCCCATCACCAACATCACCAGTGCCGATGCTAACAAGACCATTACTGCGCGCAGGCGGTCGCTGGAAACACTCAAATAGTACGTTGTTTTATAGCCAATAATTATCGTCGCGATCACCGGCAAAGTACTCAGCAAGCCCTCCGGATCAAAGGCTACACCGTCTTTCTGCCACATATGTGCCGCCCCCAAGATATAGCGATCTAACTCAGCAACAACATTGCCCGATAAACTATAGGGGTCGTCAGAGCCTAGCAACATTAACGAATAAGCCAGCAGAATAATAATCGACATTAACGCTGCCCGACGGTGATCCAGACAGATAATTAAACTTCCTGCCAGCACGTAGGCTAAACCTATACGCTGTAAGACCCCCATAATACGTAACGAGGAAAAATCAAATCCACTCGCATAAAAGTGCAACGCTAGACCGATGGCAAAAATCTTTGCACCACGGGACCACAGCTTCTTCAACCTCAGCACCTTACTGCCAGTGTCACGCGACATCGACAGGCACATCGCCGAACCAACAATAAAAAGGAAAAATGGAAAGATCAAATCAGTAGGGGTATAACCATGCCAAGAAGCATGTGACAGTGGTGCGTAAACGTAATCCCACGAACCCGGTGTATTCACCAAGATCATCGCTATCACAGTCAAACCACGCATAATATCGATCGAAAGATAACGCATAAAAAACCATTTATTATTTCAATACAAAATTTACAACAACAAATTGACCAACTTTAAAAAAACCATATGGCCAATATCAACCAAGGCCTACTATACGCAGGCCTTGTGCTTTAAGAAGATCGTTAGTCCTGCAATCTGTCCCACCAGAACTTTTTCAACGACAGGGAACATAGCCCAAATACCAAGACACTGATCGCCAAACTATCGTAACTCCTAATCACCAAGAACATGGGGATCACCACCAGCGTCATTTGCCAGGTGATGCCCACGGCAATATTAAACATGTCTCGCCCGAAGTCATTATTCTTCACGAAGCTAGGGTCATCTGCCATCACCTTATCGTGTATGGGGCCCCAGAAGCCCCAAGGGCGCGTCTGCTTATAGAAGTTCTTCAACACCTGCTCATCATCGGCCGGCGTCAGTAGGCAGCCCGCTAGCGAACCTACAATTGAGAAGGCGAATAAAATCGGGAACTGCTCTATCGCCAGTAGGTTAAGGTCTAACAGTGTCATGATCTCTGGCAGAATCGCCACACCCAACATCCCAGAGAGCATGCCAAAGAAGAAGCCGTAAGCATTAAAGCGCCACCAAAGCCACTTCAACACATTCGAAGCCACATAGCTGCCGTACAATAAGCCGACAATCCAGTCGGTGCGCCCCTGGATGTTGCCACCCAGCAAGCCAAAGCTAACACCGACAATCACTAACGCCGCGGTGACGATATAACTCATACGCACATAACGCTTATCTGGTGCGGCATCGTTAATATACTTGCGATAGATATCGTTGACGATATAAGCCGAGCCGGCGTTGATGAAGGCGGCAAAGGTCGACATAAACGCGGCCAGCAGGCCAGCCAACAGCAAGCCCTTAAAGCCCGGACCAACGTATTCACTAATCGCAAATGGCAGCACTCGCTCGAAGTCGATCTTCCCGTTGCCCTGCACCAACTCCGCCGGATCCATATAGACCAGAGCCAAAACGGTAATACCGGCGATCATGAAGTAGCGCGGGAAAGACAACACCATCGGTGTCAAACCGAACATCTTAGCCGCTTCACTCGGTGACTTAGTACCGAGGATTCTCTGCATATCATAACTCGGCACCGGGCCAGCCAAGCTGGCGAAGACGCCTTTGAACAGCATTAGCATGAAGAGGAAACCAAACATCTCATAGCCGTCGTCCTGAATACGCTCGGCAGCGGCCGGCAGTTTGTCAGACCAATCGATACCAATTTCCCAGCCAAACCAAAGACTGTCCCAGCCGAGTGGCACCGCCGCCTGAATCTGTTCGGCAGAGGTCGAAAAGAAAGCGATGAAACCTACAATCAAACAGGCAACCGTCATAATAAGGAACTGAATCACCTCTGTACCGACGACACTATAGAAGCCGCCCTTTAAGGTATATAACGTGGTCAGGGCAATAATAATCAGCGCATAGCTGTCCTCACTGGCCAAGGTGTGACCGGCGATGGTCACCGCCAAATCCCAGGGGAGGAACTCTGTCGCAAACTTGCCTATTCCCTCTACAAAGTAAGCCATAAAAGCAATAACGATAACGACGGCGAAAACCACCGTGACAATATGCGAAACCTTACCGCCAAGACTCTCACCAAAACGGAAGGTGATCCACTCTGCCCCCGTCATCACATTGGAGCGTCGCATCCATATTGCCAAAAAAACCATCATGAAAATTTGGTTCCAGACTGGCCATAGCCAGGGGATCCAGGCACTCTTAATGCCATAGACAAAAAGCCAAGCAACTGCAATCATCGTACCTGACACATCAAACATTCCCGATGCGTTAGATAAGCCTAGGTAGTACCAGGGAATATCGTTGCCGGCGAGGAAATAACTCTGCATATTTCTCGTTGCTAGCTTGGATAGCCAGAGCCCCACGCCAACAGTAAGCAGGATAAAGACCGCGATAATCACTATATCTATTGTTGCAAGCTTCATAATTTGACCACTTGTTATTTTTTGATGCCCGTACCAGATAGCAAATATTTAATATCGACCAACCAGTATTAAACCAAGGTGTTTCTAGTTATTAATGCAACACCAGCTCATCGATATGAACAGTCATTGCGATCTCTCGCTTCTCTTCAGCACTATAATCACGGTTATTGTTTTCGGCGACAACACGTACATAGCGTGCCGTTAACAACGGCCATTTTAAAGTTAACGATCTGTCAGCTAACAGAATCGCCTCATTCGTCGCTGCAGCGACTTGTTGCCAATCCTTTTCATTATTAGATATATAAACGGTTATCGCCGTCGGGCGGTAAAGACGGCGATGCAAGCCGGTATCAAAACCAATACGTAAACTTTGCACAGTCGTTGGCTCTTGTAGATCGATAGACGCATCCATCCCCCGCTCATCGAAGCCCCCCCACTCGTGATATTGAAAGATTCGATCGGTCGCTAGCATACCGCTCACCAGCAGCTGCCCACCAAGCGGATTGCCGGTGACCTCTGGCGTATTCAAGTAACGTACGGGCTTTGCCAGTGCCTTATGCGGCTCCACCGAGACGACCTCATGACCAAAGCGCTCACCGCTATCACGATTGATTCCGACCGCATAGTAGGTCTCCGCTTTGGTAGCCAAGATAGGCTGGCTATAAAGCTTCTCCGGCGTGTGATCGGTCCATACATAAATATCGATGTTAGGGCTATCGACAGAAAAACTCACGACAATACGCCCCTCGCTATCAACCGTCGTCATCGCTAACGGTTTAAAGCGCGCTGGTGACACCTGATAACCCTGCTGTTCTAGCTGCGAGAGAAAGGCGGGTAGGCGACGGCTAAAGTCATCCCAGTCTTTGTTTTCATCGCGGGACCACAGCGCCTCGGCTAGCGCTGTCATTCGTGGCAAGATCGCCGTCTCGACGCTCGCCTCTGTTGGCAAATATTCCGTCCACACATTACCCTGACCGCCCTTAATAAACTTAGCCTCGGTAGGACTTAGCACCTCTGGGGTCAACTCAAACTGATACACCTTACTCAGCGGTGTCAGGCCGTGAATCCGCTGCGGCGAATCCAACGAGGTCGATTGATAAAAATCGAAATACACATGACTCACCGGCGTCATCACCACATCATGCCCGGCCTTGGCGGCAGTAATCCCCCCCTCCATACCGCGCCAAGACATGATGGTGGTGGAGTTAGCCACATCACCTTCTAACACTTCATCCCAGCCGATGAGCTTCTTACCATATTTCGCCGCGGTCTCACCGATACGCGAGACAAAATAACCCTGAATTTTACGTAGACTGGTTAAACCCTCACGCTTCATCAATGCCTGACAGGCATCACAGTCGCGCCAGTGATCTGTCTTCACCTCATCGCCACCGATATGCAGGTAGGGGCCGGGAAACAGAGACGACACCTGCTCTACAATATCGTCGATCAGCGTAAACGTCTCTTCCGTCGGGCACAGCACATCGACGAAAATGCCGAAACGCGTCTGCGCCTTATACGATTTTTTCAGGCAGCCATATTGTGGATAAGCCTCCAGCAACGCAGAGACATGACCAGGCACATCGATTTCAGGAACGATCAATATATTTTTATCTTGCGCGTAAGCGACAACGTCGCGAATCTGTTGCTGTGTGTAATAACCACCATGACGCTTACCATCGTAGACTGGGTTTTTATTCGAGGTATGACCTACCACAGTCTCATCGCGATATGCCGCCACACTGGTCAGCAAGGGGTAACCTTCTATTTCAATACGCCAGCCCTGATCATCGGTAAGGTGCCAATGAAAGACATTCATCTTGTGCATCGCCATCAGATCGATGAAGCGCTTGACGAAGTCGACGCCGTAGAAGTGTCGACTCACATCCAACATCATGCCTCGCCACGGGTAACGCGGCGCATCGTGCAAGGTTAAATACGGCAGACTAAGCTGTTGCTTCTCTGCCTGCACGGCAAGCTGGCGCAGGCTCTGGTAAGCGTAATAAAAGCCCGCCCCCGAGGAAGCCCTGACGGTTACTCCATATTCGTCAACGAGCACGCTATAAGCTTCGGCGGCCAACTGCTGATCAAGCGCCAGCAGCACACGGTTCGCATTAACAGGGTCATGCTGACTCTGTCGTAACAGCAGGCTTTGCTCGACCAGCAACCAGCTGCGGACCTCCTGTGGCAGGGTAGCCAACACGTCAGTGTTGGCTACAAGCGCCGTATCTTTATTAAAAACAAAAAAACCGTCGCCGAGAGTTATGCTCTCGGGCGACGGTATCAGATTATTTTTACTGTTTATATTCGCCATCGTATTATTCACCGCTACCATCAGGACTATAAAAAGAAAAAGGTATTTAAAACTTAATATTTGTCCCCTAGCTGTAACGATGCTACCTCTGTTAGTCGAGTTCATTGTATGGTGAGCTTACGCTAAGCACTCATATTATGATAATTGCTTTCGCCATGTCGCCGAAGAGTTTTTAGCAAAATAAATGCCGCCAAACTCCGGTTGAGCAACAGGATCGACCACCTTCTCTTGCACCTCTGGCGATAGTAGTGGGCGGATTTTTTCCGCCACTCCGCCAATCAGCGCAAGTTTAGGTGGATTTTTATCCAGCAAACATTTCGCCAACGCATCAATATAAGCAACTCCGTCCTCAATAATGCGGCAGGCAACAGGGTCTCCGGCCTCCGCCGCCTGAAAGACACTGGGCGCAAGACGTGCATAAATCGACGACGGCTTAGCTGCTACCCACTCGATTAGCGAGACGATATTACCGTTGAGCTGATAAAACTCATCAACCAGATCAGTCAGTAAAGTCGAGGGGCCTAAGTGGTCGTGGGCCAGCAGTACCGCCTTAATCGCCTGTAAGCCGATCCATGCACCACTGCCCTTATCGCCATAGGGAAAGCCGTGGCCTCCAAGCATCGATTGCTCTCCAGCAACACTGACAAAACCACAGGAGCCGGTACCGACAATGATCACCGCACCATCCTCACCACTATGTGCACCGAGACAGGCGATATGCAGGTCAGTCGTTAGGAACATTTTACAAAAAGGGTGTGCCCAGTCATTCATCTGTTCATAGTAGGAAGGCACATTGACACCGGCGAGGCCAACGCCTGCAACTAGGTCAGCGATGCGTTCTGGCGCCAGATTCGCGTCATCTAACGCCTTTAAAGTCGCATCTTTAATCGAATAAACCGTTTGATCAAAGCCATGCACTGGGTTGGCGGGACCTGAGATACCCTCGCCAAGCAACAGGTTGTCAGCACTGACTATTCTTGCGCGACATTTACTGCCGCCACCATCGATACCTAGGTACAGTGTTTTATTATTATCAACAGGCCTTGTAGGCATTACTTAGTCCTCACTCGGTACACGCTAGCCAAATAGGCTACGGAGTTTTCACAGTTAAGACATTATAGGGTTTAATTAGGCAAATGACAACGCTGTCATTGATTATTTTTGAGGCTAGAAAAAGGAGGGAGGTAAAGAAAAAAGGCGGAACGTACCACACGCGATAGACAGTGCCAAAATTGGATCGCTGTCCGCCAAAGGGTGTTAGAGAATAAATCCACCCAACCCAGGGAGGGTTAGGGAGAGAAAAACATAACCGAGATAATAAGGGCCTCGACACACGGTATCGTGGTGAGGCCTCAATCCATCAGGTTATTACTGTACTAACTACTAGAAGGTGTAGTTCACACCCAACAACCAGCGTGCACCGTTATCATATTCCGAAGACTTGCGGTCTTTATCGATGTGGTACATATCGAGAGATTCTTCAAGAATATTTACCCCCTCTAACGTCACGCTCAACCCCTCGACACCAGGAATATAGATCGACGCACTCATATCAACCTGACCATAGTCGTTGATATACTCCTCAGAGCCAAAATCACTCAAACCGGCGTAGTACTCGGTACGGTAGTTATACATTAAGCGAGCACTAAACCAATCGTTCTCGTAGTAACCCGTCAGGTTAGCCATGTGATCTGAGCTACCAGCAACCAAACCAGAACCTGGATTATTTACTGCATCACGGTCATCTTTACTTTTTGCATCAGTATAAGTGTAGTTAGCAATCACACCAAAATCACCGAAGGCCTGTTGATAACTAACCTCCAGACCGGCAATTGAAGAACCATCACCGTTTTCAAAAGAAGTGAATGGTATCATAATCGTGGAGTTACTGGCCGGATCGATGACTTCGTAATCCTTGACTGTATTAACAATAGTGCCGTCGATATCCTTATAAAATAGCGCCGCAGAGACCAGCGATTGATCAGCAAAATACCACTCCCATGAAGCATCTATCTGGTTCGCGTATTCTGGGTCCAACTTAGCATTACCGACAGAGCCATCGAACGCAGTATTCTGCCAGTGCGTATTAGCTAAGCGAGAATAATCGGGACGCGCCATTGTACGAGCGATAGAGCCACGAAGAACCTGATCGTCAGTTAAGTCATATGCAACGTTCAAGTTAGGCAGTATCGAGGTGTAACTATGATTTTCAGTTTCTTCACGTAGATTCGAATCAACAGGGTTCGCACCTACAGCACCGACCCACAAATCATAGCCGCCCTGCTGTTGAACAATTGCCCCAAAGGCATCGCCCTCATACTGATAGCCTGTCGACTCAGACTCTGTTTGGACGACACGCACACCGACATTACCGCTTAAGCGATCAATCTCAAAGTCGCCGCTGAAGTAGGCCGCATAAATACGCTCCTTCACGTCCCAAGTCTGTGATGGATCCATCACAGTGATTGTCGGATAGGCATAGGCAGCAGCCGGGTAAATATCGGGATTCATCGCATCCGGATCAACGACAGGGAACGGGGCGTTGTTACCATCAGCCAAATAATCCCGCATCTGCTGCGACTTCATCTGCCCCGGCCACGACAACCAAGTAGGGAAGCCGTTTGCTTCAACATCGTAGTTATCATTCATTACGCCCCACTTACCAGCATTTCCACCCTCGTGTTGGCCATCCGCCAGAAGATGGAAACGAGTCGAGGTGCCCTCTTGACTCTTCTGGTGGTCACGCGCCATCACACCGGTTTTAAAGCCTGTAAACACGCCAACTTCTGCCGGGATATCAAAATCAACCATGGCATAGTTTTCACTATCTTCCATGGTGCGACTCCCCTCCTGAATCCAACCAACACTTCGGCCCAACAAATCGTCTGTTGTTTCAACAGCACCATCATTAGTACGCACTACATTTAAATCTTCATCGAAGCTCGCAGAGCCAGCTCGTGTATCAAAGTTATAATGACGGTCATTACTGGTACCACCATCAGCGTTAGTATGGCCTACATTAACAGCCATATTGAAGGTATCGAACTCTTGATCAAACTCGAGGTTAATCGACTCTGTGTTAGAATTTGACTGTCGATCAATAACATAGTACTCAGAGTAAGCATTTAAAGCCGTGCCTGCAACGACACCGCCTCCAGAAAAGGTTGCCGAACCATCAATCACACCTTTCTCAAGAGCCTCATTGTCAGCCGTTTTTGGATCATCATCAGCGCCTGTATTCTTTGTATCCAAGAACCAACTATAATTACTTATATTGGTGTTATTAGCACCGAGGCTTGAATTCAAGTAGTTCAATGTGATTTCAGAGCGGTCACTTGGACGCGCTTGCGCAGTGAACATGTAAGTCTCACGCTCACGCTGTTGCTCAAAGTAAGCGTCACCCATGGCGCGTGGCGCCCAAACATCTTGACCATCGATTTCCTGTTGGCTAAAACCGTAAACTTCTTTACCACTACGAACTAGGTTACGCTCTTGATAGGTGTATGAGCCCATCAAACCAAAGGTTTCGTCGTCATTCTTCCAGGAGTACATACCGCTGAACTGAGGGTCTGTCTCTTCCGACTCAGTTGAGTACTGCCCCTGAGCATTAATGTTACCCGAGTTTGCTTCCATCTCTAAAGGTTTGCGAGTACGGATGTACGTGGTACCGCCGATAGAGCCTTCTTGAATTTGCGCCTGCGGTGTCTTGTAAACCTCTAGCGAAGAGACAATAGCAGAAGGGAGTAGAGAGTAGTTAAACGCACGCGATGGCGTATCAAGTACAAACCAGTCGGCAGAAGCGACGGCATGGCCGTTTAACAAAGTACGATTCTGGTTAGGCGAGGTACCACGCACGGCGATTTTCTCACCTTCACCAAAGCCTCGAGTGATCGACACACCGGTAATACGTGCAAGGGAGTCAGCCACGTTCTTATCAGGAAACTTACCTAAGTCTTCCGCGTTAATCGCATCAACGATTGATGTTGCATTTCGCTTAGTCTCGAGCGACTCCTGCAAACTTCCACGAATACCCGTAACGACGACCTCTTCCAGCGTACCCGCATCGGCTGTTTCTGCATCAGCCTGAGCCATCACCCCATTAGTCATTGACATCAGAGCGCACATCGCTACCGACTTTGACAACAATCCATGACGATTCACTACACGAACCATATTTCTGATCTTATTAGACACGACAAGCCCCTTGTTGGTCTGATGTTGTTATTGTGAGCGGTACCACTTACCACTTTTGCAACCGAGGTTGTCCTTTAAAATGACACCGCTGTCATCAAAATTTAACAAAAGTTTGACAACGCTGTCAATTGTGTAGGAAAAAATACTTACTACCAGATGGTAATTGAGGGGATTTCACGTATAAACAAATGAGCTAGAAATATTCGCAAGGCCTTGCTTTTTAACGGGAGAATTCGCTTTTTAACAATAAAAAAAAGAGGCTCAAGGCCTCTCTCTTTTACTTTTATTGCAATGTCGCATTAATTCAATTCTTGGCGTAATGTAATTAAACGTTCATCCTTTTGTTGCCAAATTTCATTCAACCAAGACTGAAATTCGACCCGAAACGCCTTGTCTTCACTGTAGTCACCGGCACAGATATAAGCGGGA
This sequence comes from Sinobacterium caligoides, assembly GCF_003752585.1. NCBI lineage: Bacteria > Pseudomonadati > Pseudomonadota > Gammaproteobacteria > Cellvibrionales > Spongiibacteraceae > Sinobacterium > Sinobacterium caligoides. The sequence continues at coordinate 545,649 of NZ_RKHR01000004.1, forward strand.
ATCGGCTTGTGCTGAATATCGATGATGACGCGGTCGATACGGCCGCACAACATATCGATGAAGCTCGGTACTTCACCGTCTCGATAGGCAATAGAGACATCCAAGATTGACTCAAACTGCCCGCCCATCGCCGCCAAAACAAAGGCAATACCACCCGATTTTGGCTTTAACAGCGTACGATATGGCGACTGAGTTTTTTGGTGCTTATCCGCACGAAAACGCGTGCCCTCGACAAAGTTCATCACCGATACCGGCTGCGTTTTAAACTTCTCGCAGGCCTTGCGTGTCAGCTCCAAATCCTTACCTTTAAGGTGGGGGTTCTGCTTGAGGAACTCTTTCCCATAGCGACGCACAAACGGATAGTCCAGCGCCCACCACGCCAAGCCGAGTAACGGCACCCAGATCAGCTCCTTTTTTAGGAAAAACTTAAAGAAAGGCGCCCGCCCAGTAAACGTCTGTAACAGCGCAGGGATATCCACCCAGCTCTGATGATTCGCCAAGACTAAATAGGAGTGCTTTTTGTCTAAGTCGCCGAGCCCACGTACATCCCAAACCGTGTTGGTGGTGGTGGCAAAGATAAGCTTGTTGATCGTCGCCCAAGTCTCTGCAATCCAGGTTAACGAGAGGCTGCAAGCATGCTGTATAGGGCCGATACGCAGCAACACCTTCACCAATGCGATGAACATCAGCGGTATCACAAAGATCACGGTATTAAAAAAAAGTAGTAGAAAACTCGCTACACCAGTCACAAATGCTTTCATCTGACAACTCAACAAATTCTCCGGCCTTCGACAGCCGTGGTAAGTAGGTTAACTGCCTTATAATAACACAGCAGAATTCTCTAAATACAACAGAGCCGGGACTTGCCCGGCTCTGTATCAAGTGCAGTAGATTAACAACACCTATATCCGCGGCGACTAGCCCACCACACGTGTCAGCCTGTTACGGTCGGTGTGGTCGTATTCCTTGTTATAGATATCGAGCATCGTCGACTCAGAATAGACCATCTTATCGCCCTCAACACTCACCGTGTGGCAGAAAGATAAGGTCTTTGCATTCTTCTCCATAAACGGCTGCTGCACGATGCCGAAGGTCGTTTCACCGGCTGTCGCCTTCACCTCGAGTACGATCTCTTTGCTGGTATCAAACTCAGTGACCGAACCACCGGCCAACAGCGCTACGCCACGTGGAATTGACAACGACTGCATGACGGTGCCCGTTGCAGCATCCCACATCCAGTAACCCGTCTCGTTGTGAAAAACCTCGTCATTGCTCTTACGACTGACCACCTGGTGATAACGCAATACCGCCAGATTCTGAGTCTCAGCATTATCGACATCGCCGATAGCCTCATAGATGATTGTCTCGTAATAGAGATTCTTCTCTTCGCCATCGGGCTCGGGAGCCTTATCTACGCCCTTGTCACCCTTCCAGGTACCCACTAGCGCCGCGAGAGGACCGTAATCTATGCCATCGATAACGTTTACATCACTCATAATCTTTTCCCTATATTCTCAGTTTTAGCAGTCAACAACTGTCGCGGCACACTCTAACCTGTAAGCCCGCTTTTCTTTACTGCGCCATATCAATTAATTACCGTGAGAGGCGCTTTTTCCCTCTTGTATGGCACCACGATAGTCCGCATAAGCAGCGACAAGCCGTGCCAGCAGACAACATACCGCCATCGCCACTACCACATGCGTCACACCTCCCTCGTATTGTCGGCCAACCGTGACCCCGATGGGGATAGAGATAAACATACTCAGCGCACCGACAATGCCTGCGCCAATGCCCGCGACATGCCCTAGCGGTTGCATCGCCAAGCTATTAACGTTGCCAAAAAGTAAGCCAATACCAAAAAAGGCCACTAATAAATATAGCATCGTCAAGCTCAGCGGCGGCACACCGGAAAAATAGTAACAGACAGGCAAAAATAGCAGAGACCACACCCCCACCCCCGTCATGGCACTGCCTGAAAGCTGCCGCATACCGTAGCGCATCACCAGCCTCGAGTTGACCAGCGATGAGAAGCCAATAGACAGCGCCACGGTGGCAAAATACACCGGGAACATCTCGGCGAGACCATAAGTGTCCTGAAAGATCTGCTGTGATGTCGTTAGATAACCGAGAAAAGCCCCGGTAAAAATCCCTGTCGCAATGGTATAGCCTAAGGCCACTGGTTCCGACACCACTATGACCGTGTTGCGCCAAATAACGGCCAACGATAAAGCGTGACGATTTTCGACCGCTAAGGTCTCATGCTGACGCACTGCAAACCAAATTAAAGTCATCAAACCAAAGGCGATAAAAACCAAAAAAATTAGCCGCCAACTGCCCGTAAACAGAATCAGTTGGCCGAGCGTGGGCGCCACCACCGGCATCAAAATAAACACCGTCATCACTAACGACATGACCTTCGCCATCATGACCCCTTCATATTGATCACGAATAATCGTCGTGGCCAATACTCTCGGCGCGGCAACACCAAACCCTTGTAAACAGCGCCCCAATAACATCACCGTCATATCTTGGGCCATGTAGGAGATAAGACAGCCGATAATAAAGAGTACAAAGCCGAGATAGACCACCGGTTTTCGCCCCCAGCTGTCCGCGAGAGGACCATATATCAGCGTGCCGAAGGCAAGGCCGAGGAACAACGCCGAGACAATAAACTGCGTATCATTGGCATGGGCCGCGGATAAATCACGGCCAATCTGCGGCAGCGCTGGCAACATGCTATCAATGGATAGCGCCACCACCGCAATCATCAGCGCCATTAAAATTACTGTCTCAACAAAACCCATACGTTGCTGTGTCATTACTACTGTCTTTATCTAACTAACATACATTTCAGCCATAAATGGCACTGCGAAGAATCTCGCTCGCTCTGCCCTTTACTGCACTTTTCTATCCGCGATTGACGACCAGCCGCTGACTATTTACTACTTTCCACGGGCGCTTCTTCCACCTTTTTGGCGGCCTGTGTCTCTACCGCTCCAGACACCGTCTCAACCTCATCCGCCGACTGAGCGGACTCTGCAGGCTTTGCCTCCTGGTGATGAATAGTGACGGGGCTCGGTTTACTTACCTGCTCTTCTGGTGCCTGAATCCCGACGTGGTAAGCAGCAAAGCCAGGCTGCACCACCTGATTGAGCGCAATGCCTAGCACTCGCCCGTGATGTTTCGATAAAATTTCCGAACGCACATTGGTAATCGGGTCGGTGATCACTCCCAATAGCTGCCCCTCTTTCACTCTCGCGCCTAGCTTAACGCGACTGAATAAAATACCACCCTGCTCTGCCCGCTCCCATACCGAATTATAATAAACGGGCTCAGGATCCCCCCAAAGACTGAACTGTTTCAACATATCCAACTGATTTAATAACGTCCTAATCGCCTTGACCCCATGACTCACCGAACTCTCATCCAGTAACATCGGCCCACCCGCCTCGAGTGTCACCGTCGGGATGCCCACAGCGACGGCTTCGTGGCGCAAGGTGCCTGAAGACCCCTCACCGTGGAGAACGACCGTCGAACCAAAGCCTTTGGTCAGCTTAACCACCTGCGGCTTAGTTAGGTCGGCGCGTAGCTGCGGCAGGTTGGTCCGGTAAAATGAGCCGGTATGCAGGTCCACCACAGCATCACAATGGGCAATTACTTCATGAAAGAAAGAATAGGCAATTCGAGCTGCCGAGCTGCCGGAAGGATCGCCAGGGAAGTAACGATTGAGGTCTCTACGATCCGTCAGGTAACGCGTTCCGCGATGAAAGCCCTGCAAGTTAACGATGGGGACACCGATCACCGCCCCCCTTAACTCATCCGCATCAAGGCTGTACATCACACGCCGTACCATCTCAATACCGTTTAACTCGTCGCCATGAATGGCTGCAGTCAAACAGAGTGTCGGACCATTATGGGCACCATTGACCACCAGCACGGGTGTCGGGCTATAGAGTCCTGCAAAGCCCTGACTTGGCGACCACATCAAGCGCGTCGAGGTCGCAGGCGGTACCTCGGCTCCGAGCAACACTAAAGGATTCGCTAACTCAGATGCAGCTGTCGCAACCTCCTTAGCTGCCGGTGCGCCCTCATGCCCCGCGTCATCGCCGCGACCTTGCTGGTTTTCTGCCTCGGCATTAACCGCCTTAACCTTCATCGCACCGAGCTGACTCTCCACATGAGGACGAGCCTTCACTGAGCTGTCACCCTTTTGTATAGCCGGCTCAACCTCGGTTAGGGGTTTGCCCAGGTCAATACTCTCAGCCCTCTGTAAAACGGCATGCTGCTCAGCAGCTGTCAACGTTACCGGTGCAGCAGCATCCTCACCATTAGCTGTCGTCGATACCACTACTGCCTGCTCGTCATCAAGGGGTTCTGCCGCCTGCGCGTTAAGTAATGGCAAAAGGGCGCAGGACAACAAAGCCGGCATGCAATATGACTTTAGTGGTATTTTCATCAAGATAAGTCCTAGCAAAAACAAACAATCAATAAAAAGCGGTTAGAATATCCAGCTTACAGGCGGAGAGTATAACGTTATTCGCCTAACCAAACAGTGATTTCAATATGTTAGCAATGATCTAAAGGGATTTATCAACAATGTTTAATGGATTTGGCCAGGCAACTCAGCAGAATAAGGCGAAAAATAATACCGCTGCGATAATGACACTGCTATTACTCAGCGGCTGTAAAGGCAGTATCGAGTGCAACACGACTAGCGCCCCTGCCTTAAATGGCAACGCGGGATGCCTCAGCGTGCAAGACGGAAAGATTCTGTTGGTTAAGCAGCGTAGTGGGAAATACTCGATTCCGGGTGGCACTCAATCAGGTGACGAGAGTGCACAGTGCACAGCAATGCGGGAAACCGCAGAGGAAACCGGTCTCACTCTCGCAGTGGGGGAGCTGCTCACTCAGTTCGACAATGGTTTTTACCTGTTCCAATGCACCGCTACTGACGACACCGCTCCCTTCGCCAACGACCTCCTCGAAGTCTCTAAGGTTATGTGGCTCGATATAGACGAAGTACCCAGTGAAAAGTGGCGCTATCAAGCTCAATGGCCGATTATCGAAACGTTAGCGCGTAAGCTAGACCGCCCTTAACTTAGCGCGCCCCAAGAGAAAGAGTTAGGCACAGAACTCTTCTTTCACGCGTAGCGCATCTGCCGTCAATGTTAGCCCGCGTATTTGCGCATGATGATAAAGCGCCTCACCACCGGCGCCATAACACACTTCTCCAGCAGCCAATAATCGACGACACAGCGCTGCGGTGTGCCGATCTTGGTCAGAGCTATAAGGCGCTAAGCTATAGAGTGACAATGGCCCTCCCCAATATTTAAACAAATACTCTAGACACTCACGCCAAGGTAACTCTCTCACGCGCGCCGCTGCTAAGTCCTTCCAGTCAACCTCCGACGGCACCACAGGCGCCATATCGTATGCGGCTCGCACCTCCTCCCGACGACTATGGCACTGGTAGATATGACGCACCACCTCATCGACGCTCATGCCGCGCCCGCCGAGAAACATATTTTTCGCGTACCATCGAAACATCGAAAAACGCTTACTCGCTAATGCCGCCAGCAATCCCTGACGCTCACCATACTCGTCAACATCAAGACTCATGGCCTGATGGATATAGTCTGCACAATCAATATCACCTCGCTCCATCATCGCAAACAGATGAGCGTGGCGCAGACGCGCTCCCTGGATCACAAAATCCCCTAACAGATTGCGCTTTTGTTCACCGCTAAGTAAAGCAAACAAGCTCAAAGCAACCTTAATACGAAGAATCTCAAACTCACTGTAAGCAACACCGTGCTCATCCGTTGAAAAGTCATAATACCAGTGCCGCGCACTGGTTTGTTCTGGAAGCTTCTCCGCTAACAGCAAGTAATCTAGTAGTGGAAAGAGCAGACACCCCTCCTCGGTAACCTCCTGGTAATGCCCTTTTAAGGCCTCAGTATAGTCCGCTAGTGGTGCCGTTTTTCCACACCGCACGGCACGCTCAATAACTAATATAGCCCTAGGAACGATAATCCTGCGCACAATAACACTGTCATTTTCCATAATATTCACCTTCGATATGCGGCCATGCCATCTGAGCAACCTGCTTAACCTTCCCCTGATAAGCGTTTGTTGTTCGAGTGCGACGTATTATGCCAATCAGTCAACCAAACAACCTCCCCTCAAATGAGGGGGGGAGTACTGGGCGAAGCGCCCACAGGGTTGATGCAGATCATTAAAAATGGATTCGCACACATTTCACTCTAACCATGGGATAATGCGCCCTCCACTCGTATGCAAACGTTAGCTTTCAACGCATTAAAGAGATCGCCTGTGCAAATACTTTGTTTGAGCCTCTATGGCCGCCCCCTAACACTAGAAGCCTCTATGGCTGGCTGGCAACAACTCAGCTGGGGTAGCGACATTGTCAGTCAATTACATACTGATACCGCCAGCAACAACAAGGGCCAATGCGAACATAGCTTTATCCTGCAGAACAGCAGCACGAACATCACCTGCAAGCTGATTATCGATTATCAGTGGCGACCGATGTGCTTCAACTATCGACTGCTAGTAGATGAGCAAGAGGTCGACAACGGCAGCATAGAACAGAGCGCACTTGAGCAAGTACCCAGCCAGCCCCGTCCCGCCGAAAAAACGAAACCGAGCTTCATCGGCCTCATCTCGCTAGCCTTCAAACTATTAAAAAGTGCCAAGGTGATTAAAGTCGTGCTCGCCGGGGCCAGCCTAGCGGCATACTCCTGGCTGTTTTCTATTCAATTTGCACTCGCGCTTATTGCCTGCTTAGTTTTTCACGAGTACGGGCATGTACGAGCCATGAAGCATTTTGGTATGCGCACCAAGGGTATCTACCTTATTCCCTTCATCGGCGGCCTTGCTGTTAGTGACGAGAAAATAAGCAGCCGCTGGCAAGATGTCGCTATCTCGTTAATGGGGCCGGTTTTCGGTCTAATTATGTCTATTGCCTGCCTACTGCTTTACTGGCTAACAGATAATTTATTCTTTGCTGGGCTATCCACCTTTAGTGCTCTGCTCAACCTCTTCAACCTGCTGCCTATCCTACCGTTAGATGGGGGGCATGTATTAAAAAGCATCAGTTTTTCTCTACATAGCTATACCGGCTTAACGGTCTGTATTATTACCGCTCTTGCCGGGGTTTTACTGAGTCATCAGCTAGGGCTTCATTTACTGACCTTCTTACTCATCATCGGTAGCCTCGAAATTCTGCTAGAGTGGAAAAATCGTTATCACAGCCACCTTATCCCCCTCGACCGTTATGGGCAGTTATTCTCAGCATCGTGGTATTTTCTCACCGTCGCAGGCTTGGTCGGAATTATCTATTACTTTGCCGGTAGCGGTGATGCCATCCTAGGCCTACCGTTACAGGTTTTACAGAGTTAAGGGTAGGTCAAAAACACCAGCGCTATAGTTATAGTCCGCTATTTACCTAGGCCTCAATTAAGCACTACACTATTGATTAATCTATAAAGATACCCGACACAATGCAGCACGCGCCTCCAGAACTGTTTCGAGCCCCCAGCCATGCGACCAAAAAGCGTCACGTACGCCATAGCCGTAGGCGCGCTCTGCTATTTTTACAATCTATTCTGTTATACAGCATCACTATCGCCGCTTTCATACCATCGGTTATCCTCTATTTTGAAGGAGATGCTGACTGGCAAGGCTTCTTATACTCCTCGGCGATCACAGGCTTCATTGCCACAACGTGTTACATCGCTAGTCGTGGCGACCACCACCCACTGCAGCCGAAGCAGATGTTTCTAGCGACAACACTAAGCTGGCTAAACATTAGCTTCTTCGCCTGTCTACCCATGGTGCTTGGCAGTAGCCATATGAGCTTCACCGATGCGGTGTTTGAGTCAATCTCCGGCATCACTACCACGGGCGCCTCTATTGTCTCAGACATTGACGGGCTCTCCATGGGGATCAAACTGTGGCGTGGCATTCTGCAATGGATCGGCGGAGTCGGCATCATCGTGATGGCCATCGCTATTCTGCCGTTCCTGCAGATCGGAGGCATGCGTATGTTCAAGACTGAATCGTCTGATACCTCTGACAAAGTACTGCCCCGCGCAGGCAGTGTCGCCATCGCCACGTCCATCGTCTATGTGATTTTAACGGCTGCCTGTATATTCTGCTACTGGATCGCCGGCATGCTGCCCTTTGACGCTTTAGTACACGCCATGACGACGGTCTCCACCGGTGGTTTTGCCAACTATGGCACCTCCTTTGCCATATACGATCAAACCCCTTGGATTCTCTGGCTGAGCTCAGCCTTCATGATCATCTCAGCGCTGCCCTTCGTCCTCTATATCCGCTTCTATCACGGTGATCGCACCTCGCTATTCAACGACATGCAGGTGAGATCTTTCGTCAGCTTCATCGCCATTATTACCCTCATCCTAACGACTCAACTCTGGATGACGACTGACCGTAGTTACTTCAGCAGCCTTACCCACACCCTGTTCAACCTCGTCTCCGTGATTACTACCAGCGGCTACGCCAGTGAGGATTACACACAGTGGGGGTATTTCGCCCTTATAATCTTCTTTTACATTACTTTTATCGGTGGCTGCTCAGGTTCAACCGCTGGCGGTATAAAGGTTTTTCGTTTTCAGTTGGCCCGTATCATCATCAAAAACCAGCTGCGAGAACTCGGCCATACTAGCGCCGTCGTACCCTATCGATATAATGGCAAGACGCTCGACGACAGTTCTATACGCTCGACTATCGCCTTCTGTGCACTCTTCTTTGCCACTATTGCTGTTCTCGCCACACTGCTCGCCCTGGTCGGCCTAGACCCCATCACTGCCTTAACCGGAGCTGCCACCGCCGTTGCCAACGTCGGCCCCGGCCTCGGTGACGTCATCGGCCCTGCAGGCAGCTTTGCCAGCCTACCCGATGTTGCCAAATGGTTGCTCTGTATCGGTATGTTACTGGGTCGCTTAGAGATTATTACTGTACTCATCCTATTCACCCCCTACTACTGGCGGCAATAAGCTTAATCGCTAACATTAAAAAACCCAGCAACTATGGCTGGGTTTTTTATGACGGATCTTAGCGCGTTAGCAGTCGCGAAGGGCTTCTACTAACTTGACTGCAGATGATTAATAAAGGACTGCGACTCCTTGATCGAGTCCTGCATCCGACGATTCAACACCTCAACATCACTCTTTATCGCCGCAGCCTCGCCTTTCAACGCACTGATCGCATTCGCATTGAGGTTATGCTTTAGATACAAGACTTGATCATGCATCGCCGATAGCACTGGCTTAACTGAGGCTTCCGAGCGTCGCATAGACGCCATCAGCTTAGTATATTTTGCCTTCGTCGCTGACAATTTACGACGACTATCTGCACGCAGGCTAGCACTACCGTACAGCTCTAACTCTTCTTCCCACTCACTAAACAGCGCCTCTGAGACATTCTCAACGGCGTCAATACGTTCGCTAATTTCTGCGGCCGCCTCGGCGCTATCCTCATACTCATCTGACAACCCATCATAAACCGACTGTAATTCAGAGGGACCTACCTTTACGATGCTAGAGAACTGCTCAAGCGCCGAGCTAAACTGCTCCTGCCCTTCGGTCTGCGCCTCTGTAACGCTTTCAATGCGATCGACCATGATATCGCGTTTGTGCACACCAACCTTCTCCATGGCACCATAATAGGCACTCTGGCAACCTAGCAACGTCGTCAATAACGCCCCCGCAGCCAATGCCTTCACTGTTGTTCTTGTCGGTATAAGGCTACGATGGCCCATCACGCTTCCCCTTCATCCAGTTAAAAAGCCAGATTAGCACGACTATCGCCCCGCAAGCATTAGTGTATAAAAATTATCTATAAATCAACTCCCATCAATGATATACCACAAAAGATCACAAGGACTTCTAAGCTGCTATCTCGAACGATAAAATAGCCCTACCATTAAGGCGCCAAGTGACTATTTAAGAGGCTTCATGTCGACTATCTACCGTGTGAACAAAAACAGCATTACCGTCAAACGTCCACAGCGACAGCTGCCGAGGAAACTCAAAATAGCACTCGTAGCAGAGGGTGGCGGACAGAGAGGCATCTTCACCGCCGGCGTACTCGATACTTTCTTAAAGCATAACTTCACCCCCTTCGATACTTTGGCCGGCACCTCTGCTGGCGCGCAAAATATTACCAGCTATTACCTGCGACAACATGGCTACGCTCGCCGAGCAATACGTGAGCTCAGTACTCAGAAAGACTTTTTTAAACCGACGAATTTGTTAAGAGGTGAGAATAGCTTAGATTTAGACTGGTTCTTTAAGCATGCCAACGCAGATGGTTACCAGCTACCACTGGAGAACCTTGAGCACGCTAGCGCAGAAGAGCTGCTCATTGTTGCTTCGGATAAAAACACGCTAGAGACTGTCTGTCTTAACCCGAGCAAAGACAATATCTTTGAATTTCTCAAAGCTTCGAGCTCTATTCCCTACCTCTATCAAGGCGTAGAGTATCAAGGACGACACCTAGTCGACGGCGGTCTAACAGCGCCAATACCGTTAGAAGAAGTGCTTAATCAAGGTGCCAACCTGGTGCTGATCATTCGCACAGTGCCGAGCAACAAGGCTAGCGAATCGCTATGGAAGCAAAAGGCTGCTGATAGTATTCGTGAGATGTTACCTGAAAATATTGGTGAGAGTTTCGCCATGGCGGTCAACGATCATCTCAACTTACTCCCTAAAGTCATCAAAAATAAAATCAGCAAAAGTAAGCTATCAAATCCACTTCATACTTTTTATGATCGCCACCCCCAATACAAAGAAATGTACGCCCTGATGAAGCACCATGATAAGCAATACGCAGAGACCTTGAGACTGATCGACACGCCACCTGAAGATACCGTCATCGTAGAACTCTCGCCTGTAACGGCACTAGCCAGTCATTCCCTTGGCAGCAGCTTCAAATCACTCGATGAAGATTACCGTCTTGGCAAACAGACGGCAGAGTTTTTTCTAAAAAACTTTCGCAATTTTTTCATCTGCTAAGTTAACACTAAAGGCCAAAAAAAATCGCTAATGATACAAACTATAAAATATACGCCTCGATAAATATCAGTAAACCGAGCATCAAGATTCCTGTTTTTATTAAGCACTCAGAAGACTTTCTTGTCACCATGATTTTTATCACCTCCAGACGCAATGATAACACTCATGTTACAACGCTTAACTTCAACGACAAAGCTCACGAGCCTTACCATAAAGTTAACTTCCTGACCTTGAATCACAAGCTTAACAAACAAACTCAGTCGTCACCGTAATGTGTGAGGACGATAAATTAACAAAGCTGTAAGAATAGGTAGGACTAATCTGGCGACTTAAAATGAGCTACGCTGATTTCACCTGTTCATCAGACAAGTGCTGAGAATAATAACAACATACATGAAAGGAGTTTACGATGGGCCCCCAAACCAACCCCGGCGAGATTTGCCAATGGCCAATGCTGAAGATAGCCTACCGCACCGATGCAGACAAGATTGCCGCATTGCTACCCGCCGGTATTGAGCCTGGCGACAACCCCAACGTCTACATCACCATCTACAACTTCCCCGTAGGTGGCGAGCCCGAGTACGGTTATGTTGTCAACGTCGAAGCAAAGTATCAAGGCATAGCAGGTGAATTTACCCTTGCTATCGGTATCGACCAAGAAAACGCCGTGCACATCAGCCAAGAGCGCTGGGGGCAACCAAAGTTCGTTGCCGAAACACAGTACTATCGTCTCGGCAATATGGTTAAAGCCAAGCTGAGCCATCAGGGTTATACCTTTCTTGAGTTCACCGGTGAAGTGACTGACGTTCTTCCTAACGGTGACGAGTTCGAGCAAAACGAGTGGTGGATCAAATCTTCACGTGCTGTCGATGGCACCCCCGAGAAATATGATTTCCCTCCTCACGTTGTTCGCGTTTACAGTAAGTATGGCACTCAATATCAAGAGGGCTTAGCTGGCGAGCTCAAGTTAATGGACAGCCCCTGGGACCCAATTGCCAACTTGCTACCAATGCGTGAGCAACTCTCAGCCAAGCTCTGGAGCCCAATATTCCTCGACCGTCGTATCACCCTCGAAGGCGAGCTCGATGGTCAGGCCTTCTGGCCTCACGCCGACACCATTGGCGGCTCTCGCTGGCCCGGCACCGATGGCGGCCCAAAGAAGTAAGCCAACAAGCTCATAGAGGGCCCCCTCTATGAGCAATACCATACTGAGCCACTATTTGTTACTATTCTCGACCGCCTGCCTCAACCCCCCCAGTCAGCACCATTATGTCCAACAACGACAATTCACTTCGCTATCGACGTATTCACGCCTGTCTTGCCGAGTTTTTTCATACTTGTTACTACTGCGGTGATATTGCCAGCACTGATGACTTCATACCGCCAAAGACACGCAGCCAAACAAGCGGCAGCTACCCCGACGGCCAGTTTTTCATTGTCCCCTGCTGCCCTGAATGTAAACGGCTAGGTGGTGATCAACCACACAGCCACATTGAAACCAGGAGCGAGTATATTCGTAAGGCGTTGCGCAAGAAGCATTACGCTACCTTTAAGAAGACGCAGCTATGGACCCAAGAAGAAGTTGCACTACGTATCGAAGAAGATGGCCTAACCAGTATCAACCGATCATTGCTCGCAGTGCTTAACGCTGAACAAGACCTCACCAGCCGCCTCAATTTCACTGGCTATGACTTCGAGGTGGATGGTAGCCGCTACCAAAGCGTCATAGAGGAAAAGGGACAAACAAGCGTTTTTGGCCAACTTTACGACAACCCAAAGCAGGCGCTACACGCTGTTGCCAAACAATATTCACTAAAAGTTGCCGAGCTACACCAACAAAGCGAAATCCACAATGGCAATATTGAGTTAGCCGCTGAAACTCTCATTACAGAACATCGACAACGCCAGCAAGAAAAACAGTTAAAAGAGTTAGCCACAGAGCTTTCCGTGCGTTATAAGCAACCAAAACAATGGCTAATTAGAAGCCTGACCAGCTTGGCAAAGCAGTCACCCGACGCTAATTTAGAAATGATTAGTAAAATATTGATCGAGCGCTATTTTTCTCGTTAACTTTGAGTAAATAGCCGTACTCCATGCTTCTTAATTAGATATATTCTCTAAAGGGTTATATTCTAGCTCTTTAACCCTTTCCCCAAAGCGTCCTTAGGTTGTCATGTTTAATCGCCCTAACAACAAAGCGGCCCTTATCCTTGCCGTCTTCCTCATCACAATATTTTCCGTTATCGCCCTTTTACTTACCTCAAATAAGGCGGTGAACACATTCGCTAAACTGGCGATGTACAACACACAACCCAACTGCTCCGACACGATCAAATCACAATATCTACGCCGTATATTGCACGAACATAGCCAAGGGAAACCGTTAACCTGGGAACATTACCGTGACAGTCTCTCCACTCTGACACCACGTACCACACGTACCCTACGACTTTATTTAAATGAAAGAATACACCACTTTGGCAGCCACCAGGTGGTCGATGCAAGCGAAGACAAGATGCTCTGCCTGCTCGATAGGATCTATGACAGTAATATTGACTTCGATGGTATCGCCAGTCACAGAGAAAGCGACCAATCCGCGCTACAGCTTGCCTTCGTCAATCCAACCAACCAGTACCCAGCACTGCAGGGAAAGCAATACGGCTACCCCAAAACTGATAAACGCTGCCCACAGGCCGACCGTGACTATCGACAAAATGAATGGGCGCTCAATCAGTTACTCACTGGCGAATCGACTTGGTCAACTTGGGCCGAGATAGCTCCTTTACTCAGTCATCGCAATAAAGCAGAGATTCAGCAAGTCATTACGCAGGCGAAAACACGCATACCGGTGCTTACAAATACCCCCCAACAAATTGAAACGCTCACATGCTTGTTTGCAGCGAACAAAAGCTGATCCAGATCAATATCATAGATGTTTCTTCCCCCTTACTTAACAATCCTTTGAATTCACACGGATGAAATAATGTTAATCTTCTCAGTAACTTCGCTAAGCATTTAAACGACTTAATTGATGGACAACCCTAAAGACAAAACACATAGTAAGTCGAGAACCCTTGTTCTCACCTCTCTATTTGCCTTATTGCTCGTGATAATTGCCCTAATCAGCTTGAGTCTGTGGCTGTCAACAGCAGGAAAGAAAATAGCTTTCACCAACTTTGCCGCCATGCTCTACACAAACAGCGCTTGTGACACCAGCTCGTACTCCTACCAAGAGTTTCAGCAAATCTTACACCACTATTCCAAGGGAGAGCCCGCCACCTGGAATGATTATCGCGACGCCGTTGACCTGCTCCCTATTACCACCGGCGCACCGATACGCTTCTACCTAAACATGATGATTCACAACCACGGCGCCGATCAAGTTGTGGCACTTGATGAAGAGACCATGCTCTGCCAACTCAGCCATATGCAGGATGAATACATCGGCTTTCAGGGCATCGACATTCATAATGATCCCGCTCTCGAACATTTATTGCGCGAATACATAGCCTATAGCCGGCAATATGCAGAGCATCACGGTAAAGAATTTGGCTACAAGATTGATAAAAATTGCCCAAAAGGGGGGGTAGGGTTACACCAGGTAGTCTGGAATGTTACTCAACTGACCAAAAACCACACCCATAACTGGGAGATGTGGAGCGCTATCAGCGAGCTGTGGAGCCACAACGGTGTTCCTATATTGCAAGCTCAAATTGAGGCTAACAAGAAGGCTGGAGTCGTCATAAACAACAGCCCTGAAAGCATTTATAAAACCGCCTGCGACTTACTCTCCTCGACCTACGAGAACGCAGGTGAAGTTTATGGCGACCTCTACGATGAAATCGAGCAGGAGCTAAAAGAAAGCAGCAGCAAGCAGCAATAGTTCACAGCCTCTCCAGGTCGTTAGTCGTCAGCACCCAAGATTAAAGCCCCTGTTGGCACCCCAACGCCGCTAGAGACAAGCGCATGATTAATAGGCTTCGGGGGCTGACTTGTCGATGTACCGCGGATTAGCCTTACACCCTCCGCTATATTATTCACGCCGTGAATATACGCCTCCGATAACAATCCCCCATGGGTATTGTTAGGTAACCTACCATCTATACGCAATGCTCCCTCTTGTACAAAGTCTTTCGCCTCACCACGGCCACAAAAACCAAAAGACTCTAACTGCATTAATACTTCAGGCGTAAACGCATCATAAAGACAACTCGCATCGATATCATCGGCACTGAGACCAGACATTTCATAGACTCGGCGCGCTGCTAACTCCATCTCCGGCAGGGAATTTAGATCATCGCGATAAAAGCTCGTCATCTGTTCCTGCCCCCGTGTCGAAGCCTGCGTCACCGCACGAACAATCGCCGGCTTCTGCCGTAAGTCTCGAGCACGCTCCGGCGTGGTAATTAACAGGGCGACACCACCGTCTGTCTCCTGACAGCAATCGTATAAGCGCAGAGGTTCGGAGATCATCTTAGCGTTCATATAATCATCCATCGTCAACGGCTTACCAAAGCCTGCTGCTACAGGATTATTTAATGCGTAGTTACGTTGTGCTATCGCTATTTCGGCCAAGTGCTCACTACCAGCACCATACTCCGCCATATAGTTACTGGCAATCAGTGCCACCCATGATGCAGGCGTGAGCATGCCGTGGGACATGTACCATGACCAGTGAATCAAATCACTACTGATAATCTCTCCCGATACCCCTTGGCCCATGCGTTGACCTGAGCGGCCATTCATCGCTCGCCACACCACAACATATTTGCAAACTCCGGTCGCCACAGCCATTGCAGCTTGCTGAATCAAGCCCACCGCAGCGCCACCACCGTAATTAATTTTTGCAAACATGTGCAAATCACCAAGACCAACCGCGCGCGCGAGCTCTACCTCATCGGTAGAATCAAGAGTAAAGGTAGAAAGCCCATCCACCTCAACAGGATCTAAACCCGCGTCATCGAGGCAGTTTTTTACTGCCTCGGCTGCCAGTGCCAGCTCAGAAACACCGGAGTTTTTACTGAACGCCGTCTGGCCAATACCGACGATTGCCGCCTCATTATGTAGTGTTATCGCCACCGTTATTCGCTCCCAGTTGCCGGTCGAAAAACCGGTATCTTAAACCCATCATCATCCGTCTGCGTTGTTACTTGCAGCCTCATCCCTCTGGTAATACGCTCAACATCACAGTCGATAAGCTCGGCAATATAACGCGTCCCCTCAGCCAGCTCAGCTAACACGATAGGCAAGGGGTAACTATAACCAGGGAACTTGGGGTGATGTAAGACAGTAAAGCTAATGACCTTAGCCTCACCTTTGGCAATAATAAAATCCCACTCCATAGAGCGACATCGATCACACATAGGCCTAGGCGGATGACGCAACACCTGACAGCCACTACAACGCTGTATTGCAAGCTTATCTTCGGCAGCCTGCTGCCACCACCATGCGTTATCATGCCCCATAGGAGGTTTTATTCGTCCTGGTTTCATCGTCATTTCTCTATAATTATTATGACTAACCTAACAGTTAAAGCGACAACCAACGCCATTCTTTTGGGCGAAAGATAATCATTTTTTATGAGAAGAGAATAACAGGAAGCTTAAGCGCTATGCCAGATACATGCAGCTGAGGATAGAGAATTATACATAAAGTTAATTTAACTAAGCGAGAAAAATATGCCCCTAGCAACCTAGTAATCTAAGGGCATAGATAAGTTTTCGGTCGCCTAATTAGCGGGGGCTAACTGCTGCTGAAAAAGCTTTGTCCTGTTTTCAATCTCTGCCTTCACCGCTTTCTCCTCGTCACGACTACTGATTTTATAAATCGCCGATATGGGCACGGGGATATTTGTGGCACTCTTGCTGACGACCGATACAGTATCAAAGTTAGCGTTAACACTTCCCGCCGTAGAGCTAATCATAAGCGCATCATTAAAGCGCAAATCGGGGTTCGGATAAGCCAGTACCATAAGGTAGGACTTACTTGGAGAAGAACGTACGATAAGCGATCGATTGTCAATTTTAACCCAGCCATCTAGACGAAAGTTATTAACACTTTTCACCTGCTCTAAATTATCAAACAGGTATACAGAATCGGGGATTTTCGGGGTCGAACTACAGCCAGACAACACTACTGCGATGAATAAAGTGGCGATTATAACCGGGTTAAAAGCATGTTTAATCTTCACACGACTCTCCTTAAATACTGCATGATTAAATAGAAAACAATCCATTTCACTTATCACAAGCACGGCACCTCCTAAACATAGCAGCAAACAGAAAGCACAACATCGGTAATACTGCCTATCAGGCAACAAGCAAAATCACACCGTATCACCTAAGGCTTCCGCCATATAACGCATGAAAGCGTTGACCCGTTCAGAGTGGCGAAGATCACGATGCGTTAACAACCATAAGCCTGCCCGCTCAAGTCTCGCCTCCGCCACCAGGCTATCAAAAGGCATTAGCACTAACTCCTCATATTCTCTCGCCGTCTGATGCGAGAGCAGACCGACACCAGCCCCAGTGCGCAACATCGCCAACACCTCCGCCATGCTATTACTGCTCAGCGTAACTTTAAGGTCTGGCACCACACGACGTAATAAATTAACCGGTTGATTAACCTCTGGTTTCGGGCTGGCATCGCTACCGCTCCATAAAACCCACTCACAGCTCGCAGCCCCCTCCCCCTTCGAGGCAAGCCAGTGCCGCTTATAATCGACATGCGCATAAGCGCCAAAACCGACGTCACGAACACACTTACCAACCAATAACTCCGGCGGTTCGTTAGTCAGGCGCATGACGACATCAGCCTCTAGCCTGGCCATGTTAGTAATTCTTGGGGTCGATAACAGCTGCAAAAGGACCTGGGGATAAGTCTCTCGGAAACCTTTTAAAGCGAGGCTCATATCAATAAAGGCGCTTTCAGGCATAGAAACCTTTAATACCCCTGCCGCGACATCCACACGACTCTGTGCTACACGAGAAAAACTTAACGCTGCCGCCTCCATCGCCTCAGCCTCTGGCACGAGCATCTGCGCAGCCTCCGTCACCCTGTAACCGCTCTGTAAGTGGTCAAAAAGACGCACCGACAAGTTCAGCTCAAGCTGCTTAATACGCCTGATTACTGTCGCATGATTCACATCGAGGGTCTTCGCCGCCCCCGTCGCGGAGCCATTACGAACAACCGCGAGAAACACCCTAATCAAATCCCAATTCATATTTTTATCACCACATGAGCGGAGCATATGTGCACAGTCATTGTGCTATTTCGCACAAGTAATCATCGCTAACAGTTGTTAGAATGTCTAGCCATAAGATGATTGATCAGCACAACTCGATTAATAAAAAGCAGCATCATTCAGGAGAAAATAATAATGTCATGGGATCATGAAGTTGATGTATTAGTCGTCGGTACTGGCAATGGTGCCATGACTGCCGCACTCAGTGCCTACGAGATGGGCTTACAAAACGTCCTTTTACTCGAAAAAGCCGCTAAATTTGGCGGCACCAGCTCCGTCTCTGGCGGCGGCATCTGGATTCCCAACAGCCACTTTTCCAAGGCTGCAGGTGCTAGCGATAGCTTAGAGGACGCCCGCGCCTACCTAAAAGATACTATTCCTGCAGATGAGGTACCCTGGCAGCTGGTCGATAATTATCTACAGAACGCCCCAAAGATGCTCAAATTCCTCAGTGAACGCAGCTCACACATCGACTATATCTCGCTTGGCCACTACCCTGACTACTACATGCAGAGCCCCGGAGCCCGAGACGGTCATCGCTCCCTAGAGCCTCAGCCCATTAATAAGTCAGATCTTGGCGAAGATATGCACGACCTTGTCGACACCCATCACATGATCTATATGATGGACCGCATCGGCATGACTCAGGAAGAAGCACAGATATTAATGACTCGCGCCAAGGGCTGGATCGCCCTCACGATGAAACTGTTTGCTCGCTACCTCACCGACTTCGGCTGGTTATTTAAGCACAAACACTCACGCCGTATTACCTGCGGCAGCGCCGGTGTCGCCCGGCTTTTCCTTTCCCTGAAAGATCGTAACATCCCAATTTGGCTCAACACGCCAATGCAGGAGTTAATTGAGGAAGAGGGTAAAATCGTTGGTGTCATTGCAGAAAAGGATGGCAAACCCTTCCGAATTCATGCCAAAAACGGCGTCGTACTCGCCGCCGGCGGCTTCGAGCACAACCAACAGATGCGTGATCAATACCTGCCAAAACCTACCAATACTGCGTGGTCCGGTGGTGTCAAAAGCAATACTGGTGACGCACACCAAGCAGGCATGAAGGTAGGTGCAGACACCCGCCTGATGAATTCTGCTTGGTGGTGTACGACGATATCGGCACCAGACGAACCTTCCCCTCGCTTAGCCATTATCGAGAAATCAATGCCGGGATCATGTGTCGTTAACATGCGCGGGGAGCGCATCGCCAACGAGTCGCAAAACTACATGGCCTATCAACGCGAGCTCTTTGAAAAACATTCCGACGACACTGCGCAAGTTCCCGCCTACATGATTTTCGATAGTCGATTTCGCAAGGAATATGTCGTGGGCCCACTATTAACCAAAGGTCTACGTCCAGACAGTAAACTCCCTGAAAGTTATTTTGAGAACGGCTTTATGGCCATCGCCGATAGCATTGGTGAGCTCGCTGATAAATTGGGAATCGACAAAACTAACTTGGGCACAACAGTCGCGAACCTGAACCAAGACTCGATCACAGGCAAAGATCGCGAATTTGGTCGGGGCGACACCGCTTATGATCAGTATTATGGTGATGCTGCGGTAACCCCAAATCCCTGCCTTGCCCCGATCGATGAAGGCCCGTTCTATGCGATTCGTATCGACCCAGGTGATTTCGGCACCCATGGTGGATTACAAATTAACAGTAACGCCCAGGTTCTTCGCGCCGATGGAAGTAATATCGAGGGGCTTTATGCCTGCGGTAACTGTGCCGCGGCAATCTTACCCACCTATCCTGGCCCCGGTTCAACCCTCGGCCCTGCCATGACCTATGGCTGGCTAGCAGCCAAACACATGTCAGGGATTACAAACGATGCGGCATTAGCAGAGAAGACAGACGAAACTGAGACAGCTACCGCCTAACTACCCTCCCTGAATAAAGCGGCATATTATCTATATAATATGTCGTTTTTACTTTTAATAATCCCGCCCTTCCAGGGCAATAAAAATAATTTAGCCATCTTAGGGTAAATTACATTTACGACAAACAAGAATTACAACCCACTATTAAACTAGCTGCATAAAAACAAAAACCAGCACAAGGCTGGTTCATATCATAAAATTAAAAACGACTATACTGCACAGTCAGATTAAATTATTACTCAGTAAATTGAGGAATATAATTTAGTAAATTAGCTGCGCGCCCACTCAAAACAAGAGATACCTAGTGAGCATAAATGATTATAAAAACGATGCTGCTCCATTGCGCTACGGAATACGCGTGTGACGGGGGTAAGAGTCTGATCGGTAGATACAAAATACATATATTTACTCCATAATTCAGCTGTGATTATATTTTTAAAGACATCTACTATTGCTAAGCAGTGCAGCTATATTAATGACTAAACTGTCATAATATAATCGGGAAAATTACCTAGACGCCTAGTCTAACGATCACCTAGACGGAGTTTGGAGTTTTTCCTTAAGGAAAAGCCGCTCTAGAATGCGGCTTCAAGCAGCTTTCACCTACAGAGACTCATGTAAAACCTTTCGAACTTTTTTCACAATCAGGTCGATATGGGGCTCTTCTACGATTAATGGCGGCGACA
The DNA here is from genome assembly GCF_003752585.1 of Sinobacterium caligoides. Classification (NCBI taxonomy): domain Bacteria; kingdom Pseudomonadati; phylum Pseudomonadota; class Gammaproteobacteria; order Cellvibrionales; family Spongiibacteraceae; genus Sinobacterium; species Sinobacterium caligoides. The sequence continues at coordinate 566,525 of NZ_RKHR01000004.1, forward strand.
TGGCGATACTGTCGCCCAACCCTCGCACCATCACCCCCGACTCCCAAAGCTGCTGCATTACCTGCCCCCCTTTGGTGCCATCACCGCGCAGTTGAATAGCCCCCATTAAACCGTAATTTCTTACATCAATGACCTGCTCTATATCTGCCAGGCTGTGAAGCGCCCGCTGCCAATACTCACCAATACCGCCAGGTTCCGAAGCTCGAGTTAGCAACCCCTCTTTCTCATAGATATCTAGAGTCGCCATACCCGCCGCACAAGCCACTGGATGGCAGGAATAGGTATAACCGTGATAAAGCTCCACTGCAGATTTAGCGCCCTGCATACAGCGCTGATAGATTTCATCATTAACAAATACCGCAGAGAGCGGTACGGATGCATTCGTTATCCCCTTAGCCGACGTTATCATATCGGGCGTGACACCGAATTCAACTGCCGCAAAAGCACTGCCGGCCCGCCCCCAGCCAGTTATCACTTCATCGAAAATCAATAAAACGGAGTACTTATCACAAATAGCTCTTATTTTCGCTAAGTAGCCCTCCGGTGGCGGGATAACACCTCCGGCACCGACAATAGGCTCTATAATGACCGCAGCCACCGTCTCTGCGCCATGAAACTCAAGCAGCTCCTCTAGCTCATCGGCCCACTCCGCGCCGTAGCGGGGCAGCCCTTGACTAAAGGCGTTGCGTTCAATATCGAGAGTGTGCCGCAAGTGATCTACCATCAACCACTGGCCAAAGGGCTGGTGATTATTGGTGAGGCCGCTCATCGCGACACCACCAAAATTAACACCATGATAACCTTTCTGTCTCGAGATAAAGCGTTTACGCTGGCCTTCCCCCCTCGCATTCCAGTATTGCATCGCGATTTTGAGCGCTGTATCTACCGCCTCACTGCCTGAATTGGCAAAGAACACATGATCTAACCCCGTCGGGGTGTGTTCAACCAAACGCTCGGCATAGGCAAAACCTAGGTCATGGGCAAAGTTAAAGATCGAAGAGTAATCGAGCGTCATCAGTTGCTCGTGAACCGCATCGGCAATTTCCCGGCGGCCATGCCCTGCGTTGACGCACCACAAACCCGCCGTAGCATCGATCACCTCCCGACCGTCATTCGTCGTCAGCATCATTCCCGACGCAGACTTAATCATCCTCGGGGCTTGTTTAAAATCTCGGTTCGCCGTAAACGGCATCCAAAAAGCGTCACTAATTGGCTGACTCATATTATTATCCTCTATCAACAGCGCTCAAGACTGAGTTTTATTTATTGATGATAGTGCTGACAGCACCGTATCGCTATGTTCACCTAGGCGTGGCGGTGGCCGGGAATATCGAATCGGCGTTCGAGAGAATTTAATTGGGTTGGCAACCAGTTTTAACGCGCTGCTCTCCGGGTGCTCCATCTCAACGACCATTTCCCTTGCCTTTATCTGCGGGTTTTCAAACACCTCATCAATGTTATTAATAGGGCCGGCCGGTACTTGCACCTGCTCAAATAAAGCCAACCACTCATCTCGAGGCCGCTCTAACATCGCTCGCTGTAATTTCGGAATCAAACGATCACGGTTAAGCACACGCTGAACATTACTACGATAACACTCTTCCTCAGCGAGCTCAGGCAGACCTAGTACATCGACGAAGCGAGCAAACTGCTGATCATTACCTACAGCCACAATGCAATGACCATCGGCAACGACGAAACTCTGATAAGGGACGATATTAGGGTGCGCATTACCTAAGCGCTGAGGAATTTGGCCCCCCACTAGATAGTTGCTCGCCTGGTTAGCCAGTGTCGCCACGGTGACATCAAGTAAGGCCAAGTCCACTTGCTGCCCTTGCCCCGAGTGAAGCCTTTCTGACAGTGCCGCTTGAATACCAATCGTGGCATATAAGCCAGTCATTATATCGGTCAGCGCCACACCGGCTTTCTGTGGTCCGCCGCCCACTTGTTCACCGCTAGCATCAGGCTCACCGGTCACACTCATTAAGCCGCCCATCGCCTGAACGAGGAAGTCATAACCTGGCCGATCAGCATAGGGGCCGGTCTGCCCGAAGCCTGTTATTGAGCAATAAACAAGCCGAGGGTTTATTTTTGCAAGACTCTGATAATCTAATCCGTACTTTGCCGCACCACCCACTTTAAAATTCTCAATAAGCACATCACTGTCGGCAGCTAACTGACGAATCTGCGCCTGTCCCTCTGGTGTCGTCATATCGATACAGACCGACTGTTTACCGCGATTGGCGCATAAATAATAGGCCGATTGCTCTGTCTCCTGCCCCGCATCATTGGCTAGATAGGGAGGTCCCCAGTGCCGGGTATCATCACCGGAAAGGGGGCGCTCGACCTTAATCACCTCGGCACCAAGGTCGGCTAAAATTTGTCCTGCCCAAGGCCCCGCCAAGACCCGGGATAAATCCAGTACCTTCACTCCACTCATTGGCATCATCACAGCCTCCTTCTACTCATCTCGCGCCCTCAAATCAAAGCGCTAAAATGCGGCAATATCTGTCTGGCTACGACCAAGTATCAAGCCGTGTATGTCATGGGTGCCCTCATAAGTGTTAACCACCTCAAGGTTATTCATGTGGCGCATGACTGGGTACTCATCGGAGATACCATTCCCCCCCAGCATATCCCGTGCGACGCGCGCGATATCTAGCGACTTGCCACAAGAATTACGTTTTATCATAGAGATCAGCTCGGGGGAGATGTTGCCATTATTCATCAACTCTCCAGCACGATGACAAGACTGTAACGCAATGGCAATCTCTGTCTGCATATCAGCCAACTTCAACTGTACCAACTGTGTCGCAGCAAGCGGCCGGCCAAACTGTTGGCGGTCTAGAGTATACTGTCTCGCCGTGTGCCAGCAGTCTTCAGCTGCTCCCAGTGCTCCCCAGGCAATACCGTAGCGAGCGTTATTCAAACAGCCAAATGGCCCCTTTAGGCCAGAGACATTAGGCAGCAAGTGCTCATCCGAAACGAATACCTCGTCCAGCACAATCTCACCGGTTACCGAGGAGCGTAGCGCCTGCTTACCTAAGATTTTAGGTGTCGATAATCCCTCCATGCCACGCTCTAGAATAAAGCCTCGTATCGCCCCGTCATCAGTCTTCGCCCACACCACCAGTACCTCGGCAATCGGGCTATTAGTAATCCACATTTTAGCGCCGCTAAGACAGTAGCCTCCCTCAACGCTGCGTGCTCGCGTTATCATGCCTCCAGGGTCAGATCCATGATCGGGCTCGGTTAAACCAAAGCAGCCAATCCACTCACCACTCGCCAACTTTGGCAGATATTTCTGGCGTTGATGCTCACTACCGTAAGCATAAATAGGGTACATCACCAATGAGGATTGCACGCTCATCATCGAACGGTAACCGGAGTCAACACGCTCGATTTCACGGGCCGCTAAACCATAACTGATATAATCGATGCCGGGACAGCCATAGCCCTCGATAGTCGCGCCCAACAGCCCCATCTCGCCCATCTCCCGAAACAGTACTGGGTCTGTCTGCTCATCTCGATAGGCTTGGCGAACTCTAGGGGCTAATTTATTCTGTGCGTATTGCCTGGCAGTATCACGTACCATGCGCTGCTCATCCGTCAGCTGTTGCTCGAGTAAAAAAGGATCCTGCCAATCTAACTTAGCCCATTTTCTTGCTGTTGCTGTTGCTGTTGCTGTTGTCATCATTGCTACCTTATCGATAAGACTTATCCTATCGATAAGGTAGCAAACAGCCTTGGATTGATAAAATATATATTTTATTAAAAAATCATATATTTTTTATATACCAACTTTATCTCCACCTATTGCCTCTCCCCCTTGTCGCCGGCTCCAAACCGTTGACACCCAGCACAGTAAGCCCCCGACACAAACACCGGCAAGATTAGCTAAAACGTCATAAGAATCAAAGCGCCGATGTGGCAACAATATCCCCTGCATATATTCCAGTAATATGGCGAGTAGCAACCACAGCAGCCAGTAGACAAGCCTACGTCGGGCAGGAATAAGACTCCCTCCAAGTAGAGAGACTGTTGCGAATGCAATAACGTGCTGATATTTATCAAGGTGACGCAGAGAGCCTAGCAACGGTTCTGGGCTAAAAAGCCCCCAGAGCATGAGCAATAACGCAACAAAGAAAAAATAACCTCGGGAAAAACAACGTTGTAACACAAGAAAGACCTAAGCTAGTGACTTCTTCAGGGCAATGCCGAGACAGAAAAGCACATGCTAACACTGAAAGATCCACCAACTTAATCGAATGTTGACACTGTGACTAAAGTTTCACCTCTGCCACAAAGCATGCGACAACTCACCGGGGACGATAAATATGCCATTATAAGTAAGAACAGTGATTAAAACTCACTATTGGCCAGGCTCTTACCGAGCTCTACTCCGTATTGATCAAAGGGGTTAATGTGCCAAATGACCGCCTGAGCATAAACCTTATGCTCATAGAGCGCGATAAGCGCCCCAAGCGCCTCCGGCGTCAGCTCCTCGAGTGTAATCAAGCTTGCCGCCTTCGAGCCCGCCACTTCCCCATACCCTTCAATATCACGCTGCTGAAAAGTTCCCACGCGCAGTGCAGTCATCTGCCCTTTCAAGTTAGCATTTAACCACTGATGATGATCATACAACTCCCGCTCTGCTTGCTCGATGCACACAAACTCAATTGGCATCTCTTGTGTACCCTGATGCAATAACTGAAAAAAGGCATGTTGACCGAGCGTGCCAACCCCACCCCAAACACTACAGGCTGTTTGATAATTCACCGGGCGACCATTGCGGTCGACTGACTTACCGTTAGACTCCATCTCCAACTGTTTCAAGTATTCACTGAAAGCCCCCAGGCGGTGGCTATAGGGCACGACGGCTCGCGTCGTCATACCACGATAATTAATATTCCAAATATCGACAAGGGCCAATAGTACCGGCATATTTTCCGCGTGTGGCGCCTCGTAAAAGTGCTCATCCATACTGTAGGCACCCGCTAACAAGGCATCAAAAACCTCGCTTGAGGTTGCCAGCATCAACGGCAAGCCGATAGCAGACCACAATGAAAAGCGTCCACCAACCCAGTCCCACAAAGAAAAGATATGTTCATCTACAACGCCAAAATCACGTGCTTTTTGTTTGTCCGCTGTCACCGCGACCAAATGTCTACTAAGGGTCTCCTCAGTCACTCCACCCTCGACTAGCCACGCCCTTAAGGCTGTCGCGTTCTTCATGGTTTCAAGCGTCGTAAAAGTCTTCGAGGCCACGACGACAAGCGTCCTCTCCGGGGCGAGCCCATCGGTCAAATCATAGAACTCACAGGGGTCAAGATTCGCTAAGAAGTGCAGTTTAATCGAGCCATGATGATAAGGTTTGAGTGCCTCATAACAAAGCTTAGGGCCAAGATATGAACCACCAATGCCTACCAAAACAACGTCTGCGAAACCTTCTCCACGATGATTACAATAGTCCTCAGACTGAAACTGCTGACAGAACTCTTTCATGCGAGCCTGCTCAAGCTTGGCTTGTCGGATATACTCCTGAGGAATAGGCAAAGCAGTGTCTAAGGGCGCCCGTAAGGCCATGTGAAGGGCCTCCCGCTGCTCCGTGTTATTCACTTTCTTACCAGAGAACAACGATTCGATCGCGCCGGAAAGGTCGGCTTCCGCGGCGACTTGCTGTAATTGCTCTAATACCGACTCATCGATACATTGCCCCGAGAGATCGAGTTTTAGCTGCCTATATTGGAAAGAGAAGCGCGCCTGGCGTTGTTGGTCCTGAGCAAAGACCTCGCTCAAGTGATAACTCTTCCAACGTCTGACTTCCTGCAGCAGACCTTCATCTAAAGCACTAAAGGGGAGTCCCTGTTCCACATTAAGCATCCACAAACCTCATATACCTTATCCCCCCAAACTATAACGGCACTCGTTTATTGTGACAGCTCCTTCAAATAAACCTCAAGCGCGCTACCAATCTCACTATGGCGTAGCCCATACTCAATATTAGCTTTCATATGCCCTAGCTTACTGCCGCAATCGTAGCGAGTGCCATCAAACTTATAACCTAGCACATCTTGTTCATTAAGCAGTTCAGCAATCGCATCGGTTAGTTGGATTTCACCACCTGCCCCTCTAGGCGTCGATTTTAGCAACTCAAATATTCTCGGCTGCAGGACATATCGCCCCACGATGCTGAGGTTAGAAGGGGCATCTTTAATCGCCGGTTTCTCTATAACACCTTTCAGTTTGTAGACAGTGTCACTCTGCTGCACAGGGTCAATAACACCATACTTATTCACCCGTTCCATCGGGACTTCTTCGATAGCGACCACAGAGGCGCCAGAAGCCGCCATTTCGACCATAACGTTTAAAGCAGGCTCTTTTGGGCTATAAATCATGTCGTCTGCCAGTAAGATCGCGACAGCCTCATCACCAATAATATCCTTAGCACATAGTACTGCATGCCCCAAACCTAAGGCTTCAGGCTGACGCACATAATAACAATTCACATGCGAGGGGATAATCCCCTTAACCAACTCAAGAAGTTCCTGTTTACCTGACTCATTAAGCTTATACTCGAGCTCAAAGTTCTTATCGAAGTGATCCTCAATTGCACGTTTCGTCGATGAAGTGACAAAGACTAAATCAGTAATACCCGCCGCCACAGCCTCTTCCACGGCATATTGGATCAAAGGCTTATCGACCACCGCCAACATCTCCTTCGGACATGCTTTTGTTGCAGGCAGAAACCGTGTCCCCATACCCGCCACTGGAAAAATGGCTTTCTTGATAGGTTGCATAAAGCGGCTCTCTTTTCATTACAGGTAATAATATAGGACAACAAACTTAGGTTAAATTAGGCTGAAATGATACAGTAATTCTCGAATAGGCCAAGTACCCTCTATTCAGTAACCCCTTAATTTGCAAGCAACAACGATAACATTGCCAATTTAAACCACTAAACGAGCTCATAGAATACGGCCAAAGGGCTTCAATGGACCTTCGAAAGCTACAGATTTTTCTTGTTGTCGCCGAGCAGCTCAGCTTTAGTGCTGCCGCCAAACAGCTGCACATGGCACAACCGGCAGTCAGTATTGCCATCAGAAAGCTAGAGGAGGAGCTTGGTACCCTTCTACTCGAGCGTGCTCATCGTGGCATCCGCCTCACAGAGGAAGGCCTTGTCACACAGGCTCGTGCTCGCGACATTCTGCAACAGGTCAAAGAGCTTAATCATTGCGTGGGAGAAATGGCTAACCTATTACGGGGGGAGGTTCGTATCGCCTGCCCCTCTATGGTGGCTACGTACTTGCTGCCTGAACTGCTTGGTGACTTCCTGCTCACTCATACTGGCCTCACCGCCTCTGTTACTCAGAACGGCACTCAGCACATCGAACAGATGCTTCTCGATGACCAAATCGAGCTCGGCGTAGTCACCATTACAGACGGGCAAGAAGGGCTTGAAACACAACCGCTCATTGAGCAAGAGGTACAGCTCTGCGTTGCCTTAGACCATCCGTTAGCAAAACATCAGGTCATAGAGCTCCCCCAACTGAGCAACCTCGCCATGGTCATCTACGAATCTGACTACTATATCCGTAAGCTACTTGACGCAGCATGTGCGACCCACAAGGTCAGCCCGGATATTCGCCTACAAACTAACTTTCTCCCCCTAATCAAAGGCATGGTTAAGCGCGGTATCGGAGTAACTGTAGGGCTAAATATGATGGCAGAGCAAGAAGATAGCCTAGCTGGAATACCGTTTCAGCCCCCCATACATATCCAAATGGCCATTGCCAAGCGTCGTGGCCGTGTCATCTCACGAGCCAACCAGGCACTGCTCGACTGGCTCGCTCACGCGCCACATGTGGCGCCATAATGGTACATCGCATAATGTATGCGCACTAAGCTGTACGACTTAATGTTGAAATAGAGGGGGATATGACTATTATTGGAGCGCCTATCATCATGGAGTGTCGAGTCAGTATATGTCTACCCTTGCCAATTTTAGTCAGCACCTTAGCAACGTACTGCCCTCCATACAGAGTAAACACTTTGCACCCGCGCTGGCATCACTATTGCGAAGCCTGGTAGAAGCAGACGACCTCACCTTTATTCTCTACCTCGGTCATCAAGCGCCAAAGATTGACTACTTCATGCAGCCTGATGAACGCGAGAGCAAACTCCAGTTATTTCAACAGGGAGCCTTCTTAGTCGATCCTTTTTATCTAGCGGCAACGAAAAGTGAGAAAAAAGGCTTTTTCACCCTCAAAGAGCTCGCCCCCGAAGGCTTTAAAAATAGTGAATACTATCGTAACTGGTATCGCCTTTCCGGTTTGCAAGATGAGTGCGGCTACCTCATAGACATTGCCAATGGCTTCATCAACATTTCACTGGGCCACACTGCCAATGTGGCAAAACTTAACAAGAGCCAACGGCAATCGCTGCGCGACATTGAACCAGCCATCGTCACACTTTGTCAGCAACACTACGGCAGCCCTGATAGCAACGTCGCACTCCCCTCCGCCAATAAGGCGGATGAAACACTACGATTACAACTGCAAACAGCCCTAGACAGCTTCGGCCGCACAGTCTTGACTGATCGCGAATGCCAGGTCATTAATATGCTCATGCATGGCCACTCCACCAAATCAATTGCCGAACTATTGTGCATATCAACAGAGACCGTCAAGCTGCACCGCAAGAAAAGCTATGCCAAGCTCGACATCAACTCTCAATCTGAACTGTTTTATTTATTTATCGACTCACTCATGAGCGTCAAGGATTACAAGAGTGGTGATACCTTGAGCAACTACTTATAAGCAGAGGCACGGTATAACCCTCCAGTCCGCTCACCACAAGACTATCAGCTCTCATACATCTCGTTGGCTTGCTACTTTCCCTCCGGGTGATAGACACTATGCCGAGTCGAGACTTTTGCACTACCGGCCTTTTCACTGCCGCCGACAAGATGAATACCATCAACCATACTGACAGCGCCCAGAGCATGACGCGGCACAGGCATTGGCGGCATTGACTGCCAACGATTCAAGCTAGGGTCGTACTGCCAAACCTCTTTTGAAACACGTCGAGGAGCAATAACACCCTCACCACCGAATAGATAAATCATCCCCCCATACACTGCTGCCGCACAATCCGCATGTGTTTGAGGCAATGGCGCTAGGCGATACCAGCGTCCACTCTCAGGGTCGTATACCTCGTGATCAACGAGATTGCGCAACCTCTCCTCACCCTTTAAAAACACCTGTTGCCGACCACCAATAACATGCATTCTTCCCTCTAGCACAACGGTTGCACAGTGGCTCCTTGGAGTAGGCATCGGCCTAGCCGCATGCCAATAACCGGCATAATAAACAAATGTTTCTGCCGCGTTAACATAGCGCGGTAGCAAGTCAACATTACTCACCATCAACTTTCTACCACCACTAATGATGAGTCGACTATCGATCGCAGCCGCTGCAAACGCCGCTCTCGCTTCTGGTAGCTCTAGATAACGTTGCCAGCGAGCAGATAAGCTGTCGAGGCTGAGAACCTGTCGAACACTCCCCTCGGTTTCATGGTAGCCACCAATAGCGAGTAACTTCTGTTGGTAATTCACTAGATAAGGACGCGACAACGCCGAAGGTAACGCAGGCCCCACACGCCAACTATCCTCACGCAGACTATAAATGTAGCTGTGGTTGCTCGAGGCTGGCTGTAACTCTAAAGAGACTCCCCCCCCACAGACAATCAACTCACCCTCAAACAGCGCTGGGTAAATACCCTGTAACGGCTGTGTTAATGGCGCCCTTAATCGATAGAGCCCCTTTCTCTCTGCTCGTGCAGACACCCAAGGGCAAAGCGCCAGCATCGTCATAGCGCCAACAAATTCTCTTCGTCTCATGAGCCGACTTTCAGCTGCATTTTCATTGACCTCCCTGACAATGACGCCGCCCACAAATGCGCCTACTTTTTACTCTAGTCACTGAGACAAGTTTCACAAACCTGCATCAGATCGCGCCCCCTCTCTAAAAGGTTATCCCTCCTCGGAGCTAAACACTAAAAGCGCGAGCTGTTAAAGCATTATATAGTCTGCAGTAACATGATAATTTCCCTTACCTCCGGCCTACTAAGACGGTAATACACGACCTGAGCTTCCCTTCTCGTCGTCACAATGTCGTGCGCCCTCAAAATCGCTAGGTGCTGCGACAGCGCCGACTGCGATAAAGGCAGCTGTCTGTTTAACTCCCCTACTGACAACTCATCGAACAACAAGAGATAGACGGCAAGTAATCGATGAGGGTTCGACAAAACCTTCAGTAGCGCAGCAGCCTCGCCGACATTCAGCTTTCGCGTTTCAATAGCAGGCATCGCCCCCTCCAATAATCGCTCATATATGGCTAAAGATTAACCGATATGACAAACCGTTTGAAGCCGCTCCTTCTCATCACAATGAACGGTCTCGCTTACTCATACCGACAGAACGATATGACCTACAATAAAAAGATATCTAACGACAGCCGGTACTGCAGAAATATGCCCTCCACAGGCTCCATTCAATCGCCTCATCACAGCTTGCCAGTATGGCTGACTACTGCCTTCATCCTTGCCTGCCTACTCCCCACCCTACTAGCCATCACTGATATCGTTATTCCTTCGCAATTTATTCCTGTGCTGAGCAATCAAAGTCACGCAACGCCACACCCAGGCCTTTTTCAACAATATATACTGATACTCTGGGTGGTTTTTCTTGTTGCACTTTTCACTACTATTATTGCCATTAACCGTTATTTGCTGATCCGTGATCTAAACAGCATTCTACTCGCCGCCGCGCTATTAATAGCCGCTAGTTTCAGCATCATCTACTTATTTATCGGTGAGAGAGTAACCTCGCAACAACTCCCCAACCACGCCGTCGCCACCCTATCTTGGAGTCTAGAACGTAGTTTCAGTGCCGTTGCTCTCATCACTGCCGCCACCCTTATTTTGCACAACAAACTCTCCTGCCAACTTAATAACGGTTCTACAGCAACGCAGAAAATAAACAACAGACAATTATTCAGCACCCTCTGTTTCATCACTATTATTATCGGCTATCTTCTTGCCAGTCACAGTACTAATGTGACTCAGTGGTTAATAGAGTCACGTTATAGCAGACGTTTTTTTTCCTTACTACCTCTACTACTCTACGTTGTTGCTGGTCTTTACCTATTGCCACAGATCTACCGTAAGCAACACTCGATATTCGTCCAGACCTTAGTCATCTCGATGCTGGCCCAAGTGCTCGCGGAGCTGCACATGAGCTTTGCCAGTCGGGAACTATTCGATAAGCATTACAACACCGCCTACTTTTTAAGAGCCTTCGCCTTTACCCTTCCACTCTTCGGGCTACTATTCGATCACTTTCACCTCTATAAAAACATGGCAGGCGAACTGATCCTGCGACAGCGAGCCGAGCAACACATGCAAGATGAGATTGCAGAACATGAGCGTACCGAGGCGCGCTTGATCAAAGCACAGACAGCCGCAGAGCAAGCCTCCAGAGCAAAGAGTAACTTTTTAGCCACCATGAGCCACGAGATCCGCACACCGATGAATGGCATTCTGGGCATGAGTAAGTTATTGCTACGAACCAACTTAGACCACACACAAAAGGGCTTCGTCACGACGCTCGCCGAGTCAGGCAATGGCTTAATGATGGTGCTCAACGATATCTTAGATATCTCCAAGATTGAGGCCGGGCGCATGGAGTTATCACACGCCCCCTTTAATCTTCAGCAACTCGGCCGCAGCGTCTATCGTTTAATGCTATCAAGTGCCGAAGATAAAGGCTTAAAGTTCAACTACCACTTCGACAATAACTGCCCGCAAGAGCTGCTCGGTGATATCGGTAAAGTTCGGCAAATGATGATCAACCTGCTGAGCAATGCGATTAAATTCACCGACGAAGGCAGTATTCATTTTTCAATTCGCGGCCGCCCCCTGGAAGACAGCAAGCAACCTCTGCAAACCATCATTATCGAAGTGAGCGATACCGGCATCGGCATCGACTCTGATGCTATAGAACAGCTTTTTAAATCCTTCTCACAAATCGACAATAGCTCAACGCGTAACTATGGCGGTACTGGTCTTGGCCTTTCTATCTGTCAAAAGCTCGCGCATTTAATGCAAGGGGAGATTCGTGTCGACAGCCGCAAAGGGGCGGGTTCAACATTCACCATCGAAGTGAATATGACGCTTGCCTCAGTGAATGATGTCATTGCTAACGCAACCAAAACAGGCGCTACCCTCAACCCACACAACATCAACCTCTCCCCGTTGATCGATCCCACTCACCTCGTCATGCAGGAGTTGCAGCAGAGCGCCGCACAACAGGCCGTTTGCCAACCGAACACTAGGCTACCGCCGACCGAGAAAAGCCCCGAACGTTTTAACTGCGGCAACAACCAATGCAGTGATCGACTGCACCTTCTACTGGTGGAGGACACCGTCATCAACCAGCTCGTCGCAAGTACATTATTAGAGGATGAAGGTTACATCGTTGATGTTGCCAACAATGGCCTAGAAGCACTCGATATACTCAGTCGACAGTTTTACGATCTGGTATTAATGGATTGTTTGATGCCCGTGCAGGATGGCTATGAGACCACGCGTGAGATCAGGCGTATTGAGTCATCGCTGCAGCTAAGCCCTGTTCCTATCATCGCACTCACTGCCAGCGCACTCACTGAGACGCGTGAGCGCTGCCGCACCGCCGGTATGAATCGCTATGTTTCGAAGCCCATCGATGAGGCCGAACTACTCATGCTAATTAATGAACTATTGACCGAACACCCCGCCAGACCCGAGGCCCCCGAGCTGCAGGCAATGCTAATCGCCAACACCACCAACCCATCAAACCACTAGCAAAAACACCGTAACTCAGCATGCTATTCCATTACCACCTTTGGCAGCGGAAAGCCGTTGAACTCGCACGCACAGGCGTTACTATAGGCCCCTGCACACCCCACCATCACCCAATCACCGGCTTGCAGGCTCGCAGGCAACCTATACTGATCACTACAAATATCGATAGAGTCACAGGTGGGGCCAGCCAACACCCAGCTCTGCTCAGGGCCACTGGCAAGCGTGGTAATCGGGTACTCCAAACCCTCCTTAATTTCCAGGAGTCCGCCATAGAAACCGGCATCTAAATAGAGCCAATTCTGCTGATCTCGCCGACTCGCCGCAACTACCTGACAAACAAACAGCCCCGCTTCTGCGACAAGAAAACGGCCAGGCTCTGCGATCACCGTTATATTGCCAAACTCTACTAGTAGCGGCTGTAGGGCACTGTGAATCACCTGAGCGATCAACTCCAAGCTCGGCGCCGCCTGATCAATACTCACCGGATAGCCACCACCAAGGTCGAGTAGTCGTGGCTCGAGCCCTGCTCGGTGCATCTCTCCAAATATCTCCGCTGACCTTTCGATGCCTAAACGCCAATTATCAACGTTGCAACATTGCGAGCCAACATGGAAGGTCACGCCTGCTAAGTCAGCGCCCAGCGCTGCCGCTCTTGCGATCACCGCACTAACATCTTCTCGGCTCGCACCAAACTTGGCAGAGAGTTCAATAGAAGAACCTTTATTCGAGGTATAGATGCGTAAATAAAGCTTGGCAGCCGGTGCGATACGATGAATTTTCTCCAATTCCTCAACGCTATCGAGGGCAAACCACTCCACCCCCATGCTTGCTGCATAGGCGATGTAGTGTGGGGATTTGACCGGGTTACTATAAAACACCTTGCTTGCCTGCACGCCCATCGCCAGCAGTTGATCCAGCTCTGCCTTCGACGCCACCTCAAAGCCCGTTCCGGCCTCCATCAAGCAACGCAACACATCGGGATGAGGATTCGCCTTAACGGCAAAATGAGGGGCTATCGTCGGCAGCGCAGCCTGAAAGCGAGCCACCTGACGCGCCAATATCTGTCGACTCATCAAGACCAAAGGCTGTTGATAATGTGCCTGCAGGCTAGGCAGTAACTGTTGTAGCTTGTCTCGCTGTGGCGATGAGAACGTATGTAATGTTGCCCCCTTCGCTGCCACTTGCTGCACGCTGTGCGCGTAATTCTCTGCCATGTGTCCTCCCGACCCACTCGCTGCTGATGGGCGAATCTATTTTATTAATGAATATTTTTTATCCCGCTAATATTCATTATTCTAGGGAGTGACATATAAATATTGAATATCTACAATGTATATAATGATAGTTATTTTTTTACATAAAGATAAAAAATACATACATATTGATAAGTAGCATTCGAACCAACCTGGTCGTCGATAAATAATATGACACGCTGTCTCCGCTATAGCAGGCGAGCAGTGTCAACACTCAGCAAATACGCAGACAACAGGAAGAGCCTGCCATGAGCATCAACAGCCGTTTACTCGTTTTATTGCAACAGAATAGTCGCGCGACAGTGACCGAGTTAGCCAGCCAGCTGGGGGTCAGCCGCATCACTGTAAAAGAACATATGCAACGCTTAGAAAAAGAGGCTATCGCCAGCTATACGGTAAAATTGAAAGACGAGATTACCGCCCAGCAAGTCCGTGCACTGGTACTCATTGCCGTCGATCAAGGCATGATGAAGCAGCTGAGCAGCCAGCTGCGGGGTATCCACTCTGTCGTTGCCCTGCACTCGATCAGCGGTGAATACGACTACGCCGCGACGCTTTGCGCCGATAATACCGCCCTTCTCGACCAAGATATCGACAGAATCAGCGAGACCGAGGGTGTCCTGCGGACGATGACCTCGGTGATCCTCTCTACGAAATTCTCCCGTTAAAGCCTGCTGCCCAAACGAACGCCTGTTAACCACCCTGCCACGACGCTAAAACAGGGCAATAACGGCTAACTCGGCAACTACAAGTAACTGTCGTATTCGAGTGCCGTCACCTGTCGATCAAACTCCGCCAACTCCTGGCGTTTGACGACGGCAAAGTGACGATAAAAATTCGTCCCGAGATAATTTGGTAGAATTTTCGAGTTAGCAAAGCGCTCAATGGCATCCGGAAGGTAGCGTGGCAGGGTTGCCGTTAACTGA
Source organism: Sinobacterium caligoides (assembly GCF_003752585.1). Classification (NCBI taxonomy): domain Bacteria; kingdom Pseudomonadati; phylum Pseudomonadota; class Gammaproteobacteria; order Cellvibrionales; family Spongiibacteraceae; genus Sinobacterium; species Sinobacterium caligoides. Next base: position 581,607 of record NZ_RKHR01000004.1, read on the forward strand.
TCGTAGGCATTGCCCTCGATTGGCGCGGCCGACGCCAACTTATTCTCGATACCGTAGAGCATGCCGGCCAAGATCGCACAGATCGATAAGTAAGGGTTCGCATCGGCTCCGCCAACGCGATGTTCAATACGCATCGCTTTCGTCGATCCCGCTGGTATACGCAACGCGCAGGTGCGGTTCTCATAACCCCAACTCGGTGCGAGCGGCGCGTGTGAGCCACACTGGAAGCGACGATACGAGTTAACATTAGGGGCAAACAACAACATTGACTCTTCCATCACAGCCATGCAACCCGCGACCGCATGGCGCAGCAGCTCACTGCCCTGCTCGCTGCCATCATCGAAGACATTATTCCCCTGCTTATCTAGCAGGCTGCAGTGTACATGCATACCGTTACCTGCCTGCTCGCCAAACGGTTTGGCCATAAAACTGGCACTGTAGCCATGCTCCCTCGCCACACCTTTAATCGCACGCTGTAACAACACTGCCTGATCGGCAGCCAGAAGCGCATCGGGCTGATGGTAAAGGTTAATTTCGTATTGTGAGGGGCTGGCCTCTTTAATCAAGGTATCAATGGGTAGCTGCTGCTCGACACAGGCATCTCGTACGGCGTGCATAAAATCCGCCATCTCCTGCATCGCATCGATACCATAAGTCTGCCCGGCTTGAATGCCCTGTAGCCGAGTATTGCCCTCGGTATGACGCGGCGTACCATCGCCATCACGCTCTTGCTGCAGCAAAAAAAACTCCATCTCAGTGGCGAGTACCGGAGTCAAACCCTGCTGTTTAAAGCGCTCTAATAGTGAGGCCAGCATCGTTCGTGGGTCGTAGTCACAATCGTCACCATCAATGTCGCGCAACGAGATTAGCAGTTGCGCTGTCGGACGCTTCAGCCAAGGCACCAACGACAAGGAACGTATTGATGGCACAGCAATACCGTCCTCATCGCCGTGTTCAAAGACACTGGCTTCAGGGTCTCGTCCCCAAATATCGAAGAGTAAGGTGCTCAGAGGCAGCTTGAGGCCACCACAACAGAGTTTGGCAATGTTGGCGCGCTCGACCCACTTACCCCGCAGACCACCGCTGACATCGACCAGAATAACCTCAAACACATCAACCTGTGGATTTTTCTCCAAAAACCGGGCTAAAAGTGCCGAATCTTGGATACTACAACTGCTCTCTGCCACGCCATCAACTGCCATACCAAGCTCCTGTTATTCTATTTTATATCAGCTTAACCTAGCGCCAACGTAAAGGTAACTCCCCCTAAAGGGTAAAAATAATTACTGCCGCCCACTCTCACGCACCGTGCAAAACACCCCCATCGGGGTAAACACTATCATTGTGGGCTGTGCCAAACTGGCAACATGCTCAACAATTCATTCACCCTTTGTCCGGGAACGCGTTTATGACCAAAGTAACCACTGCTCAATTGCAACAATTTGACCGCGCTCATCACCTGCACCCGTTCACCGACTTCAAGCAATATCAAAAACAGGGCGGACGCATCGTCTCACGCGCCGAGCATATCTATATATACGATCACGACGGCCAACAGATTCTCGACGGCATGTCTGGTCTCTGGTGTTGCAATCTAGGTTATAGTCAACAGCGCATTGTCGAAGCCGTTAATAGCCAGCTGCAGCAACTGCCCTACTACAATAATTTCTTCAATTGCTCTAACCAACCCGCCGCAGAGATGGCTAAGGCACTGGTCGATATCAGCCCCGACGGCTTCAACCATGTCTTCTTTACCAACTCTGGTTCCGAGGCGAATGACACCAACATCCGTTTAGTACACCGCTACTACGACCTACTCGAGCAACCACAGAAAAAGCTCATCATCAGCCGGCACAACGGCTATCACGGCTCCACCATCGCCGCCGCCAGCCTCGGCGGCATGAGCTTTATGCACGAGCAGTTTCGTGGCATCGACTATGTCCATCATATTGACCAACCACACTGGTATGCCGAGGGTGGCGATAGCGATCGCAACGAGTTCGGCCTACAAGTCGCCCGTCAACTCGAAAAGAAAATCGACGAGCTCGGCGAAGAAAATGTCGCCGCCTTCATCGCCGAGCCCATTCAGGGTGCCGGTGGCGTCATCGTCCCCCCAGAGACATACTGGCCAGAGATCCAGCGGATCTGCGACGAGCGCGATATCCTGCTGATCAGTGACGAGGTAATCTGTGGCTTCGGCCGTACCGGCGCTTGGTTTGGCTGTGAGACCTTTAACTTTAAACCCGACCTGATCACCTTTGCCAAAGCGGTCACCAACGGTTATCAACCGCTAGGCGGCGTCATGGTCGGCGACAAGGTCGCCAGCGTGCTGCTCGGTGGCGATGGCGAGTTTGGTCATGGCCTTACCTACTCCGGCCACCCCGCCAGCTGCGCTGCCGGCATAGCCACCCTGGCGATCATGAAGGAGCAGCGCATCATCGAGCGTACCGCCTCTGACATCGCACCCTATCTGCAGCAACAGTTGCGCCAATTTGAGGACCACCCCTGTGTCGGCGAGGTACGCGGCAGCGGCATGGTCGCCGCCCTTGAGCTGGTCGGTGATAAACACAGCCGCGCTAAGATTGCCGACAACTCTGCGGCCGCCACCTTCTGTCGTGACCAAGCGATTGCCAACGGCTTAATGGTTCGCGCTGTCGGCGACGCCATGGTCACCGCGCCACCAATGGTCTGTGATCGAGGCGAAATTGACCTACTCGTCGACCGCTTAGGCCGTGCCTTGGATGCCACTGCGAAAGAGTTTGCCGTCAAGTAGATATACTTTAGCCAGTAAAAAAGCCCTCACGGCACTGCCGTCGAGGGCTTTTCTATATCTTGCAAGCACGCGCAAACAGGCGACAACGATAAAATTAAAACGATGGGGAGTTAGTGGATGTGGTGATCGTGTCCACACTCGGGGCCACAGCTGGTTACAAACGCATCGAGTAAAAATAACTGCAGCGCCTCCCAAGCCTTGCTCGCCACCGCTTCACTGTAGAGGAATCCATTTTCCTCATCATCGGCCTCCGGGTTCATAAAGGCGTGATAAGCCTGTGCGTAGACCGTCAGCTGCCAATCAGCATTCACTGTATTCAGCTCATCCCGTAAGCTGGCGACATCTTCGAAGGGGACCTGAGTATCACGATCACCATGTAGCACTAAAATAGGAGCTTTGATCTCTGTCGCCGGCACCGCCGCACTGGCGTTGAGCGCGCCGTGAAAACTCGCCACCCCCTGTAGCGTCGCGCCGCTGCGAGCCACGTCTAACACCGTCATGCCTCCAAAACAGAAGCCAATCGCAACGATATTATCGGCATCGATACAGTTCAACGCCTTGGCAGCGCTAATCGCCGCCTCGCTGATCGACAGCAGGCGGGCACGATCATCGACAAGCGGCTGCATTAATGCGAGTTTATCCTGTTCAGTGTCTGCTACTTTTCCGTCACCGTAGAGATCTACCGCGATACCGGCAAAACCAAGTTCTGCGATAGCTGCCGCATAGTCCGTCGCCATGCTATTACAGCCACTCCAATCGTGAAACACCAGTACCGCTGGCGCGCCCCTCGAGTAACTCTCTTCCGGCAGTACCAGCTTACCCTTAAAGAGCTGGCCGTCGACGCTATAATTGAAGTCTTGCATGATGGTCTACCTATATCGCATTGCTCGAGATGCCGTAGCATAGCGATATTTTACTTAGATCGGCCAGCGTTTTACTCGACAATCAGAAATAAAACGCATCCGACTCACTCAAGTAATAGATCAGTCAAACAAGTGACAGGCAATGCGGCGATTATCCACTGCCACTAACGTTGGCGTCTGATCCTCACACTGAGGCATCACCTTCGGGCAACGCTTGGCAAAACGACAGCCCGGCTTGACGTTAATCGGCGAACTGACCTCACCGATAATAGCGTCGTGCTCAAACTCGCGCTCACGCTTCGGGTCCGCCACCGGATTCGAGGACACCAACAACTGGGTATACGGGTGCTGCGGATTAAAGAACAACTCGTCCGCCGGTCCCTCTTCCACCATCGCCCCCATGTACATGACAATAATACGATCGGAGATATAGCGAACCATCGATAGGTCGTGGGCAATGAACAGCAAGGTGAGATCCATTGAGTCTTTCAACTCGCCCAACAGATTCACCACCTGTGCCTGCACCGACACATCGAGTGCAGAGATTGGCTCGTCACAGACGACAAACTCAGGCTCAACGATCAATGCTCTGGCGATACCGACACGCTGTCGCTGTCCACCGGAGAACTCGTGTGGATAACGCGACATATGATCGGCCTTCAAACCAACCTTCTCCAGCCAGCTGGCGACCAACTCTCGATCCTTGGCAATATCTCTACGCCCTTCACCCTGTAGCATCAGCGGCTCACGAATGATATCGAAGATGGTCATTCGCGGATTGAGAGAGGTATAGGGATCCTGAAAGATCATCTGTATCTGTTGCGAGAAGCGCTTGTAATCATTGCCGGTATATTTTGCCGGCAGCATCTGCCCCTGGAATAGCGCCTCACCGGCAGTCTTAGGCGTCAAACCGACGAGGGTCTTACCGAGAGTCGACTTACCAGAACCACTCTCACCGACCAAGCCGACGACTTCACCCTTATAGATCTCAATATCCATTCCATCGACGGCATGTACCATGCGGCCGCCACCGATATTAAAATGTGTCTCCAGCGCCCGGGTCTCGAGGATGACCTCTCGCTGCTCAGTCGTTGCTAACTTTTCTGCTTGCTGATTCATGGCGCTACCTCTACCGCTGTCTCGTCTCGCTGGGCACTCTTATAATCATTATCTGGGGCATTCTCATGCTGCAACCAACAGCGTGACTGATGTCGCTCTGCCACCGAGAAAACCGGCGGTAGGTCCGTGGCACAGACACTCATCGCGTGTGGACAGCGAGCACAATAACCACAGCCGGCAGGCGGTTTAAACATGTCTGGCGGTGAGCCCTCGATCGCCATCAACGGCACATCATCGCTCTGCTCCATCGCCGGCATCGAACGCTGCAGGCCAACGGTGTAAGGGTGTGATGGTTTATAGAAGACATCGTCCACTGAACCACTCTCAACGATCTGTCCGGCATACATCACCGCCACATCATCGGCCATGCGCGCCACAACACCGAGGTCATGGGTGATCAATACAATCGCCATCCCCTCATCACGCTGAATCTCGCGCATCAGCTCCAACACCTGATTCTGAATAGTGACATCCAGTGCCGTCGTCGGCTCGTCGGCGATCAATAACGTCGGCTTACAGGCCAGACTCATCGCAATCATCACTCGCTGTAGCATACCGCCGGAAAACTCGAACGGGTACTGATTGGCCCGCTGCTTTGCCTCGGGGATATGGGTCCGCTCCAACAGGCGTATCGCCTCTTGCAACGCCTCTTGTTTACCCATGCCACGATGTACACGCAGCGATTCGGCAATCTGCACACCGACCTTGGTCGTGGGGTTCAGGCTGGTCATCGGATCCTGAAAGATCATCGCCATCTTGTTGCCGCGCAGCTTGTTCAGCTCTGCCGTTGATAGGCCAATCAATTCCTGACCACAAAGTTTGGCCGAGCCCCCGACAATGCGTCCCGGTGGCGTCTCAATCAGCCCCATAATGGCCTGTACGGTGACAGACTTACCACTGCCGGACTCGCCGACCACGGCAAGCGTCTTGCCCGCTTCCACCTGGTAGCTCACACCGCGTACCGCATGCACGGTACCGCCGTGGGTAGCAAAATCGACTTGTAAGTTATCGACCTCTAGAATGACTTCGCTCATTACTTTTGCCCTCTCATTTTAACATCCAAGGCATCGCGCAGACCGTCACCGAGTAGGTTAAACGCCATCACAGTAATACCAATTATCGCCGCTGGGAATAATAACTCATGCGGGTGGGTCAGCATGGTGCGCATACCGTCATTACACATCGACCCCCAAGAAGGTGTTGGTGGCGATACGCCCATGCCGATGAATGACAGGAAGGCCTCGGTGAAAATCGCCGAGGGAATGGCAAAAGTTAACGACACCAATAATACCCCCATCACATTCGGCAACATATGGCGGAAGATGAGGTAGCTGGGGCGCGCGCCCATGAGCATCGCCGCCTGCACATAGGGCTCCTCACGAATCTGTAGTACCTGGCCACGTACCAGACGCGCCGTGCTCGGCCAACTGAGTAGAACCAAGGCGATGAGCATCGGCATAATACCGCTCTCACCTGGGCCGATACCAAAGCCGACCTTGAACAAAATCATGAAGAGTAGGAATGGCAGGGCAATAACGAAATCGACGAAGCGCATCATCACTTCATCCGTTTTACCACCGACATAGCCGGCGATACCACCGTAGACGAGGCCGAGACCAACAAACAATAGTGGAGAAATAACGCCGATAAAGAGTGAGGTCTGCGCCCCTACCATCAGCCGAACCAACATATCACGCCCGAGATAATCCGTGCCTAACAAGTGACTGTGCATCGTAATTTCAGTGCCGATGGCCGAGGTATCGCCTGGCTCGATCAAACCGTAACGCACCGCATCTGCATAGGTAATCGCCTGCTCAACATCGACCGCTAACGTGGTGTATTTCTCTGCTTCTACACCATCAAAGATCGCCACTACCGAGTAGTAGTAACGAATAGACTCAAGTTTCAAACCATCGAGGTAACTGACATTCTCAGCACCTGCAACCTCGGCTAACGGTACACCTAAATCATGGCGTCCGTGCGGCTGATACTCGTGACGATAGATGGCATAGCCTTCACTGCCGGCGACAGGCTGCCACTGCAGCTGTATCGACTCAGTATTGGCGGGCTTGATCAATGTAAAACCGGTGGGGGCAACACCGGGTTGCGGCGACCCTCTAGGTACGGCAACCACCGGTGTATAAGCAACGGTGTCATTGACCAGCTCGGCCTTAGGCTGCCAGCTAGGTCCACGGGAGATCTGACTCAAGTCTTGGCTCGAGGGGTCAACCCCTATCAGACTAGGGCCTGCCAATGTGAACACCATCAAGCCAATGACAACCCACAACGACACTGCCGCACTGCGATTGGCGATCAAGCGACGCCAGGCATCCTGCCAGTAAGACAGTGAAGGACGCACCACCTCGTGGCCACTATCGCGTTGCAATAGCGGGGCAAAATCGGCGGCCGTTAAATCTTTACTACTATTTACAAAAGCCATTATTTTGCCACCTGTATGCGCGGATCAATAAAACCGTAGAGAATATCTACCAGAATCACCATCAAGACCAAGAAGGCCCCATAGAAGACTGTCGTCCCCATGATCACGGTGTAATCGAGCTGCTGTACCGCCTGTACAAAGTAGCGGCCAAGACCTGGGATGGCAAAGACCAGCTCAACCACGAAGCCACCGGTGGTAATCGCGGCGATAGCGGGGCCTAGTACGGTCACGACAGGCAAAATGGCATTACGTAACTGATGACGCCAGAAGATCCGCTGCATCGACAAGCCCTTGGCTCGCGCAGTACGAATATAATCAGCCCCGGTCACCTCCAACATCGAGGAGCGCATTAATCGGGTTAAGTAGGCCATCGTGCCCAAACCGAGCACCAGCGACGGCACGATCATATGACCAATTGTTCCCCAACCGGCAATAGGGATGCGAGTCCCGAACAAATCATTGAAATGCATGATGCCCAGCTGGCCAAAGGCGGCAAAGACAAAACTTGGCACCGAGACGCAGAGCACCACGACAAACATCGTCACATAATCCGGCCAACGATTACGATACAGCGCAGTGATAGCGCCAAACACCACACCACCGATGGTGGCAAAGATCACCGCCAACAGCCCTAGCATCGCAGAAACAGAAAAATGCTCCTTGATAATATCGTTAACCTTGCGATTTTCCTGGGTAAAAGAGATACCAAAGTCGCCCTGCGCCATATTGGTCAGGAAGATCTGATACTGCTTCAACAAAGGCTTATCGAGGCCGTAACGCGCCTCAAGGTTTGCGCGTATTTCCGGGCTGACGGCCTTATCTCCCATCAACGGATCACCGGGTACGGCATGCATGCCAAAGAAGGTCACCGTGGCGATAAACCAGATCGTCACGAGGCCTGAAAACAGGCGTTTCAGTGTATATTTCAGCATCGGCTACTTCTCCTGCTCTTCTTCAATATAGGCGTATTTAAAGACCGGGTCGCCGCCAAATATTCGTCTCACCACACCTCTGAGGTGGGTATTCTGCAGGTAAACATAGCCACGCTGGTACTGATTAATGATCGCCGCGTCGTCGATCAACAACTGCTGTAATTCACCAAAGGCATGCGCGCGGGTTTTTGGGTCGGTTGTCGACTGCGCCAATCTAACCAACCGGTCATATTCTGGGTTACTGTAGCGTCCACGATTATTCTTATTCCAGGAGGCAAACAGCTCCGCGAAGGTCATCGCATCATTAAAGTCTGGCCCCCAACCTGAGCCCACCAGATCAAACTCACCGGTGCCCATCTTGGCGAGACGCTGCTTGAAGATCTGTTTATCAATCTTAATATCCAAGCCCAAGGTACGCTTGAGTAAGCTCTGCACGTACTCTGATTGCTTATTAGCACCAGGGGAATCTGTCGACAACAAAATAAGCGGCGGAATCTGCTCTAAACCCAGTTCCTGCTTGGCCTTTTCCAAGTACTCACGAGCGAGCTTTTCGTCATTAGCAGGAAACTTCGGCGGGTATTCTTTATAAAGAGGCTGTTCGGCGCCTCGAACCCAGTCGGGAAACAGGCTGTAAGAGGGCTTGTTGCCTGGGCTCGCAACGACCTTATTAGTAAACAGTTGCTGATCAAACACCAGCTGTATCGCCTTACGCAGATTGCGGTTACTGGTCAGGCGATCTGGACGATGATTAAACTCCATATAAAAGTTGCTGCCGTCATTAAACTTTCTCATCGGCAGGTGATCAGCCAACGCCTTCTTAATGGTATCCGGACCGATACCGGGCACCACCTTCATGGCAATTTCACCATCCTTAAATAAGTTATACAGCGCAGAGGTATCGGAGGTGATGTAGGGGACATCGATTTCCTGTAGCTTTACGACCTCTTTATTCCAATAATGCTCGTTCTTTTTCATATTGAGTGAAGCGCCGTGCACCCACTTGGTTAACACGAACGGGCCGTTATAGAGCATCTTGTCAGGGTCTGAGGCGTAAGCACGGCCGTACTGTTTAAAAAACTCTTCTTTTACCGGGCGATAACTGATGAAAGCGGTTAAGTCGAGGAAGTAAGCACAGGGCTGAGTAAACGTCACCTCTAGGCGATAGTCGCCCACCGCACGCACACCCAACTGATCACTGCTCAATTCACCCTTGTTCACCGCCTCGGCATTCTTAATCGGATAGAGAATGAAGGCGTATTCCGATGCCGTCGCGGGCTTTAATACCTCTCGCCAAGCGAAGACGAAGTCGTGCGCCGTCACCGGGCTACCATCGCTCCACTTGGCGTCTTTACGCAACCAGAAAGTAGCGCCATCGTCGCGCAACTCCCAACGCTTTGCGATAGCACCAGTCAATGCGTTATTTTTGTCGTAGCCCATCAACCCTTCGGTTATATGATCGATCAGCCAAAAACTCACTTGATCCGTTCCCAATAGCGTACTCGCCGAGGGGGGCTCTGAAGTTAATGCCAATGTCAGTGTTTGTGTCTTTTCATTGACAGCGCCCTGAGCGCTTGCCTGAGAAGGGGCCAAAAGTATCGCCAAGCTGAACAGTGACGCCAGCGCAGATCGTCCGACCAGCGCCCGCAGCCGCCCAGGCCGCTGCAACCGTAAGGGTAATGTCTTCCACAACATAAGGTATAACTCATCAATAATTGTTATTGTCGGTGACTGTTGTTTAAGCACAACTATTCCCACCTAGCTACTTATTTAACACGACCGAACAGGCAGACCCCTCAAGTTTTATTTTATCGGTGCCGTCGATCCACAACGCCATCATAGACTGTAGATCGACTAGAGAGAAAGCGAAAAAAACAATATTACCGAGCCGTAAGAAAGCTCTAAATGCGCTCTCTCCTTGAGCGCAAACGGCACAATAAAACCACAACACCTCACACGATTAACGCTGTCGCTCAACCCAACGCCTAACCTTATGCTCCAGCATCGGCAACGGCAGAGCACCATCGTTCAATATCTGGCTGTGGAAGGCACGAATATCAAACTTATCTCCCAGCGCCTCTTGCGCCTCGTCACGCAGACGCTCAATGGTCATCGCTCCGATCATATAAGACAGTGCCTGACCGGGCAGTACAATATAGCGTTCCACTTCCGCCACCGCATCGGTCTTCGACACCGGCGCATAGGTCATCATCCAGTCGATCGCCTGTTGACGCGTCCAGCCATAGTGATGGATACCGGTATCTACAACCAAACGGTTAGCACGCCAGATAGACAGATAGAGCGAGCCGAAGTACTGATAAGGGTCGGTATATAATCCTAGCTCATCACCCAAGGATTCCGCATAGAGCGCCCAGCCTTCGGTATAGGCGGTGTAGTGCCCCCAGCGGCGAAAGGCAGGCAGCTCACCCTGCTCCATGGCGATACTGATCTGAAAATGGTGCCCGGGCTCAGCCTCATGCAACGACAACGCTTCACGCTCAAAGTTGGGCCGCGACGGTAAATCGTAAGTATTCACATAGAAAACACCGGGGCGCGAGCCGTCAGCTGATGGCGACATGTAGCTCGCTGCTGCTGCCGACTTTTCTTGGAACGACTCAACGGGCTTCACCTCATAGCCCGCCTTCGGGATATGCTCGAACAGATCCTCTAATCTCGGCTCTAACACCGCCTTCAAGTCTCTGTAACTATTGAGCAGCTCTTCTCGTGTCTGGTAGTAGAATTGCGGGTCGGTGCGCACGTAGTGGAAGAAGGCCTGCATATCCCCCTCAAAACCCACCTGCTGCTTCACTTTTTCCATCTCCGCAAACAGGCGTTTTACCTCGCGCTTACCCAGCTGATGAATCTGCTCCGCCGTCATATCCGTTGTGGTGTAATCTGCAATCAGGAAACGGTACCAGGCATCGCCGTTAGGCAGTGCGGAATAACCAATACTCTCTCGACTGTTTGGGCGATACTCGTCACGCACAAACTCATACAGCTTCTTATATGTAGGCTGCAACGTCGTGGTGATCATCTGCCGGTACTCTACTGTTAAACGTTTCCGGTCTGCCTCGGCAAACGTCTCGGGCATATTGACAATAGGCTGATAGAAAAGGCTCTTGTCGACATCGCCAGCAACAAACGGTGCCAGCTGCGGCAACATCTTATCGACGATAATGCGTGGCTGCACGACACCCACCTCGATACCACGGCGCATATTAGCAATAGCCTGATCAACCCAAACTGGAAAACGATCGGCACGCTGCCGCCAGTTGTCATAATCTTTCACCGTGTCAAAAGGTTGAGCACTCTCACCACTGCCTAACTGCGCGATCATGCCGGGAAAGCTAAAAAACTGACTAAAAGGCAGCATTTGCTCCTCTTGAACAAATCCCTCGTCGTACTCCCGCAGCGACATATTCATCTTGTAACGAAACAGCGCATAGCTGGTGTGGTCTTGCTCACTAAGCACCGCTGGATTAATCGCCAGCAGCGCGGCCAACGACTTTTTTTGCAGCTCATAATGGCTACGCGCATACTCCTCACTGATGTCGATCGCCAAACGGTCGTTAAAGCTATTATCACCACGAAACGTCGCCGCTAACGGATCCAACTCAAGCTCCGCCGCATCATAGTCGGCAAAAAGGCTGTGTAATTGCTCAGCCGCTCGCTCGGAGTGACTCTGCCCGGGTAATAGCTGACAACCCGCTGAGAACAGTCCAGCGATGACTAGGCCGATAGCAAAAATCATCGGGGGGTAATTAGACTTCATCGTTCATAGATCCCTTATTGTTGTATTGCTACTACAACGATTGAACGCACCCCCCCCTCAAGATAAACACAGACAGAGCGAAGCTTTCAGCCGCCAAAGTCCTGCGAAAAAACACGAACTCAAGGCAAAGGCGAGTACTTGCTAGCCAGCAACCACAGCAGCTCTCATTACTGCAAAGCATCGACAAACATTACGCTCTGATGACAGCACCCCAGCCAATACGCTATTATTGCGCCCATTGTGTTATATTTCACTCGACTAACCGGACCGTTTAAGAAACTAGAATTCTTTGGCTCCCCCTAAACTAGCTAAGGTTATAACTCACGGCTCGATGACAAAAGCAAATATGAAGTGGCTGGAACACCTGATTCAGCAACACGGCACCGCTCTCGAACGTTTTTTGACACGCAAACTCAATAACGCCGAAGACGCCGCCGAGGTTGCCCAGGAAACCTTTCTCAAGCTGCACAACCTAGAGCACGCCAACGAACTCGATGACGCCAAAGCCTTCATGTACCGCATGGCGGGCAACATGGCTATCGATCAGATCCGTCGTCGTGATGTACACGACAAATATATTAGCTCGGAGATGCATGACGAGAGTAAATACCACGACACCTCGCCAGAACAACTCATCAGCGCCCAACAACAACTGCAACGAGTCGAGCAGGCAATGAACGGCATGTCAGTCAAGGCCCGCCAAGCCTTCCTATTACATCGAAAATCCGGCTTAAGCTACGCACAGATCGCCGAAGAGATGAACACTTCTGTCAGTAGCGTCGAGAAGCTTATCATTCAAGCACTCAAACATTGCCGGCAGGCTGCAATCTAACGGTAACAGAAATTGGATAGGGTGACTGTCAGACAAAAACTGTTACAATTACATAGCACTAAACTAGGAATAGAAGTCCGCCAACAAGCTTGATGCTCAAACATAGGATTATTGTTAACTATATTTGAGGGACTCGCGGCATCATCCGTGTTAATGGGTAGAGCGCGCTAACGCGCCCTATCGGCGAGAGAGAAAGATGGATAAGCAAGATAACGAGCAGATTGCAGAGCAATACCTTGAGGCCGCCGAGGCCTGGGTCGCACGCCTGCAATCACAACAGGTCAGCGAGCAGGACTTGCAGCAGTTCAGCCTGTGGTTACAGCAGAGCGAACAGCACCAGGCAGCCTACGACCAGACCGTAGCGCTCTGGCAGACAATGGGTCTGGTCAAGTTTTTAGACGAACAGCCCAGACAGTCGACACCCGCAGAGGCACTACCCACGGCAGCCAGTAATGATGCAGGCCCCTCTATGCCTGCGCGCAGCGAACAGCCGGCAAGGTCACGACGCAACCGCCGCCTCGGTCTCGCCGTCGCCGCCTCCGCCTTGATGCTAGGCTTTTTTGTCAATCAACAGCTGCGCACCGCCGACGACGATAACGTACAACATTACGCCTCTGCTGTGGGCCAACTCAAGAGTATCGATCTTGCCGATGGCTCACGTATCGAGCTCAACACCAACAGCCGCGTCGAAGTACGTCTAACAGCGGGTCGTCGCGACATCAACCTCGTGCAAGGCGAAGCCTATTTCGACGTCGCCAAAGACGCTGAGCGCCCATTTATCGTCAGCTCCTGCGCCAGCGAAGCCATGGCCGTTGGCACCGAATTCAGCGTACGCTGTAGCGGTGACGAAGGGACGGTCACCGTCACCGAAGGCATCGTTCAGGTCTCCCGCCACATCGATAGTGAAGGCAGAACCAGCCAACAGAACGTTGTTGTCGGCGAACAAGTACACACCGACCCCGTCATCGGCGTCACCCTGCCGGAGAAGATCGATGCCGCGCTCAGCACCAGCTGGCTGAAAGGTGAGATGGTCTTCGATAACACTCCACTCGCCGATGTCGTTAGTGAAGCCAACCGCTACAGCCGTCACCCGATCATCCTCGGCAGTGAACAGCTGGCATCGCTTCGCGTCTCCGGGCTCTTCACTAACAACGACACCAAAACCTTAATCAGCGCCCTCGAGCGCAGCCTGTCGCTCCGCGCCGAGAAACAAGATGATGGCAGCACGGTATTGAATCCTGCCCCATAATAGGCGTAAACTGACCGTACTATAATTAAATAACGGTTGCGAAGGAGCGGCGCCAGGCTTAAGCGACGCTACTTCACCGTCACTCTCGAGCCGGCATCGCCCCATGATGTCGATGACTTCTTTATCTTCATACCAACGCATGCGTCAAGCGATGCATTGCATAAAGTTTCTACCCTGGGTCTTCGCCAGCAACCTACTGCTGACGCTGGACAGCAGCACCTGCCACGCCGAAACAGTTAAAAAGATCGCCTTCAAACTGAGCCCCTTACCACTCAACCAGGCGCTGATCGAGCTCGGCAAACAAGCGGGCCTACCCATCATCTTTGCACCGGAGATGGTGGTAGATAAGTTCTCACCAGAGCTTACCGGAACAATCTCCCTCGCGGACGCCCTCACCACCCTTCTCACCAACAGCGAGCTGGCCTACGAGGTGGTCGAGTCACGCTTTATCGTTATCACCGAGGCTGCCAACAAGGCTGAGGAGGTCGTCGATAACCGCCGTAACGCCCCTCAGCCCCTGGAAAACATCTATGTTTACGGCAACTATGTCACCGGCTCACGCATTCGCCGCTCCGATTTTGAAGGCTACAACCCCGTCGACATCCTCGACCGCAGCGAACTCAACCTGATCGGCACACCGACCGTCTCGGCACAACTAAGATCGTTGCCGGCAGTCACCGGCAAGCCCAGCAGCAGTGCCGTCACCAACGGCGGTGACGCCAGTGCCAACGTCACTTTACGCGGCCTACCAGCCAACAACACACTGGTGTTAGTCAACGGCCGCCGAGTCGCCAACAACGGTCTCGACGGCGACTCCGTCAACCTCAACACCATCCCTAACGCCGCCATTGAACGCATTGAGGTATTAAAAGACGGCGCCTCAGCAATCTATGGTGCCGACGCCATCGCCGGCGTCGTCAATATCGTGCTACGCGAGCAGTTCGATGGCCTAGAGATCAGCACCTACGGCGGTCAAACAGGCCAAAACGACCTGCAGACACTGAACACCGAGCTACTATGGGGCAAGAACTTCGACCGTGGCTCCATCGTTTTTTCTGCCTCGCTATTCGATCAGCAGGGCATCATGAGCAGCGATCGAGACTATGCCGCAAACAGCGATGGTCGCTCCTGGGGCGGTAGTGACCAACGCTCCGCGGCCACCCCCGCTGCGCGCATCAAACTGAGCGACGGTCGAGTAGTTACCGCCAACAACGTCGGCAACGCCAACAATTTGGCTGGCTACCGCCTCGCCGAAACAGAAGACCTATACAACTATAGCGAGCAGACCAGCGCCTATCGGCCGCGCCAGCAGCAGAGTCTCTACAGCCACATGCAGCTCGACCTCAGCGATCAGCTCACTGCCTTTATCGAGCTTGGCTACGACAGCACCGAGAGCGAAAATCAACTGGCGCCGACACCGATATTCACCAAGTTTGAAACCCAGCGTACGGTCGTCGCCGCCGACAACCCCTATAACATCTTCGGCGAAGAGCTCGACGATGTGCGCCGTCGCATGACCGAGCTAGGGCCTCGCCAACAATACGACAGAGAGATCAGCAAACGGTTCAGCACCGGGCTCAGGGGACAGAACGGCAGCTGGCTGTGGGATGCCGGGTACAGCTGGAGCCGCTCCGACGCCGAACAGCAATTCCACAATCTCGTCGATGGCGAGCGCCTGCGCAGAGGCCTAGGCTCGGCAGCACAGTGCACTGGCGACTGCATTCCAGTTAACCTGCTAGGACCTGCTGGCAGCCTCTCTAGGGCTGAGTCCGACTACCTGAGAACAACCGCTCGCAGTGAAGGCTCCAGTAAAATCGATAGTCTAACAGTCAACCTTTCTGGGCCTTGGTTTAAGCTGCCCGCGGGCACCGTCGACGTGGCAGCGGGAGCTGAGCTGCGCAACGAAGCCATCGATAAAACGGCTGACCCGCTGAGTAGTCGAGGCGGCGTCATAGGCGGTAATAACTTCGTCGGCGCCAAAGGCCAGCGCACTATCCAAGAGTTCTATGTCGAAGCCAACCTGCCAATATTAAGACACCAGCTCGGCCTACAAAGCCTCGAGCTACAGACCGCTGCCCGCCACTCTTACTACAGCGACTTCGGCGCCACCACTACGCCGAAGCTAGGCCTTAAAGCACGCATCAATCCCAGCTGGTTATTGCGCAGCACCTACTCGAAAGGTTTTCGCGCCCCCTCACTGAAACAAATGCATCAAATTGACAGCCAAGACTACGTGTCGTTTACCGACCCCTGCGCCGAGGCAGCGAACGTCGGTCGCCTGCCGGGCTGCCAACAGCAGGCCGACGGCAGTCGCAAGCAGTTTCTCGCGCTGTTCGGTGGCA
Source organism: Sinobacterium caligoides (assembly GCF_003752585.1). Taxonomy (NCBI): domain Bacteria; kingdom Pseudomonadati; phylum Pseudomonadota; class Gammaproteobacteria; order Cellvibrionales; family Spongiibacteraceae; genus Sinobacterium; species Sinobacterium caligoides. The sequence continues at coordinate 597,926 of NZ_RKHR01000004.1, forward strand.
ACCCACAACTCAAACCGGAGACATCGACCAGCTACACCTTCGGCGTGGTCTACACCCCCACCTACCTGAGTGGACTACAGGCTGCCGTCGACCTCTACCACATCAAGCAACGCGATGTCGTCGACGCCAACGCCATGTATATCGCCTACAGTAACGCCGAGACCGGGGCCTTTAATGAGCTAGTGCAACGCGACGAGAATGGCGACATAAAACAGATCATCGCTCGTTACAATAACGCCGGCAGCCGCGATGTGTCCGGCCTCGATATCAGCACCCGCTACCGCTGGCCTGAGACATCTCTCGGTAACTTCGCGATCAACCTAGATGCCTCACATATCCACCGTTTTGAGCGCCAGCTTTTCGCCAACAGCCAAAGCCGAAATATCGCCGGCAGCTTCGTCGACGACGCCACCAACGGCCTCGGCGCCCTGCCCAAATGGAAGGGGAGAATAGGCGCCAGCTGGCAACACCTTGCCTGGCAGGCCAATTACACCCTGAACTATGTTGGTCACATGACGGAGCTGCACCCCGACGGTGAAACAGAGCGCGAGATAGAAGCCTGGACCACCCACAACCTCCAGCTCAGCTACACCTTGCCGGTCCTGGCTGGCTTAAAGCTGCTCGCAGGTGTCGACAACCTATTCGATGAGAAGCCCCCCCTCATCGCCTCAGCGCTAAACGATAATATCGACGCACGCACCCACAATCTTAAGGGTAGATACTTCTATCTGAGTGCCACTCAGCGGTTCTAGTCAATAAAATTAATAACGTTCTAACTGTACTTCCCCCACCCGCTTTTTAGTCTTTCGAACTGAAAAAAAATCATCTACCCTAAAAAATAAAATCAGTCACATGAATCATGAGTAATATTTATGATGAATAATATTTATATTCACATACTTACAATATAAATGCCGTTCTAAAGCATTAAGATTCTAGAAGTCCTTAAACAATCATTTGTTAAATTAATTTAACTTTCTTTTGAGGGCAATCTAAAGGCCTACGTCTAATAGATAAGAGCTACAAAATAATAAGCTCATAATTTAATAAAATGACCAAAAAAAAGACCTCTAGAGGACCTACGGATGATTGCACAAAGACCCCTGGTGCGCGCAGTTAAGCTTGCCTTAAGCAGCGCCTTTATCACCGGCGCCACCTTGCCCATGCACATGGCTAACGCACAAGAAGAACAAGCCATCGAAGAAGTTGTTATTACCGGCTCTCGTATCTCGCGAGACGAATTCTCCTCCTCCAGCCCGATGGCCGTCTACGATGCCAACGACCTAGCAAACTCCAATGCCTCTAGCATTGATGAGTTCCTAATGAAAACGCCAGAGTTTACAGGCTCCAACTTGGGCGGCAGCACCAATAATGGAGGAAGCGGCGGCAAGATGGTCAACCTACGGGGACTCGGCTACAAGCGCACCCTGATTTTGATCAATGGCCGCCGCCAAGTCAGCAGCTTTGTTGGTGGCGCTAGCGACCTCGGTGCCGTCGACCTAAACACCATTCCTATGGGCATGGTCGAAAGAGTAGAAGTTCTTAAAGATGGCGCATCAACAGCCTATGGTTCGGATGCTATCGCTGGTGTTGTAAATATTATTCTACGCAAACGTTTTGATGGCGTGAAATTAACTGGCGGCAGCGGTGCTGGCACCGAAGACTGGGACGGTAAGAACAAAGATCTATCTTTCTTAATGGGTACTTCTAGCGATCAAGGCGGCATCGTCTTTGGTCTTGAATATCACAAGCAAGAGGAGATCATTCAAGAGGCTCGTAAATGGGGTAAAAACGCCACCTGGGCTGTTCGCAATGAAGCGGGGCAGTTTATAGACGAAAATCAAGGCTCATCCAATAGCCGAAAAATTAGTGTCGGCAAAGATGCAGCCGCACAAATCGTCGCCCAAGATCCTTCCTTGCAAGGTAGCAAATACATTGTCGACGCGGGTACCGGACAAGCACGCGCTTTCACCGGATCTGATACCTATAACTATGCCCCCGTCAACGCCCTGATGACTCCCAATGAGCGCTGGCAGATGAGTGCCGCTGGTGATCACGAACTATTTTCAGATAGCATCATCGGTCAAATTAACACTCACGCCGAACTCTCCTACACTAAGCGTACCTCTCATCAACGATTGGCCCCAGACGCCTCTTTTAGTGTTACTGATTACGATGGTAACCCCAATGAGTTCGTACCCGCATCAAACCCTTACAACCCGTTTGGCGATAACGCCAGCAACCCTTGGGGCGTCAGCGGTGAAGATGTACAAATTAACCGCCGGTTTGTCGAATCAGGTGGGCGAGTTTTTAACCAGAACGTTGATACCTTCCGTATGAATCTCGGTTTTGATGGTGAACTAGATAACGGCATCAACTGGGACGTCAATTATGTCTTTGCAGACAATAGTGAGATCTATGAAACTCAGGGCTATCATCGCTTTGATCGCTGGGCCACTGCCGTCGACCCCGACAAGTGTGCAGCTGACGCAGCCTGCGCAGCAGCTGGCGTCTTAAACCCCTTCGGTGATTACGGTTCCATCAGCAGCGAGCAGATGGCCTACCTAACAGCTGGCTCACTCAAAGATCAGTATGACACTCGTATGGAGCAGCTCGCCTTCAACATCAACGGCGAAATGCCTGGACTACCCGCTGGCGATATCGGCTGGGCAGCTGGTGCCGAGAAGCGGACCGACTCTGCCGAAATTAAGCCGGATGAATTCTCTGCCGGCGGTCTTACTACAGGCGGCGCAATCGACGCGCTCAAAGGCGAGCAAAATGTTAAAGAGTTCTACGGTGAATTATTAATACCCCTTGTTTCTGATCTCCCCCTAGCGCAACAGGTGAACTTAGAAGCCTCTGTTCGACACTCAAGATACGACACTAGTGCAGGTGACAATACATCGTACCGCCTCGGTCTAGACTGGATGTTCAACGAAGACTTACGTGCCCGTACAGTACTGTCTACCGGCTTCCGCGCCCCCAACACTGTTGAGTTACTTACCCAAGCTGTTGGCTTTCCCGTCGCAGAAAACTGGTGTGAATTCACCGATCTTCGTAACGATATCAGCGACACAGCCAAAGCTAACTGTGCCGCCCTTGGCTACGATGGCATGTATCAGCAGGGTTTCCAATATCAGCCAAGCATCGAGCAACAAGAGGCCGTCAATAACCTTGGACCGGAAGAGTCAAAAACCTTTACCTTCGGCCTAGTCTGGACACCGGAGGCAGTTGAAAACTTACGCCTAAGCGTTGACTATTTTAATATCGAAATCGATTCATATATCGAGCTACCCGATATCAATGCAATGTCGCTAACCTGTCTTGAGTCGGAAAACTTCTCTGCACCCGCCTGTAGCAAATTCTACTCAGCCTACGGTGGCGCTCCCGCGACCGGTATTGATGACGCCGATGTTGGGGTCACTCAGATGGCCACAACACCGTTAGGTAACTTAGGCTTACTAACCACCTCAGGGCTCGACTTTGCAGCCGATTATGCCATGGATGTAAACTTCATTTCGGCGCACTCTCTGCAATTCGGTCTCGCGGGCACCTGGTTACACGAGTATAAGAAAGACTTTGGCGAGCTTGGTAGCATCGACTATGTTGGTACTGCAGGCCCACAGGATGTTTTCCCTGAGTTCCGTATCAATACTAGTGTAGGTCTCATCTCAGATGATTGGTCGGTGCAGTGGATGATGCGTTGGATGGATGAGTCGAAAGACCTCTATCGTCCCGCCTCAATCACGACCGATGCGGTTGCTGAAGCTGTTCTTTACCACGATCTAGTCGCGTCTTACAGCTACAAGAACCTTGACCTAAGCGTCGGCGTCGACAACCTCACGGATGTTGCGCCTCCGCAGTATCACAGTGGCTTCGCCATGCACACGGCCCCGGGTGTTTACGACACCATAGGTCGTCGCGCTTGGTTCAAGGTAGGGATGAACTTCTAATAATAAGCTCCGTACACCGTTACAGCGCAAGCTGTAACGGTCACCAACAACTAAACGGTGAATACCATGCATCGATTATTGCTCGCTATATCCATAGCTCTAATGACTTCGCAGCAGCTCGTTGCCGACACGACAACAAGGCTACAAATCTGTCAAACCATCGCCAACGACAGCGAGAGACTAGATTGCTATGACGCAATAGCAGCAAGCCCAAAAAACACAGAACAGCAGAACCTCAAAACAGAACTTCAGAAGCAGGATTTCGGAAAAGAAACCTGGTCAAAAGATAATGACAAGATCACACAAATCACAGCGACAATTGAAGCCGTCAAGAAATCCAACTATGGCAAACAAATCATCAGCCTGAGCAACCAACAAACCTGGAAGCAGCAGGCAAAAAGCAACTTCAAATTACGAGTTGGCGACAAGATTACCATAGAGAGAGGTAGCTTAAACGCCTTTTTCCTCAGCAAAGATAGCTCATCAAAGAAAGAAAAGTTTATACGTGTTCATTGATATCGACACTGTCGACAAAGTCATTCTTTGCCTGTCACACTGACAGGCTTTTTTTTACCCGCTATATATAATAGGTAACGCCCATGGATCCCATCTCAGCCTTCTTTACCCTGTTATTTGTGATGGACCCACTGGGTAATATTCCTGTCTTCCTCTCCGTGCTGAAAGATGTTGACGAGAAGCGGCGAATGAAAATCATCGCCCGTGAGATGCTGTTTGCCCTCTGCATCATGCTTTGCTTCCTGTTCTTCGGTAGCCATTTTCTCGGCGCCCTGAACCTCGACCAGCAAGCGGTACAAATTAGCGGTGCAATTGTCTTGTTTCTGATTGCCCTGCGGATGATCTTCCCGCAAGAAGGCGGCATCATGGGTAGCCACAATATTGGTGGCGAGCCCTTCATCGTGCCATTAGCGATTCCCTGTGTCGCCGGTCCCTCTGCTCTCGCCATCCTGATGTTGATGACCCATAACGAAAATGAAAGCATGTGGGTCTGGAGCGGCGTGATGATCAGCGCCTGGCTGGTCTCATCCTTCGTCTTTCTACTGTCACCCTTCTTTTATAGGCTATTACAGGAGCGTGGCCTCATCGCCATCGAACGCTTAATGGGTATGATTCTGGTGATGATCTCTGTACAGATGGGCCTTGAAGGGCTGAAAAGTTTTCTCAGCATCTAAATCGACGACTAAAAGATTCCGCAAGATCGTTAGGCGCATCCAGAACAATCAAGGCGACATAAACTAAATTCGTTAGGCAAAAAATACAGACCTATATTGTTATAGACAACAAAGACGACTGCACTCAACCTCGAACCTCTCCCGCAGTGGCAACAAAAAATAGCTGTTGCCACGAAGTTAATCCCCCTAAATGACCCGTTTGTGCCGCCAACTACCGCAGCTAACATAGTTTGCCATTAAAAAAACTAGCGAGAAGTAGAGCATGGGGTCTGCTTATAGACCGACAGAAGAAGCTTGAAAATAAGAAAATAATAGAGCCAAATGCCGAACAAAGACGATCTTGGCGCTCTCCCAAAGGTTAAAAGTAGGCGAACAAAACACTAACAAAGATGGTCTTACGCATTACACTTTATTCATTAAACAAAGGTAATAGTTACGTAGTAATGCCTACAACCCCCGTCCTAAAGCCCTCGAATAAAACCCGCAAAAATAACTACGAAGAAAATTCAAAACAGAGTGGAACTTTTTTTTGAGGGCAATAATGCTGGCCGCGTCTGTATTGGTAAGAGCTAAATAATAATACGCTCAGAATTTTAAGAAACGACCAAAAAAAATTAGAGGACCTACGGATGACTGCACAAAGACCCCTGGTGCGTGCCATTAAACTCGCCTTGAGTGGCGCATTTATCGCTGGCGCAACCCTGCCGATGCATGTAGCTAACGCGCAAGAAGAAAAAACAATGGAGGAGGTCGTTATTACTGGCTCTCGCATCTCAAGAGATGAGTTCGCCTCCTCCAGCCCAATGGCCGTATACGACGCCACTGACTTAGAAAATTCCAATGCCTCAAGCATTGATGAATTCCTGATGAAAACACCGGAGTTCACAGGCTCAAATTTAGGCAGCAGCACCAATAACGGCGGCAGCGGCGGCAAGATGGTCAACCTACGCGGCCTCGGTTACAAGCGTACGCTTGTATTGATTAATGGCCGTCGTCAAGTCAGCAGCTTTGTTGGTGGCCCAAACGACTTAGGGGCCGTCGACTTAAACACCATACCAATGGGCATGGTTGAGAGAATAGAAGTTCTTAAGGACGGTGCCTCAACCGCCTACGGCTCTGATGCAATTGCCGGTGTCGTCAATGTCATCCTGCGCAAGCGCTTCGACGGCGTCAAACTCACCGGTGGTGGCGGTGCTGGCACCGATGGCTGGGACGGTAAGAACAAAGACCTCTCATTCTTGATGGGCACCTCAAATGACCAAGGCGGCATGGTCCTTGGCTTGGAATACCACAAGCAAGAAGAAATCATTCAAGCAGATCGCAAGTGGGGTGAGTACTCAACCTGGGCAATACGTGATCCTGATACAGGCCGCTTCGTTGACGAAAAACAAGGGTCATCTAACAGCCGCACAATTCTCCCTGTAAGTGGCGGTGCATATGTTGTCGACGCTAAGACAGGAAGTGTACGTCCATTCAACCCTGCCACAGACACCTATAACTATGCCCCGGTTAACGCACTGTTAACGCCCAATGAACGCTGGCAGATCAGCGCGGCTGGCGATCATGAGCTATTTAGCGACAGTCTCGTCGGCCAAGTTAATGCCCATGCCGAATTGAGCTATACCAAGCGCACCTCTCATCAACGCCTAGCCCCTGACGCATCATTTGGCAAAGGGTCTTATGCTGACAAGGCTAGCAACTTCGTACCTGAAGCGAACCCTTACAACCCTTTTGACGAGGACGTCACAGTGCGTCGTCGGTTCGTTGAGTCTGACGGCCGTGTCTCTAACCAAAGTGTCGACACCTACCGCATGAACCTCGGCTTTAATGGTGAGCTAGATAATGGTATCAACTGGGATGCTAACTACGTACTTGCCGATAACAGTGAGATTAAGGAATACAAAGGCTCACACCGTTATGACCGTTGGGCCACCGCAGTCGACCCTCAGAAGTGTGCCGCCGACGCAAACTGCGCAGCAGCAGGCGTCTTAAATCCTTTCGATGATTTTGGCTCAATTACCGGCCAACAGATGGACTATCTGTTAGCGAATTCACTGAAAGATCAGTACCACACCCGCATGGAGCAGTTAGCTTTTAACGTTAACGGTGACCTGCCTGGTTTACCTGCCGGTGATATCGGCTGGGCCATCGGTGCCGAGAAACGTACCGATTTTGCAGAGATCAAGCCCGATGAATTCTCCGCTGGCGGCCTCACAACTGGCGGTTCCGTCGCACCATTGAGTGGCGAGCAGAACGTTAAGGAATACTATGGCGAACTGTTGCTGCCGTTAATTTCGGACCTACCACTGGCACAGCAAGTAAACCTAGAGGCCTCAGTACGACACTCGAAATATGACACGAGCGCCGGTAGCAACACTTCATACCGTGCTGCTGTCGACTGGATGTTCAACGATGACTTCCGTGCACGTACAGTGCTATCGACGGGTTTCCGCGCACCCAATACTGTCGAATTACTCAGCCAAACGGTCGACAATCCAATCGTAGAAAACTGGTGTGAGTTCACCGATCTACGTAACGACATCAGCGATACAGCCAAGGCTAACTGCGCCTCCCTCGGATACGGTGGCATGTATGAAACAGGCTATCAGTATCAGCCAGAATATGCTCAAACAGCATCAACTGGCAAGCTAGGACCAGAGGAATCTAAAACTTTCACCTTTGGCTTAGTCTGGACTCCTGCGGCGATCGAAAACCTCCGCTTCAGCGTTGACTATTTCGACATTGAAATCGATTCATACATCGAGAAACCCGACATCAACGCAATGTCACTCACCTGTCTTGAGTCGGAGAACTTCTCATCACCCGCCTGTAATAACTTCGCTACAGATAAGGTTCAAGGCACTGGCATTGGCAATAAAGAGACATTGGGCGTAACTCAGGATGCGACCTCACCTCTGGCCAACCTTGGTACGCTCACCACCTCTGGCCTCGACTTTGCAACCGACTACGCGATGGATATCAACTTCCTTAGCGCTCATACGCTGCAAGCTGGCCTTTCTGGAACATGGTTACGCGAATACAAGAAAGACTTCGGTGACCTAGGTAGCGTCGATTATGTTGGTACAGCTGGTTCGTCAGATGTATTCCCCGAGTTCCGTATTAACGCTAATATAGGCCTCGTCTCCGACGACTGGTCGGTACAATGGATGATGCGCTGGATGGACAAATCGGAGGATCTGCTGCGCCCTGCTGCAATCACCACCGATGCTGTTGCTGAAGCTGTTCTTTACCATGACCTCGTGGCAACTTACAGCTACAAGAATCTTGACCTCAGTGTTGGTGTAGATAACGTTACTGATGTTGCACCTCCGCAATATCACAGTGGCTTTAACATGCACACGGCTCCTGGCGTCTACGACACCATCGGTCGTCGCGCATGGTTCAAAGTCGGCATGAATTTCTAATCCGACTATATACGAACAGTTACAGCGCAAGCTGTAACTGTTTTATAAGCCAAAAGGGGAGCTATCATGCACCGACTATTGATCATTGTATCCATGCTGCTAGTAAGCTCACCACAGTTAAAAGCTGACACGATAACAAAGCTACAGGTCTGCCAATCGATCACCAGCAACAGCGAGAGATTAAGATGCTTTGACAAGCTTGAACTAGGTAAAGCCTCATCAATTAACGCAGAGCAAGGTAAGCTAAAAAGAGCGTTTCATAAACAAGAGTTTGGTAAAGAGACTTGGTCAAAAAGCAGCGATAAAGTAGATGAAATTATAGCCACCGTTGAAAAAGTACAGAAATCCAGCTACGGCAAGCAAATAATCACACTAAGCAATCAACAGACTTGGAAGCAGCTGGCAACTAGTCATTTCAAACTACGAGTTGGCGATAGAGTATCTATTGAAAGAGGCAGTTTGAACTCTTTCTTCCTCAGTAAGAGCAACTCATCAAAAAAAGAAAAGTTTACACGTATCAACTAGCACTAGAGGCAGCAACACTGAACAGCACAATATCTCGCTTCGACAGCTACACGGGACAGCCGAACCAATAGGTAGCCTGTGTTATTCCCAACAGCTCATTCAATGATTCTAGTAAACGATCAAAAGAGTCACTAATTCCACTCACTAACCCCCCCTTTGAACGAACGGGGCATAGTCTGTAAGTCGTTTGACGCAGTTGCACCCCCCCCTAAGATTAACTATTTTCTGTCTTTATGGCGGATTTTAATGTGCTTCAAGCAGGTAAACCCATGGATCCCATCTCAGCTTTCTTCACCCTATTATTCGTCATGGACCCGCTGGGAAATATCCCCGTTTTTCTCTCCGTATTAAAAGATGTCGACGAGAAACGTCGCAGCAAGATCATCGCCAGAGAGATGCTCTTTGCCCTCGGCATCATGCTCTGCTTCCTGTTCTTCGGCAGCAATTTTCTCGACGCCCTGAATCTCAATCAGCAGGCAGTACAGATCAGCGGCGCGATTGTGCTATTCCTCATCGCCCTACGGATGATCTTCCCCCGCGAAGGCGGCATCATGGGCAGTCATAATATTGGTGGCGAGCCCTTCATCGTGCCGCTGGCCGTGCCCTGTGTCGCCGGTCCCTCAGCCCTCGCCATCTTGATGCTGATGACCCATAACGAAAATGAAAGTATGTGGGTCTGGAGCGGCGTGATGATCAGCGCCTGGCTGGTCTCATCGATCGTATTCTTGCTCTCACCGTTCTTCTATAGACTACTGCAGGAACGCGGACTGATCGCTATCGAACGCTTGATGGGCATGATCTTAGTGATGATCTCAGTGCAGATGGGCCTAGAGGGGGTGAAGAGCTTTCTCGGCCTCTAACCGCCCAAAAAAAAGGGCGCCAAGATGGCGCCCAAGAATTATAAAAAGACTGATAACAAGCGGTATAACAATAGTTACATACTACAATAAGGTGAGGATTTTCTCCGCCGCCGACACATCGATACCACCTTTTGGCTCGACCGCAATATGTGTCACCACGCCGTCCTCGATAATCATCGCGTAACGCTGGCTGCGCGCCCCCATCTGATAACCACTGGCATCCATGGTCAAGCCCATCGCCTCCGTTAACTCGCCATTACCATCAGCCAACATGATCAGCGCCTCAGCATTCTGCGCCTTACCCCAGGCACCCATCACAAAAGCATCGTTGACCGAGAGGCAAACAATGTGATCCACACCCTTAGCCTTAATCTCATCGGCAAGTACCACATAACCCGGTAGATGGGTGTTCGAACAGCCCGGTGTAAAGGCACCTGGTACGGCAAACCAAACAACTTTTTTAGCCGCTGTAATCTTCTCGATACTAATTTCTTCTGGCCCCTGATCGCCCATCACCTTCAAGGTCAAATTAGGTAGCTTATCCCCGACATTAATCTGCATGTGTTCTCCTGTTTATTCGTTCATGCTAACTGTTTTGTTCATGCTATAGAGCGCTATCGCCTTGGATGATAGCCGAAGCAGAAGACAAAACAAGATGCTAGCTAAGTATCTAAACAGCGACGCAACACCACTATCTTCCTTTTGCAAATTTTATGATGACTGACAACTAATAGTACCAGGGCAAAGATGTCGATGAAGGAGCGAGAAAGGGCATAAAATTGCTCACTCACCGCAGGGACAAATAATAGCGCCACAGCAAGAAAGGCCCAATACATCTCAGAGTAACCGTTATGCTTGGCGGCAACGGCCGCCCAAACAAAGCCGGCAATCACTAACAGCCTAGCGACCAAGAGGCTTTCGTAGTAACCCTCAAAACAGGCCATCACCAATAGCAGCAGTAACAAGCTTATTAATATTATACGCGCCAAAACATTCCCAACCTTAGTCAACTAACTCGCATGACCCGATGTAGTTACAATAGCGATCACCGAGAGCTGTAGGTAGTTATACCTACTAGTCAGCTCCGCGTCTATTACAAACTAACAGTGCGAGACGCCTTTTAACAAAAGGATAGTGACAAGAAAGCGAAAGCCATATCCCCCGCAGGCTAATGACTGCGCTGTCATTACAATATGGCAAGGTGTGACATCAATGCTTTTGGCGTCATTATTGCGTGGATCTAAATCACTGCGTTAGATGATATAAATCAACAATCTTACGGTGAGCGCACACTCGCTTTAGCAACTTCACCCTTCTTTCGGCAGCCATATCAGAAAACTCTAGCCATCAGCTCTAACGAAATAAGAAAACACAGCTGAACCTCGTCTTGCGAAAAGATAACAAAATCACTGCGTCGCATTAATTCAATACGAAGATAGACCGAAAATCTATGCGATTTTTAAATTATATCTCGCATTGAATTCCGCATTGAGAAACGAGAATAAAAAGGTATTTTTATAGCCGCGTCCATTATATATTGAGCAACAGCTATAAAATAATAATATTTACTACCGCCCCTCATTGAGGCGGAGCAGCATGATACCGGAGTTGTTATCAGCTGAATAAGAATCATAGCCTCGCACCGATTCTGCCTTAAAAATAAAAAATAAATACTTAGGGACATTTAGATATGATATCGACGAGAAAACAGCACCTGAGCACAGGTTTCTACTTCGCGGCACTCCCCTTGGCTATTGCCGCAGCCCTGCCCGTCAGCGCCAACGCCAATAGCGGCGAAGAAGTTGTGCTCGAAGAACTGATCGTCACCGCACGTAAACGCGTTGAGAACGTACAGGAAATCCCCATCGCGGTATCGGCCTTTAGCGCCGACAAACTCAATGAAGGTGGCATCACTAATCTGGCCAACTTCGGTGATCGTGTACCTAATATCGAACTTGAGAACGGTAACGGCAGTACCGGCGACGCCAATGTCTATATTCGCGGTGTCGGTCAGCGGGAAACAAAATCCAATCTCGACTCCGGCGTGGGAATTTACTTAGATGGCGTTTACATCCCTCGGGCTTCCGGCGCCCTGCTCGACCTCAACGATGTCGAGAGTGTGCAAATCCTGCGCGGGCCTCAGGGCACATTATTTGGCAAGAACACCACCGGTGGCGCACTGGTCATTACCACCAATAAGCCCGACGATCAGCTCGGCGGCACAGCGATGCTACGCGCCGGCAACTACGACCGCCTCGATTTCCAAGGCACCATTAATGCGCCACTGATCGAGGACAAGCTGCTCTCGCGCGTCACCTACTCCAGCATCAACCGCGACGGCACGACAGAAAATGTCTACGACGGTAAGGATTATAACGATGAGAGTCGTCAGGCCGTGCAGGTACAACTACGCTGGCTCAACAGCGAGACCATCACCACAGACTTCAACTTCACCTACACCAAGACCGACCAGCGTTCTCGTGGCGGTCCCTGCGTCTACTCCGGCACAACGCCTGGCTCCAGCCCACAGGAGCAGTCGCTGCTATTAATCAATAACGGCCCTACGCCTCAAGGCCTCGCACCCGGTATCACAGCAGATGGCCAAGCCATGAACCTCTACGATGCCTGCAACCAGTCGAGCGGCGACGCACTCGATGACTGGCAGTTCGCCTCCGATGCCGTCGGTGGCTACAACACCTCCGCCTTCGGTGCCTCAGCCACTGTCGAGTGGGAAGTTAACGACAATCTCACCTTTCGTTCGATCAGTGCCTACCGCTCCCTCGATGAAAAGGTTCGCGATCAGGAACTCGACTTCACGTCCCTGCCCATACTCAGCCGCCATAACACCGCCCCTACTACCAACCAATACATCAGCCAAGAACTTCAGTTAATCGGCGATCTATTTGATAACAAGGTGCAGTATGTAACCGGTGTCTTCGCCTTCAAAGAGCAGGGCAAAGAAAACTATAACAGCACCACCGGCCCTAGCTTCGGTAACTATCTGCTTAACCCCAACGATGGCAGCCTCACCGATATCAACGCTATCCCTGGATTGGAAAACGCCAATGCAATGCTACTACTTGACGCCGAGACGCGACTAAAGACCGATCACTTGGGCGGCGCCATTTTCGGTCAGGCCGACTGGCGAATCACCGAAAACCTGACCCTGACAGCCGGGGCACGCTATACCTATGAGCAGCGCAAATTAGCGTTGAGCAAGTCGTCTCCTAATGTCACCGACTTCGGCATGTTTGTGCAGGATATGAATACTTTCAACCCCGCTATACCAGCCAATTTAATCTATATTGATCCACTCGGTAGTGGCTTCAATACCGACAACTACGGCTATGGCACCGACGCCTATCAAGTCAAAGACAGCATTACCGATCACGCCGTCACACCGATGGCGAGCATCCAATACGCCTTCAGCGAAGAGGGTTTAGCGGGGCTGCACATCGATGCCGCCAACACTTACTTGTCGGCAAGCAAGGGCTTTCGCGCCGGCGGTCTCAACGAGGGTGTCGATCAAGACCTGCTCGACTTTGACCCAGAGACTGTCGTTAACCTCGAATGGGGACTTAAGATCGATGCCCTCGACCGGCGCCTGCGCGCCAACCTAGCGGTCTTCCACATGAGTTATGACGACATCCAGCTGACCAGTATTCGTACCGGTGGCGGTGGCCGTCCGGCGCCAATTACGATCAACGCCGCCGGCGCGCAACTACAGGGTGTCGAGCTGGAGCTAACGGCGATCCCCTTTGCTAACTTTGAGGTGAGCTATTCCGGCGCTTTCCTCGATGGCGAGTACGACGATTTTAACGATCTCGACAGCAGCGGCCAGGCCATCGACCGCTCTCATGAGGATATGGTGCGAGCCCCCAACTACAACCACTTCCTCAGCGCCCAGTACTTTATCCACAGCGCCCTAGGCACCTTTGTCCCCAGGGTCGAAGTACAGCGCAAGGGCGAAACGGCCTACCACCTCACCGCCGAGGGCTGGGATAGCGGCCTGTGGAATTCCGGCTCCGCCACTATTTATAATGCGCGCCTGAGTTGGAGCAATATCGATGACGACCTAATGGTAACACTGTACGGCCGCAACCTCGGCAACACCTATTACGTCACCGGCGGTACCGATGTCACCAACATGCTAAATGTCGGCAACCTCACCTATGGCGATCCTCGCACTTACGGTGTTGAGGCACACTACAGCTTCTAAGCTCAAGCAACAACACGTAGCCACCACAGCATCACCCCGTCTAAGCGGCGGGTGTGATGCTCGACCTCTATTCTTTATAGCCCCTATCTCTACGTTACCGTGCCACCCAATTCTCCGCGCCAACGTCACGCTTGCAGCGCCAAAAGTAACAAAAACCTCCCCCCCACAGCCAAGTCAAAAAAACATTCAAATAACATTTGCAGAGCAAAAAAAAGCGTATATAGTCGGAGTCAGTTACATAGGTACATATACCTAGATAAGGCCTCAAGGCCAATAATAATAAGCCGGATAATAACAATAATAACGGCAACACTAGGTTAGACCCTGCGTTATGTAACGATGAGAGGTACCGTTTAAAAGACAAAATTATCCGCAGAGGTAATGTAGCTTGAACGGTAATGCGACCAACATAACAATAATAAACGGCCGACCTCTCTACTATTTTTTCTTTCCTTAAGCGGCAACCTCCAGTCAACTCCCTGTAGTTTATCACTACGTTCCTACTATCTTTCTAGCTCATCATAGCATCACCCCTAACGCCATCACTGAGTGACTTGCAGCAATTTCTGACAAAAAAAATCCCGCCTCAGAGGGCGGGATTCGTCACTCGTGAACTCACACGGCTAACACTAATCAAACTCCGCTATTTGATGCGAGCCTTGACGCGCCATCAGCGAGTACATTACAGGGACTACAAACAGCGTGAATAGCGTTCCCACCGTCATGCCGACAGTGATCACGAGACCAATGTTAAAGCGTGACTCAGCACCGGCGCCAGTGGCCAATACCAGCGGCATCACGCCCAACACCATCGCCGCCGTCGTCATCAAGATTGGCCTCAAGCGCAGTGCTGCTGCCTCGATCACAGCCTCTGTACGCTGACGCCCCTGCTCCTGCAACTGATTGGCAAACTCGACAATCAAGATACCGTGCTTCGAGATCAACCCCACCAAGGTGATCAAGCCCACTTGGGTATAGATATTGAGCGTGGCCACACCGAGAAACAGCGGTACCATTGCCCCGAAAATCGATAAAGGCACGGTAATCAACACCACCACGGGGTCTCGGAAACTTTCAAACTGTGCCGCCAAAACAAGATAGATGACCACCAAGGCTAACAAGAAGGTCGTCACCATCGCCGAGCCCTCCTGCTCAAACTGACGGCTTTGACCGGCGAAGTCGAAGCTGAAGTTGTTGCGATTTAACTTCGCCAGCTCCTCTTCTAGAAACTTATGCGCATCAGCCACGGTAGCGCCACCGGGCATTGGCATTGCCTCAATTGTCGCGCTGTTCAATTGCTGGAACTGCGACAAATCATTAGCAATCACCTCTTGCTTTAAGGTGATTACCGTCGATAACGGCACCTGCTGGCCGCTCGCCGTGGTCACGTAGTAATTATTAATGTCTTGCTGAATCGTACGGAAGCGCCCCTCTGCCTGGGCAACCACCTCGTAACTACGTCCTTTGATATCGAAGTAGTTAGTGCGGAAGTCCCCCAGCTGTGTCGCCATTGCCGAGCCGATCGAGGCCATGCTAATCCCCAACTGCCCTGCTTTATCACGATCAATCTGCACATCAATCTGCGGCTTATTCATCTTCAGACTATTATTGACGATAAGGAACATACCGCTATCTTCAGCCGCCTTACGCAACTGCTCCGCCACGGCAAAGAGCTCGTCGTAACCTTCTGTCGTGGTCAAGACAAAATTAACGGGCAGGCCATTCGCTGTGCCAGGTAGTGGCGGCGGATTAATCACATAAATATCAAAGCCGGCAATTTTTCGTGCCTCGTTCTGCAGGTAGGTCTGTATCTCTAGCTGTGAGCGCTCACGCTCAGCCCAAGGCTTGAGAATCAAACCCGACATCATGCCACTCTCACTGGGCATACCGGTGAACATAAAGTTCTGATCATACTCCGGCAGCGCCGACATAACCTCTTGATATTGCTGGGCGTACTTCTTCGAGAAGTTGATGCCAGCATTCTCAGGGCCAGAGGCGATATTGAAAATAAAGCCCTCATCTTCAGTGGGCGCTAACTCGGTACGCGTCAGCATGAACATCGCTCCGATTACCACTAACAACAGCGCTGCCGAGATAGCCACACCTAGGCGATAGCCCTTTAACACTTTGTGTAAAAGCGCCTCGTAGCGGTCTTTCAGTCCATTAAACACCTTGTCGATACGCTTGACTAACGGCGCATCAAGGGCTGACTTATTCAGCAACGCACCGCTCATCATCGGCGACAAGGTCAAGGCAATAAAACCAGAGATCAATACTGCGCCCGCCAGAGTGAAGGCAAACTCACTGAACAAGGAGCCTGTTAACCCCCCCATAAAGCCGATCGGCGCATAGACAGCCGCCAACGTAATCGTCATCGCAATTACCGGCGTCGCAATCTCTCGGGCACCCACCACCGCCGCGCGTATCGGCGTCAGCCCTTCCTCAATATGACGGTGCACATTTTCCACCACCACAATGGCGTCATCAACCACCAACGAAATCGCCATCACCATGGCAAGCAAGGTTAATAAGTTAAACGAGTAGCCCATCATCAACATAAACAGACAGACACCGATCAACGACAGCGGAATTGTAACGATAGGAATCAACACTGAGCGCATGGAACCGAGGAATAAAAACACCACCACGATCACAATCGCCACAGCCTCGATCAACGTACTCACCACCTCGTCAATCGACTCTTGAATGAACTGCGTACCGTCGTAGCTCAACACCTGCTTCAGGCCCGGGGGCAGCCCTTTCGCGATCTCTGGCAATAACTTATGCACATCCTTCGCGACATCTAACGGGTTGGCGTCGGGGGTGCCATTGATAACAATGAATATTGCGTGCTGGCCGTTGGCACTTAACATCGATTTATCGTTCTTTACGCCCAGCTTAATGCGCGCAACATCACGTAGACGTACGACCTGCTCACCGGTTGTCTTCACGGGAATATTACCGAAGGCATCGGCATTTTGCAGCGATGTGCTAGCGCGGATCGGTGTCACGGTATAGGAGTCTCGCACCTCACCGGCAGCGGATTGAAAGTTATTCTTCGACAGCGCATTATTAATATCGTCGGTAGTAATATTGAAGGCGCGCATCTCTACCGGATTGAGCCAAATACGCATCGCGAACTCTTGTGCCCCAGCCAACTCTGCCTCGGCAACACCGTCGACTTCATTGAGCTTCGGTTGTACCACTCGACGCAGATAATCGGTAACCTGTGGCCCGCTCATATCTTCGCTGATATAAGCCATATACATGATGGCATCGCCGCCCGCCTCTGACTTGGCGATAATCGGATCGTCGATATCCTTCGGTAGCCGCCCCTTAACCGCGCTAACCTTGGTGAGGATCTCGGCCATCGCCACATTGGCGTCGTAACCGGCGTTAAGATGAATTTCGATCTGCGACGTTGAAACCTTAGAGCTTGCCGTCACATAATCGATGCCCTCGGCACTCGATATCGCCTCCTGAATTGGCGTGGTGACGAAACCCTGCACCAGTTCAGCATCAGCGCCGGGATAGACCGTCGTGATATTGACCTGACCGGTTTCGATCTCCGGGTATTGACGCACCTGCAAGTCGCCGATGGCGCGCGCACCAAAGACCACGATAACCAGGTTAACCACGATCGCAAGAACGGGGCGGCGAATAAATATATCGGTAAATTTCATCGCCTAATCCTATTTATCACTAACGATAACGGCCGCGTTATTGCTCAGTTTCTGTACCCCTGCATCAACCACTAAATCACCCGCGATAATGCCCGACGTTACCGCCACATAATCGCCACGGCGCTCGCCTAGGCGTACAAAGACCTGTCGCACCTTCTTACTAACGCTACCGTCCTCTGCCTTTTCGCCATCCTCGACAACAAACATCGAGTCACCGAACTGGCTATAACTCACCGCTGTCGAAGGCACTACGACTACCGCCTCACTCTCGCGCATCAACAGTTTAATGTCGGCGTACATGCCTGGGCGCAACGTACCAAATTTGTTATCCACATCCGCACGCACGGCAATATTACGAGTACCCTCATCGATTTTAGCTTCTATCGCTAACACTTTACCGTGAAAGACGCGGGCACCGTAGGCTGTCACTTTGAACTCGACATCTTGACCGACATAGAGCCGTGGTAAATTCTGCTCTGGCACAGAAAAGTCAACATACAGTCTCGATGAGTCCTGCAGCGTTACCAGCTTAGTGCCGCTACCGACATAGTCACCGACATTCACCTTCCAAATACCTAACGTGCCACTAAAGGGGGCTAAAATATTCTTCTTGGCTATCGCCGCCTCTGTCTGCAACACACCCGCCTCGGCTACGGCCAAATTTGAACGCGCCTCATCGAAGTCAGTCTCGGAGATATTACGCTCTTTGTACATTTTCTTATTGCGAATAAATAGCGTCCGAGCTAACTCTGCCTGAGCCTCAAAGCTGACTAAGTTAGCCTGTTCCATCTCATCATTAAGCTCAACTAACAGCTGCCCCTTCTCCACCTTATGGCCAGAGGCAAAGGGTAACGATTCAATAATACCTGAGACTTCATTTGAAAGATCAATCCCCTCGCGCGCCGTCAACGTGCCAACCGTCGACACCATCGGTCGCCAAGCCTCTTGCTGGACAACAGTAGCCGTCACTGTCGCAACGGGCGGAGCAAAGTTCGCCAACTGCGCTTTCCCCGCTTTTACTTGGCCGTAGAAGAAGAATCCGATAACGGCAAGGATGACAAGCAGTCCGCCAACCACTAACGCTGTGCGTTTAAACATAACTCTGAGACCTACTGAAAGACTTTAAAAAGTGAATAGTCAGTCAATAAAAACCATCCACTGGGCATAGCCGAGCAATTCGCAACTGAGGCAAACTAATCGGTTTATTTTGTTAATGCTAGTTGAATCTCACACTGAAACAGCTCAACCCTGACCACTATATACTGTTATTTATTGCTATAGAGGCGCCTATAATAACGCCATTCTACATCCTGAGTTTTGACCGAAGGCAACCCCATGCGCGAAGCCTACACAAGCCATTCAAACAAGCAAAGTGAATAATAGTTAACAAAATAAAGGCTTATATTTAGAGGGGTTATTAACTGAGCGTGCCGAAACCACTGCCTCGCTACTTGTTTGGAGCAGCATCGACGGCCGCTGCAGCACACCCAGTATTGATGTCGCTATTGGCAGCCTGATTTAAAACAAATGAACGAAAACGAACGATCGACTATGCCGCTCCGCCGATGCCCAAGCACCGGCAGAGAGCAAGACTATAGCAGCGCCAAGGTAATGGCAGGGATATAAGTAATCAACAACAGCGCAAAGATCAGCACCGCCATAAAGGGTAGTGCTGCGCTATACAGCTCGGTAACCGGCTTGTTAAACCGGTAACTCGCGATAAACAGGTTCATCCCTACAGGCGGTGTGAAATAACCGATCTGCATATTGGCGAGGAAGATAATGCCAAGATGCACCGGGTCAATGCCATAGGAGATCGCCACCGGCAAGATGATCGGCACCATGATGACAATGGCCGAGAAAATATCGAGTACAGCACCGAGTAACAACAAAAATATATTCAACAAGATCAGAAAGGTATATTTGCTGTCGACATGCGACTTGATCACTTCGAAAATGCGCGTAGGTATCTCTGCATCGATCAGCACGCCAGTCAACGCCAGCGAAACCGCCAGAATCAAGATAATGCCACCCACCATCGTCATTGCCTGACGAATGATCTGCGGCAACCTGCGCAGAGGGATTTCGCGATACAGCACTACCTCGACTAGCAGCACATACAAAACGATCACCGCCGCCATCTCCGAGACAGCAAAGTAACCACCGTAGATACCGCCAATCACGAAGAGCGGCATCGGTAACTCCCAACGCGATTGCCAAAGGGCACTCTTCAGCTCTTGCAGATCGAAACTCTGCATGGCGATAGGTCGGTTGCGATTACTCCAGAGGCTGTAAAAGGCCAACAGCGATATCATCAACAGCGCCGGAAAGATGCCCGCGAGAAACAGGTCTTTTATCGTGAACGGGTTATCGAGATTCATCTGCTGCGCAATGATGCCATACAGGATGAGCGGCAGAGAAGGCGCCAACAACAAGCCTAGGCTACCGGAGGTTGTTACCAAACCAAGGCCGAATTTTTCACTATAGCCCACCTGTTTAAGGGCGGGATAAAGCAGGGCACCGACAGCGACAATGGTAACGCCACTCGCCCCCGTAAAAGCAGTAAACAGCGCACAGACAATCAGCGCAATGATCGACAGGCCACCGGGCAACCAGCCAAACAACGCCTGTGTCAGCCGCACCATACGCTGTGAGGTCTGGCTCTCGGCCATTAAGTAGCCACTCAAGGTAAAGAGCGGTAACGCCAGCAACAATGGCGTTTCACTGATGCGATAGAGCTCGATGCCGATGACCGTCAACGGCACATCGGCAATATAAAAGCCCAACATCGAGGCGGCGAGTATCACCGCAAAGATCGGTGCGCCGCTAACCGCCATGACAAAGATCGCAGCAAACATTAAGGTCGTCATTTCGCTTCCTCCTCCGGCACACCCAGCACCATTTGTGCTAGACGGAACAGAAAACGCACGCCGATAATAAACAAGCCGATAGGGATAATAATCTCGCACAACCAAGCAGGCACCTTGGCAAACGCGTAATAGCTGTCCTCCATCTCGAGGGCTACAAACTGCCAGCTGTACCAAGCGCCCGCTAGACACACTGCCGCCGTCATAGCGCTGGCAATGATGGCCATCACTTTCTGCGCGACACCACGCAAGTAATGGCTAAGTACGTCGATGGCGATATGGCTATGCTCACGCGTCGCAATCATCGCCCCGAGCATGGCCAACCACAATACCATCACACGCAGTGCGTTGTCGGCCCAATAGATGCCGCTATCGTTGACATTACGCAGCCAGATTTGACTGACGCTCAAGCCAATCATAACCAGCACCAGCAACACCAAGGCACTATCTTCTAAGCGATGTATAAACTTTAAAATTGCCGACATTACAGTGTGCTATTCCCCGCTAACTGGCGATATAAAAAGGCGCTCGTCATCGCGATCAATGACTCGCGACCGTGCCGCGATACTCCGTCAGCAAGCTATCGACCTTATCGGCCATCTCCTGTGACACGACGCCTTTCTTAATAATGGTCTGCTCCGCATCGGCGGCTAATTTATACCAGCGCTGACGCTCTTCGGCTGACAGTTCTATGATCTTCACCCCCTGCCCCTGTAAGGCATCAAAGGCGGCAAGGTTATCCTTACGGTTAGCACTATCGATACGCTTGAAAGCCGCCGTCATCACACTGTCGACAATTTTCTGGTCGGCAGCACTCACGCGCTTATAGGCCTTCTTATCAATAGCCAAGACCGCATAGAAATACAGCATAGGTACGTCTGTCATGGTCGAGATCTGTGTGTGCCACTGTAGCGCGATCGCGCCGATCGGAGAGGTCGCCACCGTATCGACAAGGCCGGTTTGCAAACCTGCAAGGACATCGGCAACCTGTAGCGGAATAGGTGCAACACCAAAGGCATCGGTCGCCTGTTGAGCTCCCTTGTCATCATTGGGGATCCATACTTTGCTGCCCCGCAGACTCTCTACACTGTCGATGGGGTGCTTTGACATTGTATAAGCCAAGCCTCCCTCCGCCAAGCCGAAGGTGACGAAACCACCTTCGTGGATCTTCTGCTCAATGACGGGGTCAAGACGCTTACGCACATAATCGACCTCATCGAAGGAGCGAAATTTCAGCGGCAGGTTATAGGCCTGTGAGTCAGGGGCAAAACGCGACAGACTACCGCCAGTCATGGCGCCACCGTTGAGCTGGCCAATGCGAATCTTGCGTAGAACCGCATCGTCACTGCCCATCACCCCACCCGGGTAAAACTTAAAAACGACTCGTCCGTCGGTCTGCTGCTTGATGTCTTTGCCGGCTTGGCGCATCTCACGCATCCACGCCGAGCCATCGGGTGAGAGCGTCGCGATTTTCAGCGTCGTCGCTCCAGCAGCACCCACCCATAACGTCGCAGAAGTCACAGCCATCGCGCCGACAAACAGCGACTTTTTAATCCAGTTGAACATAAATTACGTCCTTCGTTAAAAGAGAGTCTCGCGGTGTAGGCTAACCGACAGACGTCGATCGCCCCTCACTGACGAGTTCTAGAAATAATCGGCTTCACTGGCGAGCAAGGCTGTCGCCTGCTGCTGCGCCACAGCATTAATCAACACGAAGCCCTCACTGTTCGGGTCGGCCTCGAGTACCTCTGTAAGCAATCGGTGATGCAGTTCTTGATCAAAGACTAGGCGAGCATACTGCTGCGCATAGACGACCTTCGCCATGAGGTTTTTACCCTCACTGAGGGCGATAGCACGCTCGAAATGCTCTCGTCCAACATCGGGCTTGCCACCCAGTGCTGGCGGCAGCAATGTCGCGATACCACCGAGATAGAGGTGCGCCATGCCGTGATCATAGCCATCGTCGAGTTCGACCACACGTTCCAACAATAGTTGCGCCTTAGGTAGTTGAGCAACCGCATTCCAGTCGCCACTGTGCACCTGTAACCAACCCAGCCAACTGACCCCCAGCGTATAAAGAACAGGAAGATCATCCGCATCAGTCTCAGCAACCACGCGGCTAAACTCATCGAATGGGCGCTGATCTAGAGCACAGAGACTGTCCGACTGAGCACAGGCCGCACGCAACGCATAGGCACGACTCTTATTCACCAAGCGCTGCTTTCGCGCCATGTCGTCGACACTGACAAAATTGGCCGCCATCGCACCATTCAACGAAGCACCGGTACTCAACAAGCCAACACTTTCCGGGCTACCCTCAATAAGGCCGTCAACCATCACTATAAAGGTCGGTAGTGCCGTCTCAACCGTCGCGAGGTCATCATTGTTATAAACAGCGTTCGACAAGTTATCGGCCAACTGAGAGGTCTGTGATTCGATGAGCGATGAGCACCCGGCTAAGGTGGTCAAACCCAGCACGACAAAAATACGAAACATTCTATAGATCAACAAGTTAATGTCACCTTTTAGATTAAAAAGTAATCAAATGAAATAAAGTGCTGCGCATTATACCTTAACTTATCGGTAAGGTGTTGCGATGAGACAGGGGCTGCCTCGATTTGGCTGCGATCAGCAGCCACGAGGTCTGTAGCGATAAGACTGAAAAAGCTGGCTATAATTTAAGCGACATAAAGCAATAAACAGAACCTGCAGCGGGGGAAACGTGATCGCGCCAATAACACTCTATATCGGCGGTAAAAGCATCGATGGTAACCTCCTCTGCTTACAGCTGGACGTTGAGATCAACCAATTGCAGAGCTTGATTAGTAAGCTACTCAAGCAGCAACTGTGTCATCGTCGTGAGCTCCCTCACATCAAACAATTGCAACGGCAGCTCTCACTGCGCCGCACACTACGGTTTTGGCTGGCGAGCCAATAGGGACTTTAGGGCTGGTCATTCATCTGCTGCTGCGCTGCTAGGTCACGCTGGCAGCTGCGTAACTGATAATCAAGGTCGGCTACTTTCTGCTTATACTCGGCCTCCATCTTTTCCGTCGCTTCCAGCTTGCCCTGCTGCTGCGCCATCAACTCCGATGCCTCAGAAAGCGCCAGGCGCACCTTTCTGCGCACTAAAAGCAAAGTAACCATTGCACTCAACAGCGCCGCCATTGCAGCAACAAGCAAATATATCATCTGTCTCCCCCGTAAAGACTCATTGTTATCGATGATGGAAACACGATGTTTCTTGCCTCACCAACGAACTATTTGACGATACAATACCCTCCTACAAGAAAAATTTCACGCTGCGCAAAAGCCTTGAGATTAATAATAATGAAAAAAGTCGCCCTTGCTCTAACACTATTCCTATGCATCTTGATTGCCGCTTTAGCCTGGTTAGCCCACCCCATACAACCCCCGGCTAAGCAGGTGTTCATCAACGGCAATATATTGTCGATGAACAACACCAACGCAACCTTCGATGCCGTCGCCGTCGCCGGCGACACCATTGTCGCCACGGGTACTAACGAGCAGATCAAACAACTCATCGATCAGGACACCGTCGTTCACGACTTAGCTGGACAGACACTACTACCTGGCTTCATCGATGCCCATAGCCATTTTCCAGGCTCCGGCATGCAGAGCCTCGGCGCTGATGTGAACAGCCCCCCCATCGGCACGGTTACCAGCATGGAGCAACTGCTCAACAACGTCGCAGAACAAGTTGCCCGTACACCGGCGGGAGAGTGGGTACTCGCTTTCGGCTATGACGATACCTTGCTCAGCGAACAGCGCCACCCCACACGCAAAGAGCTCGACGCCATCTCGAGCGAAACGCCCATTTTTGTCTGGCATGTCTCGGGCCATATGGCCGTCGTCAACTCCAAGGCCTTAACGCTCGCGGGCATCACCGACAGCAGCAAGCCGCCCCTCGGTGGCCACTACGGTCGCGACTCAGAGGGGCGACTCAATGGCCTGATCGAAGAAAACGCCGTCACCCCTTTACAAATACTCGCCCTGGACTTTTCTCCCTGGCAGTTCCTGCAGATGATCGAGCAGGCTAACTTGGAATACCTTTCCGCCGGCGTCACCACCGCTCAAAGCGGTGCCGTCGATAAAAAGATGAGCCTAGGCATGAAGCTAGCATCCCTTTTCAACAGGACGCCACTACGACTCGAGCTATGGCCGATCTTCGACAGCTACGGTCGCGACCTGCTTGAGGGCAACGAGAGCCGTAGCTCGATAAATGGCGAGCGGGTGCACGTCGGCGCCATCAAACTCTTCTCCGATGGCTCTATCCAAGGCTTCACAGGCTATCTCAACCAACATTATCATGCGCCCTATCAGGGCAAAAAAGACTTTCGTGGCTACCTGCGTTTCAGCCAACAGAAACTCACTCAGCAGATCGTCAACTTCCATAAAGCCGACATGCAAATCGCCGTGCACGCTAACGGCGATGGCGCCATCGATGCCGTCATCAACGCCTTCCGTGAAGCGCAGCGACAACACCCAAGGGCGGATCCTCGGCTCATCTTGGTGCACTCACAAATGGCGACAGCCGCACAGCTGGCACAGATGAAAGAGCTGGGCATTACACCGAGCTTCTTTTCCGCCCATGTCTACTACTGGGGCGACCGACACCGCGATATTTTTCTCGGCCCCGAACGAGCGGCTCGCATTAGTCCCGCGAAGAGCGCGGAAGACATTGGCCTACGCTATAGCCTGCATCTCGACACACCTGTCGTGCCGATGGCGCCTCTCCTCGCTGCCTGGTCCAGCGTCAACCGCCAAACCTACGGCGGTAGCGTACTGGGCCCAGCAGAGCGTATCAGCGTGATGTCTGCGCTTCGCGCCATCACCATTGATGCCGCCTGGCAAGTTTTCCAAGAAGGTAACCGCGGTTCCATCGAGGCAGGCAAACTAGCCGATTTCGTCATCCTCAAGCAGAACCCACTAGAACATGCCGAGACACTGAACAAACTCATCGTCCAGCAAACGATTATCGGTGGTGTCAGTCAATATAAGCGCCAGTAACCCGCCCTCCTCCGCGTTCAAATAGCCGCCGCTGACAACAGCGGCAGCCATTCAGCCTGCTCGATATAAAACCCAGTCACACCGCAGCCCCACCACCAATACCCAAAGTCTATGCGTAACCATGACAGAGGCCGATGCTCTATATGGATACAACCATACTGGCTCTCTGCGATAGTGCTTCAGCAATCTTTTCAGACTGACCATGGCAGGAGAAGGATTTGCATCACAGCACCAAATACTGTATAAATAGCCAGTATCAACATATTCCACTAACAGAGAGTTTGATGAAAGCTAAGTATGATCACCATAGAAGTGGTGCTGACGTGCCGGCTGCAATGCTCGCCTACTACAATGCGGGGAGTCTCGCCGCACGACGCGGAGAAACCACGGCGAGCTGCCCCTATGAACTCGGGCAATTTAAAACGTTTTGGCTGGTCGGCTTTACTGACACCGCCTTAACCTTGCAGCAGCAACTCATTTAAAATAACAAAAAAGGGGAGCCCAATGGCTCCCCCTCTTATTTATAGTCACGCTTGCCTAACCGTTATCAAGACTCAAACAGGCGCACCATGACAAGCACAAACTACTCACTAGCTGTGGTTTGGGTTATCCGTGACGCTGCAACCTCGCTATGTTTTTTACTCTCCTTATTCAGTGCCAACAACAACCCGCCTAGGCCAAACCAAGCGGCAACCATCGCCCACTCTTTAGCCGACAGTGCGGAAGGACTGAACGGCATATAAAGCAGCAACATCCCCGCAGAACATGCTAACGCGAGCCAAGCAACGGCCTTACCATAAGCCACTTTGAAAGGGCGTTCCATCTCGGGCTCTTTATTGCGCAAGACAATAAAAGAATAAACCACAAAGATGTAGGCGATGATAATCCCCACGCCACTGGCATTAACCAACCAGACTAAGGACTGTCGCCCCATTAATGGCGCCAATGTTGAGAAGGCGCCAATCAATAAAATAGCATTTGTCGGCGTTTTATATTTCGGGTGTAGCTTAGCAAAACAAGCTGGTAAATCGCCCGATTCTGCCAATGCATAGATGGCACGACTACCACCAATAAAAAAGGCGTTCCAGCTGGTAATAATACCGGCGATTCCAGCAAACACGATCAATGTCCGCCCCCATTCAGCACCGACTATTTCACGCATAGTGTCGGCCACCGCCAAACTTGACCCCTTTAGAGCCTCGGTATCAAGCACCATAGCAACAGCCAGCGATAAAAACATGTACCACAAGATTGCCACGACAACGGAGATAACGAGCAGTTGGCCAATTTTCTTTTTCGGCACATCCATCTCACCGGCAGCTTGCGGAATAACGTCGAAGCCAATAAACAAAAATGGGATCATCAGTAACACACTAAACGTGCCGCCAAAACCATTGGGTAGAGGCGATTCAATCGTCGCAATGCTGCCCTGGAAAAACGAGCCAGTAATTAACATCACACCGGCTACCAAGATGAGCAATGTGACCGTTTTCTGAAGCAGTGCCGCTGTCTGCACCCCGATATAGTTTATCCACGTCATCGCGATGGAGCCGATAACACCCACCATCACCCAGCTAAAATAAACATCCCAGCCAGCAATGGTCCACAGGTAGCCGACGCTATATGAAGGCAGAATATAATCCACCACCGTCGGTAGCGCTACCGCCTCAAAAGCGACCACCGAGACATAGCCAAAAATGATCGCCCAGGTACAGATAAAAGCTGGCTTACGCCCCAAAGCACGATAGCTATAGACATGCTCACCACCGTTTTCCGGCATTGCCGAGGCCATCTCCGCATAAACCAATCCAATCATTATCACCACAGCACCGCCGACGAGGAAGGCTAACAGAGTGCCTACAACTCCAGCCTGCAATAACCACCCCCCTGCCAGCACGACCCAGCCCCAGCCAATCATCGCGCCAAAAGCCAACGCCAATATATCTTTAGTTTTTAAACTCGCCGTGGGTTTTTTCGCTGTTGATGTACTCATAAAGGTACCTGCTCTTATTTTATTTGCATTACCAGAGCTAATCACTAGCTCCTTGTTTATCAATTGACATCGCGCTTATATTTATCGTTTTACGCCACCCTGTAAGCACCTGTGCGAGGCAGCCAAAAGCTGCCTGCAATCAGAGTGACGTCACCGTTTGACAACGACATCGGAGGCGATTTCAATCTATCAGATGCGACCTACCACTTTCTAAATTAGGCTGATAGCCCCCCCATACAGAGATATTTCACTTCCAAATAATCATCTAAGCCGTATTTAGAGCCCTCCCGACCGTTACCCGATTGTTTAACCCCGCCGAAGGGCGCTGCTGCATTGGAGATAATCCCCTCGTTAATCCCCACCATGCCGAAATCTAATGCCTCGGCTACGCGCCAAATACGGCCAATATCACGGGTATAAAAATACGCCGCTAAGCCATACTCAGTATCGTTCGCTAGCGCGATAGCCTGTGCCTCATCCTCAAAGCTGATAATGGGGGCGATAGGAGCAAAGGCTTCTTGATTGGCAACGGCCATCTCGTTGGTCACCTGCGTCAATATCGTCGGCGGATAAAAGCACTCCCCTTGCGGCGAAGCACTGCCTCCCAAGAGCAGTTTCGCACCAGCGGCAACCGCCGCATCAACGCGTCGCTGCGTCGCCCGCACTGCCGAGGCACTAATCATGGGACCAACATGCACCCCATCATCTAGGCCGTTACCAAGAGTCAGCGCCTCTACAGCCTGGCTAAACTTCTCAGTGAACTGCTCGAGCACACCGCTCTGCACCAGAATACGATTGGTACAGACACAGGTTTGCCCTGCATTACGGAATTTCGAGGCGATGGCGCCGGCAACAGCCGCATCGATATCGGCATCGTCAAAGACGATGAACGGTGCATTACCGCCCAGCTCCATTGAGACTTTCTTCACCGTCGTCGCGCATTGAGAGATCAAGGTTTTGCCAACGGCCGTTGAGCCCGTAAAGGTGAACTTGGCGATATCAGTATGATCGGTCAACACCTTGCCCATGGCGATCGCGTCTTGCCCAACAATGACATTAAACACCCCGGCAGGAATACCGGCACGCTCGGCCAACTCCGCCAGCGCCAAAGCCGAGAGCGGCGTCTCTAAAGCCGGACGTACTAGGAACGTACAACCCGCAGCCAGGGCAGCCGCCGCCTTACGTGCAATCATCGCATTCGGGAAATTCCAAGGAGTAATCGCGGCAACCACGCCGACCGGTTGTTTGATGACAATAATACGTTTATCTGCAGCGGGGCTGGGTATTGTGTCACCGTAAACACGCTTGCCCTCTTCAGCAAACCACTCCACGAAGGAGGCACCGTAGGCAACCTCACCCTTCGCCTCTGGCAAGGCTTTGCCCTGCTCTAGCGTGAGAATACGCCCCAAATCCTCTTGATGCTCCATGATCAAATTGAACCAGTTGCGCATCAGCTGTGAACGCTCTGCCGCAGATTTAGACGACCACGCCGGCAGGGCATTGTTAGCCGCTTGCACAGCTAGCTCAACTTCCACCACCCCAGCGTTACTCACTTCGGCGATCGACTCGCCAGTTGCGGGGTTAACAACGGCCACACGTTCGGAGCTACGCTGCCACTGCCCATTGATATAGGAATGTTGCTTTAACAACGCCTCATCGCGTAACGCAAAGTCTGTCATCTCTACCTCGGTATAATCGTTATTGTTAGGTTGATTAGATAACAAACTGTCTTTAAGATAAATATCAAACTTTCAAACTAATGTTAAATAAAATTAAAACTTATGAAAGCTTCATCGATCATTCCAAAGCCGGTAGCAGAATACGACCTACGACTACTCAAAGTCTTCATGGCCGTCGTAGAGAACAGTGGCTTCGCGGCCTCCGAGCAGGCATTAGGGGTCGGCCGGTCAACAATCAGTATTCACATGTCTAATTTAGAGAACCGTTTGCAGCTAAAACTATGCTCACGCGGCCGCTCTGGTTTTGCCCTCACCGATGACGGGCAAGCGGTCTATCTCGCCTGCAAAGAGTTATTCAACTCATTGAACGACTTCTCTCTACTGGTAGGCTCGTTATCAGAGCGACTCAGTGGCGAGATTGTGATCTTATGCTCCGATCAGGTCATCAGCCCGCAGATGCAACAGCACTACACCCAGGCAATTAGCTATCTGCACCAGCAGGCTCCTGACCTGCATATCGTTTTTGATGGTGATTCGATAGACAATATTGAACGTATGCTACTAAAGGAGAAGGCCCATATTGCCATCTACCCTTATTATCGCCATATCGAAGGTTTGGAGCAGCAAGTCGTATACAGCGAGAAGATTTATCTCTGTTGTGGCAATAAGCACCCCTTCTTCTCCCTGACAGACGAACAGATTAGCGATAAACAACTCGCCAGCTCTGCCGCCATTCATCCGGGCATGGATATCGGTACACTGGGCAAGGAACAGTTAAGCAAACTTAACCTCGCCGCCAAGTCCTATCAATTCAGTACACGTAAATCAATGATCATGTCAGGCAGCTACATTGGCTATATGCCCGGCAGCTATATCCAAACGGAGATAGAGCAAGGTGAGATTCGCATCATTAAACAAGACTCGCTCAGCTACCCGTTCAACCTGTACGTCGTTAATAAAAAGAACGCCAGAGAGCATAATAAAGTTGAATTAGCGAAAGCCTCTTTTATTAAGCCATTACAATAACCAACAAAGCTAACGCTACTTTTTAATCGATTTCTTTGTGAGCGATGCTTTTGTAAGCGATGCACAGCGCAACCACCGACAAAAGAGCGTCAGTCGATATTTCACCGTCAATCTATTAAGCTGCTATAGCCTACTCTTTATTCGCATCATAAAGCGTCTAGCAGCTGGTGCTCGCAGTGAGCAGCACCTCCCTAACCGAGGATCAAGCATGAAAACACCTGTTCTAAAGCGCCTTCCCAGCAGCGCGATATACTGTGCAGCCATTATCACCAGCCTGCTATTAAGCGCCTGCGCCAGTAAGCCATACTACGACTACGACCAGAGCGTCGACTTTAATCACTTTGAATCATTTAGTATTCAGGCAGCAGACAACAAACACCCACTGATGGCTGAGCGTATCGACGAAGCAATAGAGGAGCAGTTGGTTGCCAAAGGCTTGGTGGTGGCCGACCCCGTGAACGCCGATATCAACATCCGCTATCAAGTCGAACGCGAAGCAGTACCCAGTAACAACAACGGCGTTCAGTTGGGCTTAGGTGGTGGTAGCGGCGGAGTTGGCGGGGGGATCTCCATCCCGATCGGTCAGTCGAGCAGACAAGTCAGCATCATCCAGGTCGATATATTTCAACACAGCGATGGCAAGCTGGTCTGGCGAGGACGCAGCTCACTGATGGACGAGGAGGATGCAACAAAAAGACAACAGGTCATTTCAACCGTGATCGAAGAGATTCTCGCCAACTACCCCCCGGCGACACCCTAGACGCTCAATAAAAAGGGGCGCGCGCCCCTAACAACAAAAGCCCCCGCAGGAAGCGATCCTGCGAGGGCTCTAGTCGATCAAGATTAGCTACTTAACCGCGTCGGGAAACTCCCCGAACAATGTATCGATCGCTGCGCTCACATTCTTCTCGACATGATCCAGCGAAGAGGATTCATCGCTGACCGTTTGCTTAGCCACACCCTCCCAGACCATGCGCTTACTCGCGGTATTAAGCACCGAGAAAATGATACCTTCGACACGAACCGTATCTGATGTTGGGTGGTTATAGAACGCTGTTTCAGACTCGTTCAGCCCTACAGAGGTATCAAAGGCGCGGTCCATATAATCACGCGGCGAGTTAGATTCTTTATTGTTCATATGTGACTCGCTACCAAAGCGATAGTCAACACTGATATCACCTGGGGTGCCCGCCGCACTCAGTTGATAGCCTTTCGCCGCCATCTTCTTATCGACCGTTGACCTTAACCAAGCATCAAAGGTGACGAGATTCGCCGCAATATTCTCTTTCGCCACAATCGGCTCCGATGTCCAGCTGTAAGTTTTCCAGCCACCCATCGCCGCCTCATCATGAACATATGTCTTGGTCTTCATACCGCTACAGGCAGACAGCGCCACTAGCGTCGTTACCATCACCAACCTTAAACACCAGTGTCGATGTATTCTCATTCTATGCATCCCCTCAACTAACAATTTATTGCTATAAGTTATTGGCTATCGATTTTTCTCGAGTGTAACACGCTGTTACTAATCGGCTCCATCTTTCACTGGATAAGCTCACGCAACTCTACGTTAAATCAACATGGCAGCTCTCGAGACGCCCAAGCTTGTTTTTTCCGGTAAATAGTCGAGGCACTCACTTCAAGCATCGCCGCTGCCTTAGGGATATTACCATCGCACTGTGCAACCGCCCTTTCTATATAGTCCTTCTCCATCAGCCACAGCGGCCTTAAGCTATCATCCTCATCATCAACGGCAGTCACTGTAGCCTCTCCTCGCAACACCGATGAGCCACTACGTACCTGCGCTGGTAACATACCTGCCGTTACCTGGCCCGACACATTCAAGACCACCATCTGACGAATCCAGTTTTGCAATTCACGGACATTACCCGGCCAACCATAAGCGCTAAGTAGCTGCATCGCATCAGACGAGATAATGCTAAAGTCTTTTCCCTCTTCACGCGCATACTTAACCAAGAAGTACTCTGACAGCATCGCAATATCATCGCCCCTTTCTCGCAGCGGTGGCAGGTGCAGTGGAATCACATGTAGACGATAATATAAGTCTTTACGGAACATGCCTGCCTGTACCTGTTCAAGCGGGGTGCGATTACTGGCACAGACTATGCGAACATCGACCTCCTGCAGATCGCCCGAACCTACACGATGAAAGTTACCCGTCTGCAAGAAACGCAGTAATTTCACCTGTAAATCTAGGCTCATTTCACAGACTTCATCCAAAAATAAAGTGCCGCCATCGGCCTGCTCTACCGCCCCCTGACGATGATGAATCGCGCCAGTAAACGCCCCTTTAACATGACCAAAAAGCTCGCTCTCCATCAAATCCTTTGGAATCGCACCACAATTAATCGCGACGAATTCCCCCTGTTTATTACGTCCACTCTGCCGATGTATCGCCAGCGCACAAACCTCCTTACCAGTACCGCTCTCACCGGTAATAAATACCGTCGCCTTACTCTCAGATGCACTCTCTACCACACGGTAGACATTCTGCATGATTTTACTACTGCCAATAAAACCATGAAAGCGGCCGGCCAGTACATCGATCGTTGAAGACTCGTCCGTAGAGCCAAGACGTGACAGACGCTGTACCGCAGCACGAAGGTGGCGACCATCATAGGGAGGCGTAATATACTCGGCGACGCCCAGCCGCAGCATATCCATTTTGTTAGGCTCGATACTTTCACGACTAAAGAGCATTATGGCGGCATTTAGCTGCTGTCGTTGCAGCGCTCGTAAAATCTCCATCGCATTTGCCAACTGCAAATCGAGCAAAATAACATTCGCCTGAAGCAATGCATTAACACGTAGAGCCTCCGCCCCGGTGGTAACCACCACCAAGTGATACTGATGCGGCAGGGCTGCCTTGCGCCACAAAGCGGCGATGACACCCGTTGCCTCGACTAATAAAACCTCGACTGCCATACGACTGCCTCACTGCATGATGAGGATAGCTGAGCGTGATGGAAATTTTGCGCAGCACTACTCTAAACGTCATAACCATGCGCCAAATATATTCCCCGACAACTTCAGTATAGTCTTTTTGCATCGCAGATGAAGAACCGTCTCATCATGAGCTTAGCAAATAAAAAATGATGGATAATATCAAAAGGATAAACACTATTTTCACGCTTCGTCGCAGCATCAGAAATTGCAAATCGCAAAATCAATTTTGCAATTTGCAATAAGCTACCGAATAGAAATATAAATATTGAATAAAGACCCACTAAGCTGCTGATTAAAGACTTAGATGCATACAAAATCAAGGTATCGATCTTGCTTGAAAAAGTAGAGTGGTGAGAAGGTTTAGAACTAGTTAACACGTTGTTTTTTCATCAAGGGAGCATCCCGTTTGAATATACACAAGACCAGGCAACAGCATGATACACCGCATAAGCAGCTTGTAATGAACTACCAGCAGCCGAATAGCACCTACCGTCAAGAACAGGCCAGCGAGCGAGGCTTCGAGCTCTTCGGGGTGCACATCGACAACGTTAGTGAAAGCGAGGCCCTCGACTGGACCCTACAATCAGCGGCAACGGGTGATAAGCGCAGCGCCTATTTCGCCAATACCCATCTGCTCAATAATGCCTATCAAGATCCTAGTTTTGTCGAGATCATCAATAGCGCCGACCGTGTTTTTGCCGATGGCAGCGGTGTTAGAGTCGCGGCGAAGCACCTACGACAACCGCTGCAAGATAATATTAATGGTACCGACCTTTTCCCTGAATTATGCCGCCGTGCTGAACAGCAAGGACATAGTATTTTCTTTCTAGGCGCCACACAGACAATACTCGATGATCTGGTCAAGCACATTAAGCAACAGTATCCAAACATTTGTATTGCCGGTACTCAGCAGGGCTACTTTAATCATCAACACTGTGACGAGGTTATTCAACGCATCAACGATAGCCATTGTCGGATTTTATTAGTCGGTTTTGGCGTCCCCTTACAAGAGCGTTGGCTAGCACTTAACCGGTATCGCTTGGCCGTCCCTGTCACCCTTGCCGTTGGCGGGTTATTCGATTTTTATTCTGGTCGTATCAGCAGAGCGCCCAAACAGCTCCGTCAGCACGGTACAGAATGGCTATGGCGTTTAGCGATGGAACCAAAACGGTTATGGCGTCGATACCTTATCGGCAACCCCCTATTTATCTATCGCCTTTATACTAGACCGATGGGCAGCAAGAGCGGCACAGGCTTAACGGTAAGGCCCCGGCAGCACAGTGGCTGGTGGCTTGGAGCGAGTAGGCGCCACCCCCTGATCAAGCGCAGCTTCGACCTCAGCGTTGCCGCTATCGGTCTTGTCGTCAGCATGCCACTCCTCATACTCATCGCCCTCGCCATCAAGTTCGACAGTCGTGGCCCCATTATTTACCGTCAACAACGAGTGGGAAAGAAAGGGCAACTATTTACCATGTACAAGTTTCGCACTATGTTCAGCAACGCCCAGCGTATTGCGATTCGTCAGCGTAACGAAAGCAGCCGACAGGGGCTCTGTTACAAATCGAAATCAGACCAACGTATCACCCGTGTAGGCCGGTGGCTGCGACGCAGCTCTCTGGATGAACTACCACAGCTCTGGAACATCTTGCGCGGCGAGATGACTCTCGTAGGGCCGCGCCCCGCCCTACCACAGGAGGTTGATAAATATGGTCAATTAGCTAAAACTCGCCTATGCATGATGCCTGGCCTGACCTGCTATTGGCAGACGCAAGGCCGCGCTGAACTCTCTTTTGATGAACAGGTACAGCTCGATATTAAATACCTCGCAGAAAGATCTCCCATGACGGACCTAAAAATAATCGCTAAGACCATATCTGCCGTTATCACCGGTAAGGGAGCCTATTAAACCCGCTTCAAACACGGCTCTCTGAAAGTGATTTTTCTTAGCAAAGAGAGCCCTTACGGCAAAAACAGGCTTATAGATCGTCGACAGACCAGCAACAACCACTAATATAATAATAAGAGAGTGTTTTTTATCAAACTCTTGAAAGTTTTAGTTTACCGTTAGTGTCTAGACGTAATCGAATTTATGGCAGATGTCTTGAGGCGAAAAGCAACAGCAAAAACTGTTATTCATGTCATTAGGCGCTTTGTTTTTGCAAAGTGGGGCGGCACCGAGTCCGTCGTTTGGCACAGTATCGAACGACTAAAAAAACACCAAATACCGAGTCAAATTGTCGCCACTGCCGCTCTCGATAAGGCCGGCAAAGAGGTTATCGATGGCTGCGAAATTTATCGCTACCCTTACTTCTACCCTCATTTAGGTCTACGCGCCGCTGACCGTCTCAACCTCGATTACAAAGGAGGCAACCCGTACTCTCTGTCAATGGCACAACACCTGAGAAAGGCTGACTGCCGTCTCATCCACTGCCACTCAATGCAACGTGTTGCTGCAATCTGCCGAATTATCGCCAAAAGAAAGGGGATTCCTTATATTATCTCGCTACATGGGGGGTATTTTTTAGTACCACAAAGTGAGGTTACACAGATGTGTCGGCCACTCAAGTTCACCTTTAACATCGGCCGACTACTCGATGCTTATACACGCCCAGAAAATATATTGGACGATGCCTCCGGTATCATCTGTGTCGGCGACGACGAGCATCAACTGGCCTGTAAACACTACCCATCAAAACCTATCCTGCGACTCCCTAACGGCGTCGATATCGCCGCCTTTAAGCATGGCGATGGTAATCACTTTAGGGAGCTATATGGCATCCCCAAAGAGCAACATCTGCTGATGTCCATCAGTCGTATCGACCCACAAAAAAACCAACTGCTTGTACTACAGCTACTATTAAAGCAACGTCAAGAAGGTGCCTGTAAAGTTCATGCAGCCATCATCGGCCCTGTTACCTCCGACGAATATTACACTGAGCTAAAAGATTTCTGTCGTCAGCACCAGCTCATCGAGCAAGTCACATTCATTGAAGGGATTGCACCAAACTCCCAAGAACTTGTTGATGCTTATCATGCTGCCGATACCTTCATCCTAGCCTCGATCCACGAGCCTTTCGGTATCGTCGCACTCGAAGCCTGGGCCTCTAGCACCCCTATCATCGCCACACGCGTCGGTGGTCTAGGCCTACTGATAAACGACAACGTTGACGGTTTACTCTTTGAGTCTGGGAATTTAGAGCAGCTCAGCACCCTTTTCGACCGTTTGCGCAACGATCAGGCTCTGCACGACAGGCTCTGTAAACAAGCACTTGAACGAGTAAGCTCAGAGTTTTCTTGGGATCACATGGTAGAAAAGCTCATTGCTTTCTATGATCAAGTCGAGGAGTTTTACTATGCCGACAAACAAAAAAAGCCATAGCGACTTATAACAAGCAAATAAATAATCTTATTTCAATGTTACCAACATTCATCTCAGGGCGCGGAAGATGAGAGAAGTCCAGCGGCGAAAGAGCAGCACAGACAGACTTAAACCGATTTTTATTAGCGCCTTCGCCTACGATAACGGGCACTCCGGGATTGCAGAATACATCCGGCAAATATGCCTTCACCTAAGTAAGTTCAGCGATATCACCATCGCTGTCACGGCGCAAGAAAAAAGTCTTTTAAAAAAGCACCTGCGTGGTAATAGCCACTTACAAATTCGTTACATTACCGCCCCCAGCTACTGCAACACCCCCCTGGGAAGCATCTTTTGGCACACTGTTATCCTCCCCTTATTCACACCTTGGAAAAATTACCGCTGCATTATCTTGCCCGCCGCAAATCGACGTTTATTTTGCTTTTATCCGCTATTAACCATTGCCACTGTTCACGATCTTGCGCAATACCATGTTGACTGTAAGTACGACTGGAAAAGAAATTATTACGTGAAACGTCTATTACCAAAGTTGATCAAAGGCGTTGATCAAATCATCGCGGTGAGTCATTCCAGCCGTCGAGACCTGGAGCGCTATTGGCATATCGACAGCGAAAAAATTCAAGTTGCTTATAACGGCTATGACCAGCTACGTTTTAGGGATAGGTCGCCTGAAAACATGCTGCAAGTAAAAAATAAATATAAGCTAAAGAAGGCCTTTATCCTCTATGTCGCAAGGATCGAGCACCCTGGTAAAAACCACGTCAAACTCATCGAAGCCTACGAGCGTCTACCTCAGGCAATCCAACAGCACTATGACCTCGTATTCGCCGGTAGCCCATGGCTCAACGCCGAAGTTGTCACCACAAAAGTTGCCAACAGCCTAATCCGCGAAAATATTAAGCTGCTGGGGTTTGTTGCGGCCGATGAGTTACCCGCCCTCTATCACCTGTGTAGCCTGCATGTGATGCCATCACTCTACGAGGGCTTCGGCATCCCGATTGTCGAGGCCTTTGCCTGCGGCACACCGACCATTTGCTCGGCCAACAGTTCACTCAGCGAGATAGGTGGTGATGCTGTTCTTACTTTCGACCCCCTAGATACCGACAATATCAGCGCGACAATAAGGCGTGTTCTACAAGACCCGCAGCAACGTCACATCATGATAACGAAGGGTTTACAGCGCTGCGCACTCTTCGACTGGCGGCACCATACCGACAAGATATTAAAACTCATACACTGAGAATAACTCACTCTGTTATAGAAAGCTGTCGGCCAACCCGAGACCGTCTATAGTATATATAGGCTGGTCGCGTGCCAAAGTTGTAAACGGATTTAGGTTGTCATCATATGGAAAACAAACCGTTAACTAAATATAAACGTATCTCCATTTTCACTTTTGTCGATGCTTTCGGCTGGGAGATCTATCGTCATTACGACTTTATGAACGACCGGTTACCCCACGCTAAAAGACTTAATACAGTATTTGGCTACTCCTCTGCCGCGCTACCTTCAATTCTTACCGGTCGCTACCCTCGTGAGCACAAGCACTGGTCCTCATTTTACTATGCTCCGAAGAGCTCCCCCTTCAAACATCTTCGCTGGTTATCGCCTCTACCAGCATTTCCTTTCAATAACTGGCGTGTGCGTAATTTGCTCAGCCGCTGGGTTAGCAAACGAGAGCATTTTACCGGTTATTTTGAACTTTATAACATTCCCTTCAAGAAGTTACCCTACTTCGACTACGTCGAGAAGAACGACTACTTCCAACCCGGTGGCATCGTCAAAACAGACACTATTTTTGACTGGTGCGAAGAGCATGATATTCACTATTACTGCGCCCATTGGTCAACACCTGAACAACAGGTCATTGACAGCAGTATCACTTATTTCGAAGCAAGAGAGACTCCCTTTATCTTCCTTTATCTACCTAAACTTGACGCTGAACTGCATCGTTACGGTACTCGCCATCAAAAAATAAAAGAAAAAATTAGCTTCATCGAACGTAATCTTAACCAGCTAATCAATCGCGCCGAAAATCATTATGAGGAGGTCAATGTCTACACTTTCTCAGATCACGGCATGGCCGATGTTACTACCAGCATCGACCTAATCAAAGATATTGAGACACTAGGCTTAGTTTTTGGCGTTGATTACGCCGCGATGTACGATTCAACGATGGCACGATTCTGGTTTTTAAACAAAGTAGCAGAACGCTCTATCTTGCAGCACCTCAAAGGCCGCGATGATGGCGGTATAGTCAGTGAGGAGCAAGCTTGCGATTGGGGAGTCAACTTCGATGACCACCAGTTTGGAGACTGTATTTACCTACTTAAGCCAGGTTCAGTTATTTGCCCGAGTTACATGGGCAAAAAAGCATTGGCAGGCATGCACGGCTATCACCCGGACGATAAAGACTCCTATGCCTTTATCTGCTCCAATCTTCCGTTACCAAAGCATGTAGACTCGATTACCGATATACGTAGTCTCATGCAACAACACTTGCAATAGCTTCAACACGATATGTCAAACGACGACGAAGATGACAAAGGATTCGACTTCGACCCACGTACCCTCTGGTTAGAGATACGCTTTAAGCTTCTCATCGCCCTGATGGTAGCCGCTTTCGTTACCGTACTGCTCAACTATTTCATACTCAAAGACGCACTACCAAAATACTCTGCAATGGCCGTGATCATTCGTCACCAAAAAAATATGGGTTACACGCAGAACATTCCCTACCTCTATCTTCAGCTTGACGCTAGCACCGTGATAGAAACCTTTCTGGTCGAGCAGAATGTGCGCCGTATTGCTGATCGGTTAGGTGAGCAATATAGTGCAGAAGCGCTAATCGGTAAAATCAAGGTAGAAAATGTTGGTCGCTCCGCCATTATTAACGTCAAGGCTAAATGGCACACCGCACAAGGAGCTGCTGACATAGCCAACGCCATTTCTGAGATTTTTCTAGAATCCTACCGAAAAATACAGAATGCCTCAGCAGAAAAAATACGTCACTATTATCAACAAGAGCTGATTATTGCCAAAACAAACCTCAGCAAACTAAACCAAAACATCGACAAATTTAAAAAGAAAAATAATATTTACTCCTACAAAAACAAAGTAGCATCGTTATACGAAAAGCGCACCGAACTAGAAATAAAGCTTGTTAAGCTAAAACTAACCAAGACAGAGATGGAGGAGAACACCAAGGGCATTGCTCTTAAACTACAAGGACTTCCTGAGATAGTAGTGATATCCACCCTGAACCGCTCCAACGACG
The DNA here is from genome assembly GCF_003752585.1 of Sinobacterium caligoides. Taxonomy (NCBI): domain Bacteria; kingdom Pseudomonadati; phylum Pseudomonadota; class Gammaproteobacteria; order Cellvibrionales; family Spongiibacteraceae; genus Sinobacterium; species Sinobacterium caligoides. The sequence continues at coordinate 638,000 of NZ_RKHR01000004.1, forward strand.
AAGAGCTGATGGCAAGCCTCCGAGATGAGCTCGACACAATCCAACATCGCTACACGCGAGAAAACCCAAAAGTACAAAACCTGCTAAAGAAAATTGAGCTTTTTGAACAACAGCTGCAGCAGCGAAAAGAAACAAAAAACGACAACAAGAAAGCCTCTATCCAACACACCACTGGCAAAAATGACCTATACCTCGAGCTAGAGGTGCAGCAAATACGCTATCAACTCGCCCTCGAGGCCGTTTTACTACAAACAGAGCAGCTCACCAATGAAATCGACAGCATAAATTATGAGTTGAATAAAATAAGCAGTCTAACTGAGCAATACGATAACCTGGTTATTCTTGTCGAAAGCGCTAAAAGACATGTCATCAGTATGGACACCCGGCTGACGGAGGCCAAAATCGCCATCGAGGCTAACACCAGCGACTACGACATCCTAGAGCGTGCCAAACCTTCCGCTGAAACTGATTTATCACTCCGTTCCTTTCTCGGTCTTACTGGCGGTATTGTCTTTGCCCTCGGCGGCTGTGTCATCATCGTGTTGCGTGAGGCACGCAACAGCACAGTGAAAACCAATTTTGAGCTCAACCGCCACCTGGCTGTAGAATCATTCGGGACACTACCAGACAAGAGCACTGTGGATATCACTACTTTCTACAGCCACTTCCAACTGATATCAGAGGCGATACAACAGCGATTGGACAGCACAGAAAACCACCTCAACCTGATTGCAAGCCTCTCTGGCGGCGAAGGGAAAAGCTTTGTCATAAATGAGCTCGCAGAAGCCTATAGTCGCCAACAAAAAAAGATACTCATCATAGAGACCCTTTACGAGCAAAATACACAAGAAGAACAGTATTCAATTAACAAGGCTCTTTATAGTCTTGATCGGCAGCAAAAGTTACACTTTATCAACCTTAGCAGCCAAGCCGACAAAGGCTACTTTCATTTCGATCAGGCCGTTTTTCTCGATACGCTCGATCACGAACGTATTGCTTTTTTCATCAAAAAAATGAACCAGCATTACGACATGATTCTTTGGGAATGCTTTATTCCCACTAATCATCTACAGCTATTCTCTAGCTTGTGCCGCCACGCTGGCGTCATCACTTTAATCGCCAAAAGCCGATCCACCGAACGGGATGATATTAACCGCCTCTACAATCACCTACAGGCCAACGATGCGCCTCAACTCGGAGTAATCGTCAATCATGTTAAAAAAGACTATCTCTGAAGGCTCAATTATCAACCATAACGGCAGTAAATTTCACCTCAGGGTCTGCCTGTTTCAGCTCAGTACCTTTCTACTTTTGTTCGGCTGTAGCGCCAACATCAAACAGGTCACAAGCGACGAGCCACCAACCCGTTTCATTCCCGATGCCGTTGTCATTGAGCAGGTTAATATTGACGATAGTTCAATTAAGAAGCGTCTCGCCGAACTGCAGATGGTCAAGAGAGAGACCTATAGAGTCTCCCCCGGTGACAAATTTAACATGGACGTCTACGGCGAAAAGGACCTCGAGATCAAAGAGATCATTGTAAAGTCTGACGGCACTATGAGCTTGCCATTAATCGGTGATATCAACGTTGCTGAACTCTCGATACCTGAGGCTGTCGCCAGTATTGAAAGCGCATATAGAAAGTATATCTATTACCCTAAGGTCACTCTGATGCCTTACGAGATGAAGAACTCTCGTTTCACCATCATCGGCAAGGTGGTCATGCCCGGCGTCTACTACTTCGACGGAAAAATACGTGTACTCGATGCTATCGCAAAATCCAAAGGTTTAGCGACCGGTCTCTTCGATTCAAACACCGTCGAGTTAGCCGACCTAGAACACAGTTTCATTAAACGTGGATCCGAGCTATTGCCTGTCGATTTCGCCGAACTTGTTCATCGTGGCGGCATGCTGATGAACATTCCTATTATGGACGGGGACTACATCTACATCGCCTCCGCTGTTAACCGTGAGTACTACATGCTCGGTGAACTCAGCGATCCCGGCTACTATGGTTACATCGAGGGCTTAACTGTCAGCAAGGCAATCGCCAAAGCCAAAGGAGTGCTTCGCTCCGCCTCCAAACAGCTGGTTGTCATACGCGGTAGCATCACTCACCCACAAGTCTACAAGATCGACTATAACCGGATTTTATCGGGTGAACAGCGTGATTTTCAGCTCAATGCCTCAGACATCGTCTACATTCCAAAATCAAACTTTGCTAAATGGAACGACATTATGATTCAGCTCATGCCAACCTTCTCCAACCTGTTCTTTGCTGCCTCTATGTTCGATGCGCCAACGCCGGAAGAATAGCTCAAGCAGGGCCATCTAGTGATGCCTTATGTCAGAGTTTAAATACGTTATTTTCTTCTTCACCTTATTTGTCGCGGTACCGGCCGGATACCTCCTTGCGAGCCAATCAAAGGTTGTCGAACGGCTCGTTATCTTTTTCTATGTTTTCTTCGGCTGCCATATGGCCGACATCAACTTCATCTCACTGGAGGCCTATCGCGGGACTTCCAAGGGTTTTGAAATCGGCATGATCGACATGGTCATGTACATATTGGTACTGTTGGTCATTAAACGAAAACAACAATACCCCATCGTCTGGCTACCACCGGGATCAATACTCTATTTCATTTACTTCTTCTTTAGCTGCCTTTCAACAGTTAATGCGGAAGAACCTATTTACTCCGCCTTCGAAATGTTCAAAATGGTTCGCATGTATATCTACTTCTGGGCTTGGTACAACTACTGCCAGAGTGAGGAGCAGCTAGACACGCTGTTACACAGCTTCGGTGCCATCATTTTTTACACTTGGTTTGTTGTCGTACAACAAAAATACCTTCATGGCGTTTTTCAGTCGTCTGGCCCCTTCCCGCACCAAAACACATTAGTTCTCTATATGGCTACCCTCGGCTCCGTCGCCCATGCCTTAATACTCAACCGTCGTTCGGCAAGACCTCTTTTATGGTTCGTTTTATTTGCCATGTGCGGTTTCTGTGTGGTCGCCACACTCTCGAGAGCCGGGCTCGCGCTATTCTTGCTCAATGCCGCTATTATTTTCACTATCTCAATATTTATCCGTAATCGCGGTAACAAGCAGCTCAGCAAACGAAAGACTGTCTTTGCCATTCTCATGCCCATCATCGGCATTTTAGCGCTATTTAAGGCGGCCGATAGCATAATAGAAAGGTTCGAGACGGCACCTGAACAGTCGAAGCAGACACGGATTTTGCTCGCAGAAGCCGCCATCAAGATGGCCAACGATAAAACGATGGGCGTAGGCTTGAATAACTTTGGTCTTGTTATCAATCCTCCATACTCCTACGGTAGCCACATACCGATGATCAACGAAGACGACCTCTATGAGACTCACGGCCTCGTTGAAACCGCCTACTTACTAGTAGCCGCAGAAACAGGCTGGCACAACCTCGCCGTATTCGTCACAATGCTATTTTACTTCTATTATTTAAACATCAAGAACTTCTTCCGCTATAAGGGTCAAGAGTACCGTTTTTTAACGATTGCTTTTATAGGCTGCCTAAGCCAAATTTATCTGCAATCAACACTCGAGTGGGTGCTAAAACAGACCAATAATTTTTTTCAGATCATGTTAGTTTTCGCCACTATCGGCGTCATGCAAAAACTCTGGCTGAGACAAGAGTCCATGCGAAAAAGCCTACAACACACTAAAAACCTACTACCGCCTATCGCTCCACCGAAAGTATCAGCGAAAATAAGTGTGCACAAAGAACTGTCGCCAACTTCCATAAAAATTAACAATCAAGAGATCAAAAAGAACGATATCAGCAGATATAAGGAGCTAATTTTTAGCTATTGCAAGAGCTTATCACTCACCCAAGTACTCAACACCCCATCAACAAAAAGATATTCTCGCAATACAATGCTATTCTTTAAAAAAATCACTAAGCCTTCCCGTAATCAACAACAAGCTAACAGCCATCAAAAACGATTAATAAAAGACCGCTATCCATTGCGTAAAATAGCTTCAACACTGCTTTTTCTGGCCGCCGCCATCATATTCATGATCACCTGCTATCAGCTACTAAAGAGTTCTAATATAGAGTTCATCAACCTTCTCTATAACACCCTGCCATTTCAACAATGAAAAAGTATAACCTTCATCGTCTAGTAACAGCCGCCGCATCAAATTACAGCGCCTTTATTATTCGCATGTTAATCATGGTCTTTCTGACACGCCTGTTGTTTCTGGGACTAGATACTGAGGACTACGGCTTTTGGGCGCTACTATGGTCGATTTTTGCCTATTCACTTCTGCTTGATTTCGGTTACGGTACAACACTAATGAAAGCAACCAGTGAGGTCACTGTTCTCCAGCATTGGCAGCACTACAATCAACTATTGAGCACTGTGCTCATCAATTACCTACTGATCGGGCTGATCATCGCTGTAGCCAGCGTGTTGCTCAGCTGGCAGCTGCCTCGGCTATTTAACTTCGACGCTTCAGCAAACGAGGACTATTACCGACTCGCCCTACTCGTCTTCGGTTGCGGTACCGGCCTCGTCTTCCCCTTCGGTGTGTTCACTGAAGTATTGCGTGGCCTGCAGAAATTCCACCTGCGCAACGCGCTATTGACGCTACGTGAAGTATTAAACTTTATTGGCATGTTCTACGCCATCAGGCAGGAGAATCCGCTTGTCAGCATGGCCATCGTCGCCGTTGCCAGCCAACTTATCTGCAACCTGCTCATGGCTATTGCCTGCTTCAAGGCAATGCCAAAGCTGTCCGTTTCGGTGAGGCTATACAGCACAAAAATCAATCGTTCAATTACTCGCTTCTCCCTACTCGCCTATATCATCACCTTGGCCAGTCTGATCTGTTACAAGAGTGATCAGATTGTCATCTCAGTCTTTTCTACCTTTACTGTCGTCGCCTTCTACCATGTTGCCCTACGCTGGTCAGAGATATACCGAATGTTAGCATCACAAATGCAAGACATTCTCGCACCGATGGCCGCTGCGCTGAACAGTGAGGGTAGCGTTAATGAAAGCCAGCAGTTGATCGTTTTTTCCAACAAAATCATCACAGCTATCGCCACCGCCTTTGTCATCCCCATTACTTTTTTCGCTCAACCGCTACTGTTTATCTGGCTAGAGATCGATAATAAAGATACGTTAATATGCAGCTATATATTGTTGTTCTGCACTTGGTTCACTGTAGTTTTTCGTCATACTTCGGCACAGATATTACTCGTATCTGAACACCAGAAGTCACTAGCTATCATCGCCGCCGTCGAGTGTACGAGCAACTTATTACTAAGCATTTACCTCATTCACCTATATGGAATCATCGGCGTGGCCATCGGTACCTTGCTGCCTAGCTTACTACTCGGTCTGCTGGCAAACATCCCTCTCGCCGGTCGTTTTTGCCACCTCAGCATAGCTCGCTATCTTCAACTAAGCTTCCTCAGCCCAATCATTACTGGCTTAATCACCGTTACTCTGACGTATGGCCTTATCTACACCTTCGAGCCTCAACACTTATCGTCTATTATTGCCTGCAGCCTCATAGCGATAGTATTTTATGTCGCGCTATTCTTCTTTATGGGCTTCAATCAACAAGAACGAAACAGTGCCCACCATGGACTGCGAGACTTTATTCGAAGCACCCATCGCTCCTCCTCTAAAAGATAAAAAACAACTCACCACGACAATAATTATATGGCTTATTTTTGATAACGTTTCAAGGCTTCGCGCTGACCGTACTTAGCATCTTTAACATCGCCTCTTTGTCTCTGCCACGCCAAGCGCTGGCCACTATAGTATGCCCAATGATAAACCCATGCTTGCGCGGGAATCATAAAAAGCTCTCTCCACGCTCGCCCAAGAAAACAGCAGAAAAAATCCTTAACACACTTTTCTAATATTCTTTTAATTGTTTCAAAAAGAGAGACCTTACTTCTATCATAAATGAATAAATCGGCCTCTCCCTCGACAAATCTACGGCCATAAAGCTGACTTAAGGTATAGTTGTGCGAGTGCATCGCCATCGCCTCGGCAACATATTTTACTTTATAGCCATTCCTTTTCGCCCACTGCCCCCACTCAGTATCTTCAGACGCCCAAGCCTCCGTATAAAAGCGGTGTTGCAGCCAAGCACTACGCCGAACGGCTGCCAACGGCAGCGATAAACCTATCCAGCAAGGGGGCGGGCCTTTGTCTGGAAAACTCAACTGATAATCACGCTTCACCCAAGCTTGCGCCTCCGGACGCGCTAGCTGCCGCCCCAACACAGCACTAACCTCTGGATCATCAAAAGCGGCAACAATTCTGCCCAAGCTAGTTGGTGTTAATAACACGGCGTCAGAATTAATAAAAACAATAATATCTTCATTACATCCTTCGATGGCGTTATTTAAAACTTCGCCTGGAAAATAACTCTCAGCTGAAATAGTTAATAGCGTGGTTGCAAACGGCGCAGCCATCGCCTGAGTAGAGTCCGTCGACGAACAGTCGACGAGATAAAGATGATAGTCACAAAACTGTTGTGAATCGATCGCGGTCAGCGCTTGATCGATCACCCAGGCACTGTTCCGTGAGCGCATAATAATAGCGACAGCCACTAGTGCAGCATCCGTGAATTAAGACGCTGTTGCTCACTCATCGCGCGAACCTCACGTACCCATACTGTTTCACACTGGGCGATAAAGGCCAGAATATCTTCAAACCGTTTCAATCGATCACAGAGATGCAAAGTAATAGGGTGAATAATCAGGTGTGATAATTCACCGTTTGCCTCTCGCATCGACAGTTCCTCCAGCACTTTATCCGTCCACTCATCAATATAGTAGGATTCTGTACCGTAATCATCCCTCCACTGATAGCGTTGCTGCCACTGTTCAACCCATTGTTCAGTGCGCTCGGCATGGTAGAGGTGCTCGTGATCGGGCATGATATTAATCGGAAAATTATAGATACCCTCTCGCTGCCAATACATACCACGGCCCTGACGACTGACACCGTCACAACAACTCTTCAAGCCACAGTCTGCCAACACCTGCTCTGTATGCGGTCCATGCATATACATATGATTACGCCAGCTCTCAATTCTATAGCCCGTATAGCGTTCGATTATCTCGATCGTCCTCATCGCATCTCGACGCTGATACCATTGAGGACCGTTGTAACTATTACAGAGTTTCTGACAGATTCGGTGCCACCATACCGGTGTCAACGCGGAGTAATTATGACCGGCAATTTCCACCAATGGGCTCTGACAGATCGAGCGAATATCAGCCCACTCGTCATGGAAACAGCGGCCGGTAAAAAAAAAAGTCGCCTTAACGCCCACCTCTTGTAGCCTCTGCGCATACGCCGCCGCGATACGACATTCGCTATGGTAGGCATGCTGCTGATTACCCGTTTTTAAACCGGCATGATGCACATCTGTGGTCAAACAAATCATCGACGTCACCTCTTAATCATAAGATACCGTACCGCTCGAACACCTTAATCGCATTGCCATCAAAGTTCTTCGCCCAGGCTCGAAGATAAATTCGCCGCGCCGCCGCCATATCGTCGACACCGACAATTCTCCGCGCCTGCCGTTGCAGCTCATCCGCAACAAATGGGTACACCATCCCCGGAAACAGTAACGGTACCAACCGCCTCTCGGAAAGTAGTCGTTGTCGAAACCCCAGTGCAGAGTAATTCAGCAGCTCGTTAGCACTAAAGCTTTTGGCGAAGGCCAACAGGGCTGCCATTGTTTGCCGATAACCATCCCGCAAACAGCTCCTCTGCTCTCGCCTCACCGCATATGGCCAATACTCCAACCAGCTCAGCTCACTCCGCCCTAGGCGGCGACGCTCACACTGTAGGTGAACATCTGCCAATAGACCCAAAATACCTGCCAGCCAATGCGCAAGCCCTTCTGCGGGGTAACGGTGATAATCTGGTTTAAAACGAAACTCTATCGCTTCATCATAGAGCGACTTAAAGGTATCACTCACCACTGCAAGTTGGCGCATCCTGCGCTGTTTTTCTAAATACGACCAATGGTAATTATTACAGCTATACAATAATGCATCGCCATAGCCAATAACGGCCTTCATCGTATGCTTTATTAACAGCCCGGTATTGAGCAACGCTCCCTCTTTCCGCTCTAGCAATATCTGGTTGATCAATAATAATGTGCCACGATTAACCAATAAGTTACGCATATCCCAGTCGGGAATAGCGTCTAAGCACTGCCGCCGTAAACCACGCACAAAGCTCGCATCACCAGCGATTGTTTTATGCCCGTAACGCATATCATACCAAATGAGCCTAGGCTCACTGCGCGATAAATGTCTCGCATCAATCACCGACAGGTCGAGGCCCACCACCGTCGAGGACTCAATTGACAACATCTCTGCCGCCAGTGCCGACTCTAACCGGCGCATCTGTTCATCACTCAATGACTCCGTAATTAAAAGGAAGTCGAGATTGTTGTGCGGTCGCTGTGCGTTATCGACCAACTGCACCCCTCCTTCACCCCGACCATAGCCCCCTAACATTACTAGAGCGCGAGTGTGGCGCGCGCAGCCAAGCTTTGACCACGCCGCTACGACGCGACGCACCAAGGCGGTAATATAACGTTCGACAGAAGCATCGCCATACGCGGTAAAGCGCCCCCAAGCCCCTCTATTATCATTGCCCATCAATCAACCTAGTAAAATAAGCGAGCAGGTGCTCTAAATGATACTGCGGCTTAAAACGCTCTAAGTAGCGCTGTCTAGCACAGCCACCGAACCGCTCAAGCTGCGCTCTATTTGCAACTGCTGAATCTAAAGCAACGGCCAATGCTCGCACATCACCCGCCTCAACTTGAAAACCATTTTCTCCATTCACTAACCAATCAGGTATGCCCCCAACAGCGGTGGCTACCACGGCCAGACCATGGCTCATTGCCTCTATGCCAACGAGCCCAAATGTCTCTGGCGTTCGTGCCGGTAAAATTAAACAGCATGCCCGCGCATAAGCATCGTCCAATAACTCCCCAGATAACCTACCCAAAAAGTGGACTCTGTCGGCAACGCCCAGCTTCATTGCCATTGCCTGCAGTGATCGCTTGGCATCGCCATCGCCACAAATATCGAGCTCCATTGGCTGGCACATCTTCGACATTGCCTTCAAGAGAAGATCAACGCCCTTGCCGACTTGCAACTGCCCAACAAAGAGAAAGTTACCCGCCTCCGCCAGGCTTCTTGTTGCAGCCACCTGCGCAAATCCCCCCCCTGGATAAGGGTCGCGACAATACAGTGGTATCACCTCGATCATTGCCGCATCAAAATGATGAGCAATCACGTGTCGACGCATATAAGTAGAGCCCACAACAATCCCCTGCAAACGTCGATTCAATTGCAGCAGCTGATTCGCCCTTGCTAAGCTATTCAGTTTTACCCCTGGCCATTGATTGCTCTTATTGATAAAGCCCAAGCAGCTATAGCAGTGCTGACCTATCGGTCTGTTACAGCTTTGGCGAGTAATCGTGGTGTATTTATGCTCGCGCAAACAAAATAATTTATGGTCGTGAAAAAAGCGCACGCAAACAACACCGCTAGCAATAAATTCATCAACTACCGCCTCGTCAGTGAGCCGATGAATATAGATAAGATCCGGTGCTAACTCCGCTACTTGAGCTGCTATATCGACGAGGGGGAAGCTATGCGTAAAAGGCTGGCAAAAAACCCTTTCAACACGACTCTTCACGCTATAGAGCAAGCTGTTGACAACACCTTCTTGCTGTAGCATCGCCGCCGTTTCGCTGACATAACGCTCGCAACCACCGACGCATTGAGCCCACTCGTTCACCCATAAAACATGCATGAAATTGCCTTACGAAATACTCTGCGATCATTTTCTTAAATATTTTTGAGCACGAAAAAAAACGACTATAATCGAGTATAGACCAAACAATGATGGTTAATACTATGCCTATCACCGTTCTCACCGGACCGCCTTGTAGTGGAAAATCGACGCTCTGTAATGCGCTGCATAAGGCCGGCTACAATGTCGTAGAAGAATCAGCATTAGCGGTGATTCGCTCGCTCTGCCAACGTCTCGGGATCACCGAGCAACATCAATGGCAACAACAGAACCCACTAGCCTTCCACCAACTTATTCTCGAGCAACAGGTCTGCAGTGAACGGCAGGCCCTACAGCGTAAGCCTTCATCGACGCGAATTCTCGATCGCAGTCGCCTCGACATACTGGCTTACTTACGCCTAGCTCAATGCCGTCCCAGCAAAGAATTTCTTCGCCTAGCACACGCACAACAGTACGATCAGGTGCTCTTCCTCGAGGCGCTACCACGTTTTATCGATCGTCATGACAGCGGACGCACGGAGGATAAAGATAGCCAGTCGAGGATCGCCGATCAACTACAGCTGGTCTATCAGGAGCAGGGCTACCACCTCAATTACCTTCCTGCCTCAAGCCCCCGACGCCGTCTTGAGCAGGCCCTAGCAGTCATTAACCAGTTCACTGCTGACTCCCCTCTTGCTGCCGCTGTAGGTAACTCTCTACGGATTCCTCCACCACGCCACTGTTGAGCTGCTCCCGCTCTAGCGTCGCCTTGGCACCCTCGATATCACTCAAATCGATTGCCTCTTTGAAGCTCATGTCGATAGTGATTAATTCGGGGATATCCGGTGTTTGAATCTGAATATCCTGCCGATTCTGCCCCGCATACATAGGCATCGCCGTAATAGTGATTTTTTCATTGCCCTGATAGGCTATGTCGATGGTAAATGGCGTGTTCGACATTTTCACCCCATCAATATAAATCATTGCCGAGGTCGGCACCGAGCGGATCTCGATCACATCAAACGACTTACCATAGGGTATATCTGGGCGTATATGCTTACCGCAAGCTGACGGCAACATCAGCGTTAATAGCAACAAACTCCTGCCTAAAGCGTTCATACAACTCAGCGCTCCTATCGGCTCTCTGTCTATTCAGTGTAGTTTGAATAGCGTTGCGTGCGTCAGCACGGCCAAAACGCTATCGTTAACAGCAAAAAAAAAAGCCCTGCGATGCAGGGCTTTTTCCATAACAATAGGCTCACAAATTTAGCCAGCGACAATAAACTGATTCAAGCCCTCATCGACCACCGCTCGCCGAAGTAGTTCATTAAACAAATCGTCGACCAGTGCCTGGTTTTTACTGTCACTAGGGACCTGAGGCAGCTTATGTGTCTGTGTCACAGAGTAACGATAGGTTCGCTTCTCTCCACCCCTAACCGCCTCAATAGAGATCTGTGCACTGTAGCTAATCTCAGGAAGTACACTGCGTTCCGGTGTCGAGATAGCAAACTTATTCAAGGCAACGGTAATCTGTAGAGGCGCTTCTGCTTGCAAACTGACAGCACCACTTTGTTGTAAGGCCGTCGCATAGGCATCGGCCAATCGTTGCGCAAAGTCGTCTGGTGTCGTAATCAGACTCGATTGCTTATAAACACCGCCTCTAGAACCGACCGTTTCTGTGCCTCGATCATCACGACTATGTACGGTAGCAACAACGGCAGCATTCGCCAGCGCCACGGCTGCCACATCAGGGTTCAGTGACAGCTGCTGTGGGCTCTGTGCACACCCCGTCAGCAACACTGTACAGACAGCTAAAAGAGGTAGGCATTTTTTAAGGTGGTAATAAAATGCCCTGTGCTGATTTTTTCTACTCATATCAAACCTACTCTATCATCGTGTAAAACTAACTAACCGCGATTCATCAGATCCTGCAGGTCGATAATCGCTGCATTTGCGCGTGTAATATAAGAGGCCATTGCCAGCGAGTGGTTCGCCATCAAGCCAAAGCCACTGCCGTTCAAGATAATCGGGCTATAGATGGCGCCCTGAGTCTCCTCCAACTCTCTAATAATCTGACGCAGACTTACCGCAGCATTCTTCTTCGCCAAAACTGGCGCAAAGTCACGCTCGATAGCTTTGAGGAAGTGCAGTAATGCCCACGACGTGCCCCTCGCCTCATAGAAGATATTATCAATCTCGGTCCAAGGCGTTTTTACAAACACCATGTCACCGCTCGCAGTAGACTGGGTCGCTTCACTATCACCTTGTAGCGAGGTATCGATTCTCGTTTTCACCACACTCGCACTCAAGCGCTGCGACAAGCTACCTAGCCGGCTAGAAACCATCCCCAACCAAGCGACCAAGTTATCAGAGCGAGCGTAAAACTGCGCATCCTTACTCTCGCTGTCAACCAACCGCTGTTGATAATGCTGCATCAGCCGTACGCCTTCTCGGTACTCTGACTCAGTCGAAGGTAATACCCAGCTGTTCGGCTGAAAGTTAAACCTCGGCTCCGCATGTATCAGGTCTTGGTCTTCGCGTGACTGTGATTGTGAGCGACTAAAATACTCCCGCATCGCTCTCGATAGGTCTCGTACTTGGATCAAAACGCCGTATTCCCAGCTCGGCAAGTTGTCCAGAAGCACACCGGGGGGCATACGATCATTACGCAAATAGCCACCTGGCTTATTCAACACAACCTCCATCACCTCAATCAAGGCGCCACTGGTTGCTGCACCAGTCACCTGCTGCTGCTCCGGCGACAGGTTCGAGAGACTCTCCTCTATGGTAAACGTCGCCGGCTCCCGACTCCAATACCAACCGATCATCAGCATCACTACAAGGAATAAAATAACGAGCCATTTAAGAGCACCGAAGAAGTGGCTTTCCGCAAGCCAATCCTGCATCCCCTCTCGCCAACTGCCGAACTGCTGGCCTATCTTTCCAGAATTCATAATCATCTCTATTTTGTTTGTCTTATACCAAAGTCAGCTTAGCCTGATGTCGGGCACCGAAACACTGCGCCCAGTATATAATGAATGTGTGTACAGGTCGCCGACATTAATAACCTTGCACAGGAAGGAGCCGTTTCACAACTTCACCATTAGCAAGCTGCAGCTGCAACGCTAACAATTGCCCCACCGACGCCTGTTTCACGCCTATTAACATCACATGATAACCACCAGGGGCAAACTCAAAGCGCTCGCCAGCAGCTATTGTTACCTTGTTTACTGCCTCCATTGTCATACCTTGCGGGCGATGAAGGTGCTGATGTAGCTCGACACGCTCGACCCCTGCTGCCGTCACCGCGAGTATGACTTGTTCCTGATCCGTGTTATTTACCAGCGTCATAAACGCGGCGGTATTGTGCTGACCGGGAATGAGCTCGCGTACATACCCGTCCTCAACCAGCACTGCTGACGCTGGCTCCGCCAATATCGGCATCGACAGCAATAGCAGCAATAAAGCAACACTGAGCCGTCCAGGCCTGCGAATCAATTTACTCATCATAATCGGTTACTCCATTAACGCCACTTGCTTTAATCTACTAGCCAGCACCACACGCACGATCACTGCAGCGGCTGGTCCAGCAGGACAATTCTAGGGGGCTGGCCATGCTCGATATTAGCCCGGAAGCGATAGCCATCGGCCATCTCTTTCAGTTGTTGATAAATCCATCGCCCCTCGGCATCGTTACGACTCACGATCAGCAGGCGAGACTGCCATTGACTCGCCAGGGCTGCAATCTTTTCGAGAGAAACCTTGATCGCATCATCGCGCGCAGTCAATTCGGTGACCTCAAGCAAGTATTCGTTGGCCGCCACACTCTTATGATGAGCAAAGTATCGAGTCATTGCAGCCGCACCAACATAATCGGGCTGCAGCGCTTTCGAGCGCGCCAGAAAATCCTCTGCCCGCGCATAGCTACCATGGTCGAAGGCCTCTTTCGCCAACACGAGGTATCGACGACTAATACGTTTCACGCCAATCTTTGCATCGGCATTATCCGGTGCAATATCTAGGATTTCACGATAGCGGGAATACGCATTATCCTCTTTCGGACGCATCAGGCGATTGCTCACCAAAGCCATTTCCGCCTCCGCTAACGTATTATTGATCCATACATTCTTTCGCCGCTCAGCCAATTCCGCTGTCGAAACGGGCGCCTTATCAGTCGCCTCGACAACCGGCTCCCCCATTTGATTCTTCGGCAACCAACTGCAGCCTGGGAGCGCTAGCGATAGCACAAACCCGCCGACGACAAGGCTGAAAAAACGATATCTACGCTGCAATCGTCTATGATTGACCTTCATTTAATGCCCACCTCATCGCTCTTCATAATAATTGACAATACCTCTTTAGCGCACTGCCGGCATAGACGAGATCTGGTACTATTACCGGCTGAATCGTGCAGTTGCATACATTAACAGTTTAACCGACTTCGTTGTTTTATCATCGTTTTGGGAATGTTTTTGCGAGCACGTGGTCATATTTCTACCGGCCGCAATTAAATACAGGATCCGTTATAATGCATTTGGCTCGACTCTCCCTCTTATTACTCTGTCTTATCTCCTTCGATACGGCCTATGCCAGTAGCGATCCCTTTACCAGCGGCAATACTTTTTCCAACAGTACAGCGAGTGGCTTTAGCAACAACACGACTGCCGAGTTTCTCACCGTCGATCAGGCCTACCAACTCAGCCCCGTTATCACCGCCCCTGAATCGCTGCGCCTCGAATGGCAGATGGTTGATCACTACTACCTTTATAGGCATGCCTTTAAGGTTCTCTTAGATGGCCGAGACGTCACCACAGAGACGATGATGAATGAGGGCTTGAACAAACACGACGAGTTCTTTGGCGATGTCCAAGTGTATTACCAAAACCATGACATCTTGCTCGACAATATGGCTCCCGGCGCACACAAGCTAAGCGTGACCTATCAAGGCTGTGCCGATGCGGGGCTCTGTTATCCACCGAAGACCGTGCACTACGATATCGACAGCAATAACAACACGGTGAGTGCCGCCGCGCCTTCAAGCAAGAGCGCGTTACCTAACAACGGCCTAGTTCTACCTCCCCAGCTCGACAGCCAGCAACCCGGTGCCTCGTCTCTCATCGTGATCTTATTCTTCGCCCTCGCCGGCGGCCTGATCCTCAACCTCATGCCCTGCGTATTACCCGTACTGTCTCTAAAAGCACTGTCGATCAACAACCAAAACATTCACAAGACTCGCGTACAAAGTTGGTACTATACCCTGGGCGTGGTCTGTAGTTTTGTCGGTATCGCCGCCTTACTGGTCGCACTTCGCGCCGCGGGTGAAGCCATCGGCTGGGGCTTCCAGCTACAGTCCCCCTGGTTCGTTGCCATTCTCGCCTACTTATTCTTACTCCTTGGCCTCGCTATGTCGGGCTATACCGAACTCGGTTCCTCCTTAATGGGGGCCGGCCAATCCCTCACTCAGGGTAACACTAACCACAGTGCCTTTTTCACCGGCGTACTAGCGACCGTCGTCGCCAGCCCTTGCACGGCTCCCTTCATGGGAGCGGCTACCGGCTATGCGCTCGGCCAACCTTCTGCCGTGACCTTTCTTGTCTTCGCCGCACTCGGTTTAGGCATGGCACTACCTTTCTTACTAATCGGTTACATCCCTGCTCTACACAACCTGCTACCCAAACCTGGGAATTGGATGGTTCGCTTCAAGGAGTTTCTCGCCTTCCCGCTCTACGGCACCGCCCTCTGGTTGCTCTGGGTCGTCGGGCGGCAGGTTGGTATCGACGCAGCCATGATCATTCTCGGTGGCGGTATTCTCATCGCCTTCGCACTCTGGCTCTGGCGTGGCGGCAGACTTGCCAAAGTACTCGGTGTCATTGCCATTGCCACTGCTATTAGTTTCTTAAGCAGTCATAGCCTAAAACCCAACAGCACCACTAGTATTTATCAAGAGGATGGCTACCAGCCCTATAGCGACGCACTATTAACAGACCTACTACAGCGGGATGAGGCTGTCTTTGTCAATTTCACCGCAGATTGGTGTATCACCTGCCTCGCCAATGAAAAGACCACTCTCCACAGTGTCGCGACGCAACAGCTGTTTGAGCAAAACAATATCAAGCGCTTGAAAGCGGACTGGACCTCCTATAACCCTGAAATCACCGCGGCCCTAGGCAAGCATGGCCGCAGCGGCGTCCCTCTATATTTATATTATCCTGCCGGTAGCCAAAGCCCCATCGTCTTGCCGCAGATCCTCACCAACAGCATCATGTCCAACGCCATAAAGGGTTCACCGTAAACATAGGGCAAAAAAATAGCGTCTAACTTCGATGAAAACCTCGAGACTTTGTCGCTATTTTCGATAAACCTTCAGAATAACTATTTTTTAGTTGCAAAAACCCTAAAAAATGGGGCAAAATCGCTGCATCATGTCAAAAACGCAGAATTGCGAGGCTTATTTCGCGAATTCTTAGAAGATAGCGACTTAATTAAGTATTTTAATCTGCTTTTTTGATCTAACTCCAAACTTGACGAGCCAGAAACTGCTCGTCTTGCCCAAGAGGTTCGCGATGGCAAAAATTCTCTTACTGAACGGCCCCAACCTAAACCTATTGGGCACACGTGAACCGGAAATTTACGGCAGCACCACCCTCGCCGATATCGAGCAACGACTCGCTAAGCAAGCTAATGCGGCAGGCCACCAGCTCGACACCCTACAGAGCAACGCAGAACACCTGATCATCGAGCGAATTCACGCCGCCAGAGATGAAGTTGACTTCATTATTATCAACCCCGCTGCCTTTACCCACACCAGCATTGCCATTCGCGATGCGCTGGCCGGCACCGCCATCCCTTTTATCGAGATACATCTCTCAAACGTGCACGCACGTGAACCTTTCCGCCAACACTCCTACCTTGCCGACATCGCCACTGGCGTCATCTGTGGCTTAGGTGTGGATGGCTACGATCTTGCGCTCCAGGCCGTCATCAGACGTCTCGAGCAACACTAAACTGCGGTACATTCATCGCCAATAACCATAGGTAATCTTTCATGGATATCAGAAAAGTAAAAAAACTCATTGAGTTGCTAGAAGAGTCAAATATTGACGAGCTTGAGATAAAAGAGGGTGAAGAGTCGGTTCGCATCAGTCGCCGTGGTTCTGCCCCTGCCGCTCCTGTCTATAGCGCGCCCGTCGCTCCCGCACCTGTTGCTGCCGCCGTTGCACCCGCAGCAGCCGCTCCTGTTGCTCCTTCTGCCCCTGCGGCACCGGCAGGCCATAGCGTTAACTCTCCGATGGTAGGCACCTTCTATCGCTCTCCTGCCCCAGGTGCGTCGGCGTTTGTTGAAGTTGGCCAACAAGTTAAAGAAGGCGATGTCATCTGCATCGTCGAGGCAATGAAGATGATGAACCAGATCGAGGCCGACAAGTCCGGCACCGTTCAAGCGATTCTTGCCGAAGACTCTCAACCTGTCGAATTCGATCAGCCACTCATCACCATTGGTTAATCGGTAGATACAACGAGGATCTCCACCATGGAAAAAGTTGTTATTGCCAACCGCGGCGAGATTGCACTGCGCATACTCCGCGCCTGTAAAGAGTTGGGCATTAAAACTGTCGCTGTACACTCTACCGCCGACCGCGATCTGAAGCACGTTCGTCTAGCCGACGAAGCCGTTTGCATCGGACCCGCTCAGTCGACGGAAAGCTACCTCAACGGCCCACGTATCATCAGTGCCGCAGAAGTCACTGGCGCCGACGGCATCCACCCTGGTTATGGCTTCTTAGCCGAAAACGCGGAGTTCGCCGACCAGGTTGAAAACAGCGGTTTCACCTTCATCGGCCCCACGGCGGACACCATCCGCATCATGGGCGATAAGGTTGCTGCGATCCGCTCGATGATCAAGGCTGGCGTCCCCACCGTACCGGGTTCCAACGGCCCCCTGACCGAGGAATCTGACCGCTCGCTACGCATCGCTCGTGAGATTGGCTTCCCCGTCATCATCAAGGCGGCAGCAGGTGGTGGCGGCCGCGGTATGCGCGTCGTCAACGAAGAAAACGACCTACTGAGCTCAATCCAGCTCACTAAGTCCGAGGCGCGCATTGCCTTTGGTGATGACACGGTTTATCTAGAAAAATTTCTCGGTAACCCCCGCCACGTCGAAATCCAAGTGCTGGCCGATGGCCAGGGCAATGCCGTTCACCTCTTCGATCGCGACTGCTCACTACAGCGCCGCCACCAAAAGGTTATCGAAGAGGCACCGGCACCGGGCATTCCCGACGATATTCGCGAGAAAGTGGCGATGGACTGCGTAAAAGCTTGCGTCGAGATCGGCTACCGTGGCGCCGGCACCTTTGAGTTTCTCTACGAGGATGGCCGCTTCTACTTCATCGAAATGAACACCCGCGTGCAGGTAGAGCATCCTGTAACCGAGATGATCACCGGTGTCGACATCGTCAAATGGCAGCTTCGCATCGCCAGTGGCGAGAAACTGACCTTGAAGCAGGAAGATATTAAAATCAACGGCCACTCCATCGAGTGTCGCATCAACGCCGAAGATTCCAAGACCTTCATGCCAAGCCCAGGTATGGTCACACACTATCACGCCCCAGGCGGTAACGGCATCCGTGTCGACTCCCACCTGTACAGCGGCTATAGCGTGCCACCACACTACGACTCACTCATTGCCAAGCTCATCACTTACGGTAGCACTCGTGAAGAGGCGCTAAACCGGATGAATAATGCGCTCGACGAGATGGTCATAGAAGGTATTCGCTGCAATGCTGCTCTGCACAAAGAGCTCATTAACGACCCAGGTTTCCGTCGTGGTGGTGTCAATATTCACTACCTAGAAAAGAAGCTTGGACTGCAGTAACCGCTAGAACGCACCAGTGTTTACTCCCCAGCCCTGCGCTGGGGAGTAACACCTCCCTTTTCTTCTCCAAGCTTATTCTCTGTCAGTAACAACATCATCCTCGCTAGATTCGATACGGATTCATTTGCCTTTTACACCCGGCGCTATAGAATCGCACCCACTCTCTCTGCTAGCGGATATCTCCATGCCTTGGATTCAGATCAACTTCGACACCGACCCAGAACACGCCTCAGGCCTCGAAGATGCCTTACTAGAGGCTGGCAGTGTCGCCGTTACCCTGCAAGACAACGCCGACCAACCGCTATTCGAACCCGCCCTCGGTGAAACCCCACTGTGGTCACAGACACGAGTAACAGCACTATTCGATGCAGAAGTTGATCTACAGATGGCGCTGCGTATGATCGAAGCCTGCTATCAGCAACCACTACCACCACATCGCAGTGAAATTCTCGAAGACAAAGACTGGGAACGCGAGTGGATTAAAAGCTATCAACCAATGTGCTTTGGTGACCGCCTGTGGATTTGCCCGAGCTGGATTGAGCCCCCCGAGCCTACAGCCGTCAATATTCTACTCGATCCCGGCCTCGCCTTCGGTACAGGCACCCACCCAACCACAGCCCAGTGTTTAGAGTGGCTTGACGCCGCCGAGCTGAAGGACAAGGTGGTCGTCGATTACGGTTGCGGCTCCGGCATCCTCGCTATTGCCGCATTATTACTCGGAGCTAGTAAAGTCATCGGCGTCGATATCGACCCTCAAGCCCTGCTTGCTAGCCGCGATAATGCCCGCCGTAATAACATCGAAGACGAGCGCTTCGAACTCTATTACCCCACACAAATGGCCGAGCACCACCCCGACCTAAAGGCTGACCTCGTGCTCGCCAATATCCTTGCTGGCCCTCTCGTTGAGCTCTCGGACACCCTCATCGAGCTAGCCAAACCTGGTGCCGACATCGTTCTCTCCGGTGTACTCGACGTACAGGCAGACAGCATTCGCGAGTGCTATAGCAAGCGTTGCGAGGTACTCAAGATCGTCAACCAGGAGGAGTGGATCCGTGTCGATGCCAGAAAACCAGCGGACACATTGCCCAAGTAGCGCACAAAGCAAACACGAAGCACTGGAAGTCAACGAAGCTTAACGTGATAATGAAGGCTTCGACCTTATTTTATCACTCTACGTACGAATTATATGGATCAGGATACTAGCCTCACTATGGACACGAAGGTCACTCAGTGCCCCAACTGCCAAACCGCCTTTCGAGTGACCGGTCAACAACTCACGCTCGCCGCTGGCAGTGTGCGCTGCGGCTCGTGCCTGCATATATTTCAAGCTGACACTCACTGGCTGGACGAGGAAGGTAACGCCCCTCTATTAAGCAACGACAGTGATAAAGACGACCCACTATTTGATTTCAAAATTGGTGACGACACGGTTATTCCCGACCACCTTAGTCACGAGTTCGCATTCGATGATGACGAAGACGCCGCCGAGGATAAGCCGAGCCAGTTTAGCGATAGCTTCATCAATCTAAAGGGCATCGGCGAGAGCCACAGCTTTAACGATATCGACGTCTTCGAAAGCAACAGCGACAATGAGGACGAAGGCGATGAAGACGAGGCTTGGGCGAAGGCCCTACTCGAGGAAATCGAGCAGAGTAGTGCAGAGGAGTTGCGTGCAGAGAATCACGTCGCCCCTCCCAGCACCCCCCCACCCGCTACCGCTCAAACGAGCAACAGCAGCAATATCGCACCAGCGCCAGAAGGGGGAAAAGAAGAGGGAAAGGAAGCAACTTGTGACAATAGCCTGCTCAGCGCCAGCGCCCCGATCAGCGAGCGCCAAGCATTAGTCAATGCTATTGAGAGCGAACCATTAGAGCTACATCACAGTCGGGAGTCACGGTTCCCTCAGGCTATCTGGGGTGGACTCAGCATCCTCGCACTCGTTGTACTGCTCTTTCAGTACGCCTGGTTCAATATGACAGAGCTCGCCCACAATCCCAAGCTGCGCCCCTGGTACCAGCAAGCCTGCTCCTTCATCGGCTGCGAGCTACCTCGCCTACAAGACACGAATAAAATAGCGAGCCACAACCTCGTGGTTCGCCCCAGTGCCGACAACCCGAAGCTATTAAACCTGGACATGATCATTATTAATAATGCTACATTTGCTCAGCCCTACCCCAATATCCGCATAACTTTCAGCGACATGAACAACACCCTTGTCAGTAGTAGAGCGCTGTCACCGGGTCAATACTTACGCGGTGAGCTCGACGGTAGTCGCACCATGCCACCACAGCGACAAATTCACATTGCGCTCAAGATCATCAGCCCCAGTGATGACGCAACCAATTACCGAGTCAGCTTCGAACCGACAGAAAAGAAATAAGCAAGCCCCTAAACGGAAAAAAACGTACAAAAAAACACCAACTTTTCCCCCTTAGAGTCTTTTACCTCCCTGTCGGAAACGGTATCATAGCGCCCTCCTAAACAGCCTTGACCTCCCTAACACTAACAGAGTCGCTCTGCGACGCTTTGTTAATGCTGTATATGTCCTTAATCGACGAGTAAAGGTAGTTGTTGATGTATATCGGCACATACAAAATTGACGGGAAGGCGGTGCTTGCGCCGATGGCTGGAGTCACTGATCGCCCATTTCGGCAGCTCTGTAAACAGCACGGTGCCGCGCTTGTTGTATCGGAGATGGTCACTAGTGATACGCGATTATGGAACACCCGAAAGTCTAAGCTGCGCTTAGATCACAGTGGAGAAATCGCACCACGAAGCGTGCAGATTGCTGGCGGAGACGCCGCCATGATGGCCGACGCTACACGCCAGAATATCGCTCTAGGTGCTCAGATTATCGACATCAACATGGGCTGTCCGGCAAAGAAAGTGTGTAAAAAAGCGGCTGGCTCAGCGCTATTAAAAGATCAAGGGTTAGTGCAAGAGATTTTGCTTGCATCCGTTGAGGCGGCAGGGCCCGTGCCTGTCACACTAAAGATACGTACCGGCTGGTCTCCTGAGCATCGCAACGGGGCAACCATCGCCCGTATCGCAGAGGATTGTGGCATCAGCGCGCTGGCGGTACACGGTCGTACGAGGAGTGACGCCTACAAGGGCGAAGCAGAGTACGACACTATCGCCGCCATCGCCGCCAGCGTCGACATCCCCGTCTTCGCCAACGGTGACATCGATAGCCCGGAGAAGGCCGCACAAGTGCTGGCTTATACCGGCGCCGACGCTGTCATGATCGGGCGAGCAGCACAAGGCAAGCCTTGGCTGTTTGAACAAATTAATCAATACCTTAGCCAAGGGATAAAGTTGGCCGATCCTACTAAGGATGAGATTTTTAATATTATGAGCGGCCATATCCAGCAGCTCTATGCCTTTTACGGCGAATACATGGGGGTACGCATAGCCCGCAAACACGTGGGCTGGTACTTACAGCAACACCAGATTAACCGTCAACTCAAGCAACAATTTAATCAGCTTGAGAGTGCCAACGAGCAGCAGAGGCTACTGGCACATATTTTTGACGTCGAACTAAGCTAGGAGCAACAGCATGACCCAAACAGATTCTCCAACTCTCACACCAGAGAGCCCTGGTAACGAACTGAAGAACAACTTTACACAGGCCCCCGTTGCCTCTGCACAGACTCTACGCGACAGTGTCGAGACGGCGCTCAACAACTACTTCGCTCACCTCGATGGGCAGCCAGTAACTCAAGTCTACGACATGGTATTAGCCGAAGTAGAGGCACCACTGCTTGAGCGGGTGATGAAGTACACCCGTAATAATCAGACTAAGGCCTCCGTCATCCTCGGCCTAAATCGCGGCACCCTGCGCAAAAAACTCAAGCAGTACGACCTGCTTTAACAGATAGAGAGGCGAGCCTAGGCTCGCCTCTTTTGTAACTAATTATAGAAAGTAGCACACCTACTCGCCCCACTGTTCCACATAACAAACTCCTGCATAAGAGATTAGCCATGAGCAACCTACATCCCGTTAAACGCGCATTAATCAGCGTTTCCGACAAGAGCGGAATCGTCGAATTTGCCACTGAACTCAGCGCCCAAGGCGTCGAGATCCTCTCGACTGGCGGCACTTATAAGCTCCTCAAAGAAAACAATATCAATGTTGTCGAAGTCTCAGAGTACACCGGCTTCCCCGAAATGATGGATGGCCGCGTCAAGACATTGCACCCGAAAGTGCACGGTGGCATCCTCGGCCGTCGCGGCACCGATGAGCAAATAATGAGCGAACACGGTATCGACGCGATCGACATGGTCGTAGTGAACCTATACCCCTTCTCCGCCACCGTCGCCAACCCTGACTGCTCGCTCGAAGACGCCATAGAAAACATCGATATCGGTGGCCCAACCATGGTACGCGCCGCGGCCAAGAACCATGCGCACGTCAACATCGTCGTCAACGCCGGTGACTACACCGCCATTATCGCCGAGATGAAAACTAACGACGGCGCTACCAGCCTAGAGACCCGTTTCGATCTCGCTATCAAAGCCTATGAGCACACCGCCGCATACGATGGCGCCATCGCCAATTACTTCGGCAAGAAAGTACCCGGTGGTAACGAGAACTTCCCGCGTACCTTCAACAGCCAATTCATCAAAGCGCAGGACATGCGCTACGGTGAGAACCCACACCAGAACTCGGCCTTTTATGTCGAAGCCTCTCCGCAACAAGCCTGTATCGCCACGGCGAAGCAGCTGCAAGGTAAGGCCCTATCCTACAACAACATCGCCGATACCGATGCAGCCCTTGAGTGCGTTAAGAGCTTTGATGCGCCCGCCTGTGTCATCGTCAAACACGCCAATCCGTGTGGTGTTGCCGTTGCCGACAACATTCTAGATGCCTATAACCTCGCTTTCGCCACCGATACCGAGTCCGCCTTCGGTGGTATCATAGCCTTCAACCGCCCCCTTGATGCCGCCACGGCACAGGCCATCGTCGAGCGCCAGTTCGTCGAGGTCATTATCGCCCCTAGCGTCTCTGCCGAGGCCATTGAGATTGTCACCGCTAAAAAGAATGTGCGCCTACTCGAGTGCGGTCAATGGGAAGAGGCAACTCACTCCTTCGACTATAAGCGCGTCAACGGCGGACTATTAGTGCAAGACCGCGATCAAGGCATGGTAATCGGTGCCGACTTAAAAGTCGTCAGTCAACGCCAACCTTCAGAAGAAGAGATCCGCGACCTGTTATTTGCTTGGAAGGTGGCCAAGTTCGTTAAGTCTAACGCTATCGTCTTCGCCAAGAATTGCCAGACTGTCGGTGTCGGTGCAGGCCAGATGAGCCGTATCAACTCCGCGCGCATCGCTGGCATCAAAGCCGAACACGCTGGTTTCGAAGTAGCTGGTTCAGTCATGGCATCCGACGCCTTTTTCCCCTTCCGTGATGGCATCGACAATGCCGCACAGTCGGGCATCAGTTGCGTGATTCAACCCGGCGGCTCTATGCGTGACGAAGAAGTCATTGCCGCAGCCGACGAAGCTGGCATGGCCATGGTCTTCACCGGTATGCGCCACTTCCGCCACTAAATCGCCCACACTGAATGATCTAGCCACCATAGCGTCTAGCGAAACACCGCTGGCGCTATGGGCAGGGTGCGGCCAGCCTCGTAGCGCGACCGCACCTAGGCAATGACACGGAGTTATAACCATGAATGTACTAATAATCGGTGGTGGTGGACGCGAGCACGCCCTCGCCTGGAAGGCCGCTCAATCACAAGACGTCGACACCGTCTTTCTAGCCCCCGGCAACGCCGGCAGCCTGGCAGAAGCTAAGCTAAAAAATGTTGATATCGACGTGATGGACTTTACCGCCCTCGCTGATTTCGCCGAGAGCAACCATTGCGCGCTCACCATTGTCGGCCCCGAGGCCCCCCTCGTCGAAGGTGTCGTCGACTATTTTGCAAGCCGCCAGTTACGCTGCTTTGGTCCTAGCCAAGGCGCCGCTCAACTCGAAGGCTCTAAAGCCTTTACCAAAGACTTTCTACAGCGCCATAACATCCCTACCGGTGCCTATCAGAACTTTACCGAAGTCGAGCCTGCCATCGCCTATCTGCGCCAGATGGGTGCCCCGATTGTAGTCAAGGCTGACGGTCTTGCTGCCGGCAAAGGCGTCATCGTCGCCGAGACCTTAGAGCAAGCCGAAGAAGCGGTCCGCGACATGCTTTCCGGCAACGCCTTCGGCGATGCAGGCTGCCGCGTCGTCATCGAAGAGTTTCTCGCCGGCGAAGAGGCGAGTTTCATCGTCATCGTTGACGGTGAAAACGTTCTCGCAATGGCTACCAGCCAAGACCACAAACGCGTTGGTGAAGGTGACACCGGTCCCAACACTGGCGGCATGGGCGCATACTCACCAGCCCCTGTGGTCACTGATGTTATCCATCAACGCATTATGGATGAAGTCATCTACCCAACCGTTCGCGGCATGGCTAGCGAAGGCAACGACTATACCGGCTTCCTCTATGCCGGCTTGATGATCGACGCCGACGGCACACCAAAGGTAATCGAATATAACTGCCGCTTTGGCGACCCCGAGACCCAGCCCATCATGATGCGCCTGCAGTCCGATCTCGTCGCACTGTGCAACGCCGCCCTCGACAAGAAACTCGACCAAACCACAGCGCAATGGGATCCTCGCCCCGCTGTCGGCGTTGTTCTCGCCGCAGGCGGCTATCCCGCCGCCTACGACAAAGGCGACATCATCAGCGGTCTCGATACAATCGATGAGAGCATTGGCAAAGTCTTTCATGCTGGCACCAAGCTGATCGACGACAAGGTGACCACCTCAGGCGGTCGTGTACTCTGCGCCACAGCCCTCGGCCAAGATGTCACTACTGCACAGCAACAGGCTTACCGTCTCGTCAAGCAAATTGACTGGCCGGGCGTATACTACCGCACCGATATCGGTTATCGTGCTATTAAACGCGAATCAGCCTCTAAAAAATAACAACCAGCAACTTTAAGCAAGGCCGCCATCGACGGCGGCCCTGTCAGCCCGTTAACTGCTGGATTCAGGGAGAATGCAGCTTGAACCGGCTTCCAACGATCATCGCCACTCTTATCATCAGCACAATTTTCTTCCTCAGCCAAACGATTGCCTCGCCACATGTCGAGTTGAGCAGCAAGCAACAAAAAGTCGACCTAAAAAGCTATATCGACCTCTTCTTCGAGACGGGCACCCCGTTAGCCGTAAACGAATTACTGTCCCCGGAGATTCAGCAGCAATTCACGCCGTTCAATGGCTCTACATTACGCTTATCCTCACCAGACGAAACGCTTTGGCTACGCTTTAGTGTCCACAATCCCGGCAGCAACCACCACGTCGTTCTGCAGTTACTTCCCGACACCGTTAGCTACTATTCACTTTATCGTCTCGATAACAATCAACCGGTCCTTATTGGCCATGGTGGTGTCGCCACCCCTTTTCACCAACGAGCCATTACCATCCCGCCGCTACTGGAAAATATTTACCTCGACGAACACAGCCAAAACGACTTTCTTATACGCCTACAATCAGATCAACCCAGCGATATTCATCTGCTGCTACACGATGGCAACGCACTGTATCACCACCTTTCATATCGAAGCTGGCTAACCGGAGCCACACTCGGCATTTTTATCGTACTGCTCATCGCCAACCTCATATTCGCCCTACTACGTCGCAGCCCAATCTACCTTTTACACACTGGCTATATTTTTAGTCTAATAGGTCTGCTCAGCTCACAGTGGGGGTTTGGTTATTACCTCTACGGCCAAAACAACGACGGCTACTATAATAGCTTTATCTTCTTCGCTTACGTTGCATTCATACTCACCCTAGAGATGACACTGTTCATCTGCCGCCTACCGAGAAGATGGGGGTACAATGCTCACACGCTGATCAGAGGCCTACAGACAGCGAATATTACCGCCTTCCTTAGCTTACTCCTCTTCGGCCACACCGCCACCATAAGCCTTGGTTATCTGCTTGCAATTATTACCTCCCTTAGCATTATCCTTGTCTGCCTAACCAGCTATATTCAACAACAGAACCGCTACGCCTTATTTTTTGCCATCACCCGCCTACTCAATATCTGCGCTATCATCATCTACGCATTCAACAACTCATTAAATAGTGACGCTTATTTTGCTGGCGGCCTGATCATTGCGTCGATTGCACTAACTGAGATTTGCCTGATCAATACCACCTTGCTCACCCAATCCTTTCATCGTCTACGCCGCGACACCGCCCACGAAATAAACCGCGCCGTGCTCTACAACCAAAAGCAACAGCACAATATGTTACTGGGTGATATCAACACGCAGATAGGCACCCCCTTGAGCGATATGATGGCCATGGCAGGGCTATTACGCAAATCAACACTCAACGAACAACAGGATAGCCTACTCGCTCAATTACAAAACAATGTTCAAGCTCTACTCAACAACCTTGACGAGGTCATCGACGACAGTCGTATCAATAACGGCGAGATCTATCTCAATGACGACATTTTCGAGCTCAACCAACTCATCGAGCAATGCTGTGAAGGTTACCAACAAACTGCTGAACAGAAGCGTATTGAGCTGATCGCCAACACCCAACAAGCTTTCGCTCTACGCTGCCAAGGCGATAGGCATAGAGTACGGCAAATTTTACTCATCCTAATCAGCAACGCCATCAACAACACTGAGAATGGCGAGGTAGTCGTCAGCTGCAAGACCGCTTTTGTTGACGACGATAACGCCAATATTGCTATCACCATCAAGGACAATGGCCGCGGACTCAGCTACAACCAACAAAGGCGACTCTTTCAGCACACCAGCCCCTCACAGTATGACGCTCCGCTAGCAACAATTCATCGACTAGCCGAACTCATGGGCGGTAAGCTAAGTGTGCAGAGTCAAATTGGTAGCGGCTGCATCTTCCATCTATCACTACAGCTTCCTGCAAAGGCTTATGAAATCGATACCAGCGAGGCCACCAACAGTCTTTATGGTATCAAAGCCCTACTCGTCGACGACAACGAAAATAGCCGAGCTATCATGACGGACCTACTGCGTAGCTGGAATGTGCAAAGTGACTGGGCCAGTAATGCTAGTGAAGCCTTGGCTAAACTACGTAACAAAGCCAATATTCAAGACCACTACAACCTTATCCTAATCGACTACGACCTGCCTTCACTGAACGGCCTACAGCTCGCCGAACGCATCAAAGACGACCCTCAGCTAAATCAGCTCGATCACATCTCCCTCTTACTGACCTCGCCGCTGATAACGATCGAGGTAAGCCGCTACCGGGAAGCAGGTATCAGCCGTCGTATCGAAAAGCCCTTCGACCCACTGCAACTAAAGCTACTCCTCGCTGAGTTGATAAGGAAGCAAAATGCCATACGCGCAGACATCCAGCGAGCAACGTTGCAGCAGAATCATTTTGATAGTGAAAAAATCAATGTATTAGTCGCCGAAGACAATATTGTTTCTGCCAAAGTCATGTTGGGCATGTTGAAAAAGCTACAGGTCAACTGCCAAATCGTTAGCAACGGCCAAGAGGCGGTCGACAGCATAACTAACGGGCACTATCACCTAATTTTTATGGATTGTGAAATGCCCGTTATGGATGGTATCGCTGCGACGCGACGCATTCGTCAATGGGAGCACAAAAACGCGTTGCCGGAAATCCCCATTATCGCACTCACCGCCCACGTACAGAGCCACTATAAACAAGATAGCTTGGATGCAGGTATGAACGACCACCTTGCTAAGCCGGTGGACATACATCAGCTCCAACTCACGCTCAAACACTGGGCACCACTATTAGTCAATGACTGATATAATAGCCCCTCACCTCGCCCAACTAACAGGTATCAGTATGAGCCAGCGTCACTTTTCATTACTCGACAGACTCTGCATGGGGGCGGATACTGCGTTGCGCACTATCACTCCTGGCGCAGCCAAGGCTTTCCGTCATAACCCTGCCGATACAGCCAGCGAAGGTATCTCCGAAACGAGCCGTCAACATACTGCTGGCCTAATGCGCATCAACCATACTGGCGAGGTCTGCGCCCAA
This sequence comes from Sinobacterium caligoides, assembly GCF_003752585.1. Classification (NCBI taxonomy): domain Bacteria; kingdom Pseudomonadati; phylum Pseudomonadota; class Gammaproteobacteria; order Cellvibrionales; family Spongiibacteraceae; genus Sinobacterium; species Sinobacterium caligoides. The sequence continues at coordinate 666,769 of NZ_RKHR01000004.1, forward strand.
GCGCTCTACCAAGGCCAGGCCGCGACAGCAAAGCTTGTCGAGGTACGAGAATCAATGAATCAAGCTGCCGAAGAAGAGATAGACCACCTCGCCTGGTGCGAACAACGCGTACGTCAACTCGGCAGCCGCCCCAGTCTGCTCAACCCGGCCTTCTACGGTCTATCATTCACCATCGGCGCACTCGCTGGCATCGCGGGAGACAAGTACAGCCTTGGTTTTGTTGCTGCGACAGAGCAGCAAGTCTGCAAGCATCTCTCAGACCACCTCAAGCAGCTCGATGACGATGATCATAAGAGCCGCGCCATCCTCGAACAAATGCTCATCGATGAGGGGGAGCATGCTACCAGTGCACTCGAGGCCGGTGGTATCGATTTCCCGCAACCAGTAAAAAAGCTCATGAGCCTTACCGCCAAAGTCATGACAGCAACCACATACAGAATTTAACGCACTGACTTATCGAGCTTCAGCACGGTCTGCCGCATCTGAGCCCAGCGGCGCTAAGCCTCATGCATTTCATAGTCGTGACTAATCTCGACACCCGCAGCCTCAAGCATGATCGACGCCGAACAATATTTTTCTGCCGATAGCTGTACCGCGCGCTTCACCTGACTCTCCTTTAACGCCCTGCCTGTGACGATAAAGTGTAGATGCATCTTCGTAAACACAGCAGGGACTGCGTCGGCCCTCTCGGCTTTGATCTCCACTTTACAGTCAGTCACCTGCTGGCGTGACTTCTTCAGAATACTGATCACATCGTAATTAGAACACCCCCCCACCCCCAACAACAACATCTCCATTGGGCGAAAGCTCATATTACGACCACCATGATCTTCCGGGCCGTCCATTACTACGCTATGACCACTGCCGGACTCTCCGACAAACATCGCCCCATCGACCCACTTCACCATTGCTTTCATTATTTATACTCTTATCGAGACTGTATTATTCTATGCCTATTAACAGCTTACTAAGCCTGCCATTGACACGGCCATCATTAGCTGGGGATTAGTATACGAAAATCCGCAGCAGGAATCACAAGCAATCGCGCCAAAAGATCAACCCAATCACAGCAACCATCGCAGTGATGAAGTGAACAGGCAAAAGATGAAGGGGGTCACACTTCAACAAAACGTCACCCACATAACGCCCATCACACCTGTTTTTACTGGAAGAGTGGTGTATATTGGAGACAATACGGGGGAGGCAAGCAACCCTACTTAGTGTGCTAAATAACAATAAGAACGGTGCTAAGAGACACTATGTCCTCTATTTTGTAACCTATTTTTTTAAGGTTGATGTTTTTGGTTATGCTAGCTTTACAACCCGATCTACAACATCTCGATGACTTTCTACAACACTGCCATAAACGCCGCTACCCTGTTCGTAGCACGATTATATATGCCGGTGATAATAGTGACTCACTCTACTTCATCATCAGCGGCTCGGTCACCGTGGCGATCGAGGACAACAGCGATGGCCGCGAAATCATTGTCGCCTACCTTAACAAGGGAGACTTCTTTGGTGAGATGGGACTGTTCGACCAAGACTCGCGCAGCGCTTGGGTGCGCGCCAAGACAGAATGTGAAGTAGCGGAAATCAGCTACGCCAAGTTCAACGAACTTCGTGATCGCTACCCGGACATCCTCTTCGCACTCAGCAGCCAGATGGCCGAGCGCTTACGCTATACCACACGCAAAGTTGGCGACCTCGCCTTCCTTGACGTTACAGGTCGCGTTGCCCGCGCCCTACTTGACCTGAGCAAGCAACCCGACGCCCTCACTCATCCGGACGGCATGCAAATCAAGATCACTCGCCAAGAGATCGGCCGCATTGTCGGCTGTTCTCGCGAGATGGTCGGCAGGGTGTTAAAAACACTGGAAGAGCAAGGCCTTGTCCATGTGAAAGGCAAGACAATGGTGGTCTTCGGTACCCGATAGGCGACCACTTAAGACAAAAAAGCCGCCACAACGTTGTTATGGCGGCTTTTTTTATCCTAATTCACAATAGCTAAGACTAAAAGAATAAGCGCATCAACTGCTCACCCGGGTCGTCTGCGCGCATGAACGACTCTCCAACGAGGAAGGCGTTAACATCATGCCCCCGCATCGCCATCACATCGTCGATACTATGAATACCGCTCTCCGTCACGATAATACGATCGTCAGGAATCTCATCTAATAGATTGTAAGTATTGTCGAGACTGCATTCGAAGGTATGCAGGTTACGATTATTGATACCGATTAGACGCGTATTCAACGGTAGCGTGCGCCGTAACTCTTCTAGGTTATGCACTTCGATCAGTACATCCATACCCAGCTCTGTAGCCAAGTCAGCCAAGCGCCTCATCTGCCCATCAGACAGACAAGCGGCAATCAATAAAATACAGTCAGCGCCGATCGCCCTCGCCTCCACGACTTGGTACTCATCGACAATAAAGTCCTTGCGAATAACGGGCAGATCACAGGCATTACGCGCTATCTGTAAATACTCATTGCTGCCCTGAAAGAAGTCTGTATCAGTCAATACCGACAAGCAGGCCGCCCCCCCTTTCTGGTAGCTCTTGGCAATCATTTCCGGGTAGAAGTCTTCACGAATAACCCCCTTTGAGGGCGAGGCCTTCTTGATTTCAGCGATTACGGCGGCCTCACCAGCAGCCAGTCGTGCCTCCATGGAGGCAATAAAACCTCGCGGCTGCGACACCTCTACAGCCACTTCCTCCAGCTCGCGATAACTGCGCACAACCTTACGCTCTGCGACCTCTTCATGTTTTCGCTGAACGATAGTTTTTAAAATTGTCGGTGTACTCATAATATCCTCGGGCTCTCGGCCACTCAATGTTGGGCCTCAGCCACCTTTAGCGCCTGTGTAAACGTGACCAATTCGTCGAGTTTGCAGCTTGCAGCGCCACTACCGATGGCATCCTGAGCCATCAGCACACCCTCCGCTAAACTATCCGCTATATTGGCACAGTAAATAGCCGCACCGGCATTAAGCGCCACCATATCTGTCGCCGTGGTATTCTGCTGTTTGAAAGCAGAGCGGATCATTGCCAGACTCTCTTCCGGCCCACTGACGACGAGATCTGTTAAACTACCTCGCTGTAGCCCAAAGTCTTCTGGCGTAACACAATACTCACTAATAACACCGTCTTTCAGCTCTGCAATATAAGTCTTAGCGCCGATGCTGATCTCGTCCAAGCCATCTTCTGAGTGCGCAACCAGCACATGCTCAGCACCCAGCGCCTGCATCGCCTCTGCATAAGGGCGAACCCACGCCTTGGAGAAAACACCCAGCGATAAGTTACTCACCGCTGCCGGGTTAGTCAGTGGGCCGAGCAGATTAAAAATTGTTCGCGCCTTCAACTCACGGCGCGCTGCAATAGCATGCTTCATGGCGCTATGGTGATTAACCGCAAACATGAAGCCGATACCGACGGCCTGTACAGACTGCGCAACCTGCTCAATATTCAAGTCGAGACGAACACCTGCCGACTCGAGCAAATCCGCACTGCCTGAGCGTGAAGTTACCGATCGATTGCCGTGCTTCGCCACTCTAGCGCCGGCCGCCGCGGCAACAAAACTCGACGCAGTAGAGACATTAAACAAGCTCGATGCATCACCACCTGTGCCGACGATATCAACAAGATTATCACCGCTGAGTTCCACCTTAGAGGACAGCTCCCGCATCACGGAGGCAGCACCGACCAGCTCATCAACCGTTTCGCCTTTCATACGCAAGGCCACTAGCAGCCCACCTATCTGAGCGTCAGTAGCCGCCCCAGTCATTACTAGACGCATCACATCGGTCATTTCTGCCGTGCTTAAGTCCTCTCGCTCCATCAACCTGGCAATGGCTTGCTGTAAATCCATACTGCCTCCTAAAAGTCTATCTCGGTTATCGACACCGCTTCGGCATCATAATAAAACACGCTCAGCCGCAACTAGCGTCGGCCGCCCTTATAGCGCAGAAAGTTTGCCAGCAAATCATGCCCCTGCTCGGTCAGTATCGACTCGGGGTGGAACTGCACCCCCTCAATCTGTAGCTCTCGGTGCCGAACCCCCATGATTTCCTCGACACGACCATCGTCGTATTCTGTCCAAGCCGTCACCTCCAGACACTCAGGCAGCGTCTGCTGATCAATCACCAACGAGTGATAACGGGTGGCATTAAAAGGGTTGCTCAAACCAGTAAAAACGCCTTGATTATTATGTTTTACTGGTGATAGTTTGCCGTGCATAACACGACCGGCGCGAATCACATCGCCACCAAATACTTGACCAATACTCTGGTGCCCCAGGCAAATCCCCAGAATAGGCAGCTCTCCGGCAAAAGCTTCGATCACTTGCATCGAAACCCCGGCCTCGTTCGGCGTACAGGGACCCGGGGAGATCACTATTTGCTCGGGCGCTAACGCACGTATCTGCTCTACGCTAATTTCATCATTGCGGTAGACCACGACCTCGGCACCAAGTTCGGAGAAATATTGCACGATGTTGTAGGTAAAGGAATCGTAGTTGTCGATCATTAATAGCATGGCTTTATCCTCTGGCGGTGGGGTTATTGTGGTTGGGCCATAATGGCTGCGCGCATCACTGCACGTGCTTTATCCATGGTTTCCTTCCACTCCAGCGCCGGCACAGAGTCGGCAACGATGCCCGCCCCCGCCTGGACATTGAGAATGTTATCCTTAATCACCGCTGTACGAATCGCAATCGCGGTATCCATGTTACCGTTCCAAGACAGGTAGCCTACGGCTCCGCCGTAAACACCGCGCTTCACCAGCTCAAACTCGTCGATGATTTCCATCGCACGAATCTTTGGCGCGCCACTCAACGTTCCCGCGGGCAGTGTCGCCCTCAGTACATCCATCGCTGTCAGCCCTTCTTTTAACTGACCTGTCACATTAGAGACGATATGCATGACATGGGAATAGCGCTCTACCACCATCTGCTCTCCCACGTTGACACTACCAGTCTGCGAGACCCGACCTGCATCGTTACGCCCCAGGTCAATCAACATCAGATGCTCGGCAATCTCTTTCGGGTCGGCAAGTAAGTCCTTCTCTAAGGCAAGATCTTCCTCTTCATTGTGACCGCGCCTGCGCGTACCAGCAAGCGGGCGCACCACCACCTCACCATTCTCAAGTCGCGCTAAAATTTCCGGCGACGAACCCACTATATGAAAATCGCCCATATTTAAGAAAAACATATAGGGCGAGGGGTTTAGCCGACGCAGAGCACGATAAAGGTTAATCGGTTGCGCCGTAAACGGCGCACGCAGGCGCTGTGATGGCACCACCTGCATCACGTCACCAGCGTGTATATACTCCTTAATACTTTCAACCGCCTGCTCGAACGCTTGCTGACCAAAAACAGAGGAGAAATCGGCTTCACTCAAATTCCCGCCGGCACAGTCATTGACCGCCAGCTTATCGAGTTTTGGCCCCGGCTGTGGCAGTCTATTTTCCAGTTCATCAAGACGCTCTAATGCACGCTGATAAGCATCTGACTCCTCGGGGTTGGCGTGAGTAATCAGGTGTAAGATACCAGAGAGATTATCGAAGATAAGCACATCTTCCGACACCATCAATAGGATATCCGGCGTGCCAATCTGGTCGTCAGGGCAGCTGTCACGCAGCTTCGGTTCAATATAGCGCACCGCATCGTAGCCGAAATAACCCACTAAACCGCCATTAAACATCGGCAAGCCTTCGAGAGTAGGTACCCTATAGCGCTGCTGAAATTGCTCAATAAATTCGAGTGGGTCGATACAAGTCTGTGACTCAACGACCTCACCATCTGTGACGACCTCAACCAGCTGGTCGGTCACCCGCAATAACGTTCGACAAGGAAGGCCAATAATAGAGTAACGCCCCCACTTCTCACCGCCTTGAACAGACTCGAAGAGGTAAGAATAGGTGCCGTTAGCCAGCTTTAGGTAGGCGGATACTGGCGTATCCATGTCGGCTAAAACTTCACGTACCACTGGGATACGGTTATAGGACTGAGCGGCGAGCTCAGCAAATTTTTCTGGTGTCATGGGTGTTCCTATTAGCAAGATATTAATCGCAATGTTCTATTGCCTGTGCTGTACACAAGCCTTGAGCATTACCATCGCCAACAAGTTATATCTCGCATCGATTGAGCCACGTTTAGCCCACCTGTGGAAAACACCACCCTAGTCACCTTCAATTCTAATCATTTATGTTGCGGCTATTGTACCCACGCTCTTGTTACCAATACAAGCCCGGGGGCCTCAGCAGAAAGACTTCAAGACCAGTCCGCCACCAGCTCAAGCAGGTTATCCGCCACTCTATCGGGGTTATCCTGCGCGATCGGTCTACCGTGGTTATAACCATAGGTTAAACCGACCACCGGCATCATGGCCGCTCGCGCCGCTTTGATGTCATTGCAGGAGTCACCAATCATTAAACTGTCCGTCGCTGCCACACCCAGCTGACGACAGGCTTCTAGTAGCATTTGAGGGTGCGGCTTGCCATTGGCAACACTATCACCGCCGAGCACTACGGAGAAATACTGCTCAATCTTGAAACTCTTCAACAACGCAGGCACAAAGGCGATCGGCTTGTTCGTCACGATAGCCAGCGGCACCTTGCGAGCCTGCAACCAAGGAAGAAACTCCGCCACTCCGGGATAGAGCACACTCGCAGCGTTTAGGTAGCGACTATAGGCTGTCTCGAAAAGCGCTAGCGCCGCCTTGACCTCACCCTCAACAACCTCATATTCCTCTGCATCGCGCGCGTCCGCTAGGGCACGATGGACAAGAACATAGGCGCCCTTGCCAACCCATAAACGCACCTTATCCTCCCCCGCCGCGGCAAAGCCTAGCTGCTGCAACATGGCGTCAACGGCCATCGCCAAATCGGGCACGCTGTCAACTAGCGTGCCGTCTAAATCAAATAATACTGCCTTCGGTAATGTCTGCATTATCATACTTTTGCCAGCTCGCTGCGCAGTGCGTCAATAGCCTGTTTATAATCTGGCTTATTAAAGATGGCCGAGCCCGCAACAAAAGTGTCTACACCGAGCTCGGCAATTTCACGAATATTATCGGCACTAACACCGCCATCAATTTCCAGGCGAATATCGAAACCACTAGCATCGATAAGCTGGCGTACCTCGGCAATCTTCGGCAGTACGCTAGGAATAAACTTCTGCCCGCCAAACCCTGGATTAACCGACATCAACAAAATCATGTCCAGTTTATCCATCACATATTGCAAGGGCTCTAGCGACTCCGCAGGGTTCAGCACCAAGCCAGCCTTGCAGCCCAGTTCTTTAATCAGTTGTAATGAGCGATCGAGGTGCTCACTGGCCCCCGGGTGAAAGGTGATGTAGGTCGCCCCCGCCTTGGCAAACTCAGTAATCAAGCTATCGACAGGGCTGACCATCAAATGCACATCGATAGGGGCCATAACGCCGTAGTCACGCAACGCCTTACACATCATCGGACCAAAAGTCAGGTTCGGCACATAATGGTTATCCATCACATCAAAATGTACGATATCTGCTCCCGCCGCCAGCACATTACTAACATCTTCACCCAGGCGAGCAAAGTCTGCTGAAAGTATTGAAGGAGCTATTTTATAGTCGGCCATGTAAACCTCAAATGTGAACAGTGTAATGGGCAGCGCCCGAGCAATGATGAAATTTTCAGCGCAGTTTACTCCTCTCCACTGAAGAGTTCACCCACCCCCTAACAAATAACCCTGTAGAACTTTTCTACTTAAGCTTAAGCGTCGAGCAACCGATTCAACTCTTCTAGGCGCTGTGGCGTGCCAATATCATACCAGCGCCCCCCATGTCGCTCACCGCTCACCCGCCCCTCGGCTATCGCTTTGCGCAACAACGGCCCCAGCGGTCCTGTCGTTGACGACAAGCCTGAAAATAGCTCCGGTGAGAGTATGCTAATACCAGAAAACGTCAGACTAGCCCCTACATTACCGATCGTTCCATCATCAGCGAGTCGGAAGTCACCAAGCGGATGCTGCACGGGGTTATCGACAAGAACTAAGTGCGCTAATTCACCCTCCGCCAATGAGCGTCGGCTGATCACCGACAGTGAATAATCGGTCCAGATATCCCCATTAACAACAATAAAGGGGTGATCACCCAATAACGGCAATGCCTTTAGAATACCGCCCGCTGTTTCCAGCGGCGTCCCCTCATCAGAGTAATGTAACCTCACGCCCCATCGCGCGCCGTCACCGAGAGTCCGTGGAATCTGCTCACCAAGCCAGCCAAGGTTAATCACAATATCGCTGATGCCCGCTGCCGCCAACGCCTCGACGTGATATTCAATAAGCGGCTTTCCCGCCACCTGCAACAAAGGTTTGGGGCGATGTAAGGTCAATGGCTGCATCCGTTTGCCAAAGCCCGCAGCTAAGATCATTGCCCTCATGAGCGCTGAAACCAAGGTTGTTGCTCGGCCAGCGGCAGAATAGTTTCGCTAAACCACTTCGAGAAACTCTCAAGCTCCGGATAGAGGCCCGCTACCTCTTCGACATAGGCAATAACGCGGGGCAGGTCGACTAGATAAGCTTCCTTGCCATCGCGCAGCCACAGCCGGCAAAATATTCCTAGCACTTTTATATGGCGCTGCAGGCCCATCAAGTCAAACCAACGCAACCACTGCCCAGTATCAAAACTCTGGCCTGTCAGAGCTTGATAACTTAAGCGGTACTGCTCAACCCACGCGACCACCTGCTCCCTTGGCCAGCGCACATAACAATCCTTCAGTAACGACACCAAATCGTAACTAACGGGACCTAATACCGCGTCCTGAAAGTCAATGACACCCAGTTGCTTGCCAACAATCATGATATTTCTCGCATGATAGTCTCTATGCACGACGACCTGAGGCTGCTGCTGGGCGGAGGCAACCAGGATGTCATTCAGTGACGCCAGTAAGGCACTCTCCTTTGCACTCAGCGTATAATCCAACTCACGACTGACGAACCACTCGGCAAACAAGGCGAACTCGTTGCTTAATAACGATACTCCATAGACTGGCAAGTCACTTAGCGCACTCTGCGACAGCCTCAGCATCGAATCCATCGCCTGCGCATACCAGCCATCAACATTGCCCTCATTGAGCAGGGGTAACAACAGTTGGTCACCCAAGTCCTGCTGTAGAATAAAGCCCTGCTGGTAGTCAACGGCAATAATCTCGGGAGTCAAAACACCCGAGGCTCGCAGACCGTCGGCGATGGCGACAAATTCGTGATTCTTCTCCTTCTCCGGAGGCGCAGAAACTACGATATAGCTGCGCCCATTACTTTCTAAGCGATAATAATGACGAAAGCTAGCATCGCCGGAGACTGCCGCCCAGCAGTAGTCATCATTTGCTCCTATATTTAACTGAGCTAGAGTCCAATTTAATAGCTTGGCAACAGACAAATTGCGCCTCCGACGATTTCGCTTGTGGGAACAACGACAATAATGCTTTATTATCGACCATTTAGATGATTACAAATTGCCGAAGGTGTCGCTGCCGTGTTTCGTGTTTCAATATGCGTCACACCATAAAGCAGTGACGGCCCAGACTTCAATCAGAACTTGGATATTTTATTAACCATGGTGTCGAACACCCCACCCCGGTCAAAATTACGTGCAGGTAGCCCTCTTCATCCTGGCTTCCAACGACATCGACTTGCCATCGCAGTCAGCCTCACTCTCCTCTCCTCCGGTGCCAGCACGGCTTTCGCCGCAACACCGGCCAGTGCTTGGCAATGCCAGGCCGATGGCCACGGTGGCTGGCAGTGCGATGGGGCTAACAGCAAGGCTTCTCTAACGCCCACTAAGCCAACCGCTAAAGCAACGGCTTCCTCAACGGTAGACGCCTCCAACAAAGGGTCCTCAATAGAGAGTAGCTCGCCCGTTAACGAGACTCCACTAAGCTCAGCTGTCGAAGCTGCTCCTACACGCTCTTTAGCGACTGCACCTGCTGCCGTGCCCCCTGCAAGCGCTGCAGAAGAAGAGCCCTCTAACTCCAGTTGTGGCAACAATCGAGAGCTGGACTGGGTGCCGGCCTCCGAGCTCACACAGGCGCAACTGGCGACAGTAAAGCGTGGCTGTAACGGTATGTATGTTGAGCCTGAGAACGATTCCCCCGAAGCCGACCTAAAACCAGAAGAGTCTCCCATCCGTGCCAGCGCCAATAGCTCCGAGACCGTGCGTCGCAACCGTACCCGCTTCACCGGCGACGTTGCCATCAGCCAGGGGAGTCGCCGTATCTTTGCCGACTCCGCAACTGCGGAGAGAGATCAGCAGCTACTTGAACTCGATGGCAATGTCGTCATTCGCGACAACGGCGTACTCATGCGCGGCGACAGCGGCTCCTTCAATTCCGCCGACGGTACCGGCAGCCTAGACAATGCCGAATTTGTTATTCACGAGGTCAGCATCCGTGGTGATGCCAACCTTCTGACCAAAAGTGGCGAGCAAACAATCGAGCTCTACGATAGCCGCTATACCCGCTGCGCCCCCGGCAATAGCGATTGGTATCTACAGGCTAATGAGATCGACCTCGACCGGGAGGAAGGCTTTGGCAGCGCCAAACATGCTAAGATTTACGTCAAAGATGTGCCCATTGCCTATGTGCCCTACATGACGTTCCCCATCGACAATCGTCGCCGCTCCGGCTTGTTGCTACCCACCCTATCAACCTCTAAAACAGGCCGAGGGCTCGATATCACTCAGCCCTATTACTTTAATTTGGCTGAGAATTACGATGCGACGCTCTCCCCTCGCTATATTGGCGGGCGAGGTCTTGCCACAGAGTTAGAGTTGCGCTATCTGAACCAGTATAGCGAGTGGCGCCTCAGCGGCGCACAGATCAATGACAAATACGAGGGCGACGAGGACGAGGGCGAGGGCGAGAAGAATGAAAAAGGCGAAGAGATAGTCAACCATCAGGGTAAGCGCTGGCTGGTTGGGGTCAACGAAGAAGGAGCTATTGGCCGTGTTGGTCATAGAATCGACTATACCAAAGTTTCAGACAACGACTACCTCAACGACATCAGTGCAGAGAGCCTTGATGTACAACGTCAAACCCACCTCGATCAGAAAGCTGAGTTTTGGACCAGCGCCGCTGGCTTTACTTATCGCGGTGAAATCCAACAGTACCAAACTATTGACGACACCGTAGCAACGCCTTATCAGCTGCGTCCTCGCTTAGAGATGGAAAAGAGCGGCCTAGAGCAGAGCAACCAATTCAACCTACTCTTCCTATCTGAGTACAGCGATTTCGTCCACCCTGACGATAAGGTTCAGGGGCAGCGTATCTATCTCGAGCCTGGCATTAGTTACCCTCTGGAGTCTCGTTGGGGCTTCCTAACCACCACAGCCAAAATGCGCGGCATATACTACCAACTTGACGAAGACCGCGGCCCCGAACTCGACAACACCTCTCCTTCGACAACCTCGGCCATGGCCAGTGTTGATGCAGGGCTATTTTTTGAACGCGACCTCGAGCTGTTTGGCGGCAGTTTCACACAGACACTTGAACCACGTGTTTTCTACCTCTACAGCCAATATCAAGAGCAAGATGAGAACCCACTCTTCGACACCGCTGAGCTGACTTTCTCTTACAATCAATTGTTCCGCGATACTCGCTTCAACGGCCACGACCGTATCGATGATGCCAATCAAGTCTCAACCGGCATCACAACCCGCTTTATCGATAAAGCAACCGGTGTTGAACGCGCCAGCTTCTCGCTAGGACAAATTAATTACTTCGACGACCGCAAAATTGGCATCAGTGAATGGAACGAAACTGACTATGACACCAACAGCAGTCATTCGGATATAGCCTCAGAAGTAACCTATCGCCTCAATGAAAGCTTCCGTATGAGTGGCGACATACTCTGGGACAATGAAAACGATGAAACCAAACAAGGGAGTCTGACCCTCCGCTACAACAACGATGGCAAGCTCATCGTTAACGCCAGCCTTCGTAAGTCACAGAGTGCCGACATCTATGCCGAAGACATTAATGGTAACCCTACAGACGAGATATTATGGAAGGGGGATGTTAACCAGAGCGACCTCTCTGGCGTAGTCCCACTCAACGATCGCTGGGCACTGATTGGCCGCTATAACTACGACCATACGAATAATCGTTCTCTCGAGGAGATCGTCGGTATAGAATACAACAGTTGCTGCTGGAAGACCCAACTGGTCTATCAAGAAGGCATCGACGGAAACAACGAGAGAGAGCATGGCTTATATCTCTATTTTCAGCTGAAGGGCTTAGGCGGTGTCGATAACGGCCTAGACCTCGACGACAGTATTGTTGGTTATAAAGAGCGTGAACAAGATGACAGATAAAACCCTGCAACTAACGCAGCGATTCATTCAAAGCGTAAAGCGCTGCACTCACATTGCAGCGCTTAGCCTGCTCCTCCTACCCGGCTATAGTCAGGCAGAGGTCAAAATAATCGACAAGGTCGTCGCCGTCGTCGATGATGGCATCATCATGGAGAGCGAACTCGACGAGCGCATCGAGCAGGTCCAGTACAACATCAAGTCTCAAGGGCGCCCATTACCTGCCAAAGACACCTTGCGCAAAGATATTCTCGACACGATGATCGTCGAAAATCTTCAGCTGCAAATGGGGCAACGCGCTGGCGTACGTATTTCTGATCAACAGCTCAACCAAGCAATGGCGACAATAGCCAAGCAAAATGGCATGCAGCTTAAGCAATTCCGCAAGGCACTCGAGAAAGATGGCTTAAGCTATAAAGCCACTCGCGAGCAGATCCGACGTGAGATGATCTTACAGCAGGTGCAAGCAGGTAATATCAATAACCGTATTCAGATCACTGATCAAGAGGTTGAAAACTTCCTCACCTCGAAACAAGGCAGCGCATTGACGGCTACCCAGTATCACCTCGCCCACCTCTTCTATAGCCTTGAAAACGGCGGTAAAAAAGAGGCTGGTATGGCAGCGTTGAACAAGGCCAAACGAGCGATAGAAAAGGGCCAGAAGCTCGGCGCTTGGCAGAAAGCGCACAGTGAAGCTGGGCGTATTCAGGGCGGAGATTTAGGCTGGCGACGCAGTGAAGACCTTCCCGGGGTCTTTGCCGAAGTCGCTCCCACACTCAAGGTTGGCCAGGTCTCCGCACCATTCGCCAGCGAGAGTGGTGTCCACCTCGTTCAACTGCTTGAGAAGCGTGGCGCTGGCAAAATGATAGAGCAGACTAAGGCTCGTCATATCCTGCTCAAAACGTCTGCAATTCGCAACGATCAGCAAGCGCAAGATCAGCTCAACAAGCTTCGTCAACGCATCCTCGACGGCGAAGACTTCGCGGCTCTAGCCAAGAAATACTCTGAGGACATCGGAAGCGCAAGCGAAGGTGGTGACCTCGGCTGGTCACAGAAAGGGCAGTTCGTTCCAGCTTTCGAGAAAACGATGGCGGCCAGCGCTCCTGGAGACATCAGCAAGCCCTTTAAGTCTCAATTTGGCTGGCACATTCTGCAAGTCGAAGAGCGCCGCCAACACGACGCTAGTAGTGACCAACAACAGAGAGCCGCACGTAACTATATTCATCAGCGAAAGTTTAAAGAGGAGCTCGATGCCTGGCTACTGAAGATTCGCGATGAAGCCTATATCGATATCAAATCCTAAATGAGTAAAACTGAACTGCGCATAGCAATAACGCCCGGCGAGCCCGCCGGGATTGGGCCTGAGCTAGTCGTTGCTCTCGCCCAGCAGTCTCTCACAGTAGAACTTGTCGTTATCGCCGACCCTGCTCTGCTGCGGCAACGAGCCGAACAACTTGCACTTCCCTTACAGCTGCATGACTTCTGCAATGAGCACTTTCGCGTCAGCGGTAACGGTCAGGTCAGCATACTACCCTGCAATCTTGTGAACGACTCTATTGCTGGCACACTCGACCCCGACAATGCTGCTTATGTCTTACAGACCCTAGAGCTCGCTATCGACGGCTGTATCGGCGATGATTTTCAGGCGATGGTAACCGCTCCCGTGCACAAAGGGGTGATCAACGAAGCGGGTATCGAGTTTAGCGGACATACTGAGTTTCTTGCGACAAGAACCCGCAGCGATAAGGTGGTAATGATGCTGGCTAGTGCGGAGATGCGTGTCGCTCTAGCCACCACCCACCTCCCTCTCAGGGACGTTGCCGACGCCATTACACAGCAATCTCTGCGGCGCGTCATCGAGGTTTTGCATCGCGACCTAGTCAATCACTTCTGCATTACTAAGCCACGCATCATCGTCGCGGGCCTCAACCCCCACGCAGGGGAAAGCGGGCACATGGGTAGGGAGGAGATTGATACCATAGAGCCTGTCTTAGCCACCCTAAGACAAGAAGGCATGGACCTTATCGGACCACTACCTGCCGACACCTTGTTTACCCCCAAGTATCTCGATGACTGCGATGCCGTATTGGCGATGTACCACGATCAAGGCCTGCCCGTACTGAAATACCAGAGCTTTGGCCAAGGCGTCAATATCACCCTCGGCCTGCCTATCATCCGTACCTCTGTCGACCACGGCACCGCCCTCGACTTAGCAGGTACCGGTCAAGCGAGTGCCGACAGCTTACGCGTCGCACTTGATTACGCCATTTCCATGGCGGAGAATCGTACCCAATAGTTCGCCGTTTAGCGTATAATCCGCCGCAGCGCCCAACGGCGCACCTCCTCACGTGCAAATTGAGAGCGATATGTCCAAGTCTGACAAACCCAATTACGGTCACCAGGCCAAAAAACGTTTCGGCCAAAACTTCCTAAGTGATCCCTCTATCATCAATAATATCATCGCCTCTATCCGCCCTAAGACTGATCAGCACCTGGTGGAAATTGGTCCTGGACAAGGTGCCCTGACCGGCAGCCTGCTCGACAGCGGTGCCCGCTTAGATGTTATTGAGCTCGACAACGACTTGCTACCGATCCTCAAACTCCACTTCGGCCTCAAGGAAAACTTCACCCTACACCATGCCGACGCCCTACGCTTCGACTTCAACGCCTTAGTTGATGACGAAAAGGATTTACGCGTTGTCGGCAACCTGCCCTACAACATCAGCACACCGCTGATCTTTCACCTACTGCAACACTGTCACAACATCACTGACATGCACTTTATGCTGCAGTATGAGGTCGTCAAACGCCTCGCCGCTAGCCCCGACAGTAAAGCTTTTGGCAGGCTGACCGTAATGACGCAATACTATTGCGACGTCGAACAACTCTTTATTGTCCCCCCGGGCGCCTTCCGACCGGCACCAAAGGTCGACTCTGCGATCGTCCGCCTAGTTCCGCATAAGCAGCTGCCCTATCCTGCCCATGATGTGAAACTGCTCGAACACGTCGTCGGCACAGCTTTTCAGCAACGTCGCAAGACGCTGCGTAACACCTTAAAGAAGCTTTGTAGCGAAGCATTTATCGTAGCCCAGGGCATTGACCCGAGTGATCGTCCTGAGAACCTGAGTCTAAAGGAGTATGTCATTCTAGCTAACGCCATCTTTGAAGCACGTAAAAACGATGAAGATGTCTTCGCCTAAGACCAAATACAGCCTTTAACCGGTGGCGACAAACAACATTTGTCTATACCCATAACGATACCGACACCATGAACTATCCTATTACTATTGAGGTCATCAGCGAGTTCCTCACCGAACAATCCGATCCTCGACGACAGCGCTTCGCCTTCAATTATCAAGTAAAAATCACCAACAATGGTGATGAGTCCATTCAGCTATTGTCACGCTATTGGCAAATTACTGATGGTAACAACAGTATTAAAGAGGTTCACGGTAGCGGTGTCATCGGTCTACAACCCTACATCGCCGCCGGGGAGTCCTTCGAGTACATTAGCGCAGCCACTCTCGACACAGAAGTAGGCAGTATGCAGGGTTACTACCAAATGATCACAGACTCTGGACAGTGCTTTGACGCACCGATTAGCGCCTTTCAACTCGCCGTCCCCATGGCGGTTCACTAAGCTCTATAGGTGCTCCTGTTGTGTCTCACTATGCCGTCGGCGATATTCAAGGCTGTTTTTCTGCTCTACAGCGCTTACTTGATAAGGTTGGCTTCAGCGCTAGCCGAGACACACTATGGGTTGCAGGCGACCTCGTCAATAGAGGCCCCGAATCACTTGAGACACTGCGTTTTATCCACAGCCTCGGCAGCTCCTCCCGTTGCGTCTTAGGCAATCACGACCTACACCTCCTCGCCATAGCCCACAGTGACCGACTGCCTAGTGAATATGACACCCTCGACGACGTCCTCAACGCCCGTGACTGGCCTACACTCGAACGCTGGCTGCGGCAACAGCCATTAATGCAACATCATAGCGAGTACAATATCGTCATGGTTCACGCAGGTATCGCACCGCAATGGCACACACAGCAGGCCCTGCAGCTCGCAGATGAGGTTCACACGACCCTAAGCAAAGGGGATTATCGCAGTTATTTTGCCGCCATGTATGGTAATCAACCCGCCTGCTGGGATGACGCCCTCTGCGGGCAAGACCGATTACGCACAATCACCAACTATTTCACCCGTATGCGTTTCTGTAACAATAACGGGAAACTCGACTTAGAAGACAAGGGACATAAAACCAGTCAGCGACCGGGTTACCAGCCATGGTTCGAATTTCACCAGCAAATGCAACCGAATAGCCCGGAAATCGTTTTCGGCCACTGGGCCGCACTCGAGGGCGAGAGTAACAACTCACATTACCATGCTCTTGACACGGGCTACGTCTGGGGCGGTCGCTTGACACTGATGGAATTAGAAACAAAAAAAAGAGTTTCAATAAGTAACACGTAAAGCACCCCCCATACTCCTGCCACCATACCCGTTTGTTTTCTAAAGCGAGTTATCACCCTTCGGATGAAAAAAAAAGCTATTAAAATTGCTTTTTATCTGGCCTCAAGCGGCAGAGATACTATGCTTCATACAAAGCAAAAAGACAGTATCGTCATAACTAACAAGATAATAAGCTGTTTGATACACGCCTAAGTGCAGTATTTTTTGCGAACACGGTCTCCTAGCCTTATTCCGCCACGCTATCACGGGCCTGCCATCATCAGCATAATTTTCTAGCTATGACTCACTAGGAGTAGCAGGCGTCGACAAGCGCCTTTAGCTCCTGATGCTACCACTCTATATTTATTCGTGGTGCCAAGCCCGCCACCGCAAAGCAATACGCATGGAATCGCCAGCAGGGAGATGAGATGAGCATTTTCAATCAATTTCAAGACCGTTACAGCAACACTAAAGAAGAGGAATACACCCTGCAGGAGTATCTAGATCTCTGCAAGAGTGATCCAAGTATCTATGCCACTGCTGCGGAGCGCCTGCTACTGGCGATAGGCGAGCCCGAGCTGGTTGATACTTCACAAGACCCACGTATTAGCAGAATTTTCTCCAATAAAGTCATCAAGCGCTACCCCGTCTTCGACGAATTCTTTGGCATGGAGGAGGCGATTGAGCAGATGGTGTCCTTCTTCCGGCACGCTGCACAAGGCCTCGAAGAAAAGAAACAAATTCTCTATCTACTGGGCCCTGTCGGAGGCGGAAAATCTTCACTGGCAGAGAAGCTCAAGCAACTGATTGAGCGAGAACCGATTTACTGCATAAAAGGCTCTCCCGTGTTTGAGAGCCCACTCGGCCTCTTCGACCCTGATGAAGACGGTCAGATCCTAGAGGAAGATTATAATATCCCTCTTCGTTATATTAAAAATATCATGTCCCCATGGGCTGTGAAACGGTTACATGAGTTCAACGGTGACGTCAGCCAATTTAAGGTCGTCAAGGTTTATCCCTCGCGTCTAGATCAAGTTGGCTGCGCCAAAACAGAGCCTGGTGATGAGAATAACCAAGACATCTCCGCTCTTGTCGGTAAAGTTGATATACGCAAGCTTGAAGAGCTGCCGCAAAACGACCCAGATGCCTACAGTTACTCCGGTGCCCTGTGCCGTGCCAACCAAGGCATCATGGAGTTTGTGGAGATGTTCAAGGCCCCCATTAAGGTATTACACCCGTTGCTCACCGCGACCCAGGAGGGGAATTACAACTCAACAGAAGGGCTCGGTGCCATCCCCTTCGACGGTATGATTCTCGCTCACTCCAATGAATCTGAGTGGCAGTCCTTCAAGGCCAACAAGAATAATGAAGCCTTTATCGATCGTGTCTATATCGTCAAGGTTCCCTACTGCCTAAGGCTACATGAAGAGGCTGAGATTTATCAGAAGCTACTTACCCACAGTTCACTGATTGATGCCCCCTGCGCACCAGACACACTGTCTATGCTGGCGCAGTTCACGGTATTGTCACGCCTAAAGGAACCCGAAAACTCAAACATCTATTCTAAGATGCGCGTCTATGATGGCCAAAACCTCAAGGACACCGACCCGAAAGCCAAGTCGATGCAGGAATATCGTGATGCGGCCGGCGTTGACGAAGGCATGGATGGACTCTCCACTCGCTTCTCTTACAAAATACTCTCTAAAGTATTCAATTTCGACCCAACTGAAATTGCTGCTAACCCAGTACACCTACTCTATGTACTCGAACAGCAAATCGAACAGGAACAATTTCAGCCCGAGGTTCGTGACCGCTATCTACGCTTTATCAAAGAGTACCTAGCACCACGCTATGTGGAGTTTATCGGCAAAGAAATTCAAACCGCCTACCTCGAGTCTTACTCTGAATACGGTCAAAATATCTTCGATCGTTATGTCACCTATGCCGACTTCTGGATTCAAGACCAAGAATACCGTGACCCTGAAACCGGCGAGATCCTCAATCGCGCCTCAATCAACGAGGAGCTCGAGAAAATAGAAAAGCCCGCCGGCATCTCGAACCCTAAAGATTTTCGTAATGAAGTCGTTAACTTTGTACTGCGTGCTCGCGCCGGCCACAACGGTCACAATCCCGCGTGGAATAGTTATGAAAAGTTACGCAGTGTGATCGAGAAAAAGATGTTCTCGAACACAGAAGACTTACTCCCGGTAATCTCCTTCAATGCCAAAGCCTCTAATGAGGATCAAACCAAGCATAACGACTTTGTCGACCGCATGATTGAGCGGGGCTATACCGACAAACAAGTTCGGTTACTTTCAGAATGGTATCTGCGAGTAAGAAAATCACAATAAAGAAGAGGTGCCTGTGAGCTACATCATCGATCGTCGCCTCAACGGCAAAAACAAGAGTACGGTGAATCGGCAGCGCTTTCTCAAGCGCTACCGAGCTCACATTAAACGCGCGGTTGCCGAAGCGGTAACTAAGCGATCAATCACGGATATAGAAAAGGGCGAGCAAATCAGTATTGCTGATAGCGATATCGAGGAGCCTATTTTCGGGCATGGTAAAGGGGGGCGACGCACGGTTATCCACCCCGGCAACAAGGAGTTTGTGGCCGGTGATAGAATCCCTCGCCCTTCTGGTGGCGGGGGCGGCGGGGCTGGTGAGGGTAATGCCAGTGACAAGGGCGAAGGCGAGGATGACTTCGTCTTTCAAATCACCCAGGATGAATTCCTCGAGTTCATGTTTGATGATTTAGAATTGCCCAATTTAGTCAAACGTCAATTAGCCGGATCAGAGTCCTTCACCTATCGCCGTGCTGGCTACAGTTCCGTTGGCACACCGAATCAAATTAACATTGTCCGCTCATTACGCAGCGCACATGCTAGGAGGATCGCACTTGGCGCCTCCAGTAAGCGGCAGCTAAAAATTCTACTGGCAGAACAACAACAACAACAACAACAGCAGCAGAGCACGGGCGATCTGCTACGAGACAACGAACGTCTCGAAATTCTTGAGCAAGAGATTACTCGGCTAAAGAAAAAAATTCATAAAATCCCCTTCATCGATGACTTCGATATACGCTATAACCTGCATGTCAAAACACCACTGCCCAGCTCTAAAGCCGTCATGTTTTGTATCATGGACGTATCTGGCTCAATGAACCAAGCAACCAAAGATATGGCCAAACGATTTTTCATTCTGTTATATCTTTTCTTACAACGAAATTACGACCACACCGAAGTCGTCTTTATTCGCCACCACACTAGTGCCAAGGAGGTCGATGAGCAAGAGTTTTTCTACAGTCGAGAGACCGGCGGTACAATCGTTTCCAGCGCCTTAAAATTAATGAAAGAAATTATTGAGGAGCGCTACCCAACCTCCGACTGGAATATTTACGGCGCCCAAGCTAGTGACGGAGATAACTGGAACGATGACTCATCAACCTGCTACAAACTGCTCACCGATGGCATCATGAAATATGTTCAACACTATTCCTACATTGAAATTACACCCCGCGAGCACCAGGCACTATGGCGCGAATATGAACAGGTTGCCAGTGACTTTCAAGAAACTTTCGCGATGCAACAGATCATCAACGCCAGTGACATCTACCCAGTATTCAGAGAGCTATTCAAGCGCCGGGTTAGCCAACAACCCTAACAAAAATTTCAACCTTTTATCATGACTGCGAGGTAACTAACATGGCACGTCAGCCTCTATCGATTGATTCAGAGTGGACCTTTGAGCTTATTCAGGAATATGAATACGAAATTGGCAAGCTAGCTGCCGAGTTCGGCCTGGATACCTACCCCAACCAGATAGAGGTCATCAGCTCAGAGCAAATGATGGATGCCTATGCCTCACACGGCATGCCCCTTGGCTATTCACATTGGTCATACGGTAAGCACTTTCTAGGTATTGAGCGCAACTATCAGCGCGGCCAAATGGGACTCGCCTACGAAATAGTGATCAACTCTGACCCCTGTATCTCCTACTTGATGGAAGAGAACACCATGGCCATGCAGGCCCTCGTCATTGCCCACGCCTGCTTTGGCCACAACTCTTTCTTCAAAGGGAATTACCTATTTAAAACTTGGACCGATGCCGGCTCAATCATCGACTACCTACTCTTCGCTAAGAATTACATCACCAAGTGCGAAGAACGTCACGGCCTCGAAGAGGTCGAGAAAACTCTAGACTCCTGCCATGCGCTAATGAACTACGGTGTTGACCGCTACAAAAGACCTGCGCCGATCTCCGCCGATAGAGAACGTGCACGACAACAGGAAAGGGAGAAGATTTTACAGCGGCAAATTAACGACCTGTGGCGTACTATCCCTCGCCGCCAGACCGAAACAGAGGAGGAAAACATACGCTTTCCTCCCGAGCCACAGGAAAACCTACTCTACTTTATGGAGAAAAACTCTCCGTTACTGGAGCCGTGGCAACGCGAGATCATTCGCATCGTGCGCAAAATTGCTCAGTACTTCTATCCTCAGCGCCAAACTCAGGTCATGAATGAGGGCTGGGCCTGCTTCTGGCACTACACGTTACTCAATGAGATGTATGACCGCGGCTTAGTCAACGAAGGGCTAATGTTTGAGTTTTTGCAGTCGCACACTAGTGTTATCCATCAGCCTGACTTCGATAGCCCGCACTACAGTGGCATCAACCCTTATAGCTTAGGCTTCAGCATGATGATTGATATCCGTCGTATCTGCGAACACCCGACAGAAGAAGATAAATACTTCTTTCCCAGTTTCGCTGGCAGCGACTGGCGACAGACTCTACAGTTCGCGATGAGAAACTTTAAAGATGAAAGTTTTATCATGCAATTTCTTTCACCTAAGGTGATGCGCGATCTAAAGCTATTTTGTGTGCTCGATGATGACGATAGAACCGATATTGAGATCGAAGCGATTCACGATGAGCAGGGCTACAAAACAGTGAGAGAAACCCTAGCCGGCCAGTACAACCTGGGGGACCGTGAGCCCAACATACAAATTTGCAATGTCGATCTGCGCGGCGATCGTGCGCTATACCTGCGTCACAGTCAGCACAGTCGTAAGCCTCTCGATAAACACACGGACGAGGTTCTCAAACATCTGCAGCGACTATGGGGCTTCGATGTTCATCTAACCACGATAGGCATCGACAACGAGACGAAGAAGGAGTTTCACTACAGCGCTCCGCAAAATACTGCCGCCTTCAAGCCCTGAGCGTAAACAAAGGCTGAATTATTTGTTCATACAATACTGTTTTTCAGTATCATAACCGCCTATTTAATAGCAATGACAGACGGTACGATGGATATTTACAGTGTAGGCGGCGCAGTCAGAGACAAACTATTAGGCTATCCGGTCAAAGATCGGGACTGGGTCGTGGTCGGTGCCACCGCGCAACAACTGCTCGAACAAGGCTTTCAGCAGGTCGGCAAAGACTTTCCTGTCTTTCTTCATCCCGAGAGCAAGGAGGAATACGCGCTCGCTCGCACAGAGCGTAAGCTCGGTCACGGCTATACAGGCTTTAACTGTTATGCCGCTAGCGATGTCACCCTTGAGCAAGACCTATTACGCCGCGATCTGACTATCAACGCTATGGCCGAAGATGCCGACGGACAGATATACGACCCCTACCATGGTCGCGACGACCTTGATAAGCGCCTCCTGCGCCATGTCTCTCCCGCCTTTGCAGAGGATCCACTGCGGGTGCTGCGTATCGCCCGCTTTCACGCACGCTACGCCCACCTTAACTTTAAAGTAGCCGATGAGACCATGCTTTTAATGCGTGAGATGGTTGCACAGGGTGAGCTAGAGCATCTCGTCAAAGAGCGCATCTGGCAGGAGAGCAGTCGCGCGCTGCTAGAGAAGACGCCTAGCATCTACTTTGAAACCCTGCGCGAGTGCGGCGCACTCGCCGTTATCATGCCTGAGCTGGACGCCCTGTTTGGCATCCCACAACCACCGCAACACCATCCCGAGATAGACTGCGGCATACACAGCTTGATGGTGCTGCAACAGGCAGCAAAAATGAGTGAAGAATTGTCGGTTCGCTTCGCCGCCCTCTGTCATGACCTTGGTAAGGCCCTGACACCCGAACAGAAATGGCCGCAACATATTCAGCACGAAACACTCGCAAAAGCTCCCATTCAGGCACTCTGCCAGCGCCTTGGCGCACCCAATGAATGCAGAGAGCTCGCTCTCATCGCGGCCGAACAGCACACAAATATCCACCGTACCCACGAGCTACGAGCAAACACCGTCGTCAAAATCCTCGAGAAGACCGATGCCTTCCGGCGTCGTGAACGCTTCCATCAACTTCTCGTAGTCTGTGAGGCCGACGCGCGTGGTCGATTAGGCTTCGAAGATAAAAACTATCCACAACGACAATTGTTCAGCACACTCCTTACAGCCTGTGCACAAGTCAACCCCAGACCCTTTGTCGAAGCGGGCCTCAAAGGACAAGAAATAGCCGTCGCTGTACGTAAGGCACGGGTCGAAGCCGTCAAGCAGCTTCAGCAAACACTCGATGAAAACGGATCGTGTTAGAGTTGTTTATAAATTAGGCTGACACTCATCGCCACACAAACGACGACGGTGATGATACGAACAAAGCTGGCGCCTTTGTTGATCACCATACCCGCACCGATACGGCCACCGAGAAATGCACCGATGGCCATCACGATACCAACCAACCATAATACCTTACCGCCCACCACGAACACCGTCAGAGCGGTAATATTCGAAGTGAAGTTAAGCACTTTCGCATGTGCCGTGGCCCGCACAAACGCCATCCCCTTTAGCTTCACGAAGCTGATCGCCAGAAAGGTGCCCGTTCCAGGGCCAAAAAAACCGTCGTAGAAGCCAATTGCGGGGGCCGCAGTGACACTAAATTGACGATCAGTCAGCTTCGCCGCCGTCTCCGTCTTACCCAACCCCTTACTAAAAAACGAGTACAGTGCTATCGCGATTAAACCAATAGGCATCAACGTCATTAGGAATTGATTATCGACACGCTGTACCGCCCAACTTCCTAGTGCCGCAGAGAAAAATACAGTCGTAATCATCAGCGGCATACGTCGAATATCCAGCATGCCACTGCGTAAGAAATGAAATGCTGCAGAAAAAGACGCAAAACTACCCTGCAATTTATTCGTTCCCAACGTCTGCACCGGAGGCACACCAGCGAAAATCAAAGCTGGGATAGTCAGCAACCCACCGCCGCCAGCAACCGCATCAATAAAGCCGGCTAACATAGCAACGGCAAACAACAACACCAGCATTTCAACCGCAATATCCATAGACAACAACCGAGAATAAAACTAGGGGAATAAAGATCGCATGGCGATCGTCAGGTTAAGCATAAGTATACCTCGATCCAGTCACCCATCATGCCTATATAATCAACACTAGACCTATCTAAACATTATTTAACTTATTGCTATTGCTGTTTACCGTAACGAGCAATTGCTTTTGCCAGAATGCCTAACGATACAGGCTTACTCAGATGATCATTCATCCCGACATTAAGCGCATGTTCCAGTTGTTCTGGCAGGGCATGGGCTGTCAAAGCAATAATTGCAATAGTATTAGTACCCAAACAAAAGCGCTCTTCCAAATCACGAATAGCATGGGTTGCGCTATAGCCATCGAGCACAGGCATTTCACAATCCATAAAGACTAAATCGAAGGGGTCAACATCACTATCAATATTAGCCTCTTTAAAAGCCCTCATTGCCTGTTGGCCATCGTTCACAATCACACAACGCTGCCCCAAACGCGCTAACATTGCCTCGATTACACGACGATTAACCTGATTATCTTCTGCCACCAAAACACGATTAACTGCCAACCGCGCCAACGGCTCTGCTGCTATCTGTGCCTGCTGCAAACTTGGCACTTTCTGATCAGGCAGAAGCAATCGATTGAGTAGCTCACCTATCTCATAGCTATACAACGGGCTCCGCACCGCGACGACACTGTACCGACTCTCTATCGACTTCAGCGTACTGCTTTTAGCTGTTTTGAAAAATAAAATCACACGAATTTTTGCCGTCAAAAAGGAGCATATATCATTCTCCAATAACTCTAGAGCCTCTTCTTTACATCCATCGATACAAAGAAAATCTAGTTTATTGCCTTTATTTACACAGCAATCTAACGGCTCTACACAAGTTAACCAATGGTGAAATTTCACCCCCCATTTTTCCATCTGAGAAGCGGTAAAACGCGCCATAAGATTATTAGCGGTAACCAAGCCTACTCGCACGCCCTGTAGCTGAGGCCAGAGCAAACCCTCGATTTCACGCTCTTTCGCCACCGGCAATGACAGCTTAACAATAAACGTCGAGCCAATACCGAGTTCGCTCTCAACAGAGATACTGCCTCCCATCAACGTTACCAGCTGACGACTAATAGCCAGGCCCAGCCCCGTCCCCCCGTAACGCCTAGAAATGGAGTTATCTGCCTGCTGAAAAGACTCAAACAGCTTATCCAGCTGTTCCTTCGAAATACCGATGCCAGTATCTTGCACGGTAATTCGAAGCTCATTCTGCTCGGCATCCTCGCTAATCAACAGCAGAACCTCGCCCTGTTCTGTAAACTTCAGCGAGTTACTGAGCAGGTTTATAATAATCTGCCGCAATCGTAACGGATCGCCAATGTAACATTGGCCGCGTGTTGAAATATCACAGTAGAGGTGAAGATCCTTATCTTGCGCGCGGAAGCTAAACAACGATACTGTTTCGAGCGCCAAACTATCGATATCAAACTCGACCGACTCCAGTGACAACTTACCTGCCTCAATCTTCGAGTAATCCAAAATGTCATTAATAATTTTCAATAACGACTTTCCTGAGTTGTATATGATGTCATTATATTGCTGCTGTTCCTTCGTCAATGGTGTATGCGATAACATCTCCGACATCCCAAGAACCCCGTTCATCGGCGTTCTAATTTCATGACTCATCTTGGCAAGAAATTCACTCTTCGCACGATTCTCATTGACTGCTCTCTGCTCTTTTACGCGTAACAGGTTTATACGGTTACCCAGCGACACAGAGATCAAGGTTACCTGCAGAAGGTAACTAACCTCCATGTAATAGCCGTGATAGTAGCCCCAAATCATCACATCCAACATCACCACAACCCCAGCACCGAGCAATATTAGCCAGGAAATAAAATAGATCTTTGCGCCTGTTACGCCTGCACGCCACAACCTTAAGCTGTGCCACAGAATCACAGCAAACATCACCAGGCTGACAGAAAAACCAACATACAAACCCACGCCAGTAGCCAGATCGATTGAGAAGAAGCTGACCAGTGCCAAGAGCAAAAGGCCATAACACAGAACACGAATATACTGGTAAACCCTTGGCTGACGTCTCTCTAACTCAAGAAATGCAATACTAAAAAAACCAAATATTCCCAACAACACATAAGCAGAAGGCAGTAATATATGTGAATCAAACCAAGTAAACCGCCCCCATATTAGCTGCGATCCATAGCCATCAACAGCGAATAAGTTAAAAATTACAGCACAAATAAAGGCAACGTAGAGACTGTATATCCGCTCGCGTGTGATCACATAAATAATTAAGTTATAAAACATCATCACCATCAAAACACCAAAAGTGAACCAGTCAAACCAGGCGCGATGGCTAGGAAATTTTGCTAGCAGGTGATCAGTTGTGACATCGGTTCGCTTGAAAACATACTGTGGCCTTCCGACCACTTCAATCAAAACCGCAACGCTCTGCTCTGGACGCAGCGGGAAGCCAAAACGGTAATGGCGATGATCATAGTCACGGCTACTAAAAGGCTGACTATTCCCTGTCATTCTCTTATAAAGCAGCCCCTCCTCAGCAATAACATAGACATTTAAAACCTTTTGATAATGATCCTTATAATTAATCGTGACTCGTTCAATATCCTTCTGATCATTCTGTAGTGGAAAGAAAAACCAGAAACTGTAGTGGCTAAACCCTGGCAGGTTGGTCTTTAGCCCAGGCCGACGCCAAAAGTCTTGAGCTGCGATTTCAGCAGGTGAAAGAGGGAGAAAAAATGACAAGTCTAGCTGATGCTTAGGGTCAGGGAAAAAGCGCAGACCGGAATGCTGCGACAACCGTATCGTTAACTCTGAGACCTTAACCGGTTCCGTGGCATTTCCATAGCCGCTAGCATTCTCGGCGACGCATACCGTCGCCGTTACGCAATACCAAGCTAGGAGCAAAGAAATGAGTAAGCCTTTGCAGCAACTTCGCCCACAGCAGGTACTTATAGCATGCCACAGCATTACTGACAGCAAGGTACTTCCCGCTAACCGCGTCTCTAAAATACGAGCCAACTGATATCAGCCCGTCACATCTATTTAGTGTAGCCGCTAGCACTATCATCGCCCACAACAGTAGCAAGTCCCTGCTTCTCCTACTCAATCCTCGCAACCGAGTAGGTCGGCCAACCAACGGGATTTTTCATCTGTCTCTGCCGCAATCTTCACAGTCATCGTCAAGGGCACTGAAAGAAACATACCAATAGGCCCCAATAGCCAACCCCAGAACACTAAAGAAACAAAGACAACGAGTGATGAGAGCCCCAAACTACGCCCCATCAGTTTGGGCTCAATAATATTACCAACGATATTATTCACCCCGAAATAAACAGCAATCAATATCCCTGCGGCATCTGGCCCGTGTTGAATCAACGCCAACAATACAGCAGGGATAGCGGCCACAATAGAGCCGATATTGGGAACGAAGTTAAGCAGAAAGGCTAAAATTGCCCACATCACAGGATAGTCGACATCGAGAATCAGCAATGCCGACAACACCACCAGCGCGGTCAGTAAGCTCATCATCGACTTGATGACAATATAGCGATTCAGTGTGCTCGAAAAGTGCTCAAAATGGGCGAGAGCGCTGACCGGAGAACGGGATATTTTCATCACCTTGGTCTTAAAACTGCCCAGTTCCATCAGTATGAAGGCAACCGTCAGTAGGATAAGAAAGGTGTTCGCCAAGGTGCCTAAGACACGATTAAACGTGCTACCGACAAGGCCCATCACCGCGCTCAGGTCGAGCAATCGTTTCAGCTCTGAGGCCTCCACCGTAATACCATGCCCCGATAGGAAACCGACCAACTGCACGCTAATACCAGTCAGCCGCTGCTGATACAGCGGTAAGTTCTTGCTGAAGCCATCTAAGGAGGCCCCCATCATCGATGACAGCAGCAGGCCAAAGGCCACGATCACAAGCATCACAATCAGTAGAGCCAACCCCTGCGGCACACGGTAGTCCGTCAATATAAACATCAACGGCGCGCTAATCGCCGCAATAAAGATAGCAATCAAAAACGGGGCCACCACTGCCTCGGCAGTTTTCACTCCCGCAAGAATAATAATAAGGGCAGCCAATGCTACTAGGGTTCGGGTCGCAGTCGCCTCTGCTGGTAAGCCGGGCATAGTTCAATCCAATGTTATGAGTGCAGTGATGAATAGTATGATGATTGCCAATAAAAAACTACGCTGTGTTAAACAGCTCGCACTTACATCATAACGATTATGACGCATCAAGGCTTATCACTAATTATAGATGGCAATACTATAAATAAAGATCGAAACAATATTAAGCAGCCTTCAATATCGTAACTATGATCTCCTAACAGGACTAAAATCGAGCTCCTAAAAACAGCCGAATGCCAATCATTCTCGTTTAAATATTTTCGTATAAATCAACACTTTTTCACAAACATTGATCTAGTCTCTGCGTGCATTACAAGCAATAGCCCTATAATAGTAGGGTGATTAACCACGAGTGAGCGTAATGAAAGAGCAAATTGATAGTTCAAGGACCGAAGAGCTTGGTCTTTTCTTTATAACAACAGCTATTGTCGCCCCATTGTTGACCGTCATGATTGTGGCTGGTTACGGTTTCACCGTCTGGATTTCACAGCTATTAATGGGCCCACCTGGCGTTTAACCTAGTTTCCTGGAAGTTACGTTATTGCAATGAAAACTGAGGATGTCGATCTCAACCGCCGCTCTTTCGTGTCGGGTAAGCTTAAAGAGATTGCGACAACAAAAACGGTAACACCTCCTCGCCCTCCCTGGGTGACGGAGTCGAGCCTGTTGGATGCCTGTAGTCGCTGTGGCGACTGTATTACTGCCTGCCCCGAAAAGATCATCGTACACGGTAACGACCAATATCCAGAGCTCGATTTTACACGATCTGGCTGTGACTATTGCGGTGACTGTGCCGCCAGTTGCCAGCAGGAAGTGTTTCTACCACAGCAACAGCGTCGCCCAGCTTTAGCGTGGCAGCAACGCGCGGTACTCAACGAACGATGCCTGAATTATAACCAGGTGATGTGCCAAAGCTGCCAGGACAGCTGTCAGACAGAAGCTATTCATTTTAGCTATCAAGACCGTATACCTCGCCCTGTGATCAACCTCGAGCGCTGTGACGGCTGCGGCTTCTGTCTCTCTGTCTGCCCCACTCAAGCCATCGACCTACTCAACCCCGAAGACGTCGCCTATGAACACCTTTGAACACATCCCCGCCGAACAGCAAGAGTGGCACATTGCCAGCCTGGTTGTACAAGGCCTACCCAAGGATCTAGACAGGCTCCAGGCGACGCTGAATAACTTAGCCAACGCCAGTGTCGCCGCTTGCGACGGCGAGAAGGGAAAGATCATCGTCATCGTTGAGGCCGATAACGCCAAGGCCCTAGCCAACACGACAGACCAGATCCGCATCACCGAGCACGTCCTTGATGCTCACCTGGTCTACCACCAGATCGCCGATAAGAACACGCTCGATGATGTCATCGATGATACCGAAATCTCACTTCCTACTGACCTACTGGAATAGCCATGAAACTAGATAGACGCCAATTTATTAAGGCCCAGGCCGCTGCCACCGCCGCTGCCGCTGCAGGTCTCAGCCTGACGAGCCAAGCGAGTAACTTGATCACCAGTTCGAAGGACACCGACCTCGAGTGGAACAAGGCGCCCTGTCGATTCTGTGGTACCGGCTGCTCTATTCAGGTCGCAACCAAGGATGGCAAGGTCGTCGCCACCCACGGTGACATCAAGGGTGAAGTCAACAAGGGCTTAAACTGCGTAAAAGGCTACTTCCTCTCCAAGATCATGTACGGCAAAGACCGACTCACTACGCCCATGCTGCGTATGAGCAACGGCAAATATGACAAGAACGGCGACTTCACCCCGATCAGCTGGGACGCCGCCTTCGATATCATGGCAGAAAAGTGGAAAGCTAGCATCGCAGCCAATGGACCGGAAAGCATCGGCATGTTCGGCTCGGGCCAGTGGACTGTCTACGAAGGCTACGCCGCCTCTAAGCTGATGAAGGCTGGTTTCCGCTCAAACAACATCGACCCTAACGCTCGCCACTGCATGGCGTCTGCCGTCGGCGGCTTCATGCGTACCTTTGGTATCGATGAGCCCATGGGCTGCTACGATGATTTCGAGCACGCCGACCGGTTCGTACTGTGGGGCTCCAACATGGCTGAGATGCACCCCATCCTATGGACGCGCATCACCGACACACGACTCAGCAACCCCGACACCCGTGTTGCAGTGCTTTCAACCTATAAACACCGCAGCTTTGAGCTCGCCGACACACCGATCGTGTTCGAGCCACAGACCGATCTAGCGATACTCAATTTCATCGCTAATTACATCATTAAAAACGGTAAGGTCAACAAGGACTTCGTCAATAAGCACACCCGTTTCCGCGTCGGCAACACCGATATTGGTTACGGTCTGCGTCCTGAGCACCCATTGCAGAAGGCGGCTAAGAACGCTGGCAATGCAGGCGGGTCAGAAGCCACAACCTTCGAAGAATACGCCAAGTTCGTCAGCACCTATACCGCAGAGTATGTCTCCAAACTCTCCAAAGTGCCTGTCGATCAACTCAATGAAATCGCCAGCTGGTACGCCGACCCTAAGCTCAAGGTCACTTCACTCTGGACCATGGGCTTCAATCAGCATACCCGCGGCGTCTGGGCGAACAATCTCGCTTACAATATTCACCTGCTTACCGGTAAAATTTCTCAGCCTGGCAACAGCCCCTTCTCGCTGACAGGCCAACCCTCAGCCTGTGGCACCGCACGCGAAGTCGGCACCTTTAGTCACCGCCTTCCTGCCGACCTTGTCGTCGCCAACCCCGCACACCGCAAGATCGCAGAGAAAATCTGGAAGCTACCCGCCGGCACGATTCCCGCCAAGCCAGGACTACACGCTGTCGCTCAAAACCGAGCACTAAAAGATGGCAAAATTAACGTCTACTGGGTACAGTGCAACAACAACATGCAAGCTGCCGCCAATCTCAACGAAGAGACCCTACCCGGCTACCGCAATCCCGATAACTTCATCGTTACCTCGGACCCTTACCCAACAGTTACCGCGCAAGCCAGCGACCTGATTCTACCGACAGCGATGTGGGTCGAAAAAGAAGGCGCCTACGGTAATGCCGAGCGACGCACACAGCTTTGGCACCAACTCGTCGACGCCCCAGGCGAAGCCAAGTCCGATCTATGGCAGCTCGTCGAGTTCTCTAAGCGTTTCACAACCGATGAAGTCTGGGATGCCGAGATTCTCAAGGCCAACCCTGAGTACAAAGGTAAAACACTGTACGAAGTACTTTACAAAAACGGTCACGTCAATGAGTTCCCTCTGACTGACATGACCGAGAAGTACCCCGGTTACAACAACCCCGAGTCCGAAGAAGCCGGTTTCTACCTGCAAAAAGGCCTATTCGAGGAATATGCTAGCTTCGGCCGTGGTCATGGCCACGACCTCGCACACTTCGACCACTACCACGAGGCCGATGTCCGTGGGCTACGCTGGCCTGTCGTCAATCGACAAGAGACACGCTGGCGCTTCAAAGAGGGATCTGACCCCTATGCCAAGCCGGGTACTGACTTTGACTTCTACGGCAACAAAGATGGCAAAGCCGTAATCTGGTCACTGCCTTACGAGCCTGCCGCCGAATCACCTGACGAAGAGTTCGACATGTGGTTGTGTACTGGCCGAATTATTGAGCACTGGCACTCAGGCTCGATGACACAGCGCGTACCCGAGCTACATAAAGCGTTCCCCAACGCCGTCGTCTTCATGCACCCTGATGACGCCAAGAGCCGAGGCCTGCGCCGCGGCGACGAAGTGAAGGTTGTCACTCGTCGCGGGGAGATCAAAACTCGCGTTGAGACTCGCGGCCGTAACAAGCCCCCCATCGGCCTGGTCTTTGTACCCTGGTTCGACGCCAGCCAGCTCATCAATAAATGCACCCTCGATGCCACCGACCCGCTATCTAAGCAGACCGATTACAAGAAATGCGCCGTTAAGATTGTCAAGGTGTAAGGAGAGTACTATGAAAAAAGCCATCATCTTTATCTGCGGCGCGCTATTGAGTTCACTCCTGCTAGCCGACACGATTACGACGCTACGTTCTAGCCCGATCGATCAAGAGGCAACGCCACCGGCGCTTGGCAACTACGTCAACGACGACAGCAAACAGCACCGTAACTATCCGATGCAACCCCCTATCATCCCGCATCACGTCGATCATTATCAGACCGACCTGTTTGCTAACAAGTGCCTATCTTGCCACGCGCGCAAACGCACCTCAGAGTCACAAGCGCCTATGGTCAGCGTCACCCACTACATGGATCGCTTCGGTAACTTCAGAGCCGACGTATCTCCACGTCGCTACTTCTGTCGACAGTGTCACGTACCGCAAACCAGTGCCGACGCTACAGTTGAGAACACCTTTATCGATATGGACGACCTACCCAGCAACGAGGCCAAGTAATGATCGATAAATTAAAACGTTATTGGCAAATTTTCTGGCGGCCCGCCAGACACTTCAGCTTCGGTATTATTATCGTTGGCGGCTTCATCGCAGGCATCATCTTCTGGGGCGGCTTCAACACCGCACTGGAGTTTACCAGTACAGAGAAATTCTGTACTGGCTGCCACGAGATGCAGGACAATGTGTTTGCCGAGCTAAAATCGACTATTCACTACAGCAACCGTTCCGGTGTCCGCGCCATCTGCTCTGACTGTCACGTTCCTCACAACTGGACAGACAAGATTGCACGAAAGATGCAGGCATCAAAAGAGGTTTACGGAAAAATCTTTGGCACTATCAATACACGCGAGAAGTTCCTTAACAAGCGTCGTGAACTGGCCGAACACGAGTGGAAGCGCATGAAATCCAACGATTCACTGGAGTGTCGTAATTGTCACCAGTTCGACTCGATGGACTTCACCCGTCAAAGTCCACGCGCCGCCGCCCAGCACTCAACGGCACTCGCCAGCGGCGATAAAACCTGCATAGACTGTCACAAAGGGATTGCACACCAGCTCCCTAACATGGACGGCGTAGAAGGCTGGTAACGACTGCCTTCACTATCAAAAAAGGCGCTACTGTCTCAGTAGCGCCTTTTTTATTGCTGATGATTTCAGCATCGACAGCTCTTAACCACGCCTTCCTTCACCCGCCACTCTTTCGCCCAACAAGAAACGTCGTTCTGAAGCAACGTATTCTATGGCTGATGGCTACCTTAAACTTATGCGTGCCGAGCAACACCATCTCCCCTCATTGCACAACTGGGTGAAGGACCTTGACGAAAGCCTGAACAGTCAGTCAGTCAGTCAGTCAGTCAGTCAGTCAGTCGGGCTAAGATTACTACCTCACCCCTCAGCTACAATGATATTTTTCTCTGCAACGACCACAAAAAAGCCCGCCTCCCAATCAGCAATCTGACAGGGAAGGCGGGCCAGAAACGACCGACTATTGTCGAGAGTTAAGCGATAGCAGCCTCTGGTTCTCCAACTGGCACATCTGCATTGATATAACGCGTCAGTATCGGTGCCGCCATAAGAGTGATAATGGCAATCACAAACGATGCCACACCAATTTGTAGGAAGACATCAGAATACAGAGGCAGAGTCTGCAGCGGATCAGTGACGCCTTTAGGCGCCGCAGTCATCGACGAAATATAACCACCGATGACTGCCGACACGGCCGATGTCAGGAACCACATACCCATAACTAAACCCATTAGGCGCTGCGGTACTAGCTTAGCGACCATCGACAGACCAAGACCACTAATCATTAACTCACCAACGCTCTGCAAGAAATAACTTAAGATAATCCAGTTTGACGAAACAATCCCCTGCGAGTTAGCGTAATGAGCACCTAACGGTAAAACTAAGAAGGCAAAAGAGCACAAGAACATGCCTACAGCAAACTTAAAAGGCATCGATAAGTCTTTGCCCTGTGAGCCAAAGTGAGAATAGAAAAACACCAAAACGGGGCTCATTACCACAATCCAGAAGGGGTTCAGCGCCTGAAAAGATACAGGGTTGATGCTATAGCCTAGAATATTGTGTTCTACGTTATTAATCGCAAAGAAGTTCAGCGACATAGGCATCTGTGCATAGAGCACAAAGAACACAACGCCCACCAACATCAAAATAAACGCAACGATCATCTTGGCTCGGTAGCCTGTATCATCGCGCGCTACTTCGTAAAAATAATAAGCAACCACACTGACACCGATAACAACCAACGTCCAGTGAGCGATCGATAGATTCTGTATCAAAAAGGCTGCAACAAAGGCCCCAATAGCAGTACCGATAATAACAATGGCGTACTTAACAAAACCTGGGGAAGCTCCGCCCGCCTCAGAAGCAATGTGCGCAACCCAGCTACGGCAAGCATAATAATTTAGAATGGCACAAACTAGACCGATACCACACACTAGATAAGCGACACTCCAGCCATAGTGTTCATGAACGGCAGGTACAAAAGCTGTTGCCAAAAAAGAACCGATGTTAATCGACATATAATAGAGTGTGAAAGCACCATCTAGCTTCGGGTCTCCCTCCGCATAGCACTTTGATAATAAGCTCGATGGATTCGCCTTGAATAAGCCGTTACCGATACAGATAGTACCCAACGCAATATACACAAAATCCTGATGATCGACCGAGTAAGCTAGTAAGAAATAGCCCGTTGCCAGGACCGCCGCGCCCAGAACCATCGTCCGCTTCGCACCTAGCACACGATCGCCGATGAAGCCTCCAACGCTGATTAAAGCAAACGCAAGAGCCATGAAAGCCGCTGTCGTGCCGAATGATTGGTCCTCACTCATTCCTAGAGCTTTAACAAAGTACAGCGAAAGCAGAGCCTGAACACCGTAGTAACCAAAGCGCTCCCACATTTCTATAAAGAAAATCATATAGAAAGGTTTCGGCTGTTTAAAATTATCCAACATTGAAGGAGACGTCATAAATACAAATACCTATTTTTCACATAGATGCAAAGATCTTCGGAGTTCTACTCCAACCACGCAGGGGCATGATCACGAGCCAAACGATAAACTATATTCGAGCAGCTGCCGTATTATGGGTTTAGTGAAGCTAATAAGCATTGACTAAGCAGAGGAGCATGTTAATTGAGCGCTCTAACTCAACCCAGTTCAATTCATTTCAGGGGCTTATTTGCTATTACGTCACAGCTAGAAGTAGGGGTGCTTAATCACCATAACCCAGGAAACGCAGAATAAATAACGGCAAAACCAAGCGGTTAAGAACTCACCGCTTAACTGTAACTTATCACAATGATGCGATGAAGATTAGTAATTAATCTCCTCTCAATTAGAGGCAAATTAGACCAGCCGGCAGTGTTTTTTGTCGCCTTGACCCCAATCAAAACTACCGTGTTAAAATTAAAGAAAAATAGCTGTTCGATCAAAAAACAGTCAGTAGAAGATTTCTTTAATTAATTGTAATAAAGCGAGTCGCCCTAACTAACAAGCGAGCTGTTGCACATTGTCCAGCACAATAATGGTCACATTTAACGGTAGAAAAACTGTAGAAGCTATTTTTGTTCGCCATCCGTTCAGCTTTAAATGGCTAGCTAACAATAAAAAATTGATGCTTAACAAGTAACAAAGCCTGAAAGCAATACTCACGCAAACGACCTAAAAACGGTCTCGCATCACTGCCAAAGGCTGCGCTACGGCTATTGCATACCAAGGAAACACGCCAAACCTGATATAATTAGCCTCCCTTTACTAGGTACCGCCATGTTCAACTATATCGAGCCCGTCTTTCGCCCCCCATCAGAAGCTAACTCGCTGATCTTACAGGTTACAAACGGTTGCTCCTGGAATCAATGCAGCTTCTGCGAGATGTATAGCGAGGCACAGAAACGCTTTTCCGTGACAGCCAGCGACATTGTCGAGCAACACATTATTGCCGCCAGTCAATCTGGTCGACGTATCGATAAGGTCTTCCTCGCCGATGGTGACGCCATGGCACTCTCCTTCAGGCGACTAGAAGAGATCTTGCTGCTCATCCGCCAATACTTACCCACTGTGCGACGTGTCTCTAGTTACTGCTTACCACGCAACCTACTGAAGAAGACGCCCGAGCAGCTGAGCGTGCTCAATTCGCTCGGTTTACAGTTGATGTATGTCGGCTGTGAGAGTGGAGACGACGAGATTCTCACGTTGATTCACAAGGGCGAAACGCTACAGTCCTCTATCGACGCCCTCGTAAAGATCAAACAAGCCGGCATGAAGGCTTCCGTAATGATTCTCAATGGCATGGGTGGTGCTCACTATAGCGAGCAACACGCTCGTCACTCCGCCGCACTCGTCAACGCAACTCAGCCCGAATTTCTCTCCACTCTGGTACTATCATTCCCCTGCGGCCCAGAGCGTTACCAAGAAAGCTTTAAGGGAAGATTCATCGCGCTAAGTCAACAACTGCTATTCAACGAAATCCGCCTTTTCTTGAGTCTGCTCGAACTTGAGAAGACCGTCTTCCGCAGCGACCATGCCTCCAACTACCTGGTGCTAAAAGGGATCCTCGGCCGTGATAAGAGCAAGTTACTTCACACAATTGACCAGGCGATTGCTCACCCTGATCGTACCCCGCTCAGAGAAGAGTGGCAGAGAGGCTTATAGTCGGTGAGCAAAAAAGATCTAGCTTTGAGTGAAAATACGCTCATCTGGCTACTAGCCGCTGTTCAGTTCATCAATGTCATCGACTTCATGATGATCATGCCCCTTGGCCCCGACCTCGCCAAAGGGCTCGGCATGAACAGCAGTGATATTGGCTCTATCACCGCCGCCTACACCTTTTCTGCTGCCACTGCTGCGATCTTAAGCGCTAGGTTCATCGATCGATTCCGTCGCAAAGCCGTCCTCACCTTTACCTTGCTGGGTCTCTCCATCGGCACCCTCGCTGCCGCCTTCAGTCAAAATACCGAGCAGCTCATCGCCTGCCGGGTTATCGCGGGTGGGTTTGCAGGCCCAGCCACCTCCATTGCCATGTCCCTGCTGATCGATCATATCCCTGTCGAGCGCCGTGGCCGCGCCATGGGAAAGGTCATGGGTGCCTTCTCTGTCGCAGCCGTATTGGGCGTACCTACGGGTATGCAGTTGAGCATCTGGTTTAGTTGGCATGCGCCTTTTCTACTCATCGGCAGTATTGGCCTCATCGTCAGCCTACTCATTTCACTGATACTGCCCAAGGGAGAGCGGCCCGCAACGAAAGAGCAGGCCGTTTCACTGCCAACCCTGCTCGCTCATCCAGGTGTGATGATCAGCTATCTGATGACCGCTGGCGCGATGTTGGCTGGCTTTCTTTTAATTCCGAACTTTTCTAGTTACTTTCAGTTTAATCTGGGCTTTCCCCGTGAGGATATCGGTAGCCTTTATCTTGTCGGCGGCATCGCCAGCTTCTTCAGCATGCGTATCGCCGGTCAAATGGTCGACCGTTTCGGCTCTACTCCTATCGCCTGGGCTGCTTGGTTGAGTAGCGCCAGCATCGTCTTTGTCGCTTTCATACTGCAATTACAGGTGCCATTATGGCTTGTTTTCATCATTTTCATGTCGGCCAATGCCACCCGTAATGTCGCTATTCAAGCCCTCGCCAGCCAAGTTCCGCCCGCCGCTTTGCGGGGCGCCTATATGTCACTACAATCAGCGACCCGGCATATCTCTACCGGCCTCGCCGCCTCAATCGCCAGCATGGTACTTAGCAGCGGGCCCGACGCCCGCCTACAACACTTCGACAGCTTAGCTTGGCTCACCATCTTCATTTCAATCCTCGTCCCTATTGCCATGCACTTAACACAACATGCATTATCACAGCGCAAAAGCCACCCTCTACAATAAGAGTTATCTCCCCTTATGCTCGGCCATAATAAAAAGACTGAAGGTAAATACGATGCCCTACTCCCCTGAATTAAACAACGCTCAATATATGAGTTTCACCACCTATCGTAAGACTGGCGTTGCCGTTTCAACCCCTCTCTGGTGCGCAGGTGATGGCCATCATTATTATATTTTCTCGGCAGCAAACGCTGGCAAGGTCAAGCGTTTAAAAAATAGTACAAAAGCAGCACTAACCCCCTGCAACTTCAAAGGTGACACCTACGGCAACACGCTACCAGCTAGCGCCGAACTCATTTCAGAAAAAAGTGATATTCTACGCGCCCAGCAAGTCCTACTAAAAAAATATGGCTGGCAACTGCGCCTCACCGACCTGTTATCGCGTCTATCCGGCAAGTACCATAAGCGCCAATACATTCGCGTCACTATTAATTAAACGGCGAATAATTAATGACGTAAAACGCTTTTTCAGCACGCCTGTACGGAGCAAAACATAAACAGCAGACGATAAAAAGCCAGCATTAAGCTGGCTTATAAAGAGCAACATCCTCTGTCTTGGTCACATCCTGTAACCATTCGCATCATCCTAATGCGTAGTAACATTATTCATTTCTTTAAGGCCGTTGAACAGACGCATAAACCTAGATGTCTGTAGGACATATCCTACGTGAGCGCCGTATTACTTCGCTGCTTGTCGCAACAGCGCCGACACGCCTATGCGTTTCAATGTTTGCAGCTGCCCACGATCCGTCAGCAGTATCGCACCAGCATACCCCAGCGCATTAATACCAATACCCTCTACCTCTGCCGTAGTACGCGGCACCAACCATAGCCAGTCACGATTAATCAGTAGGTTATAAGGTGGCAGGGCACCGTTGATATCGCAGATCAAACCTAACCGAGCGACCATACGTAAGTACAATTGATAAGCTGATTTGGCACGCTCTGCCACTGTCGCCATCTTCGGTAACCGCACCACCAAGTTATCAAAGGGCAGCTCAGCCACACAATCAATTCCCTCTACAGGGCCATATTTCTCTAGGATATTGAGGAAGGGGAAATCTCCGTGGTCACCGAGAGGAGAAGCAATCAGCTGCAAGTGTTTGTGATTAACACTGGCGCCTGCCTGCGCTGATGAGTTATAAAACCCTAAACCGCCCAGCGCGCCAATAGTAAAGCAGAAAGCATGAAAATCGGCCGGAGTGAGGGGCATCGCCTGCGCCTCCTCATGTTTTGCAACCATCAAGACATGACGAGGCATCACATTGTATTTGTTTAATAGGCAAACATGTGTCGCCGATATATCCCCGACACAGAGCCCTTCATCATAGGGCAAGAAAGGATTGCCAGACTCTACGCCAGTCGACGAGCTTCGTTGCCGCTGTTGTTTGCACACACGAATCAATACCGGCAAACCATCGGATTGCGCCATGGCTCCGGCGGTAGCAATTGTCTTTAAGGCTTTATGGTGCCGGGCATAGGCAACACTCTCCTTCACCCTGTCAGACATATCGTCAAGAGACAGCGGTAACGCTACTTGTTTTCCCTCAATCACAGCCATAAACAACCAATACCATTAAGTTTTATTATTTCGGATCATTGTTTGCGTTGCCCCCTTTCGCCACCACCAAGCCTTAACAAGGGTCATATATATTCAAGCACATAGCAACAATATTCAATGCTTATCTAAACTCTGTCGGGATAATTTACGACACGACAAGCAGCTGAATAGTGACAATGGCACGAAACCAACAGCTAGACCCCTCCCGACTCCCCCTAAAGCGATTAAGTCGATGCGCAATAGTACGAGCATACCGAGACGAAAAAGCCTGTATAATGGCCCAAAGCACTCATTTGAGCCTATGTGATGACGCCAAAAACAGATCAGATATACGCCGCGGCTAGCGGCAGGCCTGCCGACTTTCGCTTCGATAGCAAAGTCGCCCAAGTCTTTGCCGATATGATCGCTCGCTCCGTACCCGGTTATGGACTCACCCTCGACATGATTGGCGTCATCGCCAAGCACTACGTAACCGATGGCAGCCAGTGCTACGACCTCGGCTGCTCACTGGGGGCTTCTACTCTCGCTATTCGCCACAATATTGTCGCCAAAGACACTCACATCATTGGCATCGACAATTCCTCGGCGATGATCGATCAGTGCCGTCAGAATATCGCCGACAACCCCGAGCTTCCGACCGTCGAACTGAGAGCCGAAGACCTTTTAGACAGTCAGTTCGGCAACGCCTCATTGGTGACCATGAACTTCACCTTGCAGTTTATCGCCGCCGAACAGCGTCCTAGCTTACTCAAACGCATCGCAGACGGCATGAATGAGGGCGGGGCAATGATCCTGTCAGAAAAAATAGCGCTTACCGGCAGCATGGAGCAGGAGGTCATGACCGACCTTCACCACGGTTTCAAGGCCGCCATGGGCTATAGCGAAATGGAGATCGCTCAGAAACGCCAAGCTATCGAAAACGTCCTCATCCCGGACACCGTCGACACCCACAAAGAGCGTTTACACGACGCAGGCTTCAGCCACGTCTACCTCTGGTTCCAGTGTTTTAACTTTGTCTCATTATTGGCGATAAAATGATCGATTTACACTCTTTCTACCAACATATATCCAACCCCGATCATCCCCTTGAGCCCTATGTCGAGGCGCTACGCAAAGCTATCGAGCAAAGTTACACGCCCAACGCACACGGCGATGAAAAGATCTGGCAAAGCATCGTAGAGCAGCTACCCTCGCTCAGCGGTAGCACCGACCTCAGTGGAGATACCGTCAGCGTGCGTGGCGACTGCAACATCGAGCAGCGACAAGCACT
Source organism: Sinobacterium caligoides (assembly GCF_003752585.1). Classification (NCBI taxonomy): domain Bacteria; kingdom Pseudomonadati; phylum Pseudomonadota; class Gammaproteobacteria; order Cellvibrionales; family Spongiibacteraceae; genus Sinobacterium; species Sinobacterium caligoides. The sequence continues at coordinate 707,614 of NZ_RKHR01000004.1, forward strand.
CAAGCAGACGCTGCTACAGCTGCACCCCTGGCGCAAGGGACCCTTCGAACTGTTTGGCATGCACCTCGATACTGAATGGCGCTCCGATTGGAAGTGGCAACGCGTGCTACCTCACCTCGGTGAGCTGCGCTATAAGAATATACTCGATGTCGGCTGCGGCAGCGGTTACCACTGTTTGCGCATGGCAGGCGCAGGTGCCAACAGCGTCGTTGGTATCGACCCATCGCTCAAGTTTCTCTATCAATTTAAGGCGATCAACCACTACGCTAAAGTTGATAATGTGCATCTGCTGCCGCTGAAGAGCGAACAGCTCCCCGCGCGCATGCAATGCTTCGACACCGTCTTCTCGATGGGCGTGCTCTACCATCGTCGCAGCCCCTTCGACCACCTTGACGAGCTCAAGTACGCCCTCAAACCCGGCGGCCAACTGGTACTCGAAACTCTTGTCGTCGACGGCGATGAGCATACGGTGTTAGTGCCTGGTGATCGTTATGCGCAAATGCGTAATGTCTGGTTCCTACCCAGTGCCAAGGAACTCCTACGCTGGGTTGAGCGAACTGGTTTTATCGACGCAAAGATTGTCGATATCGATACCACACAGCTAGAGGAGCAACGCAGCACAGAGTGGATGCACTTCCAGTCACTAGTGGACTTCCTCGACCCAGATGACAACAAAAAGACTGTTGAAGGCTATCAAGCCCCCACTCGCGCCACCATCATTGCCACTCGCGGCCGCTAGTATCTATTCCGTGCAGGGACGCCGGATTTGCTTCATCGAAAAAGCTCTGCTAGGGTGTCTAAACACTACCCGCTAAAGTAAAGTGCGTAGAAACAACAGGGTAGCAACAATAATTTTTAAATTAATCGCGCCATAAAGAAAAAATAAAGATTAGATTTGTAGGATTTACCATGGGCGCATAACCCTGCGTCAGCTAACGATTCCACTGTACACGGAGCGACTCAGTCGGGGTAGCAACGGAGACCGGCAAGCTCTTGTCCGCATACAAGGAGAAGCACCATGAAAGACCAGCAAGGCTCAATCATCATCAATATCTTCGCCGCCCTATTTGTTATTAGCCTATCAACTGTCTGGGGGCTAGCCTTCTTATAGAGGATCGTAGCAGTGCACAGAGCGAAACCCTCTGCTCAGCACAGAGGGTTTTCTTGCTAGACTCTAACGAACTGCCTTATAGCCAGTCCGTTAGCATCACACCGACACTCAAGCGATTCGTATAGTTATCATAATCGATTAAGCTTTCGCCATAGCCGTTATAAAACTGCACATACCCTTTCAATCGCCCTGGTATTGGGAAGGTGTAATCCACCTGCACCGCCCCTTTATTTTCCGACTCCAAGTTATTACGCAACATCACCGTCACCGCCTGCTCGTTATCAAACTGATAACGTCCCGAAAGCTCACCGTAACCCATGTATTTATACAGATCCGGGTTATCGTCTCCCTTACTCGACCCCGGCTTCTTTTCGTCTTCAGGTAATCGGTACCAAGGACGTACCGATAGGTAGAAGGGACCGTTCTCAAAGATAAAGTCAGCAACAATGCGGTTCCAACTTCTCGAGTTGCCGCCGTCACGACCATTCGATTGATGGTTAAAGCCAAAGTTCACCAGCTGTAAATTCCAATCCCCGATACTATAGTCCGTGCGAAACGCAGCCCACACCTCAGGCTCATGGTTAATCTCACGAAAGGGCGCCGAGGCTTTATTGTTGTAGGCCTGCCACCAAGAGACAGAAGTATAGCCAACATACAAACTGCCTCGATCACCAATCAGGCCATCGATTAAACGCGCCTTCAAGCTAACCTGAAACTTCACCTCAGTATTGTCCACCGCATCTTCATCTAGATTCTCTGTTCTGTGCGGTGGTCTCATATGACTGTTGTAGCTGACAGGGAGAATATAGTTCGGCTTGTGCGGCAAGATCACATATTTATCATCGGCGAGACGGTCCTCCTCGACAATGCGCTCTTTCACAGCATATTTCTTTCCTTCGACTTTGGACAATTTACCCTTGCCAATAATCTTCTCTTCATCGCCTAAGAGGCTAGCCTCACAGTGTTTTCTAACCTCAATCAACGTCGTCTCCGAGGATGCGTGACGCATTTGATCTAATAGGCATTCGTCATAAGAGGCGTCTGCAAAAGAAGATAAACTAATAAGAAGCCCGGGAATTAACACCCAGCACTCACGACTAGTTAATTGATTTTTCATTATTTTAACTTTCCCATTCAGTAGTACACAACATCGATCTACTTGCACATTTCACCATCTATGCCATAACAAATATAGCCCCAACGGTTATTTTTCCATCACATTTTTGTCGCTTTGTTCCAAAAGTCGTAGTGAGTATCCCCATGGACGCGAGTAACACCCCCCACACACAAGCCCAGCCACACAGTGTACGAAGAAACACTGTAAACCATATCTATCAGGAGCTTAAAGAGCAAATATTGCGCTTTGACATCCCCCCAGGAGCTCGCCTCACGGAAGTCCAAACCGCACAAAAGTTTGGCGTCAGCCGCACCCCTATCCGGCAGGCATTGCAACATCTAGAAACAGACGGTCTATTGGTTATTCGCCCAAAGCAAGGTTGCTTCGTGCGCAGCGTCGAATTAGATGCCATTAAACATTACTATCAACTGCGAGAATACCTAGAACAGATGGCCGTTCGCACCGCCTGCAAAAACATGAGTGACCAGGCGCTACAAGCTCTCGCTAACCAATGGCAACCCAATACACTGGCTCTACGCAACTCCGACACACTGCTAGAGCAGGATGAGCGATTTCACTTACAGCTAGCTCGAGGCGGCGGCAACAAAGTCTTACCGAGATACCTGCGTGAAATTAACGGTCACATACGACTTATTCGCCTCGGTCTACTCCAGCAGGATCAACACCCCGATGACATGGCCGAGGAACACTTTGCCATTATTCAAGCCCTGCTCCAGCGCAATGAAGAGCTCGCCTGCCAAAGAATGGACAGGCACATCAATACAAGGACTCTCCTGCTCGACAGTCTTGATCTGACGACCATCACTCAGAGCCATACAGTGACAACACCGCCCAATACCTTCAACTAAGGAGCCCAATAACAGTCAGCATTACTGACCGTAACCTTCTGCCTCAGCAACCAATGTCATCTGTTCACGCAGCCAACGGTGATCCGGGCTGTAGTGTAATAACGGGCTCCACACCATCTTCAGCTCAAAGGGCGGTATCGCAAAAGGCACCTGCCGAACCACAAACATCGGTGAATCCGCGTACACCTTTGCTAGCTTACGCGGTAGTGTCGCCACCAGATGCGTCTGTGCCGCCAACAAGCCTGCTACCTGATAATGACGGGTGAACACCGATATTTTTCGCTCCTTCCCCATCTGTGCTAACGAATCATCGACACGCCCGAGACGCTGTAATTCACGAGGATTCATCCCCATGCCCTTGCCGATACCAGTCTTACTCACCCAGATATGGTGGGCCGATAGATAGGCTTCAAAACTAAAATCCTCTGCCAGCGGATTGTCTTTATGCATCAGGCAGACAAAATTGTCATACCACAGCGCCTTCTGATAGAAGGCGTCGGGCAGGCTGCTGAAACGGTTAATCGCCATATCAACCTTACCCTGCTCTAGGTCGCGAATACTCACGTCCGAGGGAGTCATGATATCGAGGCTAATATCAGGTGCTACCTTGTGCAGATGGGCACAGAGCCGAGGGAGTAATGTCGCCTCTCCGTAGTCACTGGCCATAATACGGAACACCCGATCACTGGTCGCACCGTCAAAGCCTTCTGCCGGTTGCACGGTTTTTTCCAGCATCGTCAGCGCCTCCCTGATAGACGGCTGAATCTGCTGCGCCCTCTGTGTCGGCTGCATCCCCTCGCTGGTTCTGACCAATAACGGGTCGTCAAACCAGTCCCGTAAACGACGTAGACTATTACTCATCGCCGGCTGAGTGATACCTAGCCGCTCGGCAGCGCGTGTAACACTGCACTCATCCAATAAAACATCGAGGTAAACCAATAAGTTGAGATCCATCTTTTGGACATTCATATAGATGATACCTGTAATGAAAAATATAAACTTTATCAATCATATCAGAATCTATAAAGTTGGCACCAGTTACTTTGGTCACCCTCTTCTGAGTAGCTCATTGATAAGCTGTGCTTTTACACGGTGATCATATCGTCTCACTCTGCCGGGCTTTCGAGCCCTTCTGCCATCGCCTTGTGCGATGGTTTTTTACTCTATCCCTAACCCACTCGCTCTCACTCTGAAGACAGCAACAGGCGTGTTAACGCGGATAATTATACTGGCTCATCCGACGATTTTGGCTCCACGACCTCGAGCTTCAGTCTATCTGCTTTACTAATGTACTTTGGCTTATTGCTGTTCTGGGCAGCCTTGCCACGTGCATCTTTACGTTTAATAATCTGTTTTAACTTCTTACGTCTATTCATCAATAGCCTCTCAAACTCATATCACAAGCTTCATATCACACAGAGCTGAGACGAGGGAGGCTGTACGTGTAAAAAGCCGCGACAACCTCGATCTCTCATGCCTTTAATCCTTCACTCGACCAAAGATCAACGAAGTATTAATGCCACCGAAGGCAAAATTATTATTCATCACCACATCAGTTTCCAGCTCACGCCCCTCCCCCATGATGTAATCAACCTCACCACAGTTCTCGTCAACCTCACTGAGGTTAATGGTAGGTGCAAACCATCCGCGGCGCATCATCTCAATACTCAGCCAAGACTCTACCGCCCCACAGGCACCTAAGGTGTGACCAAAATAGCTCTTCAGGGAACTCATCGGGGTCGTGTTACCAAATACCGCTGCCGCCGCTTGACTCTCGGCGATATCGCCCTTATCGGTAGCCGTGCCATGGGCGCAAACATAACCGATATCATCAGCCTCAAGGCCCGCCTCCCTCAACGCCATCTCCATGGCGATCTGCATGGTCTCTTTACGCGGCTGCGTCACATGGGCCGCATCACAGTTGGTGCCAAAACCAAGCACCTCCGCATACATCGTCGCCCCACGCGCCTTAGCGTGCTCATACTCTTCTAGAACCAGCGTGCCAGCCCCTTCTCCGATTACCAAGCCATCACGGCTCGCGTCGAAGGGGCGCGGGCTTGTCTTCGGCTCCTCATTATATAAGCTGGTTGCATAAAGCGTATCGAAGACGGCAGACTCCGAGGGACATAACTCCTCTCCGCCGCCCGCCACCATGATCGTCTGCTGACCGTACTTGATCGCCTCATAGGCATAACCGATCCCCTGGCTGCCAGAGGTACAGGCGCTGCTCGTCGTAATCACCCGTCCTCGTAGACCGAAGAAAAGGCTGATATTGACCGGGCTCGTGTGGGCCATCATTTTAATATAGGTCGACGAGGTAATCGCCTTGGTCGTAGACTCCGCCAACATCGTTCCAAAGGCCATAACCGCATCCGTTGACCCCGTAGATGAGCCATAGGCGACACCGACCTCACCACTTTCGAGAATAGGGTCATCAAGCAGACCGGCATCGGCCAGGGCTGCCTCTGAAGCGACAACAGCCATCTTCGACACTCGCCCCATCGAACGCACCTTCTTGCGAGGGTAGTGCTTAGGCAGCTCAAAGTCTGTTACCGGTGCCGCCAAGCGTGTGTTCAAACCATCAAACCGATCCCACTCATCCATCCTAACGACGGTATTTTCGCGTGCTCGCAAGCCCTGCTCGATCGATGGCCAGTCATAGCCCAACGAGGTCACACCAGACATCCCAGTGACAACGACCCGACGTTTCATGCTAAGCCTCCATTGACAATAAAAAGGCGCTCTACGAAAAATTCAGCACAGCAATATAGTCCATCCGCCAAAATACTCTCCCAACTCATACCATGCCACCGTTTACCGAGATGACCTGACGTGTGACATAAGCCGCAGTATCCGACATTAAATAGCTCACCAATCCAGCCACCTCTTCAGGTTGCCCCATACGGCGCAGCGGAATCATGCCCATTGCCGCATCCTTAACCTCATCATTAACCATACCGGTGTCAATCAAACCAGGAGCGACGCAATTAACCGTGATCTTACGTTTAGCAAGCTCTAAGGAGAGCGCCTTCGTCGCGCCAATTATCCCGGCCTTGGCCGCGGAGTAGTTCGTCTGTCCACGATTACCGGCAATACCAGAAACCGAGGCAAGTGTGACAATACGCCCCCCCTTACGCCCTCGCACCATCGGCATTACACAGGGGTGAATAACATTATAAAAACTATCTAAATTGGTATGGATCACCGAGTCCCAGTCATCCCCTGTCATCATAGGAAAGGCTGTATCCCGTGTGATTCCCGCGTTACTGACCAAGCCATAATAATAACCGTGCTGCTCTAGGTCGGCCTCAAGGGTGGCTCGACATTGCTCACGATCACTGATATCAAACTGTATAATATCGGCGCAACCTCCTGCCTCAACAATCTCCGCCCGCGTCTGCTCTGCTCCGGGTTTATCCCCCATATAATGCACTACAACACTAAAGCCATCACGGCCTAACTGTATAGCAATAGCGCGACCAATCCCCTTGCTCGCACCCGTAACTAAGACTCTTCGCTGTGTCATCGATCATCTCCATCCAGCATCTGCTGTAATTTTTCATCGGGGGGTAGATAAGCCGTTAGCTTCGCTTCAGCCAACACCGCCCCAGCGCAACTTATGCGACAGTCAAAGACCGACATATCATCACTATTTAACACCTCTTCACCACTCACTTCGAGCTGGCTCCCCAGTGCAAAGTAGTCACAACAACTATGATACTTACGTGTACCGAGCAGGAAGCCGATGCGCACAGGCTCGCCACGCTGCAGAGCACGAGCCCCTGACCACGCCGCGACAGACTGTGCCATTAACTCGATGCCAACCCAGGCGGGAAGGCCCTGCTCATCACTGAAACTTAGCGACTCTCGTACACTTACCGCACAGCTTACTCGTGTCTCAGAGACGGCGTCTAAGCTATCCAATAGAATCATTGGCGCACGGTGCGGCAAGACCTGCTCTAGACTAAAAGGCTGTATTACATCACTCACGCCTCATTTCTCCCCAGTAATATACTGATATTATTGCCGCCGAAGGCAAAAGAATTCGATAAGTAAAAACGCCCTGCCGTCGACTCTGCCGTCGCTAACCGCACCGGTGCCAACGCGGCATCAACAACACTCTCCTCTGGCCAGTGATGTGTAGGGGCGTAGGGCTGTTCATCCATCATCGCCAAATAACATAACACCAGCTCTTGAGCCGCCGCCGCACCCAGCGTATGACCAATAAGCTGTTTGGTAGACCCCACTGGGACTCGGTCCTCCACCAACCGATAGACAGCGGCAGCCTCCATCGCATCATTCAGTGGCGTAGCCGTACCATGGAGGTTGATATAGTCAAGCTGTGAGGCAGTGATGCGCGCCTGCTCCAACGCCTTCCTCATCGCAACTTCCGCACCACTACCTTGCGGACATGGCGCGGAGATATGATGCGCGTCAGAGCTATCACCGACGGCCAATACCGCACAGGGACTAGGCTCACGGCTCAACAACAACAGAGCTGCACCCTCGCCAATAGAGATACCGTCACGATCGGCACTCAGTGGACGACAGCGACGACGCGATAATGAGTCTAGGCTATCAAAACCATTGAGAGTTAACCGACACAGGCTATCAACGCCTCCGACAATAACAACGTCGACCAAGCCCGAGGCTAATAAACGTTGTGCGCTCAACACAGCTCGGCCACTCGAAGAACAGGCAGTTGAAATCGTATAAGCCGGCCCCGCCAGCCCGAGATAGCGCTGAATAAATATCGACAGGCTACCAATCTCGCACTGGCGGTAGTGAAAATCATCCTCCACATCGCGATAGAGTTGTTCCGCACGATCGATGCCTGAAGTGCTTGTGCCAACCACCACCCCGACTCGGTCCGCTCCGTAGCGAGCGATTGCATGATCTATCGGCTGCCTCATCTGCTCTAGCGCTGCCAAAGCCAAACGATTATTTCGGCAGTCAAAATTAGCGAATTCAGTTGGTAAAGTAGGGAGTTCAGCCGTCACTCGACCAACAAAACAGCGTTCATTTTGTAATAATAATGTCGCATCTTGCGTCAACGATGTGGGATCACCACTGCGCAAACGACTCGCCACCGATGCAGCATCATTACCCAACGCATTGAGCACTCCCACTGCGTGAATATAGGCTGCCGGCATTGCCTCAGTCGCATCTATAATCTCACCTTCGCTCTGAGTTTTCTCATTAGCCATAGCATCCCCTCTCAATGAATTCATTTCTTTGCGTTATCAAGTGGGGTGATTTGCAACTGATAACCATAGCGAAGATTGTGCAATGTTAACGTGCGGTACCAGGGATCGGTAGCTTTGCCTTGGTAGTCGATCTGATAAATGAGCTCGCCTTCACGGGTCAAGAGCTTACGCTGATCCTTGGTATCAACCAAGTACTGCTTACGCGGAAGCAACAATGGCTGCCAGCTCGTCGCCGGCCAGTAAGCCATCATGATATCGTTCAGGACTCGCTCCGGTGTAACAGGAACACCCGGCAGCGGCAGACTACTGGTTACAATCTTTTCGCCATCGTAACTGGCGGACAGTAGACGCACCCCGCTCGGGTGCATAATGACTACCACTAGTTTTTCCGGACTCAACTCCAGCTGTGCCAACAAAGGCTGCTCGCGCCCATCGTAACTTGCAGTAATTAGTTGACTAAAGCTCGCCGTCAGTGCCGCGGCAGAGGGCTCAGGTAACGGCAAATTCGCAGGCAAACGCGACTCTGTTGCACAAGAGGCAAGTAACAAAAGCAGCAAGCCTGTGGCAAAAAACCTACAACTCATCAAGCGTCCTGCCCCTGCTGAGATTGCGAGCGATTAACGACCGCAGGGCTAATCTGCTTGGCCGCCATTGGCGAAAATAGCCAGGCAACAACAATACCCAGCGCTACCGTTAAGCCGAAGTGACTGATCGCAGCCGTACTGCTTAAGGCTAACAATCCAAAAGACAATAATGTCGTTATCGCCGCCAACGTTGTTGCCACCAACGTCGACAGCTCCAGCTTCTTCGTCTCAGCAAAAAATAGTGTGTAGTCAATGCCGATCCCCAGCACCAGTATCAGCGCGAGAATTGTAAAGGCATTCACTTCAACACCCAATATGACTAAACACGCCAAAGCAATCGTCGAAGAAGCCACTGGCGCTAGCATCAGTTGCGGCAAACGTGAAAGCCCATAGCGCCCCGCTAACACCACCATCACAATGGCATAAGCCACACAGAGCAGCCCTGTCACTAAGGTGCGTACACGATGCAACATATCTGACAGCGAGCCCGCTCGATCAATCAGCGTCACCCCGTCAATATCACTATCGACATACTCTAACCAAGTTTTATTGTCGACACCGTATAACTGAATGACGCTGTATACCGTCTCACCACGTGCCAATTCCTCGTCCGACAACCACAACTGACGCCAGCTCTCCGAATTAGGGTGCGCCAACCAACTCTGCAGCAAGACCGGTGCATTACTCCGCGACACTCTCAAACTTTCAAGGCCTAACTGATCCATTACAGAAGTAGATTCTGCGGCATAGAGCTGCTGTTGTAATTGATAATTCTCTTGCTGACTCATTTGCGAGGGCACCGGTAGCGCACGAAAGCCCTGCAATTTTCCCTGCTGCTTTAGTTTCAGCAGCGCTGCAACGGCAAGTTCGTTGCGCTGCAACATCTCTTCCGTGCTCTCTCCTGCAACCAAAAAGAACATAGTAGAGATACGGCTACCTGTAGCAGCAGCAATCACTTTCTCCTGCTGGCGTAACTCTAACGACGGACTCTGCAACGCACGTACGTCATCATTAACATGCCAGCCCGGAAACACGGTAATAACAACCACCGCTAAGGCAGGCATCAACCATAGCCAGTGTCGAAGCTGAGCGACAAAACCACACCAACGCAACCATCCTAGTAACAAGCGCTTAAATGGCACTCCGCTGCTGCTCGGCTGAGTCACCCAATAAGGAAAACAACAAACGACCGTCACCCAGGCGCTAACCAGACCCACTACGGCAAATATCGCCATCTGCTTGATCCCTGGTAGGGGCGTAAGCACTAATGAGAAATAAGCCAAAGCACTCGTCAGTAATGCCAAGCTAATTGCGGGATAGATGCCGCGCATCGCACGCTGGGGCTGCCAATGCTCATCCCCACACTGGCGATCGGCGAAGTAATGGAACGCGTAGTCAATCGACACACCAATAATTCCCGTGCCGAATACCAGAGCAAAGATATGAATCTGGCCAAACACTAATACCGTCACCGTTAATGCCATAACAAAACCGACAGCGATGGCAACTAAGCCACAGGCTATCGGCATCAACGACCTAAACGCCACTAGCATTAACAAGATAATACCCAGTAAAGAGCCTACCCCGATACGACTAATATCGTGCTGCCCCGCCGCCATCCCCGTAGCGGTGTAAAAGAACAGACCACTCATGCTTAATTGATTAGCAGGATAGCGTCCAGCCACCTCGGCAACGGCGGCATCAATATCATCCAGCGCCTGCGTTGAGTTTAATAGCGAGGGTGCCGCCGCCATGTGCGCGCGCATCAACACCCAATATTTATTGTCATAGTGCGCAGTCAAATAACCATCATTCCAACGAATCCTTCCTCCCCCCTGATAGGAAGATTGAATGAAATCTCTGAACAACAGAAAGGGGTCTCCTTCTAACTCTCTGCCACCCACCCCCGTAAAACCAGAGTAAGTCTTGGCAACCGCCGACTGCGCCATTTCTTTAAAGCGCCCGTCACGCAGTGACTCTCGCTGCTCCGGTGTCAGCAATAAGCCTCGATAGGGGTACCAAAACTCATAGTTACTCACCTGCTGATCGATCGACCAAGTCAATTGTATCTGCTCAAACCAGGGGGTTTTCATCAACGATTGTCGATAAGCAGCTGCTGCTGCCTCGGCCTGCTCCAAGCTATCACCGGAGACAATCATCACAGCCTCTGGCGTCACGTTGTCGTTGTAGTGGTCTATTGCCTTGTTAATGACCGCGCTATCCTGATCTTGAGGCAGTAACGCAAATAAGTTGCCCTCGATAGGCAGGCCTCTTACACAGAGTACGATCAAGACCAGCAGCGTCGTAGCCACCACTGCCAACCACAGCCTCATCTTACTCATCACACCAACCCAATACCGCCGGCGGCCACTGCTCTGCGATCAATTTATTACTGTGAACGAGCTGACTAAACTCAATAATACTCTTATCGCCTCGCACCTCGTGCAACGCCAAACGACGCATCGACTGATCATCACCCTCGACAACAATATCGGTAAATATAGCGTTCAGCGGTGCCTGTTTAGGGATTAGACGCAACCGCCAATCAGCTTTTTCTAAGGTTTCAAAACGGGGACTAAAACTCTTTTCCAAAGTCGCCATATCCCCCACCATGATGGCGGAGAATAACTCAAGAATATTAAACATCATGGGGTTTTGTGCCGCCGCCTGTGTTTTTATCTCGCCTTCACCCAACTGCTCTTTCATGTTGTCGTCACGTATACAGAGCTTATTCTCAAAAGGTATCTGTTGATGCCAATAAAAACGCCCATCCTGAGCAACGTAGAATTCGCCCTCGGTAATAAGTGGTTTCGACAGCATCGCGATCCAGCGCGTCTGTTGAAAGTGTCCTGCCAATGGCAGCTGACTCGCCAGCCGCGCAGAGACCTGCGCCAAACCAGGCTGAGCAGCCTCGTTATCGTTAGCTTGCACCGAAGCCGATAGGACGGCTAACGCCAACCATAGTACTAATAACCGCAACATCAATAGAGCTCCTCTAGACCGAGACGCTCAAACAGCACCTTAGGCGAACGAAAACACATCTCGCTGGTCGCATTATTCACCGCAACCTGAATGGTGTAGCCCTTCGTAATCACCTCACCACTCTCCGCATCACTGACTAAATAACTCAGCTTCAAACGATTCTCGTACTCATCCAGCGTCGCTAACACACGCAGTGACTGCTCAAAGACCGCCGAGCGAATATACTTCACCCGTGTATCAACGACCGGCCAAGTATAACCAGAGTCCGTCATCGAGCGATAATTGTAACCGATCGAGTCGAGCAGCTCACAACGAGCTACTTCAAAGTAACGAAAGTAATTGCCATGCCACACCACCCCCATAGGGTCAGTATCGTGAAAAGGCACTTTAATGACGACTTCGGCACTGCGTTTTTTCATCGCTAGTAAAGCTCCCAGTGCTGCTGCTCAATCTGCTCAGCCAGCTGTTTCAGCTCATACTCTAATGGGCGATCCTCCGTGATGAGTTCGTGCTGAACACGTAGCTGATGATAGAAGTCTCTCACCTCTACGGTCAGCTGTGATTCATCAAGCTCGCCCTGGTTTATTCGCAATTCAAAAGCCTGCCTGACCGCCAACAGCTGAGCCGCAGCAACCTGCTCTGTTAGCTCTAACACCCTTAGACAATCTCTGGTGGAGATGGTGCCCATCGACACCTTGTCTTGGTTATGGCACTCCGTCGAGCGCGAGAACACGCTGGCCGGCATGGTGCCCTTAAGTGCCTCTGCCGTCCAAGCACTCGCGCCGATCTGCACCGCCTTCATGCCGTGATTAATCATCGCTCGTGCTGGTTCAGAACCACTCAGGTTCGACGGCAGGCCATTGTTGTAACGGGTATCCATTAATAGCGCCATCTGCCGATCAAGCAAGTCAGCTAGGTTAGCAACGGCTGTTTTCATGCTATCCATCGCCATCGCAATATGACCACCATAGAAGTGGCCACCGTGCATCACATGCTCACCTGGACCATCGATAAGCGGATTATCGTTGGCGCTGTTAATTTCGTTTTCAATCATCGAGCGAAACCAGGGTAGACTATCCTCCAACACGCCAATCACATGTGGCGCACAGCGAATCGAATAGCGATCCTGTAACCGGCTACTATTACGCGGCAGCTCTTCGGTGTGAATATCTTCACGAATGCGCTTGGCTATCTGCTGTTGGCCCGGATGAGGCTTGGCCTCGAATAGCTTCTCATCGAAATGAAAAGCATTACCCTGCAGGCCGATACATGCCATCGCGGTGATCCGAGAACAAAGCTTTGATAGATAATCGGCGCGGCTATACGCCAGTGCCGCCAAGCCTGTCATTACCGCAGTGCCGTTCATAATTGCCAACGCCTCTTTAGGGCGTAGCGTCAACGGTTTCAAGCCCTTATCAGAGAATGCCTGCTGAGTCGGCTGCCAGCGTCCACCGTGCCAAACCTCTCGCTCACCGATCAGCACTGCCGCCAAGTAACTGAGCGGCGTCAGGTCACCGCTAGCACCTACCGAGCCTTCACTGGGAATTCGCGGCGGAAGGTTCTCCACTAATAGCGCGACTAATAGTTCCAGCAACTCCATGCTGACGCCAGAATACCCCTGTGTCAGCGAAGCCAGCCGTGTCGCGATGACAGCCCGAGACTGCTCGAGACTAAGATCAGCCCCCATACCGCAGCCGTGAAAACGCGACAGATGAATAGGCAGCTCATGTACCAAGGAAAGCGGCACCTCGACGACACAGGAGTCACCATAGCCCGTCGTCACACCGTAGATGACACCATCCTCGTCCAGCAGGCGCTCAAGAAAACGGACTCCTTGAGAAATCTTTTGCTCAAACTCGGGCGCAGTATTTAACTTTGGCTCGAACTTACCTTGGGCTAACGCGACAATATTTTCAATGGTGATTCGCCCTGCACCAAAACATATCTGCTCAGTCATCTTTACTGTTACTCAATTTCCAAAAATCAAAAAAGTTAAACCATTGCAACGGGGCTTGCCGGCAATGGTGTTCTAATCTCGCCGCATAGCGTGCGGCAGCTTCACTCAACGCTTGCTGGCGCGTCGCTCTAGGTAATACTAGAGGGTCGGCAAAACGCTCAAAGCTCAACTGATAGCGCTCTCCCTGCTTTAAACCGAACATCAGATAGACAGGACAGGCCAATAACGAGGCCAATATAAACGGTCCCTGGGCAAACGGGGCAGGCTTACCCAGAAAGGACTGCCAAACCATCCTCGATGCCTTCGTTGTCGAGGTGCGATCTCCCACAATCACCACCCACTCACCTGCATCGACCTTCTGCTTCAACAAAATAATTGTCTCTGGGCCGATATCACTCACTGGCAACAGGTTGACGCTTGAGTTCGCATTAACCTTCTTTAGTACATTATTAAAACTCTCTGCATGCTCGGTAAAGACAACCGCATTCACCACTGCTCCCCGATGATTCTCCGACAGAGCGCGGCACACCTCTATATTCCCGAGGTGCGAGCCCAGCAACAACAAGCCCTCTTTCCTATCCACATGCGCTAAAATTTCATCTCGCACCAACGGCGTCATAATATCGACTTCGTAAAAACTAAGCTTGCCTGACCATGCCGCTAACTTATCAAGCATAGCCTCACCGAATGCGAGAAAGTGGTCGAAACTACTGAGCGCTCCCTGCCCAGGGTCATAACGTTGTAATTGCGCTATATAGTCTTTCGACGCACTGCGTGCAGTCTTTGAGGTTAAGTAATAATACCCCATCACAGGCTTCAAAAAGTAGGAAAACACTTTGCGGCCAAACAGATTATACAAGCCCAGCATCATGCGTATTCCCCAGGCGCTACCGCGTTCCGCCATACGCGACCAGTGCTGGGTTTCCTCCACATGGCTCGTCTCAGAACGCCTGCGCCATAGTAGGTAAGGCAGACGCGGTAACATGCCAAAAAACAGCCGGGTATGCATTCGACTCACCTGAATGTTGTCACGCACGACATCAAAATGAGAAAGGCCATCTTCAGGGTAGGTTACTCGCGTAGGCATAAAGACCGTATCGACGCCCTGCCAATAGAGTTTCACTAACACCTCGGTGTCGAAATCCATCCGACTACCTAAGCGCTGAGTATCAAGCAACAGTTCTATCGCGGGCAAGGGATAGACCCGAAAACCACACATGGTATCTTTCAGAGCAAGGGAGAGTGTCTCTATCCACACCCAAACATGGGTAATATAACGGCCGTAGAGCCGACTCTTCGGCACCGACTCGTCATAGATAGGTCGTCCTGACACGACCTGCCCAGGGTGCTGCTGCGACATTTCAATCAATCGCGGAACGTCATCGCTATCATGCTGACCATCGGCATCTATCTGTATCGCATGGCTATAACCCAGACTGCGCGCATGGCGAAGCCCTGTCATTACCGCTGCACCTTTGCCGCTGTTTTCCACTAGGGTTAACAGTTTAACGCGTTGATGACGCGCATTCAGCTCAGCTAATACCACTCGCGTCGGCTCACTAGAGCCGTCATCGACGATAATGACCGACAAATCAAACGCCAGTACCGCATCCACGGTCGCCGCTATCGTCGAGCCATGATTATAAATTGGGATAACGACACAGTAGCCGGCGTAATCAGCGCTCATGACGCTGCCAAGTGAATACGGCCACTGCTAAACACGGCATCACCATCAACATATCGAAAACGCAGCTGTCGCTTCGCCTCAAGCCACTCTAGCGTCAATTGACAATGCATACCGGGACGCAATAACTGCTGGAACTTGATCGCATCCATACCGGCAAAACGACCTTGCAAGGCAAGTTGTCGCCTCGCCAGCTGCATCACCCAGTCCACCTGAGCAACACCGGGAACGACACTAATATCCGGGAAATGCCCCTGCACGCAGGGAATATCCATATCGATGGCTAGAGCAAGGACTACACCGCCATCGACCTCGTCGCACGAGATCACCGTAGGTAATTGATTAATCATTTAAAATAGGTCTATTAAAAACTGTTTAGATAGTTTGCCTTGGCTATTGTACGGCAATGACGCCAGATAGCGAAAACGTCGTGGGATAATCGCAGGTTCTAAATGCTCACGCAGGGCCGCACGCAGGGCTCGAGCCAACAAATTTTTGCCTGCCTTAGCCAACTGCTCACGCCCTTGCTGACTCAACACGAGCACAGCAACGACCTCATCGCGCTCCCCCTCTAATAAGGCAATACTGTATGCCTGCTCAACCTGCTCTAAAGCATTCAATCGATGATTGATATCGAGTAACGAGACCCGTTTCTCGGCAATTTTCACCACACTATCACTACGCCCACAATGCTTAAAATGCCGATCATCGACTAACTCGATCAAATCATCTAGCAGGCGCGGGTTATCCTCTTCGGCAAGATAGGGCGAGTTCAATAGGAGTCGTCCATCTTCTGCTCTAGCGACTGTCAGGCCCGCAAAGCAGCGCCACGGCTTCCCCTCAACATCACTCTGACGCCAAGCGATACCGCCCGTCTCACTACTACCAAACACCTCTACCGGACGCGTGCCTAATGCTACCAGCGCTTGATCACTAGCTCCCTTCGCGAGAGGCCCGCCTGAGCTAAACACGCAAGTGAAGCCTTGCTCACTCACCCCGCCCTGCAGGCGAGACAGCAGGGCCGGGCTCGATACCAAAACGTGTCCATTACCACAAGTCTGCAGCTGCTCCGGGTAATTGACATTATGACGATGAAAAACACGACCAGCAGTCAGCGGCCACAGCAAACGAAAAAGCAAACCATAGACGTGCTGAGCGCTGACCGTGCTAACAACCGCACGGTCTGCCAACAAACCGCCCCACAGCAGCTCCAAATCCTCAACCTCGTACAATAATAACGCTAAAGGTTTATCGATAGGTTTCGGCTTACCGGTAGAGCCAGAGGTAAACAACCGCAGTGGCGGCGCCTCCACTCTTTCAGCCAACAGGCTCCGCAGCCAAGCGACGCTCGTCGAGTAACTGCCGCCCGCAAGCATCGGCAGCTGCAACGTCACGCCCCCCCGTAATGCTTGGTCGGTGATAACACCATCAATTTCAGGTTTCAGCTCATCAATACCACCTTGACTCGCATTGACCGGCAAGACCAGCGTCCCTGTATCTATCGTCACAGCTAACAACGCCACTAAAAAATTTACACTATCATCACAACTCACCAGCCAGCGCCCTGCCGTCACTGTCTGGCGCTGCTGTTGAATAAGCTGCACCACTTGCGGCCATAACTCGTCATAACAAAACTGACCGCCCTCAGCGTCTGTGGCGATCGCTTGTTCTGCTGGACGGGAAAGCAAACCCATTAACCAACGGCTAACAATATTCATAGTGTTCTGATTACTCTGTAAAGAACTCACCAAATAGGGGGGGGACAACGAAACCTAGAAGACCGCAAAGCTTAATCGTGCGTTCGGCGATACCAGCCCCGGACCAGCCACTCGCAGACAAACAACGTGCCCATTAATAAATAGCTGAGCAAGCCGTTATATAGCGTCCAAACCGACAGACTAGCCCATAGCGCAGTATAAAGAGCAACCGCGCCATTAATCGCAAAGAAGACAACCCAAACCTTAGTAACGGCACGGGTATAGACAACACCACTCTCAGGTAACTCAGCCTCATGTAGGCGTGCCAAGCGCTCAATAATAGGAGGGCCATGTCTCAAGCTGTGGATAAACACCGCCGCCATCAACCCGTTGACCAGCACCGGGTAATAGCGGAAAAACACACTGTCATTAAACAGGTAGCCGAGTAACGCAAGACTCGCTCCTAGGCCTGCGGCCAACACCATGACGGATAATAACGGCGAGGTGGTGTTATCAACAGACCGATCTAACCGCAACATTAGCAGCCGAGCCGAAAATAAAACGGCCAGCACCAAGGCCACCCGTTCAATACTCCCGTGCTGTAGACCAAAATAAATAGCTAGCGGATAGAGCAAGATAAACACTGCTCCTACGATCGACAACACAACTCGCATCACTCTGCCAGTAACGCCTTGATGGCCTCGACCACATCGGCAACCGTACGCACTTGTTTAAACGCTTCCGGTTGAATTTTTTTACCCGTAATATTCTGCAGCTGTACAACCAGGTCGACCGCATCAATACTGTCGAGATCAAGGTCTTCGTACAACGAGCTCTCTAGAGTAACGTCATCGGCATCAACTTCGAATAATTCGACCATGATGGCCCGTAGCTTTTCAAATATCTCTTGCTCGGTCACGTTAGTTACTCGCTGTAATTAATTGAGCTAGACTATGCACACTGGCAAAATGCTTGCGACTTTCTGCATCATCAGCATTCAATACAATGTTGTACTTTTTCTTCAGCGCCAAGCCCAGCTCTAGCGCATCAATAGAGTCTAACCCTAGCCCATCACCAAATAACATTTCCTGACTGTCGATATCACTAACTTCAATATCTTCCAGGTTCAAACACTCAATGATCAGTGCTTTAATTTCTTCTTCAAGCTGTTGCATCTAATACCTACATTATTTATCGGTCACACCCGGCGCAATACCACGCTGCAAATGCTCGGCGAACTGTCGTGTTAACTGCCTCGCCCCAACGGTTAACGGGGCCTGCGGGTCGACCAACGCCGAGACATCTAAGGTTTCACCTATTCTAACATTAAACGTAGACTTAGTTTTAGGAACATAATACCAGGGGTCGGTTTTCGCCAACATTCGAGGCACAACGGTGATATGGCACAACACAATCTGCGGCTGCACCCGCATCGCGACATTGCCTGCCCCACGCTGTAGGGTCATCGCCTCGCCTTCTCGCGAACGCGTTCCCTCGGGAAAGATCAGTAAGTTATCACCTGCCGAGAGCGTCCGGCGACACGCCTCCACCATCGTCACCCCCTCGTCATTCGCGATATAGCCCGCTGCACGCACCACACCACCGAGAAATGGATTCGACCACAGTTGGCGCTTAACGATGCAATTACAGTTAGGAAGTTGCGAGGCGATCAGGACATAATCAATTAACGACGGGTGATTACCGATGACCATCACACCACGCTGTTGACGTAGCTTCTCGAGCCCCTGCCAGCGCACCTCAATCACACCCAACAAGCGCATCATGCCAACAAAGGCTCTGAATGCCAGCTGAATGCAACGGCGCGCTCGATTGATGCCGTGCGAAGAACTACTCAAACGTGCAACAGGCAGTATAAACAAGGCCAAAAACAGCCCACCCAAACCAAAACAGGCGAAACTTACCGCTGTGCCACAGAGACGCCACAACCGACTAGCATATGAGCAGACAGCGCTGAAGGACGCATTAACAGGCATTTTCATTCCCCGGACACACCTCAACACTAAAAACCCCCGCTTCCCCCGTCAGCAACAACTGCCGTATCACTTCTGGAAGGTCCTCGTCGTTACGGTAGGGCAGCGACGGCGATTCCATCGCTGGCGACGCTTTTACCAATAGACCGAGCGCTAACGCCTCCCCTGGCTGCCGACAAAATGCTGATAACTTCTCAGGGACTGGCTCATCAAAATACTGCAATAAAACCGTCGCATGAGGGTGTTGACGTAGATAAATAAACGCCTCTAGCCAAGCTTGAGCAAAGCTTTGCTTACCTGCCGCCATCGAACTAATCGGAAGTTTCTGCTGACTAATAATCGTATGCAAGCCTGCCGCCGTGTTATGCACAGATTGGGCAAACCCCATCGGCGATAATAGATCATCATCTGCTAGGCTCTGCAACAAGCCTCCCGTACGCTGCAACTCGCCATGGCGGCTGGCAAAGACGGCATAATCGATATGTTCTGCTCGCTGCGCCAGACTCAGCGAGCAGCGCAAGGTCAGCTTAGTCAAGCCGGACATTCGTCGCCGCATCATTGCAGGCAGTATGACCACCTCACCCTCTTCCCGAGTCGGCAGGGAAAACTTCTGTCGCCAGGCGTTGCGATCATCACATTCTGTAGAGAGTGCGAACCAGTCCGCTATTGATAGGGCCACTTTCATCGTATTCTTTCGCACTCAACTTTTATTAACGATCTAAATACCGGGCGGGAATTGTAATCAATCCATGCTCTTTTTGCACAAACTTCTCAGAAAGTAACGCTTATTTATGTTAGCGCGTCAGGAATCATTGCTTGCAAAACAATTCATTGCTAGCTTAGTTCGCTGCGTTCCCCCTATTCCCACCATTCCACCTATTCCCCCTACACGAGGAGAGTCTCAGTTGTACGATTCCGATACGATGACGGCGTTAGAAGCGAAATCTCATAGCCAGTGGCTAGCCTTTGGCCCCATTCTCTTTCAGGCCGCCCGAGCAATGAGAGATCTCGGTATCTTGACCACTCTAGACAAGGCGCCAAAACGCAGCGCCAGCATCGAGCAGATTGCCGAGCAGTGTCGACTCACTATTTACGGCGTCTCCGTTCTCCTGGATGTCGGCTTAAGCGCCAAGCTTGTCTACCTCCGTGACGACCTCTATACACTCACCAAGGCCGGCTATTTTATGCTGCACGACACCATGACGCAGGTGAATATGGACTTCACCCAGGACATTTGCTACCGCGGCATGGACCATCTTCAGACAGCAATCACCGAAGGCCGTCCCGCCGGCCTTTGTGAGCTGGGCGAATGGGAAACCATCTACCCGGCTCTCTCTCTGCTGACGGCGCAGCAACAGAAAAGCTGGTTTCGCTTTGACCACTTCTATTCCGATCAGGCCTTCCCTGAATTGCTGCCGCTCGTCTTTGCCAGCCAACCGAAGAAAATCTACGACCTCGGTGGTAACACCGGCCGCTGGGCTGAACAATGCGTGCGCTATGACGAGCAGGTTGAGATCACCATCATCGACCTTCCTGAGCAAATAGCTCTAGCAAAGAAAAACGCCCTCGATAAAGGCCTTCAAGATCGTATCCTCGGACATGCCACCGATTTACTCGACCCCACCCGCACCATCCCCGGCGGAGCCGATATCTACTGGATGAGCCAGTTTCTCGACTGCTTCAGCGACGACGAGATCGTTAGCATTCTCAGTCGTGTCGCCAGCGCGATGACAGAACAGGCCGCCATCTACATCTTAGAGCTATTCTGGGATCGCCAACAATATGAGGCCGCCGCACTTAGCCTCAACTGTACCTCGCTCTACTTCACTGTACTGGCTAACGGCAACAGCCACTTCTATCATTCCAAGAAAATGATCGAGCTGATTCATCAGGCCGGCCTGAAGGTCGTCGAAGAAGTCGATCAAATCGGACTGGGCCACACCCTATTAAAATGCCAGCGCGTGTAGTGCGACCGCATATCGACACCTGGCTACTGCGACTCTCGCAAATTGAGTCGCTGACCGACCAGGAGCTACTCAACGGCTGCAGCCCCGCCGAGCGGCAGCGAGCCCAAGGCATTCGCACAACAGCTAGAGGCGACCACACAAAGCGTGCATCTCCACGCCGCCAGTTTCTCGCCGGTCGCTGGCTGGCCCGCCGACTCGTGAAAAACACACTGCAACAGGCCACCTCTACATCACCCCCGACAATCAACATCGCCGCTCAAGGCAAGCCCGAGGTCATCAGCCATCCCAAAGCAAAACTAACGATTAGCCATAGCGGTGACCACGTTATCGCCAGCTGCGGCCTACTAACAGATGCCGATATTGGTGTCGATATCGAGGTGCTTCAGGAGAGGGACACTATTGCCCTAGCGGAGCAGTTCTTCCACCCCGAAGAGCAGCGCTGGCTCAAACAGCAAGTAAACCATACTCCGCTATTCTATCGATTGTGGACCGCTAAAGAAGCCTACTTGAAAGCTGGCGGCGGTGACGATTTATTGAGCACCTTACAGCGACTCTACTTCATCAACAGCACGCCTCCTGAGGCATACTCACACCTTCCCGGCTACCTGTACCAGAGCGAAATCGACAGCAATCCCATCAGCCTCTGCCTGCTTGGTGATTATTCAACGCCCCCCAGTAACCTCGTTCTCGATTACATCGAACAGCGGCAGCTCCCCGTCAGCACGCTAAGACTGCTACCAACAACCCCATGCAATTACTAGTAACCAGCTCACAATTTCGAATACATCAATATTTTCAACACTTCCTCTAAAAGCCTGCACATAGGCTACAACCACCATAAGCTTTAGGATAGAATTGCGCGTTTTTTATCCAACGCAGAGGGTGTCATGTCAGAATCCAGTGTCACAAAACTTAACGCAACAGAGGCCCGCCAGCTGGGCGCTTACCTCCGTTCAAAACGTGCACCCAGCGGCAGCCTCAGTCTGAACGGTTTGAAAGGCTATCTCTTTGCCGTCTGCGCTTGTCCGCAGAGCACCCCTAGCGAACAATGGCTACCCGCGATCTTCGCTGGCGAGATGCCCAGCTTCGCCGACAAAGACCAGACGATTCTCCCCCTCATCGACCAACTGATGCGGCACACCCAGCAAGAAGTTAATAACGCCGAATACAAGCTACCTGCCAACTGCAGTTTTAAGAAAGATGATATCGAGAGTAATTTCCTCGCCGGTAGCGCCCTGCACGAGTGGTCGGCGGGATTCACCCTCGCCCTGCAGGCGAACATAGAGAGCTGGCGCAGCTTCGCCGACAGTGACGCGGAGCTGAAACAAGAGCTGCTTTCACTGTGGAGCTATCTCACCTTCTTCGGCAACCGTGAAGCCGCAGCACAAAGCGCTAAGGATAATAAGGCCGAAGACTTCGCCCGCTTCGCCTACGAGACTCGCCAACAACTCACTACGGTCATCAAACAGTACGCGGCGCACGCCGTACAACGACAAGGTCAGAGCACTACGGCGGAGAACCAATCGGTCGAAAACACCGACGAAGGCCTCGATGCCGTCGACAAGTTACTCGCGCGCGCAGCCCAGGCGAGCAGCAGCGCCGAAGTCGTCGAGTTGGCCACCGAAGCGTTGGCTATCGATCCTGAACGCGTAGACACACTGCTTTTACTAGCGCGCTACACCGCCAAAAACGTCACCGACTACATCACCAAGCTACGCGTCGCAGTGATCACCGGCGAGAAGAATCTCGGCGATGCCTTCTTCGACCAACACAGCGGCAATTTTGGCAGCCAAACACAGAGCCTAGATTACCTTGAAGCCCTTAGCAGTCTGGCCAATGCCTATATCATGGACAAGCAAATTGAAGAAGGCATTGCCACATACGAGCGCTGCCTCAGCCTCAACAACGACGATCAACACGCCAACCGCTACTCATTGATCAACCTCTACCTCGGCCAGCAAGCCATCGACAAGGCCGAGCAACTCCTCGGTCGCTACCCCGATGATGACAGCGCCTTTTTTAATTACAGCCGCACACTGCTGAGCTTCATGCGTCACGGCAATAACAGCGATAGCCGAAAGCTAAAAAAGGCGGCAATCAAGAGCAACAAATACGTGGCAAAATATCTCAGCGGCCGCAACAAAGTGGCGAAACAGATCCCACAACAATTCACCCGCGGCGACAGGGATGAAGCAATGATTTACTGCTTCGAGACCCAATCCACCTGGCGCAAAGCTGCAGGTTCCATCCCCTGGTTGCTAAAAAAGTAATCACCGCAACTCAATACGGGGATCGTCCCTGCTCCGTATTGAGCCATTACGCTCCGCCCCGATTCGGCTAGACTCTATTAAGACCCGCACTTGTAACCAAGCGCAGGTTAAGTACCTCTGAAGCTAGTCCATGGTACTTGCGTGCTAATTCGGGTAAGATGCACGCCCGCCAAAACTGGCGGCTCTATTTCCGCGCAATCACGAGATAATCTATGAGCTTTGCCGACCTGGGCCTTTCGGCCCCTATCCTGAAGGCCGTTGCCAAACAGGGCTACGACACCCCATCCCCGATCCAAGCTGCGGCCATCCCTGCCGTACTAGAGGGACGAGATGTCATGGCCGCGGCACAGACCGGTACGGGGAAAACGGCAGGGTTCACCCTGCCGATCCTAGAAAAGCTATCCACAGGCACTAGCGCCAATCCCAACCAAGTTCGAGCGCTAATCCTGACCCCGACTCGTGAGCTAGCGGCACAAATTGCCGAAAACGTCGAACAGTACGGTGCCAACCTAACGCTACGCTCAACCGTCGTCTTCGGCGGCGTCAAGATCAATCCGCAGATGATGAAGCTTCGGCGCGGTGTCGACATACTCATCGCCACTCCAGGCCGTCTACTCGACCTCTACAACCAGAAAGCGGTACGCTTTGATCAACTTGAGATCCTGGTCCTCGATGAGGCCGATCGCATGCTCGATATGGGCTTTATTCACGACATCAAAAAGATACTCGCCGTACTGCCGAAGCGCCGACAAAACCTATTGTTTTCCGCCACCTTCTCTGACGACATCCGCAACCTTGCACGCGGTTTAGTCAACGATCCTGTCGAGGTCTCTGTCGCTGCTCCCAACAGCACCGCCGACCGTGTTGAACAGTGTATCTACCCTGTGGATAAAAAACAGAAGACACGACTGCTGATCAAGCTAATTCTTGATAATGAATGGCAGCAAGTACTGGTCTTCTCGCGCACTAAGCATGGTGCCAACCGCATCAGTAAGACGCTAGAGGAAGCCGGCATTAGCTCCGCTCCCATCCACGGCAACAAGAGCCAGGCAGCCCGCACCAAGGCACTGGCCGGTTTCAAATACGGCAAAGTCAGAGTCCTGGTGGCCACCGACATCGCCGCCCGCGGCATCGACATTGACCAACTGCCACAGGTCGTCAACTTCGATCTACCCAACGTTGCCGAAGATTATGTTCATCGCATCGGCCGTACAGGCCGTGCTGGTGCCAGCGGCTGTGCCGTCTCTCTTGTTTCTAACGACGAAGAGCAGCAGCTCAGCGATATCGAGCGCCTGCTCAAGCGCCACCTAGAACGGCATATTATCGACGGTTTCAAGCCGGTACAGGAGGTCGCCGAGACCAACCTCAGCCGCAGACAAAAAAAGCCCAAGAAGGCCAGGACACCCAGAGAGCATCACGACGGCCAACGCAGTACCGGCAGCAGCAACCAACGCTCCCGTCACGCCAATGAACGCAGTGATGGCGGCCAGAGAGGCAGTGACCGACGCGGTAACAGTAGCGATGGCGAGTCAGGCGAAGGCAAACGCCCCTCACGAGCCCAGCAGAACCGCCCCGGTAATCGTAACGGCCAAAAACGTCGTCGCCCCCAGGGCGGCGGCAATCAGAGTAGCAGCCGGTCTGACAACAGCCCAAGCGGTAATCGTTAACAGCCGCTCTTCATTTAGCCTTAAGAAGCTCCTAATAAGAGCTGCCCTTTAAGGCTAAACTTTCCAGGTTCGATAGAGTACAGAGAGCCGATAGGCCCGCTGGCACACAGCATTGCAGCTTAATGCCGCCAAGCCCTCCCACTGAATAAGGCACTTAATCATGGATACACCACAACGCAGTATTACGCTAAGATTCTTAGCCGAGCCACAAGATGTCAATTTTGGCGGCAAGGTGCACGGCGGTGCCGTAATGAAGTGGATCGACCTAGCCGCCTATGCCTGTTCCGCAGGCTGGAGCGGCCGCTACTGTGTCACCGCCTATGCCGGCGGCATCCGCTTCATCGCTCCCATCCATGTGGGCAACTTAGTCGAGGTGGAAGCCAAGGTAATCCATACCGGTAATTCCTCAATGCACATTGCCATCGAGGTCAATGCCTGCGACCCGAAGTCTCTGAACAAACGCCAAACCACTCAGTGCATCGTTATTATGGTCGCCGTCGATGAGAGTGGCGAGAAAATCAAAGTCCCAACCTGGGTGCCTGAGACCGAAGAAGATATCAAGCAACACGAGACGGCGATCAAGTTAATGGCTATGCGTCAAACCATTAACGAAGAGATGGAAATATTCAGGGATAAGTAACGCCCTTTACCAGGCCCGACAGGGCCCTTTCTCCGCTGTAAAAGTATCTCCCCATAGCTCACCTGGCCATCACGTTACCGTTAGTATCATCATATTAGCTTTCAGCACACCATCTGACCGAAATTTACTCATTTATTCAAAAACGGTTACGTCGACCGTTTTTTCATCGTGAAACTCTTGTCCCAGAAATCATTTCATAGCAAGATGAAACCACATTGAGACGAGCGAATAACAACAACATTAAGCCTCGACCTCTCTGTCAATACCGTTGAGTATTTGTCGTAATAATTACAATAATTGATCGGGGAAATCATCATGGGAATACAGCAACAGAACTACGAAAAACTTGATGAAAACTTTATCTATCGCGCTACTGTTATTGATCAGCACGGCAATGAAGTTAGGATCACCAGCGCGATGATAGACGACGCCTGCAACAAGCTTATCGCTGCCGACAAGCAAAATAGCCAAGCCCGTTAAAGCCCTGCTTACTTATCAGCAAAACTAACACTGTATCGCCCTCCCTAGATACAGTGTTGCTCCTGCTCACGCAATCGCCACGAACAACCGCTGCAATAATCCCTCCCCATAGACACTATCTATGTTGGCACTGCTTTCATTGTTTATAACGTCACGATAAGATAATCGAAACGTATAAATAATAACGACACCCAGCATGCATAACAAAACGCAAAAAGCGCCAGACAGCCTCATCGACTCGTCGGGAAACCCCCTCTTTGGCTTCTTTGATGCCCCCATCGCAAACTTAGGTATCGATCGCTTTGCCTATACCGATGCCATGGACAAACCCGCTGGCGCAATCAGCAAATATTTCCATTACAAGCAGTTCCAGTTTGTTTGCATCAACACCGGCGATTTCCTCATTGGCTTAGCGGTTGCGGACATACGCTATATCGGCACGGCTTTCTGTTATCTCTACGATCTCAGCAACAACCAACTAGTTGAGCAGAGTTGGCTTCGCCCCATGGGTATCGGCTATCAAATGACGCCGTCGCCTAGACAGGGCTCGGCACACATAGGAACATCTGGCTCATCCATCCACTTCGATATTGACGATGGCCAATGGCGAGTCATCATCGACACCGCGAACATTCAGGCTGATCTCAGCCTCCTGCAACCTTGCGGCAGCCTGCCCCTCGCCATGTGCAGCCCTACCGGCTACAGCGGCTGGACCTACACACAAAAACACAACGCACTGAAAGTATCCGGTACACTCAAGGTCAACCATCACGCTATTCCCTTAGAATGCGCACTGGCCAGCTATGACTTTTCCGCGGGTTATATGCGCCGCGAAACTAGCTGGCGCTGGGCCAGCGTCAACGCTAGCACCCAAGACGGGTTACTGGGCCTCAACCTTGCCGCCGGCGTCAATGAAACCGGCTGCTGCGAGAATGCCTTCTGGCTCGACGGTGAGAGACACTACCTCCCCCCCGTACGCTTCGACTTTCCTCGACACAGTAGTAGAAGCGACAATAGCTGGCACATCTACAGCGATAACGGCCAGGTTGACCTACACTTCACCCCGCTCAACAACCGCAGTGAGAAACTCAACCTGCTATTGCTGAAAAACAACTTTCGCCAGTTTATCGGCTATTTCAACGGCACCATCCGCTCTCCGGATAAGCGCGAGCTGAAACTCAACGAGACCCTAGGAATCACCGAAGACCATTTCTCTCGCTGGTAAAATAACAAACAAACACGTGACCGCACACGGCTTGCTCCATACTCTCGGTATGTGTACTGTGACTACATTCGATAAAAAATGATGGCGACCAACATGACAACCTCGGTATATCTCGCACGCACAATCCTGAACAGCTTCGAGGCCATGTTCGCCGACTTTCAAAATGTCACGCTGGGTGCCAAGGCACGCTTCGAGCAGGCTGACTGGCTCGCCGTCCACTCTGCGCAGAAAAGCCGCCTAGAAATTTACAAGGCAAAGATTGCCCAGCTGACCGAGCTACTCCGCACTTTGGCCGGTGAGCGCGTCGATGAGGGTCTACTGTGGCGGCAGGCCAAGCGTGACTATCTCACCTTAATCAGCCACCACATCAACTACGAAATTGCCGAATCCTTCTTCAACTCCATCTACTGTTCCATCTTTAAACATCGTCATATTAGCGATAATGAAGCTTTTGTTTTATCTTCAAAGATGGCCGTCGACCCCAGCACCGACTTTCCGGTTTACCGTAGCTATAACACCTTCAGCAACGTCCCCAACATGATACGCAAGATCATCGACGACTACCCCTTCGATGTCGCTTACGAAGACTTAGACCGAGACATTCGTGCAGCCACACGCAGCGCTATCGAAAACATCACTCCCCAAATTATTGGTGATCACCACAATATTCGCGTCGACGTTTTAAACCCGGTGTTCTTCCGTAACAAGGGCGCCTACTTAGTCGGACGAATACTCAACGACGATACCGCTCCGATCCCCTTCGTACTACCCATCGTCAACGCACCAGAACGCGGCCTGCGCATCGACACCCTCATCTTCGCCCCCGATGAGGTCAGCGTCATCTTCAGCTTCACCCGCTGGTATTTTATGGTCGACTCGCAAGTGCCATCACAAATCGTCTCTTTCCTACACGGGCTGATGCCGCAGAAGCGCATCTCTGAGCTCTACAGCTGTATTGGTTTCCGCAAGCATGCAAAGACAGAGTTCTACCGCGATTTCATCGACCACCTTGCCAGCTCTGACGACCAGTTTGTCGTTGCTCCAGGTATCAAAGGTATGGTCATGGCCGTGTTTACCCTCCCCTCTCTCGACATTGTCTTTAAACTCATCAAAGATAAGTTCACCCCGCCAAAGGAGGTCACTGCCGATATCGTTCGTGAAAAATATCGCTTAGTCACACGCAGCGACCGGGTTGGGCGCATGGCCGACACACAAGAGTTTAAGCACCTTCGTATCCCCAAACACCGTTTCAGCGATGAGCTACTCGCCGAGCTTTATCAAGACGCACCATCACTGCTCTCCGAGGAAGATGGCGACATCATTATCAAGCACCTCTACACCGAGCGCCGTATGACACCGCTGAACCTCTATCTTCGCGATGCAAACGATCAACAGCTTTGGAGTGTGATGGATGAATACGGTAACGCTATCAAAGAGCTTGCGGCCGCTAATATATTCCCCGGTGACATGCTACTAAAAAACTTTGGCGTCACCCGCCACGGCCGTGTGGTATTTTATGATTACGATGAAATTTGCCACATCACCGACTGCCATTTCCGCAGTATTCCCGCACCGATGACTCCCGAGCAAGAGATGGCTTCGACCCCTTGGTACTCCGTCGGAGAGTTCGATATTTTTCCCGAAGAGTTCGGTCTGTTTTTCGCAGGTAACCGCAAGGCTCGACAAGCCTTCGACCAATTACACAGCGACCTCTACAGTGTTGAGTTCTGGTTAGAGCTACAGAAAAATATCCAACAGGGACAATTCATGGATGTCTTCCCCTATCGTCGTAACCGCCGCTTTATCCGCGACAGAAAGCCAAGTACCTAACAGGTAAACCTGTTATGTCGAAAAAGTAATCAATTTGTTCACGGCCATACCTCAGGCTAAGTTAAGCCATATAATCAGCACCTACACACAGACTTATCAACAGAAATGGTGGATAGTTATTACAACTCAGAGAAACTATTCACAACCCCGAAGGATTATATAGATCGCCTATTAGAACACTTTATTATAGATGTTAACGCCATCATCCCGGCCTAAGCGACTCCCTGTCAGCATTAATGAATCATTCTTGATTTATCAAACAGCTACATGTCTCGTCGCATTTAGTCCACAAGCTAGACTTCCCCTCCTACACAAGCTCAAAACGCTTCACATACCTTTCTATGTTGCTCTCAGCACTCGGTCTTCGCTATGGTTACGCAAACTTTACCAAAAGGCTTCGCAGCATCATCATGATAAAACTTTTAATTCGTACAATACTTGCCTTAGCTGGACTCGTTATTCTCGTCATCAGTGTTTGTCTGCTGGCCCCCAATAAAACACTACGCCCATTACTGACGCAGCAAGCCACACAGCTACTAAGTACAGACGTCAGCATTGCTAGCCTTGAGTTATGCCTGAGCTGCAACACACTGCAGTTCAATAAGATCATCATAGAAAGCCCTGAGGGCTTCGGCAATCAACCGTTACTGCAGATCACCCAGGCCACAATCGAACTAAGGCTCAATCAACTTTATCGGGAACCGATTTTCGTTGATAACATAGCATTATCAGGCGTGCATGTTCATTATCTAAAAACCGGTAAGCGTAGCAACATCACGAGCCTCTTGGCTCAACTGCCACACCAAGACTTCTTCTCTGATGAGCAGCCTATGCAAGAAAACACAGCTCACTCTGCCGGGCAGCAAAAATTATTGGTTGATCATTTGACTCTCACCGACGTCACGGTCTCCGCACACAGCCCAGAGATAGGAAGTGAGACACTAGAGCTGAAATTACCGCCCCTTGAGCTCTTCGAGCTTGGCGGTAAAAATGGCCAACCCGCTGGCGCTATCGCAGCGCAAGTGATCGCTCGCCTACAACTAGAGCTCGCTGCCGCACTGATCCGCAACCCCGCTTTCAGAGAGCGTATACGCCAGCAAGCTGCGCAGCGACTTCGCCTGCGCGCCTCCGAAAACTAATATTAATCGTTACGAAGAACACTTATATAAAAAAAAGCAGTCTAGGGGCTTGTCAGCACCTAGGCTGCGTGTCTATAATGCGCCCACTTTCGCAGAGGGCCGGTAGTTCAGCTGGTTAGAATGCCGGCCTGTCACGCCGGAGGTCGCGGGTTCGAGTCCCGTCCGGCCCGCCATATTTTTATGGCACGCGAAGAGTCAACTTAACTGTCTACAGTTATCGCATGCAGCAGCATCGACTAACTTTATTCAGCGCATTGCGGGCCGGTAGTTCAGCTGGTTAGAATGCCGGCCTGTCACGCCGGAGGTCGCGGGTTCGAGTCCCGTCCGGCCCGCCACTTTTCTTTATATTCTCCCTAAGCAATAACTTACTGCTTATCTGGTATTATAGCGCTCAAAGCATAATCACCATCAACCTCGTATCCCTTATTTACCTCACCTCGCTTAAACCGTAGAATAGCGCCAGCAGTTTATGCCGCTACAACGCAGTATATTCACGCCCCTCTTTCGCTACCGGAATGCACGACTTGTCTACTCCCGTCAAAAAAAACGCGTTCGGCCGACTCCTCAAGCTATGGCGTAATACACGCAACATGAGTCAAGAAGAGCTCTCATTAGAGGTCGGAGTTTCAAGCCGCCATATCAGTTTTCTAGAAACTGGTCGCTCTAATCCTGGACGCAAACTGGTCGGCCAAATAGCGGAGGTCTTCAAGCTATCTACACGTGATCGCAATAACCTACTGGTCGCCGCAGGCTTCACTCAGACCGAGCTGGAAGCTGATCAACGGCAGCACCACCTCATCACGAAGACGCTGCAACTCACCCTCTCTGGTCTCGATCCAACCCCCGCCTGCGCCAGCGACGCCTACGGCAACATCATCATGGTCAACCGCGCCTGGGTGAGACTATATCAACGCTACGGTATCGACCTCAGCAGCGACGGGCGTATTAATTCCTACCACCTCTATTTCTCTAACAAGGGACTAAAGCCCTACTTAGTGGGCTGGGATGACATCGCCTGCGCGCTACTTATGAACCTGCAGCAAGAAGTGTTACTAACCGATGACGCACGCGCCCTCGATATTCTTGAGGAGCTGCTCAACTACCCTGATATCCCCGAGAATTGGCAGCGACGCAGCGATCAGATTGGCTATCAGCACAGTTTTCGTGTCAGCCTGCGCGCCCTCGATGGCCTCTCCACCGAAGAGCTGGTCTGCGTCAATCACACCGTTGGAGCCACACCGTTTATCAGCGAGCCTCGCATTATTATCTCCAGCTTTCACCGCACCGATGGCCTACCAATAGAAGGCACCGAAGAGCTCAGCGCTATCGATCACCCTCTATTGTATAAATACTTCTAACCCCATTTACAACCAGAGTCTCGCGAGCTGATCATGCCTAAAAAAAAGCCTTCTCAAGACAAACAGCAGGACGTAAAAGAACAAGGCGCATTAGGTTTTAGCGAGAGCTACTGGCGCGAGAATTACCACAACCTCGACGATATGGACGGCATCTACAACGCGCGCGATCATGCACTGTACCTTAGGGCCGTGTTCGCCCTCGACCAGATCCAGATCCGTAGCGTCGCCGACTTTGGCTTTGGCCCAGGACACCTATTCGCCGCCGTCTTAGATACCTTTAAACCGTACAAATGCCTCGGCCTCGAGCCCAGTATTAGCGCCTTCACACGAGCGCAACAACTGCTCAAACGGTCTGGCAGTACACTGCTGCATACCGATCTACTGAGCTGGTGTCGCGATGAGAGCCAGCAGAAACGATTTGATCTAGGGCTCTGCACCTCGGTGCTGCAGTATCTTAACGACGAAGAGTTAGCACAGGTGCTACCGATCCTGGCGCAGCGACTAAAATACCTCTACCTCACCGTCCCCACCAGCCACGAACAACAACGCTTCATTGATGAGTACGACTTTATCGACAACTACGCCTATAGCCGTAGCCGTGAGCAGTATCTCGCCATGCTCAGCCCGTATTTCACCATCGTTTCAGGGCGTATCCTTGAAAGCAAACAACACTTTAATGAGAAGAACAGCGACTTTACTGAAAACCTCTATCGCTTCTAAAAAGCAAGGGCTCTCACAACAAGTAGGATAACTGAGGGGAGGGCAGAAAGCTGAAGTTACGCGGAGAAAGATAGACTTAACATGTCGCGAGGAGACCGCCTCCTCACGACAGGTACTCAATTAATTATCGCGCAGCGCCTCATCAATCTCACGCTGATACTCATCGCGCATCGCCTGTAGCTCCTCGGGGGAGTCGGCCAAAATCTTCAGGGCAAATTCAACAGAATCTAAACCCTCACTCTCTGCCTCTTCAGCAAAGGCGTTATAGAGCGTTGACGCTCGTAACCGGTTAATATCATCGGTACTGTCTTCAACAGCTAACCGATCTAGCTCCGCCTGTACGACAGGGTGCGTCGCAAGGAAACGGTCACATGCAACTTCATAACGCTTATTTTTGGCCACCAACATAACGAACTCCATTGAAAAATGTACTATTTCATTATTTTCCCTGTACTAAGCAGGGGACGGTCACAACTTTTTATACGATCCATCTATTAACTAATGGCACTTTCCTAGCACCGAAATTTTAGACTAGCAGAAATTTTTACCCCTGCCTATGCTCGTCAACATTAACAGTGTCGAACTAGTGGGTTAGCCTAAAAATGAAAAAAGGCGCCAAGAGGCGCCTAAATTACTGGAACATGCAGGTAAATCCTCGCGTTATAACTCCTCTTCCGGAATATCCATGATCGCTCCCGCACCGTAGCTCATTGACAACGCCAACGCTTCAGCGCGTGGAAGTAACTGCTCACAGAATACTCTCGCAGTCGTCACTTTGTTTCGGTAGAAAGGCTCTTGCTGCTGCTTCGGTGCCGCTATCGCCGCCGATTTCATCAGCAACCAGGCCCCCCAGACATAGCCAGACAACATCATGAAGTTCGTCGCCGTACTGCCCACCCAGATGGCATCCTGGCCATTGCTCTTAATATCCTCGAGCAACCCCTGATAACGCGTCAATGAAGCGGCAACGGCAGAGGTAATGTCGGCTATTTCAACGACCTGCTGCGCCTTCTCTAGATCCTGCTTAATATCTTCCAGCAGCTCTGTCATGGCCACGCCATTATCACGAAGGTATTTTCGGCCAATCAAGTCCGCCGCCTGAATCCCCGTCGTTCCCTCATAAATCGGTAGAATGCGCGCATCCCGCTGATGCTGCGCCGCCCCCGTCTCCTCGATAAAGCCCATACCGCCATGCACTTGCACACCCAGCGAGGTCACCTCTAATGACATTTCAGTGGCCCACCCCTTCGCCACAGGCGTCAGTAGTGCCACACGACGATTAGCACGAGCTTTCGCCTCAGCATCCAGTCCCGCATGCGCCTCATCGACGGCAGCCATTGCAGTATAGAGAATTGAGCGCGATGCCTCCGTCGCCGCTCTCATCGTCATCAACATTCGGCGCACATCGGGGTGCTTAACAATGCCGCCCTGACCACTCACGGTCATCCCCTGAACACGCTCCTTGGCATATTCAACCGCCTGCTGGTAAGCACGCTCACTAATCGCCACCCCCTGCATTCCCACACCTAAACGGGCATTGTTCATCATCGAGAACATGTACACCAAACCGTTGTGCGGCTCTCCGACTAAGTAACCCATAGCGCCTTCGTCATCGCCGAAGGCCATGACGCAAGTCGGGCTAGCGTGAATACCCATTTTATGCTCAATCGAGGCGGCGTAAGCATCGTTTCGCTCACCCAGACTACCGTCCTCATTGACGAGATACTTTGGTACCACAAATAAGGATATGCCTTTCACCCCGGCGGGGGCGTCAGGTAGACGCGCCAACACCAAATGAATGATGTTATCGGTCATATCGTGATCGCCCCAGGTAATGAAGATCTTCTGGCCGAAAATACGGTAACCGTCTCCATCTGGCTCTGCTTTCGTACGAATCGCGGCAAGGTCTGAGCCAGCCTGTGGCTCGGTCAGGTTCATCGTTCCTGTCCACTCACCAGTCACTAATTTTGGCAGATAGGTGTTTTTGATCTCATCACTGGCGTGCAGGGTAATCGCTTCAATACAGCCCTGGCTCAGCATCGGACATAGACTAAACGCGAGGTTAGCCGACTGCGTCATTTCTTGAATGCTGCCGCTCAGCACCTTTGGCAACCCCTGACCACCAAATTCTGGGGACTCAGAAAGACCACCCCACCCCCCTTCGATAAAGTGCTGATAAGCGCCTTTTAAACCGGGAGCGGCGGTAACGGCACGATCTGCAAAACCAGCCCCCGCTTGATCGCAGGAGTGATTGAGCGGCGCAATTTCCTCTCCACAGAGGCGCCCGGCCTCCTCTAGAATCGCACTAACGATTTCAGGGTCACAATCTTCGTTACCGATGGCCGTACAGACTTCAGCTAGATCAACCACTTCCTCTAAATTAAAGCGGATATCACGCAGGGGGGCTCTATAGTCACTCATTAAACAATCCTTCTTATCGGTCCTATGGGGCTCGCCATTTCTATCTTTAGGCGGCACTCTACTCTTAATTTATTTATTTCTATCTTTCACGACAGCATCGACTCTGTCTTATAAACGGGCAATGGTAGCTAGCAGAAACATCAACCCCCTTTCACTAAGAGCCAACAGCCACAAAGAAAATCTGTGTTTATTATCCTCCGGATATCACCGGTATATCTAGAGGACATGTTCTTGCTGGGTTTTATAGTGTCTATTCATCACAGTTATTATCGTGCTCTACCGCTAGGGCATTTAACGATCAAGGTTATCACTGACAACATTGCAATTCAAACCCCCAAAACAATCACTAAACGAGCATCATCGGTCTCTAATTATAGATGAGCTAGAGACTCTGTTAACCTCCATAATATAGACGCAAGCTTCGCGCCAGAAGTGCTTATCAGTTACACTAATCCCCCACTTCACGCTTATCGGCCACCATGACCCAAACCTCTTTTCGCCGCACTCTTAGGTCAACCTAACATGACAACGATAGATGGTTTCTTATTAAGTCGACAGTGGCGCGATATCAAGACCCCCACCGGCTCAGCACTACAGCTCAGCTACTGGTTAAGCACGGCAAAGGGACCTATACAGCTAGTCTTTGATGCAGAAAAGCCCCTATTTTTCCTCCCTCTGGTCAGCACAGAGCAAGCCCTAATAGCGTTGAAAAGCGCGGGCATTCCCCCCTGCAGGCAGCAATCCATCGCCCTTAAGGACTTTCAGCAACAGCCCCAAACGGCCCTCTACTTCAATTCACAACGACAACTTTATCAGGCGAGAAGGCTATTAAAAGAGCTCGGTCTAACACCCCTGGAAGCCGATATTCGCCACTGTGATCGCTTCCTGATGGAGCGCTTCATCACCGCGCCACTGTCCATACAGGGCGAGCTCAAACCTCGCAACGGCTATCTAAAGAGCGTTAACCCACGCCTTAAGAGCAGCCATTACAACCCAACCTTCAAAGTATTATCACTCGACATTGAAACAGCCATGCACCATGACGAGGTATTCTGTATCGGTGCGATTTGCTTCGACCAACAACACCCTGAAATGCATCGACGCTGGGTCTTTATGCGCGACGATGGGCAAACCGCCGTCGATAGCGACGAGCTACTGCACTACTCCAATGAGACGCAACTCATTGAGGCTCTACTCACGCTGATAGAGAACTTTGACCCCGACATCATCATCGGCTGGAACGTCATCAACTTCGACCTACGCTATCTTCAGCGCTGCAGCGATAGGCTAAACATCCGTTTTACCCTCGGCCGCGGCCGTAGCTTCGCCCAGTGGCATGAGTCCAGCAGCGGAGACGACCGCTTCACTTTAACATTACCTGGCCGTGTCGTGCTCGATGGTATCGACACCCTCAAGTCTGCAACTTACAGCTTCGAAAGCTTTTCCCTTAACCACGTCGCCCAGCAGCTACTCGAGCGCGGCAAGCTGCTTCAGTCCGAACAGCGTGGTGAAGAGATTGCCGAGCTATTTCAGAGCGACAAACCTCAGCTAGCCGCCTACAACCTAGAAGACTGTCAGCTCGTTTGGGATATATTCGAGACCACCAGACTCATTGATTTTGCTATTGAACGCGCTCGCTTAACCGGTCTAGCGATGGATCGTATCGGTGGTTCCGTCGCCGCCTTCGACTTCCGCTACCTACCGAGATTACACCGCCAAGGCTACGTCGCCCCCAACCTCAAAGAGTTTCCCGAAGGGGTCGGCAGTCCCGGTGGCTATGTCATGGATAGCTTCCCCGGCATCTACAATCACGTACTCGTGCTCGACTTTAAGAGCCTGTATCCGTCGATTATTCGCACCTTTAATATCGACCCTCTGGCACTGGTGGCCGGCCTGGAGCGTCAGCAGAGTGAAGCCGTACGAGACCGAAAGGAGACTCACAATACCGACACGACCAACCTCGTCGCCGGCTTCAACGGCGCCCTCTTTGATAAGAAGAGCGCGCTACTACCGGCCATTATCGCCGAACTCTGGCAGGCCAGGGATCATGCAAAGCAGCTGCAGAACGCCTCGATGTCTCAGGCCATCAAGATCATCATGAACTCGTTTTATGGTGTGCTCGGCACGCCCGGCTGCCGCTTCTTCGACTACCGCCTCCCCAGCTCCATTACACTGCGTGGTCACCACGTGCTGAACAAAAGCAAAGAGCTAATAGAAAGAGAGGGGCATCGCGTTATCTATGGCGATACCGACTCCGTCTTCGTACTCATTAAAGATGACGAACAGGGCCTCGAAAATACCCAGATTTCAGCAATCGGACGGCGGCTTGCCCAACAACTCAACGACTGGTGGACGCAGCATCTGCGCGAGCACTACCAACTGGAAAGCTTCCTCGAGCTGGAGTTCGAAAGCCACTTTACCCGTTTCATTATGCCAACCATTAGGGGCTCCGATGTCGGCAGTAAAAAGCGTTATGCCGGTACACTGCGACGGGGTGAAAATGAAGAGCTCATTTTCAAGGGCTTGGAAACGGTTAGAACCGACTGGACACGCGTCGCCAGAGACTTTCAGCGGGAACTCTATCGTCGCATCTTCCACGAGCTACCCTATCGAGACTATATTCAGGCTCTCGTCAACGCCATTCACAACGGTGAACATGACGAACAGCTGGTCTACCGCAAGCGGCTAAGACGCAAGCTCGACGAATATCAAAAACACATCCCGCCACATGTTCAAGCGGCACGACTTGCCGACCAGCAACGGGTTAATCAAGGCCTGCCACCGATCTATCAACGTGGCGGCTGGATCGCCTATGTGATGACACTCAACGGCCCAGAACCCGCTGACAACTATTCAGCCACACTCGACTACGACCTCTATATAGAGCGCCAGATAGAGCCCATTGCCGATGGCATCCTGCACTTTCTCGGTCTCACCTTCAGCGATATCTGCGGCAGACAGATCGGATTGTTTGACTAGCCAACTAAAACGTTACCGCCGCCGGACCTCAAGTACATAGAGATCAGCAAGCTATAACGACGACTAATGGTACACTTAAGTCTCCTATGTTATTGAATCCAGCAGTCCTAGGTAGTAGTGCCTAGATATTATTCGCAGCAGAAGGTCTATGCTAGTGCCTCATACCACCCTCGAGGTAACCACAACTATGCTTTGGACGAGCCTCATTCTCACTGTCCTCATGATCCTTCTGATCAGGAGCACACCACACGATCTCAGCACCTTCCGCCTACGCTGTATCGTCGGGGGGAGCGCCATCGGCTATGGTCTCAGCAGTATCGCTATGCACCAACAGGGAACGGTACAAAATATTGCCCTAGCGGGACAAATGATCAGCCTCGTGCTGTTTTGGCTAATCGCTGCCAAACTGCATTATCACAGCCTACACTTCATTCTCTTCAGCACGATCACTGCCTTAATGACTGCTACATCGATAAGTTACATTTCTTTTGCGCAACAATTCTTAGATATGCCAGAAGAGCTAGCAATAGCTATGGGGCTGGGCAGTAGCACGCTATTTTCCGCTATACTGCTGCTATTGATCACCCAACAACAAGACGAACCTACCGACCCCGTTAACGAGCCAACTCAAGTCTCGTAGCTCACCATAGAAAAATAAACGTTAGCTTCAACCTGACACTAGGTGCGCAAAAAGATATTAAAGTACATCCATGTACTAACTCGATCCATCTGCCAATGATTATCTTCTAACTGCCGCCTTCAACACAGCCGTTATATCGGCTTACCGCGTGAGATATTAACCACAAAAACTCAGCACAACCGACAGTATTTTCGACACATCGGTACCGATAACAAAAAACAAACCTGACTAACAAGCAGCTGAAAGAAAAGATAATCCATCAAGAAATACAGCCCACCTCTGGATAGCACACACACAGCAGCTATC
Organism: Sinobacterium caligoides; assembly: GCF_003752585.1. Lineage (NCBI taxonomy): Bacteria > Pseudomonadati > Pseudomonadota > Gammaproteobacteria > Cellvibrionales > Spongiibacteraceae > Sinobacterium > Sinobacterium caligoides. Next base: position 746,455 of record NZ_RKHR01000004.1, read on the forward strand.
TCACATATTCCTTCCCTCATTTCTTTATAAAGAAGCAACAATCAACAGACTTATTAGCCATTCGCGCACAGCGGAGATAATAGCTTCTACGACTCGGCTGCACCCGCTAACATTACAGTGCCGCAAATCCTCTCATAGTGTTGTATCATAGGCGCCAGCTAAAGTGGCTCAGTCTCATCAATGTCACTCGGTGAGAAACTATTTAGGGTGTGGAGTTTAAGTTCATGGCACGCAGCAAGAAGGTTAATTTCGAGAAATCACTATCAGAGCTGGAGACTATTGTCGAACAGCTGGAGGATAGCGAGCTCAGCCTCGAGGACTCTCTTAAACAATTCGAGAAGGGCATTAAGCTCACTCGCGAATGCCAGCAGGCTCTGGATGAAGCAGAACAACGCGTACTCGCTGTCACCGAACAGCAGGATGGCAGCGCCAGTTACACCCCCTTCGAACAGGAAGAGCAATCTTGAGCACCGAGCTTAAACAACAGCTTTACGAAGCTCAGCAACGTATCAATCAAACTTTGGAACAAGCTCTGCTCCGTACCGACTCACCTTTTCAGCATAACACCCAGGCCATGCTCGACGGCTTGTATCAGTCGATTCATTACAGCGTCATGAACGGCGGCAAAAGAATGCGCCCACTGCTGGTCTACGCGGCAGCGCAAACCATAGATAGCCAGGCGTCGCAAAGCGGCCTGGACCGCTGCGCCTGTGCCATTGAGTTTATCCACAGCTACTCCCTCGTTCACGACGACCTACCCGCAATGGACGACGACGACTTACGCCGTGGAAAACCAACCGTACACAAAGCCTTTGATGAGCCTACCGCCATTCTGGCTGGAGACGCCCTACAAGCACAGGCCTTTGAATTAATCGCTAACGCCGACGACCTAACCGCAGAGCAACGCATCGAGTTGATTAAATGCCTCTCTAGTGCCTCTGGGCCCGGTGGCATGGTAGGCGGCCAAGCGATTGACATCGCCGCCACCGGTCTGCATGTCGATCTTGAACACATGCAGGCGATGCACAGCCTAAAAACTGGCGCACTCATCCGCTGCGCTATTGCCTTAGGGGCTATTTGTGCACGTGCTAACAAGCAACAGCGACAGGCACTAGACCACTATGGCCGTGCCGTTGGCCTCGCCTTCCAAGTTCACGACGACATTCTCGATATAGAAGGTGACACGAAAATCCTTGGCAAGATGTCCGGTGCCGACATTGCGCTGAGCAAGTCCACCTACCCCGCTTTGCTCGGCCTCGATGGTGCCAAAGAGAAGGCCAGTGAGCTACTCGCCACAGCCCTCGAGGCCCTCAGCAGTTTTGACGAGCGTGCAGAGACCCTGCGCCAACTGGCCCGTTACGCCGTGACGCGAAAACATTAAATTTATATTACAATAGCGTACCCCTGCCTCGCTGGGGATACAAAGACAAGATTCAGGCGATAACTGAGCGAGTGCCCCTACTGCCAGTATGCCCTCTAACTTCGTGCTGGGGCCAGCCAACAACATGATGCTTAACTATTGATGTTTAAAGATATTCCAGAAACAAGACCGTCGACTCCGCTACTCGATGGTATCGACACTCCCGCCCAGCTACGCCAGCTTAACGTCGACCAGCTGCCTCAGCTCGCCGAGGAGCTACGTGCCTTCCTACTATTTAGCGTCGGTCAAAGTGGCGGCCATTTCGGTGCCGGTCTTGGTGTCGTCGAACTGACTATTGCGCTGCACTATGTCTACGAAACACCCGATGACCGCCTCGTCTGGGATGTGGGCCATCAAACCTACCCCCACAAAATTCTCACTGGCCGCCGAGAGCAAATGACAAAAATCCGTCATGCAGGTGGCTTATCAGGATTCCCAAAGCGCAGCGAAAGCGAATATGACACCTTTGGTGTCGGCCACTCTAGCACCAGCATCAGCGCCGCGCTAGGTATGGCCTTAGCGGGCAAAAAGAGCTGCGCTATCATAGGTGATGGCGCCCTCACCGCCGGCATGGCCTTCGAGGCCATTAACCATGCGGCCGACAAGAAAGCGAATATGCTGGTCGTTCTCAACGACAATCAGATGGCCATTTCACACAGCACCGGCGGCCTCAGTACCTACCTATCGAAAGTATGGGCCTCACCGAGTTACAACAGCCTTCGCCGCAGCGGTAAGAAAGTCTTGGCCAAACTTCCCTCTCCGGCCATGAGCTTTGCCAAGCGCACCGAAGAGCACATGAAAGGCTTTATCTCCCCTGGTACCATCTTCGAAGAGCTTGGTTTCAACTATATCGGTCCTGTCGATGGCCATGACGTCATCGAGCTGGTGGGCTATCTACGCAACCTACGTGAAATGAAAGGCCCCCAGCTACTTCACATCATGACCACCAAAGGCAAGGGTTTTGCGCCCGCCGAAGCCGACCCAGTGGGCTACCATGCCATCACCAAGCTAGAGCCACGGACAGAAAAGGTCGAGAATAGCCCGCAAAACCATCAGAAGAAATACCAAGACATCTTTGGTGACTGGCTCTGTGACACCGCCGCTGAAGATAACCGTCTCACCGCCATCACCCCCGCCATGTGCGAGGGCTCGGGTATGGTCGAGTTCGCCAAACGTTACCCCGACCGCTTCCACGATGTTGCCATCGCCGAACAGCACGCCGTAACCGTTGCCGCAGGCATGGCCTGCGACGGGCTCAAACCGGTTGTTGCCATCTACTCAACCTTCTTGCAGCGCGGCTATGACCAACTAATTCACGACGTGGCCCTACAAAACCTAGACGTACTGTTTGCCATCGACCGTGCTGGCCTTGTCGGTGCCGACGGCGCCACCCATACTGGTAGCTTTGATTTAAGCTTTATGCGCTGCATACCAAATATCGTCATTATGGCGCCAAGCGATGAGAACGAGTGCCGCCTCATGCTCAACAGTGGCTACCATTATCAGGGGCCTGCCGCCGTCCGTTACCCCCGCGGCTGCGGCCCCGGCACAGAGGTTGTGGCAAACGCAACAAGCATTGAGATTGGTAAGGCCCGGCTATTACGCGAGGGGCAACAAGTGGTCATTTTTGCCTTCGGTAGCCTTGTCGAAGCCGCCCGAGCAGCAGCCGAGGCGATCAATGCGACCCTCGTCGACATGCGCTTCATCAAGCCCTTCGACGAAGCGATTGTCGAGCAGCTGAGCCACAGCCATCAACTCGTCGTCACCCTCGAAGAAAACACTATCGCTGGTGGTGCAGGCAGTGCTATCAATGAATTTCTCGCCGCCCAGGGTATCGTTAAGCCGATACTCAACCTGGGACTCCCGGATAGCTTCCCAGAGCACGGCAATCATCAAGCCCTACTCATGGAGATGGGTTTAGATAGCGAGGGGATTTGCCAAAGCATCCGCAGCCGTCTAGAAAAGCTTGTTTAGGCGGCCGTAGATAGAAAAAAGGCCGCTAGTAGCGGCCTTTTTTCTATCTGCTTAAAAGCACTAATCATCCATCATATGACCGAGTTTACCCGCTTTCGTCGCAAGGTATTTTTCATTGTGAGAGTTTTCACCGGTACGCAGTGGAATGCGTTTAACGACATTAATCCCCATATCCTGCAAGGCCTTCACTTTGCGTGGATTATTAGTCATCAACTGCACCGCGCCAATCTGTAGGTGATCCAACATCTCACGACAAATACTATAATCACGCATATCGGCACCAAAACCTAGGGCTTCATTAGCTTCCACGGTGTCAGCGCCTTGATCCTGCAGTTTATAGGCTTTGATCTTGTTCAACAGACCAATGCCTCGTCCCTCTTGTCGTAGATAGAGAATCGCACCACGTCCCTCTTTGGCAATCGCCTGCATCGCCGCCTGCAGTTGCGAGCCACAATCACAGCGCAGGCTAAACAGCGCATCTCCTGTCAAACATTCAGAGTGCACGCGAGCTAGCACCGGCTCACCGTCGGCGATATCACCCAAAGATAAGACAATATGCTCTTTATTGTTGTCAATATCTTCAAAGCCATGCATCTCAAATACGGCCCACTGGGTAGGCAACTTAGATGACTCGATGTAACGGACCGGCATCCTAAAACTCCTCAGCCTGTCTAAAATGAAGGGGACGCATTCTACCAGTAAAGCACCTCAGTAGCTAACGCCGAGCACTGATTACTACCTACTACAAACGCTTACTTCGTTAAATACATGACACCATTCTCATGGCTAACCTGCACGTGACTTAAAAAACTCATTCCCAGCAGTACTTCTGACAAACCAGCATCACTCACCGCGGCTTCCACACCGCTCACTCTGATACCACCCACACTGACACTATTGAGTCTTATTATATGGCCATCAACAACCCCCCCGGCAGTACCAATTTTGATGGGTTTCCCCGCCTCGTAGTTAATGCCTAGGTGGCGCGCCATCGCAGCACTCATCGCAACGGAGGTCGCACCGGTATCAACGAGAAAGCTCACCGGGCGACCATTAATACTGCCGGGGGTAACAAACTGATTATATCCGTTATTCTTGATAGCCACCTTGATGCTTTCCGGCTTCACATAATTGTTGCTGATGCGACGGCTCAGACCTAACTCGTAGTTCTTTCCATCGATGAGCAGCTTCGCACGTTGCATATTAGCCGCAACAAGGGTAACGCCCTCTGGGCTCGTTTGCCCCGTACGCATCATGCGTTGCTTACCGCCAATATCAAGTATTGCCCCCCCCTTAAACAACCCCTTCACTTGTACACTGGGAGCAGCCCAACTTGCCGATACGGGGAGTAAAGACAAAAACGCACACAGCAATACAGCACATCTCAACTGCGGCAGATTCCAGCATCCTTGGAATAATTTCATCGACTAGCTTCCTATTGAAGAGCATCAGGGCGAGAAAAAACTGGCCCATATGTAATTGTTATTAGATTTTATACGCGAGTGATCGATAGTATAAACGCCCAACTATCTGTCATGCTACACTCGGCCTCCTTTTTCACAATCGCTAATATATCGTGTCGAATAGTAATCATCGTAGAAACACAGCCTCGCGCTACCATATCTGCTACTGGCCAACGTGGCTTGCAATGGGAATTTTAAAGTTCATCACCCTGCTCTACTACCCATTACAACTTACCTTAGGTAGAGGTTTAGGGCGGCTGCTGCTCATCGTTGCAAAGCGACGAAAGCATATTGCAGCAACCAACCTGCGACTCTGCTTTCCCGAATTATCCGAACAGGCACAACGCCAACTACTCAAGGAGACGTTTGAGGCTCAGGCTATCGGTTTAATCGAGACGGCCAACGCCTGGTTCACCGCCCCGGAAAAACTCCGTCATCGCGTCACCACCCACAATATCGATGTGCTACACCAGGCCGCCGAAAAAGGTAATGGTGTACTGATGCTAGGCGGTCACTACACCACGCTCGACCTCTCGGCGAGCCTGCTCTCATTATTTTGCCGTTACGACGCCATCTATCGTCAACAGAAGAACCCCGTCATCGAACATATTATGACGACAAGCAGGCAACGCTTTCTCAGCGGTGGTCAGGTCATTCCACAGAGCGACATGCGCGGGGTCTACAAGAGCCTAAAGAGTGGTCACACCCTCTGGTACCCCCCCGATCAAGACTACGGTGCTAAACACTCTGAGTTTGTCGACTTCTTCGGCGTCAAGGCCGCCACGATCAAGGCGCCGAGCAGAATGATAAAACAGTGCGCACCTGCAGTTATCCACTGCCACCACTACCGAGATAAACAAGGCCATTATCATATCCACTTTACTGACGGCTCAAACATCAACGGAAACGACACCCTCGCTGATTGTGCAAACATCAACGCTCATCTAGAGCACACGATCAGGCAACACCCAGAACAGTACATGTGGGTACATCGTCGCTTCAAAAGCCGCCCCGAAAACAGCAAAAAAGTCTATTAGACGAACAGAGCACCGCCTCAGCTCTCGAGCAATGAGGCGGAGACAGTTTGTGCGGCTCATCACATTTTAAGCCAGTTCACCGATAATCAACGACAATCGCCGATGATTATAAATCCCTGCAAAACATTACAAAACAGACATGTTGATCTAAAATCAACCAATAGATAGCTAGTCCCCCATGATTTGCTAGGTAAATATACTGGCCAATCTGCGGCAGCTACGAATAAACGTTTGGTAATAAACGCGCATAATAGGGCTCAGCTAAACAGTTAGCCTAATTATTCGAACGCAAGGAGTGACACTTTGAAAAAAGTACTAACCGCCCTCATCCTACCTGTAACTCTCGCCAGCAGCGCCGCAGTGCTTGCCGACTCGGGTTTCTATGCTAGCGGCGCCGTCAGCTACGCTGACCACACCGCCTCAATAAAAGAGAACGGTATCCATTCTGATGACCTCGAAGAGGCCGCAACCGGTTACAACATCACCGCCGGCTATCAGTTCAACACTTTCTTCGGCCTAGAGGCCAGCTACTACGACTTCGGTAGCGTCGATGGCAAGCAAACAGCCAACGGCAGAAACTACAAGAGCAGCTCTGACAGCAGTGCTTTCGGTGTCGCCGCCGTCGGTACTCTACCTCTAGGAGAGTCGTGGAAGCTCTACGGTAAGCTCGGTGCAGCACAGTCACGCAACAACCTCAAGGTTGCTTGGGAAGATCACGAGAATCCTGATGAGTCTGGCAGCACCACTCTCGAGGACAACGGTTTTACTCCTTACTACGGTGCCGGCGTATCTTATGCCGTCGTACCTAACGCTGAGATCTACCTCGAGGCGATGCAGTTCGCCTACAGCGGTGAAGACAATAGCGACCACCAAGAGCAGAACACTGAGTTTGACAGCGACGTGTTGAACACCAGCTTGGGTATCCGCTTACGCTTCTAAGAGTATACCTCTAGACCTATGAACGAGCAGGAAGCTGCTCATCTAGGTTGTAATAAAAAGCCAGCATCATGCTGGCTTTTTTGTGCTCTATGGTTACCCGTCTTTTACTGTGATGGAGCCCCACTACCTGCGCCCACTAAAGCGAGAAGTGCCTCCGTTGCGCCCTGCCAATCTTCTGCCTGGGTAATTGCACTGACTAAGGCAATACTGCCAACACCCGTCTGCTGCACGAGCTTCGCCCGCGTATAATCGATACCGCCAATCGCCACCACCGGATAACCTGGCTGCAAAACTTCAAGCCACTGCGTCAGCTGCTCAAGTCCCTGCGGACCGAAGCGCATCTGTTTCGTCGTTGTGTCATAGATAGGGCCAATGGCAATATAACTCGGCGCTATCGCATGCGCCCGGCACAACTCTGACCAACAATGTGTGCTGACCCCCAAGCGAAGCCCCGCCTGCGCAATCGCCTCGACACTGGCATCATCAAGATCCTCCTGACCTAGGTGCACCCCGTAAGCGCCGTGTTCAATCGCCAGCTGCCAGTAGTCGTTGATATAAAGGCGAGCATCGTGCTGCTTCGCCAATTCAACAGCGGCAGCCACCTCAGCGCTCAAGGCCTCACCCTGTAAGTCCTTCACCCGCAGCTGAATAGTCTTCACCCCCAGCGGCAGCAAGCGCGCTATCCATGCCACACTATCCACCACCGGGTAGAGCCCCAGTTTCGCCACCTCTTTAGGCAAAGACGACGCTAGAGTATCCGGATATGACTTAAAGAGCCTGGGCAACTGGCCAAGCTTCGACGGGAAACCCTGGTGCCCAATCGGGCCATGCCCTTGCCCTAGACGCTGCCCCGCGACAATACCCTCAGTGATATAAAACTTACCGACACAGACCGCATCCTCGAGCGGATAACCCTGCCCCAACAGCGCCGTAATCGCCGATGCCAAAGTGCAGCCACTGCCGTGATTGTTATCATTGTCGATGAGATCGCCCTGCAGCCAAAAACTCTGCTGGCCATCGCTAAAATAATCACAACAATAACGATCAGCACTATCGCTGTATTGGCCACTAAAGCTACTGTGTCCGCCTTTAATGAGCACCGCCTTGGTACCACTACTGAGCAGCTGTGCCGCCATTTGTTCAATATCGCCAGGCTTGCTCGCCACCAAGCCGGTCAGCATCTCTGCCTCAGGAATATTCGGTGTAATCAAAGTGCAACAGGGAAACAGCTGATGCAACAGCCCCCCCCTTGCCGCCTCATCTAACAGTGGCCGACCACTACTCGCCATCAACACCGGGTCACAGACTACCGGGACATTGAGCCAGCTAAGTTGCTCGACTACCGCGCCGATGATCTCACTATTGGCCAGCATCCCTAGCTTGATCGCCTGTGCAGGTAAATCATCGCTCAGGGTGCTCATTTCAGCCCGCACATGATCAGTATCCGTAACAGCAATGGCTGTCACTGCAACAGAGTTTTGCGCCGTCAACGCAGTAACGACGGAGCAGCCATGTACGGCAAAATCGTTAAAGGTAGCCAGATCGGCCTGAATGCCGGCACCACCACCGCTGTCTGAGCCTGCAATCGTCCACACAATAGGCTTTTTTAGCTCGGTCATAGCACGCGTCTCAAAAAGTAATAAGTCATCAATCATTGTGCCAAAACGGCACACCCACTACCGGCGAACTCGGTGCCGCGGTATCCCGCGCCGGCATCGCACCGGCACGATAGGCCGCACGCCCAGCGGCTACTGCCGCCGCGAAGGCCTGCGCCATCACCACCGGGTCCTGCGCTAGCGCCACCGCACTATTGAGCAACACCGCATCGTAGCCCATCTCCATCGCCGCACTGGCGTGTGAAGGCAAGCCGATACCGGCATCAACGACAAGTGTCAGCTCCGGTAAGCGCTGACGAATGGTACGCAAGGCGTACGGGTTTAATAACCCCTGTCCTGTGCCGATGGGCGCCCCCCAAGGCATCAAAATCGTGCAGCCGGCTTCCGCCAGCTTAGTGCAGAGAACCAGGTCATCGGTGCAATAGGGAAATACATCGAAGCCTTGCGAGACGAGCTCTTTCGTCGCCTCCAACAGCGCGAACGGATCGGGCTGTAGGTTATAGTCGTCACCGATCACCTCCAGCTTAATCCAGTTGGTATCGAACACCTCTCGTGCCATTAAGGCGGTATTAACGGCCTCTTTTACCGTCGAACAGCCTGCCGTATTCGGCAGCACGGCGACATCTAACGCTTTAATCTGCTGCCAGAATGCCTCGCCATCACTACCCGACTGCGCCGCCTGACGACGCAGTGAGACCGTCACCACCTGCGACTGCGAAGCCTTAATAGCCTCACACATAATTTTTGGTGAGGGATAAAGCGCGCTACCAATAAATAAGCGGCTCTGTAACTCACGCCCTAATAGTTTGAACGTATCCGAAAGTGTCTGCATCTCACCCTCCTGAAATTGGGCTAACGACATCAACCCGGTCATCTGCGATGAGTACTCTCTGCCCATACAAGCTACGGGGAACAAACTCACCATTCACCGCCACTGCGATCTTATGCGCCGTATCATAGCCCCAAGCCAACAATGCCTGACCAATATCGATGCCGCTATCGATAAGCTTGCGCTCACCGTTTACAAATATTTCCACCATCATTCTCCCTCTATCGATGCACGACTATGCGCCGGCATAGGGCTTATCTTGCGTGAATAATTCAGCAAAGTCAGATTGGTAGCCCTCACCTTGCTCGATACGCGCCACCAGCTCATCGCAAATCGCCGGCGCCATCATGTAACCGTGACGAAAGAGGCCGTTGACCCGCAGCACCTTCCCTGCACTAAAAATCTTCGGCTGATTATCCGGCAGGGCTGGGCGTAGATTAACGTCAGTCTTGATCACCCGCGCCTCGGCGAATCCCGGGTGGACACTATATGCCGCCGAGAGTAGTTCAAGGCTTGAGCGCACACTGATTTCACTGCGATCCTCACTCTCGATCTGCGTAGCGCCAATCAGATAAAGGTCATCCCGTCGCGGCACAATATAGATACGATAACGCGGGTGCATCAAACGCACGAGGCGATCAATTTTCACCCCAGGGGCTCGCACCCAAATGATCTCACCACGTACACCTCTTAACGCAGGCAAGGCCTCTCGAGCACCTAGACCACGGCTATCGATGACACAGTCAAACGCGTGGCGACGTTCACCGCTACGCCCGGCAACAACAATCTCACCGCCCACCTCATTGCCCGTTACTGCTGCGATCTCGCTATAAGTATGAAAAGGTACCTTAGCGGCAACCAATTGATCACCGAGCGTCGGCATCACACAGCAAGGACACAACCACGCCTCACCGGGCATATAGGCCGCACGGTGAAAACGTGCCGCCAACTCCGGCTCAAGCTCTGCTAACTGGGCCTGGTCAAGCATCGTCATCTGCTCAGCCGTTGGCTGCGCATTGCTCTCGACCGCCTGCAGGAAGCGATGATAATCAGCCTGGTCCTGACGATGTGCCACCACCAGGCTGCCACCCGTGTGATAAAACACCTCACCGTTGATCTGCTGGACAAGCTCCGGCCAGCGCCGCAACGAGCGCTGACCTAGGGCATACACTAAGGGCTCATAAACATCCGACTCACTCACCGGTGTCAGCATCCCCGCAGCGGTATAGCTGCAGGCACTACCGTTATCGATACCATCTCGATCAAACAAGGTCACTTGATGACCACGCTGCTGTAACAGCAAGGCACTGAGGCGACCTACAATTCCTGCGCCTGCAATTCCTATCTTCATCGAAGAGCTCCTCCTCGCCCTAACGACGAGGATGTAACACGAGGAAAGAGCTGCGTCGTTAAGACGACACAGCCCAGCTAAAGCAAGCTGTTAAACCTTCTGGTAGATCTCGCTACCGGCTTGCTTGAACTCTTCCGATTTCTTCTGCATTTCTGCGTCTAGGTCTAACACCTTAATCGTCTCTCCACGCACCTCAACACCCTGGGCCGAAGCGTAGTCTCGCACTTCCTGCGAAATTTTCATCGAGCAAAACTTCGGGCCACACATAGAGCAAAAGTGCGCCACCTTCGCCGACTCTTTCGGCAGCGTTTCATCGTGGTAGCTGCGTGCAGTATCCGGATCTAGACCGAGGTTAAACTGATCCTCCCAGCGGAACTCAAAGCGCGCCTTTGAGAGTGCGTTATCTCGTACCTGCGCACCAGGATGCCCCTTGGCTAGATCCGCGGCATGGGCGGCTAGCTTATAAGTGATAATGCCCGTCTTAACATCGTCTTTGTTGGGTAGACCAAGGTGCTCCTTCGGTGTCACATAACAGAGCATGGCACAGCCATACCAACCGATCATCGCCGCGCCAATACCGGAAGTGATGTGGTCGTAGCCAGGTGCAATATCAGTCGTCAATGGACCCAAGGTGTAGAACGGCGCCTCATCGCAGTGCTCAAGCTGCTTCTCCATGTTGGCCTTGATCATGTGCATCGGCACATGGCCCGGCCCTTCGATCATCACCTGCACATCATGCTGCCAAGCTATTTTAGTGAGCTCCCCTAGCGTCTCCAGCTCACCAAACTGTGCGGCATCGTTGGCGTCGGCGATAGAGCCTGGGCGCAAACCGTCGCCAAGGGAGAAGGCGACGTCATACTGTTTACAGATTTCACAGATCTCTTCGAAATGTGTATAGAGAAAGTTTTCTTCATGATGAGCGAGACACCACTTAGCCATGATCGAGCCGCCACGAGAAACAATACCTGTCACCCTTGTCGCCGTCATTGGTACATAACGCAACAACACACCGGCATGAATAGTAAAGTAGTCAACACCCTGCTCAGCCTGCTCAATTAACGTATCGCGAAAGACCTCCCAGGTGAGGTTTTCAGCAACACCATCAACCTTCTCAAGCGCCTGATAGATCGGCACTGTACCTACCGGTACTGGTGAGTTGCGAATGATCCACTCGCGTGTCTCATGGATATTCTTACCTGTGGATAAATCCATCATGGTGTCGGCACCCCAGCGGATACCCCAGCTCAGCTTAGCCACCTCTTCCTCGATCGAAGAACCTAGGGCAGAGTTACCAATATTGCCATTCACCTTCACCAAAAAGTTACGGCCGATAATCATCGGCTCTGACTCTGGGTGATTGATATTACAAGGAATAATCGCTCGCCCCCTGGCGACCTCACTGCGCACAAACTCCGGGGTAATCTCATCGGGAATTTCGGCACCAAAGGCTTCGCCAGGGTGCTGTTCATTGACCAGCCCCTGCTCTTTCAAATGCTGCAGCGTCATGTTCTCGCGAATCGCAATATATTCCATCTCAGGCGTGATAACGCCCTGTCGCGCATAGTGCATTTGACTGACATTCTTGCCCGGCTTAGCACGGCGAGGCGTCCGCTTCAGGTCGAAGCGCAGCCCATCAAGGCTATCATCTGCGGCACGCAGCTTGGCGTAGTCAGAGCTATCGCCCGGCAGCTCTTCCGTGTCATCACGCTCAAGCACCCAGCTACTGCGCATTGCCTCGAGCCCTTGGCGAATGTCGACACTGACTTCAGGATCAGAGTAAACGCCAGAGGTATCATAGACTCGTACCGCCTCGTTAGGCTCAAGACGAGTGCTACCATCTGGGTTAGAAACCGTCGTCGCCGTCAGCGAAATCTCACGCATCGGCACACGAATATCTGGGCGAGAGCCTTCGATATAGGTTTTCTCTGAATTAGGAAAGGGCTGGATTGAAGCTTCATCCACACGAGCGGTATTGCTGAGCTTACTGACGGTCATAATGCTGCCTTATATTGCCGCGATTAAACGCCAGGGCAGCATCACACGTCAAACATAAGGTAGTAGGATTGCGGTGAAGTAGTAGAGAAAGTCACCGACCTTGTTCCCTCCGCAGGTATTAACCTAACAGGTTCAACGGGTAAGCTCTCAGCTAAAAGAAGACAACAGACCATTTAAAGCCTGTGACTTGTTAGCACCCCGACAAGTTGCTGGCAATTCTAAAAGCTCTACTTACTTTTCGCAAGCGCGCAATTCATACAACGAAGATTACTATCATTGCTTTAGGGTACGTTAACGATATCAAGTTCATCCTGACTCCCACGACGCCATCGCGCTCGCTGCAGGCCTCGGTGCACCAACCAGATCAGCAGCGAGGTAATCGCCACCGCGCAGAGGATCGATGACAGACGATAGAAAATCGCGTAAACAGCGTCTTGTTGCCCTGGTACAAGACTACTGGTCAGCGGCACGATCAGCGCAGACATCGCCGAAAAACCGATGCCGACGCGTACTGCATCCCCTGCAAGCCAATGACTAAATAAGGCTGCCGCAATGGCGTAAGCCAGCACAAACAGCACGATATTATCGTACCAAGCACTAAGCCCCAGCTGAATCAATAATGCTGCCAAACAGCCGTAGAGAGTTCCCATCACTCGTATCTTTGCTGCCTGCAGCGACCCAACCAGGGTCATCGGCGACAATATGATCAGCATACTTGCTTGAGCAGACAGTGAGTCATTGAGATGCGCTATTTGAAAAATGAAAAAAATAACCATTGCCACCAGCCAGCCCAATACTGTTTGCTGCCACAGTTGCTCCGAGGTCGCCTCTCGCACCTCTAGCTCTACAGGTTCATTTTCTGCAATCGGCTCGGGAAAAATATAAAACGCCAAGGCACAAACCACTACCGCCACCCAGCTCGCCTGCCAAAAACCGACGGTGAAGTTCTCTAAGTCAACGCCGGGGTAGCTGCCGATATTAATAATGACCGAGCCAAATAGCAGGCCAATGGTGCCAAAGAGTGAGCTGGCCTTATGCTGCATAGCATAACACTTCGACAGCAACATAATAGCGACCGCGATGGACATCAATAGCGGATAAGGCTGTAAGAAACCAAGAATTACGTTAGTTTCTATCCCAACCCAGAATACCGCCAACACCATTTGCGCAAACATCACGCTATTCCAGCGCACCAGCCTCGATAACATGAGCATCGGCAGCAAACACACAAACATCGTGTTCGTCCAACCAAAAAACAGGCTCAGCGTCAGACTCAGCACACAGGAAAACCAAATTCGGTACGCTTTCATCGTCAACGCCTAATACAGGTAGTGGGCGATGCTAATCAGGCGAATCATCCCCTCGGCCAGCCAAGTAAATAGTGAATGGCTTTCCGTGTAGACGACGACGGTCGCCCTAGAACCAACGAACAAGTTCGCTGGAAGGGCCTCCTCGCTCTCAAGGTTCACCCGCACACGCTGTGCATCTCTCACCCAGCGGTTACTCGTCTCAACCGCTGACAAGCGGCCATTGGCCTGCTGCTGTGCAGAAGCGACACCAAAATCGCGGCTCAGCAAAGACAACGTAAAGACCTTACCGGGTAGTGCATCAAAGGCCACCTCCGCCGTCTCACCCGGCTTCATCAAAGCCGTCGCCTTTTCACGAAAATCCGCCACCAACCATAGCGAATCCGCAGGGATGAAGGTGAGTATTGGCTGATTAGCGCTAGCAAAAGCTCCCTCATGCAGCTGCAAGTTACTCACTACGCCGTCGCTAGGTGCTAACACCTGCGTACGCGACAAGTCCCACTTAGCTTGAGCTAAAGCGTTTTGTGCAGCCAGCACCACACTGCTATGACCAATACCGTCACCCAGCCGTACCTCTAAGGCACGCAGCTGTGCACGTGCGGCACGTAGGTTTGCCGCGCTTGCGTCTCGCTTGCTCTCTGCATTATCGAACTGCGACTTGGATACCGAGCCACTACGTGCAAGACGCTCGATACGCTTAAAGTCGCGCATTGCATTATCCGCCGTGACTCTATACGTCTCAATCTTCGCCTTCGCGGCGGTAACATCTGCGTAGCGCGCCGCCTCCTGCTCGTAGGCTTGACGCAGTGCCAGCTGCGCTCTTTCGTGAACTAGACGGTAGTGCGTATCATCGATACTAAAGAGCAGTTCACCTGCCTTAACGGCTTGATTATTTTCGCTGTAGACCGCTGTAATATGCCCCGAAACTTCTGTCGCTAACGGTACTACAAACCCTTGCACCCGGCTCTCTGTCGTCATCGGAGCGTAGCGATCAGCAAGCACAAAGTAGCTTCCTACGAGCACAAAAAACAGTAACAATGTCGTCATCCAGCGACGAAAGCGCGCCTCTGCAGCCTGCATAGTAATATCCTGTGTTTATCCAATAGCAGGCTAGTGTAACGAATCAAAAAAGTGGCATATAGAGTGTAAAACAAGTCGCTTGCGACCTACTAATAGGACAATATAGACTGCCGCCCTCGTAGGAAGCCACATGACCAGTCTCGATGACCTCAACCTTTTTGCCCTGACTGTTCGCCACCAGGGCATTAGCGCCGCTGCCGCCGCCACCAATATGCAGCGTTCTAAAATCAGTCGCCGACTACAGGCTTTAGAGCATGCACTGGGCTACCAACTACTAATACGCACGACACGACATATCGAGCTCACCGAACAGGGGCGCTGGCTCTACCGTCAAATCGAATCTCCTCTCAATACCCTACAGGCCGCCACTGAGCTGATGGTCGAGAGGGGAACGGCACCAAAAGGCCTAATGCGTATTGCCATCCCCCCTACCCTTGGTGTTACCGAGTTTTTCGCCGACACCATTGAGCGGTACATCAGTTTGTATCCGCAGGTACAGTTAGAAATAGAACACGAAAAAAGCGCCATCGACCTACGCCGCAGCAACACCGACCTACAATTACTCCCCGGCTTCATCGACAGCCTACACGACGATTACGTACAGCAATCATTGATTCAATTCCCTTACACCTTAGTCGCCTCACCCTGCTATTTAAGCAAGAAAGGAAGACCAAAAGCACTGGCAGAACTCGCTGACTACGACTTTCTTGCCAGTCGTTACACTCGCAGTCTCATGCCTGAATGTCGTAACTACCGGCTATTTAGCGACGACCTACGACTCTTGCATCAGCTGGCAAAGGCTGGCCAAGGCATCGCAATACTCCCGACCTCGATGATTGAAGAGGATCTCGCTAGTGGCGCGCTATCTAACATCGATTGCGCCGACCAGCTAACACCACCCAGCATCAGCTTAATCTATCCCGCTCAAGCCTACTTGCCGGAAAGAACACGCCTCATGGTGAAGATGCTCAGGGATAACTTTGCCCTCTAACCGTCAGCTCCTTCCGCGATATCAGCGAACGAATTACAGGCGATCTGTGATGTCCTTTTACCGGACACGGCAGGTCCTGCATAGACCGGAGTAATGCCAGTAGAACAGCGGCAACGCTAAGCATGATAGCTTGCTGCATAACAGCAGCGGGGGAGGTATGAGTAGCCTACAAGATAAATATACGAAAAGGTTCAGCCTGTTCGGCAAGGGGGGGGGGAACGAAAAATAGAGATAAGATTGCTGCGGCCCATCAGGCTAATCTATCTTGGTAGATTTTCTACCGCAACAATCTATAAACAACGATGGCCTTCCAACATCACAGGGTCGTTATTTTAGTCATTCTTATTAATTTGCTTTATTATTATTATGTTAAAGCTTGTTATTTTTTGAAAGTTGTTATTTTTTAGAGCTTGTTGTCTTTATGTGTGGCCAGTATACGTAAATTCCCGTAGTCGGCAAGTGATACAAATCAAGATAAGTGTTTTTACCTATTCGGTGAGAAATATACCTAGTGGTAACTGGGGTTTACAGAGGCAGGTAGAACGACAACAGCGCTTGAAAATTGATCTATTGAAAGGGGGCAGAAGGAACTGAGTGAGGCTGCTCTAGCCTCACCCTACCGAATCAACGCTATTGGCTGGCAACAAATTTAGCGATAGCTCGCTCTGACAGCGTCGTACCTGTTTTCTTTTTAATCTCTGCGGCATCCAGCCCTTTCTTTGCTAGCCGCTTAATTTCGCTACCCAACAGCATAAATTGCTGCTTCTGCTGTTTCTGCAGCTCCATCTCACGCTTACGATTATCCGCCTTCTGCCGTTTCTTCTGATTCACTTCCTGCATCAGCGCCTTCAACTTATCACTCTTAACGCCTCGGCCTGCCAATACAATGCCCGACAGGCGCATCTCGGCAGGCGTAATCTCAGTCGTTTCCTCCTGATCGAGGCTGACACGCATCCGCGGCTCGCCATCATTCCACACGGCACGATGGTACTTGCTAGAACGGGTATGCTTGGATAAGTAATACTCAAAAGCATCAACCAACTCTGGATGACGGGTACAAAGCTCCTCGTAGATACCTATCGCCAAGGGCGCGACCTCTTCACCGAATAGATGAGGGTAGTTAACCTCTAAAAAGACAGAGGTGACTTCGATGATTTCTTTAGTAGGGATCGGCCGTGACACGGAGACTTCCTTTAACAAAACTATTGGGGGGCGAAGGATAGCAAAAAACAACCGCTGTTCACACTTTAAGCGGCCTAATAGCCACGCTATTCGCCCGTTCGAGGGTTTTAAAGAACCAGCAGCGCCGTCAACTGCAATAAAAGCATGGCAAAGACACCCGCCAATATGTCGTCGACCATAATGCCAAAGCCACCCTCAACCCTTTTATCCAACCAGCTGATCGGCCAGGGCTTTAGAATATCAAAACAGCGAAAGTAGACGAAACCCAAGACGATCCACAACCAACCTGACGGCGCTAGAAACATGGTAATCCAGTAGCCGACAAACTCGTCCCAAACAATACCGGGATGGTCATGCACCTGCAGCTCCGCCGCAGTACGATGACAAAGGTAGATGCCTACAGCAGTCGTACTCAGCAGCATGATCAAGTACCACCAGGGTGACCAGCCCTGCAATAGCGCAACATAAATGAACACCCCCATTACTGTACCAAAGGTACCCGGCGCCTTCGGCGCCATGCCGCTACCAAAACCAAAAGCCGCGTAGTGGACAAAATTGTTATGCGGTAGCGGCAGTTCTGACTCTGACTGCGTGACCGATTCCTCGTTACTCATGCTTTCAATACACCTGTTAGAAATGTTTAAAGCCGTTCGCACTCATAGGCAAGGCAGAAAGAGCCTCATCGCCATCATGCACGCAAACACCACTGCCAGCGACCATACGCCCTATCTTGGTCAGCGGCCAATCTCGAGACGAGAATTGCGCCGCTAGCGTTGACCAATTTTCCCGTGCTACGGTCACGCATAGCTCATAGTCATCACCACCGCGTAACTGAAACTCTAGCCGCTCATTACTATTAACCGTGGATAACGCGCTAGAACAGGGCAACAATGCCGCCTCAATTTCTGCACCAAGACCGCTGCCAGCACAGATATGACCGAGGTCAGCCAACAAACCATCGGAGATATCGATAGCACAACGACTATAGTCTCGGAGCAGCAGGCCCTCCTCAATACGTGCCGTTGGTCGCTCAAAACGCCGCAAAAGAAAAGCTTCTTCTGCCGTCTCTGCGAGTGACTGTCGCTGTGCAACGCGTAGACCGGCAGCGGCATCACCTAGACTTCCCGTTACGGCAATAATATCACCCTCTTCCGCTGCTGCACGAGAAAGATATTGCCCTCGTGTAACAACACCATGCACCTGTATAGAGATCGTCAGCGGACCGCGGGTCGTATCGCCGCCAATCAACGCCATCTGATGCTTATCGGCCAGCTCGAACAGGCCCTCGCTAAAACCAGCCAACCAAGCCTCGTCAATCGCAGGAAGGGTCAACGCCAAAGTAAACCAACGCGGCTGCGCGCCCATTGCCGCTAAGTCACTCAACGCCGTCGCCAACGCACGGTAGCCAAGGTCTCTAGACGGCATACTAGCGAGGAAGTGCACACCAGCAACCATCGTATCAATTGAAACGACAAGCTGCTGTTCGGGCTCTATATCGAGCACCGCACAATCATCACCGTTGTCGAGCACCACCCCCTCGCCATCATGTTGACGTCGAAAGAAGCGTGCGATCAAATCAAACTCGTTCATGCTGGATTACTCAGCCACTCTCAGAAAAAGGTTTGCCACAAATAAAATAAGCCTCATGGAGAGGCTTATTCTTTAACAATATTACGCAAATGATCACGCAGCCACTGCTTTAGCTTGCCGCACACTCGTCTGGGCGTAACTGCTGAGCGAGCTTATCAAGGATTCCGTTGACATATTTGTGACTGTCGGCAGCGCCAAACTTCTTCGCCAAACCAACGGACTCGTTAATCACCACTTTATAGGGCACATCGATGCGTTTCAGCAACTCGTAGGTGCCCAAACGTAATAACGCCATCTCTACCTGGTCGATATCAGCTAGCTTACGATCGAGCAGCGGCTCAAACAGGGCCTCTATCTCAGTTAGGTTCGCTGGCACACCGTGCAATAGATCATGGAAGTAATGTACATCCACTTTACTCATATCGTACTCGGCACGGAACTGAGCCTCGATAGCATTCACGGCACTGCCGGCCATCTGCCATTGATAGAGCGCCTGCATCGCATAATGACGCGCCTTGTGGCGAGTTTGCGATAGCGGTGGCTTAGGGGTGCCGTTAGTTTGCTTGCTCATGAATACTCTCAATCAAACAGCCGGGCAACGTGCCCAGCCTTATCTACAGTTTAGGGTTTACAGCTGATCCAGCAAGCTGACCATTTCAAGTGCAGAGGCAGCAGCCTCCTCACCCTTATTGCCCGCCTTTGTTCCCGCTCTTTCAATCGCCTGCTCGATAGTATCGACAGTCAAAACACCAAAGGTTACCGGAATCTCACTTTCTAGATTCACGTGTGATAAACCTTTAACACACTCACCAGAGACGTATTCGAAGTGTGGTGTGCCACCACGAATCACAGCTCCCAATGCGATGACCGCATCAAACTTACCCGTTTGAGCGACTTTTTTGGTCGTTAATGGAATCTCAAAAGCTCCGGGGCAGCGGATGATAGTGAGATCATCTTTGTCGATGCCGTGACGCAGTAAATAATCAATAGCGCCCTCCAACATGCTCTCTACGACAAAACTATTCCAGCGACCCACAACGAGGGCGAACCGCTTCTTAGTACCGCTGACAAAATCACCTTCGATTGTCTTAATATCTTTCATCACGTTCTCACTATAGCTTTTATATCAATTAATTGTTCGAGGCTGACTTTATTCAGCCGCTCTCTCGACCGGCTCATACTCGACGACCTCTAAGTCGAAACCCGAGATCGCATTATACTTAATCGGTGGCCCCATCAGGCGAATCTTAGCAACACCCACCTCACGCAGAATCTGTGAGCCTATACCAACGGTAAAATAGGTGTTCTGGGTGCCAACACCTTCTGGTTTTGGCTTCGGTTGATTGCCCAATGCCACCTCGACACTAGCCAACAACTCCTCTTGTGATTCAGGGTTATCAACCAACAGCACCACGCCTTTACCTACTTCGGCAACCCGCTCTAAGCAACGGCGCACATTCCAGCCCTGCTCTTTTCCTGGGATCTTAGCACTCATTAAGTCTCGTACTGTAGAGCCGAGGTGAACTCGAACCAATGTTGGCTCATCGGCCTTAATGTCACCTTTGACGAGGGCAAAATGCAGTTTTCCCTCACTGGTGTCACGGAAGCTATGCAAATTGAAAGGGCCGAAGTCAGTGTCAATCTCACCGACACTGACTCTCTCAATAGTCTTCTCATTGGCAACGCGATAGTGAATCAGGTCAGCAATGGTACCGATCTTTAGGTCATGCTCAACGGCAAACACTTCCAAATCTGAACGACGCGCCATGGTACCGTCTTCGTTCATAATTTCAACTATTGCTGCGGCAGGCTCAAAGCCGGCAAGACGAGCGAGGTCGCAACCCGCCTCAGTATGACCTGCGCGCGAGAGGACGCCGCCCGGTTTAGCCATCAGAGGAAAGATGTGCCCCGGCATGACAATATCGCTCGGCTCCGCATTACGAGCAACCGCGGTACGAATAGTATGAGCACGATCAGCGGCACTGATACCGGTAGTGACACCGCTAGTAGCCTCAATAGAAAAGGTAAAGTTAGTACTAAATTGCGCACCATTATCCCGCACCATTAGTGGTAGGTCTAACTGTGCACAGCGCTGTTCACTCAGAGTCAAACAAATCAGCCCTCGTGCATGCGTCGCAAAAAAGTTGATCTCGGCGGCATTGACACATTCGGCGGCGATGACTAGATCACCCTCGTTCTCACGGTCCTCATCATCCATCAGGATGACCATCTTACCGAGACGAATGTCGTTAATAATTTCTTCGGCGGTGTTTAAAGCCATTGTTATACCCATTTACTTTTAAATAATTGCCCGTGCCCCTTGCGCGTCTGTTGTACTACAACCTGTACTACAACCTGTACTACAACCTGTACTACAACCTGTACTACAACCGAACGCGGGATGGCCCCAGCTGCGTCAAATCTACTTTAGAAAACCACTTTCTGCCAGTTTAGCGAGAGTCATCCCCTCGTCAGTTGGCGCTGACTCCTCTTTACTTGTTAATAATCGCTCCAAATAGCGCGCAATCACATCGACCTCTATATTCACTCGTCTCCCCGGGCGATAACTCATCAACAGGGTACGTTCGGCGGTGTGAGGTATAATATTAAGTTCAAAGCGTGCACCATCAACCTTATTGACGGTTAGACTCACGCCGTCGATGGTGATTGAGCCCTTATGGGCAATATAGCGAGCCAATTCTGCAGGGGCCTGGACCCACATGCGCACCGAGCGAGCATCGTCAAAGCGCTCAATGACCTCACCGACACCGTCGACATGGCCACTCACGATATGGCCACCCAGGCGACTCGTCGGCATCAACGCCTTCTCGAGATTAACCGAGCTGCCCGCCTGAAGTTGACCGATACTGGTATAGTCCATCGTTTCAACAGAAACATCGGCAGAAAAACCTGTCCCTTGCAGCGCCGTAACGGTAAGGCAGACGCCATTAATCGCGATCGAGTCCCCTAACTGCACATCATCGAGGCTCATGTCAGCGCTGGCGATCTCCAAGCTAACATCCCCTTCGCGCCGCAGCAGTTGCCGGACAGTCCCCATCGTTTCGACAATACCTGTAAACATATCAGTGACTCTCTGCTTCGTCCGAGGGTGCCTTTACAGCACACTGCTCATCGATAATCTGTGGCTTAGCGCTAATTAACCAGTCGTTGCCCACGGCACGAATATCACTAATATCTAACGCAACCTGCTCTTTCATCGTATCCAACGGTAGGGAAAACAGCGGGCGCGCCTTACTACCCAGCAGCTTAGCCGCCATGAACAACTGTAGTTCGTCGATCAAACCTTGCCCGAGCCAGTTTCCCGCTAGCTGGCTACCTGCTTCCAATAATACCTCATTACACTGTTGCTCACTCGCCAACCAGCGCAGCAACGCCCGCCCATCAACCCGATCATCACGGCACGGTAGCTGTATTAACTCGGCTCCCGCGGCCACCAGCGCGGCTCGACGCTCTTGGTCATCACGACAATAGGCAATCACCGTTCTGCCCGGCTGTTGAAGAATTTTCGCCGTTACGGGGGTGCGCAAACCACTGTCCATGATAACGCGCAGAGGCTGGCGCCGACAGATCTGTTCGGCATCGTCTAAGCTCAGCTCGGACACACGAACTGTCAACGAGCTATCGTCGTGTAATATGCTGCCGACGCCGGTAACAATGGCACAGCTGCGCGCACGTAATCGCTGCACTTGACTGCGAGCCGCAGGACCCGTGATCCATTGACTCTCACCACTCTGCATCGCCGTTCGACCGTCGACACTCATCGCCAACTTAGCGGTAACCAATGGCAACCCACTAGTCATTCGCTTGATGAAACCAGGGTTGAGCGCTCGTGCCGTAGCCTCCTGCACACCGCAGACAACGGCAATATTATGTGCCCGAAGAAAGTGTGTGCCACCGCCATCGACAGCCGGGTTTGGGTCTTGCATCGCCACCACGACACGCACCACACCGGCCTTCACTAAAGCCTCGCAACAGGGGCCGGTTCGACCGGTATGACTGCAGGGCTCTAATGTGACATAAGCTGTCGCCCCCTTAGCCTGCTCTCCGGCGACAGCCAAGGCGTTCACCTCTGCGTGCCCCTCACCTGCGAACCGATGAAAGCCCTCCCCGACAACCTCATCGTCGCGCACCAAGACGCAACCGACACGAGGGTTCGGTGAGGTGGTATAGAGCCCTTGCCTGGCTAGGCGAATAGCGCGCAACATGTAGTAGTCGTCACGCTCTGAAGCCTGCATCGTCAGCGGGCTAACCATCGCTGCCGCCCTCATCTCCCGCGGAGAGACGGTCGATCTCCCTGCGGAACTCGTCTAGATCTTGGAAGTCTCGGTAGACTGAGGCAAAGCGTACATAGGCCACATGATCGAGGGTACGAAGACGCTCCATTACCTTTTCGCCGACAATACGCGAGTCAATTTCTCGTTCGCCAGTCGCCTGCAGCTGATGCTTAATCTGCGCGACAGCGGCCTCTATCGACTCCATGCTAACAGGCCGTTTCTCCAACGCCTTTAAGATGCCAAAACGTAGTTTGTCTTCATGAAACGGCTCACGAGTACCATCACCTTTGATAATCCGAGGCATCAACAGCTCAGCCATCTCATAAGTTGTAAAACGATCACTACAACTTAGGCATTCACGGCGTCGACGCACCTGATCGCCTTCGGCAACTAAACGAGAATCGATAACCTTGGTTTCAGCTTCAAAACAAAATGGGCAGCGCATAGAAAACCAGAACAGTGTGAATATGAATAGAGGCGCTGATTCTAACACAGCCTTCCCCTGAGCCGTTAACCCATCGTTCAGCAGACTAAATACAATGGCAATGAACACAAAAAAGGCCGCAGGGTGCTACCCTGCGGCCTTTGCTTTAACGCTAAATATCGCTTTAGCTTACTTTTCGTAAACCGGTAGACGAGTGCAAATGCTCAACACCTTACCTTTGACGTCATTCAGCACAGACTCATCACCCATGTTATCAAGGATATCAGCAATCCAGCCCGCTAGATCAGCACAGTCTTGCTCACTAAAACCACGACGTGTTACCGATGGCGAACCAATACGCAGACCGCTAGTCACGAAAGGTGAGCGAGGGTCGTTGGGCACTGAGTTCTTATTCACAGTAATGTTCGCTAAACCAAGAGCGGCGTCAGCGTCTTTACCGGTGATGTCCTGCTTAATTAAGCTCAGCAGGAAAAGGTGGTTCTTGGTGCCGCCAGAGACGACATCATAGCCACGCTCGATAAAAACTTTTGCCATAGCTTGAGCATTCTTCACGACCTGCTGCTGATAGCTCTTGTATTCGTCGCACAACGCCTCTTTAAAACACACTGCCTTAGCGGCAATAACGTGCATTAATGGGCCGCCTTGACTGCCGGGGAATACCGCAGAGTTAAGCTTCTTCTCTAGCGCTTCATCACCACCTTTGGTAAGAATCAGACCGCCGCGAGGGCCACCGAGAGTTTTATGCGTTGTCGATGTCACCACATCGGCAAAGGGCATTGGGTTAGGATAGACACCTGCAGCCACGAGACCGGCAACATGCGCCATATCGACCATTAGGTAAGCACCGACTTTATCGGCAATCTCTCGGAAACGTGCCCAATCGGCCACCAAAGAGTAGGCAGAGAACCCAGCCACGATCATCTTTGGTTTATGCTCTAGCGCCTTTGCCTCAACGTCGTCGTAGTCAATCTCGCCCGTTTCGGCATTGAGACCATACTGTACAGCGTTGTACATCTTGCCAGAAAAGCTAACAGAAGAACCGTGCGTCAGGTGGCCACCTTCGGCAAGACTCATTCCCAAAACAGTGTCGCCCGGCGCACAGAGTGCCATATAGACAGCAGCGTTAGCCTGAGAGCCAGAGTGAGGTTGGACATTGGCATAACCTGCATCAAAGAGCTCTTTCGCCCTATCGATGGCAAGCTGCTCAACGACATCCACATGCTCACAACCACCGTAGTAGCGCTTACTAGGATACCCTTCCGCATACTTATTCGTTAGCGCAGAACCCTGGGCTTCAAAAACCCTTGGTGAAGCGTAGTTTTCAGAAGCGATAAGTTCGATGTGCTCTTCTTGACGCACAACTTCTCTATCCATGGCTGCTTGCAGTTCCGGGTCGAAACTTGCGATAGTCATATCTTTATTAAACATCAGTTGTATCCCCTTACAAAGATAAGGTCGTTATAGGATGTGGAAGCCGCGCATTCTACACAAAACACACCCGCTCCGCGACCGTCAAAACTCATTCAGAGAGAAACAATATGCAAGAAATACACGGGAAAAACTGACCACGCAATCAGCATTTATCGATTTACTCACCCCTGATAACCTTCTGTAACTGGCGATCGAGTGGCGCACTATCCTCAAGCAAGCGACTAATATCCTCTGCAGACATCGGCTTACCATAAAGGTAGCCTTGACAACTATCACAACCAAGCTCCTCAAGATAAAGCGCCTGCTGCTCGCTCTCCACCCCCTCGGCGATCACTGACAGATCAAAACTTTTCGCCATGGCAATAATCGCCGTAGTAATCGCCTTGTCCTGCTCGCTATCGAGTACGTTAGCAATGAAGCTACGATCAATTTTTAGATGATCGATTGGAAACTGCTTCAGATAACTCATCGACGAGTAGCCGGTACCAAAATCATCGATTGAGACATTCACATCCATCGCCTTCAGATCTGCCAGCATACCAAGGGTATAGGAGACATCCTCCATCAGTAAGCTTTCAGTAATCTCTAATCCCAGGCAGTGACTCGGTAAACCGCTACTTTCCAATGCGTTGATAATATGACGAAGCAGCCCCCCCTCTGAAAACTGTAGCGCCGAAATATTCACCGCGATACGCTGCAGGGCAACACCTTCTCGACGCCATTCGGCCATCTGCATGCAGGCTTCATTCAACACCCAGTTACCCACACCGACGATCAGTCCTGCTTCCTCCGCTAGCGGCACAAAAACCTCCGGACGTATATTGCCTCTCTGCGGATGAAACCAGCGTACTAAAGCCTCTACAGAAACCACCCGTCGCGTCGACAAATCAACGACCGGTTGATAGTAGAGTTCAAAATCTCCCGCTGCGACAGCGCGATGTAAGTCATTCTGCAGCTCAAGCTTATCCAGTGACGCACTATTCATCAGCCCGGCATAGTATTGATAGTTATTCTTGCCCGCCGCCTTCGCATGATACATCGCAGCATCGGCATTCTGCAGTAGCGTCATGCTATCACAGCCATCGGAGGGATAGATTGCCACGCCAATAGAGGCGCTGAGAAAAACCTCTTTTCCCTGCACAAAAAACGGCGCAGAAAGTATTGCCAGTAACGACTGCGCAGTACGCTTCGACAGCGCCACAGCCTCGTCGTGGTTATCGCACTGCCCGAGGGTAACCGTGAACTCATCTCCGCCCATACGAGCAGCATCACTGCGCTCATCCATACTCATCTGTAAACGCTGCCCCACCTGACTCAGCAGCAAGTCTCCGGCACCGTGACCAAGGGAGTCATTAATCGCCTTAAATCCATCCATGTCGATAAACAGTAACGGCTGCAACAATTCATTCTGTTGAGCCAACTGTAGACGCGACTGCAGCTTTTCCTGAAACAGACTGCGGTTGGCCAGCCCCGTCAACGAATCATAAAACGCCAACTTTCGAATACGTTCCTCACTGCGCTTACTCTCAGTCACATCGCTAAAGGAGGTAATATAACCAATATGCTCGCCATGCTTCCCGCATACCGAAGTCACACCAATCTGCGCAGGAAAGACCTTACCGTTCTTTCGTTTACTGTCCAGTTCGCCTTGCCAGAAACCATTTTTTTGTAGTATCGGGGCGATTGTACGGCCAAAGCTCACCTTTGCCTGACGGCTGCCCGACAAAAAAGAGGGGCGACAACCAATGGCTTCTTCGGCACTGTATCCCGTGATTTCGGTAAACACCTTATTCACTTGCGAGATGGTTCCATCGGCCGCCGTGATATAGATCCCCTGCAGGCTATTATCGAACACTTTAGCCGATAAGCGCCGGTCATCTTCCGCCTTCAAACGCTGAGTAATATCTCGACAGATGATCAACAACCCCTGTAAGCGACCATCATCCTCCCACATTAGGCTGCTCTGCAACTCTAACGACACTTTATGTCCCAGGCAGTGCTCAACCTCTAACTCATGTAAACGTAGATACTCTCTTTGCTCTTCTAGAGGCTGAAACTCATCACCGACCAAGCCAAAAAAGTCATCGGCCAACTGGCGCATAATCAGTGCCAGCGCGGGGAATTGCACCGCCATTTGGCGCTGTTTATCAATAAACTCACTGGCGGGAAAACCTAGGGTTTTCTCAACACTGGGGCTTATATAGTTAATACGTAAGCGGGTGTCAGTCGTACAGATGATGTCACTAAAGTTCTCTGCCAACAGGCGATAATTGCGCTGCTGGTCATCGAGCTTATCTTTAATTTTTTGCCGTTCAGTAATATCGGTCGCAATAGTGACGCTGTAGGTGGTGCGCCCAAGATGGTTAACAATACCGCTGGTACGAGTGGCATAGCGTCGCCATTCGCCACTAATATGACGCAGCCTCACCTCCTTCTCTACCACCTCACCACTGGACAGCCTCTTCAGGAAATCGACCAACTCATCCCTATCTAGGTGATCATCGAAGTGTAAGTAATGCTCACTATCTCTATCTTCTAAGTGCTCACAATCCGCCTCGACAACACCGAAGTGCTCTCTGGCCAATTGATTAATAAATCGTACCTTCGCACCATGATAGTCATAGACGAATAATAGATCAGGCACAGCAGTCAGCGTCGCCGACAAGAAACGCTCGCGATGCTCTATATCCCTCTGAATTTCTTTTAACTTTCCAGAGTCGAAACCGGTAAACAAGATCCCTCGATCAAGATCGCCGGTCTCGGGCAGCGCCGCGATGACGTTACAGCAATACACCTTGCCATCCGCGCCCTCACCACCCACCTCAAAGCGATACTCCTTCATTCCCTCAATCATGGCAACGACCGCAGCGGCGCAGTAGCTAAGGTAACGATCTGGAAACGAGGCCAATGCAAGCACTTTATCACTGGATGCGGCCCCCATATACTTCAAGGCTGACTGATTAACTTCTATCAGCGTTATGCACTGCCTAAAATGTTCGATAAAGGGCTCATCGCTATCGAGGCGTCGCTTTAAGTCAGCCTGACAACGAATCCCCGTCGCCAGCATCATATGATAAGCAGGCTCAATGGCGAGCACCCATTGAGGTGCGATGGAGACATCAAATAGTGTCTTATAGCGATTGGCCTGCATCGCGACGTCGGTCACCGTATGCTCTTCGACTAACGGACGAAAATACCACATGATTTGCGCCACACTACCCACCTGCTGAAAAGGGTAGTTACCGACAAGGTAGCGCCTGTTGCCCTCTTTGACTCGCAGGCTATACATCTGTTCAGCGACCACACACCCCTCAGCCAACAAATTGAGACTGTCCAAAAAGCGCGGGTAGGTTTGCGGGCTAAATATATTTTGCCACTGATTGGGCACGCCCTCCGTTAGCGGCTGCGCAAAAAGAGACTCTGCTGCTGCGTTTTGATACAGCACAACACCGCCTGCATCTGTCACCACGAAGGCTTCCGCGTGATCTGCAATTAGTGAGCCTAAGCTAATATTAAAAAAATCCTGCATGCTACCAAAATTCTTATAGTTATTATCTCTCTGCCCCGGAGAGCAAGGAACCACTTAATCAATCCACTGAAATAAGCCAACCATGGAGAAAGGTGGCCCTATTATAATAGTAGCTCCCCTCAGTACGTTGCTTCCCTCTTAGCTTCCTCCCCTAACTGCGCTGAGCCAAGCCAATACATTGCACAACCTAAGCAACATTCACCATATACCAGTCACTGGGACGGGGGCTAGCAGTGACGGTATCTTTTACAGCTAATCACCGCATCACGAGCTAATAAGCACAGGATTGATTCCAGCCATATTGTTCTACTGCTATAATGCGAAAATCCCAGCTAAGTAGTTAGTTTAAAAACAGCTTTCATCCTTTAAGGACACCTATCGATGGCTCAATACGTCTACACTATGAACCGTGTCGGAAAGATCGTTCCACCAAAACGACAAATTCTTGCCGACATCTCTCTGTCTTTCTTTCACGGCGCCAAAATCGGTGTACTCGGTCTCAACGGCTCGGGTAAGTCCACGCTGCTACGTATCATGGCTGGCATCGATCAAGAGTACATCGGTGAGGCACGCCCGCAAGCTGACCTAAAAATTGGCTATCTCGCTCAGGAACCTCAACTCGACGCCGCTAAAGATGTTCGTGGCAACGTCGAAGACGGCGTTCGTGCTGCCGTTGACGCCCTCGCCCGACTCGACCAAGTCTATGCCGAATACGCCTTAGAAGATGCCGATTTCGATGCCCTAGCAAAAGAGCAGGGACAGCTAGAAGATATCATCAATGCTTGGGATGGTCACAACCTTGAGCACACCCTCGAAGTGGCTGCTGATGCACTCCGCCTGCCACCCTGGGATGCCGATGTCACCAAGATTTCCGGCGGTGAGCGACGCCGTGTCGCGCTCTGTAAGCTACTGCTATCAAAGCCTGACATGCTGCTGCTCGACGAACCAACCAACCACCTTGATGCAGAGAGTGTCGCCTGGCTGGAACACTTCCTCACCACGTTCACCGGCACCGTCGTCGCCATCACCCACGACCGTTACTTCCTCGATAATGCTGCAGGCTGGATTCTCGAGCTCGATCGCGGACGCGGCATCCCCTACGAAGGCAACTACTCCGACTGGCTGAACGCCAAGGATCAACGACTGCTAATGGAGGAAAAACAGCAGAAAGCTCACGAACGCTCCATGGCTGCAGAGCTCGAATGGGTTCGCTCCAACGCCAAAGGCCGTCAATCGAAGAGTAAGGCACGCATGGCCCGTTACGATGAGCTCAGTTCGCAAGAGTTCCAAGTTCGCAACGAAACCCAAGAAATCTATATTCCACCCGGGCCGCGATTGGGTGATGTCGTCATCGAAGTTGAAGGAGTCAGCAAGTCTTTTGGCGACAAGGTACTCATCAACGACCTCAACTTCACCGTACCTCGAGGCGCCATTGTCGGCATCATAGGCGGCAACGGTGCCGGTAAGTCAACGCTGTTTAAGATGATCATGAACCAAGAGCAACCTGACGCAGGCAGCATTCGTATCGGCGAGACCGTTAGCCTAGGCATGGTTGATCAGAGCCGTGACGACCTCAATGATGACAAGACCGTCTGGTCAGAGGTCTCCGACGACCAAGATATTATTCGCGTAGGGAATTATGAGATTAACTCACGCTCCTACGTCGGTCGCTTTAACTTTAAAGGCTCCGATCAACAGAAGCGTATTGGCGACCTTTCTGGCGGTGAGCGTAACCGCGTCCATCTCGCCAAGTTGTTGCGCGGTGGCCACAACGTCTTACTGCTCGATGAGCCCACCAACGACTTGGATGTCGAGACCCTTCGTGCCCTCGAAGAGGCCATTCTCTCCTTCCCCGGCTGCATTATGGTCATCTCACACGATCGCTGGTTCCTCGATCGTGTTGCCACACACATTCTCGCTTATGAGGACGAATCAAAAGCCATCTTCCACGAGGGCAACTTCAGTGACTACATGGAGGAGCGACTGGCCCGCACCGGTGTCAAAGAGCTCGTACCCACACGAGTGAAGTACCGCAAACTAAAATAGCACTCCCCCACGGATCAGGCCCGCCCCCGGGCCTGTTTCGCCTCGTGATAGACAGCGCTGTAGTAATCGATGCTTATCGCCTGCGCCCGCTCCGTTGAGTATTCAGGCTGATAACCCAGTTCTCGCTTCGCCTTGGCGATGCTATAAAAGTTATCCACCGTAATCCGCTGCAACGCGATCGTCGTCAAGACCGGCTCCGCCCCCCCAAAGTACTCATACATTCCCCGCCAGAATCCAACCATCACCTTCAACACCATCTCCGGTAGTAATAGCGTAGGCAGACGGTGATTAACCGCCGCCAACAACGGCTCAGCAAACTGCATCATATTCACCGGTTCACCGTCGTTGATAAAGTAAGCCTGACCCGCCGCCCCACCCGCGGCACAAAGATGAGTGGCGGCCAATAACTCTGCCTGCACTAAGTTCAACACAAAGCTATTATCGAGACGCGCTCGCGGACTGCCGATACGACAGCGCAGCCAACCCGACGCCGCCATCACCATCAAACGGTTATAGACGACTTTGTCCCCCTCACCCCAGATGCCACTCGGCCGCAGGGCACAACACAGCATCCCCTCCACCCCATTAGCCGCCAACACTGCCCGCTCAGCCATCATCTTGCTGCGACTATAAATATCTAATCCAGGGCGGCTGGCATAGGGCAGTGTCTCATCACCATCGACGATCGCGCGACCATCAAAGACGACACTGTTTGAGCTGGTATAGACAAAACGACTAACGCCGGCACGTTGGCAGGCTGACAGTAGCCGATCAGTGCCCTCGACATTCACTCGCCAACAGCGACGATCCTCCTCGCTAACGAGTTCCGCATGTCCCGACATCGAGATCACACCTGCGGCGTGAAAAACGGTATCAACCCCCTCACAAGCCTGCTGCAAATCACTCTGTTCATTCAGCGAACCTTCGAGAAGTTCCAACCGTTGGTGCTCAATAGATTGATGCTGCTGATCAAACGAGCGCACCCGATAACCATTCTCCAGTAATTTTTGCACTAGCTGGGAGCCCAGCATCCCCGCTCCGCCGGTCACCAACACCCGCCCTAACGGCACCGTCTTCAATCGCTGCCGATCGTGGCTCTGTACACTCATCTAGCGTACCGTTCGATATGCATCGACACGCCCTCAGGTCCCATCACTGAGGCAAAGTATAGTCCTCTTAAAGCTTTTCGACCGCTAGCTCAACGCCTCAATCGCCTGGCTAAGCTTGTCGACAACCACTACCGTCATGCCCTCGATCGGCGACCTCGGCGCATTGGCTCGTGGCACGATGGCGCGCGTAAAGCCGTGCTTTGCAGCCTCGCTTAGCCGCTCCTGCCCGCTAGGCACCGGTCTTATCTCACCCGATAACCCCACCTCACCGAAGACCACTAAATCTCTCGGCAGCGGGCTATCGCGAAAGCTCGAAACCACCGACAACAATAGCGCCAAATCGGTCGCAGTCTCGAGCACCTTTACACCGCCGACAACATTGATGAAGACGTCTTGGTCACCAATCATCAGGCCACCGTGACGATGCAACACAGCCAACAACATACCTAAGCGGTTCTGGTCGAGGCCGACAGCAACACGTTTCGGGTTTGCCCCCTGGCTCTCATCGACAAGCGCTTGCAGCTCAACCAGTAGCGGCCGAGTACCCTCCCAAATCACCATCACGATGCTACCCGAGCTAATCTCCTTGCCACGTGAGAGAAAGATGGCCGACGGGTTCTTCACCTCTTTCATGCCCAGCTCTGTCATCGCAAAGACACCTAACTCGTTGATCGCACCAAAACGATTCTTCTGCCCACGTAACGTACGATATCGGCTATCACTACTGCCCTCCAATAAAATAGAGCAGTCAATCATATGTTCCAGCACCTTCGGTCCCGCCAGCGAACCGTCCTTCGTCACGTGCCCCACGAGAAACAAAACCGTGCCGGTCTGCTTGGCGAAGCGGGTGAGATAGGCCGCCGACTCCCGTACCTGCGATACGCTTCCCGGAGCAGAGCTGATATCCGCCAGGTGCGTCGTCTGAATAGAGTCGACCACCAACACCTTCGGCTTATGTTGCTCGGCGGCAAAAATAATCTGCTCGACACTAGTTTCCGTGAGCATCTGTAGCTTAGCGGTCGGCAAGCCCAAACGATTGGCACGCATCGCTACCTGCTGCAAAGACTCCTCACCGGTGACGTAAAGCGCTGGTATTTGCTCCGCTAGGTAGCACATCGTCTGCAATAACAGAGTGGACTTTCCTGCCCCCGGGTGGCCACCGACGAGGATCGCAGAGCCAGGTACCAGACCACCACCAAGCACACGATCGAACTCAAACATGCCACTGGAGATACGCGGCATCTCAGCTAGGTTGATCTCCGCAAGAGTCGCTACTTTCGCAGAACTCACTCCGGCATAACCGCTACGACTTGCGCCTGCCGTCGTTGGCGCAGGACCTATACGTACTTCGCTCAAGGTGTTCCAAGCGCCACAATCGCCACACTGCCCCTGCCACTTGCTGTAGTCCGAACCACAGTCACTGCAAACATAGGCCGTCGTCTTTTTCTTTGCCACTTAAATCACCCTAGACTATCCATCAATCGCGCTCATACTCGACAACTGTACCAGCGATGTCAACTGCCGCCACTCAGCTCAACCGCCATGATACTAGAACGAGTTGAGAGAGAGGGTAACCCCCTTACATCTGCTTACTGCCATAAACTGGAAAAACACCTATCGCCAGCATAGTCTACAATCTGTTCAAGACATGTCATCTGTCAGTCAATTTTCACTCTCTTGGCTGGTATCGAGATGAAGCGCATCGTAGAATACGCGGTTCGAATGTAGATTTCCGGGCCCCATGAATATGCCACTTTCTCTAGTGCAGCAGCGCAACATTGTTATCCCAAGCCGCCTAGCCGAGCAAATAGGTCTAGAGTGCGCCGTGCTGCTGCAAGCGCTAAGTGATTATGCGCTGCACGCTGAGAACCCTGAGCAAGGGGGCTTTCGTTGGCTGCAGCTACCTAAGAGCAAGCTGCTCGCATTACTCCCCTTCTGGACAGAAAATGATATTCAGCGCATTAGTGACCAGCTTCGTGACGCTGGTCTCATTCGCTTAGACTCTCCACAGCTGGCCCTAACTGACCACTACCGTTTTGCCCTCAACCAAAGCAGCACACCCAGCAAGAATCGCAGCACTAGCACACGCAGCACCATAAGCCGTAACCTGCCCAATTTTACACCGCGCAAGCGCCAGCTAACGCCAAACGCCACGTCTCCCCCCCCTATGCGAGATAGCCATAACGCAGTCAGAGATACGCAGACTTCAACAGGAGAGTCCGAGCACCGCTATTCAGCCCAACAGCGGAATAATAACAGCGGCGTTAACAACCTCCAGCAACGTACTATTGCCCCCAGCTGGCCAACACTCGGGGCCAAGAATAACGGCCAGTTAATTCCCTCCGACTGGCGGCCCAGTGAAAGTAAGATTCAACAACTCAGCGTCATCCATGGCGTACCTGTCGAGTTCTGCCAACAACAGGTTGGCGAGTTCGTCACCTACTGGCTCGATGCCGCCGAGCGACACGTCAGCTGGGAGAGTAAGTTTCACCGTCACATCGTTAAAGAGTGGCAGTATCAGCAGGTTCGCAACAATCAGCAACAGCTCAAAAAACAGAATAAACAAGAGCGCCAAACGGCCGCCGCCGCCGACCTTAACGACTGGCAGCCCAATGCTGAAGCCGTTGAGATCATGCTTCGCGATGGTGTCGATCACGACTTCATCTTCAACGCCGTGCCAGAGTTTATTCTCTATTGGCGCGAGCGTGATTCCGGCGCTGGTCAGTGGAACACCAAGTTTCTACAACATATTCGCATCACCTGGGCGCGCTATAGCGCCACCATTGACAACGACAGCTTGCCACAACTAATGCCCGGCAACTGGTCTCCGAGCGCCGACGCTCTCGACGTATTACGCATGGCCAACATCGATCTCACCTTCGCGGAGAGCCTGATCGGTGAATTCGTGATATTCTGGCGTGACAGCCAACAGCCACAGCGCTCTTGGAACTCTAAATTCATTCAGCACGTGAAGCACCACTGGGCGCGACGCCACCAACTGGAAGCGAAAAATGTCGGATCCCAAGGACATCAAAACTTTACTGGCAAAGACCAACGCAGCCTTGTCGAAAAACACACCGACTCAAGCTGGGCCGACGACCTCTAAAAGTAAGCAGCATACAGCTCCCGACAAGGATGCTGTCATTGCCGCAGTCAACCAGATGTTCGCCGAATTCGACTTGGTCTACCACAACCAGTTTCGCAACGCCTTCCCAACGGCAGAAAAGCTGCACTACGCCAAGAAACTATGGTTCAACAACCTAAAGCACCTCAGCGCAGAAAGCATTATTCAAGCCACTCATCAGGCGATCAGAGAGTCCGATTTTCTACCGACTGTGCACGGTATTTTAAAACACTGTAGCGCCCTCGACAGCTTGGGCCTACCGGACGTCCGCTCCGCCTACGTCGAAGCCTGTAACGCACCGAAGCCCCGACGCAGTCATCAATGGAGCCACCCTGCCGTCTATTTTGCCGGCCAGCAGACCGACTGGTTCTTGATCGAAAGCGGTAGCGAATACAAGGTATTCCCTATCTTCAAGGGACATTACGATCGTCTCTGCGAGAGAGTCAGGCAGGGCGAAGAGCTCGTCGTCGAGCCGCCTCTTGCGTTGCCAGAGACGATCAATCGCCCTCTCAACAGCGAGCAGAGACGCGCCGCCCTCGACAAACTAAAGCAAGATACCGAACTTTAGCAGCCTGCCCCCGCCCGGGGGCCTGCCTCAGCCTAACTATCCTCAGCCCCCTTTCTTTCAGGCCCCCCTGCCCCCTCTAGTTCTCGCTAAAGTCACTCACTCCTATAACAATGCCTAAAAATAGCGCACAGCAATGGTGCATGCACAGTGCCGTACCGCCAACGGCCCCCTACGACGCTCTATCTCCCTCGGGGAAAAATGTAAGCACTTATAAAGTAATGAGAAATTATGAGTGGCACAATTTCTGCTTTATATCTAACAATAACAACTTTAAACAAATAATGATTAGCCCTAGAGGACCTTCAATAATGAGCGAGCAAAAATTAAACTTGCTGAATTTTTCAGACAGTTCGATCAAGACGCTGCACATCTCCTGGTTTGCCTTCTTCCTTACCTTTGTCATGTGGTTCAGCTACGCACCGATGAAACCCTTCATCGTCGAGGCCTTCGACCTCTCCAACGCACAGTGGAAGGCGTTACTCATACTCAACGTCGCACTCACCATCCCCGCCCGCATCATCATCGGCATGCTTGTTGATAAGTTTGGCCCACGTATCGTTTACAGCTTATTACTAGCAATTTCCGCCGTGCTCTGTTGGTGCTTTGCCTTCGCGCAGACTTATGAGCAACTGGCTCTATTCCGCTTCCTCTGCGGCTTTACTGGCGCCGGTTTTGTCATCGGTATCCGCATGGTCGGTGAGTGGTTTCCGGCTAAGAGCGTCGGCCTCGCCGAAGGCGTCTATGGCGGCTGGGGCAACTTTGGTTCCACCATTGCTGCCTGGACACTGCCCGCCATCGCTGCCTACATCTACGGCGGTGACGATGGCTGGCGCTACGCCATTGCCACCACCGGTGCCGTGGCTATGGTATACAGCGCGATATTCTATAGCGTAGCTCGCAACACCCCCGCCGGTTCCACCTACTTTAAACCGAAGAAAAGTGGCGGCTTAGAGGTTAGTAACAAACGAGATTTCTGGTTTTACATCGCGATGAACATCCCTATGTACATCGCTCTAGCCGTGTTGACCTGGAAACTATCTCCCACCGGCGTAGGCTTACTCACCGCAGTAACCGCTAACATTCTCTGGGCTATCTTGGCTGCTATCTTTTGCTTTCAGTTCTACCAGATCTATCAAGTTAATAAAGCTATCTTCTCGCAACCTGCAGCGGAAGCTGACAGCTATTCCTTCAGACAGGTGGCCATCCTCGACTGGGCTTACTTCGTCACCTTCGGCTCTGAGCTCGCCATGGTCTCAATGCTACCTGCATTTTTCATGGAGACCTTCCTCTTAAGCCCCGTTCAAGCTGGCCTACTCGGCGGCGCCTTTGCCGTCATGAACTTAGTCGCACGCCCCGGCGGCGGCTACCTCTCCGACAAGCTCGGCCGCAAGTTGACCTTGTCAGTCCTCGTTGCTGGGCTCGCGTTCGGCTACCTCACCCTCTCCACCATCACCAACGCATGGTCTATCCCTTTTGCCGTCGCAGCTGTGATAGTCTGCTCATTCTTCGTGCAGGCTGGCGAGGGCGCTGTATTTGCCATGGTGCCACTGATCAAGCGTCGCATGACCGGTCAAATTGCCGGCATGGTCGGCGCCTACGGTAACGTCGGTGGGGTAACCTTCCTCACCGTCTACTCCTTCGTCGACACATCAACCTTCTTCATGGTCATCGCTGGCGCTGCCATCATCTGTTTTCTTATGGTGCAGTTTATCACCGAGCCCAAAGGTCATATGCATGAGGTCCTCCCCGACGGCACTGTAGAACTAATTAAAGTCAGCTAATACGTTTACTGTTGCCACACCGCGAGGGTGTGGCAACGCAAGCCGCCTCTCTACTCTATATACCCCATCGAGCTGTATACCCCCCTCTATAGAGCAATACTTTCTAAAAGTTAACTCGATTAATTCTAATATGAAAAAATAAATGCAGTAAATCAACAACCACCTGCACATCCCACTTTTTCGGCAACACGCTATTGACCCCACACACCACTTCAATAGATCATTAAAAAACGGACATTCAATAAAAATAGAAACACTTAAGACGACAAGAAAGATACACCTATCTTGACGTTCAAAGTATACGGAATATGCAACCAACACCTTTTTTCAAACGAAAAATAGAAAATGAACGCCAGCAACAGGCCAGGCAGGCTATCAACCCCCATCGTCTAAAACAACGAACAAAAGTATTCGCCATCGATCGCTCTGTCCTTTTTCCTCGTAATAAAGGCAGCAATATCGTGCGTCATTTAATCAACCAAAGAAGTTGACCGCTAAAACGCAACCATTAAAAACAGAACCTAGGAGAGAACAATGAAGTTCCCATCATCACGAAAGCCATTATTTTGTGCTATCAGCATGATTATTACCGCCGTCAGTACGACTAAAGCTTTAGCCGAAGACGCTTTTTACGAGGCGCTCAGCTCAGGTGAAACAAATTTTGACCTACGTATGCGCTACGAAAACGTCGACCAAGATGGCATAAAAGATGATGCCGATGGCCTTACCGTGCGTACCCGCCTCGGCTATACCACCGGCGGCTTCCACGGGGTCACCGCTGTAGTCGAACTGGAGGACTCTCGTACGGTGATGAGCGTCGATGAATTTTCACCGAACAAGTCGGGCTATCCTGTCATCGCCGACACCCCCGCCACGAACCTCAACCAAGCCTATCTTAAGTATCAAGCAAGCAACGAACTCGCCATCAGTGGCGGCCGTCAGCGTATTATTTTAGATAACGCACGTTTTGTCGGTAATGTTGGCTGGCGCCAGAACGAACAAACCTTTGACGCCGGTAATATTGCCTTTAAAAACGACGCGATCAGCGCCAATCTTATCTGGATCGATCAGGTCAATAATATCTTTGACCAGGCCATCGATACCGACTCTCTCTTAGCTAATGCTAGCTACCAGTTTACCGGCATAGGCAAACTGACCGGTTACTATTACGACTTAGAGAACGAGGATACTCCCGCAGCCTTGGCAACAAACAGCGAGACCCTCGGCATCCGTTTCGCCGGTGACACTGCCCTTAGCGATAGCGTCAAACTTAACTACGCAGCTGAGTATGCCCAGCAAGACACTAACGCAAGTAATTCCAGTAACTATAGCGCGGACTATCTGCTCGCCGAGCTCGGCGCCGAACTCGCCAGCTTCAACTTCGGTGTCGGCTACGAACTACTAGGCTCCGATAACGGCGACTATGGTTTCAGCACGCCGCTGGCAACCGGCCATGCGTTCAACGGTTGGGCGGATAAATTTCTAGCAACACCAAGCGCAGGGCTTCAGGACATCTACTTTAAAGTCGGCACCGAGCTCGCCGGCATCCAACTTGCCGCGGTCTATCACGATTTCAGCGCCGACGACTCATCAAGCCAGCTTGATAACTACGGTGATGAGATCGATTTACTCGCCGTTAAAAACTTTAATGATCGCTATAAGCTAGGCTTTAAATATGCCAGCTACTCTGCCGATGACTATCAAACAGACACCAACAAAGCTTGGTTATGGGGCGAAATGAAGTTCTAGTAAACGCTTCTCTCCGAAAACTAAAAACGCGCTTAAGAGCGCGTTTTTTATTTTAAGCAACCTAAAAATAAAATAGGCATGATTCATGCTTTAAATAACTAGTTAACAGGATTATTTACGCAGCAGAGGGGGGCACACAGAACCGCATTCACTTTACGCACCATACCAGTTCAACAGCAGCCCTTTTTTAGAACGCCCAACACAGAGGTAACGAAGATGAACGCACAGACGATACAACATAGCTTCCGCCAACACCGCCTGTGGTTGAGCGTTGTTGCTACCATCAAATGCTTACAGTCACTTTGCTATGATATCAGAACTCATCGCGGCGCAAGCACGGCGCACCTGGTCGGCGATGATTTCTTAAACTCAATCGCCTTCCGAGAAAACCATAACGTCGAGAAAAAGCTTAAACAGATCCAACGCTTTAGTGACCAGCAACCCGATATTATTCAGCGCGGTGAATACTTGGCGATTCATCGAGAGTGGCAACAGTTACAACAACACTGGACAGCCCTGACTCCACTCGACTGCTTCGGTGCGCACTGTAAGCTACTGATGCGTGTTAATAAACTTAGCTGGAAGGCGATTATTCGTAGCGATCACGAGATTCTCGCCAACAGTACTGGAGAGCGATCGCGGCTGTGCCACTACGTCTTTAATCAGCATATACCACTCATCGAGTCGGCTGCGACTCTTCGCGGCATGGCTTGCTATAGCAGCGCTAAAGAAGCCATCGATACAACCGACAGGGCGC
This sequence comes from Sinobacterium caligoides, assembly GCF_003752585.1. Taxonomy (NCBI): domain Bacteria; kingdom Pseudomonadati; phylum Pseudomonadota; class Gammaproteobacteria; order Cellvibrionales; family Spongiibacteraceae; genus Sinobacterium; species Sinobacterium caligoides. The sequence continues at coordinate 786,063 of NZ_RKHR01000004.1, forward strand.
GTATCGGTGATCTCTGTACAGACTTATTCGAGCACTGGAATCAACAGCAACATGGCCTCATCGACCTACCTTCGCACTGCCGCCAACAGATCGAAGAGCAGGCAAGCAGGAGCGCAATGTCACAACATCTTCTGAGCTTTATCGATGTCATCAAGCCGATACAGAACCCCGATGAAGAACTGCCGAATAGTGCCGAAATATTCATCGGGGCCGCCGACTTTCTCTCTCAACTGAAGAAGCAGTACGACCTTCTCGCCAACCAGCTCGCTAGCAACATGCCCAGTGAGCTAGCCTCCTGGGTCAACGGCGAGAATGTAGTAGTGAGTGAGCAGGAGAGCGCGCACAACAGGTGTCATCGCGCAGCCCCCAATCTAAGCATGATAACAGCGTGAGGCCTAGTCGTGATTAACAAGCCCCAGTAACGTACTTGGCAGAGTGATCGCTGGTGCCGTGGCATAATATACAGCACATATTCTATGACGTTGCTCTCCCCCCGCTGGCGCCACTTACCTCAAACAGAAGAGTTGGGCAACTCACGTCAGTTGGATCACGCTGCTAATCAGCTTGCTAATACCAGCATAGACATCGGCCAAATTGGCATTATCGTCCATATAAGCCGGTGTGGTGACGACTTTATTCGCGACATCGACAACGCAATCTGATGTTACGCACTCCTGGTGTTTGGCGCCCAGTTTAACGAGCTCACCGGCGGTACCTTCATCGGTGCCAATGGTGAGGGTAGGCTGCTTATTACCGATAGCCAAGGCGACCAACGCTGGAGCGATACAAACCGCACCAATCGGCTTTTTGGCGATGTTAAACGCCTGTATCTTGCCGACAACTTGTTCGTCAACAGAGGCAGCACTGCCATCGAAAGCAAATGAACACATATTTTTAGCAACACCAAAACCACCAGGAATAATCAATGCGTCAAAGTTATCTGGCGATAATTTGGCGATATCTTGTACGGCACCACGAGCAATACGGGCAGACTCTTCTAAGACATTTCTGCTCTCGCCAACAACCTCATCGCCTGTGAGGTGGTCGACCACATGATGTTGATCTTTATTCGACGCAAAAATGCTGTATTTTGCACCGGCAGTATCCAGGGCCAAAAGTGTCAATACCGACTCTCTGATTTCGGCTCCGTCGAGGTAACCACACCCAGCTAAAATAACGGCCATATTCTTCATTGTTTTTTTCCTTCAGGTGAATAATCTCTACTATCTATAGCCTATGATTTTAGAGTGATTAAACCCAGTTAGAAACGCCTAAAACCGTCAATTTTTCGCCTCAATCATGCAAACGTGTTTTTCGCAGTTCCGAAGGCGTAATGCTGAATAACTGCTTAAATTGGTCGGTAAATCGCGATTGCGACTGGTACCCACAACGCTCTGAAATACGCCCTATTGGCTCCATCGTGGTTTGAACTAGGTGAAGGCCGTGGCCCAGCCGGGTGCGATTTCTTATCGCCTTTATATTAGTACCTTCGTCTTTCAGTCGTCGACGTAACGTCGATTCACTCATAGTTAAATAGGCTGCGATACGCTCGCCCCCCCATGATGCGGCGGGATTATCCTCGATAATGCCATAAATTTGATGGCTGAGCGTGGGAGCTTCAGCCATCGCACCAACACAATCATAGCCAGCAAGAAAAATGATTTGAAGAAGCTCTTGCCGTCGAAGATGCTGTGTTTCCTTCGGAGAGAAAGCCGACCATTCAATAAATTGCTGCAGCGCCTTATCCAACGGATGGTTGATCTTGCCTTGAAAGTAGTTCTTCTTGCGGTTCTTTTTGTCTTTAAACTGGCTAAAGTCACTGTACTCAAAGGGAATAAGTAAGGCGAAATACTCCTCTTCGCTGGGAATATTTCTCATTTCCGTCGTTGGACTGTTAGCTAAAAAGACAAAACTCCCCGCCGAACAGGTTATTCTTCGATCAGCACCGAGATATTTATGGCCACGGAGGACAAAGATCAGTAGCGGCTTTACTACCGGTACATTTGTAATATGTTGCTCATGTACGGAGGAATAAATGGAAAACGGGAGATCAGTATTCTCTGAGACAATTCTTTTTGCTAACTCTATTAATTCTTTCATTATTCAGCCAATATTTCACACAAACAGCAGTTCGACCACGTTTTGAATTGTTGCGACACACCGAGAAGGTTTGTTGCTCGCATCTTACATGATCTTTGGGCTGAGCGTCTATTACCAAGGACTCCGTTCGCGAAGTCGATGGCAGCAGTAAAGAAAAACTGTCTATTATTGCGTAAAAAAATCCGGCACCTGGTAAAACTGAAACTTAATTAATATGAAAGTTTAAGTTAAATCCGATAGCGATAGTCTTTTGCTGTATATCACCATCAAAATCGATCACAGAAGTGAGAAGGTAGGTTTCAAGATTGTCGGTGACATCGAAAAAAACACCGGTACTAAAGCCTGTACCATCCCCCTCTACACGAGAACCATCAATTAGTTTAAGTAATGTATTCGATACTTGGCCGTAAGATAGCGCCACGCGACCGAAACCCGTAATTTTTCGATCCAAGGATAGGTTATAAAAATTAGCCTTAGCTTCGCTTTGTTTTTTGACATCTTCGAATGACCCACTGATGATCCATTGTCCTAACGCGTACTGACCGTACAGCCGAGTTGCCGCCTTATTGCCGTTATTATTAGCAATATACGGACTACTTCCCATGTCGATATATTGCACACCTAAGACAATAGCGGCTTTTTTATACTCAATTCCAGCTTGAACATCACCGTTAGAATCATCCCCACTATAGCCCAGAGTTAATTGAATGCTGTTAATAAAGGGGCTGCGATAAACCGCGGACCGATTGGTAAACCCCCTAGTCATATCCGATAAACCGAAGTTATTTCCTGCACTGGTAGTACCCGCCGGAGTATCCCAAAACGGGTCGCCTTTTTTACCGGTGAGTTTATACGGCGTGCTAATACGGCCAATCACTAACGACCCATACTGATCGTTAGTAAAAGTGATACTATTGATATACTTCGATGTTGTGATACCAGCATCTGTGTAATCAACGCCCGTGTAATAGGTATATTTTAACTCATTATTGCCGCAACGATACCTCAGATTTCCGCCAACACTCGAGGCGTTGTTATCTGTCTTGGTGTACTCGACATCTTCGTCTTGATGGTGAATATCAAAGCTGCCTTCAGAGAGGCCGACGTAGAGCCCCGCGTCGTAACTCAACCCACAAGAGTCGCTAGCAGCAACCGCTGCCGATAATAGTAATAATGGAACAGCTAATAAAATCTTCATGGCGCTATATCTCACATTGGTTTTTATTATATTTAAGTAGCTTGGGGGCGACGCTTATCGATACCTGTGGCCCCCTCACTGGTTTTCCCTCTCGTCAACACATCCTACATATTGAAAAAGCTTTCGCATTGTTAGTCATCGTACTAAGCCATTTGTGGTGTCCCTGCCTTGCTGGGCGACAACTGTTCTCGCACCTCACGTCTAGCGTTGTCGACAATAACAGCAATGCCATGGATGTCAGCGGCCGTCATGATGTCGGCAACAGCCAATTTAATAGGATGAGTGGCGGTGGAAAACTCAGCTTCAAGGGTGTTGGAAAATTGCACCACACCGAGAGAGGCGAGACCACACTCATCCAAACTCTGCTCAGGCTCGACTTCCATGCCGACCACACTTTTAACAATATCTAATATTCGTGTTGTAGTGTCCTTATCAGATGTTTCGGTGTTTTCCGTAGCAGCTCTATGGCCTTTTATCGTACCAACAATGGTGGCGAAGCCGCGACGGAGGAGTGGATCGACGGGTTGAACAATTTTTGAAAAAATCACAACCAGGCCAATCACATAAAAATATTCATACCATTCGACTGGCACAGGTTGAGGACTAAACCAATAGAAGTCTTTTTGATAGGCCCACCAGTTCCACCACTCACCGTTTCGAGTAGCGGCGTAGTACCACTGGCCGACCATCTGGTGAAACAAGAAGCAAGCATAAGCGGTAGGCGCCAGTATATTAACGATCGGATTTAGTCGTAGCACACGAGCAGTAACCCCTTTACCGGTACACAGGGCAAAAATCCAGAGCAGTGTTATCGGCGCAAACAAGCGGCCATAAATGTTGTCCCATATACGATTAACCGTAGCTGGATCGGCGAAGGTATTTGCCGCCTCTGGACGCATGAAAAACGGATCTAGAGAGACCGCTGCCATTGACGCATCATGGGGTACATAGCCCTGAGCGATGTGGGCCACACTGACGACAATCATGATTAAGGTTATCGTATCAGCGATATAACCCCAGATATAGCTACGTCTTTGCTCGCTAGGGCGTATGGCATCATAAACAAAAGCGGCACACATACCAGCGGCGAAATAGATAATCCAAAACGGCGAGAACAAGTAGAAACCAAGAATAACCGCATTATCTTTTCCTGCAACTGCGATTTGAGATTCAGTTGGAATAGTTTTTAGGCCCGTCAATGAATCAAAGAAACCGTAACCTGCTGCATCGATGGCATAGCCATACCAGAACGCAAGTATTACTAGTAGATTAACGCCAAGACCTAAGGCCGTAAACATCAGTAGTTTTTTGGTATTACCTCTGTGTTTATACAACGCGTTGTACAGCATGGGGAAGATGATCAGGCACTGGAAATACATCGAGATGAACCATAGGTAGAAGCCTAAGAACCATGATGCCCCCCAGAGCGGTGTCGCCTGCAACCCCGTCAAATAAATCCCAAAAGTGAGCAATACGTTAGCCAACCATGAATCATGCAGCAAGGGTGTGCCCTGACAAAAGAACTTAGAAGAATCCTCCAACATAGGCACCCAATGAAACACCGAGGAAAAAGTCGACGGCTGGCAACTGACTAACAAGTTGCCCAAGGCAATAATCACGGCAAAGAAGTAGAGTGGATACATTCCCGATATTCGTGCAGTAATGAACGACATTTTTTTCATTATCATAGTGGGCATGATGATCGCCAACGAAAAACCAGCGACGGCAAAGAATGTGTGCACATGCCAGGGAAACTGCCGTAAATTAGCAACAGCACCCCAGGACTCATTCGACCCAATATGCATAAACATTACATAACATGCGAGTAAGAAGCGGAAGCCGGCTAATGTTTCCCAATCAATTTTGGGCTTACTGAGTAGTTCAACAGGCTTAAATGACGAGGGCGCTGACTGCTGTGATCCACTATTTGTGGATGTTACAACAGAATCACTTGTCGCCGTGGCCACCTCCCGTGACGTGACGCCAAGTATCTCAGCCAAACCGTTACGGATCAGCTTACGACTGGCCGTCATCGGTAAGTCGTCGTGTTCAGCGATGGTCCATACCGACGGAAATTTATGCGCTGCGAGCCCTTTCTTACGGAGCAGTGCTTTCATTTCACTCTCAATCGTACGAAGCGATTGAGCGTCGGCGCCTGCCTCCATCACAAGGGCGCATCCGACTTCTTCACCATAGACCTCGGAGGGAACAGAAAAACAGACGGCGGTTTCAACGCTGGGGTGTTGAGTTAATATTTCTTCGACCTCAGCTGGCGCCACTTGCTCACCGCCACGTTTGATCAATTCTTTCAGACGCCCTCGCAGCGTGAGTGTACCAATGCGATCCACTTCACCTATGTCACCAGTTAAAAACCACGACTGATGTGTCTGGTCTTGAGGCGTTACCATCAAGAAACGGGATTGCTGATTAGCTTCTGGGTTATTAAGATAACCGTCAAATACGGTAGCACCAGAGATGGCGACTTCACCTTCTTCGCCAAAAGGAAGCGGACGTAGTGTAATAGGATCGACGATGGCTATGGAGGCAGCAACAGGAACACCGACGGAACCCGGCTGCAGCATCCACCCCCCCTCATTGCGAGAGGGTTGAGCTATCGGCATCAACTCCGACATACTGTAGGTTGGAACGACGTCACAACCGAATGTTGCTTCGAGCACACTACGGTCAGCCTCTTTTAAAGCGGCAGCACCTGAGCGAATCATTCGCAAGTGATGATCACCCCATACACCGTCTTGATCAAGATATTCGTCGGCGTTATCCTGAAGGTGACGGACAGTGGCATTATGGATTGTCGGCACAGCCGAATACCAAGTGGGCTGAGGGTTCGATTCGACCAAAGCCTCGACCATACCCTGTGGGTAGTAAAAATCATCACAAGTGATCGCAGCACCTACGGCAATACTCGATAAAATAGAAGCACTAATACCACCTATATGGTCTAGGGGCATCACACTATAAGTCACATCATCGGCGCTAATTCCAATACTATCAGCTAATATCGCGCCGTTAATGACCAAATCTTTTTGTCGTAATGGCACCACTTTAGGCTGCGAGGTTGTACCTGATGTACGTAGTAATAAACCGTGGCCATCAGCAGGGTTGACTAACGGAGGCTGCATCTCAATATCGACGAGCGACTCAAGATAGCAGAACAGCCCTGGCGATGGGTTATCTTGCGCGGAGGCACGATGCAACCGAGCATTACCGGCACTGGCATAGCGCTCGAAAGCAGACTGCACACCTTGGGCAGACACGCCATCAAACATCACCATGTGCTTAACACCATATTGTCCGAGGGCCGTCAACGCATCTTTTTCACTCATATTCGCGGAGAAAGGCACTGCACAAGTTTGTGCCGCGATAGATAAAAAAGCTGCAGCAGCGACAGCACTCCCACCTGCGGGGGCAAGATAAGCAACGGCCTCACCGGGGTGTACGCCGAGCCGTCGTAAGTCACCCTCACCGCCAGCCTGGCTAAATGCCAGTAACTGGCCATAACTAGTGAAGTTCATCGGATCTTGTGTGCGTGCTAAACGCAGCAGAGGGGCATTCCTCGGTTGTACACTCAAGACATCTAGAATGGTATCAGGCAATCTCTCAGTAGCTTGTTTAACCGAGACAATTTGTTGATCAGCGGCGGGGATACGTGCACTCAGTTCACCCGATGGTAGCCATGTCTGGTGGTCCTTAGCTGTAGACCGTGTCAGAGCTCCCGGTGCGGCGTGTATTGCTACGCCAAGCTGTGTCGCGAGAGTGGTATTCTGTCGCTGCTGACGGCTGATCTCGTGACCATCATCAAGGTAGTAGATATGATTACTGGGCGAGTCCATGGCGACGGCCAGAGCTTCAGACCAGATACGATTGTTGTCTTGACGACCAATCAGATGGATTGTCTGTACGATTGGCGTAACTGTGGGCGATAAGGCCAGGCCGGGGCACTGACTAAACCGCAAAAACGTCAAGGGCGCGGCGGCGCAGGCAATAATCTCAGTTCGGAAAGGTGGTTCCGTCGGCTGAATAAACGGCTCAGATTGCCCCAGGGCGTCTCGCAAGCTAGTAAACAGTACGTCATCATGTGCCAAACGATTCACCAGAGTCGCAATGACACCGCCCTGACTAAAGCCATACACTGCATCAAAGGGGCCCTCCTTTTCAACCACGTTGAGCACATACTGAGCAGCATTGGCGATAGCAGTGAGTAATATCGAGCCTGTTTCATCATTAGGCCTACTGTAATCGCTATCGGGTAACCAAGAGTACCAAGGACCAGAGAACAAATTATCTAATTCCCTCGATGATAAGCCTGGACCAGCTTGTGAAGCGATGATAGGGCCGTCTATAACGCTAATATCGTATTCTTTGCTTGTTAGCCCGAGGTTATCTAATTGCATCACAGTAACATCTGCGTTACTGCCCCTACCGTGTAAGGCTAAAATTTTAGGCTTAACCGTCAGGCCACCTTGTATTCTACTCACATCCATTCCCTCTGAAATATAGGTATATTTTTTGTAAATAAACCTTGTTTATTGCAAAAACCACAGTCCTTCACTAATATCTTTTAACGCTATAAAAAAGATGATGCAGCGCTGATAAGCATTAACAATTTACTGTACTGCCGTGCCTTCTCCTTTCCCATGCAAGAAATAATATTTTCGCCTTAAACAATTTTTAACGATGAATAGCTAAGTGAAAAACGACTTTTTAGGGCCACCATCCACTCATTTAACAACCTGTTTTTTCACCTTATATTTGGCAACCCTGCAAGTAGGCAGGAGATAAAATCCTGAACTTACAGGGCTAAAATAATCACGCTATTCCTTAGCGCTAATATTTCAAATAAACCTGACTAATCCTACCGCTCATACGTGGCCTCAATAGTGCTAGAAACCAGCGAGTGGCTGTTGATCATATAGCCAGCCAATGCATTAGACGCACCTTCAGGTAATTCAAGCTTTTTTGACAAGGCATGTATCGTATACTGGTAGCGGTGAGTACCGTGCCCTTCAGGGGGGCATGCGCCGCCGAAACCAGCAACACCATAGTCGTTAGTAATACTAATGCTTCCCATGGGTAACATATTTTTGCTGGAATCGCCGACACCTGCTGCCAAGCTATTAACATGCTTAGGAATATTCACCAATTGCCAGTGCCACCAGCCACTGCCTGTCGGCGCATCGGGGTCATAAACCTGGATAGCAAAGGCTTCTGTGCCTTCTGGTGCACCGCTCCACGACAGCTGTGGTGAGACGTTACCCCCGCTACAGCCAAACCCTTCAAACACCTGGGCTTTGCTCATTACTTTCCCATGCGCCACATCAGTACTGGTCAGGACCAAAGTGTCGGCAAAAGCAGGTGACAACAGACTAAACGATATCGGTAGAGTTATAACTAAAAGTGTTTTTTTCATTTTATTCTAAATCCATTTAATTTGAGAACAAAATAATAAAGACTACAACCAAAACTGTTAGTTCAGAAACCGCTATATTTTCGCCTTATTCAGTCAACCAGACTTTTTTCTTACGTTTTAACACGAGAACTTGCCACACTGACAATATCGTTAGATAATTATTTATAACAATATCTAAAAGTCGTAATTCAAGGACTTTAAACCACCTTACTACTGGTGACATGCTACCTTAATAGCATTTATAATAATGAAACAAACGAAGTGAGTCTGCATGATCGACCTTCAGAAACGTTATCATCAGTACCGACAAGGAAACCGCAGCATTACTCACGAAACGATATTAACGCTGGCTGATTTTGACGGTTTTGCAGCCCAGTGTGATTTCAATTGCGACCAGTTCCATCTTCGCCAATGCACACGCAGTGGCATTCTATTGCCCGATACCCTGATGACTGCTTCAACTAAGCGTCAGGCCGCATACTTCGCCGGGCGCTATGCAGCGATGCTGGCTTTACGCCGTATGATAGGAGGCAAAGTAACGGTAGGTAGAGGGGTAGATGGGGAGCCATTGTGGCCAGAGGCGGTGGTTGGCTCAATCACCCACACCAATGAATCGGCCTACTGCGCCGTCTCAGGCAATCAACATTATCAGGCCATCGGTATAGACATGGAGCCATATATTGACGCTAAGACAGCGGCAGAGCTACATCCTCGAATTCTTTCAAAAAAGGAGAGTGATTATGTAAACTGTATCGACGCACCATTCGAACATCTTCTAACTTTAGTTTTTTCTGCCAAAGAAAGCCTATATAAAGCGCTGTTTCCGCTCTGCCACCAGCACTTTTGTTTTCTAGACGCCGAAGTCACTTTAATTGATTATGCGAACAAATCATTTGAATTAGCTTTGCTACGAGATTTGAATAAAACGTTAGCTTCCGGTGGTCTATATAACGGTGCATTTGAGTGCCGAGAAAAGGAGGTACTTACTATCCTGCTATATAAGAATAAGTAAAAAGAGATAGTCTCGCTTATTTCGAACAATTCATATAAACCGTACCGATAATTTATTCAACGGCAACAACACCAAATTCAAATCGATTACGACGAAAAATATTCGCCTCAGAAACTCACATACAATGTTCTTACTGTCATAAATTAATGCTATCAGGTGAAATATACTACGGCGGTAAAACTATAACACCGACGCCCCCTTTCTCGAGTTGATGTCGATTCCCCCCCTCAATATCTGTTACGCGTTATTTAGTGATCAGCAACCCGATATTATTCAGCGCAGTGAATACTTGGCGATTCATCGTGAATGGAATAGATTACAAAGAAATGGGCAGCTCTGACCCCACTCGACTGCTTTGATGCCCACAGCAAGCTGCTGATGCGTATTAATAAGCTAAGCTGGAGAGCGATTATTCGTAGCGATCCCGCCTGCGACTCTTCGTAGCATGATCTGCCATAACAACGCTAAAGGAGCTATCGATACAACCGACAGGGCGCGTATCGGCGATCTCTACACAGACTTATTCGAGCACTGGAATCAACACAACATGGCCTAATCGACCTACCTTCGCACTGCCGCCAACAGATCAAAGAGCAAGCAAGCAGGAGCGCAGGAGCGCAAGGTCACAACATCTTCTGAGCTTTATCGATGTCATCAAACCGGTACAGAACCCCGATGAAGAGCTGCCGAATAGCGCCGAAATCTTCATCGGTGCCGCCAACTTTCTCTCTCAACTGAAGAAGCAGTACGACCTTCTCGCCAACCAACTCGCCAGCAACATGCCCAGTGAGCTAGCTTCCTGGGTCAACGGCGAGAATATAGTGGTGAGTGAGCTGGCGAACGCACGCAGGCATCATAGCCCAGCCTCCCGCCTGAATATGATAACAGCATAGGCTTACCCCTGATTAACGAGGAAAGCCTCTATGGCATCACGATCGTGCACCGATGGCTGAGCACCGTGCTTGGTCACCGATAGCGCCGCCGCAGCATGAGCGAAGCGAAGCGCCGCAGTGATGCTCTGCCCCTCTACCAGTGCCGTCACTAGCGCACCGTTAAAAGTATCTCCCGCCGCCGTGGTATCGCGTGCAGCAACCTTAAAGCCGGCAATCAGCATCGATGACAATGACGATGAATAGAAGGCCCCCTGCCCCCCCATGGTGATGACCACCTCGGGAATCAAGCGGTGCAGCTGCTCACTCGCCAGCCGTGCACTCACCTCATCGACTACCGCAATCCCTGTCAATAACTCCGCCTCCGTTTGATTCGGCGTGATCATATCGACGAGCCCCAATAGCGCATCGGGCAGAGCCGTCGCCGGCGCTGGATTTAACACCACCTTAACGCCCGCTGCTCGAGCAATTTTCGCCGCCGCAACCAGCGTCTCGATGGGGGTCTCCAGCTGCATCAACAGTATCTCACTACTGGCAATCAAACTGCTCGCAGCCTCGACATGGGTGGCGCTCAAACAGGCATTGGCACCCGCATAAATACTGATCATATTCTCAGCGTCGTCGCTGACAGTGATCATCGCAAGCCCTGTCGGCTCGCCGTCAAGCAGGCTGAGGTGCGAGACATCGATGCCATCGGCAATAAAGTCATCGCGTAACTGCACCCCCATCGCATCGTTGCCGGCACAGGCAATAAACTGCGTCTTGGCGCCGCTGCGCGCTGCAGCGACAGCTTGATTTGCCCCCTTGCCCCCCGCCGCAATCTGGTAATCACTGCCAGTCAACGTCTCACCTGGTTGAGGAAAGCGTGAGACGCGCATCACGTGATCAACGTTGATACTACCGACAACCGTGATCGTCATTACTGAGCATCCTGAGTAATCAGCTGTAACTCTACCGGTATGCTTGCGGGGATTTTCTCACCATCAATCAGCTTCACCGCCGACTCCACACCGGTACTACCGATCAGCGCAGCCTGCTGCGCAACCGTGGCGGCGAGCTTACCTGACTTAGCCGCTGCAACGCCTTCCTTAGTACCGTCGAAACCGACGATAAGTATATCGAGGTTACGCGCTTGTGCCGCCTTCAGTGCCCCCAGTGCCATTTCGTCGTTCTGGGCAAAAATCGCCTTCACATCCGGATTCGCTTCCAAAAGGTTTTCCGCGACGTTTAGCCCCTTAGTACGATCAAAGTCAGCAGGCTGGCTCGCCACTAAAGAAATCTTACTTGCCTCGATCGCCTTGAGAAAACCCTGGCCACGATCACGTGAAGCAGAAGCGCCCGGTACACCTTCCAACTGAATAACCTTACCGCTATTACCTAACTGATCGACAATAAACTGACCGGCTAGCTCGCCACCAGCAACGTTATCCGAGGCAATATGGGTCGCCACCTCACCGCCGTCAGCACCACGGTCGAGGGTAATGACTGGGATGCCGGCACGATTGGCGTTAAGTACCGCACCCACCACCGACTGTGAATCGGTTGGGTTGATCATGATCGCCGCCACATCCTTAATGATCAGGTCCTCGACATTAGCCAGCTCCTTGGCTGGATCGTTCTGTGAGTCGAGTACCAACAGGGTGTAACCCAGCTCTTCAGCCTTCGCCTCAGCTCCCTCTTTCAAGGTCACGAAGAAAGGGTTGTTAAGCGTGGAAACAACCAGCGCTATGCGCTTATTGTCGGCACCTTTATCGGCACCCTTGTCTGTAGGATCCGCCGATTTACTACAACCAGCTAATGCCAAAGTGGCGGCCATCACGGCAACTAATAATGCTTTCATAATGTATTTATCCTATGTAGATATCACTAACGTTTTACGATTTAGAGGTACGTGTATCGACCAGTACGGCCAACAGAATGACGAGAGCCTTGGCAATCATCTGATAGTAAGAACTCACATCCATCAGATTGAGAGCGTTGTTTAAGATGCCAATGATTAGTGCGCCAATCAGCGTACCAATTATCTTGCCCCGGCCACCCGCTAGGCTGGTGCCACCGAGAACAACGGCTGCAATGGCGTCCAACTCATAAGATGCGCCGGCAGTAGGCTGAGCAGAATAAAGTCGAGAGGTCACCAGCATTCCCGCAAGAGCCGCAGCGACACCGCTAATAGCATAGACGGCAATTTTCACCCGGTCGACGCTGATTCCTGACAGTCGAGTCGCCGCTTCATTGCCTCCCAGGGCATAGATGTAACGCCCCAGACGGGTGTGATTCAACAGATACCAGGCGACAATAAACACCACCGCCGCAATGATAATAGGCACCGGAATGCCGGCAATATAGCCACCACCGATATAGCTGAAAGCCTCTGCGCTCGCACCACTACCCAATGAGATTGGTCGGCCATCACTGTAGACAAGCGTCGCACCGCGCAGCAGCGTCATTGTCGCCAGCGTCGCGATAAACGGTTGCACCAGCCCCTTGGCAATCACTAGACCACTACCAGCGCCGAGCAGACCGCCCAACACCAGAGTGGTCGGGATGACGATCCAAATCGACACATCGGCACTCACCATGGTGGCACAAACGGCGCCGGTGAGCGCCAACACTGAGCCCACCGAGAGATCGATACCTGCGGTTAAAATAACGCAGGTCATACCGACGGCGATAATCGCGTTGACGCTGGTCTGCCTTAAGATATTCAGTAAGTTGGCGACACTGAAGAAGTGCGGGTTAATCATGCTGACGATGGCAACAAACACCAACAAAGCAATCAGTGACTTATATTCCAGCAAAACGGCTTTGCTGATGAATCCTGTCTGACGGGCGCTAGATAACATGTAGTACTTTCCAATTGGTTTTAAGCGGCTGACTTGACGGCGGCGGCTAAGAGTTCTTCCTGACTGGCATCGGCGGTAAATTCACCGCTGATACGCCCCTCGTGCATCACTAAAATACGGTCACTCATGCCAATAATTTCCGGCATTTCACTAGAGACCAGAATAATAGCTAGCCCCTGCCCTTTGAACTCGTTGATTAACTCATAGATATCTTTCTTCGCCCCTACGTCTACACCACGGGTAGGCTCGTCGAGAATGAGAATCTTCGGTGCCGTCATCAGGCCACGAGCGATAGAAACTTTCTGCTGGTTGCCGCCAGAGAGGTTGCCGATCACCTCATCAATACCGGGCGTCTTCACACGAAAAGCATTCACATACTCCTCAACGGCAGCGCGTTCTGCCAACGTATCGATTCTACCGCCACGACCGCAAAACTTGCTGAGACTGCTCAAGCTCATATTCTCAGCCACCGACAACCCCAACACTAGACCATCACCCTTCCTGTCCTCGGAAATATAAGCGACACCCTCTCTAATCGCCTCACGCGGTGTGCGGGCACGATACAGCTCGCCGTTGAGTAGCATATGCCCCTCGGTAAAGTCGCGAGCCCCATACAGCGTCTTCACTAGCTCGGTTCGTCCCGAGCCCATCAAGCCGCAGATACCCAAAATTTCACCGCGGTGCAGGTTGAACGAGATATCATGTAAACCCTGCCCCGATAGCCCCTCGACGGTCAGCGCTGTCTCGTACATATGATGATCGACACGTGGATACTGCTCCTCGAGCTTGCGCCCCACCATCTGCTCGATAAGGTCGTCTTCATCTAGCTCACTGATTAAACTCTCAGCGATAAACTGTCCATCACGTAAGACCGTAACACGGTCGCAGATTTCAAAAATCTCTTTCAAGCGATGCGAAATATAGACAATGCCACAGCCGTCACGGCGCAGCTGATCGATTACCTTAAACAACGCCACCGACTCTTTCTCCGTCAACGCATCGGTAGGTTCATCCATGATAATCACATTGCATTCAAAGCTCAGCGCCTTGGCAATTTCTACCATCTGTTGCTGCCCCATGCTCAACTCGCCAACTAACATAGCGGGATCATGATCGACATTGAGGCGACTCAACAGCTTTGCCGCGGCAGCATGCATCTGTCGCCACTGAATCTTGCCAAAACGATTAGTGAGCTCTCGTCCCAAGAAGATATTCTCGGTAATCGACAATTCACTGATTAGGTTTAACTCTTGATGAATAATACTAATGCCCGCGGCCTGGGATTGACGCGGGCCATCAAAACTCACCCGTTCTCCGCGATGCTCTATCTCTCCGCTATCGCAGGTATAAATACCGGTGATCACCTTCATTAACGTTGACTTGCCTGCGCCATTCTCTCCCATTAAGGCCATCACCTCGCCGGGATAGACATGTAAACGCGCCTCATCAAGGGCGCGTACACCGGGAAATGTTTTCACCACATCGCTTAATACTAGGATAGGCTCACTCATCAAAAGCTCACTCCGGAATGCAGAATAATATTAGCGTAAGGTGTACATTCTCCGCTGCGGATAATGACCACTGCCTCACTACTAAGCTCCTTGAACTGCTCGTGACTCAAGACGTTCGTCTGTGGCTGCGGTGACCACGTCGCGATCTCATCAAGCAACTGACGGTGAAAAAGCGGGCTAGCTTGCGGTAGCTCCGTCGCCAGCGTGAACTTTTCTACACACAGCTCACTCATTACCGCCTGCAGCACCGACAGCAATGTCGGCTGACCACGCAGCAAGCTGAGATCTATGCAGGGAACATGTTCAGGGATGGGCAAGCCACAGTCGGCGATAACCAGCATCTGACCATGGCCCATGGCAGCGACAACCGCCGATATCTCTCTATTCAATAATGCCGTTTTCTTCATAGCTTCACGCTCAAGAGATCAATACCAATAGCATGCTCCGTAACCGCAGCCTGCCTTTCAGAATAGTGCATAGCGGCACGCATCGTTAACCCTACCCTGACGAAGAAGCGGTGAATGCTTGGACGGCAACACAGTTAGAGCCGTAAGATAGGAGCTATGAGGGGCGCATAGTAGCGCAATGACATATCGGCGAAGATGAGCTAAGTCAAGATTACCCAGAAGCCGAGCGACCTCAACTAATATGGCTGCTTCTGCTTTTCAAAAACAACAGTAGAGCGGGTATTTACACCTTTCTCGTCGACTAAATCCGAGCAGCTCATGGCACTCATCGTGCGACAAAAAGCGTGCAGGAAACGCTCTTCCAACGCCCGTATCAACGATGCTAGTCGCAGAAAAAATGCGCAACATCAACAAAACACAGCTGTAACGACCAGATCATCGCCTGCTGATAAAAGTCTCTTCTCTCGCCACCGCAAAGGCCTTAACATGCAGCGAATATCAGCACTACAGCTGCCGATAGATCATTAACAACTCACCGAGAAGCGCCCCCGTCTTTTTATAGTGTCGCTCTCACCTACGAGGTAGCCCATGACTTGGCTCAACGCTGTCGCCCTTGCCACGACCATGCTTATTCTTGTGACGACACCCGGCCCCGGCGTCTTCGCCGTTGTCAGCCGCGCGCTCGCCAGCGGCTTCCGAGTTACCATGCCACTAGTTTTCGGTATGGTCTGTGCCGATCTCATTTTCCTCTGCATCGCTATCTTTGGCCTGTCGTTGATCGCAGGCGTACTCGACGAGTTCTTCGTCATCGTCAAATACCTCGGCGCCAGCTACCTAGTCTGGATGGCCTACAAGATATGGCGCTCTAAACCCACGACTACCATCTCAGAGGACGACGACAGTAACGAGCGCTGGCCCGCCACCGTCGCCAGTGGCCTGATGATCGGACTATCAAACCCCAAGGTCATCCTCTTCTATCTTGGCTTGCTGCCCACCTTTGTTGACCTCGGCTCACTAGACCTTTTCGGTGCCGGTATTATTGTCGCGATCATCTTCACCATCGCCTTCTCGGTGCTCACCGGCTACGCCTATACCGCCGCGAAGGCGCGCCACCTATTCCAAAGTGAACGAGCCAGTATTCGCCTTAACCGCCTTGCCGCTAGCGCAATGACCGCCACAGCCGTCGCAATACTACTGCGCCAATAAGCCCCCCTCAAAAAACGCACGCAATAAAAAGGGGGCCTAGCCCCCCTTTCCCCCCCTAACCTAAGCAACTTGAATCAGCTTATTCACCATAATCGCCGGTGTACTGACCCGGCGCCAGATCATCAAAGCGCGAATGGGCACCATTAAAGGCGAGGCGACAGGTGCCGATGGGGCCGTTACGCTGCTTACCTATGATGATCTCGGCAATTCCCTTATCGGGACTATCCTCGTTATAAACCTCGTCGCGGTAGATAAAGGCAATAATATCCGCATCCTGCTCGATCGCTCCCGACTCACGTAGATCAGAGTTGATCGGCCGCTTATTTGGCCGCTGCTCCAACGAGCGGTTGAGCTGCGACAGGCAGACGACCGGGCACTCAAACTCCTTAGCCAACATCTTCATCGATCGAGAGATCTCAGAGATCTCAGCCGTGCGCCCCTCTGACTGCCCGGAGACCTGCATCAACTGCAGGTAATCGATCATTACCATAGCGATATCACCATGCTCTCGGCTGATTCGACGCACTCGCGAACGCACCTCCGTTGGTGTTAAAGCTGCAGTATCATCGATAAATAACTTCTTATCCTTCAGTTTATTAATCGCCGTGCTTAACTTGGGCCAGTCCTCCTCATCGAGCTGACCGGTACGCACCTTGGTCTGATTGATCCGGCCAACCGATGCCAAGCTACGCATCATCAACGACTCACTCGGCATCTCCATACTGAACACCACGACGCAATTCTCCTGCGACAAGATGGCATTCTCCACCAAGTTCATCGCGAAAGTCGTCTTACCCATCGAGGGACGGGCTGCGACGATCACCAGGTCCGAATCCTGCCAGCCCGAAGTCATCTCGTCGAGATCGGCAAACCCCGAGGTCAAACCGGTGATACCCTCACCTTGATCGACCATTTCATCAATCTTAGCGACGGTATTTTTCAGCAGAGCGTTCATCTCTACCGGCCCACCCTCCTTCGGACGGGCCTCGCCAATCTTGGTAATATTACGCTCAGCCGCCTCCAACAACTCGTCGGCAGCCCGCCCATCAGGGTCAAAGCAAGCCTCGGCTATCTCGTTGGCAGCGCCAATCAGCGAGCGACGCGTTGAGCGCTCACGCACAATCTCCGCATAGGCTTTGATGTTAGCAACACTGGGGGTATTACGCGCCAGCTCACCAAGATAGCCCAGACCACCTGCCTCATCGAGTTCAGCACGGTTACTCAGATGCTCGGAGAGGGTGATGATATCGAGTGGTTTTTCTGCCTTGATGAGCTCTTCCATCGCCGCAAAAATCAGTCGATGGTCACCACGATAGAAATCAGTCGGCCCAACATTCTCGTTGACCGCATCCCAATTATCAGCAGACAGCATTAGGCCGCCAATTACAGACTGCTCAGCCTCAATCGAGTGCGGCGGCACTTTCAGCCGCAGTAGCTCATCATCACCATCATCGACTACCATTGCAGATTCATCATCCAACAATAGATCGTCACTCAGAGGGGGTAGTTCATCTTCCATTGGGTTATATCCGCTCACGAATGTGAGTCTAGCTTACTCATGGGGTTTTTAGTCGTTCAGTATACCGCTAATAACGACGATATCCACAACCCAGCGCAAGCCGATGGTATCGAAGGCCGGCACTTACTAACGTGTCGAAAGTACTTCGTAGCAGGCAAAAAAAAACGCCGCGGACTTAGCCGGCGGCGCTTTCTAACAATCGCCGAGGCGATCAACTGTCTATCGCTTACTCAGCAACAACAGTTACGGTAACAGCAGCTTGAACATCGCTGTGCACCTGGATGTTGATCTCAAACTCACCAATTTCACGGATTGGACCGTTAGGTAGGCGAACCTCAGACTTGCTTACTTTGGCACCGGCAGCAGTAATCGCTTCAGCGATATCACGTGCGCCAATAGAACCGAACAGCTTACCTTCGTCGCCAGCATTGGCTTCGATAGTAACAGCCGTTGCGCCGATTTTCTCAGCACGCGACTCAGCACCAGACAACTTTTCAGTCGCTGCGGCTTCAAGCTCAGCACGACGTGCCTCAAAGCTTTCAACGTTTGCAGCAGTTGCTGGAACAGCCTTACCCTGCGGAAAAAGGAAGTTACGACCGAAACCAGCCTTAACGTTAACCTGATCACCCAGGCTACCTAGCTTACCAACTTTCTCGAGTAGAATGACTTGCATCGTTTCAACCCTCTCTAAATAATATGTGTACCGAGTACTTATGCACCCAGCGTTATTGTCGGCGACCTTAGTCGCTCTCACCCTTAGCAGCGATTCGCTTTCTTAAGTTTAAGAAGCTATCAGCTAGGGCACCTATCACCAATATCTCTACTACCAGTAGGCCTTGCATCACGCTTAGCAGTAGTAAGATGTAAAAAAGTATCAGCCACTGTTTTGACCAGCCTTTCACTGAGACCCACCAGTGTACGAGGCCTATACCGGCGAGCAGTAACGGCATCATCAGCACTAAAGCCCAGATTCCGTACGCACCACCTTGGGCGACTGTCGCCATCGATAGCACTGTCAATAACAGCGCCAACTGTGGCGACAAGCGTAACTGATGAAACTCCTGGCCAAACCCACCGGGGTTGTACAGCATAGCTTGCCAGTAACGCCCCATCACAAGACTCAGCACACCGAAAAGCATTTGACTCAATGCCAACGCCCCAGTAATAAATACTGGGTCGCTCAGTAATTTGAGCACCTCATGACGAACTTTCTCGTCTACCTGAGTCAGGCTCCCTGCCACCATCTGCTGCTGCATGGCCATCAACTGATTGACAAAATTGTTGTCGATCGTCAATAACAAGGCTGCAAAGCCGATGCTAACAATAACCTGTGAGAGCAACGCTATCGACCAAGAGCGTGTCATACCAAGAGCGTAGCCCCCCATATAACCGGCGATGATCGTGGTCAGCGGTAACGGATTACCCTGCCAAGCCATAGCCAGTGTCGGTAACGACACCCACATGGCGACGATCAAGCCCTCACTCCTGCCGCGACTCAACGTCACTAGGGCGACAATTGCCGCTCCCACCCAGGAGAACATCACCGTCACGATCGCTAGGATTGCGGCGGCGATGGCCTGTATGCGCCCACGCATAATAAATTCAGCTAATGCACGCATATATATACTTTTTACCTCTCGCTACTTAACCTACTGATGCCGCGACTATCTGTCGTGGGCGTCAGAGTAAGGCAGCAATGCTACGAAACGAGCGCGCTTGATAGCGGTTGCTAGCTGGCGCTGGTACTTAGCCTTGGTACCGGTAATACGGCTAGGAACAATCTTGCCGGTTTCGGTAATGTAAGCCTTCAAAGTTTCTAGATCTTTATAGTCGATCTGCTTAGTGCCTTCTGCAGTAAAACGGCAGAATTTACGACGACGGAAGAAACGAGCCATGAGAACTCTCCTTCAAAAAATTGCGTTATGCCCGATGAGGGGCGGAAAATTATTCGCCTTGCTCTTCTTCAGCTGCTTCAGCTTCTTCAGAGGCAGCTTCTTCAGCAGGAGACTCGGTCTTAGCAGCACGGCTAGCGCGACGCTCACGACTCTCTTTCTCACTCTTAAGAATCGGAGACTCTTCGGTGATAGCTTCATCTTCACGAATAACCAAGTTACGCAATACCGCATCGTTGTAACGGAAAGTTGTAGTCAACTCATCGATGGCAGCTTGATCTGCTTCTACGTTCATTAGCACGTAGTGAGCTTTGTGAACCTTGTTGATTGAGTAAGCCAACTGACGACGGCCCCAATCTTCAAGACGGTGTACCTGACCACCTGCCTCAGTAACGATAGCAGTGTAACGCTCGATCATAGCCGGTACTTGTTCGCTTTGATCTGGGTGTACCAGAAAAACGATTTCATAGTGACGCATATAAATGCTCCTTACGGTTTTAACAGCCTCAACATCGAGGCAAGGAGAACCCAATAAAAACTTGTAACCCAGACATTCCGTGGCCTGTAGATACTTAACCAAGCACTACAAACAGATCATCTAAAACACAAGGAATCCACCGAGTTTTCGGGAAGTGCGGATTATACAGAGTTAGCAAAGAAGAGGCAAATCATTAGCGGCTGCAAACAGAACTGTTTGCAGCCAGCTCAGCACCAGAACTCAAACACTGCGCTGCCGTACAGCCTCAAAGAGGCAGACACCAGCCGCCACCGAGACATTCAGACTGCTGACAGTGCCAGCCATCGGAATATAAGCCAAGTAGTCACAGCACTCTTTCGTCAAGCGGCGCATGCCATCACCCTCAGCCCCCATAACAATGGCGCGAGAGCCACTAAGCTCGGTCTGATAGATCGACTCCGTCGCCTCACCGGCCGTGCCCACAATCCAGCAGCCTTGCTGCTGCAGCCATTTCATCGTCCGCTTCAGGTTTGTCACCGTGACAAAAGGTACCGTCTCCACAGCCCCACAAGCTACTTTAGCCACTGTATTGGTCAAGCCAACTGACTTATCCTTGGGCGCAATCACAGCCGCCACACCGGCAGCGTCCGCGGTACGCAGTAACGCACCGAGGTTGTGCGGATCGGTGACGCCATCGAGAATCAGCAGTAAAGGCTCAGCCTCCCTGGCAAAAATGGCTTGCAGATAGTCCTCACTAAAGCCCTTGGCCAACTCACAGACCGCCACCACCCCCTGATGCTTACCTCGCACCAGATCGTCTAGCTCGCGGCGCTTAACCCGCTTGCATTTGAGACCGGCTACTTCTGCCGCCTCGAGCACTTTACTCAGCCGCTGATCTTCACGCCCCTCTTGTAACAGTACTTGACGCACCCGCTGCGGCTGCTTTGCCAACAAGGTAACAACGGCATGAATACCGAATACCGTATCAAACTCACTCATTATTCATCACCACGAAGCGTCGACATAAACTTTTTCGCCATCGAGCGAACAGTCCTGCGCTTGCGCTTAAGCTTTGGCTTAGCAACCGGCTTAGCTTCAACTCTACGCGGCTGAGCACTCTCCTCGGCCACCCGCTCGCGCTTCGCAGGCCTCTTTCGCGGCTGACGAACCGGACGTTCCGCCTTGTCCTCGACGATCGAATCCTGCTTCACAGACCTCTTTCGTGGCTGACGCGCAGGACGCTCTGTCGTTTCACCCTCCGCCGACTGCTTAGCGCGAGCAATACGGTCGTCGGTACTGCGCCCTCGCCCCTTACCTGCTGCCTTGCGCCGCTTCTTAGGAGCGTCGCCCTCATCAGTCCATCTAGGCGATTTAGCCTCACCAGAGGCCTCCTGTCCGGCCATACAAAGGTGAATCTTACGCTCCTCCATATCGACACGGGCAACCTGTACCACCAATTCATCACCAAGCTGGTAGCTAACACGAGAGCGCTCACCAATCAGGCGCTGCTTCGCTTGATCGTACTGATAATAGTCCTTATCGAGAGCTGTAATATGCACTAAGCCCTCGACATAGATATCGGTGAGTTCGACAAATAAACCAAAGCCCGTCACCGCCGAAATAACGCCAGAGAAGGTGTCACCAACATGATCGCTGAGGTACTCACACTTCAGCCAAGACATGACATCCCGGGTCGCCTCGTCGGCACGGCGCTCCGCCATCGAGCACTGCTCACCGAGCACCAACATCTTCGCCATGTCATAAGGGTATATTTCTGAAGCAGCCAGCGGTGTCGCCCCGGCCACTGGGCGGACGTGCTCACTCACTTTAGAGCGCATCACATAGCGTATCGCACGGTGCGTCAACAGATCCGGATAGCGACGAATAGGCGAGGTGAAATGGCTATAGGCTGGATAGTTAAGACCAAAATGACCTTCGTTCTCCGGCTGATAAACTGCCTGACTCATCGAGCGCAACAGCATCGTCTGCACGACCAGCGCATCAGGGCGCTCTGCAGTCTCAGCCAACAACTTTTGATAGTCACTCGGCGTCGGCTTATCGCCGCCACCAAGGTTAAGCCCTAGCTCTCCAAGATACTGTCGCAGACTCTCCAGTTTCTTCTCTTTCGGTCCCTGGTGCACACGATAAAGAGCAGGCAGTTCATGCTTCTCCAAGAAGCGGGCCGCCGCCACATTGGCGCACAACATGCATTCCTCGATCAAACGGTGTGCATCGTTACGATGTACCGGCACGATCTGCTTCACCTTACGCTGCTCATCGAACAACAACTTTGTCTCAACGGTGTCGAATTCGATCGCACCACGCTGCTGACGCTGAGCTAACAGCGCCTGATACAACTCGTTGAGCGTATCGATATCTTCCACTACACCACGATAGCGCTCACGTAGCTTATCCCGCTTGCGACTGTTGCTATCCAGCATCGCCCCAACCTGGTTATAGGTCAGACGCGCATGCGAATGCATCACCGCTTCGAAGAAGGTATAACCTGTGAGCTTGCCCGATTCACTGATCGTCATCTCACAGACCATGCAAAGCCGATCGACTTCCGGCATTAACGAGCACAGGCCGTTGGAAATCACTTCCGGCAACATCGGAATGACATTTTCAGGGAAGTAGACCGAAGTAGCGCGGTTTACCGCCTCTTCATCGAGGGCCGAGCCAGGGGTTACATAGTGCGAGACATCGGCAATGGCTACCCACAGGCGCCAACCTCCTTCCTCGTTGCGCTCCGCCAACACAGCATCATCAAAATCGCGCGCATCCTCGCCGTCAATGGTGACAAAATGCTTATCACGAAGATCGATACGGTGCACCTTATCCTGCTCTTCAACCTCTGCACCGAGGCTAGCGATCTCATCGAGCACTTCCTGCGGCCACTCATGGGGGATATCGTGACTACGAATAGCAACTTCAATCTCCATTCCTGGCGCCATATAGTCACCCATAATCTCGAGCACCTCACCCTCAGGGCTACGATGTGGCGCAGGATGTTCGACTATTTTAACCTGTACATACTGACCGTCTTCTGCGCCAGCGGAGAGTTCCGGACGCACCGTGATCTCGTGACAGATGCGGGCGTTATCGGGCACCACAAAGCCTGCCTTGCCACGGCGGAAGTAGCGTCCTACCAACACCTCGGTATTGCGCTCAATAACCTCGACAATCTGCCCTTCTCGCTTACCCTTGTAAGCGTGCCCACTATCGCGGACCTTGACGACATCACCATCAAACACCCAGTCCATCTGGCGATTATGCAAGAACAAATCCTTGCTGCCATCCTCAGGGACCAGGAAGCCAAAGCCATCGCGATGCCCCTGTACCCGCCCAATGACAATAGGTACTGACTCTATCGGAACGTAACGTCCCTTGTGTATGCGCACAGCCTGGCCGTCACGCTCCATCGCGCGCAGACGACGACGAATGGCTTCGATGGAATCTTCATCTTCTAGGGCAAAATCTTCCGCCAACTCGAGGTGGCGCCGCCCCTCCGGGAAACTTTTTAAGTGCTCGAGGATATATTCGCGACTCGGCACTGGGTTACTGTATTTATCCGCTTCGCGCTCCGCGTGCGGATCAACGACTTTTGTTTTCGCTTTATCTTGGCTTGTTGCCATTAACTTTCTATTCCTACTTCTTTTTCAACAATTTTTATCGCGGCCACTCTAGTTATTCACACCGCCATCTATTACTTAACAATTAGCCTCCCCACACTATTTATTCCAATAGCCTAGCCTAATTCCCGATTGACCGACGCACGAAACGCGCTAAAACGACCACAAACAGCCTGATTTTTCACCACTGTCGACAGGGTGATGCTGAATAGAGTGAACTTGGATCTCGGTCTTGGATTCGCGCTAGACATAAGGGAGGTCCGGGGGATTATACCGCACCTAACCCAGATGGCCTAATTTCAACCAAAAAGTCAGTATTTCCCAGCCGTTCGCCGCCTATTCCCCGCACTGGCGGCGACAAAAGCACACGCTCTGTTTTGGTTCGAACCGCCTACATATAGTGCAGAAAGAAAGACAATGCCTGCACAAAAAGAGTGCGAAAGAAGCAATGTGCTCCGCCAAGCAATACTTTCAAGCGCATGGCTCAATTCTTGCTCATTTGAGCAGCCTTCAATATCACTGCTTGTGAGAAAATAAAAATGAACGACACTAGCCTAAAGGCAAACTTCCTCTCCTTCACCGGCAGAGCCAAGATTTTGCACATGACCTGGTTCGCCTTCTTCGTCACCTTCTTGGTCTGGTTTAGCCATGCGCCACTGCTGTTGGCGATCCAGGAATCGATGGGGCTTTCTGACCAGCAGATCAAAACACTGCTGATCCTCAATGTCGCACTGACTATTCCCGCTCGCATCATTACCGGCATGCTGGTCGATGTCTACGGACCACGCAAGACCTACAGCGCCATGCTCGTCGCCACCGCAGGCCTATGCTTCTTCTTCGCCGCCGCCACCAGCTTTGAAGCCCTCGCACTCGCCCGTTTCCTAATGGGCTTTGTCGGCGCAGGCTTCGTCATTGGCATCCGCATGATCAGCGAATGGTACCCAGCCAAGCAACTCGGCCTCGCGGAAGGTATCTATAAGGGCATGGGCAACGTCGGCTCCGCCGTCGCTGCCATCACCTTGCCGACACTTGCCATCATGTTCGGCGGCGAAGATGGCTGGCGATACGCCACCGCCGTAACCGGGGTCATCGCCCTACTTTATTCTATCGTTTACTACAAATCGGTCTCGGACACACCGGTAGGCTCCACCTATTTCAAACCCAACAAATCCGGCGGCCTAGAAGTAACCAGTAAACGCGACTTCTTTTTCTATCTCATAATGAACATCCCCATGTACGGGGCGCTCGCAGTGCTCACTTGGAAAGTCAGCGGACTTGGCCTATTAAGCGAGCTAAGCGCCAATATCGTCTATGGCCTGCTAGTTGCCATTTACCTGTTTCAGGCGCGCCAGATCTATAACGTCAACCGCGAGATATTTCACACCCCCGTCGAACCGGTCCTACAATACAACTTCAAACAAGTCGCCATTTTGAGCCTTGCCTACGCCGTCACCTTCGGCTCAGAGCTCGCCGTGGTTTCCATGTTACCGCTATTTTTCAAAGACACCTTCCTTATACCGATGTCTCTCGCTGGCATCTTCGGTGCCTGCTTCGCTATTACCGACGTTCTTTCCTGCCCTTCCGGCGGCTTTATCAGCGATAAATTTGGCCGCAAAACCTCACTTGTCATACTGCTATCCGGTGCTGCCGTTGGCTTCTTTGCCATGTCACAGATCGGCAGCGACTGGCCCATCTCCCTCGCCGTCGTCGTGATGGTTATCAGCTCTTTCTTCCTCGGCTCAGCGGCGGGCTGCGTCTTCGCCGTTGTACCATTAATCAAGCGTCGTCTAACAGGCCAGATCGCCGGCATGGTCGGTGCCTACGGCAATATCGGGGCGGTACTATTCCTCACCGTATTCTCTCTTGTATCTCCCTCCGCCTTCTTCATGACTATTGCCGGCGGCATCGCACTAGCCGCGATCACCTCGATGTTCCTAGAAGAACCCAAAAACACCCTCGCCGAAGTCATGCCTGACGGCACTATCCAGCTGATCGAGGTGCATTAACCCTCTCCCTCGCAAGCCAACAACTCCCGAGGCCGCCCCTCGGGACCCCTCCCCACTTTACTTCCGATAATTTAAAACGCGACAAAGCTGCCCTTACAACGACAGAGGTAAGATCACCCCAGTATCAAGAAAAAATAAAACAAAACACCACATTAATAGCTATAAGTAGCGACCCATTGCGTAAATAGCACTATAAAGAGAAAACTTAGCAATCCTATCGCGCCCTTTACGCCCTATAATATTTCCACAATATGCAAAACGGCAGGCCACCCCAAAAGAGCGGCATGCGGCAACTCAGTCAGCGCCTACCGGCTGCTGTCAACGAGCATTCAAGCCTACCAGGCAAGAAGCGCCAAACGGCATCGGTTTACCCAACTAAGCCAATAACAACGAGAGTTTCACAACAAGAAACCAGCTGGCAAACGATTTCTGTCGCCGCTAGGGCCACCCTAGCGGCGACTCTCGTCCCACTCTTCAAAAGTACTACGACTTAAGCCCGCAACATGGCTTTTAAACACAGCAAAAATTTATCGCCTAGCCAACAACGACGTCGAAAGGGAATCATCAGCATGAGCTTCAACCATAACAAATACCGCCCCTTTGCCCCGATAAAACTAGCAGATCGCCAATGGCCTAGCCGCACGATCGATATCGCCCCCGATTGGTGCAGCGTCGATCTGCGTGACGGCAACCAGGCCCTCATCAAGCCCATGAGCGTCGAGCAAAAACTGGTAATGTTCAAGCTACTTGTTGAGGTAGGGTTTAAGCAGATAGAGGTCGGTTTTCCTGCTGCCTCGCAGCCTGACTTCGATTTCGTCCGCTGCCTGATCGAACAAGATTTGATCCCCGAAGATGTGACCATCCAAGTACTAACGCAGGCTCGTGAGGCCTTGATCGCCCGCAGCTACGAATCACTCAGGGGGGCGCGCCGAGCCATCGTTCATGTCTACAACTCAACCTCGACAGTACAGCGTGAACAGGTCTTCAAACAAGATCGAGACGCCATCAAACGCATCGCGACCCAAGGGGCTCGCTGGGTACAGCAGTACGCCGCCCAACAACCAGAGACTCAGTGGCAATTCCAGTACTCCCCCGAGAGTTTCACCGGCACAGAATTAGATTATGCCGTCGAGGTCTGCAACGCCGTCATCGACATCTGGCAGCCCAGCGTCGAGCAACCCTGCATCATTAACCTTCCCGCTACTGTCGAAGTTGCCAGCCCCAATGTCTATGCCGATCAGATTGAGTGGTTCTGCCGTCACGTCGACAGCCGCGACGCCATCATCGTCAGCCTACACACACACAACGACCGTGGCTGTGGCGTCGCCGCCGCCGAGCTAGGTGTTATGGCGGGCGCTGATCGCATCGAAGGCACCTTACTCGGCAACGGCGAGCGTACCGGCAACATGGACATCGTTACGATGGCAATGAACCTCTACAGCCAAGGCGTCGACCCAACACTTAACTTCTCCGACATGAAAAGGATCATCGAAGTCGTCGAGTACTGCACTGAAATCCCCGTACACCCCCGTCACCCTTATGCGGGCGAACTAGTCTTCACCGCCTTCTCCGGCAGCCACCAAGACGCCATCAAAAAATGCCTAGACTTACGCCAAGATGATACAGACGAAGCCGCCTGGGAGGTCGCCTACCTTCCTATCGATCCCGCAGACGTGGGTTGCAGCTACGAGGCCGTCATTCGCGTTAACAGCCAGTCAGGCAAGGGCGGCGTCGCCCACCTTCTCGCCGCCGATCACGGCATCAACCTACCCCGCTGGGCCCAGGTCGACTTCAGCCCTATCGTGCAAGCCTATGCTGAGACACAGGGCGGCGAGGTCGATAGCAGTACTGTGCTCGCGCTGTTCCGCCAGCACTACCAACTCGACAGAGAGCTACAATCCGAGCAGTACCAGATCAGCAGCTACCAGATAGAACACGGCGAACACGATACCGTGGCAATCACCCTTAGCAATGGCAACAATGAGGCGATCATTAAGGCCACCGCCGACGGCGTGCTCGCCAGCTTTGTGCAAGGGCTAAGTCGCTTCAGCGGCCACACTATCGACATCAATAATTATGTCGAGCACGCGATAGAGGGTGGCAGCGACGCTCGCGCCATCGCTTTCGTCCAACTCTGCATCGAAGGTAGCGAAATTATCGGTGCCGCCGAAGACGGCGACATTGTTACTGCCTCACTCACCGCTGTCTTGGCTGCCTTCAACCGCCGGCAAAATAGCAACATCAAAGCAACCGCCTAAACTCGAAAGCCGCTTTCAGAGCAAACTGATAGCGGCCCCCGCCCCCTAAACTAATGCACATCAATCTTTCTATTTTTAGTGATCTGTCGCAATTTTTCATTCGAACTTAGCGCTACACTCCAACCCCCAATTAAAACAACGTCCACACAGCCACTAGGCCCCTCTATGTCTATCTACGAGATCCTCTGCTTTTTCTCCGCCGCCGCTATGCTCATCGCCTTCGTCAACAGTAAAATTGGCAAGATGCAGACCACCATCGCCATCACCGCTGGCGCACTTATGCTCTCGCTCATCATTGTCGTCGTTGGCCACCTCGGCTGGCTTCACCTCAACGAGGTCGCCACCTCCGCGATTAGCCAGATTAACTTTGAAAACTTTCTCCTCAAAGGCGTACTCGGCTTCCTACTGTTTGCCGGCGGCCTTGGCATCAACCTGACTAACATGAAAGATCAGAAGTGGGAGATCACGACACTCGCCCTAGCCGGCACGCTGATCTCAACCTTCTTCATCGGTTTTGCGCTGTACGGACTCTGCCAATTATTTAGCATTAATCTCAGCCTCATTTATTGTCTGCTATTTGGTGCACTGATCTCGCCCACCGACCCTATTGCCGTACTCGCCATCGTGAAAAAACTGCACGCTCCGCGTCGTATTTCCATTCAGATCGAAGGCGAGTCACTCTTCAACGACGGCTTTGGCCTAGTCATCTTCGTCACCTTGTTTACGATCGCCTTCAGTGGCGGCAACCCTACTGTCTGGGATGTCACTGCACTATTCCTACACGAAGCGATCGGCGGCATCGTCTACGGCCTCGCCCTCGGCTTACTCTTCCACTACCTGATCAGCGCCACCAACGACCACTCAATGGAGCTATTACTAACTCTCTGCATACCCACCGCGGGTTACGTACTGGCCGACAGAATTGGCGTCTCCGGGCCGCTAGCAATGGTGGTATCAGGTATTATTATCGGCAATTGGACCCGCCACACGGGCTTTTCACCGGAAAGCCAGGATCACCTCGACCACTTTTGGGAGCTGGTCGATGAGTTTCTCAACGGCGTCCTATTCCTGCTGATCGGCCTGGCGATGCTGACATTCCCATTCCATAGCGAAGACCGATTGTTGATGGCACTAGCCATCCCCCTCGTCCTCGCGGGGCGCTACTTGAGCGTTCGCCTGTGTTATTTCGGCTTTAATCGCTTTCGTAGCTACAACCCATTCTCGGTCAAGATACTCGTGTGGGGTGGCCTGCGGGGCGGTCTCGCTCTCGCGATGGCGATGTCCATCCCTGCCGGCTACATGGTACTGCCCGAGAAAGGTATCGATGTACGCGAAATCATGCTGGTAATGACCTATTCCGTAGTGATGTTCTCCATTCTCGTTCAAGGCAGCACCATCACTAAACCTATCGAGCGCTCGAAGCAACTCGAAGCCGAGCAAGAGCCAGAGAAGCCATAAGCACATCGAACAAACGCCAACGCCCCACCCACGTGGGGCCTCTGGCGCCACATGAAAGCTCTCCACCACGCTAGAAAACAGCCACCGCTAACTCCTCCTCGGCCCTGCGCCCCCCTCTTAGATCAGTCTCTCCAGCAATCTACCGCGAGCAACCAATACTAACCTCTGCCCCTTGCCGGTATCGCAAACAATTAACAGTTCACCTTCGCACCCACTCATTAGCCACTGCTCACTCGCACAAGAGTACTTATCCACACAATTTATTCATCCACTGGCGTTACTTACCCCGGCAACATGACACCCAGACCAAGCTGCTCACTTACAGAACATTAGTGCCCAGACAAAAAAAGGGCGAAGATTTCTCTTCGCCCTTTTTGGTGAGGAAGCCTCACCAGCATTTAATAAACCGAAAGACTTAGAACTGGTTCATGGTGTTATCTTTACCAGAAGCCTTCAGTGCCGCTTCGCCAGCGAAGTATTCTTTATGGTCATCACCCATATCAGAGCCGGCCATGTTTTGGTGCTTAACACAGGCAATCCCCTGACGGATCTCCTTGCGCTGTACGCCAGCTACGTAACCCAACATTCCCTGATCACCGAAGTACTCCTTCGCAAGGTTATCGGTAGATAGCGCCGCCGTGTGGTAAGTCGGCAGGGTAATCAAGTGATGGAATATTCCCGCTTCACGTGCTGCATCAGCCTGGAAGGTACGGATCTTCTCATCGGCAAGCTTCGATAGCTCTGAGCAATCATACTCTTCGCTCATCAAGTTATTACGGTCGTAAGCGCTAACATCATCGCCCGCCTCAACCATTGCGTCGAAAACTTGCTGACGGAAATTCAGCGTCCAGTTGAACGATGGGCTGTTGTTATAAACCAGCTTCGCATTAGGTACAACTTCGCGAATACGGTTCACCATGCCACCAATCTGGGCAACATGTGGCTTCTCGGTCTCGATCCAAAGCAAGTCCGCACCGTTTTGCAGGCTCGTGATACAGTCAAGTACGCAGCGATCTTCACCCGTGCCAGCACGGAACTGGAACAAGTTGCTCGGTAAGCGCTTTGGACGAACCAACTTGCCATCACGGTTGAGCACAACATCACCGTTACCGAGTTGATCCGCAGTCACTTCTTCAACGTCAAGGAATGCGTTGTACTGGTCACCCAAATCACCGGGCTCATTAGTCACGGCAATCTGCTTGGTTAGGCCTGCACCCAAGGAGTCTGTACGCGCAACGATAACACCGTCGTCAACACCGAGCTCAAGGAAGGCATAACGAACGGCACGAATCTTAGCGAGGAAGTCCTCATGCGGTACGGTTACCTTGCCATCCTGGTGACCACACTGCTTCTCATCCGAAACCTGGTTCTCTATTTGGATACAGCAAGCACCAGCCTCAATCATCTTCTTAGCCAGCAGGTATGTCGCCTCGGCATTACCAAAGCCGGCATCGATATCGGCGATAATGGGTACAACGTGAGTCACGAAGCCATCAATCTTGGCCTGTATCTCCGCCTTGGCTTCGGCAGTCTCAGCATCGTCCAGCTGACGGAACAAGCCACCCAGCTCTCGTGCGTCCGCCTGGCGTAGGAAGGTATAAAGCTCTTCAATCAAACCCGATACAGAGGTCTTCTCATGCATCGACTGATCGGGAAGCGGACCAAAGTCAGAGCGCAGCGCGGCAACCATCCAACCCGAAAGGTATAGGTAGCGACGATCGGTATTCTCAAAGTGCTTCTTAATTGAGATCATCTTCTGCTGGCCGATAAAACCGTGCCAGCAACCGAGCGACTGTGTGTACTTTGACGAGTCAGCGTCATAGTTGTCCATGTCATCACGCATGATCTTAGCGGTATATTTGGCAATATCCAGGCCTGTCTTAAAACGATTCTGCGCCTTCATACGAGCAACAGACTCAGCATCTATTGCTTCCCAGGCTTTCCCCTGTGAATCGATCAAGTTAGCGGCGGTATCGATGTCTTGTGTGTAGTTTGACATGATCATTTCCTTACAATGTTTTATGACAGTAGTGGCATTTCAATCTGCAGACTTCGCCGCAGTGGCTTGTTGACATTAATAGTAATGACAGCCGCCACATAAATGAACTCAATGGGATTTATAGACTCCATCACCAAACTAAATGTTCATCGAGAAAAACGCACCAAGCTCAACAAAAACAATAAGATAAACTAAAAACAAGAAGGGGGAGATCAATCCACAAAAGGCTCGACGCGGCTGGCTATATCCCCACTATCCACCAGCGCCATAAACTCGTCACCCAACTCCTCGCTCCGTTGCACCGCCTCTCGCCAGCGCTGCTGCCTCAAAGCCGGATTATGGCTCAAACGGGCGAAATCCCGACGATCAGGAATAGCACCCTCAGGCAGCGAGGCGACGAACTCACGACTGGGCGAAACCATCAGTACATTTTTCAGCCGTGCTGCCGCAACCTTGCGCCACGGGGCAAATTTATCAAACCAACCCTCCGTAAAGCCGTCATAAAAATGCGGATAAAGCACAATACCGTCATCGGGGGTGCGCAGATTGTCCGGTAGCGGATGATAGTCAATCACTCCGCCATCTCGATAACGAACCCCTTCATCGCGATTATCAAACGCTCCGACACCATACATTGCCAAGGGAATTGAGCCCGAGGCACGCAACGCCTTGTGAATATTTTCTTCGCTCAGCGCCACACCCGTGGTTTTAAAGCAATCCCTTCCGGCAAAGCGCGGTAGCGAATCAACAGCACCGAAAACCGTCCGCCGCCATGCTGTCGCCTGCGCCCTCCGACCTGCGGTCGCCAACACAGCTGCGTGTAACATCCCTAGGCGCTGTGTTGCCAGACGCTCACTCGCCAGCCTACCTCGACAACTGACAGCGGCGCAGTGAAAACTATAGCGAGAGTGATTAAGCACAGCTTTACTGCCTCCATCTTTCAACACACTAGTCAGTATGCGCTGAGTCTCCCTGTCAATATCGTCGCGGCTCGCCCCCTCAGTGTAATCCTGCTGGATATAGCATTCGGCAAGATTAGCCAGTGCCGCCACACTGTCAGCCTGCATGCCCGCCGCCAGTTTAAACGCCCCGACAGAAGTGCCAAATAAGTCTATCGGCTGCTCAGAGGCTGGTAAAAATCGTGAGAAGATCGCCTGATCAAGGCCGCAAATGGTTAACCATTTAGCGGCACCAGAGGCAGCAAATACTGCTGCAATACGGTGAGCCGGAAGCCCCTCGGCGCGAATTTGATCAATTACCGAGGTGCCGGCACGAATACAGAGCTGAGACATAGCGCGGACCATACCACCCAGTTATTAACAATAGTCTGTCGACTATAGCAGAAGGATCCAAAATACATTGCCGAGCAACACAAATGCACGTCACCGAGCAGGCGACAAAAACCTAGCGCCTCAGATTAAGGCTTCCAATATCTTTGAAATATGCTTCACAGGCGATATAAATAGCTTTCATCGCTTTTCTTCCACCCGCTTTATGGCGGTACTTTTTGAAGCAGGCATCGATACTTTTCGGCTTAAGTTCGAGACCTATCAGCCCCCCTCTGTCATTCGAGTGATTTTTAAGACAGACATACTGCAGCCTATCGACCATCTTCTCAGGCATTTTCTGCGAGATATTTTTCAAAATACACTGCGAGTAACTTTTCGGCTTATTGAACCAGCGGATCAGCGCCCAATCCGATGACTCTTCATCGACAATCAGCTCCTGCACAGTCTTGTCGCCTGGCACCAGCTGAGCCTGCTTTTGAGCGCTAGCGGGCGAGACGATCACAGCACAACACAAAAACAGCACAACAATCCTCGAAATAGCCAATAGCGACCAAAATCGTCTCATCAATAAGGGAAGGGGGTATTGCATCGTCATCGGTATGCCCGTTGTTATTTTTAACTCGAGTAGCTCAAATATAGGGTTAGAGTCCCATAGTACCCAAGCCTGGAGGTGAGCGCCAATCTATCACCCATAACACCCTCAAACTGTGAACGCAGGCCGCAATACTCGTTGCAAAACGGAAAATAAAGACGACAGCACAGTCACCGACAAGTAGCACTGAGTTATTTATTAACCACTACATCGATCACACTGTTCATCAGCAATATAATCCGTACTATGGACGTACCCTGACCGCGACAGACCGAGAGCCATGCCCGAGACATCACCTACTCTACTCATCACCGGTGCCGCCGATCGTATCGGCGCCGCTATTGCCGAGCATTTCCACGCCGCCGGCTACAATATCGCGCTGCACTACCGCCAATCACGGGCACAGGCCGATGCCCTCGCCGCAAAACTGCAACAGCGGCGCGAAGCATCGGTACTGTTATTGCAGTGCGACCTGGCCGACACTGAAAAACTTCAGCGCCTGCCAGAGCAGACCGTACAGCACTTCGGGCGACTGGACATACTGATCAACAACGCCTCAACATTCTTCCCGACCCCTCTCGACACCGCCGACAACCTGCAGTGGCAACAGCTGATGGATGCCAACCTAAAAGGCCCCTTCTTTCTCGCCCAAGCCGCAGCCAAACTCCTAAGACAACATCAAGGCTGCATCATCAACTTGGTCGATATCTATGCCGAGCATCCGCTACAGCAACACCCCATTTATTGCATGGCCAAGGCAGGTAATCAGATGATGGTGAAAAGTCTAGCGGTTGAACTCGGCCCCGAAATCCGCGTCAACGGCATTGCCCCTGGCGCCATCCTCTGGCCGAGCCAGGCCGGCATCACTGAGCAGCAACGCCAGGCCGAGATACTCGCACAGACCCCTCTCAAGCGCTGTGGCGCGGCCGACGACATTGCTCGCACCGCACTGTTCTTAGCCACCGACAACTTCATCAGCGGTCAGATCATCAAAGTCGATGGTGGGCGCAGCGTGCAGCGTTAGGCCGCCTTCGATATTAACTGGCCGCGCCACTCAAAATCGATAGCCCATAACTTCTGTTCACTGTTATAGGCCTGCCACAACTGCCGATAGGAGCGCCCATCTGCCGGGTGAGCAACCTCTGGCGCAATATCAAACAGCGGTTGCAACACGAAGGCGTTGCTGAGTATCTCCGCCCTCGGCAATACCACCCCATCGACCTCGCCCACCGCATCATCGACGGTCAAGATATCAATATCGAGCGTCCTGGCGCTGAACTTCGGCCCCGTACGCAAACGACCGTTAGCATCCTCGATAGCACGGCAGACCGATACTAAGCTCGCTACCGAGAGCCCTGTACTGAAACCAGCAACAAGGTTATAAAAGTTTTCCCCGTCGAAACCGACCGCCTCACTCTCATAGATCGGCGAGATCTGCAGCTCCCCAAAACGGTCCGCCAACGCATCGAGCGCCGCGGTGATATAGCGATGGCGATGAATATTACTCCCTATGCTGACATAAATTTGTGCCATCTAAGACTTTTCACCTCGCTCGATCACTACACCAACATCGGCCGCCGCCGCTATCGCCCCCGGCTTACCCAGCTTCAGACGCAGCCAGGGCACGCGAAACTCCGTCATCACTAACTCGGCTATCTGCTCGGCCATCTTTTCGATGAGAAAAAATTCCGAGCCTTCGACAAACGCGGTCAGTCGATCACAGACGTCTTTATAGCTTAATGCATGTGCGATATCGTCGCTCTCTGCAGCCGTATGGATATCGTGCGCCATCTGCAAATCGATGGTAATCGTCTGCTTAATCTCCCGTTCCCAGTCAAAAATGCCGATAACGGTATCGATCTTCAGCTCGTGAATATAAACAATATCCATCAAATAACTTCCTTCAACATGCTCTTACAACTCATCTTTCGCCGATACGGCAGGTAACTGTTCCAGCGGCCAGCGAGGCTTAATGGTGACAGCTAGCGGCTCTTGCTGCCCCGCCACTAAGCGCTGGGCGCCGGCGTAGGCGATCATCGCACCATTATCCGTACAATACTCTGGTCGCGCATAAAAAGCCTTGCCGCCCTGCGAAGCCAGCACCCGCTCTAGCCTCTCTCTCAACCGCCTATTGGCGCTCACGCCGCCGGCAACCACCAGGGTCTTCAGGCCTGTCTGCTTGATCGCACGCTTACACTTCAGCGCCAGGGTATCCACCACCGCCAGCTCGAATGCATCGGCAATATCGGCCTTAATCTGTTTCTCAACCTGCCCCTCGGCATCACGATGCGCGGCAACGGTATTCAAGGTAAACGTCTTCAAGCCGCTAAAACTAAAATCGAGACCAGGCTTCGTCGTCATCGGACGCGGAAACTTAAAGCGATCGCCATTGCCATCGACCGCTAGCTTGGCAATATTGGGGCCACCGGGGTAGTCAAGTCCCAGCATTTTTGCCGCCTTATCAAATGCCTCACCGGCAGCATCGTCCAGCGACTCACCCAGTAAGGTGTACTCACCAATACCTTCTACCTCGATCAGCTGAGTATGCCCACCGGACACCAGCAGGGCGATAAAGGGAAATGAGGGGGGGCTCTCCTCAAGCATCGGCGCCAACAAGTGCCCCTCCATATGATGAACACCGATCGCTGGCACGCCCATCGCCATTGCCATCGAACGCCCCACACAGGCCCCCACCATCAGCGCTCCCGACAGACCGGGCCCAGAGGTATAGGCAATGGCATCGATATCGTCACGACAACAATCGGCCTCCGCCAACACCTCTTCAATGAGTGGGATAATTTTCCGCACATGATCGCGCGACGCCAACTCGGGTACCACGCCACCAAACTCTTTGTGCAATTCGATCTGACTGTACAGGGCATCTGACAGCAATCCACGATCACTATCGTACAGCGCTACACCGGTCTCATCACAGGAAGTTTCTAGGCCTAACACAAGCATTTTCAAACCCTTAGCCCGTATCACGAAGCTATCGTATAATGGTAATAAAAGCCGCATGATAAAGCGCGTTGCAGGTCAATGCCAGCAGGCTTTGCATTTTGATTTGTTTATGGGTAGAATCCGCCACCTCGAATGAACTGTGTTTGCTGTGCCTGAAGTTTGCCAGCATCTACAAATTGATTGAAAGCATAGCCGGATTTTTTAAACCGCAGCCAACTTAATAGGTACTTATTTAATGCCATCAGTAA
Organism: Sinobacterium caligoides; assembly: GCF_003752585.1. Classification (NCBI taxonomy): domain Bacteria; kingdom Pseudomonadati; phylum Pseudomonadota; class Gammaproteobacteria; order Cellvibrionales; family Spongiibacteraceae; genus Sinobacterium; species Sinobacterium caligoides. The sequence continues at coordinate 822,969 of NZ_RKHR01000004.1, forward strand.
AGCTTAAAGACAACGAACCATTTGATATCGCCCTACGTCGCTTCAAGCGCTCTTGTGAGAAAGCGGGCGTTCTTTCTGAAGTACGTCGTCGCGAGCACTACGAAAAGCCTACCACCGTACGTAAGCGCAAGGCTGCAGCAGCCGTTAAGCGTCACGCCAAAAAGCTACAGCGTGAAAACCGCAAGATGCAGCGTCTTTACTAATAGCCTGACGCTATTAGTAAAACCTAGCGGTTTACCGGTTTAAAAGCTCTGATGGCGCGCCATCAGGGCTTTTTCCGTTTCAGGATTTCAGCAATATAAGGCGACAAGAATCATGTCAGAAATAAAAGCAACCATCAAAGCCGCCATGAAAGAGGCTATGCGAGCCAAGGACAAGGCCCGCCTGACCACTATTCGCGCCATGCAGGCAGAATTTAAGCGTATCGAAGTCGACGAGCGCATCGAAGTCGACGACAGCCGCATCCTCGCCATTCTCGATAAGATGCTCAAGCAGCGTCGCGACTCGATCAGTCAGTTCGAAGCAGCTGGCCGCACCGATCTAGCCGAGGTCGAAATAGCAGAAGTAGAAGTGATTCAGGAGTTTCTGCCCGAGGCACTAAGCGCAGACGAGATCGACCAACTCGTCACTGAGGCCATTGCCAACAGCGGCGCTAGCGGCATGAAAGACATGGGTAAAGTCATGGGCATGTTAAAGGGACCGATGCAGGGCCGCGCCGACATGGGCGAAGTCAGCAAACTCATTAAAGCCAAGTTGGTATAACCGACAGTGGCGGGGCGCATCCCACAAGGCTTTATCGACGACCTGCTCGAGCGGGTCGATATCGTTGAAGTCATCGACGCCCGCACCGTACTGAAGAAGGCCGGACGTAACTATAAGGGGCTATGCCCCTTCCACGACGAGAAAACCCCCTCCTTCAGCGTCAACGCCGACAAGCAGTTCTACTATTGCTTCGGTTGCGGTGCCGGCGGCAACGCCGTCAGCTTTATGATGGATTACGAACGCCTCGATTTCCCGCAAGCCGTCGAAGCCTTGGCCGCCAGCATCTCCATGCAGGTGCCTCGCGAAGAAGACACCGCAGTTAGCATCGCCGCAAGCGCTAATAAGGCTCTCTACGCATTGCTCGAAAAATGTGCCGAGTGGTTTCATCAGAACCTTCGTCTCGAAGCTGGCGGCCAACCTGCCGTCGACTACCTCAAAGGACGCGGCCTCGACGGCCAGACTGCCAGCAACTTCCAAATTGGCTATGCACCACCCGGCTGGGATAATCTGCTCAAGAAGTTCGGCGACACCCCGGATCAGGTCAAGCTGCTGATCGAGGGCGGCATGCTGATTGAGAAAGACGGTGGCGGCTGCTATGACCGTTTCCGCGAACGCATTATGTTCCCCATTCGCGATCATCGAGGCCGCGTCGTAGCCTTCGGCGGTCGCGTACTCGGCGATGACAAACCCAAATACCTCAACTCGCCTGAGACCTCAGTCTTCAGCAAGAGTCGCGAGCTCTACGGCTACTTTGAGGCCCGTAAGAGCAAGCAGGCTGTCGAGCGCATTGTTGTCGTCGAGGGCTATATGGATGTGGTCGCACTAGCACAGGCCGGCATTCCATACGGCACCGCCACGCTCGGCACCGCCACCAGCAGCAGCCACCTCGAGCGCATCTTCCGACTGTGTCCCGAGGTGGTCTTCTGCTTTGATGGCGACAAGGCCGGCCGCGCCGCGGCCAACCGCGCATTAGAGAGTGTGCTGCCGCTGATGCGAGACGGCCTACAGGCGCGCTTTCTCTTCCTCCCCGATGGTGAAGACCCCGACACCTTGGTGCGGCAAGTCGGCGCAGACCGCTTCGAACACCAGATAGAGAGCGCACAGCCGCTCTCCGAATACCTCTTCGAGCATGCGGCCGACGGCCTCGACATCAGCTCCATGGACGGTCGCGCCCGGCTATCGACCCTTGCCCTGCCGATGATCGACAGCATCCCCGCCGGTGTTTTTCAGAGCCTGCTGCACAAAGAACTCGCCACCCGCACCGGCCTCGAGGCGGAAACCCTCGAGCAGATTCGCCTACAAGCTAAGCAAAGTCAGCAACAAGAACAGCAGCGCAAACAGCAACAGGACCGGCGCGCCGAACAACGTTATCAACAACAGCGTGACGGTAGCACCGCGACGTCGCAGCCAAAGCAAGGCGCCGACAACACTAGCACTGCTGCCATCGAAGGCGCCGACGAGGCTATCGGCTACCTAAACGCTGAGCAGGCGAACGACTATAACAACTACCAGCTACCCGATGGCGACCCTTACGCCGACGCACACAACAGCTATCGCGACGACGACTACACGGGCAGAAGCTACAACAACAGCAGCGGTGGCTATCGCCGTAAAGACGGTGACAAACCCTGGAAGAAAGATCGAGGCCCAAAACAGCGCGCACCACGCAGCGAGCTGCCGCAACCACGCTGCAAGATACAGCAGGCAATCACACTATTGCTGTTTTACCCCATCAACATCGACGCCATTCACTCGGCCGAAGTTCTCGATCAACACCCGGGGCCAGACAGTCTATTGCTAAAAGAGATGGTCGAGTTCTTGAAAAAGCAGCCCGACACCCCCACCTATACATTACTGGGCAACTGGATAGGCACCGAGCATTACGGTCGACTACAGCAACTGCTGAAAGACGACCAACTGATCACTGATCAGCTAGGCGCCCGAGAAGAGTTGGCCGATATATTTGCCTTCCTCGACAAACGACAAAGCAGGAGCCAACTTGAAGAAGAGCTCAATCAGCTCGCCGCCATCCCCTTCAACGAGATGAGCCGGGAACAGAAGCAGCGCTATGGCGAATTACTGCTCACTCACTCGAAACACTAGACCCTAGCTTCACCAAGGCGTGACAAAGGGTGTTTATTTCGACTAATTTGATGTTATCGCCGTGAATTTATAGCGGGGAGAGACCAATCTCCGTTATAATATACGGCTATATTTTTTGTAAACAGGCAGGGTACTAAACTCCTATGGCTGATTCAGCACAGCAATCACGATTAAAAAGCTTAATCGCAAGAGGTAAAGAACAGGGCTACTTAACCTACGCACAGGTTAATGACCACCTGCCTGAAGATATATCTGATCCCGACCAAGTCGAAGACATCATTCAGATGATCAACGATATGGGTATCAAAGTCTTCGAACAAGCGCCCGACGCCGACGACCTGATGATGGACGGCGGCGACAGCAGCTCCGACGACATCGCCGCCGCCGAAGCCGCTGCCGCACTGGCCGCCGTGGAGAACGAGGCGGGACGTACCACCGATCCCGTGCGCATGTACATGCGTGAGATGGGCACCGTCGAGCTATTGACCCGCGAAGGCGAGATCGTCATCGCCAAGCGTATCGAAGAAGGTATCCGCGAGTTGATGGCTGCCGTTGCCTACTGGCCCGGCTCTGTACAGCGCGTGCTCGATGAGTACGACCTGATCGCCAAAGAGGAGCGTCGCCTACCCGATATCATTAGCGGTTACCTCGACCCCTACGATCAAACTCCGACGCCGCCCCAGCCAAAAAGCGAAGACGACGACTCTGACGATGATGATGACGAGCCCGGTGGACTCGACCCTATCGAGGCCGAGGAGCGCTTCAGCGCCTTGCGCAAGCAGAATGAACGGACCAATGAGGTGGTCGAGAAACACGGCCGCTACAGCAAAGAAGCGGCTGTCGAACTCGAAAAGCTCGGCAACATTTTCAAGTTCTTCAAGCTATCACCCCGTCAGTTCGAGCCTCTGACCGAGACTGCGCGCAATAACCTTGCACGCATTCGTAACGAAGAGCGTCAAATCATGAACTGGTGTATTCGTTACGCGAAAATGCCACGTAAAGATTTCATCGCCGAATTCCAAGGTAACGAGACCAACCAAGACTGGATTCTCGAAGTCATCGCCAGCGGCGAGCCCTATGCCGAACGCCTGATGACTTACCAGGAAGATATCATTCGCGCCCAGCGTCGTATTGGTACTCGCGAAGCGATGATCGGCTTGACCGTCACCGATATCAAAGAGATCAACCGTCGCATGTCGATCGGCGAAGCGCGCATGCGTCGCGCCAAGAAAGAGATGGTCGAGGCCAACCTCCGTCTCGTTATCTCTATCGCCAAGAAGTACACCAACCGCGGCTTACAGTTCCTCGACCTCATTCAGGAAGGTAACATCGGCCTGATGAAGGCGGTCGACAAGTTTGAATACCGTCGCGGCTACAAGTTCTCAACTTACGCGACCTGGTGGATTCGACAGGCGATCACCCGCTCGATTGCCGACCAAGCACGGACTATTCGTATTCCCGTGCACATGATCGAGACGATCAACAAGCTCAACCGTATCTCTCGCCAGATGCTTCAGGAGATGGGCCGTGAGCCAACTCCCGAAGAGCTCGGTGAGCGCATGGAGATGCCTGAAGATAAGATCCGCAAGGTACTGAAGATCGCCAAGGAGCCCATCTCCATGGAGACGCCGATCGGTGATGATGAAGACTCCCACCTAGGCGACTTCATCGAAGACACTACCATCGACTCGCCGGTAGACAACGCGACTGTTGAAGGGCTGCGTGAAGCGACCAAGGGCGTACTCGGCGGTCTAACCGCACGTGAGGCTAAGGTCCTACGCATGCGCTTCGGTATCGACATGAACACCGACCACACGCTAGAAGAAGTGGGCAAGCAGTTCGATGTTACACGTGAACGTATCCGTCAGATTGAAGCCAAGGCACTGCGTAAACTGCGTCATCCTTCTCGCTCTGAACAATTACGCAGCTTCCTCGACGAATAAGTCGAAAAAAGCGTAATCCTAGCGGTAGCAAAACCCGCAGCGGCGCTATATAATGGCGCCGCTGTTGTGTTCAAGCTCTTGAATACAGCACCGTTTGCCTCAGCAAACACCGGCCCCTTAGCTCAGTTGGTTAGAGCACCCGACTCATAATCGGTAGGTCCACAGTTCAAGTCTGTGAGGGGCCACCATTCTTTCTCGCGAAACCTCTTGCTCCCCCCTGTAAAACCTTCGTGCCCCCTAAGCTTATCTAATTCAACCATCGCTTTATTGCTCATAGCGACAACGTCGACCTATGCACAGCTCTCTTATAGCATCTGCAACACGCTTATCCACGTAACAAGCTTCGGCCAGCTCATTCCTGCCTCAAGGCACGATAACGCAAAGTAATAAAGGTTGCTTCAGCTGAGCCCATACGAGCACACAGCGCGAGACAATAGAGCCGAGAAAGGAGAAGGAGAAGGAGAAGGAGAAGGAGAAGGAGAAGGAGAGCGATTGTAGATAGAAGAGCTTTTAAAAAAGCTCGGCAGCATCGCCCTGCCGAGCAAAAACCTAACGTAGGGCTACTAACAGACTAGTAACGCCAGGTTACATTAGCACCGTAAGTGCGCGGCGCGGCATATGTCTCGTAGAGGTTGCGCCACTCGGTAACCGAGCTCACGGTCAGCTCATCGGTGAGGTTTTTCGCCCACAGCTTCGCCTCCCAGTTGCCATCGGCGGTAACATAACGCAGTGCTGCATCGACAGAGAACTGGCTATCCACCTCGGTGATCGGCGCGTTGTTGTTTTCATAGAAGTAAGCATCCTGGTAACGATAATCTGCTCTGGCGTTGACCAGCGCACCACTCGCTAACTCCCAGTCATAGGATAACGAGACACTCACTGTATTCTCGGGCGAACGACGCAGGCTGTTGCCCTTCAAGTTAACATCGCTCTCAGCAAACAGGTCGCCGGTGATCTCCGTATCCAGGTAACCGTAGGTCCCCGATAGCGTCAGCCCCTCGCTCAACAATGCGATCAGCTCGAGCTCCAGCCCGCGTGAGCGCGCCGCCTCGGCGTTGGTGGTGATAATCGCTGGCGCACCCAACGCATTATCGACCAGCTGATCCGTCTGCAGGTCTTCATAGACGGTGTTAAAGAGCGCACCATTAAGCTGGATACGGTTATCCAGCCACTGTGTCTTGGCGCCTAACTCAAAGTTAGTGGCATGCTCTGGGTCGTAGGAGATAGTCGCTACATCGCCGGCGGGAACGAGGACCTCGGCATCCCAGCCCTCCCCCTCTTTGATCGGCTTAGCATCTTCACCATTCCAGCCACCAGCCTTATAGCCCTGCGATACCGTCCCGTAGATAAAAATCTCATCGGTGGCCTGGAAGTTTAACGTCGCATTGCCCGTCGTCGCCCCCCAGGTCTCACTGCTCTCAACATCGTAGGTGATGTCATCGGCCGGCGCATCACGCTCAGCAGAGAAGTCTTTTTTGTCAATACTATGACGCACTCCAACGGTTAGGCTCCACTGCTCGTCAAAATGCCAACTCCCCTGAGCGAAGGCCGCATAGGTATCGGTCTTCACACCGGTAGCGTTACTCTCATGACCAAATTCGCCGAAGGTGTACCATTCGTGGATATCAAAATATGACTCAACCTGTTCTTCGCGCGCCACCTTCTCGCGGGCGTAATAAACCCCTGCTAGCCAATCAAGCTTCTCATCAAAGCCGGCGCCGTTAAAGCGAAACTCTTGCGAAAACTGACTCGAGTGCTCGGTCTTATGCTGGTTCCACATCAACGACGGATAGTCATGCGGGTTCTCGCCACTGGCACTAGGGTCGTAGTCCCAGTTATTTTCATTATCATCGAGCTGGTAATTGACCGCATGACTAACGTAAGTGCCCGCGGCATTATCGGCGGTGATATAGTTATTCTCTCGATAGGCCGTTATCGACGTTAGCATCACGCTATCAGCATCCCAGTTGACGGTAAACGCCGCGCCCTTAAGGTCGACCTTCTGCTGACCGTCCATGCTACTCGCACCTTTGCGCGGATCCGTCGCCTGCCACGGCTTATCACTTCTATCGCCCTCGCCGATACTGGTGTCAGCCACCGCCAAGGAACGCCAGGGTGCCGTAGTATTTTGCTTATACTGATCGACGCTCAGGTTCACATCGAGGCTATCCGAGAATTCATAAGCCAACTGACCGCGAGCCGTTAGGTTTTCCCTATCATCGACCTTGTTACCCGTGTGCGTGTTTTCAGCAAAGCCATCACGGTTTGTCGAGGAGACGCTGATTCTACCTGCCAAGCTATCGGTTAAGCCACCGTTCACAAACCCCTTGGTCTCAACCAGGCCATAGTTGCCGACACCAATATCAATCATCGCCTCGGTCTCTTGACTAGGCTTGCTAGTGATATAACTGATCGCACCGCCGACGACGTTTTTACCGTAGAGCGTACCTTGGGGGCCACGCAAGACCTCTAAACGTTCGAGGTCAAAAATCTCAGCTGCCGCAGCAGCGCCGCGTGACATAAAAACGCCGTCGACATAAAGACCGACCGCGGAGTCAGAGCCGGCGCTCTCCATATCGCTGCCGATACCACGAATAAATAGGTTGGGTTCGCTGGCACTCTCCGTGTTGATTTGAAAACCGGGAACGCGCCCCGCCAAATCACCCAGCCCCTCGATTTTAGAGTTTTTTAGTGCCTCACCGCCAAACGCACTCACCGCAATCGGTACTGATTGTAGATTTTCAGATTTATGACGCGCGGTGACCACAACCTCCTCGAGTGCTAGTGCTTGCGCATTAGCAAGCGAAATGGTTGAGCCCATACAGGCTGTTACCGCTGCCACCATCGCCGGGATTTTTCTCAGACATAACGCCCTACTCTTTTTCATTGGACTCTCTCTCTTGGAAATACAGGCTGTCGCACATATTTTTATTTTAATTTTTCAGCGAAGGCATCCACCAACGCTTAACAGATAACTTATTGCAGTTAAGCAATACAGTGAAATATCATTTTCAGACACTGCCATAGCAAAAAAACTATAACCAGAAACACAGCTAAACAAGACCCTTCAATATCGAGAATTAATTTTACTGATTGTTCAGAAAATAATTTTTACAAAATAAAAGCCACCGCTAGCCGAAGCTAACGATGGCTGGAGGGGACTCTTTCGAGGTACTAAGCGGTCAATAGGCTATAACAAAGAGCAGCCAATACCAGCGGCACCAAAAAGCGCACCGCATAGAGCCAGAGCATAAATAGTATGCCTGTTTCCTTCATTGCAAGTTCTTCAGCGCAGATTTTCTTCGTGACCACCCAACCGACAAACAGGGCAATACAGCTACCGATCAGTGGGGCCGCGATGCGCGTGGTTATAAAATCAAACAAGTCGAAGAATGTTTTCCCAGCAAAGTAATCGAACATGCCCAGCGGATAGGTACTCGACAGTAAATTAAATGAGAACACGCAGAGCAAGCCAAGCACCCACACGACCCCGCCCATAATAAACACTGCCCGACGACGCGACCAGTGGAATAAATCACAGACCCATGCAACCGGTGCCTCCAACATACTCAGCGCCGAAGTGAGGGCAGCAAACGCCAGTAGCACGAAGAACAGACTACCCAATATCGCTCCGCCGGCGATCTCACCGAAGGCGATAGGCAACGTCATGAAGACAAGACCAGGGCCACCACTAGGCTCGAGATTATAGGCGAATATAATCGGGAATATCGCCAGGCCCGCCAACAACGCGACCAACGTATCAGCCGTCACAATCACCGCACATGAACGGGGAATGTTCACGTCACGCTTTAGATAGGCACCATAGGCCATCAAGTTTGTATAACCGACACTGACGGAGAAAAAGGCTTGCCCGAATGCATCTAACACGACCGATGAGGTTATTTGCGAGAAGTCAGGGGTAAACAGAAAGCGTAAAGCCGCAGCGAAATCACCATAGATGGCGGCATAGACCACCATCGCTAGCAACATCACAAACAACGCAGGCATGAGCACTTTAGTCGTGCGCTCAACCCCTGACTGAATACCTTTCGAGGAAATAAAAACCGTTACAGCGATAAATACCGAGTACGCTAACAACAGCATCCAAGGGTCGCCGTTCACTTGATCAAATACTCCACCAAGCTGCTCACCAGATAAGCCACTCAGGCTGCCACTGCTCATCTTGATGACGTAGGTGATCGTCCACCCCCCTACGACACCATAGAAGGCCAGTATTAACAACGCAGCAATACTTCCGCCATAGCCCATCAACACCCACCGCGAGCTACCCGAGGACTCTTTTGCTACTGCTGCGATCGACCGAGGCGGACTTGCCTGCCCCCGGCGACCAACCATAAACTCGGCAATTAATAACGGTAGCGCCAGCGTCAGCACCGCCAGCAGATACACTAAAACAAAGGCCCCACCACCGCCCTCACCCACCGCATAAGGAAAACGCCAAATATTTGCTAGTCCGACCGCCGAGCCAATCGCGGCCAACATGAAGCCCCAGCGAGATGACCACTGTTGCGTATTATTATTTGCTGCCATAGTACTACCTTATTTTTATTTTATTGCAACGACACTAACGGCACTCTCTATTTATAATAGTCATTATTGAATGCCGTTTTAACCGATCAGCTAACTCACTTAAGTGACCGCTCCACGCTGGTTAAACTCACTGTCACGCCACAGCTCTTTTTCCATAATATCCACGAGGCGATCGACGGCGTCCCAGACATCGACATAGCTAGTGTAAAGCGGTGTAAAGCCAAAACGAACATTGTCTGGTGCTCTAAAGTCGCCGACGACATCACGACTAATCAGCGCTTGCATCACCGGGTAGCCATGCGTATGGCTAAACGAGACTTGGCTGCCGCGGCACTCGGCATCTTCCGGGCTGACCAGAGTAAAGCCATACTGACTACAACGCTGCGTCATTAACCTAATAAATAGCTCGGTGAGTTTTTTCGACTTCGCTCTTACCGCCGCAACATCCGCCCTGAGGAAAATATCCAGCCCCACCTCTGCAACGGCCAAGCTGAGAATAGGCTGTGTGCCGCTGAGCATTTGATTGATGCCGGGCGCCGGACGATAGTCTCGCTCGAAGGCGAACGGGTCGGCATGCCCCCACCACCCGGTCAGCGGTTGTAACGCTTTACCCTGATGGCACTTGGCAGTAAAGATAAAGCCGGGACTACCGGGACCGCCATTGAGGTACTTATAGGTGCAACCAACAGCAAAGTCGACGTTACAGCCGTTGAGATCTACGTCTAACGCACCGGCACTGTGACACAAGTCCCAGATCGACAGCGCACCCACCTCATGTGTCTTGGCGGTAATAGCCGCCATATCAAAAATACGCCCGGTCTTATAGTGCACGTGAGTCAGGCAGACTGCGGCAACATCTTCGGTAATCGCCGCCTCCATATCATCATGCTCGGCAAAGCGAATCTCATAACCGTCGCCCAACTGCGCCAATAAGCCCTGCGCCATATAGTTATCGGTAGGGAAATTGCTACCGTTCATTACAATAACCTTGCGCTCGGTACGCTGAGTTAACGCCGCCGCTAGCACCTTGTAGAGGTTAAGGCCGGTCGAGTCGGTGACCACCACCTCATCGTCGTCAGCACCAATCAACTTTGCTAACTTATTACCTAGCCGCTGCGGCAAACTAAACCAATCGGCCTGATTCCAACTCTTGATTAAACCAACGCCCCACTCCTCTTCAACCACCTCCACAGCACGCGCGAGGGCGGCTTTCGGGCGCACTCCCAGCGAGTTTCCATCGAGATAAATCATTCCCTCTGGAATGGCGAACTCATCGCGAAACTCACTTAGCGAGTCCTCTAAATCTAGCTGTTCACAGGCGGCACGGCTGTATTCATTCATCATCGTCACTCAACTCATTCGTTAGTACTACTGCAGGCGATCTAAAATTAAAGCGATTTACAGTTTTTTATTAAAATTCAACCTCAGTATAGGTAAAACAGCCATAATCAGCTTATAACAAATATTGACAAGGCCATAACTTTTTCACTATAGCTGGATAGCGTAGAACAGCATAAACAAGTTATAACGTTAGCGTTATATCTCACCTTCAAAATTCTATTTTTATCGTATAACAGCAACGCTTATAGTCAGTAAAGCGCTCTCCATATCTTATGGATCTTTACGCTCCCCCCTAATTAATAGCTTCGAAATCAAACGATAAATATGGAAGTAATAATGACTAAGAAAATTAAAGCCGCCATCATTGGCCCCGGCAATATAGGTACCGACCTATTAATGAAAGCTATGCGCAGTGAATTCATCGAACCGAGTTGGATGGTAGGCGTCGTCGATAGCTCGCCTGGTCTTGCTCGCGCAAAAGAAATGGGTATAAAAACCACCTCCGCAGGGGTCGATGGCCTACTACCTGAAATGCAGGCTGACGGCGTGCAGATCGTCTTCGATGCGACCTCCGCTTACGCGCACGCCGAAAACTCTCGTAAGGTAAATGCCCAAGGGGCAATCATGATAGACCTCACACCCGCCGCCATTGGCCCCTACTGCGTCCCCGCCGTCAACATGGCCGATGCCGTCGCCGCTCAGGCAATGAACGTCAACATGGTCACCTGTGGTGGCCAGGCAACCATCCCCATGGTCGCCGCCGTCAGTCGTGTACAAACCGTCGACTACGGCGAGATTATCGCCACCGTCTCGTCTAAGTCCGCCGGCCCAGGCACCCGGAAAAACATCGATGAGTTTACCCGCACCACCGCCGGTGCCATCGAAAAGGTCGGGGGTGCGAAAGAGGGCAAGGCGATCATCATCATCAATCCCGCCGAGCCACCGCTGATAATGCGCGACACCGTACACTGTCTCGTACAAGGGGAACCTGACCAACAAGCCATCACTGACTCCGTGCTGGCGATGGTCGCCGAGGTACAACAATACGTGCCCGGCTATACGCTGAAAAACGGCCCGGTATTCGATGGCAACCGCGTCTCGATCTACCTTGAGGTCGAGGGGCTTGGCGACTTCCTACCCAAATACGCCGGCAACCTCGACATAATGACCGCGGCCGCACTGAAGACGGCCGAGCGCTATGCCGAAGAGATCCTCGCCGGACGCCTGCAGCCTCGCAGCACCCTATAACCTCGCCCCCACTCACCACGAATAAGAGACAGAAATAATGGACCTAAAAGCAAAGCAAGTAATATTGCACGACATGTGTTTGCGAGACGGCATGCACGCCAAACAACATCAGATCAGTATCGAGGAGATGATCAGCGTCGCCAGTAGCCTCGACCAGGCTGGTGTGCCGCTGATCGAGGTCACCCACGGCGATGGCCTCGGCGGTCGCTCGGTCAACTACGGCTTCCCTGCGGCGAGCGACGAAGCCTATCTCAAGGCAACGGTAAAGGCGGTCAAGCGCGCAAAGATATCCGCACTGCTATTACCGGGTATCGGCACCATAGACCACCTGAAAATGGCCTATGACTGTGGCATCAGCACTATCCGCGTTGCCACACACTGTAGCGAAGCCGACGTTGCCGAGCAGCATATCGGTCACGCCGCAGAGATGGGGCTCGATACTGTTGGCTTCCTGATGATGACACATATGATCTCTGCCGAGGCCTTAGTTAGCCAGGCGAAGCTGATGGAGTCCTACGGTGCCAACTGCGTCTACTGCACTGACTCCGCGGGCTATATGCTACCCGACGACGTCAGCGCCCGCATTGCCCTATTGCGCGCCGAGCTAAAGCCAGAGACAGAGATCGGCTTCCACGGTCATCATAATCTCAGCATGGGCGTGATGAACTCACTGGCCGCCGTCGAGGCCGGTGCCAACCGTATCGATGGCTCCGTCGCGGGCCTCGGTGCCGGTGCCGGTAACACACCGCTGGAGGTCTTCGTCGCGGTATTAGAGCGTATGGGCGCACAACACGGCGTCGACCTCTATAAAATTATGGATGTTGCCGAAGACATCGTCACGCCGATGATGGACCGCCCCATTCGTCTTGATCGCGATGCGCTCACCCTCGGTTACGCCGGGGTCTACTCCTCGTTCCTACTATTCGCACAGCGCGCGGCAAGGAAGTACAACGTCTCTTCCCGTGATATCTTAATGGAACTGGGTCGCCGCGGCACCGTCGGTGGCCAGGAAGATATGATCGAAGATCTCGCCCTCGATATGAGCAGGGAAAAGATAAAGCGTTAGATTTTAGCGACCACGCTCAGCAACCGTGGTCACCAATTCAACCTCTATTTTAAAAACAAAAAAGCCGCTCAATTGAGCGGCTTTTTTATCACACGATAAACCTCAACAATTATCGAGCAGGCCAAGGCGTCTTGGGGGCGCCAAAGTTTGGCTCACCCAGTACAGGGCTCGATAACAGATAGATACCGTGGTTGGTAAACTCCCAGAACAGGTTACGATCGTACTCGATATAAACGCTGTGTGAGAGGTTACCGCGGGCATATTCCGCCACGTTTTCAGTATCAAACGGCGGTACGAAATAGGCAACAATCTCTGGATTTTCGAGGTCGCTGACATCGAAGACCTGCAAGCCTGCGTTGTAGAAGTTAAACGGCAGGATGCCCTCTTTCGGTGTGCCCGGCTGGGTATAGTAACCGGTACGCTTGGGACCAAAACTACCCCGACGCTGACAGAAGTCGGTAAAGGCGGCATCGGCCGGTGGCTTAGGGCGCGGTAAAATACCGATTTCGACAGGTTTTTCTGGCTGGCGAACATCAATCATGTGCACGTTTTTATACGGTTCCCAGCAGTCTTCGTTGAGCGGGTAACCACTGAAATAAACAATGCCGGTCTTCTCCACCTGCGAAACATCGATAAAGTCCCCCTCAACGCCCGCAACATTCGGTTCGAAGGCCATATGACTAACAATCTTCATCTCCGCCGGGTTAGTGATATCGACAACATAGAAGCCGAGACCTCCCATTGCCGCGTAGCCGTACTTGCCACCCTTCTCAACCGGGGTAGGGATAAACAGCGACATGCGCGCGCCCATCCATGAGGTGCGATTGCCGGCACGCGGATTAGCCTTGTACGCCGCCTCGTGCTCCGCATCACCGGCTATCTGCCCGGCAACGTTCAGCTGTTGCAGGAACTTCGGGTTAGCCGGGTCCGACATATCCCATGACTGGTAGCCTGCTGAGTAGAGGTCGTTGGGGTATTCTGTCAGTGAGTGCGAGGCCTCAGGTGCCGCAGCCACAAACATCGTATCACCACCAAAGTAAACCGGGATATCCCTAACGCCTGATCCCTGCTGCTCGCCTATCGGTGCATCAGGGTGCTTATAATCGGTCGTTCGCTCAGCCAACAACTCCCAGTCTTCTGGCATCGGGCCGTTCATCGCATAGACTTTAAAGCCTTTTAAGTGCTTCGCCTTACGGATTGCCTCGACCTGCTCGGGCTTATGGTATTTATCTTTGAGCAAACCAAAACGGCGTATCTCAAACGATTGCACCATGATGTTCTTACCCAGCTTCTCATTCCACTGAATAGAAGCTGCGCCAAACATGTCATCTTCAGGGTAAGGGTTTACCTCCTCGCCCGGCCCGTCGATACCCCAGGTATTTCCCTTGGTGAGTAACAACTTTAATTCTTTGGGCTTGGTAATATCGTAAATTTTTAAATCGCGTCGAACATATTGGTAAAGGTAGCGACGACCATCGAAATCGACAATATTTTGCCAGGTATGAAATGGCTCAACGACGATAGGATAAAACGCCTCAACCTTCATATTTTTAATGTATTGTTCGCTATCCCAGTAATCGAGGATACCGTCAAAGGGGACTTGATCGTGTGAGTCACGAGTAGCCACTGGGTGAGTGAAGCTACCGTCCTTATTCATGCCATAACTGCTTGGCAGAGGATCTACCGGCGTTTTGTCTTCGGCCATATCGACCTGTCGCTGCACAAAACGGTCGGCAATATTATACGGTGCCGAATGCCCCTCTGCCGCAGCGTGTTCCTCGACCGTATCATGGCTGGCCGAGCAGGCCACCAACACACTCGAGGCGAGTGCAATCAGTGCCGCCATCTTCGGTGTTCTATTGCTCATACATTGTCCCTCTCTTGTTATCGGAGTTATTATGGTTATTTTGCCAAGTTAAAGAAGTCTATGGTGTTGCTGGAAAGTATTTTATGTTTCGCCGCCTCGCTTAGCACAGGCTGCTCCCGCACTAACTTGCCAATCTGCTGCTCGCCGAGGGGAAACGGATAGTCAGAGCCCAATAAAATATTATCTTCCCCCATCACTTTCACCAAAAGCTCCAGCGCATCGGGATCGAAGACAGCCGAGTCGACATAAAAGCGATTAACGTAGCTCGACGGTTTTTGCGGACAATCTTCACGCACAATATCACGGTGCTGCCAGGCGTTATCAATACGCCCCAACAAGTAGGGGAAGCTACCGCCACCATGCGCAAAGCAGATGCGCAGGCTCTCAGGCAGACGTTCAAAGGCACCCGATAAAATCAGCGACAAAATCGACAACTGTGTCTCCGCCGGCATCGATACTAACCAGGGCAACATGTATTTCGGCATGCGCTCCTGCGCCATCATATCCCAGGGGTGTACCAACACCGCCGCATCGACACTGGCACAGTGCTGTAAAAAGGTGACTAAACCCTCGTCATCTAAATTCTTAGCGCCGACGTGATTACCGATCTGTACGCCAATGTGGCCGCTGTCCATCGCCCTCGTCACTTCCGCACAGGCGAGATCGACATCCTGTAGTGGCACCTGACACAACGCCTTCAGGCGCTGATTATCATGGGCACAGATCTCCAGTGCCGCATCGTTAAAGATCTTCGCACACTCTGCTGCCTGTTGTGCGGGACGATCGTAGGCAAAGAGGATCGGCGTGGCCGACATCACCTGGATATCGATACCGTGTCGGTCCATTTCCTCGAGGCGAATAGCAGGGTTCCAACAGGCCTCATAGACCGGACGAAAGTCTTCACTGCCTCGCATCAGCATCGCCTTACCCGGCTCGGTATGACGCATCCACGGCCAACCTGTGGTGCCGAAGCGTTGCTCTAAGTTCTCCCAGCTTTCAGGCAGAAAGTGCGAGTGCATGTCGATTATTTTCATGAGCTATTTCCCCGGGTGCAATTCGCCACAATGATTGCAGCGACGCAGCTCTTCATTGTCAGCAAACGCCTTAAATAAAGGCGGCAAATCGTCGACGATCGACTTCAGCTGCACCTCTACTCGATGCACTAAATAATTACAGCTCTCGCAGTACCATTCGAAGGCATCCAGCTGGCCGTCAGGGCGCTTGGGCTCGATCACTAGGCACAAGCTGCCCTCCTCTGGGCGCTGTGGCGAGTGCGGTACACGAGGCGGCATTAAGAAGATATCGCCTTCTTTTAACGGCATATCATAGGGACCATCGTCGCCCATGATGCGTACAAAAGAGTTGCCCTTGAACTGATAGAAAAACTCTTCGACTGGATCGATATGGTAGTCAGACCTGCTATTTGGGCCTCCGACCACCGTCACCATCAGATCGGTCTCCTCCCAAACCAGCTGGTTGTTTACCGGCGGCTTGAGCCTGTGCTCGTTTTCTTTCAGCCATGCCTGGAAGTTAAAGGCTGCCAACTTTCCCATTACTAGATCCTCTCTAACGATCAATTTATAGCGGCTTGTAAGCCACCGCTTTTATTTCTATCAATAGGTGTGGGTGCGGTAACTGATGCACGGCTACCGTTGTCCTCGTCGGACCACTCTCGGTAAAATATTCGGCATAGGTCTCGTTATAACCGCCAAAGTCATTCATATTCACCAGAAAGGCGCTGACCTCCACCAAATCATCCAGGCTCGCACCAGCCTGCTGTAAAATATCGGCAATATTCTCGATGACCGCGCTAGTCTGCTGGCGGATATCCAGCGCTGTTGTGCCCATCTCATCGACCGATACGCCAACGAAGCTGTTATCGGGGCGACGCGAACTGGTGCCAGAGACATAAATAAAGTCGCCGGCACGCTTAAAATGAGGGAAGCGCCCACGTGGCTTTGCCTTGCCCTCGATGACATGGCCCGATAGCTGTTTATTACTCACGTCGCTCATAGCCTACTCTCCCCGTCCATTTTATCCACAGTCATTGCGCCGCCTGCTCGCCAACATTAATTTCTGCGCAACCTAACTGCTCAGTCACCACCCGCACATGCACGCCAGGCTTGAGTGCCTGTGCCGCCGTCGCGGCGCCGGCGAGAACAACCCAGCCCTTCTCAAGGGTCAGGCCAGCCTCGCCGGCCAAGCGCGAAGCCGCCACCAGCGACCGGTAGGGGTTGCCCATGATTGCCGCACTCGAGCCGATCTCTACCGCCTGGCCGTCAAACTCTAACGACATACCTAAATTTTCGATATTACAGTCCGCCGCCTGCCAGGCACCAATCACGACGCCAGATGAGGATGAGTTATCGGCAACGACATCTTGAAGGGAAAACTTAAAGTTTTCATAGCGCGAATCGATAATTTCCATCGCCGGGGCCACCGCCTCTACTGCCGACATGGCCTCTAACAAAGTCACTTCGCCAGACAGTGGCGCCGATAGACGAAAGGCTATTTCTGGTTCGATACGAGGGTGTACATAGTTTTTTAAATCAATTAAACCGCCCTCCTCCAGCAGCATCGCATCGGTCAGACGCCCCCAGATCAAGTCGTCGACGCCCATCTGTATCATCTTGGCACGACTGGTAAAGCCCATCTTAATGCCGACCAACTGCTCGCCACGCGCCAAGCGACGATCGATTGATTGCGCCTGCACCTGATAGGCCTCTGTCAGACTGAGCGGATAGCCATTCTCAGAAAGCTGACCAATAGCCTCAGCACGCTCTGCAGCACGATCGACGATTTCTGCTATTTTTGCTATATCTGTCATCACTACTTCCTCTTAAATTGCTATTGACCAAAGGCCGCTCGTACCGAGCCTAAGCCCGATATCCGCGCCTCGATAATGTCGCCCGGCTGTACTGTGACCATCGGGCCTAGCGCCCCCGTTAGAATGATATCGCCCGCTCGCAGTGGTGAACCATTTGTCGCCATGGTCTTCGCCAGCCACAGCGCCGCATTAAGTGGGTGTCCGAGGCAGGCCAGCCCGGCACCGACCGACACCTGCTCGCCGCGACACTCCATCACCATGCCGCAGTGACGCAGGTCGAGCTGCTGCAATTTTTTCGGTTCATTGCCCAGCACAAACAAACCCGACGAGGCGTTATCGGCGATGGTATCGACAATATTGATATCCCAGTCTTGAATGCGACTACCGACAATTTCGATGGCCGGCAGAGCGTAGGCAACAGCAGAGATCAGGTCGGCGACGGTAGGGTGCTCTGTGTCAATATCACGCTCGAGTACCAGTGCCACCTCGGCCTCGACCTTTGGCTGCAGAATGTCACCCACAGCAATGAGCTCGCCATCAGCGACGGCCATATCGGCATATAACATGCCAAAGTCAGGCTGATCGACACCCAGTTGCTGTTGCACCGAGCGCGAGGTTAAGCCCGCCTTACAGCCGACGGGGCGACGCCCCTGCTGTATCCAGTGTTCAGTGTTGAGCTGCTGTACAGCGTAGGCGCTCTGTACATCAAGTTCGGGCAGTAAGTGACGCACCGGACTACAGGGCTGACCACTTTCGTAGGCCTGACGTATTGCCTTAGCGGCAGTTTCAATAGCAGTTTTATTCACGATTTATCATTCTCTTGCTATGAGCGATTAGTTTAACTTGATACAAATATTCATTGGCTCGGAGTAAAAGTTCAGCGAATGCACGCCGCCCTCACGCCCGACACCCGATAATTTCACCCCGCCGAAAGGCGTGCGTAAATCTCGCAGGTACCAGCTGTTGACCCAGACGATGCCAACCTCTAACTGCGGCGCTATGCGGTGAGCACGCGATAAATTACTGGTCCAGACGGTCGCCGCCAAACCGTAATCACTGTCGTTAGCCATCGCTACTGCCTCCTCCTCACGATCAAAGGGCGCAATATGGCAGATGGGGCCAAACACCTCCTCCTTGATACAGCGAGCGGTTTCCGGCAGCCCGATCAATATGGTTGGCTGCACAAAGGCGCCATCATCCCGGCGGTCGCCGAAACGCGGCACACCGCCGCCGGTGACTACCGTCGCCCCCTCATCCTTCGCTAGCTGATAATAAGACAACACTTTCTGTTGATGCTCATGGGAGATCAGCGGTCCCATATCGGTGCTTTCGTCCTCTGGCCAGTCAATCCTCAGCGCCTCTGCCTTCTGCTTCAGCGCCGCGACAAACTGTGGATAGATCTCGCGTTCGACATAGACACGCTCGGTACACAGGCAGACCTGGCCACCGTTGGTAAACACTGACTTCGCCGTTCCTTCAACAGCGGCATCAAAGTCGGCGTCGGCAAAAATAATCGCCGCGTTTTTCCCCCCCAACTCGAATGACAGTGCCTTCACGTTATCGGCTGCTGCCCGCATGATCGCCCCGCCGGTGCGGGACTCACCGGTAAAGGTCACGGCATCGATGCCGGAGTGCTTACTGAGAAACTCACCGGCAGAGTCAGGGCCGAAGCCATGCACGAGGTTGAACGCACCGGCGGGAATACCCGCCTCGTGCATCACCTCCGCTAACAGCGTCGCTGTAGCTGGAGTATCTTCCGACGGCTTAGCAATCACCGCATTACCCACCGCCATCGCAGGCGCCAACTTCCAGGTCAGCAGCAACAGCGGTAGATTCCACGGTGCAATCACCGCCACTACCCCCAACGGCTTATTGACGGCGTAGTTCAGTGCCTGCTGTCCATCGGCAGTCTCGGTCTGAAAGCACTCGCCAGCACGAGAGCTCGCCATGTCGGCAAACACCCTAAAATTCGCCGCTCCGCGTGGGATATCGATATTCTCGGCCTGCCATAACGACTTGCCTGTGTCCGCCATCTCAGCCGCGACAAAATCGTCGAAGCGTGCCTCGATACCGTCGGCAACCTTATGCAATAGCGCACTACGGTGAGCCACCGACATCTTGCCCCACTCACCCTCGACCGCGGCTCTCGCCGCCTCCACTGCACGATCAACAACCTCCGCCGACGCCTCTGCTACCTGATTAATTTCGCTGCCGTCAACGGGGTTGATGTTGGCAAAACGCTTATCTGACGCGACAAATTCACCACCGACATAGTTATTCAATACGCCACCGAAGTGGGGTGTTTTACGTGGTGTTTTACCTGTGGTTATCGCCGTCATCTTGCACCCTGTCTATTGTCTATGTGGTTAATTCACCACCATCTTGTTTTAGGCAACTCTACGGCAAGATCTCATAGTCTAAAAATCACTTTTTAATGATCAGCTATAACGTATTTCATATAGCCAACCACCTAGCCAACAAGCGATAACGTTATAACGGTTTGACCGGCTATAACCTTTGAATTATATTAAAAAATAAATATAACAATGAAAATGGGTCGGCTCACTATGCTCGAAACCTCTATCAGCCCCGAGATTCTCGAGCGGCACTTAGTCTCCCGGATGAAAATAAAACACCTTCGTTTACTGGTTACCGTTGGTGAGCAAGGCAATATTTTCAAGGCCGCACAGCTAATGAACATGGTGCAGCCCGCCGCCACCAAAACCATTCGCGACATAGAGAACGCCCTCGGCATTGTATTGTTTAACCGCTCCTCAAGAGGCGTCACTATGACCCCCTATGGTGAAGTGTTAGTTAAACATTCGAAGCTGATTCTCTCGCAGATAAAACACGTCAGCGAAGAACTGAGTTCAATCAAGGAGGGGGTACTCGGCCGCGTCACCATCGGCACTCTGCTAGCCGCGAGCCCCTCGCTACTACCGAAGAGTCTCGCCGCCCTCAAGGCCGATCGCCCCGGCGTCTCCGTCGAGGTCATCGAGGGCACCAACGACATGCTGCTACCTAGCCTACAGATGGGCGATATCGATATCGTCGTCGGTCGCCTACCCGAGATACAGGAAAACGAAGGCCTTATTTCAGAGGTGCTCTATTACGAGCCTGTCGCCCTAGTGGCGCGTACT
This sequence comes from Sinobacterium caligoides, assembly GCF_003752585.1. NCBI lineage: Bacteria > Pseudomonadati > Pseudomonadota > Gammaproteobacteria > Cellvibrionales > Spongiibacteraceae > Sinobacterium > Sinobacterium caligoides. Next base: position 843,817 of record NZ_RKHR01000004.1, read on the forward strand.
GGTCACCCGCTGGCGAGCAAGAAAAGGCTCACTCTAAAAGACTTGATCGACGAACAGTGGATCCTTCCCTCCAGCGGCACCACGCTGCGCCGTGAGATCGACAATGCCTTCCACAAGGCTGGCCTTGCCGTGCCGCAAAACGCCATTGAATGCGTCTCGATTCTGACCAACCGTACACTGCTGATCGAGACCGACATGATCGCCGCCATGCCCTATCAAGTCATCCGCAGTTACGAGGATATTGGCCTGCTCGCCCAACTGCCGGTGAAGATTAAAGCCGACCTCGGGCCTGTCGGTTACACCATTCGCGCCAACACCGAACTCACACCGGCGGCCAACCATCTACTGGGCATCCTGAAAGCCACCGCCCAGCAGATGAGCGACAGAGAGTAGGCCGTCAGCCAGCCCAGCTAATAGAGCGAGCGCTCCTTTTCCGCCACTGCCACTGCCTGCTCCAGATCCCTGAGCTCTTGCTCCGGTTTTTGTGGGTCAATTTGCCCCATCAAGATGCGCGTAAAGCTTGGCATCAGCGCTCGGTCTAGCTGCGCCTCGACATCCCACAGATTAGCGCGGGTAATCGCCTTGGTGCAGTGGAAATACACCTCCTCGACACGCACCACTATCACCGACTTGGGGAGTTTATTACGCTGTTCAAAGTCAGCCAACAATGCCTGATCGGTAACAAGCGATGCGCGGCCATTGATTCTCAAGCACTCCTTGAAACCCGGCACCAAGACCAGCAGGCCGACGTTGGGGTTTTGCACAATATTGCTCAGGCTATCGAGGCGATTATTACCTGGTCGGTCCGGCAGCGCGATGGTCTTATCATCCAGACAATGGATAAAGCCGCCGACATCGCCACGCGGCGAACAGTCTTGCACCCCCTCGCTATTAGCGGTCGACAACAGCGCGAACGTCGACAGGCTGAGAAACTGCTTACTGTAGTCATCTAACTGATCCTGCTGCTTCTGCAGAGACACCTCTCGCGGCTCGCCATAGAGTTCACGTAACTGTGCTAACGAAGTGATCTTTTCATACGCCATTCAAGACTCCTTAGCGTCAACCGGCAGCGCACAAACCTGACACAAAGCCACACTGTAATGAGCTGCCAATCAACATACATTTTATAATTTTCGCCGCCAGACTATATGCTGCGACCAGTGTGATTAGAAGATTTGAGGCGTTACCATATGGTAAACGACTATCGTAGCAAGTCGATGAGACCGATAAGTAATAGCGCCTATGCCGGTTTCGCATCATAGTTTTGCAGACTGTTTTGCGGTATAAACGAGCACTAACTACGCTAAATATTAGCGATTCGGCACATCCACAGCGGTCACAATCAGCGTGACGACGAGGCAAAGTATCTTGATTAAAACACTCACCGGCTGGTTATTGTGCGCGACCATCATGCTGACGGCGAGCTGCCGACTGATCTACCCCAATGAGGATTTTGACTCCTACCACAACCTCTCCGCCAGCAACCCCTACCCCTTTCACGAAGTACAAGTCTACGACCCGAAGACCGGCCACAACCACAATGAATTTACCCTACTCGACAGTGGCCTCGTAGCCCTACAGGCCCGGTTAGAGATGATCCGCCGTGCCAAACACAGTATCGCGGTCGAATACTTCATCTTTAGCCCGGACATCAGCGGTAAGTTATTAGTTCATGAGTTGATCGACGCCAGCCGACGCGGCGTCAGCGTGCGAATACTGATCGACAAGTCTTCGACCGTTTTCCAATTTGATGAGTACTACGCCGAGGCATTAAAGGCCGAGGGTATCGAGGTACGCTACTACAACGCCGCCCCACTCTACTTCTTCTCCACGATCAATTTCCGCAACCACCGCAAGCTGCTACTAGTCGATGACCGCGAGGCTATCACTGGCGGCCGCAATGTCGAGAACGACTACTTCGATCTGTCAGAGCAATTCAACTTCCTCGACCGTGATGTGCTCGTGCAGGGCGATATCGTCAAGACCATGCGCCTCTCCTTCGACGCCTTCTTCGAGCATGAGATCAGCGAGCGCCCGACGCCCCCCAGTGCCAACAGCAACCGAGAGCGCGAGGTGAAGAATTTCCTCGCCAGCAGCGAACAAGAGAAGCAGTATCGGCAGCAGATCGCGGCCATCGCCCAGCCACTGCTGGCTAAGCTGCCACAGTATGCCTGCCCGGTCACCACCTTCACCTCTGACGCGCCTGGCGGTAGTTTTTGGTCACGCTTCCGCGATCCCTACAGCGACGATTATCGCTTCCTGCGCAAGACACTCTTTGATAAGGCCGTGGCCGTAGAGCATCGCCTCACCGCCGCCTCGCCGTATATGATTCACAATAAGAAGTCCGCCGACCTGATGCAGCGCATGCAGGACAAAGGCGTCGATATCACACTCTATACCAACTCGCTGGCTTCCACCGACGCCAGCTACGTCGCCGCCCGCCTCTATGACAATGTCTACGACTGGCAGCGCAGCGGCATCAAGATTTATCTGCATTCCGGCCTCTGGGCGGCCGAAACGCCGGCCGTCAGCCCCGCCGTCGAGGCCGCAACCTGGGGCATGCACGGCAAAACCCAGGTCTACGACTCCAACGAGATCATGGTCGGCACCTATAACCTCGACAACCGCTCCAACCACTACAACAGCGAGATGGCGATTTTCTGTAGCGGTAATAAAGAGCTTGCCGCCGCCGTCGAAGACAGCATCATGACACGCGCCCAGCAGGGCTATCAGATCGTCGGCGATCAGCGTGCCGTCGATGCCGACGGCAACGAGGTCAGCGTCTACGGTGCCGGCGACCCCGACACGCGCAAGATGCGCTTCATGTGGCTACCCTCTTGGTTGTTCGAATTTCTGCTGTAGCCCCTAGTTAGCGTTAAGGCTAGATCGGCCTTTTTCTACGCAAAAAAAAGGAGCGATAATCATCGCTCCCTTTTTGTCGTAGTCCGCTCGCTTAGTTCGCGGCAACCACATTTTCTCCTGTACTTAACTTGTTGCAAATATCTTCGTCCAGCCCCAACGCATTGCAACCCTCTTTGTCAAAGTCAGACAATAACGCCACCATCTCGTAAGACTGGGCAATGTTGGCAGCAGTACCTGCGATAAGTTCTTCACTCATGCCTAAGGCTAGTAAAACATCTACAGAACCAAACTTCCCGCCAGTATATGAGTGCGTAACCACCGCCATCAATAGCGGTGTCGGAACCAGGCCTTCACCTAGCACACTCTCAATAGCGGAAATAATATCAGGCCAATTACGATTGGGTTGCGACAACCAAACCAGTAATTTATCAGTCGCCGACAGAGGATCGAGATTAAGACCATCAACCAATGTGGACACCAACCCGCTATCTGCGTTTAGTTGAACATGGTAGTAGTTATCATCCACCTTAGGGAAGTTAGTCTCAAGTAGTAAGCCATCAGATTCATCCGCCACAAAGACATGATCCCACTGACTTTCGTTAATGACACTATCCACATCGAGGGGCTCGTCGAGCTGGTCCTGGGCCACAGCAATATCCAGCGCCGAGAAGGTCGGAATGAAGGTAAACTTACGCTGGTTATAGAAGTGGGCGGGCGAGGTGATGTCATCACCCGTGTAGTTATCGCGCTGATTGAAGATCAGCTTGCCATTTTTATCGTATTTATTATCCTTATATGAGGCAGATAATAGAGCATTCAGATGCATATAGCTGCCCGCCACCTCATCATAACTTACAACTTCGGACGGTGTCCTACGAAACTCAGGGAAATCCTTAAACAGCCTGACTTCTCCAGCAACAAAGATGAAACTGCAAGTCATCAAAGCATTCACACCGACATTAGTCTGCAGGTTAACCTCCCCTGGCACCGTCGGGAACAACTTAAGATTCATGAAGGCATAATCATCAGTGGCCTTAGAAAGGCAGCTAAGAAACTTGAAGTCCTTGGTCAAACCACCACGACCGTCGAATAGAAAATACGAACCGTCTGGGTTAAGAGGATACGCCGAGTTGTCGAGTGCAGTACCATAGATGCTGCCGTTAGTCACCGCGACGTTAACCGTTGAGGCCGGATAACCGATTTCGTCGAGTTTTTGCTGAAAGGTGTACTGAGGCAGTGTATCGATCACGCTGTTTAGTAGTAACTGCGAGCCCATCTTGCTGGTCAAGGTCTGCCCTGTCGCCTCATCAATCGAGGCCTTAATTTGATCGGTTACGCCGCCATCACCGATGACCGCGTCCAGCTTAACATCGAAGCCACCAATCTTCTTGACCGCCGAAAAGTTTTTATTCACATAACCGTTGACCTTGCCAATCGTCGAGCTCATCACCGGTAAAAGGTTCTGAATACTTTGTGGAATGTTAGCACCACGATGCGGCGCATCGTAGGAGATATAGGTGCCGACATCGTGATACTGACCTTTGTTTTCAAGATCGGCGAGAGCGTAACGCGCGACAACACCACCAGAGGAAACACCGACTACGGTAATGTTCTTACGTAGGATACGATTTTCACTGGCGAATTTTAAAATGTCCTGTACCAGATAGGCGTTATCTTCGATCGAGTCACCGCCGTGTACCATGCCGTCGGCCAATAAGATGATGCTGTTGGACAAGGCTGCGAGCTCAGCCGCATTTTGAGCGCTACTCTTCATCGTATTATACATTCCGCTCGCCGCCTCTTTCAGGCGCTGGAAACGACTGGTGACAGTCTCTTCGCCATCCGGGTTGAGACCATCGACGAAGATAACCAAACGCTCCATGGCCCCATGCAACTGCTCTTCAGTGTAACTAACAGGGACTAGGCTTTGTATTGGGCTCGTGTAATCTCCTGCCTCATACCCCCAATAGCCTGGTTTAGAGCTATCAGTCTCACTAAAGTCACGTTCGACAAGGTGATAACGGTTAATATTATCGCCCTTAAAAATCTTAATAACACTTTTGGCCACTTCATCATCAAAATTTTTGGCAGTAATAGTACAACCAACCTGGGCATCTAACAGCGTCTCACAAGCCTTACTCAGCGCTGCATTGGCACTATTCATTAGACCCAGCGAGGCGAGAGCCACCGCTAGGGATATCGTCTTGATCTTCATATTTCCATATACCGTTATAATTAAGTGTGTGTTTTTGAATCATCCAAAGCATAAAACCAGCGCGACTATACTAACGAGATCAAAAGGGAGCAGGTATCGGTCAAAAGTTATATTTAGCCGAAAGATAAATCACTCATATCGGTATAGGAAACCGGCGTTACAACAAGGAATGAACACTACAATACGACTTTAGTACTATTTAAAAGTCATCATTAAACAGTGCACCAAAGTCACTAGGTAGAGGCAGACTAAATGAGTATTGTCGCCTTACCATAACCGCTGACCATTTAGACAAGCTTCATTGAATAAACAAAAATATCTGCATCAATCATAATTTTTTTTAAATAAACACGACATTCTAGAACAGCAAGCTCTACAACAACGGCAGGTATATATCGTCCTAACCCATTCTAGCAATGAGTTCACAGAACACTTATTCACGCAGCATAGCATCAACTCAGAAATTATTTCGCTATTTTTCAAAAATAACTTAATAGCTTAGTACTATTTAAAAGTCATGGTGTACAGCAGTCGTACAAACTAGCGAAGGTCACACGCGCGATGTGGGCCATTTAGGCCTTACTGTCACAGTTGTAAGTTCGATGCCTCTCATCGATGATGTCACGCTCGCTATTGAGCTGGTAGAGATGATCAACACGGGCCGGCAACGTCACCAGCATGTGCTCGGTGAGGCGTTGAAAAAACTGTACGAAACGGTCGATCTCATCGACGCTCATCAACGCAGCCGCTTCTTCGTTTTGCTCCCTAAGCTTTCCCTGCTGTGGCCCTGAGCTGCGCAGCTTGTCTGCCAGTTTCTGCTCCTGCTGTAAGCGCCACTGATAGACCACCTGAAAAGAGGGCGCACGTAACATTACCCAGCTGTCGACCTGTTCAAAGATGCGCTGATAATCACCGCCTAAACTATCGTTGCTATAACGGCGCCAGCGCCCGTCGCTATCGGCATGGCGCTCAAACTCATTGACCGGTGCCAATAGCATCTGTGCCGGCTGCGCCGTCGCCCCAAGACACCAGCCCTCTAAGATAATAATATCGCATGGCGTCTTCACCTCATCACAGGCACCCGGAGCACAGCGATCATCTGCCGCCTTATCAAAGCGCGGCACCCGCACAGAGGCGCCGACACCGCTTCGCAGCCGAGCCAAGGTGCGCAGCATCAAGCGTGTGTCATGGGTACCGGGTACACCTCGGCTAGCCAGCAACGGATGCACGGTATCGGCTAAGCTCTGTCGCTGGCCCTTGGCCAGGTAGAAGTCATCTAACGATAACACCACCGTCGACAGTTGGTGCTCACTCTGCAAGCGTACACGTAGGTACTCTGCCAATGTCGACTTTCCCGAGCCCTGGCACCCGTTGATACCAACAACAACGCAAGCGCCACGCTGACAACGTTCGACCAGCTCCTCAAGCAACGGCGAGAAGTGCTTGGCGGCGGTGGCTAGATAATCTTCCGGCAGCACCTGAGTATCGATGAATTGGCGAAGCTCTGAGCTCGGCATGGGGGCCTCCTAGTGAGTGCATAAAAACTTGCCCCACACCATAAACAATAGATCACCAATAGGCTATGGCTAAACATGCCAGCAACTACAACACCAAGGTTTTCTGGTAGCTCATCTCGCGAATCGCATACTTGATACCCTCTCGCCCGACACCGCTCGACTTAACACCGCCAAATGGAAAGTGCTCCGTCCTAAAACCTGGCCCGTCGTTGGTCGCCAAGGTGCCCACCTCTAGGGCTTCAAACAGGTAACGCATGGTCACTAAGTTCGTGGTGAAGACGCCGGCCTGCAGCCCGAAAGCCGAGTTGTTCACTAATGACACCAGCTCCTCAAGGGTGTCGAAGGCGCGCAGCGGTATCACCGGGCCAAATGTCTCCTCCACCATCAGCGCCGCATCATCGTCGACACCTTCTAGAATAGTAGGGTAGAGAACATTACCCTCGCGACGATTACCCAGCAGCACGGTCGCTCCCCCGGCAATAGCCTGATCAATACGCGACTGCACCGTGTCCGCCGCCGCAGCATTGATGACCGGGCCGACAAAGGTCTGCTCAGAGGCAGGGTCACCGACCACCAGCTCAGACGCAGCCGCCAATAAGCACTGTCGAAACTCGTCATAGACCGCCTGCTGGACAAAGACTCGCTTGGCCGCAGTACAGCGCTGCCCGGCAGTGGCAAAACGTTGGTTGATTGCCGCGGCAACGGCCGCCTTGATGTCGCCGTCATCCATCACGATCAGCGGATCGTTGCCGCCCAGCTCCAGCAATAACTTCTTATAACCTGCCGCGCGGGCAATCGCTTCAGCTGCCCCGGTGCCACCGGTGAAGTTCACCGCATCGACGAGAGGGTGTGCAATCAGACCTGCCATATCCGTCAGCGCCGGCACCGCCAACTGCAGCACCTGCTCTGGCATGCCAGCCCGATAGCACAGCTCAACCAGTAACTGTGCAGAAGCCGTGTTCTCTGGGCTAGGCTTAAAAAGTATGCAGTTACCCGCGGCAAAGGCCGGACCGATCTTATGCATGGCGATATTGATGGGGAAATTAAACGGTGTAATGCACAGGATAGTGCCCAGTGGCCGCCAACAGACCACTCCGATCTTGCCACGTGTCGGCGCATAGGCGTCAGAGTCGAGCGCCTCACCGCTGATCTGTCGAGATTCCTCCGCACTGGCAATCGTCGCATTGACCGCCCGCTCCATCTCGATGCGGCTATCGGCTATAGTCTTACCGGTCTCCTCGGTAATCAGTTTCGCCAACCCCTCAGCATGCTCCTCCAGCAATTCAGCGAGACGATACAAGATCGCCGCACGACGATGCGCGGGGAGCTCTTTTTGATGGCTCTGCCCCGCCTTTAAGCATCCGAGCTGCAACTCAACCTCGGTCCACTCAGTATGTTGATAGCTCGCGATAACACGATTGCTATAGGGGTTAACGACATCGTAGTTATTACTCATTAGATTGCGCCTCTTGTGCGTGTCAGCCGACGATCAGTTGATAAAAAACACGGAAGCCGGCCAGCAAAAGCGCCGCCTTCATGGTAATAAAAAAAACTCGGGGGTCGATTCTTGCGAGTATATAAACGCCGATTCGTGTACCAACGACCGCCGAAAGAGAAAAAACAAGCAGCAGCTGCCAGTGCTCGAGAAAGGAAAACCCCAAAAAAATAAACGCCGGCACTTTGCCTAGATGGACAAATAACTGCATCAGCGATTTGGTGGCAACGATCTGTTCCTTGCGCAGGTCATCGCGCAGCAAAAAAGCACCGAGCAGCGGATCGACGACGCCAATCAGGATCGCCATAATACCGGTGACGATTCCCAGCCAGAAAAAGTGGCGATGGCTGATTTTAATTTGCGGCATCGACTTCGGTTTAAAGACCGAGTAACTAATCAACAGCAACAATAGTGATAACAACAGTGTCTCACTGAGATAATGCACTAGAAATAGTGTCGCCGCCGTCATCCCCACCACCGCACCAAGACAAAACGGCCGGCACATAGCCCAGCAAACCTCGATGCGCAACAACCAACAACGCGCTGCGTTATTGAAAATTTGTACCACGCCATGGACTGCCACCAGCGGCCGTAAGGGCATAAACAAACCCATCACCGAGAACATCAAAACACCGCCGGCCATCCCCGTCACAGAGGAGATAATGGCGGAGAAAAAAATGGCGACAATAATAATACACGAGGCAAAAACATCGAGATCTATCGTTTCTATCACGCCCCTACCCCGCTTATCCATGAATCGTTTAAGGGCAATTTACACCGATTCAGCTATCAGACTTAGAGCCAATAAAGCACACTGCATGGGGCCAACTGGCACGATACAATCTGCCCGTTGGCCCTATAAATCGCCATCAGCGCCTCGCTAAGATGAAATCATTCACTCACCTTTATGACTTTCTAGGAGCAGGCCGATGAGCACACTGAATATGGACTACCACTGGCTTCCATTTACCAACAACAAGGAGTTTAAGGCCAACCCGCAGCTAATCGTTCGCGCCGAGGGCATTCACTACTACGACCAACAGCAACGCAAGATTCTAGATGCTTGCTCCGGCTTGTTTACCACACCCGCCGGACACTGCCGCCCGGAAATCACCGAGGCAGTGTCGAAGCAGCTTGCCACCCTCGACTTCACACCACATTTTTTACGTGCCAACCCCGCCTCGTTTGAGCTCGCCGAACGCATCGCTGAGTTAACCCCCGAAAACCTCGACAGGATATTCTTTGTCAATTCGGGCTCCGAGGCGATCGAGACCGCGATAAAAATTGCCTATGCCTTCTTCGCCGCCCGCGGCGATGGCGGTAAACAGCGACTGGTCAGCCGCGAGCGGGCCTATCACGGCGTCAACTTTGGCGGTGTCGCACTCTCCGGCATGGTAAAAAATCGCGATATCTACGGCGCAGGCCTGCCGGGTGTCGCCCACATGCGACACACCTGGCTCGCAGAAAACAGCAACACCCTCGGTGAGGGGGAGCACGGTATTGAGCTAGCTGACGACTTGCTGCGGATGATTCAACTGCACGGCGCACAGAGTATCGCCGCCTGTTTCGTCGAGCCCATCGCCGGCTCAACCGGAGTGTTAGTGCCGCCCAAGGGATACTTGCAGCGCCTGCGTCAGCTCTGCGATGAGCACGACATATTGCTGGTGTTCGACGAGGTCATTACCGGCTTTGGCCGCACCGGTGCTAACTTTGCCGCCGATAGCTTTGATGTCACACCCGACATCATCACCATGGCCAAGGCCATCACCAACGGCGCCCAGCCGATGGGGGCGGTGGCAGTGCGCACCGACATCTACGACACGGTCATTGAGGCAGCACCGGGTGTCGCCCCTGAGTTTTTCCACGGCTACACTTGGTCTTGCCATCCTGCCGCCTGCGCCGCCGCCCTAGCCACGCTGAACATTTACCGCGACGAATCGCTGTTTGAACGTGCACGCGCGCTCTCACCACTGCTCCTCGATGCAGTCGCCAACCTCGCTGAACTCGACATTATCAACGACGTAAGGGGCTATGGCATGTTGGCGGGCTTTGACCTCGCCCCCTGCGAGCAACCCGGCCGCCGCGGCGCGCAACTTCAGCTCGATCTATTTAACGCCGGGCTACACCTGAAAACCACCGGTGATGCCGGCATCATCGCCCCTGCCTTCGTTACCACACCGCAACAGATCGAGCAGATGTTCGAGATACTGACCAAGGTATTGAAGCGCTACTAAGCACTCATCGTGTACATGAGTCTGGTTCGATTCAGGGGGGGGCACTATGGCTCACCTCTGATAATATCAACAGACGCTTTATTCAAGCTTAAATTTTATGGGTTATTTGAATACCTTAAGGTATTCAAATAATGTTATTCAAACGTTTGATCGCGACGACTAGCTGCTCGGGACTACAATGACTAAAGTTAAGTCGCAGCGCTTTTGAGGCTGCATTCGTTCCCGGATAAAACGCCGTTCCTGGTACGACGGCAACGCCTTCTGCTAATGCCTTCCGAGCTATCTCTTCCGGGTTTCCTTTCGATAATTCTAACCAAATGAACATGCCGCCTTCGACAGTATTAAATGATACGGCTGATTGAATATGTTTATTAATTCCATTGACGAGAGCGTGATAGCGTTGTTGATAGTGCATTTGTACATTTTTAAGGTGGTCGGCAAACTCAGCGTGCTTAAGTATTTCTAACAAAACAGCCTGCATCGGAAGGCTACTGTGTAAATCGGCGGCTTGCTTAATTCGAACCATAGGTATGAGCCAATCACGTGGCCCGGTGACCACACCTAGACGAAGTCCTGGGGCAGATGTTTTTGAGAAAGAACGTAAAACAAACGCACGAGCCGAACAGAATGAAGACACCAAAGGCAGCGATTCGCCACTAAACCTGAGTTCACGATAAGGCGCGTCTTCGATCAAGCTGACGCTATACTTGTCGCATAGCTCGGCCACCTTTAGCCGAGTCTGCAACGACCAACAAACTCCCGTTGGGTTATGAAAGTCTGGTACCGCGTAGAAAAGTTTAATATTGCCCGTGGCAAAGACACCTGCAAGCGCGGCGAGGTCAGGGCCTTGCTCGGTTTGTGGTACTGTCTCGATACGTGCCTGCGCCACAGTAAATACCTGTAGCGCGCCCAAATAACTCGGCGCCTCCATGACAACGCCATCTCCCGGGTTAATATAGGCTCTCGCAATCAAATCTAAGCCCTGTTGTGAGCCCGTAGTGACTAAAACGCTTTGCCTTTCATCGAGCTGATAGGTTGACTGAAGGTGCGCAATAAGAGGGGCGTAGCCCTGTGTTTCGCCATACTGAAAAACATTTTTTTGCGTCGCAACCGTGGTCATCGCCTGCTCAAGCAGTGAACAAGGAAAGAGCTCCGCCGCAGGTAACCCGCCCGCTAGCGATATAACGCCGTCAGCGGAAGCCGCACTGAGAATCTCGCGGATGTATGAAGGTTGTAGCGTTTCGATGTGTGTAGCCGGTCTCATAATCATCTCCTTTAGATTCTGCATATTAGCGTGATTTAAGCAGAGCTATAGGTTGATCTATGCGCTTATAGCTGTTCATATATGCTCTCATTCCTACTCATATAAGAATAACGGCAGGTCAATAAACGATGTCACTTGTATCACGATGAATTACCAACAACACTCTCGCATCAACGATGTACTCTACGAGATTCATCGAGACATTTCCGCTGTTTTAACCGCAAACAAGTTGGCTAAGGTTGCCTCATATTCTGAGCAGCATTTCCACAGGGTCTTCCATCAGGTGGTCGGAGAGACGCTTAATCACTATATACGCCGAACTCGCCTCGAGCATGCGGCCAATCAATTGATGTTTGATAGCAGCAGCAGTGTGCAAGTAATCGCTGAGAAATGTGGGTTTCACTCTCTATCATCCTTCAACCAGTCTTTTAAAAAAGCCTTTGCTGTTTCACCGGGTAGATGGCGTACTGTTGATCGCGTTAACACGAAAGCACCGAGTTACCTACAAGATGCAGAGATTGCAGCGGGTTATCAGCGTATTCAGTCGCGGCAGCTGCCTTTACCCGAGTTACTGCAGTTAGATGATCAGTGGGTCGCTTATGTTAGGCACCAAGGTTATGGACGCAGTATTCGCCTTGCCTGGCAAACCTTGCAAGCTTGGGCTGCGATGGAGGGACGGTCTGCTGCAAAGCAGCTAGCGTTACACCACAGCAACCCAGCTTGGGTCCCGTTACCACAGTGTCGCTATGTCGCGTGCCTCGGCATCGATTCACCGTTAGTTAGACGCGGTGTCGTCAACAGTATGATGATTCCCGGGGGCTTGCATGCAGCGTTTACACTAGAGGGTTGTTATGGAGATCTACTGCCCTACTTAAGTAAAATCATGGAGGAGTGGCTGCCAGAATCTGGCTTTAAGATGCAAACCACACCGGCGTTAGTCTGCTATGAAAAAAATCAGTTCTTAGCTGAGGATAGTTGTTTCAAGCTAACTTTTTACCTGCCTATTTCACTGTTATAGGGGTAAAGAGTAGCCACAATAAGCTAAAGCGCTGTGCTAGACAGCGATAATGCTTGCTCATTAGAGGATGAGTACCCGATGCGCTCGAGTACTCTCCGCTAAGCTGACTAGTAATTAATAACCGTCGGATAGTTGTCGACTAACAAACATCACATTCACCTCCCAGTCAGCGGCATCATTATGCGTAGGCTTAGAGGCGCAGATAGCCCAACGTCCTTCATATTCAACCATTTTAACCCTTAACATTTGGTGGCTGTCAAATTCATTTATATCACCGTAACCAGAGTCAAAACCGACAATAGCGGCTGTATATTCTCTCGGGGTTAAACTGGAATCGGTATAGTGGCGCAACCAATTACTGTTTTCACCTAATGTATATTTCTGAAATATTATCGGTTTTTTATTATTACTATCTTGTATTACAGGGGTTTTTAAATTACTAACCACCTCGAGGGACTGTGCTTTTAGATTAGCGCCAATATAGGTGTTGCGCGCCACATGAAAATCAAATCCATCGACAGTCAAGTCGGTAAAAAGCCCCACTTTTTGGTCGCCGACGTGGTTGGCCAGATTGCAATCAACTTTGGTAACAGGTAAGGATAGTGTTGTATCGCCATGGTCATCGATGCCGTTTAAGTCAACATCAATAAACGCCGTCCCCCTTACACTATTGGGCACAAAATGCTTAATAACGAATTTAACAAAGCTACGAGAAGGTATCTTTTTGTGCTGACCAGGCGTCCACTCAAAGATTGATAAAGCACCGTTCTGAGCAGTGATTTTTTCGAACTCATCAACACCGAGCTTAGTATCCCCGATATACGACTCGATGGCTACCCCCGTCTCAAGGTGTGCGTCAGCAAAGTCAGATGCAGTGTTACCGAAAGGGATCTTAATCTGTATATTACCCTGGTCAGAAAAACAAATTTCCTGCTCACTACGGTTATAAACGTATATTGTAATATCATTATCGTGGTGCGTATTATTAAAAACAATACCGTGTGTCGACGAATAACTGACGCATAAGGGATAGACGATACTAGAGGGTAGATTAAGAATATCCAAGCGTTTATTACGCTCGCCTGCGATATTACCACCACCTTCGTACGCTAGGTCTTTGTAAGCCAATAATTGATGAGTACTACGCTCACCGAGAGCCCCGTCGGCAGTTCTGTAGGAGTAATCAAGGTTAATCGACTCACCCGCCTTGAGTGTTGTATCGATTGTTTTGCTCATATAAATCGACCAACTACCATCGTCACTGTTAGCTGTTGAACTACGGTTAATGATCCAATTATCATTACTAGCAATCTTAGGGTATGTACTTGGAAAGGCGAAAACAGCATTACGTATGCGCAATTCAAAATGATGATTTTTCGCCGTCGCTTCATGCTTCGCCGTTAACAGGATCGACTTTTCGGTGATATTGCTAATATTCAACTGTTGCTTTACGTCTGTCACGCCGTCAGCAGTGGTATCGATAACAAATAGCTTGTTATCAGAGTAATGCTTACAAGGTCCCTCGATATTCTGAACATTAACATCGAGAGGATAATAGTCATTAAAAGACTGTGTTGCTGGCTCAAAATACATCATCTGATCCACGAGAACCTCTGGAATCGATAATGCTCTTGCGTAATTATGCTGGTGAGCCATTTGCACAGATAAAGCTGCCGTTTTAAATACGACACTATCACTACTAACTGCAGTAAAGCCAACACTTGCCGTATTGATTAGTTGGCCATCAAGGTATAATGATTGCTTATTTTTTCCTTTGATCCAGCAGATATGATGCCAATTACCCACTGTAATCGACACTTCGCTCGGCGATGCAGAGTCAGTTAATTGTAGTTTTCCGCCAGCTTTCAACGACCAGCCTCTATTGCCGACCAAAAACTCTAACACTGCAGAGATGTCGTCAAGCTTAACCCACAAACTACTGGTAAAGTATCCACCATCCAAGTTTTCTGCGCTCGCCGAGCCAATCGTGCTCGTGGTATTGGCAGAGAGCTTTGCGCACCAGCCAAAACGCTCACATTCAAGCATCTCGACAGTCGTCACGGCTTCTGTTTGCGATTCAAAATGTTCTGATATAGGCGATAATAAAGTCATGATTTCTTTCCTGTTGATTCAACGTGTAGTAATTAAGGGTTAATGGTTATGCATCATCCTGATTCGGTACCGACTCAATCCACCCCTCTATCGCACACACGCGTTGACTGAGTGGCAAAACATTTTCTGGCGGCACAATACCGCCAGCACAACAACTCATCAGAAGTGGCTCTAAACGTAGCCATTCATCTTTAATATCAGCTAATATATTTTCTGCTGGAGAGATAAAGTAAGCCTTTTCACCTTGCGTACCTTTAACGGGTATCAACAAGCTTTTATCCAACAACAATTGCCAATCGCCCTCTTTGTAAGTGGCGGCCTGAATAAATTCTGTTTTATTCACCTGAGGAATGCTGCAGGTTTGCTCATACTCACCGTCACTATTGATTTGCTGTAGAGACCAAGTGTCCTGACGAGTCAACGGTAGGCTCATCGTCGACTGCGGTGTTAACAGCGGCGCAGCGAAGTAACGCTCATGCATTGCCTCTAAACTATGCACATAAAGCATCGGGTCTAAACATAGGCTTTTTTTAGGCACAATACCTGTCGTGGCATGGACGACGCTCTTTGGGTCCATCAGCATCAACAATTCAATCGGTTCATCATTGAGGCTTTGCTCGATATTATTAACACCCTCTTCATCAACAGAATCAATATAATCAAATTCTTCAGGCTTGAAATTGGCACCGTCAATCCATCCATCGACATCTTGCATATCTGACTGAGGAAATGATCCGTGCTTATCTAAAGCCCCATTTCTATTGACCTGCCAGTAGGCAACAAGGCCGTCATCGAGATTGCGGTACTCACCCAGCTTGATCGGAAATTTAACATCGCCATAACAGCGAGAGCTTCGTTTATTGGTCGCTAAGTCCTTAGATAGAGCAGACCAACTTTTGTTGATCTCCGAAAAACCATAAAGCTGCAAATCCAATACCGCACTCACAACCGCCAATGGCTTAATGCTAAATCCTTGCGCTTGCTCATTCTCAACATCGGGTTCAATATTCTCTTGAGCGCGCTGTATCGCCTTCTTCAACAAGGGCAAATAATTCTTACCAGTATTAACTAAGCGATTATCAGGGTGAAAACTTAACAACTTACTAATGAAGATTTTTAATTTCACATCCTTAATCACCGACAGTGATTGCTTGACGCCAAATTGATCGTTCCATTCGCCGTCAGAATTGATACTGCCGATACAGTCTCCGGCAGCACTGTAACAAACAATCGTTTCATCGAAGACGTTATAGTTTATCCAGCCACAGATGGGTGTCTGTTGCTGAGTCACCGCCTCCAGATGGTTTTTCCAACGAAATGCCAAGCGTAGTGGTTGCAATATACGCGGTGGCGTAAACATATTATTGCCGATGACATCTCTTTGTGGCTGAGTCACTCTAGAGCAATCCAAATCTTTAAAGCGACCAAAACTATCGATGATCCGCACGCCATTCAATTGCGTTACGCCACTTTTTATCGGGGTGAATTCATGTCCCAGTGAAGGCTGCTTATAAAAGCCATTGCCCAAGGCTTGATTAACACGATCAGAAAAGTTTTTATCCTGACTAGCTACTGCAGAAAAAGCTAACGGGTCATCAACACACAATGAAGTATCTTCGCTATACATCAGTAAGTTTTCATGGAAACCATTCAGTTGCTGCGTAAGAATATGATTCTTATCATCATCTATATACGCCAAAGCCGCTTTCAGCGTAGTGATCAGCTCGCTTGTTTCGTCAGCCTCAACCTTTGAAGTATGCTCTAATGCCTCGTCCAACTTATCTCTTATTTGATCTTTTACCTTAAACGTTAACAATGAGCGGCCGTAGACCACATTGGGGTTATCATCGATGACAATGCCCTGTTGTTTTTTGTAAAAGTAATCAACTGACGCCCCCGGTAATGAAAATTCATTATCATTTAATGGCACCCGATAGCGTGAGGTGATGTAATCGGGCTTATAGTTAGCTTGATGACTCGTCGAGGCCAATTCATCCTCGGATTCAGCGTGTAAATCCAAGCGCCACTCAACACACAGCGGGTTCCATGGCTGGCTAGTCCACTCCGTCAGTGAAGCTCCAGACCATGTGACGGTATCAAGCGTGTTGCTTAACCAGTCGATTATTGCCTCTTGACTACTGCCTCCCTCACTACCCTCATATCCAGTGATGCTATGGTGCTGACAGTCCAACTTGCCATCGGCACCATGACGTGTCGATGGCTTAGCTACATCCCCTTCGATCATCAACGATGGCTCTTTAGCGCGCCAATATCGCGAACCGGGCGAAACCAGTAAAACCCCTTCGATCAGTTCACTGTTTTCTGAAACGTTTTGCTCCCGACAAAATAGCGTGAATGCACTTAGTAAGTTCTGCTTCTGAATTTCAGCCTGCTGCGTCATTTCATCGATAAATGAAGGTAACACCTCGATTGACGGTAAAGTTTTTTGCTCCATCATATGACGAACTAAATCTGCATCAGGTATTTTCGCATCAGGGTTAACAGGGTAACGACATTGCATGTATTTGCTCCAGTCGCAATATAAAACCTGGCGTAAGGAAGCAAGCTGTTGCGTTGATTTATCGACTTGATCTAAAGATTCATTCAACTCATCCAGTGTGGATTGATTATCTAGACAAAAATTCTCATAAGCTTTTTTAAATTCATCCTTTCTGTCTTTAGGAAATGTCGCGCCTAACAAACTACTAAACGGCGTGTAACACCATGTGATTGCCGAGGAGACGGGGGTGAAGCCTTCCTTATGGCGAGCTATCTTCAGCCGATTAACAAAATCAATGTTTTCACCTGCCATCGCCTCACTGAATAATGCGGCTTGCAGTTGATTCTCGATACGTATTGCATCCTCTTCAGAGGTTGTAATATTCTTTGATAAGAAAGTAGCAACCGCCTCAGTGCTGGTTTTTGCAAAGCTAAGGTGTGAGTTGCCAATCGCAACATTATCGTTAAGACTCAACTCAGAGCTAAATATAACACTGCCAAAATAGACTGCTTGATTAGCAACAGGCATATCGTCAGGCAAACACCAGCTGGCAACATCATCCGCTAAGGCCTGTTGAGAAATGGCCTCACCACCTTGTTCTGGCTGGAGATATTTACGTACAAAATCATTATTTATATCACTATGCCAGCCATAGACACGATACTCATAATCGGCAACGTCCGCCGTCGAGATTTCGTCATCATAAGCACCAAAGACGCTATAGCACTCAGTGTATAATGTCGAAAAGTAAGGCGTCCCCCACCCCAATACCGTGAGTTTATCGACATATTCATGTTTGGCATTAACAGCCTGATCAGACTGCCACTGCTCTAACGTTAGCTGTCTACCAAGATAGCGGTAAGGTGGCATCCCTTTTATTCTTTTATTCGGCTCTGGGATTTGCACTGCGCGCTCAGGTGTCACATGCGGCGGGTATAAATAGTCACTTTCAACCACCCACTGTTTGATCGTTTTGTCTGAGGTTTTAATACGCTGTATTAGCCATCGATTAGGGACCTCGGGCATATCAAGATCGCCCGCATGATTGTTACCCTTAGTCAGAGCATCAGGAAGCGCCCAATGAAAATGCACACCTTTAGGTAAGCTCGCCATATTATTAAAGGCACGACGCGCTACAGTTGACGATAAAAAAGCTTGCTGTGAATTAACGTCAATATTATTAATGTTTTGATATGGTAGTTTTTCAAAGGTTTCAGATGCGCCAACAACAGGTTCTACATCACTGGCAACCAGAGCATCAACCTGGATCGGGATACAGAGAAGGTTCATCCGTTTTCTCCTAACTTATAAATCGCTTTGGGCTCACCTTCAATTAAGTAACGCCCAAGTTGGGCAGGGCTGATTGAAGATGTATTTGAGTCTAATGTTTTTTTGTAATCTTCACTAACTTCATCAGAACCATCAAGAGTGCTATAAAAAAGACTGCACAACACACCTACGTTGATGATTTTTCGGTTAGAGTCATAAAAAGGGACAGCGAACTTATCAACAGTATTTACCCCTTGCACCACTGACTTATTTAAAGGATCACCCATGTCAACACCGTAGTGCAGACTCTCTAATGGCAGCGCCAAGGAAACACTTTTAAATGGTTCTTTGGCAAGGTAAACCTGTGCATCATGCGCAAGACGATGTTCAATTAAAAAATCTTTTTCATTACTCGCCTGTGTATCTGACGAAAACTTAGCATCTAATTGCGGATACGACCAAACAACATCCGAACGCAATATCATGCCATGACTAGGAATTTTTTCTTTCAGCGTATTATGCATATCCGAGAACAGTTGATAAGTCGACTTAGGTCGACCGCCTAAACTAATCGCGCCAAGCCACAAACTTTGTACCCACTGAGCGTCAATATTGAAGACACGTATAGTCCGCCGTGGTAATAAATGATTATCAGGCAATAAATACCACGAAGGGATACTGTTCAGGTGGGCCAAATCAAATAACCAGCGCTCTATCACTGATCGTTCCTTTGACGATGTGTCTTTATTTAGTTTGGCATACGGCAATTGTTTAATCGTAATGCCGGCAGCAAGCGCTGACTCTTTACGGTATTCTTCATCTGTATTCAGTCGTACATAGCGCTCTTTTTTACGCTTGTAATTCATTAATGCTTGCATAAAGCCAGGCTTAGACAAGGATAAAAAACGCCCCAACTCATAGGCGGCGGCATGACTGATATTAAACATGCCATCCTCTTCCATATAGACCAACAATTTATCAGCATCCGTTGCCTCGTATTGATCGTCGCCTGTACGCCCTCGCTGCTCATCACTTAAATGTATCTTACTGGCACCGCCTACATCACAGGGTGCTAGAGGCCCTCGGTACCAAGAGACTGAATGATCACCCAAACGGAATTTGTGCGACATCCCTGTTAAACCCGATTCTAGACGCGCACGAAGGCTACCAGCGTCAGCAATCTTATCAACGGGAAGACGCAGGGAGTCGACATCCAACTGTTTACAGCGGGCAGAGAAATTAATTGGATTCTTTATACAGCTAAACCACCAATGATAAGTTACTAGTAGACGGACACGTTTGACCTTCTGATCATCCATCTCAGCTAATATCGTTTCATCTAAGTAATTCTCCAGAGAAACGAGCAGTGAATAATGACGCATACCCTGGGGATAACATTCAGTATCCGTTTGAGCAAAACGGTTGGCAATGAGAACGGAGCTTTCTCGTAACAAGCGAAAGCAAGATAAATTATTACTCGCTAGAGTGTCATCGAACTCCAACATATAATCTTCTTCAACCGTCTTTACCAGCCAGCTCATCCCCTCCTTGACGACTGCTATTTTGCTTGAGGCAGACGGAATATGAAGCAGATCAAGAACACTGGTTTGCATTAGATCGAGTAAACCGACCTCTTTATCAGATATGGTTACGACGACTTTATCAGAGACTGTATCCGGGACAAATCGACGGCGAATATGAGCAAGTTTTTTAAGCTCAAGCTTTTGCTTAACAACCATATCCTTAAACAAACCGATATCGACATCGATATAACTCATTACTTGTTCATGACCTGACAAACTGTCATCCGTTGCTAATGAGTTATATTGATTCGTCGGAAAATAAACCCCATCAATTGGTTGTCTAAAGTCTGCAATACTCCCAGCAACAGGCGCAGTCGCCAAGCCCTGGTCAATGTCAGCCTGATTAATCAACATTAGAAACAGCCAAGGCTCATAATCTTCACCCCCATCCGAATAGGCCGATCTGGCCCATGGTAACGAGGGTTTTTTGAGCGCAATATGTGGGATGGTATCGGAATATTCTCCGGTCTCACCTTTCGGTGGATATTGCGCATAAATATCTTCAGCGTTGATCGCTACACGCTCACACCTAACGCGAATGCTTAGCTCTTCCAACGTATCACTGTATTGCTCAAGACCATCAGGCGAGCTATAACGGTGCGATGTGGTAAATGTGTAGTCACCCATTTCTAGCTGGGGCTTACGGTAATCGATAAATTGTAGTTGATCTTCAGACATCATCTTTTCCTATCCCCATCAAAGGGCAGCCGATTGTGTTAAAGGCGTGCCAATAAAGGCCGATTCAAGGTCATTTTTCATCAAGTTAACCGTAGGTTGGCAATCAAGGTCGAAGAAATCGACAACCTTCTTTCTTTGATCTTTTACCGCCTGAGTGGTTAATGTATTCTTTATTTTTTCACTGTTTTTTGTAGCGTCATGACAAAAATCACCCTTGATAGCTTCTCCCCACTGCCAATTAGCATCGCTCTCTTCGAGATCAGAAAAACTAAAGTCACTGGCATTAAGCGCTTCAGTAAAGCCCGGAGGAGCTGTCAGTTCAGGGGTAATAACTAGTCCAGATAGCAAGTCAACCGTTGTCCCTTTTTCACTAATTTTAGCGACTAAGTCTTTTCCCCAGACAGCTTTTGGGTAACGTTTATTTTCCGGGCTTATAACAAACGATGACGCACCTGATCCGGTCACTTCGACATCAATCTCCCAGTCCTCTTGGCTTATTTTAACGCCCCCCATAGGCGCGATATTGACGGCTTTAGCATTATCGAAATGATTATTGCCATTAAGGCTAATGTTATTGAGCGGAATTATGCTGCTGACTTTTAATTCGAATATATCGGGATCAATGAGACTCCATGCTTTACTCTCTTCACGCACTCCCTTAGTGATACTCGCGTCTAACTGCTTATCTATAGGAGGAATCTGCTCCGTCTCAAACTTTCTCCAGGTGATTGCTTCAACGGCTTTATTAGACCTGCTTCCAAAGTCAAAACTGAAACTAAAGATAATCCAATGGACTTCTGCTTCGCCAGAAAAATCGGGGCCATAAACGTCAAGTTTGGCCGATAATTCAGCCCTAAAAGTTTTTGAAAGCCAGCCCCACCCCAGTGTCACCTCAGCGCCAATTGCAACACCAAAGTGCGCCTGGTAATGGAAGGGTTGCCAATAAATAATAAAATTCATATCGGCATTGAACCAAGCCTTGACCCTGCCGCAGGATAAATTAGCACTAACTCCAGCGCCCGCCATAATCGCAATCGGCGTTAATGCCGCATACATTTCGCCCTTAAAATAAATACTATCAGAAACCTGCCAACTTATACCCAAGCGCGGCACAGACGGATAATGGTCGGGCACATAAAAGTCCGGGTGATAGCCACCCATTGAAACAACGAAATCGCCCTTATGCTCTCCGTTAAACCAGCTACTAAATGCAAAACCGCCGGTCAAACGACAACGGCGCGATAATACGTAACTGTTATCAGTAAGCTGAGCCTGCAGACTAACAACACCCTCCGCCATATCAAAAGACATTCGATACGCCATTTCAATCGCAATAACGGGGTTATCGACCGCCATAGGCAAACGCATATCCGATATGCCGACAAGATGAATTCCTAGGTTCTGCCCGAACTCAACCATTAGTACCGCTGTGGATTCAACCTGTTTATAAGTATTGAAATGTATGCCAGCACAAACTAAATACTGGCCAGACACCGCCGGTAAGTATTTGCTTAACGCATCAAAACGCTTACGGACAATCGCCAAGGATTTACTGTCATCAACGCCTGAGTCTCCTATTGGATCACCACCTAAGGCGGTCACCAACGGGAACTCATTGACCTCATTAACTGGCGGTACTAGCACATCTCGGTTATAACCAAAGCCGAGCGCAAGGCCTTCAACAAAAAAAGCAGGATCTCCACCGATGGGCATATTCAGTGCAAGATAAGCAAATAGGCTCTGGTCACCGTTGTCTAATTGCGAATAGATACCTAAGGCTGTTAAAGAAAGCGCCTTAGTCTTTAGCGATAACTGCCCTAAATATTCATCACGGGAGGCGCCGTGACCATCATCAATAGTTTTACGTAAGAAACCGCCGCTCAGAGAAAAACCTGACGTCTGTAAATCAAGGTACAAACCAGAAAGATCAAAGCTCAAGCCATCTAGGTCGCCACTCATCAACGCTTTCACGTTTAGCTTCAGATTCATATCCAGAAGATACATTTGGAAGTTAGCTAGATTCAAGGCACCATCCATACCTAGGATCAGCTCGCCATCTTGGTAAGCAAGCCCTAAACCGTTGACGGTAATAGGGCCTAATGAACGGCCAACACTTGCGGATGTATTCGATGATTTAGGAGTATCATCAGAGCCGTCGAGTGGATTTTCGGCCGCGCTTATTTTAGCATCCGCTAACGCTTTGCTTTTCGCCGTACTTCTCTGCAAGGGAAGCACAAGAGGAATCGTCATATCATCAAGGTCAACCTCAACAGCAATTGAGAACCCTGGGTTAGACTTTGCCGACAATCCGCCTCTTATTTTTTCTGGCAAGTACTCTTCGAGCTTTATTGATTGATCAAAATTACTGCTCGCATAGATGATTGAAGCATTCTTCAACTGCATCGTCGGCAGCGATTTCGCATCCACCAGCGGCATAATTTCTGTTAAGTCTTGTTCATAGGTTGACGCTATCGACAATAGTGTATGACGCTTATCGCTAACAGAGTTACTAGAAGTTTCTGTTGTTGATTTTTTTACAGAGAGCAAGGTAACTGATAAATAGGCTGTACTAATATGTAACCAACCGGCTTCGTCTTCCGGGTACCAGCCAAAATCAAGCTCGCTAATATCAAAATCGACGATTTCTGCTAAAGACTCTTCAAGCTCAACATCGAAGTTTTTCAACAGCGTTGCCAGATTTATTTTAGAATCTTTAGCATCAATCCCATCAATATATTTAAAGAAATCCCCTCCTGTAAGCGACCCGTAATAATATTTTTTATTATCGAGAAATTTTTGCTCAACAGATGGCGTAATGATTGAATCGCCAATCTCAAGACGTAGAGCCAGTGAGGTGCCAGGGGTATTCGAATTACTTTTCTCTATATTATTCATGTTAAAATCCCAATCAGTATCCATCCCAGCAAAGCTGAGATGTTAATGTCTTACCACCAAGGTATCGCCGTTTAATATTTGCTTTGATTAGAGAGTTTGAAACAGGCACATCAACGTACAAATCCTTGCCCCCGAACAGAGCAACTGCATCACTTAATAGCGCAGTATCCACAAGCTTCTTACCGTACGATTGACACGCAATAGCAGAATAGTCAGCTGCTTCAGGTGGCTGGGTTAGCTTCCCTGTCATAACAAGTCTCACACACCATTAGTTAAGGTTTACCAAGCCGCCAAACGGCACATTTGATCAGCCACTATGTTATAAGTGCGGTGGGTACAAAACTTGGTATAATCAGGAGGCATTTAAAGGCTAACATCTTATTTTTTAGACAAGCACTTGCTTCTTAAATTTTTGTTAACTTTTAATAAGATAGAAGCCCTCATATAACATGAGCAGACAGAGCTATAACTCGGATCATTAGACTCTTCGCCTGCTGAACACAACCTCATGTAGTGATACATTTCGGTATATACAAGAAGCACTGAATGTTTTCGCGAGTACGAGGGTAGTATGTGAGACTCTGTGGCATGCGCACGTAGCACATCGAGGAATAGAGAGGAATAATTGAGCGATGCAGATTGTTACAGTAATTTAATGGCAATCAAAAAACGTCTTAGCAACAAGCTCAATTGAAGCTAATTACCTTTGAGATTCCGGATAATCAAAAGTGCGACAAATTTCCAATCGCTAAACAAGACCACACGAATCACCACAAAGCCAAGGTCTTATTTGCTTAAGGGGAAGAGTGATGTACTAGTAGCAAGGTGTGACATTGAAGGGCTACCGTGATTGTCGATAGCCAGATGAGGCAAGGATGGACAACCTCTCTTTACATGTGAATATATACGGCAGACTAGCTATGAGTGACTTTATTCTTGGCTAAAATAACTGAAAGCCCACTAAACAGTGAGACACCTGCTATATCAGCTATGAAATCATATAAGTCTAGAGTTCTTGTTGGTATGAAATACTGGCTTAACTCCTCAATTGTGAGAAAAACAAAAACAATAGCGCTTCCCCAGAATATTTTAAGTTTTCCGATTGAGAATACTTTTAACTTACTCGCTAAATTCACCGCAAGAGCAAGCAAACCAAACAGGAAGAAATGACCTACTTTATCGCCATATGGGATTAATCGAACACCATCAAAAAACAAGCTTTGCTGCCCCGTATTCGTCAGATAGATCACCCATAAAATGAATAGAAACAAAGCGCTAGACACCACCATCATTAGCTTATGCATTATTTTTACAACTTATGAAAATCAGGCTTCAAACATGATCACGATATTTTCCTACAGCCACGCTAACACTCCAACAATAAAGATTGCCATCAAGCCGAACAAGCTGACTGCAAACGAAATACTTCGGAGCAACTTTAAGTTAAAATAGTAGAATAACATATGAGCAATACGAGCGAACAAATATACCAAAGCGGATGTATTTAGCCATTGCGGATTAGCCGAGGATAAAATTGAAAAGGCGACGAACAAAATAAATATAGCGACACTTTCATTGGAGTTTGAAAGAGCTCTTGATGCACGAAACAGTAGCTCATTGTGACTGGCAGGGATTGGGTGACCCGGGGTATGGTTGTTCTTAAAGCCAACAACATCCAATACGACTAATTGTATAAAAAACGTCAACCCTGACAAGCCGAGGACTAAAACTGTAATTTTATATGGTTCAATAAATTCCACCTGAAACTCCTTTTCTTTGTTTTCGTGATAAATCAATTAGCTCAGACGCGCCCCATAGTAACTATGCCTAACACAGTTCAGCTGCGCTACTAATGAGTAGCGGAATATCACCACGCTAACGGCCGCTACACCTACCTGTTAATTATTCGAGCAATACATTATCGTACTCACAACATGATGGAAAGTTACAAACAGCTGAAAGGTGTAAGAATTTACGACAGCTATGGCTAGATTAGGGGCTTATCATACTTGGCTGTATGAGGGATGATAGCTTAACCAAAACCGCATACTGAAGGATGCGGTAGATTGATTGAGTGTATTTATCGGATTAACTATGGGTATCTTGCTAAACTTCTAGAGCACATAGAGCATATAGAGCATATAGCCTGGTATTAAGTAACGTTTTGTCTGCGAACATAAACGCCAATATAGATTCACTATAGCTAAAATTTGCTTATTTATTCACCTATTCAATGCAGACGCATTCGAAACAAGCAAGATAGTTATACTATGTTACTTTGTTGAATAGACTTTTGACTGCTCACCTATCACCGCTATATCTTCATCCGGCTTGGGAGCTCTGACAATCAGATAACTACTGAAAAGAGTCAGTGTAATCCCCACAATCTGCACTGTGTCTAACTGGTGGTTGAAGAATAATACATCTGTGAAGACAGCGACTATAGGATCAATATAACTAAGAATAGCAATCATTGTGATAGAGACTTTTTTAATGCCCTGATAATAAAGCACATAGGCTATAGCAGTATGGACAATACCAATGACCAATATACACACCAGAGTAGTATCATCATTAAAAGGTGCAGACAGATCTTGTACAAAGGGGAGTAGAATCACAGCGCCTACGGCAAGCTGCCATAAAGCAAGTTGCGTTGCCGGAATACTCTTTAAAGGCTTCGCTATTATAGTCACCAA
Organism: Sinobacterium caligoides; assembly: GCF_003752585.1. NCBI lineage: Bacteria > Pseudomonadati > Pseudomonadota > Gammaproteobacteria > Cellvibrionales > Spongiibacteraceae > Sinobacterium > Sinobacterium caligoides. Next base: position 870,155 of record NZ_RKHR01000004.1, read on the forward strand.
TGCGTATAAAACACCTGCAATAATTGCGAACACCAAACCCATCACAACATTATCACCGCCCCCCGAAAGACTAACCTTCCCTGAAAACAGCCCAGCCGTCATTAATACGCCGATAAACGAAGCAAAAATCAGTAGCCATTGCTTGCCAGAAACTGAATTCCTAAAAAAAACGATACCTAAAAGAACAAGGAATATTGGTTGCAAGTAATATGAAACGTTTCCCAGTGTTATAGATGCTAGCTCGAACGACCAAAATAAAAATAGCCAATTAGCCACAAGGAGTACACCGCTCAGCGCAACAAGTGCTGCTGCTTTATAAGTCAACCAATTTAGATTAAGCTCTTTACGATAATAACAAAAAAATGCTAGTGGGATGACTGCCAGTAAGCAACGATAAAACGCCACATCTATCATCGACATGTTTGCCCAAAGTGTAAACATGCCAACAGTCCCCCAAAGGAACATGGCTAAAGATACCTGAATCATAAGTCTTTCCCTATCGTCCAGCCGCCATCAACCACTAATGTGGAACCCGTTACATAATCGTTATTTATTAGATAATCTACAGATTTCACAATATTGTCGACCTGTCCCCAGTGATTTAACGGTGTATTTTTTAAGATCAATGCGCTTGTCTCTTCATTTTCAAAGTATGCACTTGTAAGCTCCGTCTCGACAATCCCTGGCGCTATAGCATTGACACGGATTCCCTTGCCACCTAACTCGAAAGCCATCGCCTTAGTTAAGCCGATCAAGGCATGCTTTGAAGCAATATACGCGTTTCGGTTAGGTTCTGCCTGAAATCCAGATATAGATGCAATATTAATGATCTGGCAACTACAGTTTTCATCGATAGCGCGTTGCGATGCGTATTTAGATATCAAAAATGGCGCATCGATATTTACACTCATAACATTCCGCCATGTATCAAAGTCCAGCTCAGTAATTGGGCATATTTCACGTATACCAGCACAATTAATCACTAGGTCAAATCGGTCTGAGTCATGTACCAACCAGTTCTCGAGCTCATCGCTATCTGAAAGGTCAACACAAACACAGACTACATTATTTGAGTAGGACTGGGTAAATACTCGATCTAAAGCGCTTATCTGTAAATCCAATGCTTCAAAATGTTTAACAAGCGCGTACCCAATTCCCGAGTTAGCCCCTGTTATTAATACTCGCTTAGCTTGCATTTTGAATAGTATCCTCAACAGTAAACAAAATAACGTCCCGCTTAGACTGCCCATTTTTAGAGCTCAGAGGGGTTACTGCATGCTGTACACTTTTATCCAGTATTAGGGTATCCATAAAATTCTCTAACCTGACCACATGAGTGGGATTAGAATTGCTATCAGCAATGATATTGTCTCCGCCAATAACGCTGAGCGAAAGATCAATTAAGTGCACAAAGACAAGTGGCTCATTATCAACATGCAACCATACTGGAGAGGCATATGATATATCACCTTCCAATATATCATAGCGTATTAAATGTATCCCTAATGTCATTTCCTCTAAGCTACTTTGCTCTGAATATCTCTCAAGATACTCTTTGTTATTTTTCAACAGAACCCTGAACAGCTCAGTATCAATGAACTCGCTTGGTGTCTGATGAAACTCTCTTATTTTTCCACCATCAGCAACATTCGCATCTCCCGTCTGGAAGTATTGTTGATTATCAGCAACAGACACTAAACCCGTGGTTATATTGTACCTGAGCTTAATATAACTTCTCTTTCTTACTGAGGAGAAAGGATCTATCTCTATAGCATGATCAAAAAATGGGATAAAATGATTTCTCACCCGACTTAACTCTACATTACAGTCAAACTGATCGCGTCCATTAAGGAACTTAAATCCATTTACTATATTCATTTCCTACTAACCCTACTTGACGTCACTTTATCTTAATTTATTCTTTATGCCACCGTTAACGCAGCGCTTGGCCCCGTGCTACCGTGCCAACAATAGAGCCTACTAACTACGGTTTTAATTAATCATCAAGTCAAAGCCCACATTTAACAGGACGCCGACTACATTAATTTAAATTAACCAAAGCTACGATCTTCTATGACCACTACGCCAGGCAGTACAAGATAGTTTTACTTACAATTACAGCTTATCAGTGATAACTATTCTCCCTAAAAAACTCACTCCTTAAGACCAATACCGAAAATAACGATTCAACGCAGTCAACATCTTTCCCTGTTATAGGCTGGATGCAGCATCGATGATAATGTGAACTTAGCACATACCAACTACCGCAATGCCATGCTGCTAATCATTTGAGGCGTACATTACCTGACTATAATCACGATTAAAAGTGACATATTTTTGACACTATTAAGAATTTACGGCGCCTCTCTGAGGCTTTAAATACAGATAAATGTCTGGAGTAACGATATTATCTTTAAATACATTAACACGATTAATAAGAAGCAAGATTAAACAACACATCATTAGAACGCGGTATATGAATAACTATTGCAGGAAGGCATGGCATTGTTGCTTAAGTGCCGCGACTAAAGGCTGGACGTATGTACTATGGGGAGTGAATAACTTGTAGTTTTATTTTAAATTCAACGTTTAAAGTAAGTTTATCATCAATAGATAACGGTATTAAGGCTGGCTTGCTATGCTTTTACATTCTCTTCTGAGTAAAACAGGGCGGCTTATCTATGAGAGTTTTTTGCCGTTTATTTACACTTAAACCGCACATTGCCCTATTTTTATCAACAGCAGCTGGTCAGCGAGTCACGCGCCTGGGCGCGTGACGCCAGTTCAACACGCTCAATAACCTTTCCAGGGTACTAGCTTGCGCTCTATAAACAGCATACCGCGATCGAAGGTGTAAGCGATCAAGCCGATTAGAATAATGCCCATTAGCACAACATCGGTGGCTAGAAACTCTGAGGCGTTGAGTACCATAAAGCCAATGCCCGCTTCCGCCGCCACCATCTCGGCCGCCACCAGCGTGGTCCAACCGAAGCCGATGGCGATACGCATGCCGGTGAGAATCTCCGGTAGCGCAGCAATGACAATGATGTGACGGATCACCTGCCAACGACTAGCGCCCATGGTATAGGCCGCCTGTATCTGCTCAATACGTACCGACTTCACCCCGGCCCGTGCACTGATCGCAATCGGCGCGAACATCGCCAGATAGATCAGGGTGATTTTACTGCCCTCATCGATGCCCATCCAGATGATAATCAACGGCAGATAGGCCAGCGGCGGCAGCGGCCGATAGAATTCTATCAGTGGGTCGAAGATACCCCGCACCCAGCGACTGCAACCGATCATAATACCAACGGGTACCGCGGTCAGTACCGCCAACGCAAAGGCGCCAAAGACACGGCGCATGCTCGCTAGCAGGTGCTCTAACAGCGAGGCACCGGCGAAGCCGTGCTCGGCAATGGCAACAAATTGCGCCAACACATCCCGCGGCGAGGGCAGAAACAGCGACGACACCATGCCCTTCTCGGTCACCAGGGTCCAGACCGCGAGCAGGCTCAACACGGTGACCACACTCAGTAACCGGCTATTGCCAGCCCCTGGCGTACCGTAGGGCTCGTCGGCTGCGCCAGTGAAGAATAGGTTTTTTCTCGCCGCCGCTAACGGTGCCGCTGCCTCTCCCTGCTGTTCACGCTGCTGTTCTGCTGCTGCGTCTTTCATCGCTAATAGCGCGTTCACATTACTCGTCATCGTTACACAGCCTCCTTCTCATCATTATAAATAATATCTAACACGGTCTCGCGCATACGGATAAATTCCGGTAACGACTTAATCTTGCGCGCATCACGCTCGGCTAAGAACTGTCGATTAAAATCCAAGTCAAAACTGTGGGTAATGCGACCGGGGCGCGGCGACATGACGATCAATTTAGAAGCCATAAACAACGCCTCGTCGACACTGTGGGTAATGAAGAACATCATCTTGTTGGTCGCCGCCCAGGCATCTAACAACAACTCTTGTAGGTTTTCCCGAGTCAACGCGTCGAGTGCCCCCAGCGGTTCGTCGAGCAGTAATATCTCCGGATCGTTAGTCAGCGCCCGAGCAATGCCGACACGCTGCTGCATGCCCCCCGATAGCTGGTAAACTTTGTGTTTTTCAAAGCCCTGCAGACCAACTAAGTCGAGATACTTTGTCGCACGCTGCAGGCGCGTCCGTTTATCGACACCGCGCATCTTCAGACCGAAGGCAATATTCTCAATGACATTCAGCCAGGGCAACAGCGCGTGCTTTTGAAACACCACCCCTCGATTGGCATCGGGCCCCTGAATCTGGTCGGCTAGGTTGACGCCGCAGGCGACGCGCGGCAAGCCCTCGATGTTCGAGCCACCCAGGGTGAGATAGCCCTCAGTAGGACGAATAAAGCCGGCGACCAGGCTTAGCAGCGTCGTCTTACCACAGCCCGAGGCACCGAGCGCAACAACCAGCTCGCCCTGATTAATATCCAAGTTAATCCCCGAGAGCGCGCGTACCGCCTCGCCGCCATCGCTGGACGGATACACTACCGAGACATCTTTGATCGACAATCTATTCATCGTATTCTTTCACTCTTAGGGATTAACGCCATCGGCGAGTTAAAGGTTCGACTGTGCTTGTTGTGCATAGGTCGGGTTAACAAACTGGCTATAATCCTGCTGCAAGCGATTTATTTTTCGCTGCTGTTTCAGGAATTCAGAGGTGGCTTTCAGCGCCTTAGCTGCGCCGCCATCCTGCTCACACTGCAACCACTCACACGACAGCTGTCGATCGAGCGAGGGGAAGTCATACAGCGCCAGCGCCTCGGTCACCGCATTCGGCGTACTGCCAGAGAGTTTGGCGATTGCCGCAATCATTGGATTGTTTGTCCCGAGGTTGTCACGGGTGGCACGGTATTTCTCATCGACACTGGCAATCACCTTAATCAACTTGCTAACAAATTCTTGGTGCTCTTCGCCAAACGCTTTATCCACAACCAAACCATCAAAGGTGGGCTTGCCCCAGCTGCTCAACATCGCCGAGCTGATCAGCACCTTTCCGTTAGTTTTAATTTTTTGTAAAACGGGGTCCCAGATAAAAGCCGCATCGATATCGCCACGCTGCCACGCCGCCGCGATGGCGCTCGGCTGCATATTAATCACCTTCACATCCTTCTCACTGAGGCCAAACTGTTGCAGTGCGAACAGGGCGTGGAAGTGGGTGGTCGAGACAAAGGGCACCGCCAAACGCTTACCACGTAAATCGCTCGGACTCATGATCCCCGCGCCCTCTCTCACCACCAGCGCCTCCGCATCGGCAATATTTTCTAGAATCCACACCAGCTGTATATCGACGCCACGACTGACGGCACTGGCGATAGGGCTGGAGCCAGCCACCGCCACCTGCACATTACCCGAGGCTACCGCAGTCATGGCCTTTGCCCCCGAGCCGAAACGACGCCACTTAATCTCGTAGCCCGTTGCCTTTTCAATCATTTTTTCTTCTATCGCGTACTTCCATGGATTAAACATGCCCTGGTAGCCAATGGTGACCTGCTCCGCCTGCGCCACCTGGGTAAAGACTGCCAGCAGCGTGACCAGCAATAATTTATCAACGACGTTTCGTTTTATATATTTTCTCACGATGACCTACCTCTTCTATAAATGATCAGCTTTTTAACTCACAATACGGAAAAAAATATTGCTCCCGTTAGGGCCAGATTGATGCAAACATGGGGGCAACGCCTCGCGGCACAATAAACCGTCACAGCCATGCAGACTAATCGCCGCTTCCACCCTAGTCAGCTTCACAATGACTTGATTCGCGGTTTTCAAGGCGTTTTCTTCACTAAAAAAATAATGTCTTAATCAGAAAAAGTCATTTGCCAAACTATAAAAGCAATTTCTTGGCCAACAAATTGCAAATACATTTACTAACAGAATAATTAAGTTAATTTAATGGACGTGTATTTATGCCTTCATACGACTGCCTCGTTCAACTCGAGTTAAACCAAAGCGATAATTTACAGCGACAAATCAGACAATACTTACTGCAGTTAATCAGCTCTGCACACTTTATGGCCAAGCCTCTCCCCTCCTGCCGCAAGATGGCAAAGTTACTCGGCGTGTCGCGTAACACCATCGTGCTGGTCTATGAAAGCCTCGTCGATGACGGCTATCTGCAGTCGCGCGAACGTAGTGGTTTCTATGTTCACGAAGATATCTATAAAGAAGGAGCAGCAGCTTTTCCCGTGCCGCAACCGCAAGCACATAAACCCTCAATATGGGGCGAGCGACTAGAAAAACGAACCACTATGGTGCAGAACATCGAAAAGCCCAGCGAATGGTTTCGCCAGCCCTACCCGTTTATTTATGGCCAGATCGAACAACACTATTTCCCCATTCAACACTGGCGCGCTTGCTCCAGGGTGGCACAGCAGCGTGATGGCTTAAAAGACTGGCTCGATGATTACGTCGACTCGGACGACCCTATGCTGGTCGAACAGATTCGCCAACAGCTACTGAGTAAGCGCGGCATCGCCTGCCACAGCGACGAGATCCTAATCACCATCGGCACCCAAAATTCACTCTATATTCTCGCCCAGCTACTCGTACGAAAAGACAGCACCTTCGGCATCGAAGAACCGGGCTATACCGACGCGAGAAACATCTTCGCGCTGGCCGGCGCCCAATTACAACCATTAGAGATTGATGCCCACGGCGCCAAGACCAATCACATGGCCGGCTGTGACTGCGTCTTTCTTACCCCGAGCCACCAGGTCCCGACCAATATCACCATGTCACCAGATCGACGACAGGCGGTGTTAGCTCAGGCGAAAGCACATGACTTTATTATTATCGAAGACGATTACGAGAGCGAAATTAACAGTAGCCACGCCCCGTCGCCAGCACTAAAGAGCCTCGATAGTGAAGGCCGAGTCATCTATGTCAGCAGCCTGTCGAAGTCGTTATCGCCCGGCCTACGCCTAGGCTTTCTCGTCGCCGATCGCGAGCTGGTTGCCGAGGCGCGGGCATTAAGGCGGCTGATGTACCGCCACCCCCCCAGCAACAATCAACGCACCGCCGCGCTCTTCATGGCGCAGGGGCACTACGATAGTTATTTAAGGGGATTGCGGAATAAACTGGCAGATAAGGCCGAGGTGATGCGCCGCGGCATACAGCGCCACCTCAACCAATGCAACATCTTCGGCGACACCGACGGCAGCAGTTTCTGGCTGCAAGCCCCCGAGTTTGTCGACTGCGCTCTATTAGCCAAACGTGCCCTGCAGGCCGGCATTGTCATCGAGGCCGGTGCCGTACACTTCCACCGCAAACCGGCGCCGCGCAATTTCTTTCGCCTGGGCTTTGCCGCCATCCCCATCGAGCGCATCGACGAGGGGCTGGAAAAACTCGGCCAGCTAATCGAGGACTATCGACAACTGACCTTAGTCAGCTGATCTTAGCTAGCTGAACAGGGCCACTAAAATTGGCACTGAGAATAACCAGGTAACGATCAAGCGTGTTCGCTAACTGTCGTCTGTGCGGCAGGCGGCAAAAAAGTCCATCGATGGCTGGTAAACCTTGGTCGACACATTCATCAACCCGAGTATCGAGTGGAACCAGTTATCGTGGCTATAGCTCTCAGTCTCCGCATGACGACGCAGACAGGCTTCATCGAGGTGATTATCGCGGTAGAACGACGGCGACATCCAGGTCATCCACGGCACGTGGGTCTGCTCCTTCGGTGCCATAAAATAAGGGGCACCGTGCAGGTACATGCCGTTTTCACCCAACGACTCACCGTGATCTGAGACGTACATCAGGGCGACATTATACTGCTGTTGATACGACTTCAACTTATCCAGCAACTTACCCACGACATAGTCGGTGTACACCAGCGTATTGTCATAGTTATTGATCAGCGCCTGGTGTTCACAATTCTGAATATCGCTGCGCTGACAGTCAGGCTGAAAAGTCCTTGTGGCTTCGTTATAACGCTGATAATAAGTTGGACCATGGCTGCCCTGGGTGTGGATAAAAATAGCCCCGGCCTGGCGCTGCTTCATCACCGTGGCCACATCGCGATCGAAATGCGCGATTAACGATTCATCGAGACACACCGGCCCCTGACAAAACTCACTGCTGTTCTCCTTCGTCGCCGTCCAGGTCGGCACGCGATCACAGACGCCTTTACAGCCCTCATCATTCTCGTTCCACTGCACGCCCACGCCCGCATCGGCCAATATATCCACTGCGTTCTGCTGGTAGCGCACTTTCTTTTCATCTTGATTCTCTCGCGTCATCACCGAGAACATGCAGGGTACCGAGACGGCGGTCAAGGTGCCGCAGGAAGCGACGTTTTGCAAACTGATCATATTGTTAGAGATCATGTTCGGTGTCGTCATACGCTCATAACCATTCGCAGGGAAATGATCGGCACGCGCCGTCTCTCCCACGACCACAACAACTAGCGTCGGTTTCTCTGTCGGGTGCAATACCGCGTCATCGGCAATCGTCTCAAACTCTGGCGGTGTGCTCAGATAACGCTTATTCACGTACTTGCTCGCGCCCTTAATAAAATAGTAGGGCACGATATCCTGATCCAGCGTATGGTTGTTGCGAGCAATCGCCGCGACATCGATCGCGTAAAAACAATAAACGCCGCCGATGATCACCAGCGACAAGGTGACGCTCAATAATTTGTAGGCCAACTCCTTGAATACGCTTTGGTAGCGTATGCCAACCCAAGACAACAACAGCGACGGTACGATACCGGTCACTAACAACCAAAAAATAAACGAGCTGTTTAAGTAGCTACTCGCCTCCGCGCTATTGGTTTCCGTCATCGTCTCGATCATGCGCCAGTCATAGACCACGCCATAGAAATACATCGAGTAGGCGGCCGCCGCAGATAATAGGATTAACACCACAAAGAAAGGCTTAAAAATATAGGGCCATGAGAGCAGGGTGAATAACAGATTAAACAGCGCGAAGAAAACCGCCGCCAATGCCAGCGCGATGCCGACATTCATCTCACCACTCTCTGTGAGGATGTGATAGAGCTTAAACGATAGCGGGTAGTTGAGCACCAGCGTAAAAAACAGGGCGATCAACGCCGTCAAATAGACGGACTTAATAGTGGGTTTTTTCATGTTAACTCTTACGTTGACGGCATCCTCGCAGACGACAAAGCCGCGAATGATGAGATGATGTGTACTAACAACCGCAGTATTGGAATCAAAAAAGGAAATTAAAGAGCCGATGCCTGTTTATGAAAAGGACATTAGCCAACAGCGCGCCATTATAAGCGCAATCTGCAATGCAAGATATGTCTAAATGTTAACCTGTACAAATCAGGCCCCTGCCACACCACCAGATCGAGTAATTCCCCCTTCTCTCAAAGTACTTCTACCAATGCAGGAAGCGTCATCGGCTTAGCCGTTATCGACAGATAGCATTCCTTTTAATAAAACAAAAAAAACCTAACAACGACACTATTTTCAACATGTATAAAAGTTAACGGAACTTTAAAAAAAGAAAAAGTCGCCTTTTATTAATGAAATAGGATGCACCATCGGCATTCCCGACGCGTCCTGATTATTCCAGAAAAAGTCGCCTGATTACTATGGCCGCACCTTCCAAGGCACAGCCCGACCAGCCGGTCGTAATATTATTATTTACAATGGGATTCTCTCAACAATGAAAAAAGCCGCTCTTTTACTCGCTCTACCACTCCTCTCCTCGATCGCAGGTAATGCACTTGCCGCTGACAAGTCTGGTTTCTATGCGGGCGCAGGTATTGGCCATGGCAAGATGACCCTCAAAACCGACGGCGGCGACCTGGATTCGAATAATACCCGCGTTAACATCCATGGCGGCTACCGCTTCAACAACTATATCGGCACAGAGATTGCCTACGAAGACATTGGCGAATTTCATCAATCAAATGGTAGCTACACAGCGCAACTTCTTAGCCGAAACCTTTCGGCCGCCGCCGTTGGTTATCTGCCGCTGAGCAACCGCTTTGAACTTTACGGCAAGGCCGGCCTTGCGCTGGTACAGAATACGACAAAAGGCGAGTATAAAGGCGAGCCTGACTATCGAGACACTAGCGAGGACGTCGCTGTATTCGCAGCCCTCGGCAGCAACTTCGCGCTGACTCAGCAAGTCGATCTCTTTGCCGAGGCACGTTTCATGTATGCCGAACCTGAAGATCAGCTAAAAGCCTACGACACTTCGATGACCGTCGGCGCACGCTACCGCTTCTAATTATACGCACCTCCCCTCGGTCGCGTTAGAGGCCGTCGATGGCAGGTCTGCCATCGACACCTCCCTTGCATTATCGCAGCTTGGCAAAGTATTGCGCTGACTGCTCTATCACTCGCTGTTTGACCGCCTTCACCTCCAGTTCACTCTGCCAGATTAGGTCGATCGCCAACCTAGGCTGCAACGCCAAGAACTCCGGCTGCAATACTGCAAAGCCCCCTTTTTCGACTAGTGCCTCGGCATCTTGTGACGCCAAAATACTCCAGTTATCCGTTTGCGTTAACACCTCCTGCAACACCTCTAAGCTCTCCACGAACGACCAGTTCGGTGATTTCAATCCTCGCGCCATAAACGATTTAGAGTAGCCGGCGCCCAAGAACAGCTGTGGATAACAACTCAACTGCGCAGAGGAGCATGATTGACCATTCAGCGGGTGATGCTCTGCCACCACATAGTGTTGCGAGAAATAACCGACCTGCTTAAAACTTAACCCCTCATAGGCATCGGTGGTCTTAGATAAAACAAAAGCGACATCGGCCGTATCGCCTACCGCCAATTTGACCTGCTCGCCAAAGCAGCGGTGTAAGTTAACCCGGGTGTGAGGGAATGCCTGCTTCAACGCCAGCGCGAGGCCGGACAATGCAGAAACAGGAATGTGCCCGTCATAGGCGATGGTAAACTCTGACTCCTCTTTCGCCAGCACAGAACTGGCTAACTGACTGAGGCGTTGAAGATGCATGACCGCGATCTTTGACTGAACCAGGATCGCCTGTGCATTCTCCGTCAGTGCAATATCGCGGCGGCTGCGGTCGAGCAACGCAAAGCCAAGATCCAGCTCGAGATTGGCAATACTCTCGCTCACCGTCGCCCGCGATTTTTTCAGCTGACGCGCCGCCTCGGCAATACTGCCGAATTCCGCCACTTTAACAAAGGAAAGCAATTGTTCTGTCGATAGGGGCATAGTCTCACTCTTGAAAACGGATACGGGGCGCAGGGATAGCTAGCAAATACAAGGCGCATTTGGCGCGCACCTTACGTGAAAAACTAGCGAATCACCATCTTCTCAATCAATGAATAAATCGTGTTACTCGCCTTCGGGCAAAGTTTCTCGAGATTCAACGCAGCATGTATTGAGTTTTCAACAATATCGATTCTGACCGGGCGGTTTTTCGTCTTTAATTTCTCTGCCCACTGCCGCGACTCATCCACCAGCGGGCAATGATCGGCCGCCACAATCGACACCGGCGGTAAGTGTGGGCCGACATCCATATACAGCGGCGAACAAGCTCGCCGGTCCTCGCCGTTTTGCAGGTATTGATCGAAGTACCAGCGGACCCGATCGCGGGTGAGCATATAACCCTCCCCGTAAGTCTCTATTGCCGGCGTAGAGAGAGTGTAGTCCAGGCTCGGATAGATCAAGCCGAGGCCACTAATCTGATGCTCTTGCCAACTGCTCTCGATCGCCAGTGTCGCCGCCAGCGCACCGCCGGCAGAGTCGCCCACCAGATAGAGCTCCTCGGTACTCGCTACACCGATCTTCGCCAGCGCCTGATGCACCCCCTGTAGGGCACATCGCGCATCATTCAAGCCCTGTGGATAAGCATGTTCAGGCGCCAGCGCATAGTCTACAGCCACCACACGGCAATCAGTCAAGCGAGCGATCTTGCGTAGAATACCCTTATAATCGCCGACACTGCCTGCGACGTGGCCACCGCCATGGAGAAATAGCATGATAGGCTTGGCTTCGCCGATATTCTCACCGGCGGCAAATAATTGGCAGGACACACCATCGATCGACAGTGGCTGCTCCAGCGGCAGTGGCGACTGCTTCGGACCAAAGGCATAGGTAAGTCCTGTCAACGCCACCCGCGCGTCGGAGGGGGTGACAGTAAAACCCGCCTTTATGCGCAATTCTGTCGCACGCTGTATTTCACGCAGCCATTGCGTCAGCTGATCTGGTAAACCTAACATCAACGTCACCTCTTCCTGAGAAAATTAGAGATTAATCGCAGTGTAGCTCGAAGTCTAGATCGCCCTGCGCGTTAATGCGTCGACTGACCAAACCACTGTTGCAGGCGCTGGCTCGCTCGCGACTTCACCGTGTCATCAATACACAGCGCTACCGCAGTGATCGCCGCAGCGATCAGACCCATGTCATCGGTATAGCCCAGTAGCGGCGTGAGATCGGGGATCGCATCGAGGGGAGCGATAAGATAGGCCAGTGCGCCGTAAATAATACTCTTCTGCTTCAGCGTACACTGCTCAGAATCGAGGGCGTAATAAAGCCACAACACCTTTTCCATCGACTCATAACCTATCGTTTTAGCGTAGGCCTTACACTTGGCCCAAAAACCTTGTTCTGAAAAATCGTCTATCTGCATCGTGTTGCTCGCTTTCGTCTGCCCATGCGCAAAGGGCGTGTTGCTGCGCTCCCTGCTACTATACCAGCAGCTGTGACTTCGGCTATACCAGCACCTTCGTCTATACCAGCACCTTCGTCTATACCAGCACCTTCGCCTATACCAGCACCTTCGATTTTGCCAAAATCAAATCAGCCATAATCGAGATCGCAATTTCCACCGGCGTCTTGCTGCCGATATCGAGCCCGATCGGCGCATGCAGGGTATCCAAGGTAGCATCATCCAGCTGACAGATACGCTGCAGCCGCGCGCGCCGGTTGCGCGTCGTCGCCTGAGAACCGAGTGCCCCCAAATAAAAGTTAGGGCAATTAAACGCCGCCATCAAGCCAACATCATCAACACGGGGATCATGGGCCAGCGCCAATACAGCGCTTCTCGCCGTCGTGTGGCGTTCAACAAATTGCGCCGGGTCGGCCCACTCAACATCGATACCGCCCTCACTCGCGTTAAAGTTCCAGCTCTCCGCCATCTCCTCACGGTTATCACACAGCCGCACTCGGTAACCGGCCATCAACGCCAACCGTGCCACGTGTTCACTGACCGCACTAATACCCAATATCACGATGGACCACACCTGGGCATAGCGCAGCGTCACCATCGCCGTCGTCAACACCACCTCACTGACCGGTGCACTGGCCAATGTAATCAACGTAGCGCCACCATGGCCCAGGCCGACACTGCGTTCGAAAGGTTGGAAGCTCTCCGCCAACTGCAGCCAAAGCATCGCGTGCTGACGGTTGATCGACGTCGCCTGCAGCCGCTCCACTAACAACTGAATACTGCCGCCACAGGGTAGTTCGGAGGGACGGCCACTGCGATTAAGCTGGCTGTTATAGTCAAAGAGCTGTGCTGAGTCAGCAAATTCGCCGGCGATTAACTTCTCGAAGAATGCCTGCTCCAGGCACCCCCCTGATATCGAGCCCACACGCTGACTGCCGTTGGTCGCAAACAGCGAGCCCACCGGCCGTGGTGCAGAGCCATAGGTCGAGACGACACTACAGAGCCAGACATCTTCGCCGGCCTGTAGCCAGCGGTTGAGTTGTTGTAATACCGTCAGATCAGTGAGCTGCATTATCGTTATATTTCTCCGTCACCCCACCTTGGTCACTTCTTCAGCCATCACTGCGGCCACCCTTGCACCCAGGTTTGGTCTCTATCGTTAAGCAAAATATGCCAACTGCTAAGCCAGCAGCCAAACTGCTATCGTGAGCATGACATAAAACAGCCCCGCTTAAACTATACCGTTGACGAGGAAGGCCTTTCAATACTGTATAGGGGGGATTATCACTGCCGTTAGATCATCACCTCGTTGACAGGGGAGGCAGCAAGCGACAAGCCTCGCTAGGCGGGTTATTCTGCGCACCGACAAAAAAGGGCGATATCTTGCGATATCGCCCTGTTCAGTACTGCTTCAGACGGGGTTAGTACTATTTTGTCGGGAAAGCCAGGTTATGCATATTAGACTTAATGCCCTTGGCTTTGGCGACGGGCTGCTTACAGTGCCAGGCGTAACGTCCGCACTGGCTAGTCGCTGTATGGATGGCACCGTTTGCAGTCTTGTTCGGAATTAATTTCATCTTGTGCTCCCAGGCTCGTCGCTCTCTCATTGGTTGAACTGTCTTTATACTGTCCTGTCCACTCAGCGGTGGACTTGCTATTTAAGTTACCGAGTTCACGGCAATAGCTCCAATTCGATTTACCTATAGTTGCATAAGCCAAACTTATGTTTAGTCGAGTCAGTGACTTAACAGTATTATAGGGCCTAGCTTGTCGGCTTTTTTAACAGCAACTCAACACAATAGCAGTAAATACCCGCACTGCCAGACTTACCCACCTCCTCGTTGAATCGCCAAGCTATAGACACAAAAAAGGCGATACCGCTAGGTATCGCCTCTCTTCGTACTCCCCTCAATAACGCTGTTAAGCATTACTTGGTTGGCAGCACCATATTGTTCATGTTGGACTTGATGCCCTTAGCCTTGGCGACGGGTTGCTTACAGTGCCAGGCGTAACGTCCACACTGACTAGTTGCTGTATTGATGCCGTTAGCAGTCTTATTAGGAATTAGCTTCATCGTGTACTCCCAAGCGCTCGTCGCTTACATAGTTGATGACTGGTCGAACACGCTTAATGCTGTCCTTACTCACCCATCGGTTGGCTTGGTATTTAAGTTACTCCTCTCCCTTTCATTCGGCTAATTCGATTTACTGATAGTTGCATAACTCAAATTAATGTACGACTTGAAGGTGACTCTAATCGGTTAGCGCCCCTTATCAACTGGCCGTTCTAATCGACTAGTAATGTCCCCTGAAGCCGCCGCCAGAACTCTGCTCTTCATCCTGCGCTTCGCTAGGCTCTTCAGTCACTTTTGGCTTTGTTATTGGCTTTGGCGCTGACGGGGTAAAGTTCACCGCCAATATTGACTCGATTTCCGCCAAATATTCCCGGCTCTGTTCGTCCTCTGTCTTCTGTTTCACTTCTGCTAATGCCGCCGCTAAGTTTTCATCACTCAGCTTCAAACTTATGCCCAACTCACGCTTGACTCGGCCGCGCAGCTGTTGCAATAACTTCAGCACGCCGGGCTTGAACGCCCAATCTTCTATCAGTTCCATTTTGCTACCTCAGCTTTAGTAGAGCCCAGCAGCATAATCTATCGTGTTAGACAGCACAATTACTAGCGCCTAATGTCAGTAAGTGGCAGCGTCGACATCGATCGTATTAGACAGCGCTATTACGAGCGCCTAATGTCAGCCAGTGGCAACGAGTTTGCCAGCCGACTGGCCCAACAATCAGCGTCGACACCCAGCGCATTACTGCCCAGGGTCAGCTCCGTGATGGCGCCGTGCATCGCCGCGCCCATCACTAACTGCGCCACCGCTTCACAGTCAACGCTGGCGGCGATCTCATCAGCGCACTGGCGCTGGCGCAGTTTCGCCAACAGCGGCCGGTAACCACTATAAAGCTCACTACCGCTCTTGGTCGCCTTCTGCTGGGTCAATAAAGGCAGAGCCACCAGGGGCAGAATCACCATAAAGTAGCCCCTCGCAGCGACTAACACCTGTTCCATCCACGGCACCGGCGGCAGCGCCAGGGGGTTTTCTAGCGTCTGCTGGAATGCCGCAAACTGCGGCAATTCCTCTTCGATCAACAACCGTACTAGACCGGCCTTGTCACCAAAGTTATTAAACACGCTCGCCTCAGTGACACCGGCGGCGGCAGCCACTGCCTTCGTAGTCATCGCCGTAGCGCCACCCTGTAAAAACAGCTGTTTTGCCGCCACTAAGATTTTATCCCTGACTCTCGGTCGCGCCATACAGCCCTCGTGATCACTCATTTTGTGCCGCAATCAGTGCGGCAGCATCCGCTTATTTTATCTAACGCATAATAGAAACGTTAGCTTTTATCCCATATCGCCACCAAACCTTTAAAGGTGCCAATATAGGCGGTGCCATCGGGCCCGAGTGTCAACGGTGCCCAATTATTATCGAAATTGGAACTGCTACCGGTGAGGATTTTCAGCTGAGTCTTACCGGTCTCGACGTCGAGGGCAGTCAAATACCAGGCATTCTCACCGTTTTGCTGCGGAATGAAACTATAGAAATACGCTAAGCCATTGCCGGCAGCGACCTTCGGCACGACTGAGGGCGAGTGCTCTTGCGAGGTCCACACCAGATCGCAGCCACTGTCGTCGGCGCGAATATCAACTCGACTAATCCCCCCGCCTGCCGTTGACCAGTCACTCTGCTCGAAGGCACTGCTATAGCCCGCATTGTTTTCCAAAATAATGGTTCTATTAAAACCGATCATCGAGTTATCGGTCACCGAGTGCTCATTATCAAACAACGGCACCGAGCAGATCTTTCGCTCGCCCTGATAATCCTGCTGACGATGATAGACCACCAGATTCATCCGCCCATCGGCGTTGTCGGTAATGGTGACATACTCCTCGCCGAGCAGCGTCGGTGTAGTGCCGCTGCCTTGATTGATGGTACCGACCTTGCGACGAGTACCCCGATCATAGGTCTCGCGCCAGCCAACCTTCGGCTCGCCGTTAGCCGCACTATAGAAGCGATACATGGCGTGATCGGAGACCACGTAAACACCATCGGCGGCTACCGAGAAGCCGTTTTGAATTTCCTCACCGGCCAACTGCATGCCACGTACCTCGCCACTATCGGGGTCCAGCGTGCCAATGCGACCACGCCGCGTCACCCACCAAATATAGCCCTCGTGATCAGGCATCACCGCGGTAATCGGATCACACTCGCCCTCCGGCGACCAGTTGGTGAGACTGGTACAGTCGTGGGGCACGTCGTCGCTAAGATCCCAGGAATCTTCCAGTGTGAACGACCAACGGCCCTGCTCATCCTGCTGGTGAGAGATGCGGCGAATGGTCTGATCACTCGCCGCCATTACCACCCTATCCTGCTCATCCAGATAGAAATACGCACCCGAACTGTCTTGCATGATCTTGCTCTTATCCGCGTGCAAGAAGGCATCGTAAGTCGAGGGGCGTATCGGTAGGTTGTATTCCGCCAGCAGATTCAAGCTGCGCGGCTCTAATAGGTGGATATTAAAACCGGTCAGCGCGGCACAGAGTGCAACAATGCGCCCCTCGCTATCGAAGGTGACGGTGGCACACTGGCCGCCCGGCATCACCGTCCCCACCCGCGAGCGTCGCTGCACATCCACCCCCAACGGCCCGCCGCCAGGGTGCACGTCGGAGCTGTAGCCATCGCCGTGCATCGCGTTCACACCCTGCGCCGACATATAAGGGTGAGGCGGTACGCTGAAGTCGATGGGTTTGGCCGTCGCCGGCTGCCCCAACAACAGTGGCGCCGCCGTCTCTGCGCTTTCTATCGGCGTCGGTTCGATAGGCTCGCTGCATGCCGCCAATAGGAGCGTGGCCAACAGGGTACCGCCGTGCAAGATCTTCATTGCCGTCATCTCATCATTATTATAGTGTCACTATAATAACAAGCTAAACCCCTGCGCAGTCAAGGGTAAGCAGAGAATTTAATAACAGCCGTGTGAATACAGCGACAAGGCTACCTCGCCACAGAACTAGTCGTTCAACTGCAGCCCTAACACTTCCAGCATATGGCTGGCCTCGTAACGGTCGAACCGTGCCTGCGTTAAGGTGTTGTTACGCAGGTCGATCGTCAAAGACGTCGCCCCCGAGAAGTCAGCCTCCGTCAGATTGCTGTTGGCAAATAGGCTGCCGGAGAAGTCGCTGCCCTTGAAGTCGCCACCCGCAAGGCTGGCCTGCTGGAAATCGACTTCCCTGAGCCGGCATTGCTGAAGTGTCAGGCCGGACAGCTCAAGGCCGTAAAACGACGCGTTATCCAAGGCGCAGCTAATGCAGCTGATATCGCTGCCTGAGCCCAGCGGCGATTGCTCCAGCTTGGTCCAATCGATACCGACCATCTTGCAGTTGGTAAACGTCACATCACTGAGCCGACTGTAACTGAGATCCAATAAACTGAGGTTGCAATTATCGAAACGACAATCACGAAACAGACAGCGGCGTAGCAGCGCATCACTAAAATCACAGGAGCGGAATTCGCAATCCTCAAATTCCAACTCGTTGAGCTCTTCATAACTCAACGACAGCTCGCTGAACTGACAACCAACATACTCTCGCCGGTCACTGCTTAATTGTTTCATCGACACCGCACTCCCTCCCTAACGTCTGCTGGCCTAGATAAGACGTCCTCATAGACCGTGATGCCGCCATTAGACACATTAAACTCGCCGATAACAATCATCTATTGTGATGCTTAACTATAACGGTTAGATCGCAGCACTCGATCAGCCGGCGCTCAGATCAAGCATCCGCGGCAGCGGCAGGTCTAACGGTGACAGCAGCCCCGGTGCGGCTGCGCAGACAAAGGGAATGGCGTTGATAGCCTTCGTCCCGGTCGACCAGGTACCGAGACTGTCGTGTTCAAACACCACCTCATGGGTAAGTCGGCTGCCGGGGTTGCCACGCACATCTACTTCGATCCACCCCTGCTTCGGCCGCCCCTCGAGAAACTCTGCACGCACATACTCCTCACCGAGCAGAAAACGTAACTCTATCGTCGCCACGGCGACATTATCGCGCACGGTTTCTGCCTTTACTAACAGCCCTGCCATCGTGCCAGGCTCGACCACAATCTTGTCGCGATAGGCCTGCGTCGCACCCTCGAATTCACAGACCAAACGACTGCCGTCGTGGGCTATATTGAGTTTTTCACAGAGCAGATCGGTAATCTGTAACAGGTTTTCGAAAATAGAATAAGCCGGGTGATTGCCGTTCAATAAATTTTCTTCGGTCTGGCCAAAGCCGAATACCTCGAGAAAAATAGGGCTGAGCGAAGCCTGAGGCTCACAGGTTTTTATGTATACCGAGTCGACTTGCGTACAGATCGAGGAGCCGAGCAGTGCCAGCTCGTAACTTAGGCCTGGATTTAACCCCGTACCATAGAGCGAACTATTGCCCTGTTCACAGGCCTTGACGATATCAGGATAACAGGGCAGCTTTTTCGGGTTCCAACCCGCCATAATGCTGATCACATTCTTGCCGCTGGCCAAAATAGCAATAATCTCGTCGTAACGCTCATGGGGCGGATTATACAACACACAGTCGGCCTCCAGCGCCAAGACTTCCTCCATCTTGCTGCTGGCATAAATACCCTGCGGCTCAATACCGGCAATCTCTCCGATATCGCGGCCATGCTTTTCTTCGTGGAAGACAAAAGCCCCCACTAACTCCATCGAGGTGCAGGCACTGAGCACACGAATTTGATGCCTGGCAATATCGCCGGTGAACCACTGAATAACTTTTATTTTTTCCATGACGCCGTCCCTGTCGTTGTTCTTGAACTGGTATTGAGCTGTTATTGAACTGTTGTAGAGTTGTGATGCGCTATTACCACCTTGACACGCTAAGTCATCCCCCTGAGAAGAGGAAGACCCGGAGGGAGTAGATATGTTGAAACAAGTAGCAACGACGCTAGCGCTTAAGACTCATCGATGAGGCCGCCATATAATTTTCCAGTGACGTCGTGTCACTCATCTGCAAGCCCAGCTTGGTGCGTCGCCACAGTATATCTTGCGCCGTCACCGCCCACTCCTGCTGCATCAAATAGTCGACCTCTCGGCGGTACAGACCGGCGCCGAAGTGCTCGCCGAGATCATCGAGACAGCGGCTGGCCTGCAACAACTCGACGACACGAGTACCGTAGGCCGAGAGGTAGCGTTGCAATAAGTCATCGGGCAGAAACGGATAGCGCCCAGCAAACTCGCGCTGTAACTCAGCAACATCGGTAAAATCGCCGCCCGGCAACACTGTCGACGCCGTCCACGCCCCCGTCATCGAAGGCAGATAGGCCGCCAAGCTATCGACTACCGCCTCCGACAGTTTTCGATAGGTGGTAATCTTGCCGCCAAATACTGAGACTAAGGCCGCCTGCCCCGGCTCGCCATCAAGTTCAAAACTGTAATCCCGACTCAACTCTGCAGCCGCCACCTGCCCCTGGGTAGCGAACAGCGGCCGCACGCCGGCATAGTGACTGACAATCTCTTCGCGGCGAAGCCGACGCTTGAAGTAGCGCGCCACCGACTGAATCAGATAGTCGATCTCCACCTCGGCGATACAGGCTGCCGCAGGATCCCCCTGGTAGTCTTCATCCGTAGTGCCGATCAACGAGTAATGCTGCTGATAGGGAATGACGAAGACGATACGGCCATCGGTATTCTGCAACAGATAGGCCTTGTCACTGGCGTTTAACCGCGGCACCACAATATGACTGCCCTTAACCAGACGCATTTGCTTTGGGCACGGCCGCTGTAACACCTCATCATAAGTCTGCTGCAGCCAGGGCCCGGCTGCGTTAACTAACACCTTACAAGTGATCTGTTGTAGCTCATCTTGCCCTCGGTGCTGCAACCAAAGACGCCAGTGACCGTCACCCCGCTGCGCCTGCACACAGCGACAGTAGTTGTGGATATCGCCGCCATTACCCCGTGTCGCCAACGCATTCAGCAGCACCAGCCGCGCATCATCGACCTTGGCATCGGCGTATTCGAAGCCATGCTGCAGCGAGTCAATCAAGCCCTCAGGCTCGGCCAACAACACCGATTTAGAGGCCGGCAGACTCACTCGTCGACTGAGGTGGTCGTAAAGAAATAAGCCTAGGCGTATTAACCAGCGGGGGCGCAGATGGGGGTGGTGAGGCAGGCGAAACAGCAGCGGCGTAATGATGTGAGGCGCCTTTTTCAACAACACCTCGCGCTCGGCCAGCGCCTCACGCACCAAGCGAAACTGGTACTGCTCAAGATAGCGCAGGCCGCCGTGAATCAGCTTACTGCTCTGTGAAGAGGTGCCCGAGGCCAGGTCGTGCATCTCACACAAACCGACGCTCAGCCCTCGACCACTGGCGTCACAGGCAATACCCACACCGTTGATGCCGCCGCCGATCACAAATAGGTCATAGTCAATTGGCTCACTCATCCATCGCTCCACGACAGTGTCTGATCGCGCCGCTGCAATACACGCATCGCTTAAAAGTCATGCTCACTAGAGAAAACAGCCCAGCCTGAGTATAGTTAACAACCACAGTGAAACACCTATCTCACTGGCATCTCATTACAACCATCAGCACGGTAAAAAAGATCTCTTCATGGCCGACTATATCTTAGCGATCGATCAAGGCACAACCAGTTCCAGGGCAATTCTTTTCGATAGCGACGCCACTGCCGCGCACAGTGCCCAGCAGGAGTTTCCGCAGCACTTCCCCCAAGACGGCTGGGTCGAGCACGACCCCGAAGACATCTGGCAGAGCGTCATCGATTGCTGTCACCAAGTCATCAACCAGCTCGGTGATGGCGAGCAGATTGCCGCCATCGGCATCACCAACCAGCGTGAGACAACACTGGTATGGGATAAGCTCACCGGCAAAACCATCTACCCCGCCATCGTCTGGCAGGATCGCCGCACTAGCGACTACTGCCAGCAACTGAAAGACCGGGGCCTAGAAGAACGCATCAACGACATTACCGGGCTGCTCATCGACCCCTACTTTTCCGCCACCAAGCTGCGCTGGATTTTAGAGCAAGTACCCGGTGCCCGCGCTCGCGCCGAACGTGGCGAGCTCGCCTTCGGCACCGTCGACAGCTACCTGCTCTGGCGGCTCAGTGGCGGCCGAGAGCACCGCACCGACGCCAGCAACGCTTCGCGCACCATGCTGTTTAATATCCACAGTCAGCAGTGGGATGAGGAATTACTCGAACTTTTCGATATCCCCGCCGCACTGCTGCCAGAGGTGATGGATTGCGCCGATCAATTCGGCGTCAGTGACGCCGCCGTGCTCGGCCGACAGGTGCCCATCCTCGGCATGGCCGGCGATCAGCAGGCCGCACTATTTGGCCAGACCTGCTTTAACAAGGGCATGGCCAAGTCGACCTACGGCACCGGCTGTTTCATGATCGTCAACACCGGCGACTGTGCCTTAAAATCAAAAAACCGCCTACTCACCACCGTCGCCTACCGGCTTCGGGGAGAAGTAACTTACGCCTTAGAGGGCAGCATCTTCGTCGCTGGCGCGACCATCCAGTGGCTGCGCGACGGACTCATGCTAATCGATAACGCCATGGAGAGTGAGCCGCTTGCCGAGCAAACCGACCCCGATCACGGCGTCTATATGGTGCCCGCCTTCACCGGCCTCGGCGCGCCCTATTGGGACCCCAACGCACGCGGCGCCATCTTCGGCCTATGCCGAGACACCGGCATCAAGGAAATTGTCACCGCCGGCCTGCAATCGGTCTGCTATCAATCGAAAGACCTGCAGAAAGCCATGGAGAGCGATGGTGAGCGCCCCATCGCACTGCGTGTCGATGGCGGTATGGTCGCCAACAACTGGGTGATGCAGTTTCTCGCCGATATCCTCGGCGCCACCGTCGATCGACCAACGATTATCGAGACCACCGCACTCGGCGCCGCCTATCTCGCCGGCCTAGAGGCGGGTATCTTTACCTCACTGGAGCAGCTCGAGCAAAAGTGGCAGTGCCAACAACGTTTCGAACCTCAGATGAGCAAGTCGCGACGCGACGCTTTTTACGCTGGCTGGCAGCAGGCGATTCGTCGCGTGCAGAGCGAGTAATCATCACTCTCTCTGCACCGGTCAAGCACGGCGTTTAAGCGTGCTTGGCCAACATCCCCGACATCACCTCCTTGTCCTGCCAGCGTCGCTGACTCAAGCGCCACAAATAGACCACTGCCGTTGTCACAATCATCATCACGAAGAGATTCCAGGACGCCTGCGGGCCCCACTCCAAGATACGTATGACCACGACCTGCGCCAATAGCATCAACCAGTGCAGACTCACCGAGACCACCATCATCCAGCGTGTATCGCCGATACCGCGCAACACGCCACCGGATACTAGAATGATCGCATCGGCAACGGTATAAGAGACCAGCCCTAGCATCATGTGCCCCGCCATCACTTTAATCTGCTCCGCCTCCGGTCCCTCTATGACGAAGATAGCAACCAGCTCATGGCGGAAAATCAAATACAATAATCCCAGTACCACGGAGTAACTAATGCTGAGCATAAAGCCCGAACGTATCACCTGGTTAATGCCATCGACGTTGCCGGCACCGACAGAGCGCCCCACCATACTGACGATCGCAATACTCAGTCCCATCATCGGCACGAACGACATAATATCCCAGTTTAAGACGATCGCCGATGACGCGCCTTCCACTACACCGTACGACTGAAACATCAGCAGAAACAGGTTAAACGCCGCCACATTCAAAAACGTCTCAATCCCCGAGGGCAGGCCCAAGCGAAGATAGCGTCGCAAGATGCCGCGATCAATACCCCAGGAGTCGGCAACAGCAAACTGCCGACGATGCTCCGGATGGAAATAAAACAGCGCATAAACCGCCAGCGAAAACGCCATACTAATCGCCGTCCCCAGCGCCGCCCCCAAGATGCCTAATTCCGGTAATCCCCAGACACCAAAAACGAAGCCATAGGAAAGTGGGATATTCATTAATACCCCCAGCGTATCGGCCGCCATTACCACCTTAGTGCGACTAATGCCGGCAAAGTAAGAGGCAATTGAAACCTTCAACAACTGCAGTGGGGACATCAACAGCAAGGCAAAAAAGTACTGTTTTTCCAGCACTAACTGCTCTTTCGCGTGCCCCATCGCCGCAAACAAATCTGCGACAAAATAACCGATCAGCATCAGTATCGGCAGACTAATCAACGACAGTAAAGCCGCCTGCGTCATCACTTTCGAACATTTATGAAAATCTCCTGCGCCAAAATTATGCGCCACAATTGCGTTGCCATAAGCAAGCACACCAATAAAAAGTGATTGGCAAAAAAATACCGCCACACCACCACCTAACGCCGCCGCCATGTGCGTAGGACTAACCTGCGACAAAAAGTAGCGATCACAAAAAATCATTACAGCAAAGGCCCCCTGCGAGACGATCATTGGTGCCGCCAACACCAACAAAGCTTGCAGCGTCCTCATTTCCTTTGTTATTACTTTAAACATCATTTATCCATGAAATTAATTATTACTTAAAACCGCAACGGTCTCTATTTCTTCATCGTGATTAGACATGGCTGTCCCTCCTTTATTCTTCTATTTAGCGTTACGGTGCTGCCGAGCACCTCCGTCACGGGCGTTTTTTAAGCAAAAAAAACCCGCAAGGCGATGAGCCTTCCGGGTTCTTTAGAAAAGAGTGGGGAGGCTGATTCGCCTCCCATTTCATGGAGACTTTAGCTGAGAATAAACGCCACCGACGAACACGCCAGCACAAGGCTGTTACGCATAACGCAGGTGATATGTTGTTTCAGTAAAGGCTTCATGGAATTTCTCTCTCAAAATAGTTAGCAGAATTGAAGGGGCTATGTTCTTACCAATAACAAAGTAAGTCAACGTGTTTCTCTCAAAAAAATGTAAAAAAATAAACTGAGAGGATTTCTTGTTACCTTCTTGCACAGTGGGTAGTTTTTTCCGTAAGTAGAACTACCTACAGAGTCGCGACAGTCAATGCGGTGATTACATTTACAGGTTAATAAAACTTTATTATTTCCGTAAAATTATTCGTCACTCTTGTTCAGAGAATTATTTACATATTGTTTTCGTTTATTTAGGCTGCGCCTTTACGCAATCACAACAAACTTTGTGATTGTTCCCTCCACACGGGTGCTGTTATGACGCAACAAAGGAAAGCTTATTGTTTCGGCCTCGCCGCGGTGCTCTGTTGGTCGACCGTTGCCACCGCCTTTAAAATCAGCTTGAGCTACCTCAGCCCGGCACAGATGCTGCTGATCGCGAGCTTGGTCTCAACCACGGTATTAACGGTCACGCTGCACTATCAGGGTGGGCTGAAGGCGCTCCGTCAACTGTCTCCTCGCGATATCGTCACCTCCTTCGCCTTCGGAGCCCTCAACCCGACACTCTACTACTTAGTGTTATTCCAAGCCTATGACGTGTTAAGCGCGCAGCAGGCCCAAGCCATCAACTACACCTGGGCCCTCACCATGGCCCTACTCGCCGTCCCCTTACTCGGACAGCGACTGCGCCGACAAGACATCATCGCCGCGCTGCTGTGTTATTGCGGCGTGCTCTATATTGCCACCGGCGGGCAGCCCTTGGCGCTCCAGTTTGATAACACCACTGGGGTATTACTCGCTCTCGCGAGCACGGTCATCTGGGCGCTGTACTGGATCTTAAACACCCGCGATAAACGGCCTGCGCTACTGGGCTTGCTGCTAAACTTTGCCTGTTCACTACCATTAATCGCCCTCTACTGCCTCGTTCACGATGAGTTTCACGCAGTCCCTTGGCAGGGGGTCGTCGGCGCTAGCTATATCGGCATCTTCGAGATGGGGCTGGCCTTCGTCTTCTGGCTACAGGCGATGAAGCTCACCGACAGCACCGCCAAGATATCCAACCTTATTTTTATCTCACCGTTTCTCTCGTTACTGCTTATTGCCGGCCTACTCGGTGAGGTTATCCTGCCCAGTACTCTCTTTGGCTTGGCCATGATCATTGTCGGTCTACTCTGCCAACAGGGCGTGTTTCGGCTACCGCGTAAGTCCACTAGTCAGTGAGTAACGCCAGCGCCTCTTTGCTCCAGGCCAACCAGGCCTGCTCGCCCAGAATACCTTTGCGTAGCGTCATATAGGGCAGCTTGTAGGAGGAGCGCTGCGCCGGATCGAGATCGAGATACTGGCGCTCCAACAGCTCGAATGTCGCCAACAGCTTACGGTGGTATTCCTGCTGCTCGACAATCTTCGCCAACAGCACCTGGTTGTCCACGCAATCACCCGCATAGAGCTTAACTAGGAAGGCGTCGTTGACCTTGCTCGCCTTGCAGGGGCTCTCGATCCACTGCCGCAGCACTTCTTCGCCGAGCGCAGTAATTTGATAGACCTTTTTATCCGGCTTGCCGACCTGCGGCATCTCGCGGACATCGATCAGTTGCTCCGCCAACATCTTTTTCAGCTGTTGATAAATCTGCTGATGGCTAGCACTCCAAAAGTAACCCAGGCCGCTCTTAAATCGCTTGGATAGGTCGTAGCCACTCCCTTCCTCAGCCTGCAATAAGGCTAATACGGCATGTTTTAGGGACATATTTTCCACCCGTTGATCACTCATGAAGTCTCGTCATCGACGAGGGTTAGACATTCTACTCATCCAGTATAACCATCAAAATATGAAAAAACTTGCATATAACAGTTTAGACACATAACCTATATGCAACTTTATGCATAAGAGACGACTCGAGGTTAATCATGGCTCAAGTACGCACCGGCCGCCGCTACCGCACCAAACGTGCCGACTCCCACTACGATGCGATCGTCATCGGCTCCGGCATGGGCGGCCTCACCAACGCTGCCCTACTGTCACTGCTCGGTAAGAAAGTCTGCGTCTTAGAGCAACATTACACCGCCGGTGGTTTCACCCACGCTTACGAGCGCAACGGCTACGAGTGGGATGTCGGGGTGCACTATATCGGTGAGGTCCACAAGCCATCGACTCTCGGTAGAATCTTCGACGTGATCAGCCAGGGGCGGCTGAAATGGGCGGAGATGGACCCCGTCTACGACAAGATCATCCTCGGTGACGAAGAGTTCGATTTTGTCGCCGGTCGCGACAACTTTATCGAAGAGCTGTGCAAGCACTTCCCCGATGACCGCCAAGTCATCCAAGACTACATCGAGCTCATTCGCAAGATGAGCCGCCTGACCCCCAAGTTCTTCATGGGCCAGGCGATGCCGCGCGGCCTGGGTAACTTTTACAACCGCTTCCTACGTCGTCTATTACTGCCCAAGGAGTTCTTCCAGACAACTCGCGTCGTGTTAGAGGGGCTAACGAACAACCAAAAGCTTATCTCCGTATTGACGGGACAGTGGGGTGACCACGGCCAGGTGCCAGAAGATGCCTCGTTTGTGATGCACGCGCTGATCGCCAAGCATTATCTCGCCGGCGGCGCCTACCCGGTCGGCGGCGCCTCGGAAATTGCCCGCACCATCATCCCCACCATCCAACAGGGCGGCGGCGAAGTCTTCACCTATGCTGAGGTCGATGAACTACTAGTCGAGAACAATCAGTGTGTCGGCGTCAAAATGGTCAACGGCGATGAGATTCGCGCCGATCAGGTAATCAGCAACGTCGGCTTTATGAATACTGTAGAGCGTATACTTCCTGCCGCTCAGCGCCAGCAATATAACGTCAACAAAGAAGCCGAAAAACTGCAGCGCTCCAGCGCCTCGCTGTGCATTTACGCTGGTTTTAAGGGCACCGCAGAAGAGCTTGGACTGAACAGCACCAACCTGTGGATCTACCCCGACGGCGATCACGAGGGCAATATGAAGCGCTTCCTCGACGACCCGGACGCCGCAGCGCCGCTGATCTATGTCTCCTTCCCCTCCATCAAAGACCCCGACTGGGACAACCGCTTCCCGGGCAAATCAACCGTCGAGATCGTTACCCTCAGCAATATCGACTGGTTTAAAGCCTGGGACGGCACCACCTGGCAGCAGCGGGGCGAAGACTACGAGCAGTACAAGCAGCAGCAGGGTGAGCGGCTGATGGAGGTGTTGTTTCAGCGCATGCCACAGCTGCGCGACGCCATTGACTACTACGAGGTATCAACGCCACTGTCGACGCAGTTCTATCAGCTCAATAAAGAGGGCGAGATCTACGGCCTCGATCACTTCGTCGAACGCTTCGGACAGAGCTGCCTGCACCCGCAGACCAAGCTGAAGAACTTCTACATGACGGGTTCCGACGTGATGACGGCCGGTGTCGGCGGTGCCTTGATGGGCGGCCTGTTCACTACCATGTCGATGCACGGCTTACGCGGTAGCAAAATCGTCAAGCAACTCCTCAAAGACTATAAGATCCCCGAGGCATAACCGACCAACTCTGCGCGGCAGCCTGCGCTGCCGCGTTAACAACAGCTAAAAAATCCTCGTCAACCATCTATTTAGTGATTAAAACGCCCTCTCTCAAGAGAAAATGCCATTAACCAAAGTACGTTACACCGAGTAAGCTTAGAGAGACATAAGCCGACATGCAGGTGTGACGATGCGAATACTTTTTCTGCTCATCGTCATCGTCTCGTTTTGCAGTAATGGTCGCGCCAACGAGCCTCCCCCATCGACGCCACAAGCCATGATCACCCTCACCGTGACGATTCCTGCTCGCCACTATATCGCCGCCGTCGACCGCCATCTTTACGTCCCCCAAGACAGCGTCGTTGTTACCCAGAAAGTTAGCCACAGCCTGCACTACAAGATTGTCTGCGCCCAGTAGCGCTCAACTGTCACGCCTTGTCGCTGCACTAATCCCTTAAATCTTATCGCGCACTCTACCCTGCTGTAACATCACCCTGTAACATCACCCTGCAGCGTCACCAACAATGTTCTATCACCGGCGTAATCACGGTGCTCGCAGAGATAGATGCCCTGCCAAAGTCCTATGTTCAAACAGCCATCGGTGATTGGCAGCGTCACACTGGCCCCCAACAAGCTACTCTTCAGGTGCGCCGGCATATCATCCTCCCCCTCATCGACATGGCGATAATACGGCGCGCCCTCCGGCACCATGCGATTGAAATGGCTCTCAAAGTCCTCGCGTACCGTGGGATCGGCATTTTCATTCACCGTCAACGAAGCGGAGGTATGCTGAATCCACACATGCATCAGCCCCACGCGGTAGCGTTCAAGCTCCGGCAGCTGAGCGAGTAACTCGTCGGTGATCAGATGAAAGCCGCGTCGACGCCTGCTGAGTGTTATCTGCCGCTGCAACCACATTGTTTTTCTCCCCCTGCCGCCATTGCTGGCAGCACCTTCCGCTCACCCCTCGGCTGACTTAATCGGCCACTGGCTCGAGCTGTTATGCCATTGTGTTTGCCCATCATTCAATTACAGTAAACGCTGAGCACTGTCCTTAAGATCATAACAACGAACCAGAAGGCCATCATGAAAAAATTCCCCTGCACACCCGTCGGCACCGACTTCATCAACACCGCACGTCATGTCTACAAGGCCGAAGTGATCATCAAAGCCAGCCCTAGCCGCATCTTCGATTACCTGGAAGACGCCCACAGCTGGACCGTCTGGGCCGACCCGATCGAGCGGGTAGAGTGGACCTCGGCCAAACCCTTCGGTATCGGCACCACACGCACCGTCTACATGCAGGGTGGCATGGTCGGTTGGGAGACGTTTATCGCCTGGGATCGCGGCCGTCACATGGCCTTCTGTTTTACCGATATGAGCAGGAATATGGCGGAGAAGTTCGCCGAAGATTATAAGGTGATCGATATGGGCGATGGCAGGTGTCACGTCACCTGGACCATGGCCATTGAGCCCAAGGGCGCAAGCCGCTTCATTCTGCCTCTGTTCGGACCGCTGATGGGCATGATGAATAGGCGCTGGTTCAAGAAGTTTGGCGCCCTGGTCGAACAGGACAAGCTGGTCACTCAAACTGACGATTGCGAGGCGACCGCCGCCTAAAGCAAGCGGGCCTCAAACCAGGGGCCCGCCCGTCATCGCTTACTTTTTCTTCTTCGACGGTGCGATGCCCATGTACTTGCAGATGATGCTCAGCATCACCTCGTCGGCACCGCCGCCGATCGAGAGCAGCCTGTTGTCGCGGAAGAACTGCGACACGGGGTTATCCCACATGAAACCGTTGCCGCCCCAGTACTGCAGACAGGCGTCGGTGAGCTCACGGCTCAGGCGGCCAATTTTTAATTTCGCCATCGAGGCCAGCTCGCTGACATCGTTACCCGCGACGTACTCATCGGCGGCACGATAGAACAGCGAACGCAGTAATTCGATCTCGGTCTTCAGTTCCGCCATGCGGTAGTGCACCACCTGGTTATCGATCAGCGGCTGACCGAATATCTCACGCTCACGACAGTAGTTGATGGTCTCTTCGACACACCACTCTAGGCTGGCCAAGCTGCTGATACAGGACAATCGCTCCTCCTGGAACTGAATCATCTGGTAGATGAAGCCCTGGCCCTCTTCGCCGACCAAGTTGCTCTTGGGAACGCGTACATTATCGAGGTAGATCGGCGCGGTATCAGAGGAACGCATGCCCAGCTTGTCGAGCTTCTCGCCGACACTAAAGCCCGGCAAGTTGGTGGGCACTACGATCAACGATTTATTCTGATGCGGCTTGCCCTCGCTGGTATTACACAGCAGGCAGACCCAGTCCGCCTGCGTCGCATTAGTGATCCACATCTTGCTGCCGTTGATGATGTAATCATCACCGTCGCTAACTGCCGTCGTCTTCAGTGCTGCCACATCGGAGCCGCCGGAGACTTCGCTGACGGCAATGGCGCAGACCTGGTCACCGGCGATCGCCGGGGCCAGAAATTGCTCACACAGCTCGGCACTGCCGAACTTGGCCAGCGCCGGTGTCGCCATACAGGTTTGGACGTTCAGCGCCATATTGACACCACCGCAGCGGATGCGGCCCAGTGCCTCGTTGGCCACCATGGCATAGCTATAATCGAGCCCCAGGCCGCCGTATTCGACCGGCTTATCGATCCCCAATAGACCAAGCTCACCCATCTTCTTGACGATGTCGTGCATCGGGAACAAACCCGCCTGTTCCCACTCGGCGATGTAGGGGTTGATCTCGGTATCGACAAAATTATGAATGGTGCGAATTAACTCTTTATGTTCTTGGCTTAGCTTCATCTTGACGCCTTAATTTATTCAGTTATTCAGTTATTCAGTTATTCAGTTATTCAGTTAAAAAAACGTTAGCACGGTGGCGCAGTGAGCTCTTACTCGTCGGCGCTCAGCACAATCACGGTCTGACGAATGCTCACCTGCTCGCCCTGAGTGATTTGCACCGCCTCCACCACGCCGTCACAGTCGGCCTTCAGTGGGTGTTCCATCTTCATCGCCTCGAGTATCGCCAGCGTCTGCCCCTGGCTAACGCGCTCACCCTGCTCGACCAGTAGCTGATAAATGCTGCCATCCATCGGCGCCACAATGCGACCACTGGCAGCACCAGCCCGCGTCTCCGGTGCCGCTAATGTGACATCGTGAAAGCTGCTGCTATCGCCCAGCATCGACACAGAGATCGTACCGCTGCTCGCGACATAGTGGATATAGGCCTCGGCATCGACGAAGACCTGCTCCGCCAACGACAGCGCGAAGCGACAACGATAGGTCGCCGCCGCGCAGCTAACCGGCACCTGCCAGCGCAAGCGCAGTTGTTGCTCGCCAATCTGGCAGCAATAAACCGCTTGCTCACGGCTGACGCTGATCTCGGTACGGCTGTCATCCTCACCCTGTAGCAGCAAACGATGCGGCTGCCTGAGACCGTTACTCCAGCCACCCGCCTCCGTTGCAGAACCGCCTTGGCTAGCAAGGAAGACGGCTGCGAGTGCCTGCGCTAACGCCTGCTGTCCCTCTGCCGGCGCTAACAGCGAGGCTAAGTCGAGCTGATGGTCGATATAGTCGGTGGTGGCCTCACCGGCGATAAACACCGGGTCTTGTAACAGCCGCGCGAGGAAGCTCTGGTTACAACGCACCCCGGTTAACACGCTATTTTGCAGCGCTCTCAGCAAGCGCCGGCGCGCCATCTCGCGATCCTCGCCAAAGGCGATCAGCTTCGCCAGCATCGGGTCGTAATACGGACTCACTGGCTGGCCGGCACTGATACCGGCATCGATGCGCAGCCCCTCGTTCGCCGCCGGCAGCCAGGCATCGACGACACCGGTCTGCGGCATGAACTGCTGAGCGGGATCCTCGGCATAGAGGCGCACCTCGATCGCGTGTCCGCTCAAACCAATCTCATGCTGCTGCTTCGGCAGCGCATGACCCGCCGCCACCTGTAACTGCCAGGCGACTAGATCCAGTCCCGTCACCCATTCTGTCACCGGGTGCTCGACCTGTAAGCGTGTATTCATCTCGAGGAAGTAAAACGCACCGTCGGCATCTAACAAAAATTCTATAGTGCCAGCACCGATGTAATCACAGGCCTTGGTGGCGCGTACTGCCGCCTCACCCATCGCCTGGCGTAGGGTCTCATCGACCGCCGGCGAGGGAGCCTCTTCGACCACCTTCTGGTGGCGGCGCTGTAGCGAGCAATCACGCTCACCAAGATAGACGGCATTGCCAAAGCGATCACCGAACACCTGCACCTCGATATGACGAGCACGGACCAGCGCCTTCTCCAGGATAATCTCATCGTTGCCAAAGGCGTTCAGCGCCTCACTGCGCGCCATCGCCAGCTGCTCGATAAAGCTGTCGGCACTGTCGACCAGACGCATGCCTCGACCACCGCCACCGGCGCTGGCCTTAATCATCACTGGCCAACCAATGGCTTCAGCCTGACGCAGCAGCTCATCGTTAGACTGCTCCGCCCCCTCATAGCCTGGTATACAGGGCACACCGGCGGCAATCATCTTCAGCTTTGCCTGACGCTTACTGCCCATCTCGACAATCGAAGCAGCGCTCGGACCAATGAAGACGATGCCTTCGTCAGCGCAGCGCTCGGCAAACTCCGCATTCTCGGAAAAGAAGCCATAACCGGGGTGAATGGCATCGGCAGCCGACGCTCGCGCCGCAGCAAACACCTGCTCGATATTAAGATAGCTGGCGTCGATCGAATTACCTTCGAGACGCACCGCGCTATCGGCAGCCGCCACATGCGGGCTATCGGCATCAACCGGGCTGTACAACGCTACCGTCCGGTAGCCCTGCTGCTTGGCACTCTCGATGACGCGCAGCGCGATCTCACCACGGTTGGCGACTAAGACACTGGTAAACGGCTGGCAGCGGCTCATGCGTCACCCGCCTTCGCCCACTCGGGCAAACGCTTACCGACGAAAGCCGTCGTCCCCTCAACCCCTTCATCGCTCTGCACTGCCTGCGAGAAGGCCTCTGCCGCCTCATCGAGCAGCTGCTCTAAGGGCTGGTGGCCAACGGCCTGAATAATCTTCTTCGTCACCCGGTTGGCATTCGGCGCACAGCTGCGTAATTCCGCCAAGGTATCGCGCAGCTTGCGCTCCACCGCCTCGTCGTCGTCACAGACAAAGTGTACCAAGCCCAAGCGGTAGGCTTCGGCTCCGTTGAAACGTGTACCTAACAGGGCTAAGCGGCGGGCCTGGGTCAGGCCGATACGCTGCACCACAAAGGCGGCGATCTGCGCTGGCGGAATGCCCAGCCCCGATTCCGGCAGACCAAACTGCGCCTTGCGGTGACAGATCGCCACATCGCTGACACAGGCGAGGCCGAAGCCTCCGCCGAGTACCGCGCCTTCCAGTACCGCGACCACCACCACTGGGCAGGCATTAACACGGGTGATCAACTCACCGAAGCGGCGGTTCAGACGATAGAACGCCTGGCTATCTTCGCTGACCGCCTGACGCGCCTGCGACATGTCTTTAATATCACCGCCGGCACAAAAGTTGGCCGCCGCACCACGCAAGATCACCGCGCGGATGTTGGCGTCATCTTCGATCGCCGCAAACACCTCCAGCAGCTCATCGACCATGGTCATATTCATCGCGTTGCGGGCATTCGGTCGGTTCAATGTTACCGTCAACACCTGCGCCTCGAAACCTAGCTTTAGGGTGTTTAGTTTCTCGCTCTGTGTCGTCTTGAGCAGTTCTACTAACTTAGTCATCGATCATTCTCTCTACAATCTATCGGTCACTTGGACCGTTAAAACCTTGCTACGCCGAAGCTCGAGGAGCGCAGTGAACGGCGCTCCGAGTCTCGGCATAGATCCAATACCATGCCTAGTAAGGTGCGTGTATCACGGGGGTCGATCAGGCCATCGTCCCACAGGTGAGCGGTACCAAACAGCGCTGTCGAGCCCGCCTCTAACATGTCTTTCACACCGTTTTCCAGCTGATCCAGCATCTGCTGGTCCGGTTCCTGCCCCATCTTTAGCTGCTTCTCTTCGGTGACGATCCGCAGCACCTTGCCCGCCTGCGCGCCGCCCATCACCGCCGTCTTGCTATTAGGCCAGGCGAAGATAAAGCGAGGGTCGAAACCGCGGCCGCACATCGCATAGTTACCGGCACCATAGGAACCGCCGACGACAATACTCACCTTCGGCACCCTGGCATTGGCCACGGCCTGAATCATCTTCGAGCCGTGCTTGATAATGGCGTTGCGTTCGGCATCGGTGCCGACCAGAAAACCGGTGGTGTTATGTAAGAACAACAGTGGCGTATTGGACTGCTCGCAGAGCTGAATAAACTGCGCCGCCTTGGTCGCACCCCGCGTCGTGATTGGGCCGTTATTGCCGATGATACCGACGCTGTAACCGTGGATCTTGCTCCAACCACAGACGGTGTGATTGTCGTACTCGTTCTTAAAATCGAGGAAGCGCGAGCCGTCGGCGATGCGGGCGACAATCTCTCGCACATCGTAGGGCTGACGGGCCTCGCACGGTACCACCCCCAACAGCTCCTGCGGTGAATAGAGTGGCTCGTCAAACGCCTGCGGGGCACGGTGCTCGCTCTGCTCATCCCAGGGCAGTGAGCCGACGATGTTGCGGGCCTGACGAATACCATCGCGGTCATCCTCGGCGAGAAACTCGACGGTGCCGGCAATCTGCGCGTGCAGCTCGGCGCCACCCAGCTCTTCATCACTGGCGATCTCTCCGGTCGCCGCCTTCAGTAGCGGCGGGCCGGCGAGGAACATCTTGGTCTTGTTGCGTACCGCAATCACATAGTCCGACAATCCCGGTTGATAGGCACCGCCGGCAGTGGCGTTACCGTGCACCACCGTCACCTGCGGTAACCCAGCCGCCGACAATCGCGCCTGATTGGCAAAGCCACGGGCACCCTGAACAAACACCTCGGTGGCGTAATTCAAGTTGGCACCGCCACTCTCGGAGAGGTTGACGATCGGCAGTTTATTTTCCAGCGCAATCTGCTGCAGGCGCAGTGTCTTATCGAGACCGGTCGGCGAGATAGTACCGCCTTTGATGGCGCTATTGTTGGCCATGATCATGCAGCGCACACCGGCCACGTAACCGATGCCGGCAATGAGGCCGCCACCGGCCTGAGTGCCATCTTTATCGTCGTGCATCTGATAACCGGCCAGCGATAACAGCTCGACAAAGGGCGTGCCCTTATCGACTAACAGGTCCACTCTGTCTCGAGGCAATATCTTGCCCTGTGCGGCAAACTTCTTTGCCGCCGCCTGTGCCTTATCCAGCACCCGCTGTTCAATGGCTCTAAACTCGTCGATGCAGCCCTGCATGAAGTTGCAGTTGGCGGCGAACGCCGCACTATTCACATCGACTTGTGACTCTATAACATCCATCGTATTAACCTTCTTCGGACATCAGGCGCTGTGCTAGCGCCATGGGAACGTTGATCGGAAATTGTAATAACTGCTGTGCATAAGCCTTACCCTGAGGGTCGATGCGGAGGCTGCTGATGCCGCCACCGCCCAGGCTGTTTTCGAGCAGATAATTGCGCGCCGAGAAACCGGGCAGACGCCAGCTCTGCACGCGACCGTCGTCCGCCAGCACATGGCTAAAATACGCCGCCACCGCACTGTCTGTCAGACTCGCCTCGATATAATTTAAGAACTCTGGCTCACGGGCGATGACACCAATATTGCTATGGTTGCCCTTGTCGCCACTGCGCGCCCAGGCCAGCTTCACCAGCGGCACCGTCGACGTCAGCGGTTCTGTAACAGCCAGCTCAGGCTCGCTGTACGCAGCTTCTGGCTCTGCCTCGACGTGCCTCAAGGGCAACGGCCAGCGCTGCTCGCCAAGGGTGACTGTCGGCTGGCAGTCGGACTTATCCACAAGCGCTGAGAACAGACCGATCTTTGGCGTCACCGAAGGCCGACCACCGACGAGACCGGTCAGCCCCGGCGCCATCGCCGTGGCAGCCTGGGCAATCTCTCGGGCAAATAAACCGAGCGCTTTCTTGTCCTGGTGGGCGACACTGATCTTGACCACAATCTCTCGGCCCAAGCGTGCCAGCTGCTGATTATCCTCGGCAAACTGGTCGTCGTTATAGGTCGCATTGCTGCCGAGCAACTCAACATCTGTCGCACTGTAGGCCGCCAAACCGCGCTGATCAAACAGCCTGCTGGTCTTGCTGAGAATCGCCTCACTCACCGCCTTAGCCTTGGCGCGTGCATCGATACCGGCCAACAGGAAGCTGGCGGTACACTTATAGCCATCTAAGTAGGTCAGCGACATCTTGTAATAGGGGCTCGGCGCTCGACCCGTGGCACCGCTGACCGCGACACGATCCTTGCCGAGCTGAGTTAACTGCACCGCAGAGAAGTCGCAGACCACATCCGGCAGCAGGTAGTTATGGGGGTCGCCAATCTCGTAGACGATCTGCTCTGCGACGGTCGCACAGCTGACTAAGCCACCGGTGTGTTCGGGCTTGGAGACGACAAAGGCACCGTTCGCCTCGACTTCCACGATCGGGAAACCCATATTGGCAAAGCCGTCCTCGACCAACTGCCAATCGGTAAAGTTACCACCGGTACAGTGGGCGCCACACTCGATGATATGACCGGCGAGGCTCGCCTGAGCCAACTTGTCGTAGTCGGTCATCGACCAACCGAACTCGTGCACCAGTGGCGCCACCGCCACGGCACTATCGACGACGCGGCCGGTAATCACTACATCCGCGCCCTCGGCCAGCGCCTTGACGATCGCCTCGACGCCCAGGTAAGCATTCATGCTCAGTACCGACTCGGGCATCGCCGCACCGCTGAACATCTCCCGCAGGTCGGCCTCACGATAGGCCGGCTGCTGCGCCGACAGATCGTCACCGTCGACCACGGCAATCTTCAGTGCCACCCCCTGTCGCTCCGCTTGCTCTTGCAATGCTGCGGCACAGGCTTGCGGGTTAATGCCGCCGGCATTGCTGACCACCTTCACTCCCTGCTGTTTGATCTGCGTTAACAGCGGCGCCATCACCGGGCGCACGAAATCAGCGGCGAAGCCACTCTCCGGGTTGCGCAGCTTCTGTCCGGCCATGATCGCCATGGTAATCTCAGCGAGATAATCAAAAACCAAGTAGTCGAGCTGGCCGCCCTCGATCAACTGCTGGGCGGCGGTCTCGGTATCGCCCCAGAAGGCGGAGGCACAGCCAATACGAACGGAGCTAGGTGTAGCGCTCATGATGTCTTCCCATGTATGTTCAGCCTAGTCATCGACCCGTCTACAGACAAAAAAGTCGACAATGTTATTGTTGCCAATAAGACTACCAAGCAAGCGCTTGGTTTGTAAAGCATCAAAGGGCTGGGTATACTCACAGAGCCACTGTTCGACGCTGAACGGCCCTACTATCGACGATAAATGTGACTTTCTCATGACGGTAAATCAAGCAATGTCTCTAACCCTGAAGCGACAACTGATAAAAGATGAACTGATTAACGATCCGAGCAGCGCGCGCGGTAAATTGTTGACAGAGGCCGCCAAGTTATTCCGTCAAAAAGGCTACGATAAGACCACCGTGCGCGATTTGGCCGCAGCGCTCGGTATTCAGAGCGGTAGCTTATTTCATCACTACAAGAGTAAAGAAGCCATTCTGCACGCCGTGATGCGTGACACCGTGATCTACACCACCGCCAAGCTCAAGCAAGCGGCCGAGCCAGAGCAGCAGACACGTGGCAAGCTATTGGCGCTGATTGAGTCAGAGCTGGATTCGATCAACGGCGATACTGGCGAGGCGATGGCGGTACTGGTCTTTGAGTGGCGCGGCCTCAGCGAAGAGAGTCAGCGGGCGATATTGAAGCTGCGACAGGAGTACGAGCAGCTGTGGCTAGACACCCTCAGCCAGGCGAAGCAAGAGGGGCTGATACGCACCGATGCCGCCCTCACCCGCCGGCTGCTTACCGGCGCCTTGAGCTGGAGCCAAAACTGGTACGACAGCGAGGGCGACATGAGCATGCGCGCACTCGCCGAAGAGGTGCTGACGATGATCAGCGCCAACGGATAGCGCGTCACAAAACGCATTAGAAAAGCGGCTTTGGATAACATAAAGCGGCGATAAAATAGCCGTCAGCACTCGCTACACCTCGCTTAAAAGCAACGCGATTTTAACCTAGATCAACCGCCATAATATTCGCTATCACAGCGTTCATTTAGCGGCCAAGTCGCGCTTGCCCTAATAATCAATTCGGCGTAAAAATAAAGCTTCGAGTTATCCCTAATAGCAGGTGAACGATGCGAATTAATATTATCGAATGCGATGAATTAAGCCCTGAGTTGAAGCCAGAATATCACTCCTACGGCACCATGTTTAAGACCTTCTTCAGCGCCCTTGATAGCCGCATTGAAACCCGCTTTTTTGATGCTCTACAGCAGCAACTCCCGCCGCAACCTAAAGCCGGTGAAATCTACCTGATCACCGGGTCCAAGGCCGCCGCCTACGAAGACCACGCCTGGATTAAGCATTTAAAACACTGGGTACAGCAAGCCCACAGCAACGGCGCCGCCCTACTTGGGCTCTGCTTTGGTCATCAACTACTCGCCGCCGCCCTAGGGGGGGAGGTCAGTAAATCCAGCAAAGGCTGGGGTATCGGTGTGCGCGAGCTGAACACCACGACTCAATCAAGCGCATTATTAGCCGACAAGAACACACTGAAACTGATCTATTCCCACCAGGATCAGGTCACCGCGCTACCGGCACGCGCAGAGCCATTACTCACCGACGAATTCTGTCCCTATGCCGCCTTCTCGCTTGGCACGACAGTCATCGCTTTTCAGGGCCACCCCGAGTTCAGTGTCGAGTATACTCAGCGCTTGCTCGAGCGAAGAAGGGCTGAGTTTAGCCCGGCACATTTCAGCGAGGCGGTGGCCAGCCTAGCGCAACAGACTGATGCGCAGTGGCTAGGGAAGCGCTTGCTACGCTGGATGCAGGAGCAAACGAGGCGCTAAGAGAGCGAGCGTATCGCCAGTTGCCGACCCTCAATACCCTAGCCTCTATACCCTCGTCTCTAACCCCTCCCCTTTAAATAGGCGGGACTAGTTACGTCCCGCCATCACACCGCCGTCGACATCCCAGATTGCCCCCGTCACCCAACCAGCCTCATCGCCGAGCAGAAAGGTAATCACCGCTGCCACATCATCGGCGCTGCCGGTGCGTCCGATCGGATGAAAACTATCGAAGCTCGCCATCGTCTCCTCGAGTGCATCGGCGGCAATAAAGCCCTCATAAATAGGCGTATTGACCACCGCCGGCGAGACAGCGTTGACGCGAATACCGTCGTCGGCCAACTCCATCGCCATATGCTGGGTCAGCGCATGCAAGCCCGCCTTCGCCATCGAGTAGGCCGAAGAGGGGGTGGCCTTGATCGCCTGCTGCGCCCACATCGAGCCGATATGGACAATGCTGCCTCCGCCCTGCTGCCCCATGTGCCGCGCCACCGCCTGTGAGATGAAGAAACTGGCGCGATTAAAGCCCATGTAGAGATCATAGTCTGCACGGCTGTGTGCCAGAAAGTCCGTCGGTTTAAAATAGCCCGCCGCGTTGACGAAATAATCGATACGGTGGTCAGCCGCCTCAATATAACCAATCAGCCTGTCGACGTCGGCACTGTCTTGCAGGTCGGCCTGCACCCTCTCCACCTGACCAAACGTTGACAGGTAAGCCTCGGCTTGCGCCAATTTATCCCCCTTTCGCCCGACAATAGTCACGTTGACATCACGCTCTAATAGTCGCTTTGCCGTCGCCAAACCCATACCGCTGCTACCGCCGATGATTAATGCCTGTGTGCTATTTTTCATGCTACTCTCGCCTACTGTTTGTTGAAAAGCTGCGGCCAGAGTAGGCGGCACCGCGTTAGAAAAAAAGTAAGTACTTTTTAGTCAGGTACTTACCAGGGAGTACTTGTTAATGAAAAACAACGAAAAATTATTTTCGCGTCGGTCTGCACCGGAGCGCTCGGCGCGCATGGTCGAGACCATCTGTGGCTGCAAGTGGTCGCTGACTGTCTACCAGCTGCTCAAGCACGAGATCAATCGCCCCGGCGAAATGGTGCGCAGCGTCGAAGGACTCACCACCAAGGTGCTCAATAACTGCCTCAGGCACAACACCGAATACGGCATTATTGAACGCCACGCCTTCAACGAAGTGCCGCCCAGGGTGGAATATCGTTTCACCGACTTTGGCCGCAAATTCGTCGCCATTCTCGATCAGTTAGAGGAGCTACAACAGGGTTTAGACGACGACTAGACTGAGCTAGGTGAGACCTCGCTCAACGATCACCGCACTAGTCACGCTAATATCCCTAGAGTCGCCTATGATTTGCTATAATCGCCCGCATCTATTGAACAGAGGTTTATCATGAGAGTCATTGGCGTAGAAATGAAAGGCAACGAGGCAAACATCTGCCTACTTGAGCAGACCGGCAACTTATTCAGCTTGCCCGACTGCCGGATCCGTCGCCTCAACCTAGTCGACATCAACAGCGCCGAGCAGCTACGCGACTTTCAGTTCGCCTTCAAGAAGCTGGTCGAGGATTACCGCGTCGATAAAATCGTCATCAAACAACGCCAGCCCAAGGGCAAGTTTGCCGG
Organism: Sinobacterium caligoides; assembly: GCF_003752585.1. NCBI lineage: Bacteria > Pseudomonadati > Pseudomonadota > Gammaproteobacteria > Cellvibrionales > Spongiibacteraceae > Sinobacterium > Sinobacterium caligoides. The sequence continues at coordinate 910,884 of NZ_RKHR01000004.1, forward strand.
CAGCGCACACGGTTTCAAGATGGAGGCCGCCCTGCAACTGATCGGCGACAGCCCCGTCCATATCGTCTCGCAGAACGACATCAAGACGGCACTAAAAGAGCACCCGATGCCGATTCACTTCGCCGACACCGGCCTCAAGATGTTTCAAGAGACCGCCTTCATCAGCGCCTTTGTCGGCTGCTGGTTAAGCTAAGCGAAACAAGACAGTCCCCGGCCGCATTCACCATCACGAGGCGGCCCTCGTAACCCCCTCCCCCCGAACAATAACACCTGTCAGTATTTTTCATCGCACTGTCATCAAACTGCCACCGCGACGTCACACAGCCTTGCTAAATTGAGCTGCATAAATAAAGCAACTCAACCACGGAAGGAAAATCGATGTCGATCGCCACGATCCAGCTGACCGCAAACAGACCCGCGAAAGATTGCCACCCCGCAGCCAACAGATTCCGTCACAACCACTGCCTAACAACCAAGAAACTCGCCCGAGTGGCCCGCCACTATGGTGCCGCGAGTCAGTAACACGGCCCCCGGCAACCACTACCGTTACCGCCTGCGGTAGCAGAAATAATAACAAGCTGAGGCCACAGCCTCACCATACCCCCGCACACTGGCATCAGCGCCGCCCTCGCTCGATGCCTTTTTTGTCTCCGTCATCTGCGTCATCGCTCAACAAGACCTGTTCCACCTCTCGCTGCATCGCCTCGACCTGTTCCAGCCAGTACTGCAAGTCTGTCTCTATCGCCTGCATCGTCGTGGTCACCTGTGTGCGCCCGAACTGCCATTGTCGACGCCAGTCAGACTCCAGCTGCTGAAGCATCTGACGGCGCACAGTCAACTGCCGATCAAGCAGCGCCCGAGTCTCCGCGACACGCTCACCCAGCGCTTGTGTACCGCGCTGTCCCAGCTGCGCAAACTGTTGCCGGTTGCGGCTAAACTCCGCCTGCAGCCTCTCCCTCTGTCGCGACCAGCGACGCTCGAGCTCGCTCTCGTTCTGACCAAAGTCGGTCGTCGAGTGCTGTTCAAACAGCGCCAGTGCCGCCGCCGAGGGTTGCAGGTAGCGCACCTGTTTCTGCTCCCACGCGGTCAGGGTGTGATAGAGATGAGGGTAAGGCCAACCATAGCCCCAGCGAAAACTGGTCGGGATCAGCGGCGTTCCTCCGACCCGCACGCCGGCCATCATCAACAGGGCTAACTCGGGATCGGCGACCTCACTGACACAACGCTCCAGCTCTTGGTCGGCGAACAACCGCTCGCGATAACTGCCCCCGCGCCAATAGGCCAAGTCATGTGCCGCGCAACAGCGGTGCCAGAGGCGTCGATCGCTAAGTGTGCCATCCGGGAAGGCGCTGCAACCATCACTGCTAAACGGCTGCAGTGTAATCTGCCGCCCCGACGACTCCGCCCACAGCGGTGCGCACAGCAGTGATAGCATCAATATAGTGATCGATTTCATCTCTTCTCCAGCACAGCATTAACACAACTCATCAGCACACCTCATTGCCTCACCCGCCACTTTATAATAACCTTGCTAATCGACGATAACGAGCACCTCAGTAGCGTTGTCATGGAAGGCTGTCGATAGCGATTTGCCGGCTAGCGGTTCCATCACAAGGTATTCTAAGGTATAAGAGCGCTATGAAAACTCCCAAACGTATTTTACCCCTCATCGAAGACGGTCTCGTCGACGAAGTCCTCAGCCAGCTCATGAGCGGCAAAGAGGCGACAGTCTACACCGTACGCTGTGGTGACGAGATTCGCTGCGCCAAGGTCTACAAAGAGGCCAGCAAACGCAGCTTCAAAAAGGCCGTGCAGTATCAAGAGGGCCGCAAGGTTCGCAACAGCCGACGCGCCCGCGCCATCGAGAAGGGGTCCAAGTTTGGCCGTAAACAACAGGAGGAGACTTGGCAAAATGCCGAGGTCGACGCCCTGTTCCGCCTCGCCGATGCCGGTGTGCGCGTCCCTCAGCCCTACGGCTGTTTCGACGGCGTGCTATTGATGGACCTGATCACCGACGACGAAGGCAATGTCGCGCCGCGTCTGAACGATGTCTCCATGTCTGCCGAGCAGGCGCGAGAAGATCACGCCGAGGTGATGCAAGACGTCGCCCGCATGCTCTCTGTCGGCATCGTACACGGCGATCTCTCCGAGTTTAACGTCCTGGTCGACGACTACGGCCCAGTGATCATCGACCTGCCCCAGGCTGTCGATGCCGCCGCCAACAACAATGCCGAGGCCATGCTGACCCGCGACATCGACAACATGACTGATTACTACGCGCAATTCGCCCCCGATCTCGCCGACACACAATATGCCAAGGAGATCTGGGCGCTCTACGAAGAGGGACTTCTCGAGGGCGATACCGTCCTCACCGGGCAGGTCGAAGAGGACGACCACATCGCCGATGTCGACTCAGTAATGGCCGAGATTAAGGCCATCCTCGCCGACGAGCAGGAGCGTAAGGAGCGCCTCAACAGCGAGGTGATCGACTTAGCCGACAACAGCGAGTTCGACAAGTAAACCCTCTCGACGACGCTGCGATCGCCATAGCGACGGTCGCACCATCACGACGATCCAGCATCGCTACGATCTAACATCGCTACGATCTAGCATCGTTATACGCTATGACGTGCGCTCAGCCCGAGCCACGTCAGCAGGCTCTGCTAGACCTCTATCACCCCCTCTAGATATAACACCGCTCGCCCCGAAACCCGTATCGTCTGTTCACCAACGCGACAGTGCAGCTTGCCGCCACGCTGTGACGCCTGATAGGCGAGCAGCTCTGTCTTATCCAGGCGCTCCGCCCAGAGCGGCGCCAAACCGGTGTGAATCGACCCGGTCACCGGATCTTCGCCTCCACCACTGGCCGGCCAGAAATAGCGCGAAATAAAGTCGTAGTCATCATCAGCTGCCGCTGTCACCACTACATCGTAGGGCGCCAGCTGCCGCAGCAGTGCCAGATCTGGCTCCACCTCCCTAACGTCGCGAGCCTCATCGTAGATGACAAAATAAGCCTGCTCATTGCGCAACACCTCCACCGGCGCGATCGACAGCCCCGAGCGCAACGCCTCCGGTACCACCGCCAACGCCGTCGGGGGGCGGTGAGGAAAGTCCATGTCGATCAAGCCGTCGTCACCGCGCTGAATAATCATCTCGCCCACCGCCGGGGCACTGAAGCACAAGCGCTCAATCGTCGGGTACTGACCAAACAACACAAAGGCAGTGGCGAGGGTAGCGTGGCCGCAGAAAGCAATCTCGGTGATCGGAGAAAACCAGCGTAACTCATAACGATCTTCTGCTACCTGACGCGCAAAGGCCGTCTCCGAAAGATTGTTTTCTATTGCGATCGACTGCATTAAGGCCTCGTCGAGCCAGCTTTGCAAAACAATCACGGCGGCGGAATTGCCCTTAAATAACTCATCGGTAAAAGCGTCAACCTGTTGCATCTTCAATTGCATTTGTCACATTCCTTAGAAAAAAATTCTGCCGTTTAGCGGGCCGAGCGAGAGCTCAGTCGCAGTTCAAAACGACTGTCTATTAGTACTTGCCAATTTCTTCGTTAGCGAATTTTCGCCCGACTATTACGGTCTTTACTGTGGCTAATCAGCGCATCGTTGGCGAAGCTGAGATCGCCCTTAGCGAGACGATCATAGAGCACGACGTTGACCGTCGCCGCCAAGTTCATGCAGCCCTCTGTCGGTATATACACCACGCTATCGGCACGATCGACTACCTGCTGATCAGTCGAACCATCCTCTGGACCAAAGATATAAAGCGCCTTCGGTGGGTGCACAAACTCTGGTAGCGGCGTCGCCCCCTCGATCAGCTCGACGCAGACCACCTGCATATCGGCAGGTAAGTCGTCGCTGAGCACCTCGACACGGTTAAGCGGAATCGTTTCGGCACGGTTTTTGGTATCGGTCTGATACTGCGCCGCACGCGCATAGCGCTGGCCGGTATAACGCACCGCATCGACACGATAACAGCCAGCGGCACGCAATACCGCCCCTACGTTAGTCGGGCTCTTGGGATTCACTAAGCCGATATAGACGGCCGAGGATTTCTCTTCACTCATGGTTACTCATTACTCTTTTTGCAGCGCGCATTAACGTGCTTTTCACCGCGTATTCTACCGCTTTTTTATCCTGCTTTCTTTACGCTATCTCTTTCAATTCTTTTTCCAACATGTTTTTTCAAGATCTTTTTTCAAAATCTTTTTCAAGATATTTATAGACGCTTTGATAGCGCTATCAAGCGTCCCTATTGATGCTTGTTCATGCACTCGGCCAACAACTCGACAAAGAAATTCTGCCCTTTGGCTCGTGCAAAGTCGATGTTGCGCTCGGGAATGCCCTCGGGCTCTTTGTAGTTGCGTAGCGCCCGCTCCATACTCGACTCGCGGATAATATGAATCATCGGATAGGGCGAGCGGTTGGTGTAGTTAGCGGCATCGTCCTGCGCCTCTCCCTCGAAACAATAATCCGGGTGCATGCTGGCCAACTGGTAGACACTCTCGTAATCCTGCTCCAGCAACAGCTGGTTGGCGAGATCGACTAGGTGCAGATAATCGTAGAAGCCTTCGAAGCCGGACGGCAGAATAATCAGCGTCGTCTCTATCTCGTTGTGTTCATCGAGGCGACGACACTCATCGATCACCGCCTCTAACACCACCGACAGCTGCCGCTGCTCGACAATGGTGTAATGAATCGTATTATTCTGCATCTCTCGGCGCGCAAACGGGCAGACATTATGACCGACGATCAGTGCTTCGACCCAGCGCTGTGTCTGCTCGATAATCTTACTGTGATGCTCTGCTTGCTCTCTCATGATCGACCGCTCTTCGGCTATACAACGATGGCCTCAGCATACACCGGTTGTCGGCAGAGTAATAACGACAAATGTGCCATTAAAAAAAAACCGCACTAAAAAGTGCGGTTCAAGGTTCAACAGGAGAGAGGCCTGTCGTGAAAGTCGATCAAACAATAGACTGCAGATAACAGAAAATATGGCCAAAACAAAAGCTGTTAGGCGCTCTGTCACTCTATGCAAGAACAATATCGCAAACGAGAATAGTTATCAATAGCGTTTAGAGCCAAATTATCACTTTTCTTCACAGCCAGCGCTATATTGCCACTCAACAGGTGATTCACGGACAAAAAAAAGCCCGAACCGGGGTTCGGGCTTATGCATCTCCCTCGACCTAATGTCGCCTTTCCTCTGTCGGGTTCGCCGCCAACACCATCACAGTGCCCAACAGGATGCCAAACAACGCGGCAATGAGATTACCGATCGCCAAGCCGTCGGCAGTCATCCCCGTCGGTGTCAGCGTAAAGAACAAGTCGAACTTAGCGATATAGAGGTAGAAATGAACCGCCAAGAACATCAGCGGAAACAGCATCAATCCTTTATCCCGCGGCTGAGTGGGCCGGCGATAGTGAAACAAAAACACCAACCCAGCGATAAAGAAAGTCACCGCGTGCAACGCCCCTGCCGCTGTCAGCATCGGCGCCCAGGGCAACATATCCCAGGGCGGTACGCCCTTTGAAAATAAATTAAAGGGAATAAAGAGTACCGTGCCCAACAGGATCACGGTCACCGGCATCGCAGCGATGCCGCTATAGACGACGGCCTTACTCTTATTCTGCTGCGGCCACTGCCAACAGACCTTACGCGCGATGTAGGCAAAGGCGATCATGAAGGTGAAAAACCAATGGTAGCTGGTCAGCGGCACACTATTCACATAGGGCAGCGTGCTCGGGTCGCTGCGATCCCACAGCCACCAACCGACCTGCGGACCAAAGTTATCGAACACCTGATAGATGACACCGGCCATAAAGCCTGCGCTGACGGCCTCCACCACCGGGGTGAAATCAAACCGACGGATCAGCATGTAGATGTGGTACATGAAGGTGGGATAAAACAGCGCGATATAGAGTGGCAGGCGGTTGTACAAGAACATCACCGAGAACTCCCCGTGCCAGAAGTTCTCCACCGTGTAATAGGAGATAATATCCATCACGAGGCCATAGATTAAGGCGCCGATCAGGGTGTAAATAGCCGCCGGGCTATTGTTGTCGCGACTGTGCTTGATCGCGTGCAGCACTGTTAGTATAAAACCGATGATAAACAGCCACTCCACCGCCAGAAAACTCCAATCCTTCAGCGCCGAGGGGGCGTTAAAGAATACGAGGGCCTCCGTGGCCGCGGTATTATTCATCGCATAGGCAATATGCTCAGACATAACTCTTCTCTTTTGTTTTTTATTTTATTTTAACGATCTCTCGGCGGGAGGACTTCCCCCTACCAGGCGATGCGCTGCTAATACTCCATCAACGGCCCGACGGCACGTTCGCCGAGTTCTTCCGGCTTACGCACCTTGCCTTTGCCGCCATTGAAACTCAGTTCGTTATAGTGGTGGCCATCGCGACGTACCGTGTCGTGAATGCGATCGAACAAGCTACAGGTAAAACCAAAATTAACATGGAAGTATTTGTGGTGATCATCGTGGAATTTGTTGGAGCCGTGCAGCGGAATGCGTACAAACTTGATGCCGCAGTGATCCCAATAACCGAGAATAAATACCAGCGACACCATCATCGCATAGACACCCAGGTGCATCGGAATAATGAAGGCGGGCAACACGATATAGGAGCTGTGCAGTACCCATTCTAAGGGGTGCATCGCCGAAATCGTCCAAAACGTCGGCGCGCTGTAGCGGTGGTGAACACTGTGAATATGCTTATAAAACCAGCCAATATGGCCGCCGGCGTGCAAGTAAAAGGCAAACGTCTCGATGAACAACCAACATAAAAACATGCTCAGCAGCGTGTAGTCCCAGCTATAGGCATCGAAATCGTAATAGAGCCGCGACCAACCGTGCTCGAAGACCCCCCAGGCGATGACGCCAAAGCCCGCCGAGGCGATATTCATATTCAACGTCCCCAGCAACATGGCCTCGCGATCAAGCTTCTTAGAGAGGAACTTGTCCGACTGAATTTTCCAGCGCTTCGCCTTGTGCTTATTTTTGACATAGTAAAACCAGTGCACCAGCCCGCCCAGGCCCACATACAGGGCGTTGACACCCGCTAGGGCCAGCAACACGTACTGCCACAACGCTAATCCAAATTGCATAACCGCCTCTCTTATTGACTATCCATCGTTCATTTTATTATCAGTAGCTCGCAGGCGAACGGCACTCACATCGTACGCTTCACCAGTAATTTACAACCATGTAACTTACTATGAGCCACAGTATCCATAGACAATAAGTTACACGCAAGTAATTTCTTGCTACTCTGCGGGTAAAGCACAGCTTATTCATCCAAGTGGGTATATCGATGGCCAGCGCCAGCAGTAACAGCCGCCTCAGCGAAAACAACAAGCCAACACGCACGGGGCGGCCAAGAGGCAGCAACAAAGGCGAGACCCTCGCCCGCCTGCTACCGGCGGCGCGCAAGCTGTTCGCCGAGAAGGGCTTCGCGCAGACCACCTTCAAAGATGTCGGCAAAGCCGTGGGCATGAGCCATGCGGCGCTCTACGCCTACTTTCCTGCCAAGCTCGATCTCTACCTCGCTACGCTGGCTGACACACAACAGGTATTGATGCCGCGTTATACCGAGGCGATCGAGCATGCCGCCAGCCTGAGAGAGGCCATCACCGCCATCCTGCTCGCCTCCGCCGATGCCCACGACAACGACGCCACCATCACCGGCTTCCTCGCCGCCGTGCCCATCGAGATGCGCCGCCACCCCGAACTCATCGAGCCACTCACCACGCAGAACAATGCCGTACTCGTCGCCTTGACCAACTTGCTAGAGAACGCCCAGCTCAGTGGCGAGCTGAAGAGCCAGGCCTCGGCGATGGACATGTTCAACGCCGTGCTCGGCAGCGGTGTTGGCGTCGCCCTGTTCCAGTACGGCCTGCAAGCCGGTAGCCTACGTAACTCGATGCAGGTGTTGGTGGAAATTATCGAGGGCCAATTCTTTCGCCATTAAGCCGCAGCAAGTGCACGCAACACAACGATAAGACAGCAGAAATTCTTCACTACGGCACTCCAGAAAATAGTAAGCTTTGCCTATACTGAACAACATGACGGATCTACACCTGCTGATCATCCTGGTCACGGCCCTCTCGGCAGCGGCCTTACTGTATCGCTATCGACACAACCGACGGTGCATGCAAATCGTGCGCGCCTATGCCTTCCTCGACCTCTGCCACAATGGCCGCTCCCCCGAGGAGAGCCGGCTCACCGTCGCCAGTCTCGATCGGCGAACCTGCCTGGATCTTCTCGATCATGCCGAGTGTTACGCCAAGGCACGCTTTGATGGCGACCTCGACGCCATGATCGCCTGCGCGCACCAACAGGGGCTCAACGATCAACACGCACGCCACTGACCGCTGCAAGGTCTGCAGCATAACCCTTGCTAGCCATGCGCTAACGGCAGCTTGATGATATTTTTCACGCGGTTCGACGAATCAAACCAACACCTTCTTTGCTGGCAAGAGCGCAGCGTCTAGCCCCCCCTCGAGCAACACCGTGACAATCGCGCGCTATCTTGACGCACAACAACATTCCTATCGATACGAGGTGAGAATATGTTCGCCCTTGCAGGTATTGGAGTGCTGTCTGCTCCGCCCCGCATCGACGCAACTTTTCCACCCCTTCTATACTAAATAGATCTGCTTCTGCGGTGTCACACAGATAGGGCTTTACTGAGTGCAAAAGAATCTTCTCGCGGCGAGCTCATTACTCTCCAGCGCCTTCATCTTCATGCTGGGCAACGGCCTGATCAACATCCTGCTGCCGGTGCGCCTGCGCATTGAGTTGCTCGATACCACCACCATCGGTACGGTGCTCGCGCTCTACTCCGTGGGCCTGCTGCTGGGTGGTCTGTACAGTAAATTCCTCATTCGTCGTGTCGGTCATATACGCATGTTTGCCGCCTGCGGTGCCCTCGCCGCCGTCGGTATCCTCGCCTGTAGTTTGCTCGCCAACGCCTGGCTGTGGGCGGCTATGCGCATCCTTGGCGGTTTCTGTAACGCCAGCGTCTTCACCGCCATCGAGAGCTGGCTCAGCGGCGGCTCGACACCGGAAAATCGCGGTAAAATTCTCGCTATGTATCAGGTAGTGATGCAGAGCGCCGGCTTCTGTGGCCAGTTCATGATCAACATCAGCGACCCCGCCGGCGACACCCTGTTCGTCCTCAGCGGCATGCTGCTCTGCCTCTCCATCGTGCCCATCGTCATGAGCCGACAACCCGGCCCCAAGGTCGCCGACATCAAGCCGATGTCCTTCGTCACCATGGCCAAGCTCAGCCCCCTTGGCTTCACCGGCTGCTTCTTCTCCGGCATGATGTATTTCGCCATGTTCAACATGCTGCCGCTATTTGCCAGTAACTACCAGGCCTCCAGCCTACAGCTCTCTATCATCATGGCTGGCAGTGTCTTGGGCTCATTCATACTGCAAATTCCCGTCGGCTACCTCGCCGACCGTTTCGATCGTCGCGGCGTCATGGTGTCGCTGCTGGCGCTCGCCACACTGCTCGCCCTCTCAGTGCCGAGCCTAATTCACCTGCAACTGTTCTGGCTGCCGGTCGTCATCAACGGTGTCATCTGCGGCATCATCACCTGCTGCTACCCGCTGTCGATTGCCGAGGCCTACGACAAGCTGCGCCAAGAACAGATCACCGCCGCCATGGGCACGCTGCTCGTCGCCTATGCCACCGGCGGTATCATCGGCCCTATTCTCATGGCCAAATTCATGGCGCACTGGAGCGACGATGCGCTGTACTACAGCATCGCCTGCATCCAGGTGCTATTTGCCGCCGTCGTGCTGTTGCGCATGCGCATGCGCAAGGCGCTGCCTATCGATCAACAGGAGAGCTTCGTCTATCAGAGTGCGGCGATGCCCAGCGCCACCAGCCTCGACCCTCGAACCAAGTTTCGCGAGGCCAAGTTCCCCCTCTCCAAAGAGGCCCGCGCCGCCATCTCCGTCGCCGAGAGCGACCCCTCGGCGGCGGTTCGCATGGCCTGCGCACTGGCCAAGAAAAAGCCCAAGTACAGCTATGAGATCGCCGGCGCCCTCGCTACCGTCGAGCAGGTCGATGTGCTGCGCCTCGCCTACGCCCTCTCCGAGGCCGTGCCGTGGAACCGACGCCGCATCTTCCAGGCCGTGCTCGAGGCGCGCGAAGGGCAGGCCCAAGAAATTATTAGTTTCTTTGCCGAGCACTACATCGAAGACCTCGCCGATTTTGCCTACACCATCAGCGTCAAGATGCCGCAGCTGCGCCTGATCATGGCCAAGATTGCCTTCGAGACGCTCCCCGAGTCGACCGATGAGATCGCCGAGTTCTACGCCCAAGAATTCTCCGACGACCTCGACAGCGCCCGCCCTGCCGATGCCGCCAGCGGTGAAAACGAACAAAATGCCGCCGACCTGGTCAACCAGGTCACTCCCGACAAGGCGATGGATGTGGCGGTGAAAGTCGTCGAGAGCATGCCCGAATCGGCAGCGAACATCGCCAAGGAAATGTCCAGCACACTGGCCGACAACTATATTAACAACGACGACAACCATACTGACACCGACGACGCCGGCAACGAGCAAGAGTACAAGCCCGCCACCGGCGATGAACGCCCCCACTCTGGCACCGACGAACACATCGCCCCCCACAGCGGTGACGAAACCGACGACCACATCAGCGTCGACAGCGCGGCGGATAGGCAACAACAGCGTGACGACTACACCGAGGCCCTCGGCGAAGCGATCTCCGAACGCGTCTCCGAGAGTGCCGTCGATATCGTTCAACGCCTGTCCGAGGCGGCACCAGAAAGCTCCATCGACATCGCGGTCGCCGTCGTCGCCAACGTGCCTGAGAGTTCGACGCAAGTCGCCGAAGCGATGCTCGTCGACGCCGCCGACCAACTCCTCAATGCCGACATCGAGGAGCAGGCCGAGCCGGAAGCTCACTCGAACCCGGCGCCAAATGAAGCTGCTGAAGATAATACAAGCGATGACGACAATGAGGACGAGGAAACGCCCTCACCCGCCACACCCCACGATGGCGCTCTGGAACTATTGACGCGGCTGAAGCTAGCGGCCCCCGAGCAGGCCGAAGAGATGAGCCATGCCGTGCTTAAGATGATCAGCGACATCAACCCTGCCCTGGCAGAGACGATCGTTCAGCAACTTAGCGATCAGTCAATGGTGGTTCCCGAGAGCGCCGTGCCAACAATGGAAAAAACCACCGAGCAACCTCCTGAGAAGTCGCCGCCAGACAATCATAAACCCGGCACGGAATAATTTGCCGGCAACATACCAAGTAAGGTCGCGCCAAGCTGACGAAATATATAGATCGCTCAGCACAGCTCATACGCCGACAAAACTGCGCCACTAGCAATAAATGTTAGCACTAACACTTCTTAACCAAGGACGGTTAATTTCACACGCACTTTGCCCGAGCAGCAACAAAAAACTATCAACAAAAAAACAAACCATAAACATTTATTAATATATTCGTAACCATTACAAAATCTTTATGTTAGTGTAATAGGCAGTCATCAGCAAAAGCCAATCCATCAACTTAGCTAAATGACCAAAAATAAAACTGTGACTTAATATCTAGCAACCACTTATAAAAACAACCCCCCTATAAAAACACATAAAAATATGCGCGCAGTAGCAGCTTGCTTATTTATCGAGGTAGTAGAATGAGCGTTTTAAAAACAGCATTAATCGTTAGCGGCACAACATTACTCTTCGCCGCAGGCACCAACGCAGCCGAGAACAAAAGCGGGTACTATGCAGGCTTCGGGCTCTCCTCTTTCGACATGAAACAGGATATTTTGCCTAGCTGGTGGGAAGGCGCGCTCGATCAGGACCTTAAAGATCAATATACAGTAAACAACTTCAATACCACGTCAGATGGTCGAGGCTTTGTATTCAATGGCGGCTACCGCTTCAACAACTATATCGCCTTCAACCTCGACGTGGCCCACAAACGCATGGACAGCACTGCCGACCTTTATAGGCCAGAGACCAATGAGCATTACAGAGGCTCTTTTGATGTCGATACCATCTACATAACACCAGGTGTACACCTGCTATACCCCGTTAGCCAGAACATTGATGTTTACGCCAAGCTAGGTGTTTCGATCATTTTGTCAGAGTGGGACGCAGATTCAAACATAAGCGGTCCCAACTACGACTACACGGAAATAATAACGGAAACAGAGCATGAGGGCGGCAGCGACTGGCAGATTGCTCCAACGTTCGGCATCGGTGCCGAGTGGAAATTTGGCCAAAACTGGGCGGCGCATGCCGAGTACAGCTACACAGAATCAACCGTAGAACTCTTTGAAGAAGATGACGGGACCAGTAAAGTTGATTTTGAAGACAACACCTTTGTCATCGGCTTACGCTACCACTTTTAACCACTCGTTTAATGTCAGAGATAAGGGGGCAAGCCTCTTTATAAGCAAACTATAGTGGTTTTTGCCATGGTTGGATCCTCCAGCCATGGCTCGATAATACAGCGCGGCCATCTCAGCTGCCGGCGCGAACAAACCACCTACTCACCTCACTCGACCTCTCCTCCGCTCGCCCAGAGCAACAACAAAAACTGTTCTCGCCTAAAAAGCTCCAATCAACGTCCTCCACCCTCCGCCGCGCCCCTCCGCCACGAAAGAGGCTAACGATAACCTCAAGATAATTAACGGAGCGGCGCGCTAGCGCCTCCCTCAAATCAAGGTACTGCTTTCATTTGACTGATAATCATCAGCATTCGAGCAAAGAACATATAACAAATAGCAATACATTAAACCAATTAAACTTTATTTATTGTTATGTATTTGGATCGTAGAATGATTACATCAAGTCAAGCACTGGCCTGACGCGACAAAAACTACAAACAAAGAAATAAAGAAATAAAGAAATAAAGAAATAAAGAAATAAAGAAATAAAGAAATAAAGAAATAAAGGCTGCAGTCACTGTTCTCAGACACTCCAGCACGACGACAAAAGATACCGTTAGACCAACTTAAACCATATATTTTAGGGAATATATTTATGAGCATTTTAAAATCAACGTTAATCGCTAGCGCCTCTCTACTCATCGCCATCAGCCATGCCAACGCGGCTGAAAACCCAGATACCGGCTGGTACGTCGGCGCCGGTGTTGTCAGCAGCCAAATAAAAATCAAGGATAGCGACTTCGACGAGTCGTATACCGGCGCCGCATTGACCGCCGGCTATCAATTCAACGAGCATCTCTCCCTTGAACTCGGCTTGTCCACCCTACATATCGATGAGACAACCGGGGACGATGAGTACAAGATGGAAACGACAGTAAGCCCAATCTTTCTGACACCGGCTGTAAAATGGTCCTTCGCCGCCAGCGAAAGCATCGATCTATATACCAAGCTCGGTGTATCCATTGCATTTACGGATACCACTGTTGTCACCACCCCGAATCACGAGAACTCAAGTGTGTACGAGGCTCGCTCAGAGTGGGACATCAACCCAACATTCAGCGTTGGCGCCGAGTGGGAACTCGATCACAACTGGGCCGTTAATGCCGAGTACACCTACAGCCCCACCGCGCTAAATGTAGAGTCTGAGATTGACGGCACCAAATACAACGACGACCTCGACCTAGAAGTACAGAGCTTTATGCTGGGCGTAAACTACCGCTTCTAGCCATCGCTAAGGCGTAACAGCGAGCGCAGGTAATAATTGCCGACACTTGTGGCTGGCCCCCCAGCCATCGACAAAAGGCCTGCACTCGCCGCAACACATCACAAAACCATATGTCTCGAAGTAATTTCACTTTATTTATTGTTATGTGTTGAGATCGTAGAATGATTACATCAAGTCAAGCACTGGCCTGACGCGACACAAACTAGAAATAAACAAATAAACAAATAAACAAATAAACAAATAAAGGCTGCAGTCACTGTTCTCAGACACTCCAGCACGACGACAAAAGATACCGTTAGACCAACTTAAACCATATATTTTAGGGAATATATTTATGAGCATTTTAAAATCAACGTTAATCGCTAGCGCCTCTCTACTCATCGCCATCAGCCATGCCAACGCGGCTGAAAACCCAGATACCGGCTGGTACGTCGGCGCCGGTGTTGCCGTCAATCAGCTTAAAGATGACGACGGCAGTAAAGAAACCTATAACGGCCCCTCATTCAATGCCGGCTATCAACTGAACCAACATCTAGCCCTTGAGCTAGGCATATCTGGCTTTGACAGCAAGCAAAGCTCCGAAGATGTCGACGGGAGCTACAAGGCTGAAACAGACGTCATATTCCTAACGCCTGCGGTGAAATGGTCTTATGCCGCCAGCGAGAGAATCAACCTGTATAGCAAAGTCGGTGCATCTATTGCTTTTGTAGACTATCAAAACACCAATGTGGATGACGGAGAGACATGGAGCAACAAGGCGAGCTCTGAATGGGACGTCAGCCCAATGATTAGCGTGGGCGCGGAGTGGGAGCTTGATAGCAACTGGGCCGTTAATGCCGAGTACACCTACCGCCCCACCGCTATCGATGTCGACATGGAGCTTGATGACGGGTCTACATTCAGCCACGACCTCGACCTAGAAGTGCAGAGCTTTACGCTGGGCGTAAACTACCGCTTCTAGTCATCGCTAAGGCGTAACAGCGAGCGCAGGTAATAATTGCCGACACTTATGGCTGGCCCCCAGCCATCGACAAAAGGCCTGCACTCGCCGCAACACATCACAAAACCATATGTCTTGAAGCAATTTCACTTTATTTATTGTTATGTGTTTAGGTCGTAGAATGATTACATCAAGTCAAGCACTGGCCTGACGCGACAAAAATTACAAATAAACAAATAAAAAAATAAAGGCTGGAGTCACTGTTCTCAGCGACTCCAGCACGACGACAAAAGATATCGTTAGACCAACTTAAACCATATATTTTAGGGAATATATTTATGAGCATTTTAAAATCAACGTTAATCGCTAGCGCCTCTCTACTCATCGCCATCAGCCATGCCAACGCGGCTGAAAACCCAGATACCGGCTGGTACGTCGGCGCCGGCATTGCCGTCAATCAGCTTAAAGGTGACGACGGCAGTAAAGAAACCTATAACGGCCCCTCATTCAATGCCGGCTATCAACTGAACCAACATCTAGCCCTTGAACTAGGCATATCTGGCTTTGACAGCAAGCAAAGCTCCGAAGATGTCGACGGGAGCTACAAGGCTGAAACAGACGTCATATTCCTAACGCCTGCGGTGAAATGGTCTTATGCCGCCAGCGAGAGAATCAACCTGTATAGCAAAGTCGGTGCATCTATTGCTTTTGTAGACCATCAAAGCACCAATGTGGATGACGGAGAGACATGGAGCAACAAGGCGAGCTCTGAATGGGACGTCAGCCCAATGATTAGCGTGGGCGCGGAGTGGGAGCTTGATAGCAACTGGGCCGTTAATGCCGAGTACACCTACCGCCCCACCGCTATCGATGTCGACATAGAGCTTGATGACGGGTCTACATTCAGCCACGACTTAGACCTAGAAGTGCAGAGCTTTACGCTGGGCGTAAACTACCGCTTCTAGTCATCGCTAAGGCGTAACAGCGAGCGCAGGTAATAATTACCGACACTTGTGGCTGGCCCCCCAGCCATCGACAAAAGGCCTGCACTCGCCGCAACACATCACAAAACGATATATCTCGAAGCAATTTCACTTTATTTATTGTTATGTGTTTAGGTCGTAGAATGATTACATCAAGTCAAGCACTGGCCTGACGCGACAAAAATTACAAATAAACAAATAAACAAATAAACAAATAAACAAATAAAGGCTGTAGTCACTGTTCTCAGCGACTCCAGCACGACGACAAAAGATACCGTTAGACCAACTTAAACCATATATTTTAGGGAATATATTTATGAGCATTTTAAAATCAACGTTAATCGCTAGCGCCTCTCTACTCATCGCCACCAGCCATGCCAACGCGGCTGAAAACCCAGATACCGGCTGGTACGTCGGCGCCGGTGTTGTCAGCAGCCAAATAAAAATCAAGGATAGCGACTTCGACGAGTCGTATACCGGCGCCGCATTGACCGCCGGCTATCAATTCAACGAGCATCTCTCCCTTGAACTCGGCTTATCCAACCTACATATCGATGAGACAACCGGGGACGATGAGTACAAGATGGAAACGACAGTAAGCCCAATCTTTCTGACACCGGCTGTAAAATGGTCCTTCGCCGCCAGCGAAAGCATCGATCTATATACCAAGCTCGGTGTATCCATTGCATTTACGGATACCACTGTTGTCACCACCCCGACTCACGAGAACTCAAGTGTGTACGAGGCTCGCTCAGAGTGGGACATCAACCCAACATTCAGCGTTGGCGCCGAGTGGGAACTCGATCACAACTGGGCCGTTAATGCCGAGTACACTTACAGCCCCACCGCGCTAAATGTAGAGTCTGAGATTGACGGCACCAAATACAACGACGACCTCGACCTAGAAGTACAGAGCTTCATGATCGGCTTAAGCTACCGCTTCTAGTCAATCACCAAATCGCAACAGAGGAGGGGGGTAGACGATTCCCCCCGATAAAACCAACCACGACGGTAACAGACTCACTAAAGCCTCATTACTCCCCCCCTTTCGCGTAACAACCTCTGAATTTAAAGACGTTAAAGCGAACGCAAGATCCTGCAAGACTAATCAGCAGCCAGTACTTCCGCACAGCGCTACAAGCCCCCAGAAAATTTCAGCTCGCCCCATTTCAATATATAAATAATTGTGATGAAAGACCCAAACAACGCTTTATTTAAAAGCACTGATTAAGCCGTAAAATGACGCCACGCACCATCGTCAGGCCTGGCCATGATTTTAACTCAGCAGTCCACTAACGACTGACACCATGACGTCGCGATAGATCTCCGAAAATATTTCCAGAGGTAGCCAATGGCTGCAATAAAATCCGCCTTGTCCACTGGCGTAGCTTTTTTAATCGCCATGGCAAATGCCAGCGCCAGCGAGAATAGTCCGGGATGGTACACTGGCTTTGCAGCCTCCACCAACATGGCTGAGCTCAAGCAATTAAACCGCCTCAATACAGACGACCTTCGCGAGGAGGATGAATACAATGGTAAATCCACCAATTTTAGCGCCGCCTTCAGTGCCGGCTACCGACTGAATGATTATTTCGCACTGAACATCGATGTCTCAAACACCGATATTGAAGGTGATATAACAAACGCAGACCTCAACAGGAGAGTACGCGTCGAAGCAAAGCCTGTCTCGATCACGCCCGGCGTCAAATTTTTCTATGCCGTCAACCACAAGATGGATCTGTATGCCAAGCTGGGTGCGGCGATAAGCTTTGCTGAGTATCATTGCAGCGATAGCGACAACAGAGAGTACTACCAAGAACGCGGCGAGGCCAGCTGGGACCTCAGCGCTGCGCTGAGTGTAGGCACACAATGGAGACTGAACGCGCATTGGGCTATTAATGCTGAGTACACTCGCAACAATTCCACGCTAGACTTCGATTCTGAGCACGGCAATGAAATAAAGGTGAATTATGACAACCGAAGCGTCGCCCTCGGTTTGAACTACCGCTTTTAACCGCCCAGCACAATCAAAAGTGGCCGGGCACGACCTCCCCCCGCTGTCGTTTAGCATCACCACTAAATCGACACTTATAAAATATAAAAAAAACAATGAGCTTATTAGCAGGAAGGCATCAGCCAAAAAAAGCCATCACTGCAAGGTATTTTTACGGACAACATATGCAGCATATAATAAAGCACGTCGTCATTTGTAGCGGCATTCTAATACTCTCCGCCAACAGCCATAGCGTGAAAAATGCGTGCGCAGCCACTGTTGTCGAGACATCAGCGCAACACCAACAAGACAACAGCGACAATGAGCAAAAGCCTTTTGCCACGTCATTCCCTGCTGGCTACCGGCTTATTGAAGAGCTTGCCCCCGAAGCCTCTGCGCCGAATAGCACGACTGTATTTTCGCTGGCACAACAAAGCGCTAACGACGTCGCGAAGAAGGTTATTAACCAGCACGAGGACGCATCAAATACCTTCCTCTTCAGTATAAAATCAACGACAAGAAGTACGAGGTCATCAATACAAACAGAACAGCTGACAGAGATCATCGCTAAAGGCAGTGCCGAAATACTGTCAGCAAGACGATCAAACAACTCACTGTAGCGCCAAAGCGACGCAATATAGAAGCAATATAGAAGCAATATAGAAGCAATATAGAAGCAATATAGAAGCAATAATAAAGTATCAATGATACCAGCTAGCGCCATTTTCCACGGCGATTTTTTCCTCTTCGTTAAGATGAGTAAAACGATATCGACAGCGATGCAACCAAAAAGCAGCGTTAGCGAGACCTAAAACAGGGACTAACCAATCAGTCTGCAATGCACCTATAGATAATTGTTATGATTCGACTAAAGTCCCGTTTATTTTTCATCACCGTTAAAACCGCCACAATTATCGAAGTTAGTAACGCTGTGTTACTAAAATATAGTGAAGGAAGGATATGATGGAAAAAAAGGTATTAGGCCAGAAAAAAATTCTCGCCGTGAGTGTCGCACTCTCTTTATCCGCGATGGTGTCATCGGCTTACGCCGTCGAAGCAGGCGTTAAGTGCCAGCTAGACAGCGATGCAGAATGTGCAGCGATTTTACCACCGCTGCAGGATAACCACTATGCAACAGGCACTGAGCTTGCAAGCTACGGCGGCGGTAACGGCGGCGGCGGTAACGGCGGCGGCGAAGAAGGCCCAGAATTCGGCCGCCCAGGCCTGCCCACCCCTCTCGATCCTGATTTTGGTGTCGACGCTGTCGAGCCCGGCCCTGACGGCCCAGATTTCGGTGTCGACCAAGGCATTGTCGGCACAGACAACACGCCACCACCGGCTTGGACACCTCAGACTGGAGACGTCAATTTCCAAGTTGTCAGCCTGGGCTCCTCTGATCTAAAATCGATCAAAGGGCTTACATTCGAACTAGAAAAGGGTGAAAACATTGTCATTGGGGCTAACGGCAGAGTCTTTGTCGATGGTCGCCCTAACCCCAACTATAGCGTTAGCATTGTGCTTCCGCCTGAAGAACCAAGGCAGGGGTCTGAAAGCTACCAAGCCATCGCGGTAACAGGCTACGATGGCAGCGTCGTCGCCAGCATTTATTATAATCCGACCACACAAGTTTACACATGGCATTATAACGGCGACCAAGGCCTAGTCACTGCCGAGTATGACCAGGACCAGGGCAGCGGCACTATTCATTTCGATGACATCGAGTTAACACCGACCCCCCCTAGCGTAGCGCCAGGCTTGGCAAACTCGGCAAAAATAGCTCTAAATCCTTTGCATACAACCATGACGATTAACCTAGACAATGGCGAGGTGTACTACATTCATCACCTGCGGCAGTTTGGCACCTCAGAGCCGATAATCACTAAACTGGACGACCACGGCAACGAAGTCCCATGCGAAAATTTAGCCGTTGATATAAAGGGAGACCTAAACGAAGGCGAAATGACGATAAAAAATACCGAGACCGGCGTGACGGTTGATATTGACGTTAGCAGGAATAAGCTGGGCGTAGTGGAGGCCACATGGTCTGCAAAAGGCATTGAGGTGGTGGGGTTAGAGCATACATACGTGGGTGATTTCACTTACTCCTACCTGCAAGAGACACTTTACTGGGGTGAGGATGTGGGCACCTATCTAACCATTGACAACACCTCCGTTAATGACAACCCCGACTCTACTTACGCTGGCGCCGTGACAATAACGACTGGCACAGGTGAAGAATACCAAATTAAAGAGAGGAGGGAGGACGGCAAACTCTTCATTTTCAAGAAAGATGACGAAGGCGATTTCAAAAAAGCCAAGCTTAACGTCGAGGTGGTCACCCGCGAGGATCGAGTAACTCAGTCCTTCCTTAGTCCTCTTGTCGTTATCACAGGAAATGGAAGCTCGGAGCTTGCGGGGCAAACAACCAAACTCGTTCGTGTCGGTAACCGAGTGTACTGGGCATCCGATATGGGTGGTGTTAGACAAATCGGCCGAATAGTCACAGAAGACGGTAAGTATTATTGGAAGACCAATGATGTAACCCCGATATCTCCAGCCCCGCTATCAGCGGATCAAAAAAGTGAGTTACAGCAACAAGTAGCAAGCCTATCACCGCAGCAGAAAAATAAGCTGCGCCAAAAGGCCGCTAATCTGCGTAATCGCATCCAGCAGCGTCTCGCATCTCGCCACTGATCCCATCTCCTGTGAAGCCGGCGGCCGCCACAGCGGCCGCTGGCCCTATTACCGAAATTGAGCGACTTATTATGAAAAAAATTATTTTAACCGCCGCCGTGATGGCTGCAACGCTGGCGGCCACCACCGCATCGGCACAATCCTCACTGTTAGATGAAGTACAGAGTGGCAGTAATTACAAGAACACCAACTTTAACGCCCAGGTCTATCAGATTGACGACGACTACGATACCGTCGCCGCTTTCACCGCCAACGTCCAGGTAAACGACGCGTTGCGCATGTCGGCTCAGCTCGACACCGAAGGCTATATGGAAGTCAGCGCCGGTTACGGTTTTGCCTTTAATAACGGCATCTACCTCGAGCCTTATGCCAACTACGGAAAAACGGATTTTCTCGATATTTACTCGCTCGGCGCCTTTAGTGGCCTCGCCATCACCGAGAAGCTAATGATGTTTGCCGACGTGTCGCACCAGTGGCGCAACGGCCGTGATATCGGTGACGTCTACGACGCAAGCTCGAGCAATCAGCGCGAGTTGCTAACGGCGATCGGTGCCAGCTACGACCTACTGGACTCGTTGAATGCCTCCTATACTTTCCACTACGACAATGTGATAGAAGATGGCGGCATGAAGAACGAGAGCGACAGCCGTACCAGCCATGAGATCAACCTAACCTATAGCGGTTTCGGCCGTTTCGAACCGTACGTTCAATACACTACCGGCGAGTACCGCGTCAGCGAAGGCGCCCAGGTGTCGAACGAAGAAAGCGTTGAGTTTGGTTTTAATTACCGCTTTTAATGCGTAGCCATAACGGCGACCGCCAGTAATATCCCGGCAGACAAACTACCTTCCTTCAGAGAAAGTGCGTCCCGCCGGGCAAAAAATAGCCCATCCCTAATGGGCAATTTTTTACCCGCCATCATCCGCGGGTTTTTTTTGCCAGCAGGATGCTAGCAACCTTCTACTGCTCCTCTTCTACTCCCCCTATTCTACTGCCCCAGCAACACTGGCAGCTTCCTCTGTTTCCTGACAATGCCTGCAGCACGCAGACAACACATCACTATTTGTGATAACACAACCCAACTTCCATGTGTTTTTTATCATCGGTTAACTCACCATAATAACCTGATTGTAGTTTCAGACTACCAATACACCTGAAGGAAGGTCATTATGAATAACATTTTATTGGTTCAGAAAAAATTTATTTTAACCGCCGCCGTGATGGCTGCAACGCTGGCTGCCACCACCGCATCGGCGCAATCCTCACTGTTAGATGAAGTACAGAGTGGCAGTAATTACAAGAACACCAACTTTAACGCCCAGGTCTATCAGATTGACGACGACTACGATACCGTCGCCGCTTTCACCGCCAACGTCCAGGTAAACGACGCGTTGCGCATGTCGGCTCAGCTCGACACCGAAGGCTATATGGAAGTCAGCGCCGGTTACGGTTTTGCCTTTAATAACGGCATCTACCTCGAGCCTTATGCCAACTACGGAAAAACGGATTTTCTCGATATTTACTCGCTCGGCGCCTTTAGTGGCCTCGCCATCACCGAGAAGCTAATGATGTTTGCCGACGTGTCGCACCAGTGGCGCAACGGCCGTGATATCGGCGACGTCTACGACGCAAGCTCGAGCAATCAGCGCGAGTTGCTAACCGCGATCGGTGCCAGCTACGACCTACTGGACTCGTTGAATGCCTCCTATACTTTCCACTACGACAATGTGATAGAAGATGGCGGCATGAAAAACGAGAGCGACAGCCGTACCAGCCATGAGATCAACCTAACCTATAGCGGTTTCGGTCGTTTCGAACCGTACGTTCAATACACCACCGGCGAGTACCGCGTCAGCGAAGGCGCCCAGGTGTCGAACGAAGAGAGCGTTGAGTTTGGTTTTAATTACCGCTTTTAATGCTTAACCATAACGGCGACCGCTAATAGTGTCCCGGCAGACAAGCATGCTTTAGAAAAGTATGCTCCATCGATTAAAAAATCGCCCGTCCCTATCGGGCAACTTTTCACCCGCCATCACCCGCGGGTTTTTTTATTAACGATGCACACGCCAAGCACGGCGACTTAGAAGCCACATAGCTTTTTATTATATTTCAAACAAAGATCTCTTTATTTTTTGTTATACATAGAAGCCATAAAATAATCACATCGAATCAAGCGCTGACCTGACGCAACGCCAGCTACAAATAAATGCATAGCCACTGAACACGGCCTCCCCAGCACGAAGGCTAAGCCATGCATTAGACATTCTGAAGCTATATTTTAGGGAATATATTGATGAAGATTTTAAAATTAACGCTAATCGTTAGCGCCTCGCTGCTCATCGCCATCAGCAATGCCGATGCCGCTGAAAAACAGCATTCTGGCTGGTACGCCGGCGCGAGTGTTAACAACAGCCAAATAAAAATTAAAGATCGCGATGACGACAAGACATTTATCGGCGCCTCATTTACAGCCGGCTATCAACTCAGTGAGCATCTTGCCCTTGAACTCGGCGTATCGACTCTCGATATCTCAGAGGGGGATGGCGACGAAGAGAGCAGCTGGGAGGTCAGAGTAAAGCCAATCTTTCTGACACCGGCGGTAAAATGGTCCATCGCCGCCAGCGAAAGTATCGACCTGTATGCCAAGCTCGGCGCATCCATCGCATTTACGGACAGTCAAGTGACTAACACTTCGACAGGCGAGGACTTAGAAATCCTTGAGGCTCGCTCAGAATGGGACGTCAACCCGACATTTAGTGTTGGCGCCGAGTGGCAGCTTGACCACAACTGGGCCGTTAATGCCGAGTACACCTACAGCCCCACCGCGTTAGGTGTAGAGACTGAATTTGACGGCAGCAACTACAATGACGACCTCGACCTAGAAGTACAGAGCCTCATGATCGGCTTACACTACCACTTCTAGCCGCTGCCGCCGATGCCGTCATCGCCCCGCACACACGAGGCAGGTGGCGGTTGCTAGTGGCAGTCAACCATCGCCGTCGCGGGCGGCGTACGCTCTTTGATAAAAGCACCATTAGCCCCCGGGCACGCCATGCCCGAGCCAGGCTTTTGGCTACAGATGGCGACCTGTGCCTTGGTCGGCGGCGTCACAAAGAATGACGCTGGGGCCTGATAGGTTATCGACCAGACGCCCGGCTGATAGCTGTTAGCCACAATCTGCATAAACTCATCGGCGAGCGTCGCTTCCATCGTCGTCGGGTAGCGATCAAACATCAGGAAATAACGCACCTGACTATCTGACTTCAGATAATCACTCTGTACCGAACTCCCCTCTAAAGTCACTGTTACCGTATTGCTAGCCGGGTCAAGGTGACAGCTCTGCGTCGTTGGAAAGCTCATATTACTGCCTCCAATATTTACCACTTTCTCGATACCGAGCTGCTGATCACCAGCGTTGGGTGCCTGAAACACAATTAATTCACTCACCCCTTCCTTCGAGGGTGTAACGCGTTGCGGCGAGAAGTAAATATTCTGCTTTTCACCGTTCACCAACAACGTCAAAGGCACCTGCACATTCGCCAGATCAAACGGCGCTGGCTGGCCATTTTCATAAGTCACCGTACTCAATGCATTCACACGCAAGCCGACATGATAAAGCGTCGAATCCGCAAACTGAGGAATCACCGTATTGGTCAAGTCCCCTAGACTAATAGTCAACGGGTGCGGCTGCACCATCTTACCGCTCGCAGTCGTGCTGTCCGCCACCATCGTGTCGTCGTTCAAGGTACCGTCCTGGGCAAGCGCGTCATCGTAAGCGAAGGTGTAAATAGGCTGCACCGAAGAAGCACCGCCAATACTGTGCAAGCCCTTCGAATACAGGTCATACCAAGGGCCAGTATTGACCGACGCCGGTAACAAGCTCTGCTGATAAAGTAGCCCCTGCGCTTGCGCGGCGGCGAAATACGGCTTTGACAGCGGTAATGCCTGCCCGCTGCTATCCAACAGCTCTGGGTAAGGCATTAAACCGGCCACCACGGCAGAGGTAAACTCGCGTACGATAATTGACTCTGGCGTATCCTTTGGCTGGTCAAAGCTCTCACCGGCACCACCGAAATACGGTTTAGCACTGTTCGGCAGCTTAATGCGAATCAGCTTGGTCTGCGTTTGATTATTAAAAACAAGAAAACCTGCATCGATATAACCGGTAAACAAGTAGTCGTTCAGCGGTGCGGCACTCGAGTTATTCTTCAGGTCAGCCTCGGTATTAATCACCATGCGGTGGCTCGAACTTTGAGCATAATAATTTTCTAGCTCAGCAAGATAATCAATCCCGTACTGGCTGGCGTCGTGCAAGTATTTTGTATCGAACGAGGGGTTACCATAGGCGCCGGTATCGGCCATCGCCTTACTGGGCGACACAATGCGAAGCTGGCTACTCGCTCCTGTCGTCGGTGTATACGTTAATGACAGTTTATCCCACTGCGCCGCACTGGATAGAGGGGCTGAACTCAGCACCTGCTGTTGCAGCGAAAAGATAGCACTACGGCTCGCCGTCAACCCCGACTGTGCCAACCGAGTCACACAGCCACCACCCGCACTGCCATTACAGTTATTGGCAACACTGTTGTCGGGCACCTGCTGCGATAAGGCTAAGGGCAGAGAGAAAAAATCAACCGCCGTCGGATTGGCCCAGCTACCGTTATTGGCCGTAAACGAGAATTCGACCTTATCAAACAGGTAGTAATAATTGCCGTCCCTGTTATTAAAACCATCGGGGTCGGCAATCGTCGGCTCTCCGGTCTTGGCATCGGCGACGATATCAAAATCCACCGGGTGCTCTAACGAAACATATAAGCGGCCTGACTGCAGTAGTGGTAATTTTAACTGGTGCTGCGTCACCGACACCCCTTCGACCAGTGTGTCGACACGCAGGTCTGCTAGTTTGAAAGCGTATTGGCTGCTATCTGTGCCGGCAGTGACAACTTCACAACGACTCTCACCAGTCTGAAAGTCCGTCACCTTAACGAAGCAGTGCTTAGCGTTAGGGCCAGGGGTTTTTGCCTTAGCTATAATATAGACCTGATCATCGCCCACCCACTTATTACCGGCAGGGCCACTGTTGTTCTCGATATTGACGGGAAACCAAGGCCCCGTATACGTGCCCGGTGCCGACAGTCGCGTACAGCTTACCGCAATATCATCGACGTGCCCCGCATTCACAGCCCCCTCGCCGTTAGATACTTCACAGCGGTGGTCTTCAGGCTGCTGAGCAACGGTGACCGCATAGCTGGTTAAGTGTGGATAACTCTGTTCAAAGGTAAAGCGACCGTTGTCAGCGACATGAAGCGCATTGCCCTGACCATCCTCCAACACCACATGGCTTTCTTCTAAACCGCTCAACTCACCGCCCAGCTCATAACAACCGCCGAGAGCGGCGACAAGCCCTAATAAAGATACTTTCTTATACATCATAAATTCCCTATTATATATCGCAAAAAATAACGCCCAATCATTCCAGACGTACCATCCCTTTTTGTGCAGCGCATATTATATTTATAATTTTAAAAATAGAAATGAAAATAAAAAAGAATTTAACGTGGTTTCATCGACAACATTAACAGGCAGAATAAAAATTAAAAAGGCGACACAAAACCTGACAGTGACAACAATTTGAAGATTTATCACCGTAACAAGCAACGATAGCAAGACGCAATACAGCAATACAGCAATACAGCAATACAGCAATACAGCAATACAGCAATACAGCAATACAGCAATACAGCAATACAGCAATACAGCAATACAGCAATCACAAACCACACCCAGCAACACAGAAAAAAACAAGCGATAATTTTTATATTGATTAGATACCCCACCTATTTGTCAACGACGCCCTAGCTCGCAATGCCAGCGATTAATAACTCGCTACTGCAATCAACGATCAGATAGCCGTTTATCTTCACTCGTCGTTAGTGCTAACAGAGCATTATTACCTGCTATTTTACCTTTCTCTACGCTGTGAGCGTTTGCCTCCCCCCTCGCGGACGAGCTCAAATAACAGCCTGCCACACGGCGTGGCATAGATTTCTCTGTTACGACGACAAGCTTATTACCAGCCGGGATGTTATAGACAAGATAAAAAAGGCTCAACACTCAGAAATAGAAACTCATTAACCGACACAAACAACATCAACACAAAGTTGAGAGACAACTCAACATAACACTTAAAATACAGCACCATAACGATCATTCAGCAATCTAACCCACAACCAAAAACTAATGTTAAATTGAAAGAATAAAGTAACACCGATTCAACAAGCGGTTTAACTTTAATAATAGTTAACCTGCTAGTTAGCATATATTGATATGAGACAAACATAGCGGCAAGCGACACTGGTATAAGTATAAATACCATAAGAACAGAGGGCGATTACAGCTCTCACCAATATAGATATAACTAAAATTGCTATTCACCTGCTGGACTATTGTATGAATAAATCACTCTCTACAAAAATATTTATCGGGCTATTTTCAGGCCTGATACTTGGCTCCATCATCCAATACCTACTCTCGGGATTCCCCGTCTTCGACCAGTACCTCGTCGGCACCGCCTCCGCCGTCGGCACCATGTTCGTCTCGCTGATCAAGCTGATGGTTGTACCACTGGTTTTCATCTCCATCGTCACCGGCGTCTGTGAGCTCGAAAACAGCTCCAGTCTCGGTCGCCTCGGTGGTAAGATCTCCGGCTTATACCTGATCAACACCTTGCTGGCGATCACCACCGCGCTGGTCATCACCTACTTCCTGCAACCCGGTGCCGGTGCCAACCTCGGCGTCGCGGCCAGCGGTTCCAGTGCACTGACCGAGCAGGGCCTTCCTGACATCGGCACGATGATCGTGCAAATTATCCCAACCAACCCGTTTGCCGCTTTCGCCAGTGGCAACATGTTGCAGATCATCTTCATGGCCATCGTCGTCGCACTCGCCATTAAGTCTCTCGGACAGTACGCCAAGCCAGCACAGCATGCCTTCTCGCTGGCAAACGACATCATGATGCGTCTGATCACCATGGTTATGTCGCTGGCTCCCTACGGCGTGTTCGCACTGATGATCAATCTCGGTGCCACCCTCGACATGAACGCGCTCTCCTCGGTCGCTGGCTTCGTCTTGATCTGCGTATCCATCATGTTCTTCTGGATCTTTGTCGTCTACCCTCTCGCCGTCTGGGCACTGACTGGCATCAAGCCTAGCGTCTTCCGCGCCAAGACACGCGAGCTCGTCTTGTTCTCACTGTCGACCGCCTCCTCTAACGCCTCGATCCCTGTCACCACTCGTACGCTGGTAGAAAAGCTTGGCGTCTCTAAGGCACTTGCTGGCTTTGGTGTGCCTCTCGGCGCCACCGTTAACATGTCCGGTGCCGCTATCTATATCGCCGTGGCAGCCGTGTTTGCCACCAACGCCTACGGCGTACACCTCGACGTAGCGGACCTGGTCACTATCGGCCTCACCGTCTGTCTGATGGCCGTGGGTGTCGGCGGCGTTCCCGGCGGTGCAGTCGTGATGATTGCGGTACTCATCCAGCAGTTTGGCCTGCCTGCAGAGGCACTGGCTATTATCGCCGCGGTCGACCGTATCAACGACATGGTATGTACCTCCTCTAACGTAGTCGGCGATGCCGCCGTCATTACCGTCGTCGCCGGTACTGAGGGTGAACTCAACCACGACCACGCCAAGGATATCAACGCCACCACCGGCAACACCGAGGCGGCTACCGAAGTCAGCTAAGTCGCTCAGCACGTTAAATAAGCCGCCCTATCGAGGACGGCTTTTTTTTGTCTGAAAATCGCCAAGCAGACCAACCATTGCGCTGCCAATCTATAAACGTGGCGCGAAGACAGCCTGTTTTGGCGCTTCCTCGAAAGCTAGCTGCCCACCTAATCGATACAATTATCACCAGCAACTTTTGGAGAGACAGCTATGAAGACCTATTTCCACGCACAATTACTTGCCGCCTCACTGCTGGCCGTTAGCGCCTTCAGCCAGGCCGCGCCAGTAGAGTTCAGCTTCGATGATATGAGCCACCCAAAGGCCAACGAATTTCTACAACAATCCTTCGATGCCCTGCTCAACGACCACCAGAAACTAGAGGGCAGCCTTGCCGATGATTTTGTGCAGGTGTTTGGCGCGACGATCAATAGCCGTGAAGATTTTCTAGACCATAGTAAAGCCCTGCAGAAATCAGTTGCCAGTGCAAAGGTGCATTTTGAAGACGTCAACGTCGACGAAGATGGGACTATCTCAGAGATACACACCGTTGCTATACGCAAAAAGGACGGCTCTGAGGCGGTGCTGCGATTTTTAGCCTTCTGGTCTTTCAAAGATGGCAAGCTGAGCAAGATCGACGAGCTAAGTGCGCTCATTCAAGGCAGCAGTGCTGACAAAGACATCGGCGCACGGACAAAGTAGTTACTGTTAAAGTCGCTATAATCAAGAGCGCTAGGATTAAAATAGGGGCACAAGCTCTGCCCCTACCCCCCGTTCATCACACCTCCTGTTGACGTTTATTGTTTTTAAAATTTCTATAACAGCGGTGTTTTAAACCTCTTAAAACACCGCCAAAAATGGACATAAAACACTCTCGAGCAAACAGTTCTGGAATGACAGACAGGGACTTCAAGCGATTATTTCAGACAATGGCGAGTAGACCATAGTCGATGGCGTCACCTCGAAAGCTTAACCACCGATTAACACTTACATTAAGCTGACATTAACCATGAGGATTCATCATGAAAACATTTTTTCGCAGCCAACTAATCGCCCTAACATTGCTCACAGGTAGCGCGATGACGCAGGCAATGCCAGTCGAAATGAGCTTCGACGATATTGGTCACCCAGAAGTCAACCACTATCTCCGTCAGACCTTTGGAACATTTTTCAATAACCCAGAGGCAATGGAAAGCGAGCTTAGCGATGACTTCGTACAGGTCTTTGGCGGCAAGATTAATAGCCGTGCCGATTTCTTAGCGCACGTCAGCGTACTACAGCAGTCGCTAACCGGCGCCAAAATACGCTTTGAGGATGTCAGCATCGACAAGGACGGTGTCATCTCTGAGATTCACACCATCGCTTTAAACAAGAAGGATGGCTCGGAGGCAGTCTTGCGTTTCTTGGCTTTCTACTACTTTAAAGACGGAAAGCTGAGCAAGGTCGACGAACTGAGTGCCGTTGTGCAAGGCAGCAGCGAGGACCGCGACCTGGGCTCACGCATAAAGTAATCGCCAGACCTCCCTCAGCACGCCTGCCCTGGCCTATCATGATGATCAGCCAGAGCAGGCAGCATCTGTCTCGCCTTACGCTCCCTTTTTACTTTTTACTTTTTACCTTTTACTTTTCAATCACCGCTTACCACCTTTCAATTTTTCACTTCCCCCCCTCCAGTTTTCGTCATTCGCCAGTGCGGGCGCACTGACATATAATGACACGATCACCCATCGAACGTTCAGGCCCGTCCATGCCGCTAATTCATCACCTTAGATCCTACGCCAAAGCCTTCGAGAAGCACTTTCATCAACACGATGACAAGGTGCAACTGGCCTATATACATTCCGGCTGCTGCATCATCGCCACTCGTAGCGACAGCACTCTCGCCGTCAGTGGTCAGCTGCTCTGGATACCAAGCGGCGTCGAGCATCGTCTCGAGGTGCTAAAAAACACTCGGATCAGCGTGCTATACACCCAAGCTGAAGAACTGCCAAGCTTCAGCGACACCATGTGCACGCTCACCGTCGACGGCCTATTTGTGCAGCTAATGCGCTATATTAACGAGGCCAAGATCGATAACAACGATGAGATCCCCGCACACTATTTGGCGGTAGTGAAAGACCAGCTAAGCCAGCAGACAGTCAAGGATGATGGCTGCAAAGCGACCGGTGAGGTCGACAGACGCCTGCTGCCGGTTATTCAGCGCCTCACCTTAGAGCCCGACATCAAGCTGTCACTCGAGGATTTTGCCGAGAGCTGTGGTGCCTCGGCAAGGACGCTGAATCGATTATTTCAAAAATGCTTCGGCCAGCCCTTCCGCAACCTACGACAGCAGATCGTGATGGAGAAGGCACAACAACTCAACCGACAGGGTATCGCGCATACCGAGATTGCCCTCGATCTTGGTTACAACAGCCTCTCTGCCTTCTCCACCGCCTTCAATAAGTTCCTGCGCGGGCAGAGCGCTCACTAGCTCACCCTCGAGCAGTTGGCGCGAAGGCGCAATCAGCTGTCGCCTCGACCAAAGCTGCAAAGAGTTAATCCAAGTAAAATAACGGCATGTTCAACAAGGGAGGGTTTATCATGCCTTTATTTCAACTCGTGGCAATCAGCCTATTGATGGCAAGCAGCTATTTCTTCGCCTCAGACATGTACGCCCCCAGCCTGCCACACATGGCCAGCGCACTACATGTTTCCGGCGGCACCGTGCAGCAAACCGTCAGCATCTTCTTCATCTTTGTCGCCATCAGCCAGCTGTGCTGTGGCCCATTGTCAGAGCGCTACGGCCGTCGCCCCATCGCTATCTTTGGCAGCCTACTGTTCGCCCTGGGCTCGCTAATCTGCACCAGCAGCCAAGATATTAACGTGCTTATTCTGGGACGTTTGGTGCAAGGTGTCGGCGTCGGCGCGCTCTATCTACTGTGCCGCACACTGCTGCAAGATTCGCTGACGAAGGAGCAGCTCATCGGCATCATGTCGTGGTTTGGCATTCTCTTTTTAACCCTACCCGGCCTAACACCAACGATTGGTGGTGTACTACAGAGTCATTTCGGCTGGCAGGCAAACTTCTGGTTTATGCTCGGCTTGGCGACGACAATCTTCCTGGTGGTCTTGCTGTTTCTACGCGAAACAAATCAGCAGAAAAATGTGCACGCCGTCAAGCTGAAGAACATTGCACAAGACTATTGGATGATCGCTTCCAACGGTGCCTTCTTGCGCTACCTGTTGCTGATGATCGTCTCAAACGGCGGCATTATCGTCTTCTATCTGATGGGCGCCTTTATCGCCCAGCAAGATTACGCCATTGCCGCGCACAGCTTTGGTTTCACCTCGCTGGTGCTGATCGGCAGCACCATCAGTGCACGGTTGGTGTTTAACAACCTGCTAAAGCAGCGCTTCAGCGAAAGACAGCTGTTACTGGCGGCAAGCATCATCATGGCCATCGGTAGCCTCGGCTTGGTCGGTAACCTGGGCATCGGCAGCTTTGCCCTGATGCTAACCAGTGTCGCCGTCTATTGCTTCGGTGCCGGTCTCACCACCAGCATGGCCGCCGTCAGTGCGCTCTACCTGTTTCCTCAACACAAGGGACAGACCGGTGCAATCTACGGTTCGCTACAGATGGGCGGGATGTTTTTACTCACGCTGCTGGTGAGTCATATCGCCAACACCGAGCTCGCCATGGCCTGCGTGTTCGTGATGATGGCGACACTAAGCCTCACCCTACAATGGCGTCGACGAGAAAAAGCAAAACTCGTTAACGGCAGCCGTTGGTAACCCGTCGCACGATGGTTGAGTGGAGATACCGCTCAACCATCATACGCCCCTGCACACGATCAGCCGACACGATGTTACTTCTGTAGCTGTTTCGCGCGATCGATTATTTGCTCGGCAGTCTTCCCCGCCAGCGCCTTCCTAACCTCTTCGTTCACCAAGAATTGCTCTGGGCTGCTGAGGCCATCGATGGCACCTGAGGATTCTAAGTTTCTCAGCACAACATCCATCGCCGCGAAAAACTCTTTCCCCTTATTCTCAGGCAGCTCATAGCGCATCTTCAACACAGAAGCCTTGTAGTTAGACAGCGATGAAAGATCAATTACTCTTGCCTCCCCGGGGGTCTTAGCCTGCTCGATTATCTGCAGGCCAGTCTTCCCCGCCAACTGCTCCTTTACCGTCTTATTACTGAGAAAGGAAACCTTATCCTCCCAGTCAAAGTCTTCCTCAGTAAGCGCAATTTTCCAAATCGCGCCCTCCAGGGATTGCTCAAATTCAAGCTTTTCATCTTCCGACAATCTCGCGCTGATATCGACAACGGACTGCTCGTAGCGACTCCACGAAGAGAGATCGATAACTGGCGCAGGAGCCTTCTGCTGCATCCCGCTATCGACTGATTCGCGGACGTTGCTAACCGTCACGTCATGTGCAGCACTGGCAACGCTATCACCAGCCACCCGACTATCAGCAGTGCTGCAGCCCGCCAACATCGCCACCAATAAAATGACTTTACTCAACGTTGAAATTTTCATTTACACACCCCGAGGAAATAACCAACGTATCGTTCTATATCAGAAAACTCTAGTTACCATGACCGTGTATCGCCCCCTCTTACAGACAGATCAAAGTTCTCCCGCCTGCAATCCCCCCTTACTCGCTATCTGCCAGAGCAAATTCCATTCATGTTATCGGCACGCCAGCACACGGTGCGCCTCTGGGAAGAAAACTTCAAATAAACTCAGTGACTGCTGTGGCCAACAAAAACGCGAATAGCGCCCGTACAACGGCCGACCGGCGGCCAACTCAGCGTACTGCTCCGGCAGTTGATCGACAGTATAAAACTGCAGTGGACTGCGCTGTATCGACGGCTCGACAAACAGCAGCTTTTCTCCCAGCGAGCCCCCACGCAGATGGCAGAAGCGATCGATCGTCTGCCGCTGCTGCGAGCGCAGGCGGGAGTAAGCCCAGATCAGCACTCGATCGTCACTCAGCAACAAGCTCTCACGAAAATAACGCTGGCCTGGCCGCTGCCCCTCAGCCAGCGGACGAATAATGATGTCGTCACAGCGCGCCCTTAACAACTGCGTCAGCGAGCCCGCTTGCTGCATGGTCACGGGGGCGACATCCCCCACTCGCTGCAGTTGCATCAGTATTGCTCCAACGGCTGCGCGGTAATCATCGTCGCCTTACCGAAACCCTGCAGCCACAACACCGCGGCGACAACGACGGCCAGCAATGCCAAGCCCATGAACAACCAGCCCGTAGGCAAGCTAGACTGTAGCTTCAGCACCACCGCACTCAGCGCCTGCCCCAGGAAGTAAGCCATCACGAAGCCGCTGACCATACGCGCACGCTGTGCCGCGCTACAGGAGGAGATCACCAGATGGCTGAGCGTCGGCAATAACAGCCCGAAGGCGACGCCGGCAAAGGCAATCGTCACATAGACGCCCCACAACAAAGAAGTTAGAAACAAGAACAGCAGTGCAATAGCAAAGCAGGTAAAGCACACCACCATCAAACAACGATCACCAAACTTCGCCAAACCATGTCGAAAGAGGTAGGCCACCAGCGCCGATAACACGCTCATCACCCCCATTAACATGCCAGTGTGCGCGCTATCAAAGGCCAACCGAGCATGCAGCGTAAACGGCAGCTCAATGAGAATAATGTAATAGAGCAACATGCCCAACAGCGACAGAAAATAAAACGGCAGCATGCGCCTAATATCACGCAAGCGAAGACGCGACTGAGTCGTTAGCGACAGCTGACGAGGGTTGCTGATACCCTTGAACGACAACAGCAACACCAACAGTGCCAGCAGATAGATCGCAAATGGCAGGCGCCAGTGCTGCGCCGCCAACGCACCACCGATGGTGACGAAGATAATGCCCCCCAGGTTCACCGCCACGCCCTGCAGGGAGAGAAAGTGCGTGCGCGCACGCCCCTCGAAATAGTCACCAATTAAGTGATTAATCACCGTCATACAGAGGGCGATACCGACACCGAAGAGCAGACGGAAGGCCAGCAGCACGTTCAGAGAGTCGCACCACAGCCCGCTACTGCCCGCCAAGCCATAGATCAGCAAGCCCAACAGCAGCGTCGCCCTCTCCCCCAGCAACTGCATCAGCCGCCCGACAAACGGCGCACAGATAACCACCGCGAGTGCGGGCAGCGTCATCAATAGCGAGACGGCAAAGGGATCGTGAAAAACCCGATTCAACTCGGCCAACGATGGCCCGATGGCGGCGTTGGCCATCACCAACAGGCTGCTGCCCAACAGCAGACAGAGACGCGTTAAGCCGCTAACCTTAGCACTGCTCATGACCGCCTCCCCCTCTGTTCAGCAGTAACAACAGCCCGGCACGGGGTTATGGCAGCAATGTATTCATGCAGCAATGTATTCAACGGCAATGCGCTCAACGGCAACGTTCTCAACGGCAACGTTCTCAACGACAAGGTATTTTTCAATCTTTACTCTCCTGCTAAGCCTATAGCCGCTATTGTGCGAGCTTTGCCAGCTGCGCAGTAGTTGTAAAATCACAACGCTGCGTTGCAGCAAACGTATTCGAGCTGCGAATATAGGGCCGCTCAGTTGCCACAGCGCTGCCGCTGGCCGAGTGCCAGACAATGGCTTAACATAGTGTTCATCCTCCACAATAGAGCGCCGTTATGGATTGGAATCTCAACGACCTTCCACTGTTTGTCGCCGTCGCCGAGCAGCAGAGCATCTCTCAGGCTGCACTCCGGCTGAACATGCAGAAATCCAGCGTCAGCCGCGCCATGACACGGCTCGAAGACCGCCTGGGGCGCCGCTTGCTCGAGCGCAACAGTCGCCACCTTCGGCTCACTACTGACGGCCAGCAGCTCTACCAACAGTTACAGCCGCTACTGGCGAGTATCGACGCCGTTGGCGCAGAGCTGGGGCAGCAGGCGCTCAGCGGTGAGTTGCATCTTGCGGTGACACTGGCCTTCTCCCGCGAGGTGATGGCGCCCCGCCTAGCCGATTTCAGCGCACGCTACCCCGATATACGTCTGCGCCTCAGCGTGATGGCACAGACCCCTAAACTGTTTGAGGATAAACTCGATCTGGCAATCCAGCTGGGGCCACTGGCCCCCTCAGGCTTCTATGCCAAGCGCCTCGCCCATATACAGCTCTGCTGGATGTGTTCAACAGACTATTTAGCCGCTCACCCGCAACTGGCGCACGGCGACTGGCCAGAGCTGCAGCAACACGTGCAGTTTTATCACGACCAGCAAAACTACCCATCCAGCTTCCGCCTACAGACGGCTGAAGGTGAAGAGCGCCCCGTGACATTCCCACAGGCCAACCAGTTAGAAGACGTGTTGATGGTGCGCGACGCCGTCGCCATGGGGGCCGGCGTCGGGCTGCTCCCGGACATCTACTGCCAGCCGCTCGTGGCGACAGGGCAGCTTACCCAGATAGCGCCACAGCTCGTGGTCAGCCCCGATGTGGATATCTACGCCGTCTACGCCAGTAAGGCCGCACTGTCACCACGGCTGCGCGCCATGCTAACCTTCATGGAAGAGATTACCCAACAATACCTGCAGAAGTAGCTCGGCAGCACGCTACGACCACGGCGAGGGAAAAGAAAAAGAAAAAGCTATGACACTACTCACTAGGGCAGCGTTACGGGGGTTATTCACAGGTAGAGGCGGTCACGGCTCGTAAACCTAATGTACTGAGAATTAAAGCTATAACCAATGATAACGAGGCCAGTGCTAACGCCGAGCTCAAGCCGCTGACAAAGTGGTCGGATGAGACACCGCCAACAATTAGCCCCATGGTGGCCACTCCGAGTAGACCGCCGACTTGCCTTGAAGCGTTGAGCACCCCCGATGCAACACCGATATAGTCGGAGTCAACAGAATTAATCATCGCGTTGGTCATCGCGGGCACCATCAAACCGATGCCGATGCCCGCCGCTACGAACTGCAACAAAATATAGCTGAAGTTGCCACTACCCATGAAGGGAATAATGCACAGGTAACCACCGGTAGCAATAATTCCACCGATGAACAACACCGAGCGATAACCCAGATTAACAATCATTTTTGCCGACATTAAGTTGGCGATCATGATCGCCCCCGTCATCGGCAAGAACGCTAAGCCGGTCTCCAGCGCACTATAATTCCACGCATATTGAAAGAACAGACTAAAGAGAAATATCAAACCATAAAAAGAGAAGTTAACCAACACGCCGATCAAGGCTGAAGATGTAAAATGACTATTAGAAAACAACCCCAGTGGCAGCATCGGATCACTATGACGTTTCTCAACGATGATAAATAAAATCAAACTAACGATGCCGATGACAAGACCCGCGAGTACTTCCGGCGACAACCAGCCCGACTCATTCGCCTGAATAATAACAATGGTAAAACCACCAAGGGTTAATGCATTGAGCACTAGACCGGCCACATCGATCACGCGCTTTTTACTCGGAAGTGTATTTACGGTATAAAAGTAGGCTAGAGCAACACCGACGATAGCGATCGGCATATTAACGAAGAAAATAGCTCGCCAGTTAATCAGCGATATCAGTAAACCACCGAACACTGGTCCCAACGCTAACGCCATACCGCCGGCGGCGGCCCATAAGCTAATTGCTTTGGTTCTCTCATCCTTGTCGGTAAAAGTGTGATTGATAATAGCCAGCGATGTGGGCACCACCAACGCCGCGCCAATGCCTTGTAAGAAGCGAAAAACAACCAGAGTGGGCAGGTCGTTGGCCAGGCCACAGAACAGCGAGGCAACGGCGAACAAGATAAAGCCCAAAATGAAAATGCGCTTGGGGCCATAACGATCACTCAGCGCCCCTGAGGTCAGCAGAAAGGCGGCGAAAGTTAACGTATAACCATTAACGACCCACTCAAGGGTAGATAGCGTACCCTGAAAGTCACTGTGCAGTTTCTCTAGCGCAACATTCACCACACTCACATCCAGTATGACAATAATAAAAGCCAGGCAGGATGCCAACAGCGCTAAATTTTTCCTTAATTTCGATTGCATAGGAACTGCCTCCATGAAGCAACAGCTTCATATTTTTATCATGATCGACAACATCACGCTGTCATTAGCTAGCCAGCCTTCTGTTTCATATATGTCACCTCGGAGGCAGCTCAACAGCGTTTTTCCGTTCTTTGAGTAGTAAGACCACAAGTCGATCGAGCAGCTTTGTCGCGATAAAAGAATCGGGAACCACATGATTGCGAATAAAATAAAAGCATGTACTATCCTTGATAACAGATACTTTTTACCACCGTAATGGCCCTGGTATCGACTGCGGATCTAGGTCCTGGAAGGTACAACGTGAGTGACAACCAGTGTATTTCCCGTCGGCTCACTTTGCATCAGATAAAATGTGCTTTCAACATTTCTTAACCTCCCTATCAACTCCATGCCCTCTGCTACATTAGTACTTTACAGTTATTGCAATTGCACGTTATCTTCCTGTAACAATTGCTTACTTAACAAAGCATTTAAACTGTCAACGCCAAGCTTGATCATATCGTCGCCTCTCAGCATAACCCGCTGATAAAACCCGCCCAATCAGGCGCTTTCCTTCGACGAAATATTATTATTTTTTAACTATGCCGATCACTACAATGACAGCAACAAGAATAAAATCACTGAATTACTTCTACGACAGGGCTCACAACCATGTTAAAAAGCCAGTATATTTAGAATAAATATCGCAGGATAATTAAGGAAGAAAAGAAGAGACAGCGAACCTACCATCAGCGCAGGCTCACCGTCATTCAGTCAGCAGTGCAATCACTTACCGCCGGCAATATCGATAAACGAGCCGGTTACGTATGAGGCCTCATCAGACAACAGCCAGGCGATGGCCGATGCCACCTCTCGAGCAGTGCCGCCACGCTGCAGTGGGATCAACGGGGCTAAGCGCTCGACACGGCCGGCCTCCCCGCCATCCGCATGCATCTCGGTAGCAATAAAGCCCGGACGAACCGCGTTGACACGAATATTTCTTGCCGCCAGCTCCAGCGATAAGCCCTTGGTCAGCGAATCCATTGCCCCCTTAGAGGCCGCATAGTCGACGTACTCATTCGGCGAACCGGTGCGCGATGCCGCCGATGATACGTTGACAATAGCGCCACCGTCGTCCATGCGCCTGATAGCTTCTCTACTGCACAAGAAGCAGCTCGACACATTCGTCGTGAGTACCTTATTAAAGCGTTCGAGGGTGAGATCAGCGAGCGTGGACTGGGTAAAAAGAATGCCGGCATTATTGACCAGGTGGGTTATCTTGCCCAGCTGTTGCTCAGCATGATCAAACAGCGCAACCACCTGCTGTTCATCAGTAACGTCGGCGGCAAAGCAGCATGCTCGGCCACCTTTAGACTGAATGGCAGAGACCACTGCCTCCGCCTCCTGGCGGCGCTGACGGTAATTAACACACACGGCGTAGCCCTGCTCAGCCAATAATATCGATGTGGCAGCGCCGATACCACGGCCACCACCGGTAACAATGACAACTTTATTCACTGATCTCTCTCCTTTACTTGCCGTCCAGCTAGATTAACAAATTTTCGTCAACCGCACTATACCGCTTGATAAGGGAGAGATAAGCTAACAGTTTATCTTGTCACTTACTTTTTAAAGATAACCTAAATCGTGATGTCCATTGTTTCAGCGCTTGTTCCATCAAGTCTTTATACTTAACACTATTATTCTTCATCCTAGCTGCAGCAAACAGTTCAATAGCGCTCTTCCAGCTTGACACACCATCTTTTAAAGTAGTTAACCGCTTTATAATAGCGACACGATTAGCACCGTTAATCTTAGCACCGCGACCGTCATTATCTTCTTGTAGGTAACTCCTTTCATATTCGTCTATAGCAGCATTGATATTATCACAAATGGCATCGGCATTCGAAGACTGCAGCATTCCACTTTCCCTGTTCATATTTCTAGCCTCCGAATAGTGAGGTTTGAGAGCATCACATAGGTTCTTAAATTCATTATTCTGATTTCCATTCAAGCCCATTTGACCTACAGAATCTTTCAGACCTTCATAGGATTTTAATGCATTATTAAAATTGGCTTCAACGATAGGATCTATAGCACGATCCCATAGATTAATAGCCTCAGCATATTTCCGACGAATATTACGATCATCATTTTTAGAGTTAATGTAAACGATCAGAGGCGATATAAACAGACTAGCAGTCTGATCAGTTTTATTAGCAATATAATCGTCATACAATGCTTTCAAACCATCATTTTCAAGTTCCGACTGATCTATAGCCGTCATAATTTTTTTCTTTGTTGCGGACAGTTGTACAACATTATCTTTGCTTAGGTTTTGTATTGCTTGTAGGGTTTCAAGGCATTGCTTACGATGCTTGAGCAGCGTATCACAGTCATTGCCGTACTTCTCTATCAGCCCATAACACGCTAGATCATTAAGCTTAACTTGCAATCCTTTGATATCAAGATCAACAAGATCTATTGCACTCTTAATTGCCGAGCTGGTCGGGCACTGATCTAT
Organism: Sinobacterium caligoides; assembly: GCF_003752585.1. Lineage (NCBI taxonomy): Bacteria > Pseudomonadati > Pseudomonadota > Gammaproteobacteria > Cellvibrionales > Spongiibacteraceae > Sinobacterium > Sinobacterium caligoides. The sequence goes on from NZ_RKHR01000004.1 coordinate 950,437, forward strand.
CTTAAGTAGGTTTTTATAGTGTACCGACCTCGGCTGCAGACGGTAGTATTTGAACCAGCCACCACCTTGCTTATCACTATAGCCTTCAACAGCACTCGTCAAGGAACTCTTTTTCTTCTCGTTATCGACGTTATGGATATTGACTGATTCTATTTTAACGTCTTTATTTTCATTATCTTTATCTAATAAGTTACGTCCTATTGCTAGATTCGTCAAATAGGTGGCGTAGAGCGGATTCGGTGCAATATCCTCCGCGTAGAGGGCATACTTTTTCATTCTCAGTTTAATCAAAGTATTCACACTATGCTCGACCAGCTTGGAGGCGCTGCTGATGTGTGACAATACTCGCCTTGACTGCTGAAGAGTCGATTTTTTTTCATTGAGCCCGTCATCTTTTCCACCAAAAATGCTAAACAAATATTTTTCATGAAGGATGTTTTTATAGAGGTAATCAAACGTATCCTTGAGCGCCCCAATTGTTTTGCTACAGAGATAATATTGTTCCAACGCTAGATCTTGTTGACCCTCAACAAACGTTACGAATTCTTCTTTGGTATACGTTCCTCCAGAGTTAATGACAATCGGTGACGATTGTTTATCGGAACCAAGAACGCTTATCGCGCCATCAATCCCGTCATCGCACATTGCCAATTTATCCAACGTATTTACATCCTCAATCTCTTTAAGGCCTCCGAGGTTTATATAATAATACTCCTCTGGCTTACTAGCACCACCACTTTCACTAACGACGGCACGACTCTTTTTTATATAACGCTTATGCTCTATGAGCAGGCCATAATATTCCCAGCACCTCTTTTTGTCCTGTAAATCTTCCGCCAATAGAGCCTTGTTGTGCTCCTGCTCCGTCGCCACAATCTCAAGCGCTGTATTCAATGCGTTAGAAGTAGAGGCCAATATGCCACTCACTACATCGCATGAATGCTCGACACTATTACGGCGCATTTTCCGGTTCCAGCTCTCACTGGAGCACGCTAAGGCGTTACCGAGCTCTTTTTCTAAATCCATGGTATAACTCCTTTCTTATCTTTAGAGGAAACGCACTCAATTAATGAGCGCGGAGGGTGGCGAATTTTCTGCCCTACAGTAGAAGAGGGGCAGCATAATTAGCTTGGCGGTGCCGGCTGTGCCGCCAATACATCAAGCAATAGCATCAGCAATTGATCAACAACCTTGCTCGGCAGTGCAAACAACAAGCACAAGAGATTAACGTTGTTGTCGGAGAACAAGACATTACAAGGCCAGCTTGTAATAACGACATCGGGAAACCTGCAATGCCTCAGCAGTTTAATCAGATTTTTCAGTACGTCTGAGGCTAGGTCAATCGAGCGCTGCAGTAACGTAACAAGCGATATTAGCGCCTTGCCGACAAAGCTCTCGAGATAATTAATCAAAGTGGCGATAGATAGCTTAGCAGGGAGGTTGGCAAAGGGGTTGTCCTGTTGCAACTGCTGACCAAACTGCGTATAACTTGCTTGAAATTCGTCACCATATTTATCTTTCCAATAACGCCAGGGGTCGCCTTTTAATAGATCGACCACAATCTCTGCAACCTCTTCATCTTCAATAATATTATCAAAATAGCCCGCTTGATCTAACATGGTGATGGCAAAATTCAACCACTGTTTCGTGGTGTTTGAGGATTCGATCGCCCCTGCAATCTGTTGCTGCATATCTTCTGCTTGCGCGTTAAAATCACTGAGAGCAGTATCAACAGTATCGTGACCAGTATCGCCATCAGTACCACGCTCATTAAGCCCACGATTATCACCATGAATATCAGACAAAGCATCCTTTTTAGCGCCATCGGTATCTTCTTTATTATTTTTATTTTCTTTATTATTGGCATCTTCTTTATTATTGGCATTGTTATTAACAGCTTCATTATGATTGTTATTCGTTTGCTGTGTGCTTGCTTTTTGAGCATCGTTAGGCCCTTTCATTACCACGAGCTCTCCATCATCCCTAATATCTGCCGCTCTAAACATAGCCTCAATATCAAACTCATCCAGCATCTTATAATTGACTGGAAGCTGTTTAAGGTAGCTAAGCACTGCTTCTATTTTTTCAACAAAACCAATCGCCCCCTCCTCACCCAAATAACAATTGACCGAATCGGGCAAAAAACGTTCTATCTCAGTTGAGAAACGCTGCAAGAAGAACTTTAATAGCAGCACATATGAGCTTAAATCAACACCCTCGGTATCTAACTTGCCGAGGGTTTCAACGGTGTAATGCCGGAAAATTTCCGGACAAGACATCGCCATAAGATAGCTATTAACCTCATCTCGCGAGTGATAAAGCTGGTCAAAAAGTGACTCGACACTATCGACATCCCGAAAATCAACCAGAAGTAAAAGCCCCTCGATAACATCATCGGGTAGCTTTAACAGTATCGCATCAACGGCAGCCGGCAATTGAGCGACAAGCTCTGCTGCTGCCCCAGTCAGCATGTTAGACGCTGTATTGGCCAGCATCAATACCCAGCTGCTCACCAAGTCTTTTAGTGATTCTGGCGAAACAGACTCTTCCTTAAAGCTGTATTTTTCACTGTCCGCCTTCACTGTTCGCTCAATACTACGGTAGCACTCCGTCGCTTTCTTTGCCTCTGATGCCAATGATTGCAGCCGCTCATTATCGGTGCCTTCAAGCTGACTGACACTCCTCTCGATCTTATCAAGCGTGCTATTTTTTTCATCTTCGTCTTCGTCCTCCTGACCCTCCGCCATCGCCACATCGATCGCCACATCGCTGACCTCTTGTAGCGACTTGACTGCGCGCTGATAGGCATCACGCGTAGCGCCGCCAAAGCGAGCAGCCAAGAGTTCAACCAACAGCTCATCAACACAATGACTGAGCTGGGCAATCTTAAGCGCCTTACTACTCTTGATCGCCTCGGCGTCGTCGAAGTTAAGCCCACTAAAATCGAGCGCTTGCTTAATATTTTCTTGCAGTTGACCTACATCTTTTAAGCCAACGGCTTCGATAACTTCTCTCAAGGCATCAAACAAAGCGTCAATATAAGCAGCGTCTTCTGTCGAAAAATCAATAGACTCTAATGCCGCCACATCAATTTCAACACGACTGTAATCTCTGTATAAAGCGAGTGACTTAAACCTATCAATAATGGCAACAACACTGCGCATCAACTCCTCATCTGGAAAATAATTGTTCAGAAAATCCTTTAAAACCAGTGCTTTTTCTCCAACAAGCACGTCGACCACCGACAGCTTCGCCTCCAGTCCGCGCGCATCATGTAAAATATCATCCCAGGCTTCTGGCACAATACTCAGTAACCTCATTAAAAAATCATTATCAGCCATACAACCCCCTCGCCCACGCCCTCATATAGATTTCAGAGATGACTTACCCCTGCCGCCTAAAGACAGCAAAGTTAAGCGACCGAATCAAATAGGTGTGTTATTAACTCAACTTTCAAGATAGCCTTGCAACGACCGACACGTGCTGCAAGGCTAATTTACAGCATTCGATGATGCTTTAACTTACCCGTTTTATGTAATACAAGGCGTAGAAGGGCGGTCGATTTTCATGGGCTTCGCTCCCCCCCTCCTCAACGATACTAATACCAGTAACATTATGATTCACATGATTATGCCCATCTGACCTACCATCACCACCGGTATCACAGCTGTGCGTATCCGAGTTCCAGACTTCGTATGGTTTGTATGTCAGATGATGATGACCTGGATCGTTAACACCGTGTGTATGCTTTGGCATTTCACTCGTCTTAAGCTCGATCGCCTCCCTCCCCCCTTCACTATCTAACGAATAATCATCAGCTGCACTGTAATCATTTTCCGCGCCAACGATAAAACGACCTCTAAGGTCAGGCGTGCCATGCTCGCCATTGCAAAACCTAAAGCCTGTCGGGATGTCACTCTCATAACCGTGCCACATGATGACGGCACCAATAGGGACACCGAGAACCTGACCATACTCATCGTGAATACGCTCCTCAACAACAAGGCTTTTCTTGATGTTAAGCTGACCATTTGACGAAAATAAATCGCCATTAATTTCGACGTTATTGTCTGTTTTCAGGTTACTGATCAGGTTAAGTGTGCCATCTGCCGCAGATAATCTGCCGTTAATTTCGACATCTTGCTCCGCTGCCAACTTACTGGTCAAGTTGAGTATGCCGCCACTCGAAGACAGGGCACCACTGACCTGCAGGTCTCCGCTGACCTCTAGGTCACTGCTTTTTTCGCCGGCACCTGAGCCAATGCATACTTTGCCATTCCCTGCCAATAGCGCTAAATCATTAGTCGTCTTTAATACTGGCATAGTCAGCGAAGAGTCCGCGTAACCGCTTAGATTCATTATCTCAATTCTTAACGGGCAGTGACCAGGTTGATCGTTTATAGGAATGTCGTCGATTGAAAGCTGGATAGAGCCACCTTTTGGCAGCGTAAAGGGCTTAGTAACCTTCCACTCAAAAGTTATAGCTAATTCAGATTTCCCCGTGTACTCAAAATCATAGTAAAGATTATCAACATTCGTTACTTTAGCCTGCTTAGCTGAAGGAAGGCCGCTAGAGTTCGCCAGAGAATGCTTATCACCATGGCCATAAGGTAGGTGTATCTTAATAACTACTGCATTATATTTTTTATCGTCATACTTCTCATCAGTATTAAAAGTTAAGTCACCAGCCGTTTTATTCAATAGTGTAATAACAATTGAGGAATTTCCACTGCATACCAATCCTCTCGGGGCATCATAGTAAACCCCTAAAGGTTGCTTCTTCTCAGCAGCATCTATTTCAGCATTAAATACTTTCGCTCGAGTATCAACTTCCTTATCCAACTCAGAGGTAAATTCAAAAAGCATAGCCAAAATATTTCCTATATTACTATCGTTAGGATCTGCTTCAATAGTGTACCTCGTATTTTGCTTACACAATTTATCGTAGTTTTTTTTCAGAGTTTCATCTGCCACAGAGATTTTCCCGATATCTTCCAGCAATCTAGATTCAATCAGATCAACCTTTTTGTTCGCATCTATTACACTTCTATTTATATTCTCAATATAAGGATTGTTACTCGATAAGTTAAGGATATCGACCTGCTTAAGCCTATCGCCTTTTATTTCACCGCCACCATCAAACTTCATCCCCTTATAGAAGAAGGCCATCTTAGTACTGCGGGCACCGAGTGCGCTATCTGCAGACTCATACCTTAAGGTAAACGATAGCGTCTCACTTGCCGCTAACACTGTCTCCTGCTTCGACAAAAAATAGAACGCCCAACCGCCATCCTCAGGGCATGGCTCTAACGATGATACATGCCAGTTGTCCATATTCTCATTATCAATAACAATCTCAGGTATATCATTAGACATAACAAAGGTGCCGTAACGAAATCGCAGCTGTAAATGGTAGTTATCCGGGCCAGCAACTAAATTTTCCGGCTCTACTGTTTCATCAAAAGCAAAGGGGTAAAATACGATATCAATGCTATTTTTATTTTCAAAAACAATACCATGTTGCTGCGTATGATCGGCCTCTATATAGAGCTTATTGTAGACCTTACTTTGCAACGTTGAAACAACGCCCTTATTCGTCGTAACGATATTAACATCTAGTGGACTGGCATCTTTTGACGTCATCAACACCGGCGGTAAATTACTATAGTAATCTTGGTAGGCCTGCTGATCGTTCAATAAACAAGGGTACATATGCTGCTGAGCTAAACGAATTTTTCCCTGCGAAACACGATAAGTGAAGTCGTTGGATTGCTCATTCAATTTCAACCAACTTCCCGAGGGTTCATCGATTTCAACCCACGGATTTAACTCCCCCTCCTTGGCGCCCTCGCCTCTCGGTATGTCTCCTCTAGCCCAGCGTGTCGCCTTAAAAACACGCGGCTTCACATCATCCCCAATAGTCACCATGCCCGTCCAAAGTGCTGATTCATAGAAGGGGTTTATCAAGTCATACATTACAACAATGCTGCCCTGCTCATAAACTCTATTAAATCGCCAATTATCAGGTATATAAAGTGAGCCGACCTTCTTACCATCAAGGTATAGCTCAGCACTACTAGCACTTTTCCTCAGCAGAATATGATGCCACCGCCCAACATCAAGCATCGCCTGCTGCTTTTCCCAGAGAAGCGAGAGTCGGCCATATCCGTCACATGAGAAACCTTCCTCACCCAGAAAACTAAAAGCACTACCGACCTCTGTCCGCTTAACCCATACGCTTGCCGTGAACCCTTGCTCGCTCATGGTTGTGGAGCGCTCTGCCGATGCCGCATGAGTTACATCAGCTAACGATAACTCTGAACCACCACCTATTAACTCTGCACATTGCTTAAATCGCTCATCAGCTACGACGCTCAAGCCTGTCAATTGGTCACTTGAATTAAGCGGGTAGATCTCAACATCATTTACGCTGCTCATTGCTTCACCTTTCACTATTATTTGATTATTAAAACTGACTAGACTCTACTTCCGCAAAGGGGGAGACAGTGGTGTCAACCAACCTTCTACAATTTTCGTTCTAACATCGAGTGGGGGCAAACTATCTGGCGTCGTGATATCGCGCTCACTCACCGCCATAATGTGCCCTCGTATAGCCTCCCACTCCGCCTCTAAATCTTCCTCCAGCTCAGCAGCATCCACTTCGTAAAAGTAGGCATGGCCAGGCCATTCCGGCACATCTAGCAATACCTTAGCTTGTTGTAATTTCTGCCAGTGGAGCTCTTCATAGCCACCACTAATAAACTTCTCTCTGCTTACCACCTTTCTACTAACCGACATATCAAGACCACCGAACCGGTTACGCTGTAACCACTGCCATGTTTTCTCTTGTGGCAGCGGCAAAGAGAGACCGCTCACCGGCGTAATCATTGGTGCCGCAAAATAGTAAGAGCGAATACTCTCCAGTGCATCGATGTACCAATGCATCTCTAGACTAAGAGTTTTCCGTGGTACAGTTCCCGACGTAATATGTGTACATGCCTCCGGGTCAAGAAGCATTAACAGCGTCACAGGCTCGTCATCAATGCTGTGTAGGATATTTTCAACGCCCTCATCAACGGCATCATCAACATAAGCTATTAAGTCGTTTTCATTGAAGTTTGCGCTGTCGATATAATCTAAAATATCTTCCATCCCTGATTGTGGAAAATAACCCCGTGATGACAGTGAGCCGTCATTATTCTCTCGCCAATATGCCACCAGCCCATCATCAAGATTATTATACTCACCAACTTTTATTGGGAATTTCACTTTGGTAAAGCCACGATTTATTCGATAGTTATTTGTGATGTCGTGGTTTAATGCCGACCAACTTTTACTCACTTCGGGCTGACCCATCGTCTGTAAATCAATATTGGCCTTGACAATAGCCAGTGGCTTTAAGGTGCCTGCCTCCACCACTCGGCGCACAGAGTCCGGCTCGATATTATCCTGTGCTTTCAGTATCGCTTCCTTTAATGCTGGGAAGTGGTTGCCCTCTGACATCGCCTTTTCAAGTTGGCCCATTACTATTGAGAAATCTCCGACTGACGCTGGCCAATCCTTTGGCGACACTGGTTGTAAATAAGCCTTCTCACCGCCATCGAAAGCCCTCAGTATCTTCAATTCAACTAGAGCATCCCACAACGCCCCGCTGTCATTTGCCACCTCATTCAGTGTCGCTTTTACAATACGATTTCGCTGATGAAAACTAATAATTTTCAACACAAACTGTTTTAAAGAACGACTGTTAATATCGTTAAGGCCGGCGAAACTCCCTGTAGGGTCAAGCCACTCACCGTCCGAATTCATCGCCCCTTGTTCAACACCATCAGCATCATAAATTACCAACGTCTCATCGAAGTGGTTATAACACAGCCAACCCACAACGGGTGTTGATAAGTCATTATTTTCGATGTCGATATCATTTTTCCAACGGCAATACAAACGTAGTGGCTGTAGCACTCGAGGGGGCATTGAGAATACCTCAGGTTTATTATCAGCCCCCCCTTTTTTATTACACGATACATCTTTGAAACGACCAAAGCTGTCGACGATCCGCAGCTTCTGCAATGAACACTCACCACTTTTAATCGGTAGGAATGCATGATCAATAACAGGCAGTTTAAAGTTTTGTCCCTTTGTCGCTTTGGCGACACGTTCTGTTAAGTTATCCTTAAAGCCAGGCGGTGAAGAGAATCCTAAAGGATCTTGCACTTTTAACAAAGTGGCATCACTGTACATCAACATATCATCATGCAGCGTATCTAAACTCTGCATCATCACCTCTGTATTATTGAAGGTATCAATTGCCTTAGTTATTTTTTTATACTCCTCCTTCACGTCTAGAGAAGCGAACTTGTCCAGCTTTTCTTTGATCTCTTTCTTGTTAGAGAAAGCCAATAGCGTGCGACCAGTTATTGAAACAGGAGTATCCATCACTTCTTTATCTGGATTTTTTAACATGAGGTCAACAGAGGAGCTAGGCAAACCATACTGAGCGTCATTGAGACAGATTCGATAATTATCACTGACTACGTTTTCACCATAGAATTCTTCACCAGCGATCCTGTCTGTATTTTTATTAGCGTCAGAGTAGATATCCATTCGCCACTCCATCAGCAACGGCGACCATGGCTGACTATCCCATTTACGTATTGCTTTAGGCCATCCCGTCAAGGTGCTAATTTCATCGTTAATAAGCCACTGTTGTGGGGATGTTGAATTACCTTCGGCCACCAACCTGCATTCCAATATATCGTCGCCCCGCAGATGCTTAGGTTGCTTAGCCACATCGTCTGCCGTCAGATTTTTATCGACCTCATGCCAATCAGGCTGCTTGATCACATCGCCTGCAATGAGCAGGGAAGGCGGCTGAACCTGCCAATAACGGGGTGCCGGTATTTTCATCAATGGCGATGCAATAGTCACACCGTCAACACCGGCTTCGATCATAAACTCTGTAAAATCATTTGCAATCAGCGTAGTTAGGTAGTTGTTTACCGCCCCAACTGAACCCAGTTGATCGTCAGTACCCGCTATTTTTTCCTGCAATACATGAATATCGTTATTGCACTTTTCCACCATAGGCAAGGTGTCTCGCTCAATCATATGCCTTATATGATTCGCATCGGGATAGGCCGAGTTAAGTGCTTCGTCTGGATGTAAACACTGCATGTATTTACTCCAATCACTATACAATAGACGTAAATAGTACTGCCGATTGTTCACAACCTCATTTAACTCTTGCTGCAAACTATTCAGCTTATCCAGCAGCGGCTGACAATGTTTTTTAAAAAGCAGGTAATGCTTTTTTGCTCGCTCCTTCATCTCATCATCGATTGCCTTAGCCTTAGCGTTTTCAGGGCAGGCTTTACCCTCCATTAACCGCCCTTCATCTACGTAGCTCCACAACACGCCTGAGCCAACAGGGCGAAATTCCTCTTTGTGACGAATGTTCTTCAGGCGGTTAATGAAATCAATATTCTTCCCTTCAATATCTTCGCTATACAGCATTGACTGCATTTGATTTTCAATAGCTTGAATGGACTGTTCATCATCACCACACTTATTGGCCAAGTATTTAGACACCACCTCCTTGGCTGTTTTAGCTAAGGTTACTTCTGTATCATTAAACTGCCCAAGGTTATCAAGCGATGTGTCATCGATATTTTTGCTGTGACTAAAATCTACCTGCCCATAGCAAATCATACCGTTGACTTTCTCACCTTTGAGATCAGGTACCAACCATTTGGCAATCGACTTTGCATCGTCAACGAAATTTGATGACGCCTTTTCAACACACTGTAACGCATAGTCATTATCACTATCTGAATACCAGCCGTAGACTTCATAGCGGTATTTTTTGACGTCGTTAGGCAGTATCAACTCGTCATCGTGTGCACCAAAGACACTAAAACAATCAGTGTATAAGGCAGAGAAATAGGGCGACCCCCAGCCAAGAACGGTTAAATTCTGTAAATATTTATGATCGCTACGATCAAGTTCATTTTTCCACTCATCGAAGGGGAGCTGGCGGCCCACATAGCAATAAGGCTGTTTCCTTTTATCTTGTAGCTGTCGAGGCATGCATACTGCATTATCAGGTCTCTTATCTGCAGGGTGTATATAGTCGCTTTCTACAACCCAGCGCCTCTTCTCACCTGTTTTGACAAGCGTCCTTACAACCATCCACCGGTTGGGCACCGTTGGCATATCAATAGAGGTTAAGTCGTCGCCTTTGCCATATTCCGTATTAACCACGCCTTTCGTCAAAGCATCTGGCATCCTCCAATGCAGATGTATACCTGGTAAAAGGTCCATTCGATTATTAAAAGCTTTACGTGTGATTGTAGAGGCTAGGTTGGCAGCATCACTCGAGATGTCATGTCCTTCATCATTTTTATAGGGCAGCTCTTCAAAATCATCCTGTGTTGTCACCGCATTGGTAACATTTTTACAGACCAACGCTTCAACCTTAATAGGTACACATATAATACTCATGATAATTTCTCCACCGAGAACTCAACCTGCGGCTCTCCCTCTAGCATAAATCGACTAAACCTGGCTGATGAGAATCCGTCCTCTCGCAAACTAAAGGAAAATTTATCATCGCTATTTTCCATTAGTAAGTTAGTTAAGTTATCGGCCAAAATCGTTGCATTAATGATTGATTTTGTTGCGTGGCGCATTTTAATATCGACGGGTCCACCAACGCTTTTCCCTTTATACTTAACCGATTTTGTATAGTTATTTTTTTCATCAACATTTGCACCGTAGTGTAAACTCTCTACAGGCAGCGACAGCGAAAGATAGTCGAAGCTTTCTTTGCTTAAATAAATTTCAGCATCTCTCGCGATACGCCTGTGACTATAGATGTTTTTCGGATGAAAGCTCGATATATAAGCCATATAATCACCATGTTCGGCGGTTATTTTCGTCGGATCCAAATCGATGCTATCGCTAATATTGTCTTCACCGATATTGCGAAATTTAATCTCTCGCTCAGGATATGCCCAGACAATATCTGAACGAACAAAGGCACCATACCCAGGGATTTCTTTATTCAACCTTTTATAGCACTCAGTAAACAGCCTATTTGTAATTTCTGGACGGCCATTCAACGACAACGCACCAAGCCACAGGCTTTGCACCCACACAGGGTCTACACGGAATGTTCTCAATGCTTTTTCTGGTAATAAATCAGGGTCCGGCAGCAAGTTCCAGACCGGTATGTTTTCAAAACTTGCCAGGCGCAATAGCCAAGCTTCTATCTCCTTGAGCTGCTGATCTGTCACGCCTTCCTCTAGCTGTGCGTAGGGGAGCTTCTCGATAAATATACCTTTGTTTATCGCACTCGCCCTTCTCTCCTCATCACTCAGCAATTGTCTATAGCGTGATTGCCCCTGCTTATATTTACCCAAAGCATTGTTGAAACTTGTATTCTTAAATGACATGAATCGACCAAGCTCATAGGCGACAGAATAACTCACATCAAACATGCCATCTTCAACACAGAAGCTCATCAACCTGTCTGCATCAGTCGCGACAAAGCCCCCCTCGCTCTCGCCACGCTGATTTTCACTCAGCGCAATAACAGACATATCGCCAACCAGTGTCGGCGCAAAGGGGCCACGGTACCAGGAGATTGACTCATCACCTTGACGAAATTGGTGTGGTAACGCAACGTATCCAGCCTCTAACCGTCGCTTTAAACTTCCCTCTGTTTTTTTTAGTTGTTTGGTAGAATAGCGCAGGCTTTCTACATCTAATGCTTTCGCCCGCTCGCCGAAGTCGACTTTTTCCTGCGAACAGTTAAACCACCATGAGGTCAAGACAACCAAGCGAATCATTTCATCGTCACCCAGCTTTTCTATTGCCTCAATGCTATCGTCTGTGAAATACCCCTCTAACGAAACAAGCAAAGAATAATTACGCATACCGCCTGGGTAGTTAACCGCATCTGCCTCGCCAAAACGATTGGCAACTACTACGGCAAGTTCACGAGACAATGTTGATATTCTGATACTATGCACACTGTCATTTTCTACAATTCGCTCTAGCAATACATCGCCTTCATGCGGGTCACTCACAAGCCAAGTTTCATTCTTAACGATTTCATCTAGCTTTATCGCGGTGGCCTTCAAGCCCAGCCGTTCATTGATGTCGCAGTCAAAAATGTACTCTTTTTTGTTGCCAATTTTATTCACCAGCTCATCTAGAAGTAATTTTTTATCACTTTTATCCCTATCAATCGGTGCCGTCCAACGCCGACGAAGATGTGCCAGAAGATCCGCATCCTGCGCCTTATTAAAGAAGAAACTATCAAATAACGACTTCTTTATTGTTATTGTCTTCACACCTTCCGGCATCGCCACCAATGAGTTATTATCTCTTTCCTTTTTCAATGACTTAAGCTGTAACGAGGGGAAATAGGCGCCCTCTGCCAGATTATCTATTTTGCAAGTTTTCAAGGCTGTCGCATCGCCCTGTTCAATATCTTTTTCAGTCACCCCAATTAATTGCAGCCATGGTGAGTTATCCTCTGCTACAAACTCACCATTGATGTCTGAAGAAGAAGAACGCATCCACGGTAAAATACCCTTTTTTAAGGATAGGTGCGGGAGTACATCGCCATACTGACCGGTCTCTCCAGCCGGCGGGTACTGAGCATAGACAGTGTCGGGAGCAATCATCACCCGCTCAGCGTGCGCCCTGACGTGTATCTTTTGAGCCTCGCTAATACCATTTTCGCCTTGCTCCGGGTCTGGTATTTTATGCTTTACGGTAAAGATGTAGTCTCCAGCATTCAGCGCCGGCTTTCTATAATCGATAAACTGTAATTGGTCGTCGGTCATAATCACGCCTTTTTATTCGTCAAATACGTAAATATTAACTAGTTATGTTCGCAAGAGAGTTTGCCTAAACACAGGTTATAAGTTCTTATTTTTATCGCGCCACATCTATTACACTAGGGTTACCGATAAACACAGACCTTATCTCTCGACACATGCCTTCGGTTGTTATGATGCCGGCATCATAATTAAAAAAGTCGGCAACAGATGCCCTGTGCTGCTGCACCGCCACATCGCTTAGTGTTATTTGAATAGAGCCCAAGGCATCGGGATCGCTGGTACTTGCCAACCACTCCCTGTCCAGTTCATCGCCCCACTGCCAGTGCGCATCATCTTCTTTAATGTTCTCATAAGAAAATTCATCGACATCAATAGCATCACTGAAACCAGGCTTTTTACCCGGTTTACTGACAATTCGACCGCCTGATGGCAACATCAACATCGTTTCATCTTGCTCAATAGATGGCTCAGATGAATTTCCGTACACTGCTTTTGGGAAGGCCTTTTCGATCGGCTTAACAATGAACTGTCCGCCTCTATCGCAACTAATATCCATTGCCCAATCATCAACTGAATGCGCCCCCATAGGAGCCAGATGGAATCCTGCCTGCTCTGCCTCGAGCTTACTTTCTCCATCGATGGTAATCAGACTCAATGGTACCGGGCTATCTACCAGCAGCTCAAAATTATCGAGATCGACAAGATTCCACTCAATCTCACGCACTCCTAACTTCTCAATTGCTGTCCCTTGACTCCCCTTAAGGACATTTATTTCAACAAATTCAGCGTCAGAATTTTCATCGGGTATATTGATATAATTATCTATAAACTCCTGCCAGCTAATCGCTTCTTTCGATAGAGAGGAGGCCGCACCAAAGTCAATATTTACCTCAAAACACAATAGCTTAACTGCTGCTTCACCAGCAAATTCTGGTCCCCATATCCTTAGGTCTGCACCGAACTCGCCGCTGATAGACGTTGAACCAAGCCAGCCCAGATCGATATCTAACGAAGCCCCGATATTAACAGCGATCTCGGCTTCATAATAAAATGGTTGCCAACAAATGATAAAGTCGACTCCAGCATTGAAGTGTGCCTTAAGTGCACCTGACTCATACACCGCGCTCAAGCCAGCACCGGCCATAATCGCCACTGGTGTCAATGCCGCATACATCCCCCCTTTGATTGATACCGTATCTCCAAGCTGCAATAAAAAACCTAAGCGTGGTACATCAGGGTAGTGTTCTGGCTTGTTAAATTTCGGATGATAGCCTCCCATCGTCACGACGAAGTCGCCTTTATGATCCCCTTTAAACCATGAGTAGAAAGCAAAACCTCCTGTTAGCTTGCACTCTCTGGAAAACAAATAACTATTATCATTTAACTGCGCTTCTAGCTGTAGCGTGCCTTTTTCCGCCTCGTATGACACACGATAATTCATGTCAATATTTACGATAGGCGGTACAGGTAGAACTTTCTTTCCTGCGAATGGAAATGCAACGACCGAATTGCCTAACAAATGAATCGAAAAATGTTGGCCAAACTCGACCATTAACACGCCGATTGAGTCGATCAGTTTATAGGTGTTGAACTTGATGCCTGCGGCAACCAGGTACTGGCCAGCACTAGCCGGAAGATATCGGCTGAGGTTACTTGCCTGTGTCCGTAACGTCACTAGCGGATCGACATCGTCTTCATTCTCATCGTCCTCTCTAAACACCTCAATCAAGGGAAACTGATGCAACTCACCAATCGGCGGTAATTCAATCCCCCTGTTATAGCCAAACCCCAACGCCAAGCCTTCAACAAAAAAAGCGGGGACACCACCGAGCGGACACTCAATCGCCAAGTAGGCAAACAGAGATGTCTGACCGTTCTTCATTGTTGAATAGGCGCCTAGCACATTCAGTGAAAACAACTTAGTTTCCAATGCAAGATGCCCGACGTACTCATCGGCGCCATCGTCTTCTGATGGAAAACGCATGAGCCCTCCACCGAGTGATAAGCCACCTGCAGCGAGCGTTATATCGACACCATCGAGACTAAAGTCCAGTGCCTTGGCTAAATCGCCCTTCAGCACCTCATCGACGTTAACGCGCATAACAAAGGCTTGCAGTACTAATTGAAAGCTTGCCATTGAAAGCGCAGCATCCATGTGCAGCTGTATCTCTTGCTCGCTGAACCCCACCGTCAAGCGATCAACACTAATTGGACCTAACTGCTTGCCACTAATATCACTGCCAGCCTTACGTACTACCGTTTTATCCTGTGCCCCCTTAGATGAAGGGTGATCGTCATTTTCATCTTCATTGGGCTTTGTTACTGGCTCATTATCATTTGCTAGCTGCTCTCCATCGCCCTGTTTTCCGTCCTCTTCTGCTTTCCGGCTGCTCCCTGCCTTTCTCTCATCTTCTTCCCCCTGTAGCGATATATATAGCGGATATTCTTCAGTATTTAAGGCGACATTCGCCAATATTGACACGCCTTTATTTATGCAACCGCCCTTAATCTTATCAATCAAAGTATGGTCGGCTAGACCTGACAGCAAAGGCTGTGAGTCTACACCGTTAGGTTTTAAGGCCATCAGTCGAGCGATATCGTTAGCCGACATTCTGGTAGAGGCACAGATAAAGCAGGCATCCAGAGAAAAGTTAGGCACCAACTCCGTATCAACCAACGGAATAATTTCTCGTAGCGCCACAGCATCTTTTGGTTTGGCGAAAACAACCATCTTAGATGATGTTTTATAGACAGGCTTTCTTCTTTTATCTATCCCTTTTGCTAAATTGTGATCAGTATTCTCATATCCAGACTTATAAGCTGACTTCTTATAAAACAACTGAATAGCAAGATATTCCGTCTCTAACGAAAAGCTCAAGGATGTCACTTTCTGCTTGCTTCCGCTTAACGGATTAATCTCTTTTCCAAATCCTATAGAAAACTCAATATCTGAAAAATTGACATCTACCAAGTTAGCAAAGCAACTCTTAAATCGCTCGAGGTAGCCATGCACGCCACTTAGGCCTGCACTGCTATCGCCGTCTAGACTGCTAATAATGTTATTCCGTAAATCAGTCAAAAAGTCACTGACTTTTGGCATCACTGCCTCTCGGCCGAGATTTAACTCAAGGGTATCGACAAGCTCCGGAAACAAGTGCTGCTTACCCAGCTTACCGGTGACAATAAACTCATCACCTCGACGAATGACACTCAGTTCAGGCGCCACCCCTTGTTTATCATTGCCACTATTACCCCCGTATGGAAGCAGGAAAGATAACCCAAGCCCTTGACTTATAGCTGCCTTATTCTCTGTCGTCATTTTATTATCCACACATTTTATTAAGATAGATTTTTATTAGAATGGCTTCCCGAAACAATCAACAGGAAAAATAATTGGACGTATAAAAAATTCGACCATCCATATAACATCTGCATTAACTTTTACAATTTAGAACAGATCGTTCATATTCAGTGCTGAAATAATTATTCGCTTTTTGATAGCGTCTTGAAGTAGCTATCCTAGGCTCAGACAAATTCAAACACTTGTAATAATCTATCAACTACACGCCACAGCTTTCACCGGGTTTCAGTCAATTAATACGAGGAGATGCTCAAACAGATAAAAATGCGACGAACTAGCGACACAATTAGGTGTGGATGCTAAAAATTAGCCTTCGACGTTTTCCTTTTTATCTACTTCTAACGATACCGTAATGTATATAGAGCTATATAATTACAAAATGAGGCAGACAAAAACAATAATAGACAGCTTATTTTACTGTCCAGCGTGCGAATGTTTTTGCTCACAAGAAGAGAGCGCGAAGGTATAAGGATAAGAAAGGAGTGGTGACAGAGGGGGGGGGATCCTAATAAAACCGTTAGGCGTTACTTCGCTGCAGCAACGCCCTGAGTGTCACCTTTCGACTAGCGAACAATATTAATCACTTGCTCATCAGAGGCAAGAATTGGAAATTCTTCATCGCTGCCTGCGGGGTACATGAGAACGTACAAGCTATAGGCGTCATCTCCTTGGTAGCGACGCGTATGGTTCACCGTGATAGAGCCACTAGCAATATCGCGATCATCCACCAAGATTGTTTCATCGCTGTTGATAATCGTTCGTTCACCATCATCCGAGGTAAACGCTATCGCCAACTCCGCCGAAATATCCGCCACCCGGTAATCGAAGTTGACCACGAAGGTTTGCTCGACACCCAGCACAGCCTCTGTTGGGCTAACATAAGTAATCTCAACCGCATTGCCGTTACATGCATCCGGCATTGCCGCTTGTTGTTGATAATTAATTTCCTCAATACCTGCGATTAAGGATAGCTGCTCCCCGTTACGCATTAGCTTGACCTCGCCCTCATCACCACCGTCATGCGATAAGGTCACGATGTCGCCACTGACTTGCAGAGAAACTCGCTCATCAGCTCGATAGCCGTCGTAAAGGCTACAACGGTAGATACGCCCATTACCGTCGTCTGTTATTTTTAGGTAGTTATCTGCTTCAGCTAAATACCATACCCCCGCATACTCATTCACCTGTAGCGCTTCGATCCTATCACCCGAGCTGGATGAGCCACCGCCGCAGGCGCTCAATATCATGGTTGATGCCAGTAATGGCATAGCGAGTATCTTCTTCACAACAAAGCCTTATTTCTATTTATTGATTACTGCTGTTTATTCATTATTTCTGTATGACGAACTTCCACGAACAAACCCAAGGAAGCCTCAACTATATCTCAGTCTTAATTACTTTTTATGAGCGCGTTTCGACGCAGGCCAAATCAGCACGACACAAGCTAGCTTATTCGTCTCAAGGTTTTTCGTTGACGAAGGTGCTAATTTTATTGTTTTCAATCGGCGCTACATTAGCAAATAGGCATAGTTACGGCAACGAACAGAGCTAACGTGGAGACTTAGCTCTTTAGTTGGCGACGACTCACAAACTCACTAAAGCCTAGACAGACAGTGTTTTAACCAACTTCTCGTTCAAGCTCTCTAGCTATTCACGTCATATTAATTATTGTTCACACAAGGGGTTCACTCCCTTCTACGGCATCAAAATATAAGACCGCACTCATACATTACTGCGTATGAGGCAGCCCAACCGGCCAAATACCTGCTGTCCAAGGTCGGCATCGGTTACCGAGTCTGGCTCAGTGCCAGCGAGGGCTAGACTAGCACCCCGCAAGCTGCCCTGAAAACAGCGCCTCAAAGCTATAACGAGTCAGCCAGGAAGCAATCACTGCGCACGAACGCTATCGACGTGGTCCGTACTGTCGCAACCACTTTTTCATCGCCTTATTAACGGTCTCGGCTTCCTCGTGATGCGACCAGTGGCCGGTCTGCGGCAGCGTCAGCAAGGTGTAGTTATTATCCAGCCACTGCCAGGTGCCGTCGAGGCCGCCCGGGTGTAGCGCGATATCCTCGAGACCATGGACCTGCAAAACGGGCACCTGCACATTATCTAAGTCTTGAAAAAACTCCTTGCTAATCTTTGGCAAGTTTTGGCGGTAATAATTCATCATGCCATTGAAGCTCGAGCGATCAAAGGCGGCACGGTACTGCGACTCTTTTTCGCCGTTAGGGTCAACAATGGTCAATAATAAATCAGTACTGAGTGAGAGGTGGGACTGGGGGTGCGTGAAGCTCCTCGCATAGTCCAGCATATTATATTGTTCCTCACCCTTGGCGACTTCGCGAGCGATACCCAGCGGGTGGGGAAAGTTCACCACAACCAAGCTATCGGTCAAGCTAGGCCGTGTCATCGCGAAGTACCAAGCGATAGCGCCGCCCCAATCATGGCCGACGATGGTCGCACTCTCGCGCCCCTCTGCACGTATGATCACTTCAACGTCCGCCGCCAGCACAGCGAGATCATAATCCTCGGCAGCCTCTGGCTGATCACTCTCATTGTAGCCACGCGTATCGAGGGCGACGACGCGATACTGCTTCTTCAAGCCATTCATCTGCGCAATCCATGAGTACCAGTAATCCGGCCAGCCATGTAAAAAGACCACCAGCGGCCCCTGCCCCATGGCAGCGTAATGGAGTTTCACACCCTCGTTCTCAGTATAGTGATGCTCAACATCGTCGACATT
This sequence comes from Sinobacterium caligoides, assembly GCF_003752585.1. NCBI lineage: Bacteria > Pseudomonadati > Pseudomonadota > Gammaproteobacteria > Cellvibrionales > Spongiibacteraceae > Sinobacterium > Sinobacterium caligoides. The sequence goes on from NZ_RKHR01000004.1 coordinate 969,395, forward strand.
CGTGAGGTCTTTAGCACTGGCGCACAGCGATAAAAAACCAAGAACTACCGCACAAAGTAACCGACTACTCTTATTCTTCATAAATCCATCCTGATTAATTTTCACAAATTCCATATTTAAATATAGAGCTGAGGAACAACTCATCAGTGCTAACATAACGCCTGCGTCAGACAGATAAAGCTTTTTCCCACTCAATATTACTCAGCATCATCTTGATAGGCGATAATCTACAAAAGGACAATATTAAAAAATCAAATTTAATACGACGACAATATATCGTCACTCTTTTATCGCTATCAGATGCAAGCCCTTTGCCTTGGCCTTGCCGCTCAGCTTGCTCTCATGGTGCCGAGAAAGGTGGCCGACGATATCATCGAGACTAATCTTACCCTTTGCCAGTGCAATTAAAGTGCCGACAAGATAGCGAATCATAAATTTTAAAAAGCCGTCACCGACAATCTTCAGGTAGTAGACATCGTTGGCTAACGGCGAGAGGTTCGCCGGCAGAATATCGCAGTAAAAGATCTCTCGGACGTAACTGGACAAAGATTTATCACGCTGACAAAAATTATAAAAATCATGCCGACCGACAAACAGCTGGCAGGCATCACGTAACAGCTGTATCTCCTCCGGCTCGCCGCTAATCATCGGCAGATGCTGCGCGATATCGGCGGTAGCGACATTGTCCACCGCCGCCGCCGTAAAGTAGTAGTGGTACTCCTTGCTGATACTGCTTCTGTTGGGTTGATAGCTCTTCGTCGCTGGCTGACACGTCAAAATGCGAATATCATCGGGCAACGCAGCATTAAGCCCTAACAACAAGCGCTCGGCATCGAGTTCAAGGGATAAGCTCAGCTTTGCCAACTGCCCCTGCGCGTGCACGCCTGCATCGGTTCTACTGGCCGCCGATATCGTGCAAGGCTGATAGTTTGTTATTTTACTTAAGGCGTTACGAATACGCCCCTCGATAGTCGGCTTTTCCTCTGCCTGCGTCGCCGTCGACTGTGCCTGCCAGCCAAAGTAGTTGCTGCCCTTATAAGCAATGGTCACGCGGTAGTAGTACATTCGGCCAGCTCCAGGGCATCGAGAAACACTGCCCAGACGATAACCGCTTGTCTACGCTGACGCAACCGCCGGCGATAGTCTGGCCATATAATACTCATCAACCCGTGTCCCCTCGAGATTGATCGAGCCACGCCGCTCTCCCTCAATGACAAAACCGAATCGTTGATAGAGCTTAACTGCTCTCGCATTGGTGCTATGCACCGTCAGCTCTAGGCGTGTTATCGCCGCCGCCTCAGCGATGCTTAAGATACTGTCCATCAGCAGCGAACCGACACCGCTTCGCCAATACGCTTTTTCCACACCAATCACCAGTGAGGCGACATGTTTATTTCTGTTTAAACTGCCCCCCTGTAAAATACACAGACCACAAATTTGCTGATCATCTTCAGCAACACACATTCGCTTTCTCGTATCCTGTGCAAACGAACGGATCATCGCCTCTTGCTCGCAAACGGTTGCTTACGTTCACGGGTTAAAACAACATATAATCGTTCATGCCTCTGAGATACGCTTCTTTTGCTGTCAATGCAGTACCTATTACATAAGCCCCATGCGCTTTGGCTATTTGTACGGCAAAACTGCCTACACCGCCGGCCACATTATGAATCTACATTTTTCCCCAGCCTTTAATTGACCCCCTTCCAGCTGAGATTGCCATGTGGTGGTGGAAGCCAATGGCACGGCGGCTGAGATTAGCGTATCCAGAGATTTTGGCTTGACTGCCACGACTGTGCTATCGACAGCAATATACTCTTTGTATGCACCTCACCCCTATTTCGATAACATGGCATACTCAACATCAGCGCGACCCAGAAATACTGTGGCTGAGAGAGGAACTGTTAGCCTTTAAACAGCCGCTTATATACCAATTTACACACTTGCTCCTTTCAATAGCAAAGAACGATGGAAGAAACATTATAGGAGCTGCCAGCGTTATTATTTTCTATCGACAGGGCTTATTAATATTGTTGCGAGAGATGGGGCTAGCGAGGGTTGCGCTGTAACTGAGTCGTTACAGCGCAAACCTTATGTTGACAATAAACACCTCGGTTAAGAGATGTATTTTTATCAATTAAGGCTTTGAACATTATTTCTGCTCTTCTCGAGAGCTTGGTGAGCTGCCTTTATTAAAATTTATGGTGATATCCTGCAAGGTGTCCCGGGCTATAATAAACGTATGGCATAGGGTCATGCTTGTTCCATAGTAGTAAGTTATGGAGATGAAGGTCATCATTTGAGCTCTTCTCAACATGGCACCAGCCTGCTTTTAAACGCTCCAAATTGGTGGTTGCTAAGCCTTGCTGTTGCCTGGCAACAGCATACTTATCCCAGTTTTCTTTGCACGAATATGCGTCTTTAACGGCACTCCAATCTTTAGCTGCCTTCTTACGGTTTATCTCTGCTAGCTCCCATAGCTGTGCTCGCTCTGCCTCTGCAGCAGCATTTTCACGCGCTTGAGCTGCATCATTCCACTTATAGTGATCGTATTTACCGTTTCTCGCCCAGACGACGTTGACTGTCGCGACATAGCCCCAGTTTTGAATTTTTACTTCCGGAGAACTGTTGGACTGAGCCGCTTGCGTGTAGTGTTGAACGAGATCATCCAAACTGTGTTTGGCTGTCTCTTCTGCACTGCAGTGAATTTTTTTATCTGCTTCATATTTACTTGCCAATCCAGTAAATAAATTATAATCATTCATGTTATCGGTGTACTTTACTGAGCCTTTAATAGAGCGATATAATGCCTCAGTTTTCGCATAATTCGCATGCCATTGGGCATTATCTAAAGACCATTTAGCATCGGCACAGGCAACTTGCTCCTTTGTCATTTCGGTGACTATCTGTGTAGCGCCATCTTTGACTTCAGAGGCCTGAGTGAGAGCGCTACTTGTTGCGAGTAGTGCGGCGATATACGTGATTTTATTCTTTAACATTTTCATTCCTTGAAAGTGTTGTTAGCTGATTGCTTTTATATTTTTTAATTTTTTCGTTAGTGTTGACGAAAAATCAATAATGTCATACTCCCCCTATTTAGTATAGTTGTTTTTTTCCTTCCATTGTTTGTTGCTGTTATTTCTGTGTTTTTTTATTTATGTTATTTAGTGCGCTATGACTGCAGACATGTATCTTCCATACATTTTATATTGTTTTATTTGTGATACGCGCCTCTGATGAGCGCCGCCTTACTCCATCTATAGCAGATGAGGTGCAGTAGATAAAACAACAACAACAAAACACCCATAGGTGTCGGTTATTTCTTTATTTAATCATCTTGTTATATGCTTTACGTGTGTTACCTGTAAATTAAAAACATAGGAAACCCCGTCGTTAATTAACAACCACCCGAAATAAATAATTAATGTAGTGAAGAAGAAAAATTCGCAAAGCACTGGCCAGCAAAGTGTTTCTTAGGTGAGGTTGTCGCAGTAATCGATGACCTTTATTTTATTGGTAGGTAGAATAATATAGCGTTCAATACAACCAATAGAATCATGACGTAACTGGCCAAGGATTTGTCACGCTGACAAAAATTATAAAAGTCATGCCGACCGACAAACAGCTGGCAGGCATCACGCAACAGCTGTATCGCCTCCGGCTCGCCGCTAATCATCGGCAGATGCTGCGCGATATCGGCGGTAGCGACATTGTCCACCGCCGCCGCCGTGAAGTAGTAGTGCTACTCCTTGCTGATACTGCTTCTGTTGGGCTGATAGCTCTTCGTCGTAGGCTGACAAGTCAAGATGCGACTATCATCGGGAGCGCGGCATTCAAGCCTAACAACAAGCGCTCAGCGTTGAGTTCAAGGGATAGGCTCAGCTTCGCCAACTGCCCCTGCGCGTACACGCCTGCATCGGTTCGACTGGCCGCCGATACCGTGCAAGGCTGATAATTTGTTATTTTATTTAAGGCGTTACGAATACGCCCTCGATAGTCGGCTTTTCCTCTACCTGCGTCGCCGTCGACTGTGCCTGCCAGCCAAAGTAGTTGCAGCCCTTGTAAGCAGTAGTCACATGATAGTAGTACATTCGGCAAGCTCCAAGGCATCGAGAAACACTGTCCTGGCGATAACCGCTTGTCTACGCCGACGCAACCGCCGGCGATAGTCTGGCCATATAATACTCATCAACCCGTGTCCCCTCGAGATTGATCGAGCCACGCCGCTCTCCCTCAATGACAAAACCGAATCGTTGATAGAGCTTAACTGCTCTCGCATTGGTGCTATGCACCGTCAGCTCTAGGCGTGTTATCGCCGCCGCCTCAGCGATGCTTAAGATAGTGTCCATCAGCAGCGAACCGACACCGCTTCGCCAATACGCTTTTTCCACACCAATCACCAGTGAGGCAACATGTTTATTTCTGTTTAAACTGCCCCCCTGTAAAATACACAGACCACAAATTTGCTGGCCATCTTCAGCAACAAACATTCGCTTCGTCGTATCCTGCGTGAACGAGCGGATAATCGCCTCTTGCTCGCAAACGGTTGTCGTACGTTCGCCGGGCTCGAACAACATATAATCGCTCTCAACATCTAACTTATGGAATAGCTGCAATACTGCAACGGCATCCTCCAACCTTGCCTCTCTACAGCGCATTAAAGCTTTCTCCCTCATTACCATGCCACATTATTATATTGTTAGAATACTGGATCATATGTAAACCTACCACCACAACGGGCGCACAGCAAAAGCTCATTAAAAACCAAGCTAAGTACCGCAAAAAGTGCGATAGCCGCGGTCAAAATCCTCATCGACAGATTGGTATTTCGCAGTCTGCGGCGTCTCCTCATAAGGGGAGCGCAGTGCTTCGAGGAACGGCTCCGCCGCCGTCGCTTGGCCGCTCTCGGTGCAACTCTGTAGCACCTGTTCCATGAGATGATTACGAGGAATCAGCCGCGGATTTTGTCCGCGCATCAAGACATACACCTCATCGTCTGTAGTCGCCTGACGGGCCAGCCGCTGCCGCCACGCCGGAAACGCCGAGCCCAACAGCTCTGCGGCCTGATCTGCCGCCGCCTCACTCTGCAGCGACTCCGTCAACCGATCGAAACCGATGGTGTAATCAACCTGGCGCTGGCTGAAGCTATCAAGCAACGAACGAATCAGCTTGTCGTCATCCGGCTCCGCTATCGCCATACCGAACTTGGCCGCCATCATCGCCATATACTGCTGCTGAAAACGGCGGGGGAAGTCGCTGATCAACGGCTCGACCTGCTGAAATATTGCCTCATCACCCTGCTCGTACAACGCCAAAATACATTCGGCAAAACGTACCATATTCCAGTGTGCAATATCCGGCTGGCTGCCGAAGGCGTAACGACCACTAGTGTCGATCGAGCTATAGACCGTCTGCGGGTCATAGACTCCCATCATCGCACACGGACCAAAGTCGATGGTATCACCACAGATCGCCGTGTTATCGGTATTCATCACACCGTGAATAAAGCCCACCCGCATCCACGCTACCACCAACGTAATCTGCTTCTCAATGACCTTGTCCAGCAGCAATACATGGTCATTGCCCGCTAGCTCACGCACCTCTGGATAATGGCGATCAATCGTGTAATCGGCCAGTTTAGTCAAGGACTCACGATCACCTCGAGCGGCAAAGTACTGAAAAGTACCGAGGCGAATATGGCTCGACGCCACCCTGGTTACCACCGCCCCAGGCTCCGCCGTTTTACGGTATACCGACTCCCCAGTAGTAACCACCGCGAGACACTGCGTCGTCGGTACGCCTAAAGCCTGCATCGCCTCACTCATGATAAACTCACGCACCGCTGGACCGATAGCACAGCGGCCGTCGCCATTGCGCGAAAAGGCGCTACGCCCTGAGCCTTTCAGCTGCAGATCCCAACGACAGCCCTGGTCATCCAGCAGTTCACCCAATAGATGCGCCCGACCATCACCCAGCTGTGGATTAAAGTTACCAAACTGATGGCCGGCGTAAGCGCTCGCTATCGGCTCTGCCCCTTTTGGTAAGGTGTTACCAGAAAATATCGCCGCTAACGCCTCGGCATCCGAGGCCGGCTTTTGCCTCAGCGACAACTGCTCCGCTAGACGAGTATTCCACAGCAACAGCGTCGGTGACGACACCGGAGTGGGCTCTGAGCGCTGGTAGAAGCGCTCACCTAACGCCACATAGGTATTTGCAAAATCCATTATTCGTGCCCTGTTATCGACCAGTTATTACGCTTATTCTAGCGCTTGCAGTCAATGGCCACAAACGAGCGATATTGCCGACAGCAATGACTGGCAACGACCATCAATCGTTGTCAGCTAATCTACGCTAACAAACGGGGCTAATAATAAATGACGACAACTAGCCCTAAGCGTGCGAACACAAACACTTTGCTGTTATTCGCCCGCCCATACAAGAAAAAAAAGCGACTAGAATACTCTAGACGCTATTTTCTTCTCCACATATCGCTCTTTTTAGGGCGCAGAAAAGGTGATGTCGCTGCAATTATAAAAACCTTCTCCTGCTGGATCATCTCTCTGCCAGCGAGTCACCAAGACTGCATTACCTGTTCGTTCGGGAAGCGGTACCGACAAGGTAAAGTAACTTTTTTCATCATCACCCACCCATGCCTCTAAATTTTTATAATCAGCCAAGTCAATTTTAGTCAAATCATCCCAGTCTAGCTTCTCGTTTGATTCGTCATAATCAGGCTTGGAGATATAAACCTCCCAATAGCTTGGGTTATGCACCGTCGTCGCCATGAACTTAAGCTCAATAGTCGCCCCTGATGCTACCTCCGTACGCTTCCAATCGGCTGACGCTACATCGATGCCACTGAGAATATCATTATTAGCGGAGCATACCGTGCCACCACTAATGGCCTTCTTAACCTCTTCCATATCCGTGTACTTAGCCACGTTAATCGCATATTGATCAATCTGATCGATGATAGTACTGCCTGATTTATCGTAGGCAGCCTTACAGGCGGCATTAGTGATCCCCGTGCCACCCGCGGGCCAATAAAACGCCTCACTTTCTTCATTACAATAAGCCTGACGAGAAGGAGGATCGACGGTATAGCCATGCGCCTGAACGAGCGAGGGCAACATCGATGCGCAGAGAATTGAACAGCCAGCCACTAGCGATAATTTTTTTATCATTTTATTGTAAGTCCTGTTTAATTATTTTTAGCTCCCACAAACAAGCTACTGCGTTGGCGGCGGCTTTACACATTAAAGATGGGCAAGGTGCGATAAAAAAAGAGAAGCTTCAGCTGCGTAATATTCTCGCCTGAAGCCTTCAACAATAAACAGAATTAAAAAAACCGACCAACAACCACCGACAGGGCGACCAACAACACATTGTTTTAAAAGAAAACAACAGCAACATACAACAATCAGCCACAATATGGGCTGCAAACACAAAGCGACAACTTTATTTTACAACGAGAGAATATTAAAGAGTGGACATACTTTCACAGCAAAGAAATGAGACACAAACCACAGAAGAAATCTAAATCAGAAACTCGGCAAAAAAACCAGAGCAAAACATCGTCACAACACCACAAAAAAATAAAAACAAAAAACCAACCAAAACTACCGACAATAAAAATCACCAATGGTATGTCATGAGACAAACGAGAGAGCAGTAGTACCCTCTCGCAGAGCCAGGCTAGCTTTTTATAATGCTATGCTTGTCGCCACACTCACTTGCTGGCCATCACCCTGGTTAATAGCACCTGTAATATAGGCATTCCAATGGCCGGGCTCTGGATTGTTAACGAGGACTTGCTCTATATTATCGACGTTATTAATCCCTCTTGTCGCCGCGCTGGCAGGGCTGTTCGAATCTTTTACCCAGGGGTAAAAACGCTGGCCGGATGGTGAGACTAACACCACATCAAGATCGTTAATCAAATTGCTTGCCGAACTGGCAGCGCCCTTAGGGTCGGTCCATACCATCGTCAATTTGAACATCGACTGCTGCGCAGGAACCACAAACGATAAATTTTCTGCCGCCTCGTTAGTGATCGTGCGAGCAAACAGGTGATCACGCCCTTGATCGACTAAGTCAATCGCCGCCTCAAGATCAACAAGCCCCCAGCCAGTATCATAATCTGGCCCCGGGTTGCCCTGATCCATCGCTGTGTGTAACAACGCAGCCTTTAGCTGCGATGCCTTAGGGGCCTCATCAAACACCTGACGGAAGCGCTCAACGAGCAGTGCTGAGGCGCCTGAAACGACGGGTGCCGCCATAGATGTGCCTGATATCCTAGTATAATCATTGTCAGTACCAGTAGATTTAAGCCAAACGCCATTAGCCACAACGTCGGGTTTTATTCTGCCATCGTTACTGGGTCCCCAGCCACTAAACTTCGTCATCCTGCCGCTATCATATACAGCGCCGACTGTAATAATATTCTTCGCATTGGCATACGAGGAGATAGTACTAAACCCTGTACCCCCTCCATCTGCCGGTTGCTTTTCACTTGCCGTGGTCAGGCCATCGTCACGGTCGTTGCCCGCTGACTTGACAATAATTAACCCTGTATCTTTAACAATTTCATCCCATAATCTTGCTTTGGTACTGTAATTACCAAATCGATATTGGTTGTCAACGAAGTACCAATCGCCCGTTTTTTTGTCGAGCACCCAGCCCACTTTAGTGCCATAAGAGTGATTGCTAATAACAATTTTAAGGTCTTCGGCGGCATGACGCATTTCTATACTATCGTTAGCCATATCATAAGCTAGCAGGGTCGCGGCAGGTGCCATGCCTTTCGCCCTCGCATCGAGACTACCATCACCAACCATGGTGCCTGCGACATGAGTCGCATGCTCTGATAGATCACCACCATCCTGCACAGTAAGGCGCGCTATGAGGTCGTAATGCCCAGCAACCTCACCAACATCCCAAATAGCCAAACGAACACCTGCCCCCGTTAAGCCTAAGCCATGGCGTACAGTATCAATATTAGAGAGTTTAGCGGCGTTACTATTATTGATCATCTCCTCACCGACTGCGTTGTCAATCCAGGCCACGCTGTTGATATTCGCAATCGCGTTAAAATTCGCCCCGGCAACCTCAACATGCAGGGCCGTCTTACCGAGGGGCTTGATATTTTCCGGCCCCTCAACCAGGGCCGTAGACAATAAATATTGCTCAAGCTCACGGCGCTCATCCGCCGTTAACACCTCAACGGCTACCACATAACCACTCTCGCTAGCCTCCCTTACCCCACGCTCAAGGATGCTGGGCGACACCTTATCTTTCACATCACGCTCCCCCATGGCATAGACCTGATCCAACAATGTGAGCTGCTGGACCTGCTCATTTGATACCTCGATCAGCCAGGTGTTGTTGTCGATAAACTGCTCCAGCACCACCCCGGTCGTAGCGAGTTGATCACGAGTCTCCGCGGTCAGCCCATCAGTCAGCTGCAAGTAAATATACTCACTCCCCGAGCCAATATTAGGGACGTGCTCAGGGTCTAAAACAAAATTAGCCCCCTTCAGGCGAATCACACTCTCGCCAGGTTGGGTGACATAGCTTTGCAGGGCATTCGTCGATAAATAACGACGCCCAGCTACATCCTGATCCGCCAAGAAGGCAAGCTCAGCCACTTGGTTAGTTAGCCGGTAACCGTGCTGTTCATTCGCCCGAGTCTCGCCCCCGCCAAACGTCGCCGCTTTATCGCCCGCGACATCAAGCACGGCCGGCGCATTATTTTCAGCAGCCGTAGCTTCACCTGCAGGGAAAAGCTCTCGCTGGGGCGAATAATGCTGCAGATAGTAGTAACCGCTCGCTGATACGAGGGCAATAGCAAAGAGGGTTTTGCGGGTGTTCATGGTCGTCGTCCTTAACGTCATCAGTCACATAAAGCAGGGCTAATTTACTTATTAGCTTACTCTTGACCTTCGGCAGCGCTCTTACTTGAGCTGGCCATATAAGCTTGAAGCAGATCCATAGCGCGTCGTTACGCACCATGTTATTGCCTGTTATGCGGCTACACTAACGCATTGGACTATTGATGAAAAGGGACAGGACGAAGATCGCTGTAAGGATTTACGACAGTATTAGGGCGGCCGGTGCATCACGGCCCACTCCCAAAGAGTGGGCGAACACCTAAGGCTAATTCGTCAACTGATGAGTGACAGGAGCCTCCGCCTGCTTGGCGAATAGCTCTTCAAATACAGCTTCAACCGCGCGTTCCGTACGATGCTGACGCGTTTCGGCATCCACATTCTCATCAATGAAAACCTGTACGATGCCACGCCATAACAACACCCCCTGCGCATCTGTCACGCGAATAGCTAAGGCGCCTTTATCATAATGGGTGCCCGGCCCACCCACCAGCCCGGGATCGACACCGAAGCGTAACACCAGGTTGGGTGCCTCAGCACCATCCTTACCGAGTGCGGCAATAGCTGAGACTTGATAATCACTCTGCTGCTGTTTATCACTGATAAACTCATGACCATGCGCCTTGATGGTACTTTCGATCTCACTCGTTAAACGCCTTGCCGTTGCCTCTTTAGCCTCCTTGGTGTCCTTATCAACACCGACAATAATAAGGTCATCGTGCCACTTAAAGGTGTCCGTTGGCTTGATCTGAATATTGGCCACATCGAGTGCTAATACAGAAATTTTCGACATCGAATCCTCTGGCTGAACAGACTCAGTCGTCGTGGTCGTACAGGCTGTGAGCATTAGCGCGGCAAGCGTCAACGAAACCCCCGCTTGAATAGTCTTTAATCTTGTCATGATAACATCCTCTTTTACATACAGCGCTTATTCAGCGCCTGCCTCTGCACACATAATATGATATCTATCGCGCGAATATTGAACACTCGAACAAATTTGCTATTTGCTTCTCTTATTAAGCAAAAAAACAATATCACACATCAAATATTCCAAACGACATACAAAAGCTCAATTCAACAAATTTCATTTATTATCCAGCCATACCGTTCGAATTATATTAACAATCTCCCGAGCAGCTATTGCCACTTTAATCACCGACTAATATTCATCTCCTTCAGTCACGAACCGTGACGGTTGAATTATAATCAATATACTTTCAAGAAGCCGATAATTCGGGAGTGCAAGCTTACTAAATCTGCACCTCAGCGACATACGCAATTATACCAAGATCAGTAAAAAATCAACTTTTTGTTACCCTCACGAAGCGCAGACACTGACACACTACTGGCGCGTCACCTCTCCCTCTCAGCCCCAACTATTGAACAATTGTTCCGCCGGCTCATTGAGCGGGTAAACTAGAATCACACGGGTCGAATTGCCACCCAGGTCGTGTGGTGAGCCAATACTCTGCAGCACACCAAGTGCCTCATAGCTCTCGCCTAAAATCTGCAAGTCAGTGCGCAAGTTAGGACTCGGCTGATAATGTGGATCAAAACTCCACCACGAGTCGGGTATATGTGGCAGTTCGGACCTCAACTCGTTGATTAAGCTGGCACTATCGATGTTGTTTAACTGCTCACGATACACTCGCTGAATGAGAAAGCGGGTGTATCTTTCCCGTTCGACAAAACTATCATTAAAGGCATCTAGACCAAACAAGACGTTAAACAACGAGATGGGCAGCTTAAGCTCGCTATAGCTGTCCCCCATCAAAAAAATCAATGCCGCGCGAAATCCCTCATTAATTTGTATCACTTCGTAGCGACGATTCACCACGATGGCAGGATAAGGCGAGTGGCGACTCAGCAATAGATCAACGGCTAGCTGTACTTCTCCCTGGTACTCTTCAACCTCATTATTACTGTGGCTGTCATAGGCGAAACCCGCGACACGCATCAGCTCGCTATAAGATTGATCGCTACTTTGCAGACAAGTTGACAGCCGCTTGACCATCGACCGTGTCGGGGTGGTTTTTCCCGTTTCGAGATTTGAAATGTTGCGCGTCGTGGTATTGGCACGCTCGGCAAACGCCATCTGTGACAAGCCCTGCGCCTTTCTCAATGCCTTTAAAACCTGACCGAAGGTCTCGGCGCCCGCAAACTTAACCATGCCTTCTCCCTCCTGGCGATAAATTCATAGCAATCGTTAGATGCACTATGCCCATTTTGGGTATGTCGTCATTAACAGCAAAGCACTACGATTATAGACAGCGGAAAAGCCATGACGAAACCTTTACCGGAACAGCTATGTGGCTATTAATACGAAGAATAATAGGAGAGTCACTCATGATAAATACTACAACGGCCCTAGTCATTGGCGCCAGTGGTTTTTTAGGCAGCCATGTGGTCAAGGAGCTGCTTCGCCAGGGCTATAATGTGCGTATCATGGTGCGCGCCAGCAGCGACTTAACCGCATTAGATGGCCTCAGCTATGAAAAGGCCATCGGTGACGTCGCCGATGTCACTTCATTAAAAGCGGCCATGAGTGGCTGTGACTGGGTCTTCTACTCTGCCGTCGATACTCGCGCCTGGTTATTCAATAGCGGCCCGCTTTATCAAACCAACGTGTTAGGCACGATCAACGCGGTCAATGCCGCGACTGCATGTAACGTCAAACGCTTTATTCTTACCAGTAGTCTTGTCACCATCGGCAAGCCTAAGCATGGCATCGCCGATGAAAACGCCATCCCCAGCGACGAGGAATTATTTACCGAGTATATGCGTACACGCTTCCTTGCCGAGAAATATGTATTAGATGCAGCAAAGGAACATGGCTTCCCCGGTATTGCCTGCTGCGTCTCTAATACCTATGGTGCCGATGACTTACAACCTACACCGCACGGTAACCTGATCAAACAAGTCGCCTTAGGCAGGGTGCCGGTGTACCTAAAAGCCAAGTCAGAGTGTGTCGGCGTCGTCGATGCAGCACAGGCACTGATTCTCGCCGCAGAAAAGGGCCTTATAGGCGAACGCTACATCGTCTCTGAGTCCTATATCAGCAATAAAGAGCTGTTTAAAACAGCAGAGCGCAGAGCGGGAGTTACCAGGCTGCTTTGCGCCGTCCCGACCTCGCTGGTCTACCTTTGCACCACTGTCATCGGCTTATTTGCCCGTCTATTGGCCAGAGACGCTCTACTGAGCAATAACTCCGCGCGCCTGATGTACCAGACCTGGCCACTCAGCAATAAAAAAGCCATCGAACAACTTGGCTGGCAACCCCGACCAGTAAAGCAATCAATTGAAGAAGCTGTTGATAGCTATCTGGAGCAATAAAGACGCATAATTGATGAGAAGAAAAACGCCCTCCCCCGAAAACCTGTTCGCAAATTCTCTCGTAAACTTTTCGCATACCTCTCGAATACCTCTCGAAAAAGATTACGAGAGGTATGCAACTAAAAAATAAATCAGCGCTTCAAAGAGCAACCTATAAAGAAATAGCGCACCCCACCCGACGCTTAAGTTCAAAAATAGAAATAGCAATATCCCGCCAAAAGCTCTCTTCACAGAAAAATAGAAAAACAAACACAAGATAAACCCCCTACTCCATCACAAAAAACAAACAACCAAAAATCTATAAAGAAATACACACAAAGAAAAAACAGAACACAACAAAAACACTAAAAAAGCAGCATATTAGATGTCATTACAGACGGTTAAGTATTTAACCACCAAAGGTTTCTCCCATCGTAGACGACGCCAAACACAACAACAATAACAACCGTCAAAACATGTAGTTATGAGCCAAAAGTTATTTCAGCGTTTTATTGCAAGCAATCTAAAGGCAGGTTTGACAGCGCTGTCAGCGCGATGATAGCGTGAGAAGTGTGGAATGCCTGCGCAGGCTTTAATGTTTTATTAACACGGATTTATCGAACTAAAAAAATAAACTTATGGAGAGAATATGAAATCATTACGGATAGCAGCATTAAGTGGCGCAATGTGTTTGCTCACGGCACCGGCCTTTTCAGCGACGCCTGGGGACCTAGCAATTACATGGATGGAATCAACCTACGCAAGCGGCGATAATTTACCCGTCACCTGGAACATGTGGTGGGGCAACAACGGCGATTCTTGGTCGCTGCTCGATAATGGCACGGTCATCTGCGAAGGCACGCTGACGCCTAATGGAGAGAACGCGCAAACAGCTACATGCACGCAAGACTTTGCCATCGGTGCGCATTCATTAGTCGCAAAGTTATGCCTTGCAGACGACTGTTCTAGCAGTGCTGCGACAGTTTTTAGTGTTGGCAATGACAACGCTGTCAGCGACAAAACCCCTTGGGAATATTTAGATAACTCCGAATGGGAGGCGCGAAAAGCCGCAGGTATGCGCGAAAAGAACAAGCCTTACAACAACACCGATGGCAAACGTGTGGCGACCTATTTTGTCGAGTGGGGCGTTCACGGCCGTCAGTTTTACCCCAAGGATATTCCCGTCGAAAACCTAACTCACATCATGTACGGATTTATTCCCATCTGCGGCCCAAATACCTCTTTAACCGGTACCGCCAAATCAGCACTAGACCAACAGTGTGCCGACAAGGAAGACTACCAAGTCGTCGTACACGATAAGTATGCTGCTCTCGAAAAAAATGATATGGACGCAACTGGAAGTTGGGATGATCCTGTAAAAGGCATTTTTGCTGAGTTCTACCGCATGAAGATGACCTATCCGGATGTGAAGATTATCCCTTCTGTCGGTGGTTGGACTTTATCAGACCCATTCTACGAGATCGCCTCTAACCCAGCAGCAAGAGCAACTTTCATCACTTCGATTATCGCCCTCATCGACCAGTATGACTTCTTCGATGGCATCGATATTGACTGGGAGTTCCCCGGTGGTGGTGGTGCCAACTCTACGCTAGGCTCTCCCGATGATGGGAAAAACTTTGCGATCTTAATGCAAGAGTTGCGCGCAGCATTAGATGAGTTGGAAATAGAAAACGGCAGAACTTACGAGCTAACGGCAGCCGTCAGTGGCGGCGTTAGTAAAATCAGCGAAATTGACTGGGAGAATGCCATTGACTCAATGGACCAAGTCAATGTGATGACCTACGACTACTATGGCACCTGGGATCAAACCTACGGTCACCAAACAGGTATCTATGATACCGATACTAGAAGCACGCTCGTCGACGGTAGCAACGCCAACGATGTCGTCAACTATCTAACCACTAAAGGTGTCGCCGCGAACAAGATCAGCGTTGGCGTAGCGATGTATGGTCGTGGCTGGACAGGCATCACGAATGGCGATGCAAGCGGCCCCTTTGTCGAAACTGCGACAGGCGGCACGCCCATCACTGGACTTGAAGCAAATGGTTTCTGGGAGGACGGTATCGTTGACTATCAAGGCATCGAAGAAAATCAGCTTGGCGGCGAAGATGGCCAAGGCGCCAATGGCTTCGAGCTGTTCTGGGACGACATTGCCAAGGCAACCTACCTATGGAACGAAACGACCGGCACCTTCATCTCTTTCGATGACAAACGTTCGGTGAAGGCCAAAGGTGACTTTGTCACTGAAAAAGGCTTGGGGGGGATTTTCTCCTGGGAGATCGACTCCGATAACGGCACCCTGTTAAACGCCATGCACGAAGGTCTAGGCCACACCGAAAAAACACAGTAACAAAATGCGACAGTAGTACGACAGAGCGCTAAGTGCCTTGGGCCTTAGCGTTTTTTATTGCGCTGCTTGCACGAACAAGCACCTCTACACGAGTAATAGAAGCAACTTATTTAGCCTTTATTTTTCTGCTTAACGCCCAGCTGTGAATAAATATATGCAAATAAAATACCTGCTACAGCACCGAAAAAATGTGCTTCGTATGAAACATGCGAATCAGTCGGCAATACTCCGTAAACCATCCCGCCATATAACAGCCACACCAGCAAGGCGAGCAGCATATTGATCAGGCGGCGATCAAACCAGGCCATCGCCAACGATAAACTCCATAAACCAAACACCCAACCACTAGCACCAACATGGGAAGCCGATCGACCTAACAGCCACACCAAGCAACCACTTACGATGATGATAAAGGCACTGCTCACTAGGTAGAACTTTACCGAGCGCAACAAGCTGATCGCCGTAAAAAAACACAGAGCAACTAAGTTGCTCACAAGGTGCGCCGCACTTGCGTGAATAAAGGGCGCGATTAAAATACCAAAACTGCCCTCAACAGAGCGAGGCACAATGCCGAGCCCGCTCAGCCCGCCAGGCGTAGTAATATTGACCAAATGCACAAGGCACATAGTCACTACCAAGCCAGCTATAAGCCACAACTTTCCCCTAAGCGCCTTCGACAGCTTCAATTTACTAACGCTCTGGCTTTGGCTTTGACTTTACTCGCGGCCGCTGTGCCGCTTTTAGCTCCCTTAACTGCTGAGCAATACCCTGCATCTTGTCATGAGTACGAAGATCGATATCAAGCTTCTTATCCATACTACGCACCAGCGGGTAAATACTATGTTCGATTGTCTCTGCGAGAACAGTCAACACACCATCCATACCTGGTACTGGCTGATTAATAACCTCGATATTAGGGCTTAGGTTCTCCAGCGCAGCGGCAATCTTCTCGACGATCGTCGTCAACAGCGCAATTTCATCGGCGTGTTTCGGCTGTTTCTCACCGCCCTCACTAGCGGTTTCCGCAAGCTGTTGAATACCAGTAACCATATCGGATAACTGCGCAACAACCCTGCCACCCACATCACCATCATCTCCCCCCATGGCTTTGTTACGCAGGAAATCCTTCTTAATCTGCTGCCAGCGAAGCGCCTGCTCTTCCGTCATATTGCCGCGTAATTCGGCGAGTTTGAGCAGGTTATCCTCGGCGCCCGTGGTAAGCAACTGCGCCTCGCCCAAATAATGATCGGCGATCATCTGTAGCATTTCCTGCTCGTTCATCACCGCTGTAATTTTCTCAGTCATCTTGTTCATGTTGCGATAACTACCCTGCAACTTGAACGCCGGCTCAGTACGGTATTTGTCGTCCTGTGCCGCCGAGGCGATATATTGCTTATTGATCTTCAGTATCACCTGCTGAACCGTCAGCATTTTTTGTAAGATCTCTGTGATCTCATTAATTTCGGCAGCACTGTACTGATGACTCAGGTCGCTGCTGGCAACACGGTCGCCTTTTGCGAGCTTAATCAACTTATACACATCGTCCATATCACGCACGGCTAACGGCGCTAAGACGGGGTTTGAGGTCAAAGAGTTTTCAATATAGCTCAGCGAGAACTGCTCATCCATACCACCTAAAATATCACCGAGATTGTAGATGTCAGCACGGTTAGCCAGCATGTCAGGAATTTTGAATGCCTCACCAGATTCCGTATAAGGGTTACCCGCCATAACAACACAAAACTTCCTGCCACGCATATCATAGGTTTTGGTTTGCCCTTTCCAAACACCATCAACCCGCCTCGTACCGTCACACAGGGATATGAACTTTTGTAGGAATTCGGGATGAGTGTGCTGAATGTCATCGAGGTAAAGCATGACATTATTGCCCATCTCTAAACCGAGATTCAGCTTTTCTAATTCATTCCGTGCCGTCGCGTTCGGGGCTTGCTGTGGGTCAAGTGACAGCACATCGTGCCCGAGGGAGGGGCAGTTAATTTTCATGAAAATCAACCCAAGACGATTGGCGACATACTCCATCAGCGTTGTCTTACCGTAGCCTGGCGGCGAAATCATCATTAATAGGCCCATCAAGTCAGAGCGCTTATTCTCACCGACGGTACCCATTTGCTTCGCTAAATTATCACCAATTAACGGCAAGTAAGACTCATTGATTAATCGATTTCGCACAAAAGAGCTCAATGGTCGCGCCTTAAATTCCTCTAGCCGTAAAGCATTACGCTCCTTCGCAATAATCTCATGCCTCACCTCTAGATAACGTTGGTAGCCAGGCACTACCTCGAAGCGATGCCTCTCCATGCGTTGCAAGTAAGCGTCCAGAGAGAATGACAGGGCACGCTTATTGATCGAGCTGTGCTCACCCAGCAGGCCCTCAATCGTCAGCTCCAAATCGGTCTCGGTTAGCCGCCGATCCAGTCGTTCATCGGCATTGATCAAAGCTACGGCCTCAGGGATATAGCGCTCCAGTTGACTCAACTGTTTTTCTTCAGTCAACGCCTTTAGCCAAGCGGTCGTTAGGTTCCAGCGCTCTGCTGGCCAACCCAACATCTTGTTTAATGCCATTTGATAGCGCCGCCAAGTCGCACTATCCAACGAGCGCTTTAGTTCCTCTACCAATTGGGTCGCATATTTACTGCCGACAAATTCTACGCGCTCCGCGCCCAACTCTTCCACTAAGTAGTCAGAAGCCCTTCTAATGTCGAGCTCATTAACTGGCAGCGGGTGCTCACCAACAAAAGCAGACAAACTGCTGGCAATCTCTTCCGCCAACAACTCCAATGCCTGACTGCTCGCAAATATCGACTGCATCTGTAATGCCGATTGAGCACGCTCTGGCCAGGTAGTAAAGGACAAGGCGTCAGAGCCTCTCGGCGAGCTCGAGCGGTCTTTTGCTGTACTTTTTATATTGGCCCAAAAAACTTGCGCCAAGCCTCGGCTTAGCGGGTCGTACTTAAGAAGCCCAGCACGATCAATCGCGGGTATTAACGCTTTGAGCAGAAGAACCGCGTCATGATCATGTATACCTTTTACATAGCCCTCTTTATAACGAGGGCTGGCGAACTCTCGAACCAACTTATTGATTGCCTGATCATCATTCAACGCCGTACGCAGGGCATTCATCGACATGCCCTCAGTTTGAGCGATCGCAGCTTCAATGATCGAAGAGGCTAAATATTCGCCTCGATAGACATCTGGCGTCTCCGACTCAAGCGACATCTCCCAGTAGTCACGCAACCCCAGCAACTCAGGGTGAGCTATTTGCTCATAATAATCGGTGCCAGTAAGATGGATGTTGAGCTCACTACCACGAGGGATAATCGTCAGGTCAAGTTCTTGCGTATTAACCGAGAACCGATGGCGCGGCCCCAGCTTAATAATATTACCGCCCTCCTCGTAGATATCTGTTTTATCCCGCAGCGCACGCAATGCCTGCTCTTTAATCGACTTAAATCGCGACTCGACATCGTCAGCTTTTACAGCGTTACCCAGCTCACGTAGCTGCTCAGCTAACTCACGGCTTTTCATCACCAGCGTGTCGGAGGCAAAATAGGTATTGAGCTCATCGGCTTCAGTAAATTTCAGTGAGCGCTTCTCAATACTCGACAATATACGACTGGCTGCATCAGTAATCGACTGAGCCTTTCGTTGCCGCTCATCCATTAACTGCTGCTTATGGCTCTCAAACGATTCATAGATCTCATCACGCTTATCCATGATGTCGGTTAAGAACTGCTCAAAGTCACTAAACTGACTCTCGAGTTCCTCCAGCTGAACAAGCAGACGAGACAGCTGCTCGTCGCAGCTCTCGGGCGTTGACGCGAGGCTCAAAGCATTCGTTATGCTTTGTGAGAATAACTTAAACTGCGCACCAAACTGCGCGATAGCTTCCGATGAACCTAGGTTTTTTTGCTTGTGCTTGGCATTAGCCTTACTCTGATTAATCTGTGAGTAAACCTGAGATATCGCATCGATGATCTGTGTTCGAACGGTAGTGTCTTCGACCTTTAACGCACTCATCAGCTCAGACAACAGATCGAGACCTAAGGCAGTATTATCAATTGTCTCGATCAGTGGCGTCAGTTCACTGATCGTCTCTGCCTCATCAACCTGTCGATTCAACGCCTCTATTTTCTCTTGATAGGGTTCAAGCGCGGTCGGGTTCGCCAAGAAAGCCACTGTCTGCTCGCTCAGGGAAGACTCCAGCTGTTGTAGCTCCGAATCTAAAGCCTCAATCTTCTCAAGGTCGATATAGCGATGTTCCTTGATCGTCACCAAGCGGCCACGCTGCCGACGCAGCCTACCTAAAGCATCAACATATTCCTCGGCTACCCGCCAATTATCTGGCCTTATCGATTGCACCAGTTCCTGCTGTTGCTGCTCTGCCTCGAGCATCGTTTTATTTGACTGCTGACGAATACTTTCGACTTTTTCAAACTCATCGATAACCAGCTCGGCAGTTTTTTCCACTTCCTTAACGAGCGAGGCTATTTTTTTCGTCTCATCACTATCAATCCAAAAGTGATTGTCGAAAAGTTTTTTTGCTGACTGACTAAGTGTTTCGTACAACTTAGATGACACAGACTGGTTATCGATCATACGACAGACACTGTAGAGATCAGACACCCCCCGTACCAATTCGGCGTTGCCAATGCGCCCGAGAAATGTCTGGCTCGTCGGTGCCTTGCTGGCAAACTCCGCACTAAAATACGGTGTCTGCCACAACTGCATAGGGTGAACCCGTGTCGGCTCTGATTCGGCAGAAAACAACACTAACTGACCATCCTCTGCCAGTGCATAACCATGACCATAAATAGGGTTTTGCAGCGTTTTTTCAATCAGGTTATAGGCGAATAAGCCTACCTGACCCAACTCGGGCTGATAGAATACAAAAAGGATGTCTTCGCCATTAGGGGAGCGAATTTTTCGTTCAAACTTTAGCCCCTCTGTCTGATCATCGAAGCGCTTATACTCACCGGTCTGAAGGCAATAACCACCGGGAAAAATAATGCCGTGATCTTCTGGCAGTTGAACGCAAGACTGGCCAATCTCATCGATGCGCAAAACCAACTGTGTAATCGTATTGTAAACGAGATAGCGCCAGTGATCCTCACGATAAGGGCGTACTTTTAATAAGATAAAGCGACCAATAGCTGCATAGCTTATCTGTGCATCATCAAGCGATTGAGTTTCATCATCAACAGGCTCGCGATAAATGCCTTGCCCGTCCTCAGTATTATTCTCTATCTTGATGGTTAGGTCGCCGCCGACAGTTTCGACAAAAATCGTATCTAATATATTGATATGAGCGTGACGACCGTTAACCACATCATCCCTGCCAGTCTCTACCCACTCAAAATCATAGGCTGGAGGCAGCTGTATATCGCGTTCACCACGGTTATCAATATATTTTATTTCCTGCCCATCGGCAGAAACAGACCAGCGGAACACACGAATATCATCGAGTCGCTCACCAATCTGGAAACCCGCTAAAAGCTTGCCATTTTTCAGCGTTAACTCAATTAGCTTGGTATTTTTGTAATAACGATAAAGCTCATCGAAATCATTTACAAAACTACTTTCATTGAGAAACGAACCAGCCAAATCGACGGCTTGCATGTGAAAACTGCCCTGCTCTTCACAAATATCGAACAGCGCAAAAACATCTTCAACTTTCGTTTCTTTTTTTAACCCAATAAAAACATTGTAACCGAACAGCAGGTGGTCACCCACCTGAACAATATCACGAGCAATACAGTTGTTTTCCGTACGAACCCTGACGCGCGCGGTCACACTCATCTCTGAGCTACCGAATTCATTAAGTCGAGCCTGATTTAGCTCGCGCGCTTGCTGATCCAGCTGCTGCCCCTGATCGAGTAACCTTTTTTTGATTACCTCATAGGCGCCGCCCTGAGCAACTGCGCTATCGACAACATCCGAAGCTAACTCAACGGATTGATCTTGCTGCACCATTCATTCATCCTTTCGCCATGCCGACCGACCAATAGCAGCCCGTTGCTACAACGTATAGCGTTGCTGGGTCGCTCTGGAGTATAAAGAGTGGGGAGACGTGCTCCCCTTGGCTAGCTATAGCGCTATACCTCAGCGCTGTCTTTACTCGCCGCAGCGACAGGCTTCCCCTCTATCACGCGGTTTATCAACGCAGCAATCGTACCGCTCTTCCCTGCTAGGCCATCAACCGCCTTACCAATTGAAAGCGACTTGGCGAAGTTATCAAAGAAGTGTTCCTCACCTCCGACGATATCTATCTTAGCTTTTTGCAGTGCGACAGACAGAACCTCTGCATTCTCCTTCGCAATGTCTTTACCCGCGTCTATCGAGGCCAGCGCTTCTTTCAGTGCCGTCTCAAGACCCATGCGGTACTCTTCGTGCGATCTCGCATCCTCACTCATGCTGTTCATCGCGTCAAACTTATCCACAAGGCCGTCAGCCTCTGCCTTGAACTGCTCTCGTGTAACCTCCGCATTAGCCAAACCAATCTCACGAGCAGCCTTCGCCTCTGAGTCACCCTGTGCCGCCGTCACATCAGCTTGTGCCTTACCTGTGCCAAGCAACGCATCAGCTTCAGCATCGCCCTTCGCCTTGATAACATTGGCCTCGGCAAAACCTTCTTTCTCGAGGGCGTCAGCCTTGGCTTCTTGGATCTTAGCATCAGCTAGCCCTGGTGCAGCACGCTCCGCCTGTACTCCTTCAGCCATCTTCTTCTTGGCATCTGCCTCTTTCGCTGCAGCCTCGAGCTCTGCCTGAGCAAGCGTGGTGATTTCTACCGATTTATGCTTCGCCGCCTGCTCTTCTGCCTCGGCAGCCTTCACTTGCTTCACTTTATCTTCTTCGGCAATTGCCTCTGCCGCTAACACCTGAGTTTGCTTAGCTCGATCAGCCTCAGATACCTCACGCACCTCTTTGATCCGCTCCTCCTCGATAGCGACAGTCTTGTCGACAACCACCCGCTCTCGTATCACATTGGCAATCTCTTTCTTCTCGATTTCTACTGCCTTTTCGGCCTCGATGCGCTGTATCTCAACCTCACGTTCCCGCGAGACAATCTCTAAGTCCCTAGCACGCGTTACTTTCTCTTCTTCTATCGCCACCGCTCTCTGACGATTTTGCTCGGCAACCTCAATCTCACGTTTTTGGTTCTCTGTCTGTACCTGTAAGTCTTGCTCAACCTGAATAGTGGTAGCTTCTGCTTTCAGGCGCTCCTCTTCTTGCACTTTTTTCGTCTCAGCTTCTTCACGCGCCCTAATGGTGGCTATTTCACGCTCCTGCTTCGCCTCTGCGTCAGACTGCTGTCGCTCAAGCTCTAACATAGCTTCAACAGTTTCTACGTTCTTTTTCTTAATCGCCAGCTCTTCATCACGCTCTAAGATATTGGTGCGGATATTTTGTTCAGCCGTCAGCTCGGTTATTTTCTTAATACCTTCGGCGTCAAGTATGTTTGTTGGGTCAAGCGATGCCTTTGGCGTTTGCTCTAGATAGTCAATGGCAACGTCCTCTAACACATAGCCATTTAGGTCATCACCTATAACTTCAATAATCTTTTCGCGGAACTCCTGCCTATTCTCAAACAGGTTTACAAAATCAATTTGTTTACCGACTGTTTTTAAGGCTTCAGAAAACTTAGCATTAAATAAAAGATTAACCGCCTCACGATCAGAAGCACGACCCGCGCCAATAGACTTGGCAACTTTCAATACGTCGTCAGTTGTTTCATTGACGCGCAAATAGAATGCGACAGTGATATCCGCACGCATATTATCATTACAGATCAGTCCATCTTTGCCGCGACGGTCTACCTCTAGCGTTATGAGAGAGATGCGCATCAATTCTTTTTTATAGATAATTGGATAAACTAATGCGCCAGTGAAATGCACCTTAGGCTTCGTACTCATATCATTAACAATCAGTGCCGTTCCCTGCTCAACCTTGACATAAAAAGATTTAAATAGTATTGCCATTCCCATCAGGATAGCGAAAAAAATTGCGGCGCCAGTGAAAACAGGCATCAAAACTGACAAGTCAGCCATAACTTTACTCCGTTTATATTTTTATAATTTAATTTTATTACTTAGAGAATTCTTCTTCAGAAATAACGCTATAAGAATTTCTCTCTTTGGAATACTCAAGAAGGACCACTCGATCACCCTTAGTAAAGCGCTCCCCCCCTCTCGTTCTAACCTTTAATATTAGTCCTGCACCACCATCTTCTAGTACAGCCTCACCAAACTCACCATCAACGCGAGACGTTCTAACGATCGCAGACTGACCCAAGATATACTTGACCGTTTGCTGCTGACTTTTATTGAACAAAGGCCTCAGCGGCTTAATAATAAAAGCAGTAAGCTGTACTGACACATAGAGACTAAACGCCAGCACTGGCAGCCCAGCCATATAACGAAAAAATCCAGGCTCAACGAACTGAAACAAGAAGTGCACCATGTAATAACAAATTAACCATCCGCAAAGTGTCATTATGGAGAGAATAATAGTGACCGGTACGCCGTTGAGCCCATAGCGCAACATCAAACCTGCCAGCGTATCTAGATTTGTTAGGTTGCTCGTGGAATTAACGCCTAACTCACCGTCAGCATCTGGAATGTCGATATCAAGGATATCAAGGTCGACAAAACCCAACACCGCTACCAGCCAGTACAAGGCGCTCATCAGCAAAAAGAAGGTGAAAAACACTGTAGGAAATGATGCGATGTTCTGATAGAACGGGTCCATACCTTCAGTCAGTAAAATCGCAAACATGCTTAAACCCTATCGTTAGTATTATTATAGGTGCTGCCACACCCCCTAGCCCGATGCTTTGCCCCCTTTTATTCTCGCCAGAATATCATCAGCATTGCGTGTAGTCGAGGTAATGCCCGCCTCATCTAACTTTTCTTGCAGCGAGTCGCCGCTAGCATCTTCAGCTAACTCACTCGCAGCTGACAGTTGCGCCTCCTTTAGAGCCTGCTTTTCTTTTATTCGCTCAAGCGAGTCCATGGCTGTACGCATTTTAGACTGCGAACCACTATAACGATCTGCCACAGCGACTTGAGCTCGCTGAACATTCTCTGTCGCCTTAACCGTGTCGACCTGCTGCTTCAGACGCTTTATATTTCGCTCCGCCTGTTTGATTGCTTGGCGCAACTTATTGGCACTGGCAGCATAGCCAGTCTCGACATCCTTCTCTTGCTTTAGCTGATTTTCTATATCAGCGATTTTTTCCGCCACCTCACGCGCCAACGGTTCATCACCCTTCTCTAGCGCTTTCAAGGCATAGCCTTCAAATTGCTCAATTTGGCGACTATAGTCCTTGCACTTTTCTTCCGCTAGCTTTTGGTGAGCCATGATCTCAGCCAAGCTACCTTTTGATTCATGCAGCTCTTCAGAAGCCTCTCGCACCTCTTGGTCTAAAATTCTTAGCGCCTGAGTATCAACAATTGCTTCACCCGCCTCATTTACACCACCCCGTAAGGCGGTCATCATTTTTGCCCAAATACTCACTGATCTACTCCTTGCTTATTAGCTGGCCTCAACCGGAATTGATAAAAACTCACTATAGGCCTCAGTTGCATGAATAACATTGCTCGCCAATGTCTCGATTTCAAAGACGATATTTGGCAAAATCGACGTCGAACTCAAGGCTCCAAACATATGATAAAAATCACTACTGTGACCGGCCGAATCATGAACAATTCGATCAAGGCTAATGGTCGACAACGGGAAATACTTATGTGTTTTTAACACGGCCTCATTGAACAGCGCAACATCGGCTACCTCGGCAACCGACCACAACATCGCCTCAGCGATAATTTGATCGCCAACGACCGTCACAAAGATCGGCAGATCACCATAACCAGTCATGATGACATGTAAAGCAGGCGAGACACCATCGATCAATTCCACCGTCGCCTCACCGCTGACAAAAATCTCTACCTCCTGCAAAGCCTCATACAGACTATTTGTTGTCCAATTTTTAGTCTTATCTGTCATTCTACTCACTCCTATTGACTCTTCTTCGCCTGCAAGTCGTCGAAACTGTTTCTCGACCACTGCAAGTTGCTTGGCATTCTCCGGGAGAATCCACACTTCCTTCTTAACCAGTCCCTGATCACGAAGACGCTTTCTGTATTCACGCTGATAATGTGCTGATGATTTTGCTTTCATGAAATAAATATATGCCATTACATGTAACATGTCAACGAGCTTACATGTAACACATAAGCAACACTTGAATCAGACAGCAAAACCAACATTCAAAGAGGCGCACAAGATCAACAGCGACACCCCACCTACCAGCCACACAAGATAACTTCCTCATACCCCCAACAACCAACAACCAACAACCAACAACCAACAACCAACAACCAACAACCAACAACCAACAACCAACAACTCCACCGCAATAAAAAACCAAAGCACAACATAGCAAGAAAAATAAAGCCCACAAAAAGCTAACCGCAGTTAAAAAAAACACAATCAATTAAAAAAAATAAAATTTAAAAAACTTCACACTCCCTTAATATTCAACCGCCACAATCATCCGCGCATCCAGTTACAAAAATACCAATTAATAGCATTTGGAAAGCAACGATGAAAAATAATTTATTAAAACTAGGGTTCACCCTAGCCGTTTCCGCTATACCGCTCAGCTCTTTCGCCGCCCAAAAGGCCATTCTCATAGGCATCGATGGCGTTCAGTACGAGAAAATGCAGGCGCTAGACACCCCCAACTTCCATCGCCTTACGATCAAAAAGACTTACACCGGGGGAATCGCTGGCGACTACAGCGAACAAGGCACTTCCAGCGGCCCTGGCTGGTCCACAATACTCACCGGCGTCTGGGCCAACAAACACCAGGTCATATCTAACGGCTCAGGTCATGCTAGCGAGGACTTTCCAAGCATATTCCGCCGAATCATCACAGCAAAGCCCAACTTAACACAGGCATCTCTTGTTAACTGGTCACCCATCCATAGCCAGTTTTTCAGTAACGATGTCGACGACATTGCCGTAGCCAAAAAAGGGCTTAGCGATACCAGCGTAACCAGCTCCACCATCGCGGAAATCAACAATGGCAGAGACTTTATCTTTGCCCACCTCGACGATCCTGATCACGTCGGCCACAGCGATGGGTTTAGCAAAAAATATAATGACAGTATCATCACCGCAGACGGACAGCTTGGACAGATTCTCGACTCCGTGGAGGCTGCGCAACAAGACACTGGTGACGACTGGTTAGTCATTGTCACCACCGACCACGGTAGAGAAGGCACCACCGGCTATAGCCATGGCGCCCAAACAGCTAGCGAGAAGACCGTCTTTATTGCCACCAATAAGCCACTGAACAAAGAGTTCTCCAGTACCGCTGCCGGTGAAAACCAAGGCTTCTCAGGCCTATACAACTACACAGCGCAAACCTCCATCACCCCAACCATACTTACCCACCTAGGCATAAAGATAGAAAACAAATGGAAGCTGGATGGCCCCTCGCTACTCGGGGATATTGGCGTTAGAAAATTAACGCCCGGCGCTCAGCACACCCTCAGCTGGGTCAGCGATAGCAGCAAAGAAGCCAACATATACAGAAACAATCAATTTGCCGGCAGCGTAGCCGCCAATCAGCAATACTGGCAAGACGACACTAGCGGAGACAGCTCAGGGATAATCGACTACGTAGTCGAACTAAACAACAACCCTACCGCCTACCGGGCCTACTCTTTAGATATCAATGCTGCGCTAAACTGGAACACCACTCGCGCCTATTTTTTCAGAAGTGACAACCAGTATATTCGCTACAATAAAACTGACGACAAGGCTGACGATAACTACCCTAGAGTCACCACTAACAGCAACTGGCCTGGACTAGGCGACTACCGTGAGAAGATTGTTGCCAGTTTCCACAAAGACGCCAACACAGCCTACTTCTTCTTAAACAATGGCGACTATATTGCCTACGACATCAATAGCGATAAGGCGCTATCTGGCTACCCTAAAGCCGTCGATGCTAACACCTGGCCTGGATTGGAGGACTATGCTGACAACATTATTGCCACGCTGCGCGGCAACGGTGATGATGTTTACTTCTTCCTCGATAACGCACGATATATTCGCTACAACCTAAAGAACGATCACGCTGATGAGGGCTACCCACAAGCGGTAAACGACACCACATGGCCCGGCCTTGCTAGCCACGCGGAAAACATCACCTCAGCTCTCCGCTGGAGCGACAGCAGGGCCTACATCTTTCTAACAGGTCAACGCTATATCCGCTACAACGTCAGCCAAAACCGCGCCGATAGTGGCTACCCGGCCACCACCAATAACAGCACCTGGCCAGGAATGATGAACCCTTAACATCCCGCCAGAAAAGAAAACCCTCCTATTTCCTCACGATAGGAGGGCCCCAAGGCCTGCGCCCACCAACAGATACAACCTGCCCTGCTTACCCTTTTACCCACCAGTTCCCCCCCTCATCCGTTAAGCCCCCCCAACTTTACTACCCCCCCTTGATCTAAGATGTTTTTTCCACAAAAAAAGAGGCCTATGATACGACCTTCTATTTTTTAGAGCTTTACAGTGGTTTTTTTACATTGCCGCTGATTATTAAGGCTTTTATTGGAGATTATTGTGGCAGGACAACTTGCTCGAATTAATGTATTCCCTATTAAATCAGCCAAGGGCTTATCACTCTCTCAGGCTTGGCTCGAATCTGCCGGACTCAGCTTTGATCGACGCTTTATGATCACACTCATGGATGGCAGCATGATCACCTCTCGCCGCTACCCACAGCTACTGCTGATCACCACAACGCTCAAAACCGAAAGCATTGTCTTTTCCTACCCCGATCTCCCTCCTCTAACACTACCCTTTGTTGAACTACAGCGACAACCAACCAATACCGCCGTTTGGAATGATAAATTTCAAGCATTTTCAACCACTCAAGAAGCTAACGAGTGGGTCGAAAAAATCATTGGACAGCCTGCCCAGCTACTTTATAACGGCGAAGAAAGTCAGCGCGTAGGTGGAAAAGCACAGGTTAAAGTAAGCTTTGCCGATAATTTTCCTGTCATGATTGTCTCTGAAGCTTCATTGGCGTCACTAAACTCACGCTGCCACGAACAACAGAGCATGGACCGGTTTCGCGCCAACCTGATCGTAACCGGTGTCGAGGCATTTACTGAAGATAGCTGGAAACGCCTGCGAATAGGTGATGTTGAAATTGAAATCAAAGCGCCTTGCAGCCGTTGCGTGCTCATTAATATTAACCCTAATGACGCTCATCGTGATCCCGCGAACGAACCGTTAGCGACATTAATGTCGTTTCGCACTGACGAAAAATCGGCCGGTAACGTCAACTTTGGCATGAACGCTATCGTCGTTAAAGAAGGCATGATCAAACAAGGCGATAGCATTGAAGTGCTAGAATATCGTCAACCTGAAGTTTATCGCGATACAGCGGCCAAGCTGCAGCTAAGCTGTGTTGGCCGAGAATCAATAGCCAACGACTTCGAAACATTTTACTTTTCCCGCACTGATGGCCAAAAGCTTCCAAGCTATCTGCCCGGGCAACACCTGCCACTGACGATACCCACGACAGCATCAGCATCTACCTCACGCTGCTACACACTATCATCCTGCCCTAGCCAAAATCGTTATGCTATTTCAGTCAAGCGAGTCAAAGAGGGGGTAGCCTCTTCTTGGCTACACGATAACTTACAGGTGGGCGATCAACTTAAAGCGCAACAACCACGCGGAGATTTCTACTTTGACCCTCTGCGACACAACGGTAAAGTGTTATTAATTTCAGCGGGGAGCGGCATAACACCGATGCTGTCCATCGTTCGCGATGCTATCGCCCATCACTCAACCAATGAAATCATTTTTTATCATTACTGTCGCGACCAGCAAGATATACCTTGCGCCGACGAATTAGCGGCAATCGATACCGAACAGCCAAATATTAAAATCCATATTATACTCACGCAGCCCTCCGTACCAACCCAGGGCATGCGTGGCCGCATTTGCGCAGAACACCTAGCGCTTGCCGGCGATATTACCGACTGCAACGCTTTTGTTTGCGGCTCAGAAGCGTTCACGGAACAAGCAAAGTCTTTGCTACTTGCCGCAGGTCTTGCCGAAAGTCACTACCACCAAGAACTTTTTTTCCTTGCTCAAAAAGCTGCCAGTAAAAAGAAAACAGTAAAAATCCACTATAACGGCACAGAGTTCACGGGAAACAACCAGCAGCCACTGCTTGATCAAATAGAAAGCCAAGGGCTGGAGATTAACAACGGCTGCCGTGCCGGGTTATGCGGGCGCTGTAAAGTAACAATCACACAGGGAGAAGTAAGCCGATCACCGGCGCCGGCGCTAACCGCTGCAGATAGCGAACAGGGGATGGCTCTGAGCTGTTGCTCGATACCACAAACGGACATCAACCTCATTCAATAGTGGTCACAGCCAAGACAGAGTGTTATTAACACAGCCGATAAAACGATCATCTGCATCAACCACAGCGACTGCTTGATCAACAGACTCCAGCGTCGACAACAGCTGATGACGATTACATCGACTAATCGCCTCCATTAGCTGACCAACAACCTCTGGCCTTGCACTATGTAGCTTGCCGGAGGGAGCAATAACTTTTCTCAGCCGCAGCTCTAAACGCTGTGGCGACACCCGCCCCAAACTAATGGGCTCACCATCAGTTTCGCTCCCCCCATAAAGCTCTATCATGGCAATAATTGCCGCAGCGGTGATCTTCCCCTCTACCTGCCTAGCCCGATTAACGACAACGAGATAGTCATAGTTTTTTTCACACATAATCTCCCAAGCCTGCAACAGACTTGCACCATATTCTATCGTTGCATCCTCACCAATCATATTTTCACCACAGCAGCGCTCCCCCAGCTTACGACCCCTTGCCTGCTGCAGGCTGGCTTGAAATATTAGCGATAGCTGCGCTGGGCTAGCATCAATATAAATCGACTGCAGCCTCAGCGCCTGTTTTATATCCTCTATTTGATACAACTCTGAAACCTTGACCTCTTCATAGCGAGCCCCATCAGACAATACACTACCGAGCAACTCGGCTCGCTTTTTCCCCTCTGCAAGAACGAACAACAAATGCCGGTGCACGACGACCACAAACATGAAGGCAGCTATATTAATCGCCACCGGCATCACCACATAGCCATAACCTAACGCATAAATCTGCTCGCCACCGAGCACCGCAATCAGCGCAGTCGCCCCACCCGGCGGATGCTGGCAGCGCAAAACATGCATACTCGCGATCGCCAGCCCTACCGCTAGCGGCCCCGCAACAACCGAATCACCCAACAGCTGATAGACCGTAACACCGACAATAGCTGAGGATATATTACCGACAATAAAAGCCCACGGCTTAGCCATAGGGCTGTTCGGCGCTGCAAACATCAACACAGCTGCCGCCCCCATTGAAGGCAAAACCATTGGCGCGCTAACACCGCCCACGCTCACATCATTAATCGACAGCGCGACCAACGACACACACAGTAGACAGCAGAAAGCTGTGAGGGTGGTAACGATAAAATACTGGCTGCCGCGTCCCGCGGGCACAGCCAATAACATGGATAACTTACGCTGTATTATTTTCATTATCTTCCCTGCTTAAACGCGATTAATCAGCGCTAAATATGGCTTGAACTCATTTTGATAAAGCTTAAAAAATTAAGCTGCCTTTTCATCAACGTTAGCCAGCTGCAAGTCTTCCAACGGACCAAAGAATTCAAAATGAATATTTTCCTCGGCAATACCCAAATCATGAGCATACTGATTCATCAAAACCATAAAGGGCTTGGGGCCCAAAAAATAAAAGTCTACCTCGCTATTGCCGGCTAACTTTTCCCGCAATAACGGCAGACCCACAAAACCAGTTGCATCGGGCTCACAGGTCTTCGTCGGCTCGCTATAAACATAACACTTACTCACATTGCTAAACTGCTTAGCCAAGGCGTCGACATGCTGTCTAAACGCATGCACCTTTGAGCTAATCGCCGCATGAATAAATTGGATTTTCCTGCCTGTCTTCACACAGTGATTCAGCATGCTAATCGCTGGCGTAACGCCAACCCCCGCAGTCACCAAGACTAACGGCCTATCACTTTCCTTAACGACAAACTCACCCGCCGGAGGCAATAGTGACAACTCATCACCAATCTGCACATCGTCATGCAAGTAGTTTGAGACCAAACCACCCTGCTCTCGCTTGACGCTGATGCGCAGGTAATCTTTATTGGGTGCGTCTGACAAGCTATAGTTGCGTCGCATCGTCTCGCCATCGATAGTCAACACCAACCCCAAATACTGCCCTGCCTTAAACTCTGGTACACCGCCGGCATCGACTGGTCGAAGATAGAACGAGGTAATGACATCACTCTCTTTCACTTTCTTCTCAACCTTGAAACTGCGCTCACCACGCCAGCCCCCTGGCTTTTCTTCGCCCGCTTTGTACGCCTCTTCTTCGGCATCGATCAATAGATTGGCGAGCTGCCAGTAGGCCTCACCCCAGGCTGCAATCACCTCATCTGTTGCCGCCTCACCCAGCACAGCCTTAATTGCCTGCAACAAGCAGCTACCCACGATCTCATACTGTTCGGGGCGAATATCCAGCGACACGTGCTTATTGACAATACGATCGACCGCCGAAGACAGTACCTGCAGGTTCTCAATATTAGCCGCATAAGCCACCACCGCCCCAGCCAACGCCTTTGATTGCGCACCAGATTGCTGGTGACTCTGATTGAAATAGGCCTTCACCTGCGGAAACGACTCAAACATCAGCGGGTAAAAGTGTGCGGTAATCTCTTCGGCATGAGCGGCTACGGCCGGAACGGTGCTCTTTATAATCTCGATGGTCTGTTGGTTTAATGACATTAATGCAATTCTCCTTCGGTATGATGCAAACAACTTTACTTGCAACTACCTAGTGCATTACAACAAACATGCCAACATATAAGGCATTGATAAGTATCTATTAGTTTTTGAATGAGTCTAATTGACAGCGACAACCAGTATGTTAAATAGACTACAATAGATCTTTTAGACAGCGGCAAATCAAGTAGTCTATCCCCAAAAAGATTAACACCCAACAAGGCTCTCGCTCTCCGAATAGCGCCCCACAGTAGTCAGCCTCACGAAAAATACCCTCGTGGCTACGGCATCACATCTTCAGCGACAGACTAGCGAAAACTACTGATCAACGGCCACCTGATCTACCCCCAAACAAAACGCTGTGACCTCCTTGTCACTAACTACCGCAATCAGCAATAAAATCTTAGAATTTCAAAAAACGACATACTAACCACAACGACAAGAAGCGTATTCTTAACATAAAAACTTAAAGCAATAGCAGCGAGCCCCGCGATCAAATAGGGATCATGCACGAAAGAAGGGTATTGATCGACAGAACCAAAGACGATAGGCGCCGACATCGCCGTTAATATGCATGGCGCGGTATAGGAGAGGAAACGCTTAACATTCTCACTAAGCTGCACAGAGACTGAGCGAGAGAAAAAAATATACCTGACAGAAAAAGTAACTACCGACATTGATAAAATATAAAGTGTATAGAGCATTCTACTTCGCCTCCCTAGCGCCCAACTTATACCCCACCAACATACCGACAACCGACGAGACCAACAGCCCTCCAGGTACCTTCATATAATGACAAACTAACGATGCTAGCGCCGTCACAACAACCGCAACTAATGTCGATCTGGACTTAATCGCAGGAACTATCATCGCGATAAACGTTGCCGCTATCGCAAACTCAAGGCCATACTCATGAATATCAGGAAACAACTCACTTGCCGCGATACCAATAAACGTCGATACATTCCAAAGGATATAAAACGTCAACCCTGAGGCCACTGCATATTTTTCAGAAAAAAAACCAGTTTTTTTCCTTAACGACTCTGTGACTAAAAACATCTCATCCGTTAATAAAAACGCAATAACAACCCGTCTATGCCATGGCAGCCTTCTCACCTCCTCTCTAAATACCGCTGAATACAAGACATGCCTAGAGCTGATCACAAAGGTAGATCCAATCAACGAAACCAAAGAGCCCCCTGCCGACATTATCGTCAGCCCCGCTAGTTGTGCCGCCCCCGCAAAGACAAGTAACGACATCAGCTGGGCTTGAAACGGCGACAGACCTGCCTCTATAGACAGGGATCCACAAAGTATGCCCCACGGTAGCACCGCGATCGAAAGCGGTAATATATCCAAGATCGCATCATAGCAATACGGCTTCGGTTGATAATGCATTTTTTCTTCCAACATTTCCCTTTCCCTAGATAAGCACCTAAATACCACACACTCATGGCATCATTAAATTGCAAAATAAAACAATAAACATGCGAAATCTTCAAAATAAAAACAACGAGACAGCGGCGCGACACCAAAAGCTTCGCAACAGCTAAGCAACTGAAAACAGCGAGACTAAAAACGGAGTTGAGTCTATCATTAACACTAAAACCTTAATGTTAGGCTTTAAAAAATAGCGACTAAAGAAATTAAAAAAACACCCAAAAACTCAAACGCATCCCCTTCCTTGCCCTAATTATTTTCACGGCAAACGATACCCTTTAAGTAAGGCTTAAAATAGTTACTAGAATTTAATATTCTGCAAAGCCGACCTATCGCTAGTTGACCAAAACACTAGCCACAATCACAGCCTCTAGGACACAAGTATTCGCACATACACTATGTGGCACATAAGGCTGTACTAGTTAAGCCTCTGTTGAAAATAAGTAGCGAAAACTATAACAAGGTCGTATTAACAACCTCAGTTGCATTCGGATCAAAGCTAGCGACACCGCCTTCCTGCCGACGCAACTCAGGCGCATAGAGCGCAAAATACTCATCGCCACACTGCTTGGCAGCATTAATATCTTCACGACTAAGCTGTTCTGCTAACAAACTTAATAGCTGGTCCGCGCCATCGACCTTACCCGCCGCCGCTAACATCGCCCAAGCATAGCTCTCGGTAAACTCGTTAGCTTCATAACAGCTTGCCGCCATATTCTGACAGGCCTGTGGATAACCCTGTCGCGCCGCTGCCTGGTACCAATGCCGCGCCTGTCCAGGCTCTGCCTTAACGCCATACCCCTCATCTAACATGCTGCCGCAGTTAAACTGCGCCTGCGCGATGCCGTTCTCCGCCGCGCACTGATACCAGGCGAAGGCCTGCGCCAAGTCCTGATCACCACCGCGCCCCATCATCAGCAGCGTCGCCAAATTATATTGCGCCTCCGGGCTATCCTGTAACGCGGCGCGATAGTAGAAGTCTCGCGCTCGTACAAAGTCCTGCAGGCCCGCATTGCCACTATCAAAAAATAAGCCGGTGAAATATTGTGCCGCCCGAATGCCCGCCTCGGCCTGCTCGAGGCAGAGCTCGAAGGCAGGCTCTGTCGCCAACTCATTATACTGCTGACAAAATGCCTGCTCGGCCACTAATAGCGGACCACTAGGAGCAACAATATCACGCACCGCCCATGCCGACGCAGGCTTCGCACCACCTAGTCGCTGTTTGATTTTATCCCATAGTGCCACAGTCTTTACCTCTTCTTACTTCTATCGCTGACCGCCGTCGCCACATTGCGCACTAGCCGGCACTCAAAGCCTTTCTAACAACACCGAGCAAGTTAGTACGCACCCACAAACTGCCGTATACAGCCTAGCCAATAGCCACGTTCAGACCACTCAGTGATGACGCTCCACCTCGATCGATAACGGCTCAATCACCGCCTGCCACTCCCACCACTCGTGCTCTCCAGCCTCGACATCGGCGGCGCCACGAATAATATCCCAGCGCACCAAATAATCGGGATCAACCACATCATCCGCTAAACCCGGCACCACAAAACTCGCCTTCGGCGCCAGATGCCAGCTACTGATATCCGATGGCAGAGTGAACGGTGTGCTATCGGGTGCCACCTCGATAACAATGCCATCATCTTCCATCACCTTAACCACGACTCCGTAGAACAGCTTTTCATCCAGCAACGTCTGACGGCCGTGCTCATAGTAACGCAGACCGACGACGACCCGCCGCGCCAGCAACTGATTACGAGATATCTCCATAGCGCATCACACCCTCTCTTACTGCCTAACAATTACCCGAGCTTAGCGAAATTCGCCCGCCGCCGCCACGCTTGCCGCACAAAAGCCTACAAGCAAGCAGAAACGGGGTAAAAAAAGCCCCCGCTCGGCAGCGAGCGAGGGCTGTGATAGTCACGCTGGCGCATGAGCGCCAACGGCGTTAATGCGCCAGCGGCACCACACCCACCTGCGGCATATCGGCTAGACCGATATCGCGAGCATGCTGCTCAAAATCTTTGTTCTTCCAGAAGAAACCACCTGGCATAGTGGTAGGAATCACCAGCACATAGAACAGCGCACGGCCGATCACCGCAGTAAGCAATACCGATAACGCCAACGCCCCCCACAACAATAGCGCCAACACGCCATCGACTGCCGACCACGCCAGGGCGGCAATGAGCAAGGCATTCACCACCAGCAAAGCATTACGCAACATATAGGTCTTGCCAAAGGTGGTGCACTGTACATAGTGCGACGCGCCGCCCTCGTGATTACCGTGGTTCATCGCGTTAGCATGACAAAATAGGCCTAATGCCTCCAGCGCCATACCGACCACCATCATCACCGCCGAGGTCTGCAGGAACACTAAATAAGACTCACCGAGATAGGCCCACACAGGCACCGCCACTAACGATAGCGCCAAGCCGCCAAAACAGGCAGCGGTGCCGATAAAGCTGGTCGCCGTCTGCCAGTGATCCCAAAACGGGCGCGCCTTGATGCGATAACAGCGATACATGTAGTAGAGACCAGTAAGACCCGCGGCAATCGCCAAGCCACCGAATACATCGGCGACAGCGGTAAGGTCGGCCAGCGCCGGCAGATAGGCTGCGGCAACGGCGTTTTCCGGTAATTTACACAGCATGTGCAAACCGGCAAACACCATGAACAACATGATACCGAGCCCCTCGCGACAAACCGGCGAATAACGCAGATTATTAAAACCACGATAGAAGCGCATCGGCTTGCCCAAATGGATCGTCGTCATCAACAGGCCGAGACCAACTAAGCCGAGACACAACAACAAGAAAGGCACATAGAGCGCCGAGCTACTCAGGGCTGTAAATGCCTCAAGCCCTAGCTTATTACCGATAAAATTGGCGATAAAACCACCGATCGCCATCTGTACGGCAATAGTAAACACCACCAATGGATTCTCGCGAGAGCTGAGGCGCTCGAGATTCCAGAAGCGCTGCTTACCCTTCTTCTGATCGACCACCGGTTGATAGCCACCGTCGTCCTGCTTCTGATACTTAACCGGCGCACCATCGGTGCGAGTCACCACGTCGGGCATACTCTTCACCTGTTGGAAGCGGATATTAGGGCTGGTAATCGACGTATCTGGGAAACCCGGTAGATCGATCTTGGCCTGAGTGCGATTCTCCGGCGTATTTTCTACCACACCAAAGTTCAGCGCGTTACCGAGACAGGCGGCGACGCAGGCGGGTTTCAAGCCAACCTCGAGACGATCGACGCACATATTACACTTCGACACCTGCCCCTTGATGGGGTCGAGCTGCGGTGCATTGTAAGGGCAGACCCAGGTGCAGTAGCCACAACCAAAGCAGGTCTCAGGATCCTGCAACACCGCACCGTATTCCACGTGTTTGGTATAGGCTTTAGTGGGACAGCCCTTCAGGCAGACCGGGTTATCACAGTGATTACAGGCCATCGAGATATTCATCCGACGGAAGTCGGGGTAAGTCCCGCCCTCGACATAACCAACCGAACGGAACGCTAAATGCGCCGGGTTATCATTCTTCTCACTACAGGCCGCCTCACAGGCGTGACAGCCGATACAGTTATCGGCGGTAAAGTGGAAGGCGTGCTGCTTGTTACGGTTAGGGTTGTCACCGACATAATCCTCACCGTTAATACCCATCGAGCGATCTTTGCAGACCATGGCATTGTCATCGCCATCTTTGCCTGCGCGCTCCAGCAAATCGATGGCTAAACCGTAGGTGTTTTCCGCCTGCATTTCGGGGTCGTTGAGCAGAGCGTATTTTGGTTCGTTGTCGCGTACTTTAAACATACGTACCTCTAATTTTTTTAAACGAGATCAGGCTAAATAGTGAAAGCTATTAGCAACATTAAAAGGTTCGACGGCTGGCGTTGAGCTGCGCAGCCTCGAGCTGATCTACTTTTTCTATCTTCACGGCGAACTGCTTGAAGGCAGGCTGGCGCGAGTAAGGGTCCAACAGCCCCAGCGACAGGTGGTTGACACAGTCGTGGAAGTGGAAGGGGATGAAGACCATGTTACGCGGCACCCGGTGTGTCAGCTGCGCCATCACCACCGCATCGCCACGACGACTGACTAAGCGCACATAGTCCATGCTGCGGATACCCATCTTCTCAGCCGCGTCGGGGTTGATCTCCATGTACGGCGTCGGGCTGTATTTGTTCAGGTTACCCAACTTGCCGGTCTTGGTGCGGGTGTGGAAGTGCTCAACTACGCGCCCGGAGTTCATCCAAAATGGGAACTGCTCACAGGGCACCTCGTTGTTCTCGATATAGTCCATCGCCATCAGGTTGGCGCGACCATTCGGAGTCTGGAAGTGACCATCCGTGTAGAGGCGCTTACTCCCCTCACTCTCGCCCTCCTTCATCGGCCACTGAATGCCGCGCTGCTCTTCGATCAACTTGTGGTTCATCCCGGAGATATGCAGCGTGCGGCCATCGCCCTTAGACAGCTCAGCCATCTCGTCGAAGACATCACTGGCCACGCTAGGGAAGCTCATCTGCTGACTAACATCCCAGCGCTTGGCCAACTGATTGAAGATCCACAAATCCGACTTCGAGTCTCCCGGCGGCTGTACAAATTGGTTCGCCAAGTTGACACGACGCTCGGTGTTAGTGAGCACCCCCTCCTTCTCTCCCCAGACCGCCGCAGGTAGATAAACGTGTGAGTACTGGGTGGTCTCGGCATCACGATAGCCGTCCTGCACCACCATGAACTCGAGTTTTTCCAGCGTCTTGCGAATACGCGGCAGGTTCGGCATCGAGGTCATCGGGTTGGTGGCGATAATCCACAGCGCCTTAATCTGCCCCGACTCGATGGCCGGGAAGATATCGGTCTCCTTGAGCCCCACCTTGGGCGGGAAGAAGTCGGCATCGACATTCCAGAACTCAGCAATCTCGTTGCGGTCCTTCTCCTTCTCCAGCATGCGGTAGCCAGGAAGACCGGAACACGCCGACCACTCACGAGTGCCCATGGCATTACACTGACCGGTAATCGACAGACTGGTACCGCCCTCTTTACCGATATTACCGGTAATCAGGTTAAGGTTGTTGATCGCGCAGACGCCGTCACTACCGTGGGTCGACTGATTGATGCCCATGGTCCAAATACTCATGGCACTGTTGGCCTTGCCGTAAATCCGTGCGACGTGACGGATCATGTCCTCATCAATACCGCAAATTTTCGCCGCCGTGGTCGGGTCGTACTTCTCGACCATCGCCTTAAAGGCCTCATAATCGTTACAGTGGGCGTCAATGTAATCCTGATCCTGCAGTTCCTCCTTGAGGATGACGTGGGCCAGGGCATTCAACAACACTAAATCGGTACCCGGGGTGATCGCCAGGTGGATATCGGCAAACTGGGCGAACATGGTGACACGAGGATCGACGACGATCAGCGGA
The DNA here is from genome assembly GCF_003752585.1 of Sinobacterium caligoides. Lineage (NCBI taxonomy): Bacteria > Pseudomonadati > Pseudomonadota > Gammaproteobacteria > Cellvibrionales > Spongiibacteraceae > Sinobacterium > Sinobacterium caligoides. The sequence continues at coordinate 1,008,779 of NZ_RKHR01000004.1, forward strand.
AAGTTGCGCTTCTCCATCGCCTCCTTCAGGCGCCAGTAGATGATCGGGTGCTGCTCTGGCAAATTCGAGCCGAAGGCCATCAGGCAGTCGGTGTGCTCGAAGTCCTCGTAACAACCCGGCGGACCATCGCTACCGAAAGAGCGCTTATAGCCCGAGACTGCGGAGGCCATACAGAGTGTGGTATTGCCGTCGTAATTATTGGTACCGATGCAGCCACGCACCAACTTACCGAGGGTATAAAACTCTTCAGTCATCAGCTGACCGGTAGAGACAATGGCAACGGAGTCGCGACCGTACTTCTGCTGAATACGCTTGATCTCGCTGGCCGTCTTATCCAGCGCCTCATCCCAGCTTGCCTCGCGATAATCATCGTAGATCTTATCGCGCATCAGCGGCTTATCGCCGCGGCCAGAAGACTCCGACAGCTCGTGTTCGAAGATCCCCTTGATACACAGTTTACCCTGGTTCACCTTGCCATCGCCGACACCGCGTGTCGCCACTGGGCGCCCCGCCTCGTTAACACCAACTTCCAATGAACAGCCGGTAGAGCAGTAGCCACAGACGGCGTACTTCCACTCTTGCACCTTTTTATCAGCGATCACAATCGGCTTTTTCTTTTTGCGGCCAAATAACATTCTGCTCTCTCCAAGGTATCAACTTATGGGTGCGAAAACGGGGCAATAAATCGGTTAACATGCTGCTTCTTTTTGAGTGCGCTTGCACCATTTCGGTGCGCAGTCTTATTCCGATATCGCCCGTTGCGATTCACCAGCCCCCTTGTTATTAGGTTATAACTGGTGAGTACCATTATTCTTACCTTGTTACATTCAATTATTGTGCCAAGCCCCTAGCGCCCCATAACCATCGCTCACTGCCATGACGCACGCGCCGCCAGCGCGCGGCGGAAATCTTTCAGTCCCGACCACACCACCAGCGCCGCCAAGGGCGCGAAGATGACGACGACCAACGACAGGGAGTAATTGAGTTTACTGTCGTCCTGGAAGATGAAGTCGGTACAGAAAGCGACCACCGCCGGACCGATGGTGAGGCCGATCAGGTTGGTAGCAAATAACAGCAGCGCGGACACCTGCGCGCGCATCTGATTCGGGGTAATCAACTGTAACGCCGCCGTCGCCACACCAAAGTAACCAAACTGACAAAAGATGGTGCCGCTCGCCAGTGCCAACGCCAGATAAGCTGTCGGCATCAACGGCGACAGCGTTGCCGGAATAATCATCGCCAACGCCACAATCATAATAATACGCATACTGGCGTCAGTGTAGCCGCGGTGCGCCAAGTGACGTGTCAGCGCCGCGATAGCGAAGGTACCGATACTGCCGATGACGATAAACATGCCACCAAAGATACCACCCGACTCGGCCTTGCTCATGGCAAAGCTGCGAAATAGAAATTCGATAAACCAAGCCATGGTGCCATAGCCAACGATGGATAAAATCGACACCCCGACGATGTGCCCTAGATAGGCGCGCTTAAACCGGCGCAGATGCTGTAACACCTCTTCAATACCGGCAAGCGTACTCGTGGCAGAACTATTGACCCGACCGAGGCGTGGCGGCTCATCGATGTAACCGAGTAACAACACGACAATAAAACCGGGTGCGCCGACGGCAACGAAGGTGAGCTGCCAAGCTTGCAGCTCACCGACCACCGGCAACAGTATCGGCCCGAGGCTGGCAAAGTATTGATAGACACCGCCACCAATTATATAAGCTAGGCCACCACCGATGGTAATGCCCATGGAGTACAGCGCCATCGCCGCCGGCAGTTTCTCGGGGCTAAAGTAATCACTCAGCATCGAGTAGGCCGGCGGTGATAGTGCTGCCTCACCGACACCGACACCGACCCGCGCCGCAAAGAGGGCTGAAAAATTCTTTGTTAAGGCACACAGGCAGGTGGCAATACTCCAGAAGAAGACGCCGAAAATGATAATACGCTTGCGGTTAAAGCGGTCTGCCGCCCAGCCAATCGGCAGGCCGAGCACCGTATAGAAAATAGCGAAAGCAAATCCGTGCAACAAGCTAAACTGAAAGTCACTGATTGAGAAGGCCTCGCGAATCGGCCCAATCAACACGCTGAGAATCTGCCTATCGATAAACGACAACACATAAGCGACAAACAGCAGCGCCAACGTTTTATTCGCCATGTTACTGGCCGGGTAATATTGTTTTGGAACTTTCACTAGGGGTGCAGGGTCTGACATGGTGGCCTCACGAATCCGTGTAAACGTTGTTATTTTTAATTGCCCAAAGAGTAACAGCCTATAGCGATAATCGTTGCCGCTTTATTCGGCCAAGCTCATGTGACGTCCTCCCTTTAGGCGGCTCACCGCCGCCCGTAAGCGAAAAATTAGGGGTAGGTAAATCATTACGAAATAGTTAAAATGTGCGCTGTACCCCTGCTTCATCAGCGCTCTATTGCCAAACCAGTTGACAAAAACAGACATAGAGCAAAAAAACGCCACTCTCTGTGGTTTTTTGCCACTTAACGGACCCTTGTATGAATCTTTTGAAAATAACAGGCATCAGCCTCGGCCTCGCCTTACTGTTAAGCGCCTGCGATGGCAAATCACCGGCACCACAGACACCACCCACCGCTGTTGTCGCAAACCGCGTGCAGCTGGAAGTCATCCAGCCCAGCCAAGAGTTTGTCGGTCGCACCGAGGCCTCAGAAGATGTCAGTATCAACTCACGTGTCGAGGGGTTGCTGTTATCGCGAAACTTCACCGAGGGTAGCGACGTCAAGCAGGGCGACATCCTCTTTAAGATCGATCCGAAGAAATACCAGCAGCATGTCGCGCAACAATCCTCGCTCCTGAAGCAGCGTGAAGCCGCCTACAGCCTAGCCGAGCGTAACTACCGCCGCGGCGAGCAGCTAGTCAAGAGCGGCGCCATCAGCCGCGTCGACTACGACAAGCTATTCACCCGTCGTCTCGAGGCGAAGAATCAACTGGAGGAGACCCAGTCAACGCTGGAAGAGGCGCAGCTCAACCTTAGCTACACCGAGATCACCGCGCCCATTAGCGGCCGTATCGGCAAAGCACTCGTCTCCGAGGGCGACCTGGTCACACCCGAGCGCAAGTTAGCCACCCTAGTCCAGCTCGACCCGATTCGCGTCACCTTCCAGATCTCCGAGGCCAAGCTAAACGAGACCCAACAGCTGACCGAGACCCAGCTCGCCTCGACACCCGACTTCACCAAGCTTGACGTGCGCCTGCGCTTCTCCAACGAGAAGTACTACGACCAGACCGGTCACATCGACTTCTTTGACAACCGTGTCGATGCCGCCACCGGCACCCTCAGCCTGCGCGCCTCCTTCGCCAACCCGAACAACACGCTGCTACCCGGCCAATTCGTCAAGGTGCAAATCGCCACCGCTGTCGATAAGCAGGCGGTACTGGTACCACAACAAGCCGTACAAGAAGACCAGGAAGGCCGCTTCGTGATGGTCGTTGGCGCCGATGGTACGATCGAGAAACGCCTGCTCAAGCTGGGTCACCGCTACGGCGTCAAGTGGGAAGTGAAGAGCGGCCTAAAGGCGGGCGAGAGCGTCGTAGTTGAGGGCTTACAACGCATTCGCCCCGGTGCCAAGGTCAAGGCCAGCTACCAGGACATCCTCCCCTTCGAACACAAAGACAAGGGCGGCGATGGCGCAAAGAAACCCGCCCAGAGTGAGGGCGCGCCCTTATGATTAGCGCATTCTTCATCAATCGACCGAAATTTGCCTTCGTCATCTCCATCATCGTCACGCTGATGGGCTTGCTCGCCATTCCCTCGCTGCCGGTCTCCGAGTTCCCCGAGCTGGCGCCACCGCAGGTTAATGTCACCACCAGCTATCCCGGCGCCAGTGCCGAGATCGTCAAAGACGTCGTCGCCCAAGTGATCGAGTCCGAGGTCAACGGCGTCGAAAACATGATCTACATGAGCTCTAAGAGCGCCAACGACGGTAGCTACAACCTCAGCGTCACCTTCGATGTCGGTACCGACGCCGACATGGCGCAGGTCAACGTTTCCAACCGAGTACAACAGGCGATGGCCAAGCTGCCCGACGAGGTCAAGCGCCAGGGCGTGAACGTCAAGAAGGTCAGTCCCAGTATCCTGATGGCGATCAACCTCTACTCGCCCGACGACAAGTACGACAACTTGTTCCTTAACAACTACATGGGTATCAACCTCAAGAACAACCTGGCCCGCGTGCCCGGCGTCTCAGAGGCCTCCGTGATTGGCGGCATGGACTATTCCATGCGCCTATGGCTCGACCCCAACAAGATGACTGCCCTCTCCGTCACTGTCACCGATGTGATGCAGGCCATTAAAGAACAGAATATCCAAGTCGCCGCCGGCCGCATCGGTGCCGCCCCCGTCGCCAGCGACCAACGCTTCCAGTACACCTTGCAAACCCAGGGCCGCCTAAAAACTCCGGAAGAGTTTGGCAATATCGTGCTACGTGCTGAGAACGATGGTCGTCGCGTCCTGCTCTCCGATGTCTCACGCATCGAACTCGGCGCCCTCGCCTATGACGCTCAAGCTTATCTCAACGGCCACGATAGCGCCCTGCTGTTTATTAACCAAGCAGCAGACGCCAACGCCCTCGAAGTCGCCAACGGTGTTCGCGCCGAGCTCGAGCGACTCTCGAAGAACTTCCCCGAAGGGCTAAAGTACGACGTCCTCTACGACACCACCGACTTCGTCGAGGCCAGCATCGACGAGATGTACGAAACCCTGCTGATCGCCATCGTCCTAGTCATCCTCGTGGTCTTCCTGTTCTTGCAGGATGCTCGCCAGACACTGATCCCTGCGATTGCCATCCCGGTCTCACTGATCGGCACCTTCCTATTCCTGTTGCTCTTCGACATGTCGCTGAACACGGTGTCGCTGTTTGCGCTGATCCTCGCCATCGGTATCGTCGTCGATGACGCCATCGTGGTCGTCGAGAACGTCACTCGCCACATGGAAGATGGCATGGCACCGAAAGAAGCGACAATTAAAACCATGAAGGAAGTGACCGGCCCCGTTCTCGCCACTACGCTGGTATTACTGGCGGTCTTCGCGCCCACCGCCGTTATGCCCGGTATCACCGGCAAGATGTACGCCCAGTTCTCGGTGACGATCTGTATCTCCGTACTGATCTCCTCGGTCAACGCGCTGACTCTCAGCCCGGCGCTCTGCGCCACTCTGCTGCGCACCCCGAAGGTACACACGCGCGGCTACAAGGCCCACTTCAACCGCTATTTCGATAAGCTAACAGCTAACTACACCGGTCTGGTAAAGATCCTGCTGCGTCGCTCCTTATTCGTCGCCCTCGCCTTTGTCGCCATGCTCGCAGCTACCGGCGGTATCGTCAGCAAAGTACCCGCAGGCTTCGTACCACAGGAAGACAAGAAGGCCTTCTTCGTCGATATCAAGCTGCCCGACGGCTCATCGATCAACCGCACCAATGAGAAAGTGCAGGAGATGTTCAAGAAGACCGCCGATGTCGAGGGCGTCTCCGACGTCATCAGCGTCGCCGGTTACTCGATCATCTCGCAGACCGTCTCCTCTAATGCCGGCCTAATGATCGTCGTGCTCGACCCTTGGGAGGCCCGCCAGTCACCAGAACTCGAAGAAAAGGCCATCGTTAATCGCATCAATCGCCTGCTCAATAGCCAGTTCCCCGGTGCCCAGGTGATGGCCTTCTCGCTGCCCGCCCTCCCCGGTGTCGGCACCGTCGGTGGTGCCGAGTTTAACCTGCAGGATACCGCTGGGCGCAGCCCGCAAGAGCTTGCCCAGGTGATGGGCGGCTTTATCACCAACCTCAACAGCCAGCCTGAAATTGCCATGGCCTTCAGCGGCTACCGCGCCAACGTGCCACAGATGTTTGTCGATGTCGACCGCGTCAAGGCCAAGACTCAGGGCATCCCCCTAAACGAAATATTCGCCAGCCTGCAGACAATGCTCGGCGGCAGCTATGTCAACGACTTCAACCGCTACGGTAAGGTGTTCCGCGTCATGCTGCAGGCTGAGACGCAATACCGCAACTCCGAAGACGACATCATCAGCTTCCACGTGCGCAACAACGAGGGCGAGATGGTACCGCTGAGTACACTGGTGAAAATCAACCCGGTACTCGGGCCTGAGTACATTAGCCAGTTCAACCTGTACTCCTCGGCACAGATGAATGCCTTCCCCGCCCCCGGTCACAGTACCGGCGACGTGATCAAGGCCATCCAGCGCGCCTCGAGCCAGCTACCCGATGGCTACACTTACTCCTGGTCCGGGCAGACCTTCCAGGAGATCAAGGCCGGCAACCTCGCGCCAATCATCTTCGCGCTAGCGATTCTCTTCACCTACCTCTTCCTCGTCGCACAATATGAGAGCTGGAGCATTCCGGTGGCGGTGTTACTGTCAGTACCGGTGGCCATCTTCGGCGCTCTATTAGCAGTGGTGATCACCGGCTCAGAGATGAATCTGTACACCCAGATCGGCATGGTATTACTGATCGGCATGGCCTGTAAGAGCGCCATCCTGGTGGTGGAGTTTGCCTGTCATCTGCACGCCGAGGGGGCCAGCGTCTTCGAGGCCGCGGTGACCGCCGCCAAGCTGCGCTTCCGTGCAGTACTGATGACCTCGATTGCCTTTATCCTTGGCACCCTGCCGCTGGTCATCGCCACCGGTGCCGGCGCCGAGAGTCGCCACTCACTTGGTTACGCCATCTTCGGCGGCATGATCGCCGCCTCCGTGATCGGCACCATCCTAGTACCGGTGCTGTATTATCTGATCCAGAACGCCCGCGATAAGACTAAGGGAAACAAGGTGAGTACGAGCTAGGTTCGTCAACGCAGCAATAAAAAAGGGCGCCCTAGGGCGCCCTTTTTTTATCTCCAGATCCCGACGACCTACCAGTTCATCACCGACTTGACGAAAGGCACGGTAATCTTGCGCTTTTCCTGCAACGAGGCCTGATCCAAGCGCTCGAGCACCGCCAATAGCTCAACAATATGGCGCGGCGCCCTTGCCAGCACAAAGTGGCAAACCTCATCACTGAGCTGCAGACCGCGCTCAACGGCGCGCAAGCGCAACGCCTCAAGCTTCTCTTCATCGGCCAGCTCATGCAGCTGAATGACAATGCCCCAGCTCAGCCGCGACTCCAGATCGGCCAAGCTCAAGCCAAGACGCTGCGGCGTACTATTACCCGCCAACAACAACTTGGCACCATTACCGTCGCGGCAGCGGTTGTAAAAATGAAACAAACCCTCCTGCCAATCATCGCGCCCAGCCACCGCCTGCATATTATCGAGACAGACGAGCTCAATATCCTCTAGCCCATCGAGTAAGTCACGGGGCTGCCGCCCGATGGCCGCATACAGGTCGATATAGATTGCCGCACCGGCACACTGACCATTGACTGTCGCCGACGCCGCCTTCAATAGATGGCTGCAACCGGTACCCTCATTACCGTAGAGATAGAGATACCATTCGCCCTGCGGCGTCACCTGCTCACGCACCGCCGCCAACGCTAGGCGGTTACCATCACCGGTCACAAAGTTGTCTAGGCTAGGCTCGTCACCCAACCCCATCGCCAATGTCATCTGCTGCATTTAGGGCCTGTCATCAACTCCCACATCTACTGTTGGATATCCTGTTGCTGAGTCACTGTGCTACTTTCAGCGCCGGCAACACTATCACCGCCAACGTAAGTAACGTACCGGGGCAATTAAACGCTTCTGTACCGCTGTCGGCTCGACTGCCAGCGAGGCATCTGCGCCGCTGGCAACCGGAGCCAGTTGCGGCTTCGGCTGCGCCGGCGGTTGTAACGCCGCCGCGACCGCCTGCAGCTGATTACTCAAGGCGATGGCCTGCCACAACTGTTCCTCACTACCACTAAGTTTGAGTGCGAAGACCGCGCTGTCGCCATGCACCAATATCGGCGTCAAGCTCTTCACCACCGCCACACTGCGCAGGTAGAGCATCGCCGCACTATAGTCGGCAAAGCTATCGAGTCCGCTAACACTCAGTTGCAGCTGCTCGCCGCTATCAACACCGGCGACGATGGCATACTGCCTCGACAACTGCTCGGCAGTCTGATCGATCACCGGCGCCAACAGTGCAGAAAAGTCACGACCTTCACTACTGAAGCTGGTCCGCAGCTCACCACTGCTCAACGACCAGCTCGAGCGCCAACCGCCCTCGGCAGTAGCGATAACACGACCAACCAACAGCGCATCGGCGTCATAGCGCTTTGATGCCTTGGCAATTTCCTGCTGCTGTACCTGCCAAACATCATCGCTGGAAACCTGCATCAGGTCGCTCATATCATAGATTGGCAGGGAGACTGGCAGGCCACGACGCACAGCATTCTCTTTCAGTGCTGCCGCAAAGGCGGGGCGGTTGCTATCGCTGACAATCTTGCGCCCAGTGTCATCATCGATCACCACCCACAGTACAATGCTCGGCCGATTGGCCGACCACACCGGCAGCTGTTCACGACGTAACAGATCATTGATGGGTCTCGCCTGGAAGTCGGCAACCAATAGCGTCTGCGTTGCGCCCTCTGCGTCGTCGACAAGCTTGTACTGGTATTGATTTAAGTAGTGTTGTGGCTTCAGTAGCGCCGCCTTCACCGCACCATTGGCTAACACCTTGGTCGAGCCCGAATAGCGAACCAACACGTCGCCAAGAAGCTTTTTTAAAGCCTGCTGACGATTCTCTGTGCTCTGATCAGCAACCACCACGCTGGCGTCCAATAAGCCGTTCACCGGCGCCGCAGTCGCGCCTGTCGCCCACAATACCAAGGTCATCACAGCCAAGACCAACAACATACTGGCCTTCACGCCCTTCAACATCTGTTTCAAAACAGCCGTCCTCATCCGCTTTCTCGCTCAAAATTATCTACTACGTACTCGCTATTAAGCATAGCGATCACCGCGACTATTAGCCGGAATTCAATAAACCATTGATAGTAACACAACATTCTTTCGGCACGGCAGCACACCCCGCGCATTAACAAGATTATCCTATGAAACCGCTCTATATTGCGACCTGCGTCAAAACCGCCAAAACAGTAAAAAGCTAACCGAACAGACAGCTTTTCGCACTGATAATATAGGCTTTTTCGTCGAAATCTCGGTGTCTATTGCGAGATCGTGATGGTAGAATAGCGCGCCTTAATTCAGGCCCCTTGATCAGGACAACAATCCAATGACTTCAGGCAAGACTCCTTCGAACAGCAATACTCCTTCTTTGAGCTACAAAGACGCCGGCGTTGATATTGATGCGGGTAACGCGCTGGTCGAGCGTATTAAAGGGGTCGCCAAGCGCACCCGTCGCCCAGAGGTCATGGCTGGGCTCGGTGGCTTTGGCGCGCTCTGTGAGATCCCCAGCGGCTACCGCAAGCCCGTACTGGTCTCCGGCACCGACGGCGTCGGCACCAAGCTTCGCCTAGCACTGAACACTGGTATTCACGACAGCATCGGCATCGATCTTGTGGCCATGTGTGTCAATGACCTCATCGTCCTTGGCGCCGAGCCGCTGTTCTTCCTCGACTACTACGCCACCGGCGCCCTCAACGTCGACACCGCTACCTCTGTAGTTGAAGGCATCGGCAAGGGCTGTGAGCTTTCTGGTTGCTCCCTCGTTGGTGGCGAGACCGCTGAGATGCCCGGCATGTACGAAGGCGATGACTATGATCTCGCTGGCTTCTGTGTCGGCGTGGTCGAGAAGGATGAGATCATCGATGGCAGCAAGGTCGCCGTCGGCGACAGCTTGATCGCCCTCGCCTCTTCCGGTGCGCACTCCAACGGCTACTCGTTAATCCGCAAGATCATCGAGGTTAGCGGTGTCGACCTAGAACAACAGCAGGTCGACGGACAGCCACTATCGAAGGTACTGATGGAGCCGACCCGCATCTATGTGAAGTCACTATTGAAGCTGATTAAGTCACAGAACGTGCACGCGCTCTCTCACATCACCGGCGGCGGCCTACTTGAAAACATCCCGCGCGTCCTACCTGATGGCGCCAAGGCGGTGATCAATACCGATAGCTGGCAGCTACCTGAGCTCTTCCAGTGGCTACAGCAAAACGGCAACGTCGATGCCGTCGAGATGTACCGCACCTTCAACTGTGGCGTCGGCATGGTTATCTGCGTACCGAGCGACGAGGCCGATAAGGCGCTCGAAATGCTGGCCGCCGAAGGCGAGCAGGCATGGAAGATTGGTGAAATTGCCGCCCTCGCCGATGGTGAAGAAGCGGTCGAACTCGTCGGAGCCTAATCTTGACGACAACCACCGCAAGCACGACGAAGCGCTGCCGCCTCGTCGTCCTCATCTCCGGTAGCGGCTCCAACCTACAGGCCTTTATCGACAAGGCCGGCGACGCCGAGCACCCGTTCGAAGTCTGTGCCGTGCTCAGTAATCGCGCCGATGCCTACGGGCTCGAGCGGGCCGCCAAGGCCGGCATCAGCACCGCTGTCGTCGATCATAAAGCCTTCGCCGATCGTGATAGCTTCGATCGTGCACTGATGGCGAAGATCGATGCCTTCGAGCCCGACCTAGTGATTCTCGCCGGCTTCATGCGTATTTTGACCGGTTCCTTCACCCGCCACTACCTCGGCCGCCTACTGAATATCCACCCCTCACTGTTGCCGAAGTACACCGGCCTGCACACTCACCAGCGCGCCCTCGACGCCGGTGATGAGAGCTCAGGCTGCACCGTCCACTTCGTCACCGAAGAGCTTGATGGTGGTCCGCCAATCGTTCAGGCGAGCGTCCCCATCCTGCCCGGAGATGACGCCGATGCTATCGCCGCTCGCGTGCTGATCAAGGAGCACATCATCTACCCGATGGCTGCCGCCTGGTTCAGCGAGGGGCGCCTGCGTCTCGATGGCGAGTGCGCACAGCTCGATGACAAAGCACTGCCCGCTACGGGACAGGCTTTCGACTAGCAAGGGCGCCCGGCCTCATCGACACATTAAAAAGGAGCCTCTCGGCTCCTTTTTAATGCTTACGAATTATTGCTTACAAACTACAGTTCCTTGCTCGTCCACATCAGCGTTATGTTCATCTAGATACGCTCGAGCAGCAGCGGCAGCTTAGTCGGCTTAGGCAGCGGTGCCCACTGTAGCTTGGGCTGATAATCTTCCGGGGTACGGTAACGGTAGTGCTTCAGGAAATGAAACATAAACACTTTCACCAACATCGCCGCGAAATGCATGCCGATACACTTGTGCGCCCCACCGCCGAAAGGGTGGTAACAGAACGGGTGATTCTTGTGCTCTTGCCGCTCTGGCGAGAAGCGATCGGGGTCGAAACGCAACGGCTCAGTCCAGTAACGCGGGTCGCGATGATTAAACGGGAAGGGAATAAATACCTTGGTATTCGCGGGAATGGTATATCCGCCCATTTCACACTCCCGAATCGTGCGCCGCGTACCGATCGGTGCCGGCGGCACGAGCCGTATCGCCTCGTGAAACACCCGATCAATCACCACCAGCTTATCCAGGTCATCGTAATCGAGCTCGTCTTTAGCCAACGCCTCAACCTCGGCCCGCATCTTTTCCTGCCACTCCGGATGTGCCGTCGTATACATCATAATGCTGTTGAGCGTGCTGGTGGTGGTGTCGTGGGCGGCAAACAACAGGAAAGCCGCATTGGCAATGACGTCCCAATCATCAAAATAGCGACCATCATCCTGCTGCTCGCGACACATATGTGAAAACATATCTTCCGCAGAGCCTTTTCGGCGCAGCGGGATCTCATCCCTGAAAAAGCTGTGCAGCGCCCGCATTCCACGCTTGCCACGGCCAAAGCTGGTGCCTGGAATATCGAATTTCACCTGCGCCAGCAGCCCATGATTGATGTCGACAAAGGCCTTGTTAAGCCTTGCGGTATCGTCGTTTTCAACATCCATACCAATAAAGATTTTTGCCCCTACATCGAGCAGGGCGTCCTTCACCATCGGTCCGAAGAGGCAGGGTTGGGATACATCCACCGCGGCAATCTTACGCTGCAACACTGGCGTCATCTGCGTGATATAGCCCTTCATCGCCTGCGTTTTGAATGCTTTCTGCAACAGGCGGCGCTGCAGCTTGTGCTCATCATGATCACGCAACAACAAACCATCCGGATAAAAATCGCCAAGAGACGACTCATAGCCTTTCTTGGTCGAAAAGTTCTTTTCCCTATCCAGTAAAATTCGCTGCCAATTATCCGCTCCCAACACCATCAACCAGGCCTGATTGAGCGCACGAACGCGTGACACCTCACCGAACTTATCGTAATGCTGCTGTGCCAAGGTATCGAGACTGAAGATAAACTTAAGCCCCTTGCCGATATAGGGAAGCCCATCAGCCCCGGGAATATGACTCAGGTCCCGATTGTCGGGGGCCGTTTGATATTCCTTATCGATAGTCACTGCCTCTGCCATTTAACCACCCTCTACTGTGCTGTTATTTTTATTGTGCTTGTCACCTTTTAACTTTAACCTAGCACGAGTCAACTAGCTCCTGCGATCAAATCATGATGGGATTATCAACCCGCCTCCCCCTTTTGCACGAGCAGAATTCCACGACTCCAATAATGTGGATCAAAGCCCTATTCGCGCTATTTTCTGTACACTGGTTATTGCGCATTTAAAACAACAAACCGCTAATGAGGCCCTCATCTTGCCCAGCCGCCTGCGACACATACTATCACTTTGCTATAGCGCCCTGGCCCTCAGCCTACCTCTACAAGCGCATGCCGACGAGGCAGCAAGAACTCTAGACATTGTCGAATACAGCGCCAGCTATCAAACCCACGCGATGGGGCTCGACATCACCGCCAAACGGCAGTTAAAGCAGCTCGATAACAACCAGTATCAATTGCTCAACAACAGCGAGGTGATGTTCTATAGCATCACCGAGGAAAGTCGCTTCCAGCTCAACAGCGACGGCCAACTCAAGACCAACAGCTACCAGCAGCAGCGCAAAGGTCTTGGCTCCAATAAATCGATAGAGCAACAGTGGAACTGGAGCGCACAGAGCGTGATCAGCCGCTACAAAGGCAGAGACTACCGCTATGCCATCACGCCACAGAGCCTAGACAAACTCAACTACCAGCTGGCACTGCGTCGCGATGCCCAGCGTCTCGGCGATAATTTCGGCCAACAACGCTATACCATCGCCGACCGCAAGCGCCTGCGTGACGACTTCCTCATCGACTACCTGGGCGAAGAGGTCATTACCACACCGCTGGGTCGCTTCAACGCCGTTAAGTTTGAACGCCGTAAAGATGACGATGAAAACAACATCATCTGGTTGGCAAAAGACTGGCACTACATGATACTCAAGATCAGCCACTGCGAGCAGAAACAGTGCGAAGACATACTGCTATCCGAGGCGGTCGTCGACGGTCAACAGATGACCGGACTTACCGCCGCCAAGCACTAGGGAAATTATGAAAACCATCGGCATCATCGGCTGGAAAAACAGCGGCAAGACCACACTGGTCTGCAAGTTAGTCAGCGACATCAAGGCGCGAGGACTGTCTGTCTCGACCATCAAACACACCCACCACCACGATGTCGAAATCGACCAACCCGGAAAGGATAGCTACCTGCACCGCAAGGCCGGCGCCAACGAAGTTATCCTAGCCACCCACAAAGGCTGGATGATCTTTCACGAACAGGAGAATGAACCGGAACTCGACGAGGTAATAGAACGTATCAGCCCCGTCGATGTGCTACTGGTCGAGGGCTACAAGCTCCACCATCACCCCAAGATCTTAGTCTTCCGCCCCGATATGCAGAAAGAGCTGCTTGCCGGCAAGATCAACAACATCATTGCCGTCGCCTCAGACCAACCGATAGAAAACTGTCCCGTACCGGTACTCGACCTCAACAACGCCACACAGATCGCCGACTTTTTGCTCGCCGCCGATCTCTAGATACAGATGGGGACACACTGAGTCAGCCCGACACAGTACCTCCTCGAGCAAACAAGCTAACGATAACAGCAAAAACCAAGGAGCCAACGCGATGCGCGCATGGGTTAATCAAGCAGTACAGAAGATCAATGCCGACTATAACCGCTCGGCCGACAGCCACCTGATCAAGTTAGAGATGGGGGGCCTCGGGGATATTGATATCTATCTAAAAGACGAGTCCTGTCACCCTACCGGCAGCCTTAAGCATCGCCTAGCGCGCTCGCTTTTTCTCTACGCCATCTGTAATGGCTGGATCGGCAAGAACACCCCCGTTATCGAATCATCCTCCGGCAGCACCGCCGTCTCCGAGGCCTACTTTGCTCGCCTGCTGGGGCTTGAGTTCATCGCCGTCGTGCCAAAATCGACCTCACCACAAAAGCTCGAGATGATTAAGCACTATGGCGGCCGCTGTCACTTGGTCGAGCCTAGCGCCATCTACGACGAATCCCGCCGCCTAGCTCAGGAGATGAACGGCCACTACATGGACCAGTTCACCTACGCCGAGCGGGCCACGGACTGGCGCGGCAATAACAACATCGCCGAGTCGACCTTCGCGCAGCTGAGCCAGGAGCCCAACCCAATCCCTGAATGGCTGATCATGGGCGCCGGCACCGGCGGCACCACCGCCACCCTCGGTCGTTTTATTCGCTACCACACGCTGCCGACACAGCTCTGCCTGGCCGACCCCGAGAACTCCGTGTTTCATCAGGCCGCCGAGACTAAGTGTCGCGACATCACCCAGCCAACACCTTCTCGCATCGAGGGCATCGGCCGCCCCCGCGTCGAGCCCTCCTTTATCCCCGAGCTGATCGACCGCAGCATCAAAGTTCCCGATGCTGCCTCGGTTGCCTGCGTGCGCTTCCTCGAGGGTATATTACATCGCAAATGCGGCGGCTCTACCGGCACCAACCTGTGGGCGACCCTGCAGCTCGCCAGTGAGCTGAAGGGGCAGAAATGCAGCCTCGTCACCTTCATCTGTGACGGTGGCGAACGCTACACCAACACCTACTACAATGACGACTGGGTGCGCGATCAGCAGATGGATTTAAGCCCCTATAACACTGCCTTAGAATCCTTTACTAAGACCGGTATCTTGCCCGCAGTGTGAGACCCGTGAGTTCGCGGCAGACAGCTGTTTACCGCGCTCACCCTATAATTGAAAGTTTCTTCTCCTCGAGCACAAAATGACCAAAACGCCACTACCGCCCCCAGACATCACCAAAAATCTGCGCTTTGACGGCCCCAATGACGCCGATACTACGCTGATCCTCGCCCACGGCGCCGGCGCCGGCATGGATCATGAGTTTATGCAGCAGGTGGCCGCAGGTATTGCCAGCCATGGTATTCAGGTGATCCGCTTCGAGTTTCCCTATATGGCCAAGCGCCGACTCGATGGCCGCAAGTATCCTCCGGATCGTGCGCCGAAGGCGATGCTCGCCTTTCAACAGCTAATCAATCATGTACAACAACATTACTCGAGCCGACGACTATTCATCGGTGGCAAATCCATGGGCGGCCGCCTAGCCAGTCTGTTAGCCGCGGAATACAAGCCCAATCGCGGTGTCGATGGCGTCATCTGCCTCGGATTCCCCTTCTGCGCCCCCGGTAAACCCGAGGTCAATCGCGGCGAACATCTCGCCGAGATACGACTACCAACGCTGATCATCCAGGGTGAACGCGATAGCTTCGGCGGCCGCGAGGCTATCGAAAGCTTCCCTTTTTCAGCTCAGGTCAGCGCCCAGCTGCTGCCCGACGGCGACCACTCATTTAAGCCACGGGTGAAGTCGGGCCACACCCTCGATACCAACATCGAGCAAGCCATAGCCAGCGTCGCTGCCTTCTGCCTGCACTCGCCAGCCGACCTCAGCGACATGGCTTAGGTGACTCCTTAGGCAAGAAACTGCGCATGGAAGCGCAGATGCTGCTCGATAAACGAGGCCATGAAGAAATAACTATGATCATAGCCTTCGCAATATCTCACCTCAGCATCCAGCTTCTGCTGCTGAGCCGCGGCAATCAAATTATCGGTCAGTAACTGCTGCTCAAGAAAGCTATCGGCGCTGCCTTGATCGACCAATATGGGTAAACCCTTGCCGTAGCCTGCGTTGATCAATTCAACAGTATCATACTGCTGCCACTCGCTGCGATCGTCGCCTAGGTAGTTGCCAAACACCTTCTCGCCCCAGGGGCAGAGCGTCGGATTGACGATCGGCGCGAACGCAGACACCGAGCTGTAGCGGTCGCTGTTTTTCAGGGCGATCATCAGCGCGCCGTGGCCGCCCATGGAGTGGCCGCTGATCGCACGCTGATCGCTAACCGGAAACACATCCTCTACCAGTGCAGGCAACTCGCTGACAATATAATCGTACATATTGTAATGACTGTTCCACGGTGCCTGCGTCGCGTTGATATAAAAGCCGGCACCCAAGCCCATGTCATAGGCTCCCTCAGGGTCATCGGCCACCCCCTCGCCACGCGGGCTGGTATCAGGAATCACGAGTGCCAGCCCCAGCTCCGCTGCCCAGCGCTGAGCGCCTGCCTTATGACTAAAGTTGTCGTCGGTACAGGTAAGACCCGACAGCCAGTAGACCACAGGCACCTTAATACCTTCGTCCACCTGCGGCGGCAAGTAGATCGAAAAAGTCATCTCGCAGTTAAGCGCCGATGAACGGTGGCGGTATTTCTTGTGCCAACCCTCGAACATGCGGTTGGCTGATTGAAGCTCTAACGATACAGACATCGAAGCTGCCCCTTGATTAAGTAGAATGGAATAGACGATAAACAGGAATACTGATGGCAATGCACCGCTAGCGCACTGCTATAAACACACCACCTTAGCGATAAAGCGCTGGCAGGGTTAAAGAGGGGCCAAAACCCCTCTTTAACACCGTAGCTACTTATCGAAGTGGATCACGGTGCGAATCGACTTACCCGCATGCATCAGGTCGAAGGCATCATTAATGTCTTCGAGCGCCATGGTGTGCGTGATGAAGCAGTCGAGTTCGAACTCACCGTCCATGTAACGCTGTACGTAGTCAGGAAGTTGCGAGCGCCCCTTAACGCCACCGAAGGCACTGCCTTTCCAGACTCGACCAGTAACCAATTGGAATGGTCGGGTAGCAATCTCCTGACCAGCACCGGCCACACCGATGATGATCGACTCACCCCACCCCTTGTGGCAGCACTCTAACGCTGAACGCATCAGATGCACATTGCCCACGCACTCGAAGGAGTAGTCGACACCACCGTCGGTCATCTCAACGATAACCTCCTGAATAGGCTTATCGAATTTCTTCGGGTTAACCACGTCGGTAGCGCCCAGCTGCTGCGCCATCTCGAACTTATCTTCGTTGATGTCGATAGCAATGATACGCCCCGCCTTGGCCATTTTAGCGCCGATAATCGCCGACAGACCGATGCCGCCGAGGCCAAATACCGCCACCGTGTCACCCGGCTGCACGTCAGCAGTATTGGTTACCGCCCCCATGCCGGTGGTGACACCACAGCCGAGCAGGCAAACCTTCTCCAGCGGCGCCTCTTTACTGATGTTGGCGAGGGAGACCTCGGGTAGCACGGTGTACTCAGAGAAGGTTGAGCAGCCCATGTAATGATAGATCGGCTCACCATCCTTCGAGAAGCGGCTGGTGCCATCTGGCATCAAACCTTTGCCCTGAGTCTCGCGGACTGCTGAGCAGAGGTTGGTCTTGCCCGACTTGCAGAACTTACACTCACCACACTCGGCAGTATAGAGAGGAATGACGTGGTCACCGACGGCAACGCTGGTAACCCCCTCACCGACGCGCTCGACAATCCCTCCACCCTCGTGACCGAGCACGGCCGGAAATATTCCCTCTGGGTCATCACCGGAGAGTGTGAACGCATCGGTATGACAGACGCCGGTAGCAACGATGCGCACTAGCACCTCACCGGCTTTAGGCATCTCAAGGTCTAGCTCTTCCATCTTCAATGGCTGGCCTGGACCCCAAGCTACTGCTGCACGCGTCTTCATTGTTTCTTTAGCCATTGGCCTGTCTCCATCATTAGTCGTCATCGTAGATGCTATTGTGCTGCAGCAAGCTTAGTTCAACTGCTGCAAACTGATAACGCCATTATTGACCATTCCACAGACAATGATAATCCAGTAAAATAGCAAGACACTATTACAGCACAGCAACAATCAAGTTATAGAGGAGCGAGTATGCAGGCCTGGCAGGGAATCGACGAATTTGTCAGCGTGGTCGAACAGGGCAGCTTTACCAAGGCCGGCCAGCAGCTACAGGTCTCCACGGCCCATGTCAGCCGTAGCATCAACGCGCTTGAAAAACGCCTCGCAGTCAAGCTATTACACCGTTCGACACGCCAAGTCAGCACCACCGCCACCGGGCAGATCTATTACCAGCAATGCCGACAGCTACTCGACGGGTTACTCGATGCCAACCGGACGGTGAATCAGCTAAACACCACCCCCAGCGGGCTGATCAAAATTACCGCGCCAATCTACTACGGCGAGCGCATCATCGCCCCGTTGTTCAACCGACTATTACAGCAATACCCCGATATCGAGCTCGACCTGCAACTCAGCAACCACAATGTCGAGCTTATTAGCGAAGGCTTCGACCTCGCCATCCGCCTCGGCTCTCTCGCCGACTCCTCGCTGATGGCACGGCGCATCGGCTCGCGCCATTTCGATGTAGTCGCTTCAAAGTCGTACTTCGCACGCTGTGGTCAGCCCCATACCATCGACGAGCTGAATCAGCACAACTGCCTGCGCGGCATCAGCGACCACTGGCACTTCGATGTCGACGGTCGTCGCAAAGACCTTCGCATCCACGGCAGCTGGCGCTGCAACAGCGGTCTAGCCGTCGCAAGAGCCGCGATGGACGGCATCGGCATTGCCCAACTCCCCCACTACTATACCGACAACGCCGTCGAGGACGGGCGGCTCATGCGAGTGTTAGAGCAGCACCGCCCACACAGTGAGGGGATCTGGGCCGTCTATCCACAGAATCGTCATCTGTCGACCAAGCTACGTGTGGTCATCGACTTCTTGGCCGCTGAACTGGGAGAACAAAGATGAACAATGATCTGTTTGCTAGCGACGAGGGCATCGCATTACTCGACAACAACGGTGCGGTCACCTACTGGCCTAACCTACTGCCGAGCGAACAAGCCGATGCCTTGCTCAAGGAACTATTACAAAACAGCTACTGGCAGCAAGAGCAAATCCAGATGTATGGGCAGCAGCATCAGCAACCTCGGCTCACCTGCTGGTATGGCAGCTATGGCGTCAGCGCTGCCAGCGGCTATCGACAGCTGACTCAACCGCAGCCATTCAGCCCAGGCCTGTTAGCGTTGAAGGAGTGTATTGAGACGCGCACCGGCTACCGCTACAACAGTGTGTTAGCGAACCTCTATCGCGATGGCCGTGACAGCGTCGGCTATCATGCCGACGATGAGGCGATCCTGGGTGACCGACCAACGATTGCCTCCTACAGCCTCGGAGCCACACGACGCTTTCTACTGAAGCATCGACGCGGCGAGGCCAACAACCTCGGCATCGACTTGCCACACAATAGCCTGCTATTGATGACGGCACCGCTACAGCAACACTGGCAACATGCCATCGGCAAAACACGGCGACCAGTGGGCGAGCGTATCAACCTCACCTTCCGCTGGTTACAACCTGGGTATAACCGTTAGCAAAGATGCTGTCACCGTTCGGTACAGCGAATGCCGTCGGGGTGCTCAATCAGCGTCGCACACTTATTGCAATGACTGCAGCCATTCTTATAGTTCGCATCTGCCATCGCATGGCGAACAAAGTCCGGATCGTAAATCAACCCCCGACCAAGCTGCACAAAGTCAAAGCCCGCCGCCATCACTCGCTCGATATCACGGTTGCTATTACAACCACCGATATAGACCACGTTACAGGCAACCGCATCTCGGATGCGCTGCGCCTGGGCGATAAAATAGGTGTCCTCATAGGGGTAATGTCGAAACAACTTGGGCCCCACCATCTTCAGTCCCATGCGCATGACGGGGTTCTTTTCCTGCTCGATCATACCGTGCAACAGACTATCGCCGCGGAACAACAACATCGGGTTCATGCTACTGGTACCACCGCTGCAAACCAGCGCGTCGATACCACCACGATCCAACATCTTGGCAATCTCGACGGCATCATCGATCTTGATGCCGTCGCTGACACCGTCCATCATGCTAATTTTCCCCAGCAACGGATAATCATCGCCGACGGCCTCGCGCACCGCCGCCAGCACCTCTAAGGCGAAGCGCATGCGATTGGCCAGACTACCGCCGTATTCGTCGGTGCGCTTGTTAGTGCGCGGGCTAATGAATTGGCTGATGCCATAACCGTGACCGAAGTGGATCTCGATCGCATCAAAGCCAGTATCTTTCATAAAACGCGCCGCGCGCGCAAAGGTCTGTACTCGCTCTTTAATCTCCGCGATGCTCAGCGAGCCAGCAAACGGCATTCCCGCGGCAATCCCCACAGAGTTAATACCAAACGATGGCCCCAGCGGCCGACGCCCCTGAAACTGGCGGTTTTTGGAGAAATTGCCACAGTGGGAGAGCTGCCCCGAGACCTTACTGCCGCACTGTTGAACCTCTGCAATAAGCCGCTGTAACTGCGGCTTGATCTGCTCATCCATATACAGCATCTGATCGGTCACTCGGCCGTCGGCCTCCGCCGAGCAATAGCCAATGGTGGTCATCGCCACCCCACCCTGGGCAATGCGACGATGAAAGTTAATCAGCCCCTCACCGGGCACGCCATCACGGCTCATTCCCTCAAACGTCGCCGCCTTGATCACGCGATTGCGCAACGACAAGCCGTTAATCTTCGCCGTTGAAAAACATTTTTGCAGGTACTCGGACATCGTCTCACCCTTGTGCTTATTCTTAGTTCGGTGCTAGGATTCAACTTATGTAACATAACTACATTTGTCAATGTCGAACGGTGTCACCATAATGTTGACTCGCCGCGCCTCTTAACCCAGCCCCGCTAGCGCATCATTGCCGCGGTGATTACGGAGTCATTATGGCCTCAGCTCAGCCGCCGTCGACGGTACGCCGCAGTCAGGCGCAACGTCGCGCCGAGACCCGCGCCAAAGTATTGCGCAGCGCCTGCCTACTGTTTGGACGCCAGGGCTATCACCAAACCTCTTTAGAGGATATCGCCCAACACGGCGGCGTCACTATTCGCCCCATTTATCACTACTTTGGCAACAAGCTAAAGTTATTTGCCGCCGTGACCGAACAGACCGAATCGCGTATCCTCACCGCCCTCGATAGCATCGATCCGCGCGCCAGCATTCCTCCCCTCGATCAGGGGCTCTCCCGCTTCCTAGAGCTTTGCCTCGACCCCGCTTTCCGACAGATCGTCTTGCTTGACAGCCCCAGCGTCCTGGGGCGCCAACGCTGGTCCAGCTCCGCCGTCACCTTACGCGCGCAACAACAGATCGCTATACTGCTCGACCAACAACAACCCCCTATCAGCAGAGGACAAGGATTGTTAATCGGTCGATTATTAATCGCCAACTTTGCCGAGATTGCGCTATTTATTGCCGAGGCCGATGACTTCGAAACCGCCAAAAATGAAGCGGAGGCGCTGTTGCGACGCAGCTTCAACGCACTATTAAGCAGCCCACAATAAGCACGTTCCGTCGCCAAAGAAGTGCCACGGGTGCTCCTCTCACGAGTATTTTTATTGTTATACTAACCCCTCTAATAACAATGACTGATACTGGCTGCCTATGTCCTGGACTCTCCCTCCTAACCTGCCTCGTGCGGGCAATAAGTTCTCTCAGAAGCTATTTCAACGCTTGTTCGCCCTCGCCGGCTGGAAGCTAGAAGGAACAATGCCGGATCGCGCAAAGATGGTCGTCGCTGTCGCCCCACACACCTCCAACTGGGACTTCCCGGTCGCCATCTGTCTCGTCCTCGGACTCGGGCTGCGCATCCGTTTCATCGGTAAACATACACTATTCAACCCCGTTAGCGGTTGGCTGTTCCGTCGCCTTGGCGGCAGCCCCGTCGACCGCAGCAGCAATCACGGTGTCGTCCAACAAGTCGCCGACGAGTTTACCAGCAGCAAACAAATGATCTTTGCGCTATCTCCCGAGGGCACTCGCGCCCACGTCGAGCGCTGGCGCAGCGGCTTCCTACACATCGCCAAAACCGCCGACGTGCCTGTACTCATGGTAACGCTCAACTATCACCGCAAGGCAATTAAAGTCGGTAAACTCTATCAGATCGACGATATCGACAGTTGTCTCGCCACCATTCAGCAGGATGCACAGCACGACGCCGGCATTTAACGAGCAGCCATTTTTCTTCTCATCTAATCTTCGGGGAAACCTACATGCAAGCAAAGCCCTTAAACATCCTCATCACCGGTGCCAACCGCGGTATCGGCCTCGAACTCAGCCGCCTCTATCAACAACAGGGCGCCCGCGTCTACGCCTGCTGCCGCAGCCGCTCCGCGCCTCTCGAAGCACTCGGCGTACAAGTCATAGAAGGCATCGATGTCAGCTCTGACGATAGCGTGCGTGAACTGGCAGCACAACTACAAGGCATCCAGATTGACCTGCTGATCAATAACGCAGGTATCTTTCTGAACGAGTCGTTAGAACAGATGAATTATAATAGCATCGAGCAACAATTCGCCGTCAACGCGCTTGGGCCGCTGCGGGTGACCCACGCACTACTAGCTAATTTAGCCGCAGGCAGCAAAGTCGCGATGATTACCAGCCGCATGGGCTCGATCGCCGACAACGAATCAGGGCAGTACTACGGCTACCGCATGTCCAAAGCTGCTCTCAATGCTGCATCCATGTCGCTGACGCAGGATTTGAAACCCCGCAATATCAGCGTAGGTATCTATCACCCAGGTTATGTGGCCACAGAGATGGTCGGTGGTAGAGGTGACATCTCCCCCGATGTCGCCGCGAAGCGTTTAGCTACACTATTTGAACAACAATGCTTGGCGAGCAGCGGCGAGTTTCGTCACTCTAACGGGGAAGTGCTTCCTTGGTAGTAATGAGGAGATAAAAAAAGCCCCCACAACAGATTGTTGTGGGGGCCTCTTTCACAAACTGATCTATCAGCCTAAAACTACTTTCCAGCAGCCTCATTCCAGATCTTCAACTGATGCTTATGTAAGCGCTTAGAAGCCACCATGATCAGATATAGCTTATCTGCCATCTCTGCCGTTGGATAAATATTCTTATCGTTAAGAATTTCTTCATCCATAAACGGTTTGGCTTTAGCGTTACTGTTCGGGTACCAAATATAGTTGCTCACCTCGGCAATAATTTCTGGTTTCATCATGAAGTTGATAAACTCATGTGCCTCGGCGACATGGCTTGAATTCTTCGGAATGGCGAACATATCATACCAGGTAGAGGCGCCTTCCTTGGGAAGGGAATATTGAATATCGACCGGGGCATCCGCTTCTTCCGCCAACTCTGCCGCGTACAATACATCGCCCGACCAACCCAGCACCGCGCAGTACTCGCCCTCTACCAGCGGATCGATTTGATCAGTGTTGAAGGTAACATAGGGGGCAATCTGATTCAGGCGCTCTTGCGCCATACCAGAATATACCGACTTATCAGCAGTGTTAGGATCACCGCCGAGATAGTTAATGATGAGCGGTAACACCTCATCGGGGCTATCCACAAAGGCAACACCGCATTGGCTCAGCTTCTTCAGGTTGGCCACTTCGAATAACATCGCCCAAGAATCTGTCGGTGCCTTGCCGGCGAAGATCTTGTTGACCATCTTGGCATCGTAGCCAATGCCAATCGTGCCCCAAAGATAGGGGACGCCAAAGTTATTGAACGGATCTTTCTCGCCCACATAAGCCATCGCCTTCTGATCCATATTACTCAGATTGGGCAGAAGGTCTTTATTTAAAGGCTTAAAAACATACTTTTGAGCCATCAAGCTCTTCGCCATATAATCCAGTGCCACCACCACCAAATCGTAGTCCTTGGTCCCCGAGTCCAGCGCGTCGCGCATCTCCTCCTCTTCCTCGAAAGTGGTGAGATTAACAGTAATGCCCGTCTCTGCAGTAAATTTCTCTAGGGTGTCTTCCGCTAGATAATCTGACCAATTATAAAGGTTCAGTTCTCGCTTCGGCTCATCAGCAAATGCTGCCTGACTTACTCCCGTTAGAAATAACATTACCGCTATGGTTGTTCTTACTAAATACATCTACACACCTATTCTGTTTATTTTTATTCTGCCAGGCAGACTATGACTACCAATTTTTTACCAGTGATAAGTCAATCCTGTACAAAACGTTAACAAAGAAAACATGATATCAGCCCACTAAATCAACCTTGCCAGGCTATCCTAACACTTACTGTTTTTCGCCTCTATCTAACGAGCAATATACTATGTATTTTTTTGTCATCTTAAGTAATTATCCACAAACTGATCGCGATACAATTTATTATTTCATCAAACAGACACCAACGATAAACGTCATCACATAGATTATACGTTACTAAGCAAGCTATTATCAGTACAAAACTAATGGTAAGAGAGTCGCAATCAAGCAGGGCTTAACTTTGTCGATTCTTTGCCTCGATCCACTGCGCCATGTACTGAGTACTCTTATGGTGATGGTGGCGTAACATTAGACCAATGAAATTACTCTGTCGATGCTGCTCTATACTAGCAGCTAATTCGGTGACTTTCGCCATCAAAGCATCGCCAAGCTGTTGCGCATCATAACGATCAGACAACAGCGCCCGCCCACGCAAGCGACTTTGCTGCCAGCCCTCACCTCGGTACAACGCAACAGCGGCGTCGGCAAAGTCTTGCCAGTCATCACAGACCGCGCCCGGCCAACCCTCCAGACTAGCCATCGCTTCGGCCCCCACGCTCGTCGTCACACTCGGCGTACCACACTGCATCGCCTCCACCAACTTACCTTTCTGCCCTGCCCCAAAACGTAAGGGCGCCAACAACACCCTGCTGTCTGATACGACTTGCTGCGCATCCTCAGCCCAACCCTTAACTAAAAAACCCTGCTTGGGTTGATGCAGCTCGGTGGCCTTCTTCGGTGGATAAGCACCATAAATATGCAGTTCCGCCTCCGGTAGCTGACGACGAATTAACGGCCAAACTTTTTGCTTGAGTTGCAACACAGCATCCCAGTTAGGCGCGTGACGAAAGTTACCAATAGAGATAAAGTGACGGCGCTGCTCAAAAGCCGGTAACGCTTCAAGTGGCCGTGGTGGTGGCAACATGAAGGGGCTATACAACAACAAAGATGGCGGTACCGAAAACTGGCTCGTCAATAACTCACATTCAACACTGGAGATCATCAGCGTTAAATCACTCCTGAAGATCGCTGCCACCTCTCGCTTCGCCATATCGCTGCAATAATCACCAGCCTCTACGCTACGCCCCCGCTTAAGCGCCCGATGGCGCGCATCACGCAAGAAGTGCAGATCTTCAGTATCCAGCACGCGTAGCGCAGAAGGGCAGCACTGTTCAACCCGCCAGCCGAACTGCTCCTCCATCATGAAACGATCAAACAGCACCATATCTGGCGAGTAATCAGCCACATAGTGGTCAAAGCTAATATTGTTCAATGCTATTTCATCACTCGCCACGCCAAGCGCAGCAAGATCAACCTCGTGCCCCCCCCGCTGTGCTGGGCTGGCAAAGCGCAGCTGCCAACCTCGCTCGAGAAACAGCTTTATCAGCGTCATCATGCGGGTACCCGCCGCTGACGAATTCGGCTCCGGCCAAACATAACCAATAATAAGTAACTTTTGCATCATCTGAACACCTGATCTCACCAATACAAACACTGCCCCCTCACCGCAGCCACGATAACGGCAGCAAAGAGCATTAGCGATTTAACGCTCCCGTGCTTCGTCAACGCTATTTATCACCATTTATTAAACAGCACTAAGACAATCAGCACCGGACAGATGAAGCGTACATAACTTGGCCAGAGGCGCCAAAACAGGCTTTCGGCGAAATCGGCATTCTCCGAAGCCACCGCCTCCAACAGCTGATCTCGGCGCCATACCCAACCAAGAAACAAGCAACAAGCTAAGCCGACGGCAGGTTCAAGAACACTAGTAGTGAGGAAGTGTACGCCTTCGAAGAGCCAGCGTATATTAAACAGGATCAGACAGGTAAAACAAAAAGCAAGTCCTGCCATTATGATCACCGACAACCAGCGATCGAAGTACATGCGCTCACAGGCATAGCTCACAGGCACCTCTAGCGCCGAAATCGCCGAGGTCAGTGCTGCCACGCTCAACATGCCATAAAAACTAAACGCCACCACTGCACCCCACGCCCCTAGCCCATCGAAGATCTTCGGCATAATGCCAAAAACCAACTCCATGCCGCCCACCAACACACCACCGTCAAAAACATTGATCCCCTGATAATAGGCAACATAGAGGGCAGGCAAGATGACCAGGCCAGCCAATAACGCAGCCACCGTATCGATCAGAATAATACCCAAGCCCAATTTCGGCAGATTAAATTCAGGCTGTAGATAGGAGCCGTAAATCACCATGATGCCAATCCCCAACGACAGCGAGAAAAATGCTTGTCCCATCGCCGAAATATAGATATCAGCACTGTACAAATGAGAAACATCTGGACTTAAATAGGCCTTGAGCCCCTCTTGCGACCCAGGCTCGGAGAGCACATAGGCTGCCATGATCAACAGCAGTATCAATAAACCCGGCATCAATCGTACCGACCAGCGCTCGAGACCGCGCACCAACCCTTGGCCACTGATCAGTATCGCCGCCAACATGAATAGGCCTGCAAACAATACATTTCGCCTCAAGCTACTGTCATGTAACCAGTCAATATGGATATCAAACATGGAGAAGAAGCTCGCCGCCATCCAAGACAACAGCGTGCCCGCCACAATACAATAAAAGGCGAGTACCATCAGAGCAGCAAGATTCGCCGAAAAGCCAATCATCCCGGCAAAAAACCTACTCGCTCGTCCTCTGGCAGTGCTTTGCAGGGCCGTTAATATATTCGCACCGGTATAGCGCCCTATAATCATCTCCACCATCAACACGGGATAGGCAAGAAACAGCGCCATAAGAAAATAAACGCCGACATAAATAATGCCACCGTTAGTCGCAGTTTGCGTAGGAAAGCTCCAGATATTGCCCAACCCCACAACGGAGCCTGTCACGACCATTAAGAAACGGAAACGAGAAGTAAATCTTTCTCTTGCTACCATGAACAACCTACGCTGTGATGAGAATCATTATTGTTGACAGACAAGCTATCTGCCCTGCGTGCAATGCAGCTGCTCAAGTATAGTTTCCACTCTTCCTCAAACGTTGATTAACGTCATTGAGAAGCACAGAATTACAAGCAAACAATGTTATATTAACCAGCCTTAACCTTACAAATAAACAACTGGCAGGGTATCTACACTATCCGTGCTCTTTTCTAGGTGTCTCCGTCGTGCCCCAGCTTCCTATCTTATACAGTTTTCGTCGCTGCCCCTACGCCATGCGCGCACGCTTAGCGATTATCTATAGCTTTAGCTACCTGCAGCGGCCGCTTGAACTCCGCGAGGTCGTACTCAAGCATAAACCACCGGCCCTCCTCGCAGCCTCCCCTAAGGCCACCGTTCCCGTGCTCGTCGACGCCAATCAGGCTGTCGTTGCCGAGAGTATCGACATCATGCACTGGGCACTGCGCCAAGCCGACCCAGATAATTGGTTAAGGAGCGACAACGATGAGCAGCAGCGCGACATTCAAAGACTCATTAATCACAACGACCATGAGTTTAAGTATTGGTTAGACCGCTACAAGTACGCCGACCGTCACCCCGAACACGAAGCCTCCTACTACCGACAGCAGGCCGAACTATTTATAGCAAGCCTAGAGCAACGCCTGCAACAGTCACGCTTCCTCATCGACGATCAAGCCAGCCTCGCCGACACCGCAATCATGCCCTTCATACGCCAGTTTGCTCACGTCGATAGGTGCTGGTTTGATCGCCAACCCTATCCTCAACTGCAACATTGGTTGAGCAACTGGCTAGATAGTCCTTTATTCACCGCCATCATGAAGAAGTATCCCGCCTGGCAAGAGGGCGACGCCATAACACCGTTCCCTGTCGCTGCCGCCGACTAACTCATGACTCATCGCTCTGTCCGCCCTGCAACGCTATCTCGTCGAGGCTACGATGTAGTACCGCTGGCGGCTTTACTCCTAGGCGCTGAAATTCACGCAGTACCCGTAGATTAATATCGGTCTCGAACTTCTTCTCATAGCGGGTATCCAACACATAAGCTTTCAAACGCAGCGTCACCGTTAAATAACTCCCCAACACCTGTTGCGACACGATCACAGTTATAGGCTTGGGGTTGTAAATGTAGCGACTACTCGCCGCCGCCTCATGGATGATCGTCTCGGCCAGCTCGACATCTTGATCTAAACCGATGTGAAAATCGATTCCTACATGCATCATCAAGTCGCCGAAATTACCGCTGACTGTCGACTCACTCAAAAACTTATTATTGGGGATGGTAACAATATCATCGTTGAGCGTATTCATTCGTACCGAACGCAGACCAATCGAGATAATATCGCCGTATTGGCCGTCGAATGTCACTCGATCCCCCACCTGGAACGGCCGATCTAACATAATCATAATGCCGGCAATGAAAGAGGCCACCAAATCTTTCATCGCGAAACCGACGGACACGGCCAACGTACCGCCGATCAAGGCGAGCACACGATCATCGACGCGCAAACTCAAATTAAACACCGCTAGAGCCGTCGCGATGTAGACAAAGAATTGAAAGATTGTTTCAACCTTCTGCAACATCAAGCGTCGCTGCACAAACTGGCTGCTGATGCGCGCCACAAACTGATGTACAAGCCGCAGTAGAAACCATGCGATTATAATAATAAAGAATGAAGTGATCACCCCCGACCAACGAATCAACTCTGCAAACTGCGTTATCGCCTCACCACCGTCAGAGATTAATTCCGCCTGAGCCAAACTAAACGGGCTGTAGAAGGCGCACAGCAGTACCGTTAGCAACAGTGTATAAAACGCTGGACGTCCGGCGCGCTGATTATTTTTAATCATCATAATTCTACCTATAAACGCAGCAGGTGCTGGCGGGTCAACAGCGTTGTTATTGCGTGGTACCAGGGCCAAGCCACACTATAGCGCCCATCATCGGCCACTAGATAGCCGCCACTTACCAGGCGCCGTAACGTATCGATGACCTCCTCGCTACTGAGGTTGATACAGCTCGCTACCTCCTCTTTACTGGCCCACTCAAGCTGCATGATCGCCCGCAGCGCCAACAACAAGGTGACACTCATCGATTCTATCGACGCCGTGCTTGGGATATCAAACAGGCGCACAACCACCTGCTCATCGGACTGATCATCAGGCTCGCCAAGATCGTTTAAACGACCGATGAAAATCGATTGCTGCCAGAGAAATAGCGAGATACCCGGGCTGCCCTTACTGTATTCCCAGAGTATCCTCGAGTAACTGCCCAGCGCCGCCTCCACCTCCGAATCCGCTGGCCGGTTCAATTGACGCGGCAGTACCAGCGCGGAGAAGTTAGGGTCAATAGCTGCCGCTTTATTTCTCGCCTCAATAAGTTCGGCAATCTGCCGCTCATTCCAGCCTGGCAGCGTGATTTCACGATCGAAGATAAAGCGCTCGCCACGAGCAAGCTCAACAAAACGCCAACACGACGTCTCTATCGCCATAACCCAGGAGACCGCCGCCGAACTATGACGCATCAGTCGGACGAGACGATCGAGCTCTTTCAAACCATTGATAGTTGGTTTAATCAAGCGCTGCACGTCATCTAGGAAGACAACTCTCGGCTCATCCTCCTTCAACAAGTTGACAATATCACGCATCGGTGCCGCCGCATCTAGCCCTAGCGCCTCACCAATGGCAGGTAACAAGGTAGAAAAATCACCGCAGGGTGTTTGTACAAGAGCCACTGATTTATCACCCTGCATATCCTTCGCCAGAGCCGTTAGAAAACTGCTCCGACCCATCCCTCTCGGCGCATGCACAACACTAATCGTTGGCTTGTCATCCCGGCAAATCTCCGCCAACTCAAGGCGCTGATCAACAGCAATGCTGTCATCAACATAATCCGTCAAAACATTCGGCTCGAAGTGTGCGAGCGCCTCCGTTGGCAACGCTTTCATCTGCTGCAGATCACGGTCTTTCGCCGACTGTCTCGCAACCTCGATGCGAAATAGATAAGCCATCCAAGTGCGCACCATCTCCTGCTCATTCACCAATGTCAGAATATAAATACCGAGCCGATAGATGACAATAAAGAGCCCACCAAGCAAGCAGGCCACGAGGCTAAGCGCACCACTCTGATGCTCTAGCGCCCAACCCACCAAAGGGGCTTTACGGTAGTGACGTCGTCGCAAGGTTTTGAACACATAGGGCCGCCACCAACGCAATAGCACCGCGACTACAGGCAGTGAAATAAGCCAAAATACTGCGGAAAACCAGCTGCCGATGGTCCCCCATACGAGGCCTAACGACGTCAACAACGATGACAGTAGGCCTATGATGATCACCACATAACCGACCAACTTGATTGAGCGCAGCCGTAGTACCGCCTTCTCATCGTCGCCCCTAGCCCCGTGAAACCCATAGCCCAGTAGGGTGTCGAGAGCGTAAATAGCCGTCGCGCCCAACAGCAACCAATCGAGTATTCCCGTCACAATCCCCATGGGCACAAAAAACAGCAAGCTTGACACGATACCCAATAGGATTGTTAAAAACACATACCATTCAAATGGGCTTCGTATCCGCAGATACCACCAGATCAACGTAGCGCCGATCGGACGCTCACTCCCTGAATGCTGTTTACTATAAGCCTTCAGCCGCGGCACAATGCGACGGCGCCACATGACAAATAGCACAATAACCAACACCGCCTGCACCAACGCATAAATCAGCGGTATTGGTGATAGCCGCATGTCAGCGCTAAATTGTTGCCAACCAGTACGGCTACGGTCGCTAATCACGCGTAACAGAACCTGATAGGCACGTATTTCGAGTTGCAAGTTACGTACGCCCGCAGGCCCAAAACCCAGCATCTTCTCTGCCGAGTGACTTCCCGTTGCTAACAACTCTGCACGAACATTCAAGATCGCCCTCACCTGCTGCCAGTCTGCTTGTAAGCGCTCGCCCTCCACCGCCTCACCTTGCTTATCGAGGGCCTTAATTTTCTGATTCAAATCTCGATAGATTTCACGCAGAGCACTATCAACGCCAGCCTCGGGAAAGCGCTCACGCTCTAACTGTTGCAGCCGAGACTGCCACTGCACGTCGCTATCCGCAAAACAGGGTAGCGATAGGAAAACTGCATACAATAATAAAAATGCCGGCCAGACCAGCTTATAATTATTTTTAACCATGTTACTCCCTATCAAGCCCTGTGGTAACACCACAAAATAACGGAAACCAGACCAATAATATTATAAATATAGTAACGGGCTAAGATATTGTAATTAAAATAAAAGCTCGTGACCCAAGTCAAGGGCGGTAACTATTCAATCCGTTTAGTCATCTCGCTCACCAAGGAGCCCTCTACATTACAATAAGGAGTCACAACCAATAAAAAGATGAGCTAGGGCTTAATGCCCCCCGAAGTAACTAACTGCAACTTATGCTCTTTACTATCCGAGCCCAGCACGCCACTCTCGCCGCCCCCCTTGTTATCATCCATCATCGATTGCCGCTCTGAGCGGGCCTGCCACACCAGGTCACCGATGCCGGAGGTTGGCTCAAAGCCGGTAGGACTATCGAGCAATAGTTGACGGATTTTAACATGATCAAAGTTATGACAGGCATGATCTAGCTGATCAATTAAATCCACATACTTCTCGTAAGCCATAAAGGACTCATTCGCTGTCATAATGCGCTCATGAGCTGTCACCTCAACGCTATCGCCAATAAGAAGTTCCTCGTAAAGCTTTTCACCCGGCCTCAAACCAGTGAACTTCAGGGCAATATCACCAGCAGGGTTATCCTCCGACTGAACCTCAAGCCCAGAAAGCTGAATCAAATCTTTAGCGAGATCGGAGATTTTCACCGGCTCCCCCATATCGAGAACAAACACATCACCACCTTTACCAAGAGCGCCAGCTTGAATCACCAATTGCGCTGCTTCGGGGATGGTCATAAAGTAGCGAATGATATCGGGGTGGGTGACAGTGACCGGCCCGCCCTCCGCAATCTGTTTCTTGAACAAGGGGATAACAGAGCCCGAAGAGCCGAGTACGTTTCCGAAACGCACCATACAGAAGCGCGTGCCCGGGCTTTTGCTCGCTAGCGCCTGCAGCCCCAACTCGGCAACCCGCTTACTCGCCCCCATCACGTTGGTGGGCCGCACCGCCTTGTCGGTAGAGATCAAAACAAAAGACTCTACACCCGCATTGATCGCCGCCTTTGCCGTAAAATAAGTACCAAATACATTATTGCGGATTCCTTCCACTACGTTGTGCTCCACTAACGGCACATGTTTATAGGCCGCAGCATGATAAACCGTCTGCACCCCAAAAGACTGCATTACCGCAAAAACTCTATTCTCCTTCTGCACCGAGCCTAGCAACGGGACCACCTTAACACCGAGTGATTCAGCCGTATTAATCGCTGATAAATCCTTATCAACCCTGTACATAGCAAACTCTGATAACTCAAACAATATTAACGAGGTAGGTCCTTGGCGAATGATTTGCCGACAAAGCTCAGAGCCGATAGAGCCTCCAGCCCCGGTAACCATCACCACCTTACCCCGAACGTTTGCCTCAATTAGTGCCTGCTGAGGCTGCACTGGGTCGCGACCGAGCAGGTCTTCAATAGAAACGTCGCGCAGCTCGTCGATCTTCGCCTTACCACTCACAATATCGATCATCCGCGGCACAGTTAATACCTCTACCGACAAATGCACTAAACCATCGATGATAGCCTTACGCTCCATTCTTGATGCTCGAGGAAGCGCTAGCAATACCTTTCTAACATTCTTACTTCGTATCACGGCCTCCAGATCAGCCACCCCAAAGACTCTAACCCCCTGAATAACAGTCCCTTTAAGGGTTTTATCACTATCTATAAATGCCCTCACTCTATATACATCGCTACCGCGAAGCGCCATTGAAAGTAGCCGACCAGAGCTGCCCGCACCATATATCACGACGGAGTCACCATTACCTTCAAAAGCCTTAGAAAATAGCACTCGAACCACTAGGCGCGAGCCGCCACACAGTAAGCAAAGAAAAGCGCCATAAATAATCGGTACGGTACGTGGAATATAGATTTCAAAATAAAAAGCAAAGAACGTGAGCGAGAGCAGAGAAACTAACGTTCCTATGGAAATTACAAACAGAGCGTGAAATGTCAGATAACGTAAGATCGCCCGATAGAGCCCAAGCTTCGTAAAAGCAATCAACGTAACCACAGTCGTAGCAAAATACACCACCCACGTCGAAGATTCTAACCCGCCCACCGAACCAAGACGAGCCCAATAGGCCCCCCAAAACGCCAACGCAATAAACATACTGTCTATAACAACACTGACCATGCGCTTATATATACGAGGCATCGACCATATAAAGTGAAGCTGATTCATACATTTCCTAGCTTAGTTATCACGCTGATAAATCTTCTTTCTGTCATAACAGAGAGTGAAACTAGCAGTATAGCCCTAAGCTCGGCTGACCATAAGCCCTCATAGAGCGATTCGCAGATTATTCCCATACACACTCGATCATGCTCTGCAATGCCGCCTTCCCTAAACGCCCCCGAGTAGATAAATCAGTCCATGATCCGCTAACTCAACATTACTATCGCCACCATCTGACTGCTACTTAGCCTACCCATCATGCTAATAATAGCGTTCGCGAGAATTTTCGATACTGGTAAGCCTATTTTTATACAGCAACGGGTCGGACGCGACACAAAGCCCTTTAAGCTGATTAAATTTCGTACAATGGCCGTCGACACCACATCAGTAGCCACCCACCTAGCTAAAACATCCAGCGTAACAAAGCTAGGTAGCCTATTAAGGAAAACAAAAGCTCGACGAGCTACCACAGCTGTGGAATGTATTAATAGACGAGATGAGCATAGTTGGCCCTCGTCACTGCCTGCTCAACCAACACGAGCTAATTCAACAAAGGCAACAACGTGGGGTGTTTAGCGCTAGACCAGGTATCAAAGACTTAGGGCAAGTGAATGACATTGATATGTCTACCCCCAGAAAGCTCGCACGTTACGACGCCCTAATGATTAAACGGATGGATATTAAACTCTACGCACAGTGCATCATTTGGAAAGGAGCAGGGCGCGGACAGGGTTACCGAGTAAAAGTAACAGACAGTCAAACACTTAGAAGCCACCGCAATCTACCGACAACGGATCCCAACCTAATATATCAACCGTATCTTGAATATCTATCTGGAAATCCGCAAACAAACTATCAGCCCGCCTCTTCTTGCCCATCAGGCAAAGCACCTTATTCAATAATGACGGAGGAAAAGGCAGTAGCCTAGGCTTACTTGGCTGGCTGATATGACGAATAAGCTCCGGCAACGAGCGGTCAACACCATCCGAAACCAACCAAGGCTGCTCGGCCGCACGCGGGTGATTGATACAGTGAACAATGAAGTCACATAGACGATCGACGTGGATCACGCTACGCCTATTATTAACACTGGCAAAAGGAAGGGGGATGCCTTTTTTGGCTATATTTGCTAGGGCCGTTACCCCACCCTTTGACCCTGCTCCATAGACCATGGGGGGGCGAATAATAACGAGCTCCATGCTCGTACCTGCCACCGCTGCCATGAGAGCTCTCTCTGCGTCAACTTTAGACTGAGCATACTCTTCTACAGGTGAAAGATTATTAACCCTAACACTAAACGCGAGTGATTGACTAACATCACCAAACACCTTAGCGGAACTGAGATAAATAAAGCGGTCTACCCCACACTCAATCGCCTTGCGAGTAAGCGCTAACGGGTCCACAACATTCGCTTGATGACATAACGATGGGGTGGCGCCATTGTTTCCGGCACAATAGATAACACACCCCACCTGCCCTAGCATATTCGCCCAATCAAACGAGCCCTCTAGAATGGAAATTGACCCGATAATACAATTACTTACACCACCCTTTCGCGTTCTATAATGAGCTACAAAATCCTTGTCGTTTTCATGCATTTTTCTGCAAAGAGCAGTACCAATAAAGCCCCCTGCACCAATAATTAAAGCCCTCAAACCAGCTCCCTCTCTACAAAAATGGACAAAATACCATAATACACATCAAAAACTATTGCCCTAAGCGCACATAAGCCGCAAAAAGATATATAATTCGGCCTCACGTTTTCCGTCACAAACCAAGCTTAAGGGGGCATTTCATGGAACCAATTATGTTTCACTACTTTCATGACAACAACAACTACAAGAAAGTAGACGGCTCCCTTAGCGCTGAGCAACTAGAAGAAATAATTACCAATGATGTATACAAGGTAATATCCGCTGACGAATGGCTCGCCAGATACGACTCGGGAACTCTAGCTGAAAACGAGACCTGTTTAACCTTCGATGACGGAATTGCAGAACAATACGACATAGCTGTCCCTATTCTTGACAAACACAACATCAAAGGCATTTTTAACATTTGCACTTTCTTTTTCACTGGCGACGAAGACAGGTTTGAAATTCAGAGACACTTCAGAAACAATTATTTTAATAATGTAAATGATTTTTATAGAGAGTATTTCAACAACGCTAAACTATTATCCGAAAAAGAATATGAAGATGTATGCCAAAAAGTTAACTTTGATGAGTATTTAGCACACGCAAAATTCTACACTAAAGAAGATCGAAAATTTCGATATTTTCGCGACGTAGCCTTTAAAGAAAAGCATTTTTTGATCGTTGATCAAATGATGCGGGACCTCATGATCGACAAAGATAGTCTCAGTAAAAAACTATGGATAAGCCAAGCTCAAATTTCAACAATGAGCAAAAAGCACCTGATTGGCATACATTCACATGAGCACCCCACCACTATAGATTTGTGGAGCCAACAACAACAGCAGCAAAGCTATCAGCGTAACAAAGAAATTTTAGAAAGAATGATCAACCAGGACATAACTGTCTGCGCCTATCCATGCGGAAAAAACAACAAAGAGACATTCGCTGTAATGGACAGACTTAAAATAAAGCACGCAATGATAGCCAGCACGACCACACAGCTCGGCAAGACCCCCTACTTGATACCTAGAATTGACAGCACAGATTTCTATAAATTACTTGAGTCAAAAAAATGAATTTGAACACACTTAAAGAAGCTTTGTTAATAAGGCGCACAGAGGAAAAGTTACTAGAACTTTTCAGCCAAGGAAAACTAAACGGCACCGTTCACACATGCATTGGCGAAGAGATGTCTGCGATCGCCTTCGCAGGCCAGCTTAAAAAAGATGACTTTATATTTTCTAATCATCGCTGCCATGGCCACTATTTAGCCTACACCAAAGACACCAAAGGCTTGTTGGCAGAGCTAATGGGCCGAAAGGATGGCACTTGCGCAGGGGTTGGTAGCAGTCAGCACCTATGCGAAGGAAACTTTTACTCCAACGGCATCCAAGGCGGCATTGTACCCGTGGCTGCAGGCATGGCTCTGGCGAACAAGCTAAAGGGTAACAATAATATTGGAGCCGTTTTCATTGGCGATGGTACCTTAGGGCAAGGTGTTATTTACGAAACAATGAACATGGCGTCCAACTGGGATGTTCCACTAGTTATCATTTGCGAAGATAATGGTTACGCACAAACCACCATCAAGGACACCAGCTTCTCTGGCGATTTACGAAAAAGAGCCGAAGGGTTTGGCCTGAGCTACAAAGAAGGAAGCACGTGGGAATACGAGGAGCTAATTGATCAGGCAGAAAAAACATTCTCAGAGGTCCGCGAAACACATAAACCAGTATTTTTCCACGTCAAAACATACCGACTCGCCTCACACTCAAAGGGTGATGATACAAGAAGCGAATCCGTAATAGCTCCGTTTAGAAAAATAGACCCGATAAACGTTTTCGCGGCTAACAACCCCGCGGAATATAGCAGCATTCTTAGTGAGGTGGACGATGAAATACAAAAGGTATTATCCTCAATAAGTGATGAAGAGCTCACCCTGGACGAGTATTTAAACAACACCAACAGCTCACTTACTAGAAGCGACTACGAGTGGACTGACATAAAACCAAGCAGCCTGCGCCTTGTTGAGAGGCTGAACAAAAGCCTAAAAAAATGCATGGATGACGAGAACAGCATATTTATTGGCGAGGACGTCTTATCTCCATATGGTGGAGCATTTAAAGTGGCTGCCGACTTGTCGACTGATTATCCTCAGCGGGTTTTTAGCACACCTATTAGCGAAGCAGGATTGATAGGCATGTCTAATGGCTTAGCCCTTGCTGGAATGAAGCCCTATGCAGAAATAATGTTCGGTGACTTTATACTGCTAGCTCTCGATCAGATCATCAATCATGCATCAAAGTTCTATCACATGTATAACAAGCAAGTGACTTGCCCTATTGTTATTAGAACACCCATGGGCGGTGGGCGTGGTTATGGCCCAACTCACTCGCAAACCCTCGATAAGTTCATGCTAGGAATAGATAACGTAAAGCTTGTTGCGATTAATAAATTTTTAGATACCGACGCTATCTATCAGCCTGTACACAAAGAGTCGCACCCGGTAATTGTTATTGAAAACAAGATCGACTATGGTAGCACCCTTCTCAGCAAGCCTAAGCTAGGCTTTAGCTACCAACAAAGTAGCCACACCTATCCCGTCGTTAAAATAGCGCCAAAGAGCATTAAGCCAACCATCACTATAGTGGCCTATGGTGGC
This sequence comes from Sinobacterium caligoides, assembly GCF_003752585.1. Classification (NCBI taxonomy): domain Bacteria; kingdom Pseudomonadati; phylum Pseudomonadota; class Gammaproteobacteria; order Cellvibrionales; family Spongiibacteraceae; genus Sinobacterium; species Sinobacterium caligoides. The sequence continues at coordinate 1,046,712 of NZ_RKHR01000004.1, forward strand.
GCAGCAGGAGTGGCTGAGGACATTTTATTGCCGCTTTTCAAAGAGCATGAGATTGTTGCTGAGATTATAGTGCCGTCACTCATATCCCCTCTTGATATATCACCCATTATAAAATCAGCAGCCAAAACTGGCTACTTATTCGTCATGGAAGAAAACAGTAAAACAGGTGGCTTCGGTAGCGAAGTTGTTGCCAAACTACAGGAAACCGACGCAGACAATAAAATAGAGTGCTGCAGGATTAGCTCAGTTCAATGCCCTATTCCATCGATAAAAAATCTAGAGACAGAGGCCCTGCTTAATAGCCAAACGGCCATCACAACAATCCTAAGCAGAGTTCAACAATGAAATTACTAGCAGAAATCTACGCACCTACCGAAGTCATCAACGATGAATTTGTAATTATTCAATCGATTGACTGTCACGATAGAGAAGAGGTTAAAAAGGGGCAGGACATAATTCAACTAGAAACATCTAAATCCGTTGTCTCCGTTGAGGCCCCCATCGATGGATTTATTGAGTTACTATGCAGAGCTGATGACGAAGTAGAAGTTGGTGGTGTTATCGCTAAAATATGGTCCAGCGCCAAACCATCGAGCAAAACAAAAACATCACAAGATAAAACAAGTGAAAGTAAAGCAGCCGTAACATCTTTGAAAGCAAAAGAATATATAGCAGCTAAAAATCTCGATATAAGTGATTTGGCGCATGATGGGCTTATAAGCCTAGACATGGTCAGAGCCTACAACAACGCCCCCAAAGAGATCGAACTAAAGACAATAATCCGCAACGTTAAACCCAATCACCTCAACATCATCTTTATAGGAACCGGCTTACACGCAGATACATTGCACACCATAATTACAGCCCAGAAGTCACAACACGTAAACATCGTAGGGATCATCACCCATGATGCTAACATAGTTGGCAACAAGCAACATGAAAGTATCGTTATCGGCACCGAGCAGCAATGCACGCCTTCATTCTGGGCAGCACTAATTAGCCATAATATCCATGTTGCTATAGGCTATAGCTTCAAAGATAAGCGTGTATGCAAAGCCCGAGAGCGCATTATCACATCAGCAGAAGATGCTGGAGTAAGCTGGCACAACATTCAGCATCGTAGCGCACTTATAGAACATACGGCAAATACTGGCAAGGGGACCCAGATAGCACAAGGGGCTATCATAGGTAACAATGTCAATATTGGTACTGGCTGCATAATAAATTCCGGTGTAATAATAAGCCATGACTGCAACATCGGTGATAACACACATATCGCACCTGGCGCAGTTCTTGGCGGCAATGTAAATATAGGCAAAAACTGTCTCATAGGCATGAATAGCACCGTCTTTGCTGACGTAAAGATTCCAGACGACACCTTCATTGCCAACATGGAAAACATTAATACAAAAGATAAATTTTAAACACTGGAGAAAGGGGGGGGTACACCCTCTTCAGCTTATGGCTATAAAAGAATTCTGCTATCTCATATATACGAAAGCTAGGCTAAATGTTAAAGCCGAAAACAGCTTAAACAAACTAAGCTATGCATGGCTCTTAATCGAACCACTGCTATTTATGGGTGTTTATTACATTGTATTTGGCATACTACTGCACTCAAAGACTGATAATTTTGTTATTTATCTTTTAACAGGGCTAGTCCCCTGGCTGTGGTTTAACAAATCAATCAATAGATCATCAATGTCAATCGTAGCGGGAAAGCCCATCTCAAGCCAAGTCCCAATATCTAAGTCTTTTTTTGTACTTGTCAGCTGCACGCAAGAATTTATACGCCAGACTATTGCTATAGCCATGCTATTAATAACTGTTGTAGGATTTGGTTATCTTCCTAATAAGTCTTGGCTTTGGCTCCCCATCGTTATACTACTTCAATTCATATTCACAATAGGCTGCTCATTACTACTCGCATTTATTGTTACTTATATTCGCGATGTCCACCTAATGCTATCAAGCTGCACTAGAATCTTGATGTACGTAAGCGGGATAATTTACCCGATATCAAAAGTACCCGAGACTTACCAATGGGTCTTTGATATTAACCCCATTGCAAATATGATAATTCTCTATAGGCAAATCCTTATTGAACAGGTTAGTCCATCAACATATTCACTGATATATTTGTTGATTTCAGCAGTATCATTAATTGCTTTAAGCATAGCGCTCTATATCAGCAAAGATCAGTCCATGACAAGAGAAGTGATGAGGTGATGGAGTAAATGCAATTACCAGATAACTTGATTACGCTAGAAAATGTATCGATCAGATACAAGCTTCTTAAAGCCATGAACGGCTCAAAATTTTACGAACCACTATCAGACATATCCTTTGAAATAAGAAAAGGAGAAACTCTAGGGGTTATCGGACGAAATGGGGCCGGAAAGTCAACACTCTTAAGAATACTAGCCGGAGTGTACGCACCAGACAAGGGCGAGATTAAGAGGGCAGCAAACCTAAAAGTCAGCTTGCTATCGCTACATGCCGGGTTTGACCAAAAATTAACAGGCTACGACAACATTATTTTTTCATGCTTGCTGCTTGGCTTCAGCAGAAAGGAATGCCTTGATAAAATCGATGAAATCATATCGATGTCAGAGCTGGAGGGTTTCATACATCAACCCATAAAAACCTATTCTAGCGGCATGAAGTCTAAACTAGGTTTCTCTATCGCCTTTCAAATGTCGCCAGATATATTACTGATAGACGAAGCCCTTAGCGTTGGTGACGCCAAGTTCAAGAAGAAAGCAGAAAAATTAATGATTGAAAAAATCAAAGGTGGTCAAACAGCTGTATTTGTAAGCCACTCATCGAGCCAGATAAAACGCATCTGCACCAGGGTTATATGGATCGAAGATGGGATGGTAAAAAAGACAGGAGATGCTGAGAGCATCATAAAAGAGTATGACAATGAATAGAAAAGCACTCATCATAGGCTGCCGCGACTTACGCCTTATCACTACGCACATGACATTAAAAAGCTTAAATGTTAGCAGCACGATAGCATGCCTTACTTACATGCCTCACGAGGATCCACATTCAGAAGTAATTCTGGAAAAAGTCGATCAGTGTCAAAAGGTTTTCTCGCCAGAAAAAATAATCGTAGAAAACCACGTAGCACTAAGAAGCAAACAAATTTCACCAGAACTAGCAAATCTGGAAGAGATATCCTACATATTAGTTAACGACTCATCAATTGCCCAAAAGTTTAAAAGCCTCTATCCAGAAGCCGAGACACACATAATATTTGAGGGGATTCTTAATCTAAATAACCAAACCCACGCCAGCCAGCAGCTAGAGCAAGCAACCTATCACTACCTCCAGCTGCACCCACCTCTTGTTCATTACCTCCACGCTGAAAATATAAAGTGGATAGATGACACAACAGTAATCGAGTCAATCTCCGAAGTAAAAGAAATATTATCTTGCGAAAATAATCAAAGCAAGCCTGACAGATCGATCTTGTTTATCCATTCGTCAATAAATTTTCTCAACAAGCAGAAGTTCCTAATTCAGCAAGTAGCCGTCATTGAATCGCTATTAAAAAGTGACTTCAAAGTATACTACAAAGGAAGGGATGCTTGCGATTTCAGCGACATACAAAATCGAGTTCAACATTCTCTACGAGATAATCTCGTCGATATGGGGGACGCAAGTGTACCTCTAGAGTTATTAATTAGGTCAGGGGAGTTTAAAGCCGCCGTTGGCTTAACATCGACATCCCTCTACACTCTTGAAAAATACTTAAACATCCCCACCTTCACTTTCCCACTGACCTTGAAAGGCACATACACCAAACGAACTCCGTGGAGAGACTTCATCGTACGGACTTTTTGTTTCACTTACAAATTCACCCCGGATTATCGGGAGTTAACTAACGAAGCGTACGACAAGTTCGAACAACTAAAAAACTATAATGACTTTTTCTACCACAAAAACCCTGCAAAAAAACCTCCGAGCAAAAAACAAAAAAAAATAATCAGTGGTTTACGAAAAATAACAGCCCACACAAAGAAAGCATATAGATCGAAAGAACATAGAAAAAATTTGATTATAGCCATAACCAACAAGATCAGCAAAAGACTACAAAAGAATAATGACGTATTGTTTGTCGACTCAATAAACATGAAAGACATCAAAAACCATTACTTGGACTATTTTGAGAAGGCATCAAAACTAACACACAAGCACACTATAATATCTAATGACATTATCGACAAAGTGAAGTATCTCTACATGGCTAATAGATCCAAGCTTATTGTCACATCAATAAACAACAAAACACTGATAGATGAAAACCCAGCCATCCAGCACCTTCAAATTTGGCACGCACCCGGGGCATTCAAAAAAATATTAGTGTCGAGGACAGGCAGTTTTGTAGCATCATCATCAGCTATTACCCCCACGGTATACAAAAACTTTAACGTGCAAGGAAAGGTTTATCCAATAGGCACATACTCGACAGATATTTACTTCAATCAAGACAAAATAAACGAAAGAAGACAAAGTATTTACCAAGACAACCCCGGATTAAAAGGGAAGAAAATCTACCTATTCGCCCCCTCATACACTAAAGACAAGAGTGATAAAAATAAACCCATTGTCTACACCGACTTAAATTACGAGCAGATCTCACAGCAACTGCATAACGATGAAGTTTTAATAGTAAAGCACCACCCAAGTATAATTAACCGAAAAATTCGTGGCGAAGAATGCACCGACCTGAGCTACTTTAACAACATTATTGACCTTAGCCACTATGAGCTGTTTGACCTACTAACGATCACAAATTCGTTAACAACCGATTACTCCTCCGTAATATATTATGCAATGCTGCTTGAAATTCCTGTTGCAGCTCAAATTTACAACGTGGCGATAAACCCTAACGATCTTTGCTTTGATTTCTTCAGTGACTTCCCTGGACCAATCAACCAAACCAATACTACCGCAGACTTTATCGCACTATTACGGAACAATTTGAAACATGATAAGTATGATCACTTCAAAGAACAGCACTTAGGAAGCTGCGATGGCAACAGCAGAGAACGCCTAACGCAAGTCATTGAAGAATTAGTTGCTACTCAGTGATAAAAAAATCGAGTGTTTTGAGATTAGTTAAACGTTTGACCACAATTATGCAGTAAAATACGTCCGCAAGGTGTAGCGGCATATTAAGGAGATTGACTTGTTAGGTGCAATAGTGTTAGCGGCAGGTGAAGGCAGCCGATTTGGCGAGAAAAAACAACATCTCAAAATTGAAGGTGAATCATTATGGGAAATGGTAACGAATAAAGCAAAAATGCACGTACCACGAGACAACATCGTTGTGGTTGGCATAGACATACAAGGTGGCAACACACGAACAGCCTCAGTAAAAATAGGCCTAAACAACCTAAGCAGCAAAACAACACGCGTCATTATTCTTGAGGCCGCTCGCCCCTTGGTTACAGCAGAGCAGATAGACACCCTGCTCACGCATAAATCAAAGTCCGTATCTTTTTATATGGATCTGGTAGATACCGTTATAGCGAAAGATGGCAGATACCTTAATCGTTCTGAATACTGCAATCTTCAAACTCCTCAAGCCTTTGACTACGCATTACTACTGCAAGCCTATAGCAACGAGTCGTTTAATGATATGACTGACGAAACAAGAGTCATATTCGAAAGCCACGGGCTAAAACCAACGCTCATCGAAGGCGGAATGAACCTATTGAAAGTTACCTATAAAAAAGATTATCACACCATTCTAAACATGATAAACGAAGGACACATTTAAATGAAAAAAGTTCTAATCACAGGTGGCGGTGGCGATATAGCTAAAGCGATCATATCCCAGCTCGAGCAAGACGAGGCAGAGTATGAAATATTCTCACCTACTCGCCTAGAACTTAACGTTCTAGATCACAACAACGTTAACAAGTACGTCAACGATATAAAACCAGATATATTAATTAATAACGCGGGTTACATTGAAGTCAACAACATTGTTGGTGGCGACTTTAATAAAGACCAGCAAAGCATCGCCATCAATCTTACAGCAGTATTCAACCTTTCAATAACTGCAGCAACTTTCAACCCAAAAATAAAAATAATTAACATTGGCTCTTCTGCAGGTACAAAACCACGCGGCGGTTGGTCAGCGTACTGCGCATCAAAGGCCGCTGTCATCATGGCCACAGAGTGCTGGGCCGATGAAGGTATCGACACAGTTTGCATCTCACCAGGCAGGACTGTTTCAAAGATGAGAGCAAAGCTTTTCCCTGCAGAAGATCAAGCAACACTACTAAAATCAGAAGACTTTGCAAAAGTGGTCACACTTGCAATTGCAGAAAAATACAAACGCGGTTCAAACATTGATGTCAACATTGGAAATATTGAGGAATTATTAAGTGAATAGACTACTAACGACAATCAAAACAGAAAAGCAATTTACCGACTTGAATGATATTGCCAAGGATTTTGTAAAAGGAAAATCCGGACAAGGCATGCTAAATGTTTTTGTACGCCATACAACTTGTGCAATAAAAATACTTGAAAACGAAATCCTCCTTCTTGCAGATATCAACAACTATCTCGACAAGCAGTTCAACAACAACCACAATTATATGCACGACAAAATCGAGATACGCGACGTCCCAATAGAAGAGCGTATAAATGGTCACTCACACATGAAACAACTTAGCTTTCCTACATCGGAACAAATTCCAGTAGAAGACGGCGAACTCCTCTTAGGAACCTGGCAAACTATTTTCCTAATTGAATTCGACCCAATCCGTGATAGAGAGATTGTATTAAGCTATACAGCACTATAGCAGACACAAGTGTCGCACCCCATGGCGCGGCACTAACTTTCGCTCTCGAGAAAACTCAAAAAACCACTCATATCAGGGTCTAATGGATAAAATAATTGCTCTGCAGTCACCATAAGCCGTGCATTATCAAGCGCACAAGGAAGCTCCGCAATATCTTTTATCACTACCCCAAAACCCCACTGATCAGGCTCTTTACTTATTTTTTTGGGTGAGATAAATACAGCTGGTACTGGATTGACAAGTACAACCTCATAAAATTGACTACTAACATCACCTAAATATAAATCCGCACTAGGGATGTAATAGCCAGAAAGTAACTTATCAGAGTCCATGTCGACTACAATATTTTTACAGGCCCTGTATTTCGCTGGAACATTAACTCCCAGGGAATCTTTCAGTGCGATATGCGGAGCAAAAATCAGATTCCACTGCGTACTGTTATAAAAATACTCCAGTATCTCTAACCCCATAAAAAACCAAGAACTCAGACCTTCACTATCGTCCCAGTGTGGGTTATATAAAACCGTTTTTTTTCTTTTATCTGTCTTGCCGCAAACACGGTCCAGAGCAAACTTCTTCACATATAAAGCTGTATATATCTGCGTTGCTGGATCCATATTTGTATTGATAAGCAACTCTTCCCGAAATCCAATTTTAGGTGAGATAACAACATCACAAGACCAGTCTTTAGCGTACGGGTAATGGCTACTAATAACTCCATGTAGCATCCAAACTATTTTAGTTTCGAACTGACGCAAGCAGTCACCACCTTTTAGCTCGGCCGTCAAAATATAATCAAACCTCCTAAAATACTTCCTATTCTTCCAATAAAAGTCATTATAGCTAACAAGCCTTTCATTAGAAATCTGGCGATAAAAACGACGAAATAACAGTAGCGCTCTCGTCCCAAGCGGGACGAACCTCAACTGACGAAGCTTACGCTTAGCCCGCTCAATAAATTTATTTTTTAACACTGTAATCGACACAGAATCTAGAAGGTGACAGTCATCTACGTAATACTTGGCGGCATAACGCCTTGCCTTAACAACGGCAGCACCACCTGCAGCATAACACTCAACTTGCACGCCATCTGATTTTATTGCCTCAAACAACAGCGGCAAATAATGATTAAACATGAGATCGTGATCACTCAATTCAAACGCTAGCCTCACCTTCACCTCCTGGTAATAATTTTGTAAAAATCAAACGTGACAAGTCCTCTTCCCAGGAAATATCATTACTTACTATATTTAGTCGCACACATCGAGTCATACTGGCACAATATAGCAAACACGATGAAGTATATGCATACAATTCAAACGGCTTAGTGTGGCTTACAACGGTCTCTATTGCTTGCGAGCAAGGGAGAATTAGTACCTCAAAGTTCTCAATATTTAAACTATTGAGAACACAGATATTATTCTCGCTATCCCTAGGATGAGGTATCGCATATAAGCGCGGACCTTTAGCCGCTATTACACGTAACTTAGCCTCAAGCTTATCAATGCTATCGTTGCTAGCATATAAAATAGGTTGCGAAGCAAAATAAACATGCTCTGCACTCTTAACATCATCCAGAATATCGATATTTCTATCATCCACCTTGGGTGGGGCGATCAAAAACGGTAAAACCTCCCTAGCTTTAATTCGCTCGCCAATAGCACTCGCAGCATATACCGATAAATAATCGACCACAAAGGGGCGCGAGAAGTATTTAACGCTATAGAAGGGCAAAAGGCTAGCAAGCCGAACAACCAAAGAGCGAGAAAGCACTTTATTTACAAAAAACGATAAAATACGAGTAACCTTTCTCCCGGATGAGTTAGGTCTTAAAAGTAGTGGCAACTTATCTTCAACGCATACACGGTACATCCCAACCCCCTCTTCACAAAGAATTGTTTCAGCACCAGCCTTCGAGAAATAACAGCTCAAGAGGCTACCGTATTTATAAATATCGCAAAAAAAGAATTTACTACAACTAAGTCCTTTCAGCCTATCCTTTATCGTATACAAAAACGAAAAAAGAGAAGCACCCTTAGCTTGCTCTATAAGTATATACCTAAGATTAAGAGCTCTACATCGAGCAATTAAGGAATCAATACTCGCCCCTTTTGACACATCGTAAGCAGGCTTTATTAACACGCACAAAGCGGCCTCACTTTTAAAGTGCCTATCTGTGGTCGAAACTATATTGTTCAACTGATTAACAGTCATCGCCAAATAAATATACACCTATGAACCCACTATAAACGAAATAGTTAAAGTAACAAAAACTTCGATCAAAAAAGCCCACCGAATTCAGCGATACGTAAAAACATAACAGGAATATCGCCAGCCATGCACGACTGATCTAAGACGCTTTCCCAGCAAGCAACAACCAAATTCTTGATGGGAAACCAGGAGTAGAAAGTCGACCGGACTAAAGAGCATAAAAAACCGCTTAATAGTATCGTACAGCAAGCCCGGTATTGCCGAAACCAAGACTCTTAGTCGGCATCACTCATACTTATAAAGGGCTCGATCAAACCCCTCACCCTCCAATTCCTGCAGCAATTCCTCTGCCCTTGCACTGCTAATATACTGTTTCCAATCGCCAACCTTACCACTTCGAATAAACGACTTCCCTGTAAACTTATTCTTAGACGCTATTATCGCCCCGCCTGTATCCGCCTCCATTTTTCTCACACTATCTTTAGAGGAGTACTCAACAGCAACACGAAGAAGCCTTTCATCATATTCGATATCCAGGTATTCAATTACTTTCTTAAACTGCCCTTCAGGGTCTAGCATCAAGTCTTCATAGCGCAACTCCAAAAAGTTATTGCCCCCAGAAACAACCGCCCTTAGCCCCCTATAATACTTCATATACTCCTTTATCAGTGCGCCAGTCTTATCCTCCAGACTAACTTCCACCCCCCTATTCTTATACATATAAAAATATTTGGACACAATAAAGTCCAGTGGGTTTCTTGAAAGAACAATCGTTCGTTTCGACAGAGAGGCGATTTTCCGATGTGTATGCACGAAATATTTAAACCCAACCCCCTTTAAAAACGCCTCTTGCTCCGAAAGCACGCTACCAATTTTTGGATTGTCAACTTTGTTGTGTGTTGAGTGAAAACACTCCAATAGCTCATTTCGAACGGGAGATGAGCTCTCGTCACTCAAAAGAGAAATATAGTTCAATATAACATTAATGGTGTACGTCGTCCCCGACTTCATCATCGTATAAAACCAAACACTATCAACCGTAAAATCTACGAGCCTATTATTGACATAGGATTTTTTTAACTCGTTTTTAAGACGCTTATTCTCGCGCTCCAGCCTGTCCAGCCTGTCAGAAAACGCTGCTGCACTCTCAACAAGGCCATCATTCACTGAACGTAAAGATCGAATCTGCTTATGAACATCTGAAAACAATTTTTCCTTTATAAACTCCTTCATATAAAACATCCCCTACAAGCTTTTAGCGTGCTACGAAACACAACCAATACAACACACTTCAGACCCACCGCACCAAGATAACCATCGAACAGCGGAGATAAAAGCACTTTTAATAACGCCCACCGAATAAAAGGCACCTCAAAAGTGCCTTTTAATTCTATTGACTATACGCCTAACGATATTCAGTAATCGCCCACCAACACTTCGTCTATCTATTGTTTTTACACATTCAGCCACTTTTCTCTCGAGACTCTTTATCTCAGCATCCCTGATTTTTATAGATTTTTTACACTCTCTCTCTAGCGAAACGACTTTCTTCTCGAGACTCTTTATCTCAGCATCCCTGATTTTTATAGGTTTTTTACACTCTCTCTCTAGCGCAACGACTTTCTTCTCGAGAGCCTGTAAATCGTGCCTCCTGTTCTGATTAAGCGATAACGTCAGCCTCGGAAGCAAAGATTCATCAACAGCCTCATTGATGTCATTTTCTTCGATTTCAAAATTTAACCCTAAATTTTTATTCGACTGGTAATAACGATGATACAACTCCTCATTCAGCTCATCACTGAGTATTGAATAACGCTCAAATTTATTTTTTGATGATATACGCTGAAGAATGGCGCGTAATTCCTTCCTCTCATCTTGCTCCAACATCGGATTAACACTAACAGCCAAGTTAAGCGCAGAAGAGCTATACCCGGGATTCACTTTTCTACCACCGCTATCGTAGCCATCAACAAGATCACCTATCTTGTCTTCAGGGAACTCTATTGCATGTAGGAAATCTGAGATTAAATCTCCTCGATAAAAACGTTCCTTACAATATGGCCGAACAGTAACACACCCCGCACCAAAGTATTTTTCATATTTGGATTTATGCGCCTGCCAATCAATACCTCGAGTATCTATCTTACTGTAAAACTCGTCAAAACTATGGCCCTGACCTTGGTGAACTGACTGAGTATAAGCCGACTGCAGGAAGCTTGACTGTTCTCTATAATACACAACAATCTGCACAGCATGCTGACTAAGGCACTCTGATAGCTTGGCCGCCACATTCTCAGCGTCCGAGTAGCCTGCCACCATAGCTCCTGACAGTTTTTCATAACTGATAATTAGCTTGCAATCATCCTCAACCTCACTCACTGCATTTGCAAGGGCGGTATAGAAGGCATCTTTACCTGGAGATTTTTCTATCTTCGAGAAAAGTCGACTAGGTAAATACCGATACCCATTCTCTTCTAGCTTTTTAGATTCACCTAAAAAGCGCTGAATAACTGTCGTACCTGTTTTATGTGTGCCTATATGAAGATATATTTTCATTTTAAAGCCCTTTCAATAATCTCAAAGTCATGAATCGTATCTACATCATGACTAACATTCTCAGGCATTGGGTAAGCATAAAGTGGCGAAGTAAATATATTCATACCCTCCATAAATCTATCTGAGTAAAACAAATAAATAGCACCGTTAATTTGATAGGTTGGCGACAAGCTTTGCCTTGGTAACGTTAAGTCTTCCCAACAAGTTAATGGTTCAGCAACGCCGTGATCATTCACTACCAGTACCTTTTGCGCGGGCTCATTCGTACGCACAACACTCACTAGGCTCGAAAACTTTCCAACTGAAAACCTCTCAAAAGCTTCTCGTAAATGAGTCGAGTTTCTTAACGGCGATGTTGGCTGCAACAAGCATACTGCGCCATTATAGCTATACGCTAGCAGCACATCTTTTATCACATCCAAGCTTGATGCATCATCGGTCGCTAACTCAGCTGGTCTCTTATGAAGCTCAACATCGTAAGCGGAACACACCTTTAAGATTTTTTCGCAATCAGAGCTAACAACTACCTTATCGACCACACCAGAATCCAACGCAGCTTCAATGGTGTAGACTATCATCGGCTTACCACATAAATCTTTTATGTTTTTCCCGGGAAGACCTTTCGAGCCCCCTCGCGCCGTTATAATTGCTAGCATTTATCACCTATATCGACAAACAACTTCTGAATCTTAGCGTTCCAAAAATCATCAGAGTCTAATAGCTTTTTAAATAACTCTGCACTTTTACCCTCACCAAACTCACCGCTATCAGCCGCACCACTCAAACTCATTTTCGCGCATTGCTCAATAGCACTCAGCAAAGAGGCAACATCACTAGAAGCATTAACAATACTTGCGACATCATCAACACGACCATCTTGCCTGTTACCAATGTTAATCGATGGGATATTGTAGACAGGCGCCTCTCTAATACCGGCAGAGGAATTCCCCATCACTAGGTCTGAGTGACGCATTAATGTTAAAAAATATTCAAATCTGATCGATGGATATATCTTTACACGGCTACAACCTTCAAACCCGGCATACGCGCTAATTATTTGCCGACTTCCCTCATCATTATTCGGGTAGATCACCAAAAAATTCTTACCCGACGCTAAAACGGCCTCAACAACAGCCTCAGCATCCGCCGCCAATGTCGGCAAGCTTGTTGTTACAGGGTGGTACATCAAAATGCTATATTTATCAAAAGGGATATCGTAGTACGCTTTAACCTCTTCAATTGAAGGCAGTGACTGCTCATCTAGCATAATATCAATATCAGGTGAGCCTATATTATAAATAGATGTCGCCTCTTCCCCCATCTGAACCAGGCGACTCACCGCTTCTTCATTCGACGCCAGATGAATATGCGACATCTTACTAACAGCATGACGTATATGCTCATCAATCGTTCCCGATCTTTCTCCGCCTTCAATATGAGCAACAGGAATGTTATTAATAGAGCCGACTATTGCCCCTGCCAAAGCCTCGACACGATCACCATGAACCACCAAAAGATCAGGACGGGTCTCATGCACATAACGAGACAAGCCAGTAATGGTATTTGATAGAATTTCCTCCATCGGCTCTTCTGCATGCTGATTCATAAAAATAAAAATATTTTTAAAACCGTCCTTCTTTGGCTCCTGTGCTGTGTAGCCATATTTCTTCAGCGTATGCATCCCAGTTACAAATATTTCGCAAACCAGCAATGGGTCATGTTCAACAACCTTCATTAGCGGTTTAAGCTTTCCATAGTCAGCACGGGTGCCTGTCAAAAAAAGAATAGTTTTCTTCACTTTATTCTCCTACTTGGACCTTCTTTAACTGCACATCGTTAGCTATGTCTTCAAGCGCGACCTTTCCCATCAAGCTAGCAAAGTCTTCAGCCTGCAGCTCGCCATTACCTGGACGCTTCACCCATAAGTTGTCTTCGCTAAAAACATCGCCTTTCTTAATATCTTTAATAGTAACGACACTGGCGTAGGCGAAATCAATTGTGACCCCTTCTTCCTTCACCGCCCCTTTCTTACCTCCACGCATCTTAGCCATGCGCTTTGATTGCACGATAAGTTCTGCACACTCTGCAATATCCATCGAACACTCGATATCCGGGCCCGGGCGATCCTTGTTGTCGGTAAAATGACGTTCTAAAATTGATGCACCGCAAGCAACGGCACCCAGGCACGCTAAATTATCGATACTGTGGTCTGACAAGCCTACGACGGCGTCGTCAAAAGAGTCTTCTAGCTGGTTCATCGCTGCCAAACGAATCAAATTATCCGGGGTTGGATAGACATTGGTACAGTGCAATAGCGCATATGGCGTCTGATACTTACGAAATATCTCAACCGCCTTGGCAATCGATGGTATGTCGTTCATCCCTGTACTTAAAATAATAGGCTTCTTAGTCTTTGCGACTAATTCGATTAATGGGTAGTTATTACACTCGCCGGAGCCAATCTTATAAGCCTCCACATTCATACGCTCAAGACGCTCAAATGCAGCGCGCGAGAATGGCGTGCTAATAAAGATCGCGCCCTTCGACTCAATATATTCTTTAAGCTTTATCTCATCTTCTTCATTTAAAGCGCAGCGCGCCATTATCTCGTATATTGAAACGTCAGCATTACCAGGAATAACCTTCTTCGCATCACCCGACATCTCGTCCTCAACGATATGTGTTTGATGTTTAATGATCTCAGCCCCCGCTTTCACAGCAGCATCGACCATCTCAAAAGCAGCTTTGAGACTACCCTCATGGTTGATGCCAATCTCAGCGATTACAACAGGCTCAAAATCGTAGCCAATTTGACGCTTGGCGATGGTTATACTTGGCTTAATATTCATTGCTTTCTGTATCCTTTTCAACGGCATTAGATCATTTGTCGGGCTGCGCAGACTATCGCAGCATAAATAGTAGTGATTCTAACAGAATACGTATAAATTCTCTTTCCAGTTGGCGCTTTTTTCCAAGTACTTTGCCTCTTCACATCAAACAACCTCTATCTTCATTCGTTAATAGCTGCACCTCGCAATGCAAGCCAGCAAACTTAACACTAGCGCAGCAGGACAATCACAAGGAATCATAGCTCTCCAGCTTTACATTAGAGACCCAGCCAATCTAAACTTCCGTCCCCTCCCTCTACCCACAGGCCCCCATATGATTAACCACCTCCCCAAAGCTGAACTGCACATTCACATTGAAGGCTCCCTCGAACCGGAGTTAATGCTCACTCTCGCCGAACGCAATGGCCTGCCAGCACCGTTTAGCTCCATCCAAGATGCACAGGCCGCCTACGCCTTTAGTGATCTGCAATCATTCCTCGACATCTACTACAAAGGGGCTGGCGTGTTGATTACAGAACAAGATTTCTACGACATGACCTGGGCCTACCTCTTGAGGTGCAGGGCGGAAGCGGTGCTTCATACTGAGATCTTCTTCGACCCTCAAACCCATACTGAACGCGGTATCGACATCAGTACCGTGATCAACGGCATCGACCGTGCCCTACAGGATGCCAAGAATCAATGGGGACAATCCAGCCATTTAATCCTCTGCTTCCTCCGCCACCTCAGTAGCGAAGCAGCAATGGAGACCCTTGAGCAGGCGCTACCTTACAAAGATAAGCTAATTGGCGTAGGCCTCGATAGCTCAGAAATGGGCCATCCACCCAGTAAGTTTCAAGCGGTATTCGAGCGGGCAATTAGCGAAGGCCTGCTTACTGTCGCACATGCAGGCGAAGAAGGGCCAGCTGACTACATCTGGCAAGCACTTGATCTACTGAAAGTAAGTCGTATCGATCACGGTGTTCGCTGCATAGAAGACGAGCAGCTTATGGAAAGACTGATTGCCGAGCAGATACCATTGACCGTCTGCCCACAATCCAACCTAAAGCTCTGTGTCGTCGACGATATGTCACAACACAACATATTAGACTTACTTAACAGAGGCCTGCTCGTCACTACTAACTCAGACGATCCAGCCTACTTTGGCGGTTACTTAAACAAAAACTACGACGCCCTGGTCGAGCACCTTAACATGACACAAGAGCAGGCAGTGCAGCTCGCTCGCAATAGCTTTACCGCAAGCTTTCTCAGTGAACAGCAGAAAATCTTATTCAACCAGAAGATTAATAATTATTTAGCTGAGCGCTAACTCACTCTCCGATTATCTAGCGGTGGTCGTAGCAACCTAAGAGCCGCTAGAGCACTGGAGAAAAGCACTACTCAAGTCATCGGCACGCCACTCCCCTGCCGCCACCGTCACGACTCAGATAGCGCGACTACGCCAGTCTTTATCCATAAGATTTTCGAAGCACACAGGTACTCTTAAAATAACGACAATACCGCCACCACTCCCTCTGCTTAGCTCACAACACACACCTATCAGTAACTGCCAATAAAAAAGGCTCTGACAAAAGCCTTTATTTATGACTGACGTCCAAAAAACTTTGATGAAAATAAAATACTATTCCCAAAAAAAAACAAAACATAAACAAACTAAACACTGATGTATCGACAACAATTTTACACATTTAACCCCATCTAACAACATCAATGTCACCAAGCAAAACAGCTAAAAAACAGCATATAGCAACTTCACAACAGTAATACTCAGCAACATTCATTCTTCGGAGGACTTCCTCAAAAGCCACCCGCAGACAAGAAAAAGTTCCTGTTAAAAATTTGCTCTGACATATTTAACTGTAACAATAAGCCGACAAACAAAACCGGCTTATCAAATATATTGTTTTTTTAATTTTCTTTTATACATATTGATAAGTTTTCTGTATCTTATGCGACATTAACCAACACTGACAGATACTCAATATGCCAAAAATCGTCGATCACGACCTTCGCCGTAATGAGATTGCTGCTGTCACCCTTCGCGTCATCCAGCGCGCGGGGGTTGACGGAGCAACCTTCCGCTCCACAGCAGAAGAAGGGGGATTTAGCCGTGGCGTCGTCCCCCATTACTTTCGCGACAAGGAACAGTTAATTAGCTTCGTCTTTGACTGGGTGGCAAACAACCTTATTCAAGATATTTTGAACAAGGCAGAGCAAATCACTAGCGCCCTTGCCAAACTTAGGCTATCTCTGATCAGCCTACTCTCTGAGGATAATAACGACAGTGCCAGCATCGTCTACATGAGCTTCTGGTCGCAAGCCGTTAAAAACAGCAAGCTACAACAGCAACACAGACTTAACTACCTACAATGGCGAGGGCTGGTAAAGGGGTACATGCAGGAAGCCGTTCATGCTGGAGATATATGCAACGACATAAATATCAACGATGAGTCAGATATTTTAATCTCTGCCGTCGACGGCCTCTGCATCGCCACAATGCTCGAGCATGAACAGTTTCCCTATCAGCGAGCAGAAGCACTCATAGACTCTATGCTAGCCAGACTTCTCACCAAGCATAACTAGCCTGATGCAACCAAGACACTAACAGCCTATCCCTCAACCCACTGCCGCAGAATTTCGTAGTACCACATTCAGCAAGGTCTTACCGAGCAGTAACTCTAAGACCTCTATTCCCTCATCCCCCAAGCTGCCCTCTATAAAGCCCATTAGTCGATTAACGCCATTAACCGCTTTAAGGTTCATATCTCCGTTTATAGATGTTCCCATATGAATAAAAATGAGCAAGAGAATATTGCGAAACTCATCATGACTAAGGGCTTTTAGCCAACTAGCCATGAAACTTTCCCTGCTGGACAAATCCAGGTATTTAGTAAAGATGCCAAATATCTGCCCTTGAAAGGCCTCAATCATCGACCGCTTATCTGGGAAATGATTGGCGATACCGGAACGACTAACACCAGTCTCTCTTGATAGGCGTGTATATGAGACAGAGTCAAAGCCCTCCTTCACGGTGAGAGCTACGATAGTGTCTGCAATTTTTTGTTTTGTGAGTGCTGCCTCTGCAGCGGACTTCCTAGCCATAACAGCTCTACCTCAAATCTACACAACAATTAGAGTACTCTATGCTTTTATATTCTCGTCACGCCTCCTACCTTTCACCATCGCAGCATAGCCTCAAACGAAGGAGCGACTCCTCATTCAAAAAGCATAGCTAGCATAGCCAACGAGACGACACCCGTTAAGTATGACACATGTCCATTAAAATACACCCCTACACACGTCAACTAAGCCTAGCCTAGAGTAAGCTTGTTCATATTGACGCCAAATAAGTTGTAGACGGTGTGCGGGGGGAGAGAGAGAGAGAGAGAGAGAGAGAGAGAGAGAGGAGAACGACTTAATCTTTAATCATTATTGAGACTAAGTCGTGAGGAGGCTTATGCTGGAGCGTCGCTGCTTTCCTTAAAGTGACGCATTAAATTCCCCAGACGCTCCTCCCATTTGGCTTGATTAGCCTTCAGCACGAGGTTTTCTTCCGCAATAGCCTTAGCTTCAGCTAGCTCTTCACGTAACTCTGCCGTCTCCATCTCAAGAAGCTCAATCGTCTCCTTCGATAATATGATCTTCTTTTCTAAATCATCTAAAAGCTGCATCATGACTTCATCTCTTTGTCGTCGTTGTGGCGGTATCTACCGCTGGGATGTTTTAATGCCGTGATAATAGCCCCTGTCACAGCACTGGAGCAATGGCAAAACTCCAACAAGATCACGGTTTCTCCAACTACCTTAGAATATAACTTTTTCTTATGCAACGCCGCACACTTCAGCTATCGGCTCAAATGCGTATTAACCGTTACAACACCTCCAACGACTAGAAGCGTGACTTTATGTAAGCAGAATGGTTGTCGGCTAGCGGCCAACAGCTTAAAATCACGGCCAGTTTGCCGACTAACACCCCAACACGCCCTATAACATCATGTCCTCAATGCCTTTCTTATCTTCCTACCCTGAGCAAGTTCAACTGAAAGTTCAGCAGCTTATCGACAACGGCGAGCTGCTTCCTATGTTGCGTAAACGCTACCCAATGGAACATCAAATCAACAACAATCGCTCTCTATATGACTACACGATCACACTGAAAAACCACTTTATCAAAAAATCATCACCACTAAGCAAAGTTGTCTTTGATGGCAAGTTAATCGTTGCCGAGCGCGCACTCGGCCTACATATATACTCACGCAAGGTGCAAGGCAGCAAAACAAAGAGCAAAAATATCATCAAGATTGCCGAGGTCTTTAAGCAGTTGCCAGCCGAGCTGCTCAAGATGATCGTCGTTCACGAGCTCGCCCACCTCAAGCACAAAGACCACGACAAAGCATTCTATAAACTCTGCTGCCACATGGCAGCAAACTATCATCAACTCGAGTTTGACACACGACTATTCCTAACGGCCATCAGGCTCGAAAATATTAATCACTAACCTTAAGCGCCCAGCGTTTATTCTTTATTTGCAGCCATAACGGCCAGCACGTCCACGCAAAATCAGCAATGAACTCAAATAAAGGTTATTAAGGCGACTGTTATTTAAAGCCTATCGATAGAAGGGGGTAAAAGGAGGCCTGCTACGCCCTGGTGATGACGATCACAACGGCATATTGAACGAAAAACACCCGTCACCCCAAAAGCTATAGCACTGTTAGCTTCCAGCAATCCTTCAAAGCCTTACTCACGAACTTATCCACAGAAAACGGGGGTAACTTTACGCGCAATGGGGACAGCAAGGCAGAACACACTAAACCAACAGTTACCTCAGGAAAGATTGCACCCCCTGCGCCTCACTGCCTTCAGTAGCGTCTGGACTGCGTATAGGCAACGACAGTCTCAGCGTAGCCATTAACACCTCAACAAGCCTGGGGATTACCAAACCTTACAATGCTCGACCTGACTCGCCACCAAAGCCGACAAGATCCGCCGGCGATCAATCAAACCGATCAGCTTGCCATCAAGCACGACAGGATAAATCTTTGGCAGCTGGTCGGTCATTCTACGTGCCAACTCCACCACATTATCTTCGGGCCCTATGGTCAGCACCTCGCGTCGCATCACATCCTTTACGCTATCGACTTTATCACAATAATAACCGCTGACTAGCAGGCTACGCAGACAGTCTTGCTCTGAAACGAAGCCAACTACCTCATTCTGCTCATTAACGACCGGAGCACCCGTTGACTTATGCTTAAGAAGCTCATCGATTACCTCCGTTAACATTGCATCACAACGTATAGCGGCAGGCTGATACTCCATATATTCTTTTACTCTTAAGGTATCCACATCGCTTCTCCTATAAAACCCCAGTGTAGGTATCTGTCGCCATATAAGTATTCTAGTTTTTCAGCTTCCCTTTATATAATCACTTCTTACTATAGGTACCATTGCCTTCAGCTATTAAGCGCTTCCTGACAATGCGCCTCCCTGCTTAAGGCGGCAACACCGGCACAAAAGATTCCCTCATAACCCTACAGGCTCAAAGAAGGAAAGTGCCGCCATAGCGGCACTTAATAAGCCCTAAGCTTGCAATGCTTACTCAAGCAGTCTTTTTAGTCGCAACCAACCACACTGCGTGTATAACACCTGGGATGCCACCTAGCAGAGTAAGCACGATATTAATCCAAAAGTGCGTGCTAACACCAACCTGCAAAAAGGCGCCGACCGGCGGCAAAAATATAGCAAAGATAAGATTCAAGATATTCATTAAAAACCTCTAACTGTTATAGCTTCCAGAACACGATTGTTACCAGAAGATAGATGAATAAAAAGTAACATTGAGCGTGAGTAATGGCAAACAGTCATAATACTGACGACATCCACCACATCGCCCCTAGCCAACTACTTTCCGCTACAAAAACGTCCTTTTTTATGTCTGAATCGCATAAAAATACTGACGCTGGCATCAACAAAGCATTTTTCGCCCACTTATTTTACGGTTAGCGTCATTTTTTATAAGAATACGCATGTCACCGGCCATTTACTGATATATTGTGTGGTAGGGTCAATTTTGTGTTCTGGTGGTATTTACAAGATCTGACTCAGTACAGGCTGACTAATCCAGTCTGTAGCGGTTTTAAAAATAATAATAAGCGCTAAGGCAGTATTTTCTTCCTCCAGATAACGGATACAAAAGAAAAATAATAAAGCCGGCACTAAACACAGAGTAACGGACCCATGAATATAATATCGCCTCAAAATCGCAAGCAAGTGATGGAGTTCCTGCCTTGTAATAAACTCACTGAATTTATTCAATGTTTCTGGTATTACGACAATCAGCATCAGCAACTACCGGAACAACTCGCCGCAGATGCAGGTTGCGATCTTTCGATATGCATCACGGCTCAGCACGGGCAGCTCGGCTATCAAGCCGTATTACTCGGCCCCCGTAGCCGGCCCATGCCCGTCAGTCGCCAGGAAAGCCAACGCTACTTTATTGGTGTTCGCTTCTGGCCAGGCGCTATCAATGTATTCCAACAACAGTTGGCCGGCCCACAGCTACTCGACCAAATGATTCCCGCAACTCTTATCTGGCACAACATTGCGCAGACTCTGCTAGAACCGCTGCTGGCTGTCGGCAATCATGAGCAACAGCTACAGATGCTTGAGTCATTCTTTCTTCGCAACTTCCAACCACGCCATCAACAGCCAGAAGTTTTACAAAACGCGATCAAACTTATCCGCGAATCAGCTGGCACAATTAAGATACAACAAGTTGCAGACGATATTGCTATTAGCCGCCGCCAACTAGAGCGAAAGTTCCGCAGCCAAATAGGGCTAACCCCCAAGCAATTTGGGCGCATCACCCGCATTAGACAGCTCATGATCGACCTTCGCGATACGATTAAGCCAAATTTATTAGAGCTGACAGCGAAGGGTAAGTTCAGTGACCAGGCCCACCTCACCCGTGAATGCAAGGCACTCACAGGGACCACACCACAGAAGCTAATCAAAAAAATCCAAGCTACTGAGATCCTCCAGTATGATCATAATACGATGATGAACTCATACGATGAGCAGCAGACAATCACCCACAATAAACAACAGGCAAAGACTCCTGAGCCCATTTCCAGCTACTGAACGCAACGCTCTGCAATAAATACACCGAACGCGCCACCTCATGGACGAGGTATTCAGGCGCTTTCCTGTTTAGTCGTGTCGACTTACACGCCTCGCACCGCTATCATGACGCCCCTATCACCCTCCCTCACGCAAAAAAGAGTTCATCGTCATGATCATCGAGAAAGATAAAGTCGTTAGCTTTCAATATATTCTCAGCGACAGCGAGGGTCATCAAGTCGATGCAAGCACAGAGACAACGCCGATGTGCTACCTGCACGGCCATAGTAATATTCTGCCAAAACTTGAACAGGCGCTAGCGGGAGCAGCAGTAGGCGACCAGCTCAGCATCACTCTCGAAGCCGTTGATGCATATGGCCCGTATAAAGAGTCTCTCATTTCTCGCGTTGCTGTTAAGGCAATAAGAGGCGGTAAAGGCAAGCGGCTACAGCCTGGCACACAAGTCTATATCGATACCGAGCAAGGTGAGAAAGTCGCTACCGTAATCAAAGCAGGGAAATTTCAAGCAACTGTCGATGGCAACCACCCATTGGCCGGTCGCACACTCTGCTTTAGCATAACGGTCAGCGATATTCGTGAGGCCCACGAAGAGGAGCTAAGCCATGGTCATGCGCATGGCGTTGGCGGCCATCAACACTAACGCTCTTTTTTATTCACAGCCCTACACCGAGCCTGCACCATGGAAATTGTCTTTATTCTCAGCCATCCCGCTGTCGCCGAAAACGTCGGTGCTAGTGCTAGAGCGCTAAAAACCATGGGCTTTAGTCAGCTTCGTTTGGTCAACAGTGATGTTCACACAGACAAACAGGCTCGCATCCTCGCGCACGGCTCAACAGAGCTACTTAGACAAGCCAAAGTGTTTCCCCTGCTTGCCGATGCCGTCGCCGACTGCGACCTCGTCATCGGTACGAGTGCCAAGCCCCGCCACCATCGAGAAACGCTATACCCCCCCAGCCAACTAAAACAGCTGATCACCGAGCAGGCTGCAGGCATAAGGCGCTTGGCCATTGTTTTTGGCTGTGAAAAATCCGGGCTGAGCAACCAAGAACTCAAGTGCTGCGACCTACTCACCGCGATCCCCCTAGCCGCGAGCTATCCCTCATTAAATTTAAGCCAAGCTGTCATGCTATATGCTTATGAGCTGTCAGATAATCAGCTCCCTTTAGCTAACACCAGTAGCGAGCAAGCCGGGACAGAGGCGTCTCTGCACAAACTACAGGATAA
This sequence comes from Sinobacterium caligoides, assembly GCF_003752585.1. Lineage (NCBI taxonomy): Bacteria > Pseudomonadati > Pseudomonadota > Gammaproteobacteria > Cellvibrionales > Spongiibacteraceae > Sinobacterium > Sinobacterium caligoides. Next base: position 1,069,524 of record NZ_RKHR01000004.1, read on the forward strand.
AATGATGGCGAACTTCCATCACCACAACATCACAAGGAAGGATAAAGTGTATCAGTGGGCGCTGGAAAAGAGTGCGGGGCTAAGCAACCGTGAGCTCGGCTTCCTGCACTTTATCTGCGATAAAATTGCCGCCAACGACGTCGACTAAAACAACCAGCCTTGACGTAGAAAAAACACCATCGAGCAGTAAATAATACACTCTGCAACCTGCTGAGTGGCCCCCAAACAATCCCCGGTATAACCCGCTAGGCTACGTTCGAGATAGTGGCAGTATACGATAGACCACAGCGATAAAAGCACAGCTGGCAGTAGCAAGACAGCCAACAGCTGTACCCCTGTACTATGTAACAGTGCCAATAGCAGCAACCCTCCTCCTCCCCATAAACTCGTCAACAGAACTAGTCTAAGCGACGGTCTTTTCGCTTGATCCACAACCCGACTACTATCACGCACCACATAGTCTAAACGTCGCATAATTAGCAGCGGCTGCCAACGGCTCATCGAGTACGCAGAGATGACCGTTAGCCCGAATAGCGTCCACGACTGCAATGCCAACTGCTGTAACAGCGCGTACTTAAGCAATAACAGCAAGACCAAGCCGATGACACCAAAAGTGCCAAGCAGCGAGTCCTTCATAATGAGCAAAGTCTTTTCTCTATCCCCATAGCCGCCACCAAAGCCGTCACAGCAATCGGCAAAGCCATCTTCGTGTAGCCCTCCTGTCAACAACGTGCTCGCCGCTAACATAGCCACTACACCGACGGCACTGCCCAACAAGTAACTAACACTATAAAATAGCGGCAGCAGCAATAAGGCCAATAGCAAGCCAACCGCAGGATAATAACGCTGCGCCTGGCGTTGCCAATGCTCACTAAAGGGGATATTTTGCGGAACAGGTATACGGCTTAGAAACGCTAACGCTAAACAAAAGAGCTTTAACTGCTTCAACATAATATTTCACAGCACATCAAAAGAGTGATGGCGCCTCTAGCGATCTGCGGCGCTCAAGGTCATATTTTTAACAACACTAAACTCGGCTGTATTTCGCCAAATGATAGTCAATCTTACGGCCTTGGTCTTTTATCACAATATCATCGGCCCACTTCGCACAGGCATCGTAGTAGCGAAAGCCACTATAACCACTGATACTTGCCTTGGCTGAGTTAAACCACTCATCCTCCAGCACACACTCCACCTCATTGAACTCAAGGTAATAATCTGCAGGACGATTATCATCAATCACAAACCAGTGTAAACCACAGCCATCAACGTCGTATTCCATGCCTCGACGAGAACAAAGCTCTTCTTGTAGGTTTTTTATCGCATTATCTCGCTTATCAAAAGCGCTGTAGAGTATTTCGGCCTTTTGGTTTTCTTTAAATGCAATGAAGCCGTCATCCCTACGGCGTAAACGTATAGCAATAATTTTTTTCATCAATAAATAATCACAACAAGTCGTAATAACAGCTCAGCAGAAGACTGGCGCTCAATAAGAGAAATAAGTGACGAAGCTAAGTCATTGACTTAGCGGAACGTTAAACTTGGCCATAGAGTAGCACAATTTAACCCCATGCTGAAAACCCATAACACTTAAAGCTTCGTATATATCATCGTGAAAGATTGCTAATGCTTTAAACCGTTTGTACGCTAACTGTAGCGGCGACATGCAAACTCCGATACAAACAATGCTTCTCAACATCGCATCCTCTATAATCGAAGTGATTGCGGCAGCTCAACACCCTCAATGCCCCTTCAGTCATACAGTTCAGCGGCAGCAACATCATGAGTATCGAAATCACCCTAACCTTAACCATCGTTAGCATGACAATCATGCTGTTGGTGACTAGTCGCCTGCGTATCGACCTCGTTGCCTTGATCAGTCTCTGTGCGCTGGCACTGGTACAGCTATTACCGGGTGTCACGCCTTTTGTCAGTAACCGCGAGCTTATCGCCGGTTTCTCCAGTAACGCTGTGATTGCCATCATTGCCATCATGATCATTTCCGCTGGGCTAGAGCGCAGCGGTGGTAGTCGTATCGTCGCTGCACTGCTGCTACGGCTAGGCCGCCGCAGCAACGAGCACTTACGCAACCTCACTATGCTCAGTGTTGGCGGCCTCTCCGGTTTAATGCAAAACGTCGGCGCATGTGCACTCTATGTACCCGTCGTTCGGCACATCTGCCTCCGCATGAACATCAACCCCGGCTTCCTAATGATGCCGATGGGCTTTGCCGTTATGCTAGGCGGCTGTATAACCATGCTTGGCTCTAGCCCACTTATCATACTAAACGACATACTCCCCCCGGAGATTCCACCCTTTTCACTATTCGAGGTCGCTCCTATAGGCATCGGCCTACTCATTAGTGGCTGCCTCTACTTTCAGCTTTGGGGAAAACACTTCCTACCAGCCGCAGAGCAACAGAGCGACACCGAACATAATGAACGCCTAAACCGCCTCTATGGTGTTGACTGCCAGTTACACACCTTACACATAGGCGCAGAGTTCCCTCTCAGCGGTCACTCCGCTGGAGAGATAGAAGAAAAGTACAAAATCAACATCATTGCCTTGGCTCATCAACAGCTCAGCTTATCGCCACACCGCGATATTATCATTCCCGCCCCGTGTAACATTGGCGTCATCGGCGACCCAGAAGATCTTCTAAGATTGTGTCAACAGCCTGGAGTTCAGCGCAGCGAACGTTGCGAACCACTGCTTGAGGCAATTTCAGCGACAAATGCCGGTATCACCGAGATCATCATCCCCCCTGGCTCCAGCCTCGCGGGCAAGCGCATCCGCGACATTCGTATTAGACGCAGTTACGGCATTACCCCTCTAGCCATCTATCGCCACAACCACGTCCAACAACTACAACTGCGCGATGTCGAGCTACAAGTCGGCGACAGCCTGCTTAGCTATGTTAGCTGGCGTGATCTCAACAGACTCGCCAGCGATAAAGATTTTACTCTCATCGACCAACATGAACCCAAACTCATCATCTCCCCCGATAAATTGATAATAGCCGTGAGCGCTTTCGTCATTGCCCTTGCGCTATCCATCTTCAGCCCTCTGTCACTCTCAGTATCACTACTCTGTGGTGCCACCATAATGATAGCGGGCAACGTGCTGAGTATGGATGACGCCTTTCATGCCGTTAGCTGGAAAACCGTTTTCTTACTCGCAGGACTGCTGCCGCTGGGGGCGGCGATGACTAATACCGGCAGCTCACAGTGGCTTGCTGAACATACTCTTTCACTACTGGGTCAACATGCGAGCGAAATAAATTTGCAGATCCTATTTGCGATTCTCGCCTCCAGTTTCAGTCTCATCATCTCCAACATCGGTGCCACAATCGTACTGACGCCTCTTGCCATCGGCATCACCACAAGTGCCGGCTACGACCCACGGCCTATCGTTTTATTAATTGGAGTCTGTGCTTCCAACGCCTTCTTATTGCCCACCAATCAAGTCAATGCGCTGATACAAGGTCCCGGCAACTACTCGGCAAAAGTGTTCAAACAGGTGGGGGCAGGCTTAACCGTTAGCTATGCCGTCATCGCTATTAGCATCATCAATTTGCTCTATTAGTTAAGGTCGAGGCAAATGACACAACTCGTTCCCTCGAGTTGCGTCGCAATCGACAACGTTTCCGTAACATGGCCATCGGGTAGCGACATATAGCGCGGCGATGTAAATATATGACCGGGGTTTGCCATCGCGCCAATAAAATATGGCCTACGTGCCCAACTCGCCCCGCCACTACACTTCATCGCAGAGAATCGACACTCCGGCTCCCCCCCTGTCAAGCGATGACTCTCTATCTCAACACCCTGCCTATTCAATACATAACAGCGTCGCACCTGCTCAACGTTGAAGCGAGAAAAGGCTTCTGCCAGCTTCTTTCCCGTCATCAGGTGGCCGACGGCTCGAGCGAACTCACTCCTCAACCTATCGCGTCCCATATCGACGGGCTGACCATTAAAGGCAACTTCTGCGGCAGTCAATTCTTCAATAACACCGTTCGCCTCGGTGACAGCGAGGTTCGACTGCGGCCGCAGGAAATAGTACCCCTGCAATAAATCTGCCTCTGTATCCATGGCAATCTTTGCCTGGGTCTCATTTTCGATGCCTTCGATCAACACCACCGAACCTGCCTCCCGTAACAGCGAGATCATCCGGGGCAATAGTCGACGTACCATCGGATCTTGCTCAGCCTTCCAGATGTTACTGCTATCAAGCTTGACAATATCGGGAGCCAGGGACCATATACGATCAAAATTAGAGTGCCCCGCACCAAAGTCATCGACAGCCACGAGCACTTTTTGTTCTTTGCAATAACGAACAAATTGCTGCAGCTGAGCAATGTCTTGTTGGGTGTCCTCTAGGATCTCGAAGACCAAACTCTCCGGCGGCATCAGCCCCGTCGGGACAATGCTTTCCAAGCCCGCTTCCTGCTCAACATAGTGGGAGATGGCCTCGCTGCTAATATTCAAAAATAGCCAGTCGTCGGCAGACTTAGCAGTATAATTTAGTAGGTGAATGTGGCGACTCAAACGATCAAGCTCTAACTGTGAAAGCTCTTGCTCATTAATATAACTGAATGCCGCCACTGGCGTGATACTACTGTCAATCAATCGAGCATCCAATAAGGCCTCGTGCCCCACCACTCGACGATGAGGGATACTGACTATCGGTTGATAGCGGCTCGATATCCTCAGCTCATGCAGCTGAGCGTAGTAATCACTACCGTCATGCAGGATTTGAGGGCGGCTATTATCCGTTGCCGATGTAGATCTTCCCTGAACACACTGATCTTTAACAAGCTCTTCGAGTGCCTTCATTGTATGTTTCTTAACCATGCCTGACTCATCGTACAGCCTGATGCTGCAGGAGATTCAATAGCGGTAATAGCTCCATTATTGTTGTTTTTGCCCGGGAAAAATACCGTCTAGCATGCGCTTAATAGCGTAGCTAGTTACGGGTGAGAGTCACTACAGTCAGCCCAAGGCTTCTACTACTAACACTATAAGTTTTCTTCCCGAGCAAACCAAGTAGATTTTAACCGATCGGTGTTGCTATCAGAAAGCGCACCATCCCTTTCCAAGCCATCAAACTAACGACATAGAGCATCATTTTAGGATTCTTTCTGGTAAAAAGGTTGCTAGAATAGCCCCACATTTACGCAGTGATAGCAATCATCCTCAGCGGTGCAGAACTCACCTGTCGCACAAACAAATCATTGTACTCAACTTAAAAAGGCCCGCTATGGACAACAGTATCAGCGAAACCATTACAGACAATGGTAAGACACTCACCATTAAAGTAACCGAAAACGATCAAGGTTGGTGGCTCGAGATTGTCAGCAGCAACGACAACATCACCAATTACGAGGACGCTTTCGAGAGCGAGCAAGCCGCGCTCGAAGAAGCTAGAGCCGCCGTCGCAGAGTGCGGTGTTGACAGTTTTTTTTGGTAGCCGACTGTTTATAATAATAAAAAACATAAGCCATTCTAGGTATTAGCGTGAAATATTGCTGTCAGTGTGCCACGGAGTTAATACAGGGGAAGCCCGAGCCCGATAGGGTAGAGCGCAAACTCTGCCCTGAGTGTGGCTATATCGCCTACGAAAACCCGACGATTCTCGTCTCAGCAATGATGCATTATGGCGATCGTCTACTGTGGCTTCGACGCGACTGTGAACCTCGCCGCGGCTACTGGGGGGTTCCCGCTGGCTTCATGGAATGTAACGAAACTCTTCCTCAAGCCGCCGCCCGTGAGCTTTTCGAGGAAACAGGCGTTGTTATCGACCCCAGCCAGCTCAGTCTTTATGCCATAGGCTCCATCAGCTACACCAATGAGATTTATGTTGCCTTCCGCGGCGAGATGAGCAGCGCTGACTTCAAAGCAGGTGACGAGGCACAGGAGGTCGCCCTATTCAGCGCAGAGGAAATGCCCTGGCAAGATCTCGCATTCGGCGCCGTCGAAAACTACATTCGTGATTACTATCGTGAACTGAAAGAGGGTAAGTTCGGCCTCTATTTAGGCGACTTCGACGAACACAAGAAGATCACAGACAACATCCTACCGGCGTTAATAAGACAAAATCAGGGTTAAATCCTATTCGATAACAACATCACCGCACGCGGGACAAGCCTGTGAGCATGTTCACAATCTCACCTTCCCCCCTCAATATAAGGTGTTCTCACCTCCCTAAAGCTGTCTATAATCACTGCTACCCGCCCCGATACAACGTATCGGGACCTCAGCCTTGAACCAATAGAGATTGTTAAGGACAGACAGCTATGAAGGCCAATTCTTTCAGCGCCGACGGTATCATTCTCTTTGAGGGAGGCATGACGATCGACCTCGACGAGTTACTCAGTCGGGTCATCAACGACCTAGAGAACGATAAGCAAAGCCAGGGCCACCTTCTTGAGCTCCTCTACCGACAGTTGCCGACGCTGCGTAGCAGTCTATTTGAGCAACACGCCAAGCCCGCAACACCCCACAAAAACAAGCTCAGTGCCGCCAGCTAGAGAGTAAAAGCACCTCGCCCATGGTAGCGCCGCCCCTTAGCGCTTCAGATCTCGCTATGCCAACTGGATTTAATACCTAAAATGGCCGTGATGAGCTAGGCTTTGCCGTAAAATCAAAGACAAATCCCTCTATTACTGTAGAATATGGCGCCGCTATTAAGATCTGTCGACAGCAACGCTAAGCTGCTGACCAGCGCAAAACCGTATTCTGTAAAGCCCAGCGCAATTTTTGGCGCCCATGTGAGAAAATAAATGATGCAATTTGTTATTGGCCAACGCTGGATTAGTCACTCCGAAGCCAAGCTCGGTCTCGGTTTTATCAAAGAAATTCACGACCGCCAACTCATCGTCAGCTTCCCGGCTGCCGCCGAAGAACGCATTTACGCCGCGCACAGCGCCCCGCTCAGCCGTATTCGCTACAAGGTTGGCGATAGCATCTGCGATCTCGACGAGCAACACTTTACCGTCACCGGCGTCTCTGAAGATGCCGGACTGATCAGCTATTCTGTCGTCGATAGCGACGACCAAGCCAGCGAGCTCGATGAATTAGAGCTCAGCTGCTTTATTGCCTTTACTACGCCACAGCAACGCCTTTTCAGCGGTCAGTTCGACCGTAATGGCGCCTATATGTTGCGTGCGGCCACGTTAGAGCATATTGCACGACTACAACAATCGCCAGTACAAGGCCTATTGGGCTCGCGTACCAGCCTGCTACCGCACCAGCTGTACATCGCCAGCGAAGTTGCCAGCCGTTATGCGCCACGGGTATTACTCGCAGATGAAGTCGGCCTAGGCAAGACGATCGAGGCCGGCATGATCCTCCATCAACAACTGCATACGGGGCTCGCCAGCCGTATCCTTATCACCGTGCCCGATACTTTAATGCATCAATGGCTCGTTGAAATGCTGCGACGCTTTAACCTGCGCTTCTCCATCTTTAACCAAGAACGCTACGATGCGCTGCGCGAGGCTGGTGAAGGCAACCCCTTCGAGACCGAACAGCTGGTCCTCTGTAGCCTCGACTTTCTCCTACAGCACGAAAAAACCCAACAGCAAGCCATCGACGCCGGCTGGGATATGCTGGTGGTTGACGAGGCTCATCACCTACATTGGTCCGAGCAGCAGAGCGGCCCCGACTACCAACTGGTCGAGCAACTTGCCAGCGTCAGCGATGGACTATTGCTGCTGACGGCTACCCCTGAGCAGGTCGGTATCGATAGCCACTTCGCCCGTCTACGTCTACTCGACCCCGCTAAGTTTCAGAGTCTGAGCGAATTCAAAGTACAAGAAGAGGGCTACCAAAAGCTCAACGAGCTGTTACAGCCACTGCTTGATCAGCCGCAATCAATTACTGAGCACGACACGCAAGCAATACTGAGCCCCTATTTCAGCGACGGCGAATTCGACAAAATACTCGCCGACCATGACGGCACCGAGCAACAATTGGTCGATACGCTAGTGGCAAAGTTACTCGACCGACACGGCACAGGCCGCGTGCAGTTTCGCAACACCCGCGCCGCCATCAAGGGCTTCCCCGAGCGCCAGCTACACAGCTACCCACTGGAATGCCCTGCGCTCTACGACGATAATTTAAACCAATGGGGAATCGAGGGACTCTACCCCGAGATCGATTTCGATCCCGATGAGTGGATTACCGCCGATCCCCGCGTCGACTGGCTGATCGATTTTTACAAGCAGCACAAGAATGAAAAAGTCTTGGTGATCTGTGCCAACGCCCAGACTGCGCTCGACCTAGAGAGCCACCTGCAACTGCGCGCAGGAATCCGCAGCGCCGCCTTCTTCGAGGGGCTGACCATCATCGAGCGCGATCGCGCTGCGGCCTATTTCGCCGATTTTGAAGGCGGGGCGCAGACCCTGGTTTGCTCCGAAATTGGCAGTGAAGGGCGCAACTTCCAGTTTGCTCGCCACTTAGTGCTTTTCGACTTACCACTAAACCCCGATCTACTGGAACAGCGTATCGGTCGTCTCGACCGCATTGGTCAACAGCATACCATTCAGATTCACGCCCCCTACCTGCTCGACAGCGCGCAAGAGGTCCTGTTCAACTGGTACCACCAGGGGCTGGACCTATTCCAGCAGAGCTTCTCCGGTGGCTTTTCACTCTTCGAACGCTTCGAGGAGCGGTTGCTCAGCCAAATGACCCTGCCCACTGAGGACCTGCCACAGCTGCTGACAGAAACCCGTGCGGCCATGGAAGAAACCAAGCGACAGCTACAGCAGGGCCGTGACCGACTGCTGGAGATCAACTCCTGTAATCGACCGCGCGCAGAGCAAATTATTGAAGCCATCGATGCCTTTGATGACAGCTTTGAGCTACAAATTTATCTGGAGAAGCTCTTCGACCAGTATGGCGTCGAGTACGACTACCACAGTGAGGGAGCGCAGACGCTGCACGCCGGCGAGAACATGTACTGCAGCCACTTTCCCGGCCTCAACGAAGACGGCAACACCATCACCTATGACCGAGATGTCGCCCTGAGTCGTGAAGACTTCGACTTCCTCAACTGGGAGCATCCGATGGTGACCGAAAGCATGGAGATGGTGCTCTCTTCCGAGCTCGGCAACGCCGCCATCGCAACGATGAATGTAAAGGGGCTACCGCCGGCGACCATCCTGCTCGAGTGCCTATTCACCGTCAACGCCATCGCGCCAAAGTCACTACAACTTGGTCGCTTCCTGCCTGCGCAGCCCATTCGTGTGCTCATCGACAACACCGGTAAGGTACTCACTGAGGCACTTAAGCTGGAGGGCTTAAGTAAGCTGTGTAAGAAGATCCCCAAGACCACCGCCCACGCCGTCATCAAACAGATACAACCCGATGTCGAGAAGATGCTCAAGCGTGCCGCCGAGCTCGCGAAGCAACAGCTGCCAGAGCGTAGTGAAAGCGCTCAGCAGGCAATACGTCAGCAGCTCGGCGCGGAGGTTGACCGACTACAAGCGCTACAACAGATCAATGGCGGCATTCGTCACGCTGAGATCGACTTCCTGCGCAACCAGCTCGCCGCCGGCAGCGAGGCCATTGAGCATGCCAACATTGAGCTACAGGCGATGCGCGTAGTCATCAACACCTAAGCAAAACGGTCGAGTCGATCTATTGGCGTATAAAAAAGCCGGTGTCTTTATCAACACCGGCTTACTCGTCTTGTGGCACTAATACTGGCTCGCTAGGAGACCATCTGGATGGCACTCTTTACGGTATCTTGAAAACAGCTCTTCACAGCAATGCGGCCGCGAATATGGCTGTTCAAGTCGGCTAACATACTCACATCGACGCAGTATTCCTGATGCTCGTCATAGCCGATCGAGCGAATAGGGAACTGATTGATATACTCTGCATCGACTTCGAATTCAACGACATAGCTGCTACCGAAACGCGGTGAAAAACTATTCTTGGCAATATTTTCCGCATAGTTTGAGTGCAGTTTCGGATAGAAATAGGTTTTCCCAGCGGTATCGCTGGAGAATGCTCGACAGTCATTCTGTTCTATCTTTGCCAACTGTTCAGGCGTCACAGGCTGAAACAACTTTACCCGTTGCCCCCTCGCTCTCTCGATCAAAGCTTCCCCCACACTTATACTCCCCAAGACCTCACAGCCCTGCTATTTTCTTGCCCGCTATCCGCTCACTTGCCGGTAACATTAAGTCGTCACCGGCTTTGCGACAAGCTGATACCTCAGCGTTGTTATATTGATACCATCAAAAGGGAAACAGGTCACCATAAGCAGTTGATCTACGTCAGCGTTTAACCCAATTGTCGCCTCGCGACTATCGACTATCTCTGCCCGCTCAACCCGGTAGTAATGTACCACCCCATGCTTATCCGTTACTTGCACTTGATCACCAATCACAATGTTTCTAAAAAAATGAAAGTGCGTGTCTCTGTGTCCCGCAATGACACTCGTCCCACCTTCTCCTACGGCACTACTCGCCGTCATATGCCCGGGGCCGAAGGCGAGGCTATTTCCCTCACTCCCCTCCAGCACATAAAGATCTACTTTGTGCTCTGGAAATTGTAGTCTTGCCACCGGCCAGGTATCTGCCCAGCGCCACGGCTTTACTGCCGCCCCTCCCTGCTGCAAGCTTTGCTGCCAGCTGTGGGCGATCAAATGCTGCGCCAGCACTGCCTTGAGTTGAATGTAGAGCCCAGAGCTAAGCTGCAATGCCGCTACGACCATCAACACGACGACAAGAACGCGAGCAAATAGCCGCCGGCGGTCTTGCCAGGCCGCTTTAGCTCGCTTCATCGCCAACATTTTAAACGCCACCGCTGTCGTGCCGAGTTACTGCTGCGGCCTTGTTTAGCCACCACTGAATCATCAACGCCAACAACAACAAGGCGGCGCCGAACAGTAACTGTCGATACATCGGCGTGGCTGTCTTCGGGTAACTAACCTGCCGTTGCACAAGATCACTCCCCTTGGGCATGTTATTCGCCACCCCCGCTGTGCGTAACGGCTTGTCGCCCGCCCGAACGACATGCCGCTCAACCGCAATCAAGCTGGTATATTTTGTCACCAGCTGATGGTTCAAAGCGATATCGACGACTCGCTCACGCACCTCTTGTGGGTCTTCGCCACGACGCTTGGCATCCATCAATTCGGCAATTTTCTCCCTAGCCCACAGCGTCGAAATACCGCTGCCAGCCTTACTCTCCGCAGCACCTAACTGGCTGACATCAATGCGCTGTCGCCAGGATTTACCGTCGACGATACCGCTCACCTGCAACTGATCATGTACGGCAAACTCCCTGCCCGACAACTTGCTCTTAACCAATAACGGCTGCCCCGCATATAAGTCCGGCAAACGCTGTGGATAACTTTCCGCGACAACACCGGCGGGCCATGTCAGTTTTACGTCGGTGACCAGTGGTGTTTCCAGCCGACGAAATAATATCGACATCTTTTCATCCACCTCGTCGACACTCGCCACCTGAGTAAAACTGCCGCGACCGAGCTGCGCCACCTTATGCATGAAGTACGCATTCGGTGCACTACCGATAGCCACGGTAAACAGTCTATTGTCACCGAGACTCCGCTCAATCTGCTGTAACAATGCCTCCTCGTTACCAACCGCGCCGTCGGTAATAAACACCACGCGTCGAAGGTATCCCTCCGCTCCCCCATTCTTCGATAACGCATAAGCCAGCGCCGGCGCCATCTCCGTTCCCCCTGTAGCAGACAAGCCGCTGACAAAACGTCGCGCACTCGCAAGGCTGTCGGCATCCACCGCCCGAGAGCGCTTGAACAGCGGTCGAGTAACGCTGTTAAATTCGATAATATTGAAACGATCCCCCATCGCAAGCCGATCGATCGCCAGCAGCAGACTGCGCCGTGCCTGACGAATAGACTCCCCCCCCATCGAACCCGAGGTATCGATAATATAAACCGTTTCCTTGGGCACGCGTAAGCGCTGCTGCGACTGTGGCGGCATTAACATTAGCGAAATAAATCGCTGTGGCGATGACAGAGTATCGCTGTCTCCGGTTCGGCGAGCTGCCGGTAGTGTCTCCGAGAAGATCGCCGCCTTTGGTGCCTGACCGACAGTCGGCTGCCAACTCAATTCAAAATCTCGATCCATAGCGACACGGCCTGCCGCTAGGGATAGCTGGTAATGGTTTTCTTGTCGCTTCACCACAATGGCATGATAACCACTATCAACACTCGCTAATGGCAGCCCCGCATTAATCGATGCCGTTATCGAGATCGGGTTGCGCACACTGCCATCACGACGTATCGCCGGAGCCATGTAAGGTGTAATACTCTGCGCATCTGCCACTTGATCCGTATTCATCGCCCAACCCACGGCACTATCGATAGCCAATGGTGTAGGCTCTGCTATTACAACATGGCTCTCGCTCTTCTCCACCGGTAGCGGCGCCCCCGGGATATAGCGCGGTGTAATCGTCATAGGGAAACGCAGCGAAAAACGCCCCGAGTCATACCCGACCGTCTGCAAATAATGCATCTCCACCTCGACCGTCTCACCCGGCGCAATATTCGCTATTTTATTGGTGAATAAATTGGGGCGCTGCTGCTCTGTCATCGCCGCCAAGCGCCCCTGTTGTTTCGCACGCTGATAGATCGCTTTTGCCTCACCCTTCTCTTTCACCTCCGCCTCGATCACACGATCGCCGACGGTTGCTTTGAGGTAGTTGACCGCCGCACGATCCGGCAACGGAAAGACATACACCCCTTCCAACCATTGCTCGCTACTATTGCGAAAACGCTGTTTTAACACCACCTTGGCAACCATGCCGTTGACCTGAAAGTCCACCGCACTGGACAACAGCAGCGCAGGGCGGTAACCAGGTTGGTCGGCTCCCTGCAGCAATAACTCACCCGCCTCAACATCGTCGATACGCCGCTCTTTGATCGCCCCCGCCTCGCTCTCTGCCGCATGCGATACTGCCACCATCAGTAAACCCAGGACAAAGACCAATAGCGCCGCTAACCGCAAGTAGTTACTCCGACGACGCTTCACCACGTAATAATTATCACGAATGGACGGCAGCTTAACCTGACGCCGCCATACAGCCGTACGCCACATGGGCCGGAACATGCACGGTACCTCGGCGCGGAGAACGGGAGAAAGAATTAGCGACTGTTTGGGCAGTCGTGAGTTCGCGGGCTGTATGCTCATCATTGAATTCCTGTAAGGTGATATGAGCATTACAGCAAGACTATCGGGCAACAGTACGATCAGCCGTGGCAAGCTAGTGATCAATTGTGGCCAATAGTGGCCGCGATACCAGAAGGCCGTGCGAAAGCGTTATTATCAGGTACAATCAAGGCGATTATTCACCGGCCGTGCACGAAGCACGCCTTACCCAGACACCGTTTAGTGAAGGCTCTATGGCCAAACATATTGCTATCGTCGAAGACGAGACCATCATCGCGCAAAATTATCGAGACGCTTTTGAGAAAACAGGCTATCGCGTCAGCCTGTTTGCCGATCGCGCCACAGCCCTCGCCGCCCTGAGCACTCAGCTGCCTGATTTAGCCGTCATCGATGTCGGCCTCGGTGACGATATTGAGGGAGGCTTCGAGCTCTGTCGTGAGCTGCGAGCACTGTCGTCGACTCTGCCCATCATTTTCCTCACCGCTCGGGATAGCGAGATTGATGTTATCTCTGGCCTACGCTTGGGGGCCGACGACTACCTTACCAAGGATATTAGCCTACCGCAGATGCTCGCCAGGGTCACTGCACTACTGCGACGTATCGAGGCGCTAAAACAGCCTATCGATCAACGCCAAAGCATTGAGCACGGCGAGCTATCGATCGACGAACAACGCATGACGGTACAGTGGCGACAGCAGACTGTTGAATTAACAGTCACCGAGTTCTGGATCTGCCACGCCTTGGCGCAGCGTCCTGGACATGTAAAAAGCCGCGCGCAACTAATGGAGGCGGCCAACGTGGTGCTCGATGACAATACCATCACCAGTCACGTAAAACGTATCCGCAAAAAATTTCAGCATCTCGACAGCAACTTCAACTGCATCGAAACCGCCTACGGCATGGGGTATCGCTGGCGTGTTTAAACTCACGTTTGAGCGGCAATCAGTTAGGCTGAGACGATGAGATTACGTCATCAGCTGCTCATCGTCAGCCTTTTAGTGTTAACCCTCCCCTGGGCCGCGGGGCAATTTATTCGCGAGCTCGAGCTGGCGCTGCAACAGGGGCAACAACAGACCCTTGATGCCTCACTGAATGCCATCAGCGCCGTCATTTTAGATCAACCAGAGCTATTCGGCAGCGACCCTGAGAGCTACCATGCCGCCAACGACCCGCGATCGCTCTACCTACACCGTCGTGACCACCCCAACATTATCGACGGTTACGATGAGGACTGGCTACAGCCTGCACAGGTTTTTCACAGCCACGACAACCCCGAGCTCTCCATGCGCTATAGGGGCAGCATCTACCAGCAGAGCGTCGCCCTCTTCATCGAGGTCCGAGGTAGCCAGAGCCAGTACTTCAACCCAACACTCTCAGCACTCGATAACGGCGACCGTCTGGTATTGATCACCGGTAATGATCGCCGCTATGTCATCAACAGCAGCTCACCCGGTGACGTACATGGCCGCTATTGGCAGGCGGGGCACGTCAACGATCAAGACGACATCTATGGCCGCTGGATCGATACCCAGCACGGTTTCAATATCGAACTGACGCTCCCCCTGGCGCTGCTACAACAAAAACTCGGTTTGCTGCTCATCGACGAGCAGAGCGACGGCCGCCAATACCAACTCGGCAACGTCACTCAACACAGCCCGACTGCGCCAAGGATTATCTACCCACTATCGACGCTCATCGAGACACTGAATATTTTCAATAACGATGATATTCGCTACCTCATCAGCGACCGGCAACAATGGGTTATCGGTTACAATCAAGACCCAAGACTCGATAACGACTCACCTACACACTATCAAAGCAGTGCAACCGACGACAGTCATTGGCTGCTACGCAAGCTGTATCGCGCCCTCTTAAATCCGCTATCAAATTATCTTCAAGACGACTGGCTCGATGGTAAATTCAGCAGCCCTGAGAATATCAACGCCCTAAACGGTCAGGCAGGACATCGCTGGTACCGACTAGCAAATAGTCAGCAGAAATTATTGAGTAGTGCCAAGCCACTTGTAGTCGATGGCCAGGTTGTCGGCACCATCATCGCTCAGCAAAGCAGTGAGCGGACTCTCTCTCTCACCGATAGCGCCTTCAGCAAGTTGTTCGAGCACACGCTACTGGCAATAACCCTCACCCTCGGTGGCATTATCGGCTACGCCGCCTGGCTCAGTCGGCGTATTCGCCGCTTAAGCAAAAGCGCCGAACGACGTGTCGATGCCAACGGGGTTTTCGTCGAGCAACAACAGCAACTTCCTCTCCCCAACAGCCGCAGCCGCGATGAGATCGGTGATCTGGCACGCAGCTATCAGCAGCTGTTCGATCGTCTACAGCAATACACCGACTACCTACGCACACTATCGCGCAAGCTTTCTCACGAACTACGTACCCCGCTCGCCATCATTCACTCATCGCTGGACAACCTCGAGCAAACCGCCTTGAACGAAGACGCTCGCTGTTATCAACAGCGGGCAAAGGACGGCGCACTCAGGCTCAGCCACATCATCACCGCGATGAGTGAGGCAACAAGAGTCGAGGACAGTATTCAACAGGCAGAGCCGGAGCAGGTCGACCTGAACGAGTTGCTCTACCACGTTGGCCACGCCTATCGCGACCTCTACCCACAACACCGTATCGAACTCGCCGGCATCGAGCTAGACAACTCACCACAGCTGGCGCTGGTGGTACCCGAGCTGATCGTACAGATGCTCGACAAGCTGTTCGATAATGCCGCCGGCTTTTGCCCGGAGGGCGGCTGCATCACGCTGCGCTACTACCCCAGCAACAGCGAACACCGGCTCTCGGTCGATAACGATGGTCCGTTACTGCCACAACAGCTGCAGCATCAGTTATTTGATAATATGGTGACGCTGAGACAGAGTAAGGGCGACGACGGCCACCTCGGTCTAGGGCTACATATCGTCAAACTCATCGTCGACTTCCACCAAGGTAGCGTCCGGGCCTTCAATCGCGCGGATAACGCTGGGGTCTGCTTCGATATTCGCTGGCCCAGATAAATCATTGCTCGCCGCCTGTCGCGCCGCATCGATCCGTCGCTGGCTCTGCGGGTGAGAGCTTAAGTAGTTTTGCAGGTGGCTGGCGAAGCCCTCAACCTGTTCCGTCGGCCCCTCTTCGACCCGCGACAGCTGCAACCTCTCCATCGCCTCGGCAAATAACTCCGCCGATAGCCCTAAACGCTGTAGTTGTCGATGAGCATAGCCATCAGCCTCTCGCTCCATATCCCGCGAGTAGGCGCTCTGAGTCAAGCCGATTCCGGCGCCAAGCAGCAACTCACCACCGCCTTCGACATCACCCAAGACCATGCTATAGAGCAACGTTGTCGCCGCACCACGGGCAACGCCTTTCAGGTTATGCTGATGCACAACATGGCCGATCTCATGGAGCAAGACTGCCGTTAACACATCGGGGCTGTCCGCCATTAACTGCACCAAAGCATCCGTGACGATCACACTGCCATCGGCCAGAGCAAAGGCGTTTGCTCCTAATGCTGTCGCCCTAAAGTGCAGCTGAAAATCATCGGCGGGGAGCTGCAACTCACTCAGCATAAACTGCCAGCGTTGTCGCACAGACTGCTGCAGCTCTTGCTCCAGCGCTGTCGGCTGCAAATAGGTCTTATCTAAGATAACGAGAGTCTGCTGCCCCAGTTCTTCGCCAACCTGCTGAGGCAACCACTGCACCGTCGCGTCAGCGGCAGCCGGTATGCCACGCTGCACCAGCCACCAAATAAAGAGCGGAATGATAATCAACGCTAACAGCGCCATTAACCAACGGCTCTCTAAGCGCTCCAACAGGCGCTGCGCTACCGACAGGCTAGGCCAACGATAACTCGCATCATCGGGAGTGAACAATGCCCCATCGGCAATCAACAAATCTACCGCCATGCCGGGAATGACATCGGCAAAACGATAATCCGTTGGCTGGCCGCTCATCAAGGCACTGCCGTCCAACGCTCTGATCGTCAGCACCCCCTCGGCTGACAGCGCCGCAACAGCCTTTTGCGCCGCGCTGCAGCCCGAGTGAATGTAGCAACCGCGAACTTCTGTCACCGTTAGATCAACGAGAAGTCGACATCAAACATCCCTGCCGTCTCCTCACCAATAGCCGAGTCGTTGGCCTGCACAGTGTTCAACAATGCATCCACACCGGGGTGTAATTTAACCTTCGTCGCTCCCGCTAAATAGCTAGCCTGGCGCACTTGAGTGACAGGAAAGGCCAAACCCAGGGTGCAGATAAGCAATAATAAGTTCGATAAATTCAGCCAAGTGAACGCCCCAACGGTCACGTTAGAACGAAGTTCGACGACGTCGGTGATCTGCATCGCCTGAAAAAGGTGATTGCGGATCATGCAGCGATAAACGGAAGTCACTAAGATCATAACTAATAACATAGCAATATAGAGAAAGACAAAAGCTCCAGCCCCAAAGCTCATTAACGTTTCCATCGACAATGCAGCTCCCCCACCGAACACAATCAACGCCAGTGACAAACCGACAATACTCACTCCCAATGCCGCCAGTGCCGCCAGATAATAAACACCAGTCTCGGTGTTCACCGAGAACGCCTTCCCCCCATAACTGACGTGACCATGAATATACTGATCGATACGTTTCATGACCCATGGCATAGCGATGAAGAAGCTAATGTAACCGAGGATTGGTAGTAATATAAAGTTCACTACTACCCCCCAATAGCTGCCTGAAAATGAAAAGCCAACGTTTCGGTAGGTAGTCATGCGCAAATTAAAACGCAGGCTCTGCAGGATCAGCCACGGCATAGCGACAATAAACAACAGCATCAGCCCCCCCCCAACAACCGGGTTAAGCTCACTCAGCCAGGTAAATAATACGAGGAGAACCAGCGCCACAATACGCCCCTTCAATATCCGCAACGGCTCGGCCAGATAACGAAAGCCATGCCCCCCAATCTGCGTATGGCCAAACATATAACGCGTATTCCTCACTTTGGCCCAGGCGCTATAAATACCCAGCGTCACAACGCTCAACAGCATATTAACCAGCCAAAGCTTAAAGTATTCGCCCTTCTTACCACTAAAGATCACATCGTGAATTGTTGCCCTGGGCTCACCCTGAGTTGTTTCCATGACCAGCATTCCTTTCTTGAACATTGTTTTTATTGAGTTTTAAATAACGGTAACTAATATAGCCGATAAAACACAGATAAATAACCCCTTTGTATGGGCCTTCCATCTAGCGGTAATACTTTCTCTGCCACAACGTCACTTATTTTTTCCGTTAGGATAACCAATAATCGACCGTAACGACAGACGCTAAACCAGCATATTTAATGCCGTTGTTAGTGAGCGGTTAAGCTCAATTCGGCAAGGAAAGCCATTGAGAGTAAGTTAATCGGCAGCATAACTTCATAAATATGCAAAGTTACCATCATCAACCCTTCATCTTCAGGCTTTATTCTGTAACCCAACCTGCATAGAACACTATTCACGAGGAGAGAGATCGATGAACTTTATGGATGACTACGATGACTTTTCACTGCTTTACGCCATCACACAAGATGAGGGAGAGGAATGGGATGAGGAAGGCTACCTCGCCGCCACCCGAGACACCCCCTTGCTCGACGAACAAACGCTAGAAGAGCAGGCATGATTAGACGGTGCCCCTGGTCTAGGGGCACGTTATCATGCGGTTAACTCACCGTTGATTAACAGCGCCTCTAATTGTTGTCTGCCGCCAACTAACTGCTGCTCGACAAACACCATCGGGAAGGTCTGCCAACCCGCCCACATCTTCAGGGCACCACGACGCTTCCACTCTTTGGTATAGCTGCCATATTCTAAATAAGTATACTCAACCGAAGCTGCATCCAGCGCTTTACGTGCTTTCTTACAGTGTGGGTTCGACGCCATACCTATCACCACAACACGCTGCTCATTGACCGCTCGCTGAGCTTCTAAAACGGTATCATTGAAAGTACCGCCGACCTGTTCTGAAATGGCAGGGTGTATCTTTGCGCTGTCCCATATTAATCGTGCCATGCTGCTCTTGCTCCTGTTATTTTTTATCTCTAGGCTATTAGAAATAATAAGCTAACTCGACATTAAATAGCCAATAGCCAAATGATGGAGTTATCTCATAGGCACCTTAATAAGGGAGATACCATGGATGCAGTACAGCTAAAAAAACACCTCGTGAGCAAGCCCGAGGCCGTCGTAGACTACCCTTTTGGCCATGACATTCACGTCTTTAAGGTGGCAGGGAAAATGTTCGCACTATTGGCACATCGAGATGGCGCAGATCAACTCAACCTCAAGTGCGAACCGCATGAGGCGCTCGCCCTGCGCATGGTATTCAACGACGTACAGCCAGGCTACCACATGAACAAAAAACACTGGAACACCGTTAGACTAAGGGGTGACGTACCAGATAGCGAACTCGTGCGCATGATCGATCGCTCTTACAGCCTCGTCATCCAGGGCCTCAAGAGTAATCTGCGTCGTGACCTGGAGTTGCGCCACGGCCCGGACAAGCTCTACCAATAGCCTGAAGTCTTCACAATTAGCAGCAGGCAAGCGAGCAGAATAACGCTATAATTCCCCCACCCCTAAGTCGAACCTACAGTTCGCCATGACCACGGCAGCGGATACAAACCAATGAACACCAAAATCTACAAGCAGGTACACTCTTTAGCCAGCCAACTCCTTGAGGCTGCCCAGAAGGAAGACGAACAATGCTTTGAGCAACGCTACCTCGAACTCACCGCACTCTGTGAGAATAATGCCGGCGTCGAACGTAAAGATCATCCCGTGCAATGGGAGACTCTCGCCGACTTCACCGACGATACCGAGAGCGCGTTAGCCCTCTATCGAAAAGCACTCGCGCTGGCTCACGATATTAGCTCCGAGGATTTCATCGCCTCGATCAACTATTCCATGGCGTTATTACTACAACAAAATAAGCGCCTCGACGAAGCGCTTGCCTGTGCTCTGCTCTCGAAAGCAGCCACCGAACTTATTGTCGACAACGAGCTCAAGCGTGAAGCCTTTAAGCTGGTGAAGTCGCTACAGGCTGCAACCAAAAGCTGAGGGGCAGTTTAGCGAACACCAGCACTGCAGCAAGACTTGAAAATAGCACACGGCGAGTTAGCGATTAATATTAACCTGTGCGACGTTCTCACCGATCGCCGTGTTCTGCAAACTAATCTTTACCACTCGCTCGAAGGCATAATCATCTAAGCTCGCCGCCTTCGACTGACTGGCACCATGATTGAAACTCTCAATCCTCGCCGACTCAACGCCCGCCTCACGTAACGCACCTTCCACCGACGCTAGGCGATCCGCCGATAGCTTCAGGTTATAATCTTCGTTGCCTCGCGGGTCGCTGTAACCATCTAGCCGCACAGCAATATCGGGGTTGTTACTAATAAATTCCGCTAGAATATCGAGCCGTGACAGCCCCGCAGTGGTCAAGACACTTTTCCCCGTCTTAAACAGCATCTCCAGCTGCAACTGATCCAGCGCCGTTTGCGCAAAAGCCTCATTCATCTCAACAACACCGGCTAACTGCTGCTGCGCTCGTAACAAGTCTTCCTGTACTAGCTGCAGCTGCTGCTGGCTATCAACCAGTTGATCGTGCCCCTTCACCTGCTCCCCCATCCAGGCACCACCGAGTGCTCCCGCAATAAAACCGACTGGCCCGGCGGCCACACCTCCGATAACCGCCGAACTTAAAAATAGCCCTCCCTGTTTCAATTCTGTCTTTACCGCTGCCTGTGCCGGTATCGTAGTAACACTCGCCACAGTCATCAAACCTGCCAATATCAGTGCTTTTTTCATCATCTTCCCCAAATTAGCTGCAGTGCGCTGTTCATCATTATCATCAAGCTATAGCCCGGTTTGCCGGTGCTATTTAGCATGGGAGTTATTAAACAACGCTAAGGTGGCCGTTGTGGGGCAGTAATCTGACGCATTCAAACGCAATTATGACCAATTGTGTCAGTGTCGTTTCGGTGATTGACCCTCTCTCAATGAGCAGTAAAGGAGACTTTCAAGCACACACTCAAGCAAACTAAGCAGCAACAAAATACAGACAGCATTGCGCCGCGACAGCCAGTCACTTACAGTAAAGGTCGTCCGTTTGGATGAGTCACTTCCAAACGAAATTTATTATGCTAAGCCTCTACAGTTAATCTATAAAAGAACAATAATAAAGAATACGCAGCTAAATCTATTAACAATAATTATCAAAAATAGTGAGAGAGCAATGGCTAAATCTGAAGAGTATAAACTGGGCCCTAACACCTACCCACGCGGCTGGTTTGTCATCGCCGAGAGTAATGAACTGGGCGAGACACCGCTGGCAGTTAGCTACTTCGGCCGTGACTTTGCCCTCTACCGCGGCAAAGACAGCGGCAACCCTGTTCTGTTAGATGCATACTGCGGGCACATGGGCACCCACCTAACAGCCAGTACTAGCGCCGTTATTGCCAGCGATAACAGCCATATCGAAGGCGATAATATCCGCTGCCCGTACCACGGCTGGCGCTACGGCCCCGACGGCAAAGTGAACGACATCCCCTATCACGATGGCCCCTGCCCACGCAGCTCAACTATCCAATCTTATCCAGTACGCGAAATTATGGGCTGTATCATGATGTGGTTCGATGAGGATGGCTTAGAGCCACAATTCGAACCGCCAATGCTAGAGGAGTGGAACGATCCTTCATGGGTTCACTGGGATCTCGACCACCTCGGTGAAATCGATATGCACCCGATCGAAGTGATCGACAATATGGCCGATGCGCAGCATC
Organism: Sinobacterium caligoides; assembly: GCF_003752585.1. Classification (NCBI taxonomy): domain Bacteria; kingdom Pseudomonadati; phylum Pseudomonadota; class Gammaproteobacteria; order Cellvibrionales; family Spongiibacteraceae; genus Sinobacterium; species Sinobacterium caligoides. The sequence continues at coordinate 1,091,509 of NZ_RKHR01000004.1, forward strand.
TTGGCCCAACTCATGGTGCGCCTTGTGAGTACTTCGAAAACGAGTTCAAAGACCATATTATCATTCAACGTCAGGGCGGTGTCCTCGCTTCTTACGGCTGCATGCTGATGAGTACCACGTGGTATACCGGCCCCGGCATTTTACTTTCTAAACAAGAGTTCGGCGGCCAGGAAATCTATGAAATCATCGCCAACACTCCCGTCTCCGACGGTAAGATTAAAGTCTGGCACGGCGCCCTACACAAATCGGCCAGCGCCGTCGCCACAGAAGAGGACCGCGCCATCGCCAAGGAGGTTCAAGTCGGCGCCCTCGCCGCCTTTGCCGCCGACTTCAGCGTCTGGGCAAACAAGCGCGCAGCAACCCGCATCATTCAGCTAAAGACCGACGGACCATTTAACAAGGTGCGTGATTGGTATCGCCAATTCCACCTTGAAATGAAAGACGTTGAAAGACACCAAGGCGCCAACAACGGCAAAGCACATGTTCTCAACATGGATAAACCAAGCGAAGAGGCTCTGGCACTCGGCGCTCACTTTTTCGAATAAATAAGAACTTAGTCGTTACAAAAAATGCCGAGCCTTGCTCGGCATTTTTATTTTATCAAGAAATACAAAGACGCAGACATAAAAAACGCGACCATAATGTCGCGTTTTTCTCTGCATTACAGCATGAGATATTTACATGTACATAAACATCAGCTCATAGATCACCGCAGGGCGATCTTGACCGACGACATTAATGTGCTGCTCCATGGTAACCACTGTTTGCCCCTTCGGGGTCTGTGTAACTTCCTTGACTCGGCTACGGGCATAGATGCTGTTGCCTACCATCACCGTACCGGTGAAACGTAGCTTATTGGAGCCGTAATTTAGCATATTACTAAAACCCACCACCTCGTGAGTTGGTGCAACGGCGAGCTTAGGTAGCAGCACTAAAGTAAGAAAACCGTGTGCAATGGTACAGCCAAACGGGCTCTGCTCTTTACAGCGCTCAGGGTCGGTATGTAACCAGTAATCATCTCCGGTAAGCTCTGCAAATTGGTCAATCATCGACTGAGTAATTTCTAGCGGCTGACTCCAATCGCTAAACTCTTCACTAACGACTTCCTGCAGCGCTTCGATGTCATTAAATTGGTACTGTTTCATTATAATTCTCCAATTGCTCTGCCGCCCCGATGGGACGAGTAAATATAAACACGAGACCTGCAGCGTTAATCGCAACACCCGAAAGTTATGCCGCCATTCTAGCTAAAGTAAAAAACCATCTCCAACCCATAGTGGTGAGTTTTAACGCATTGGCAAAAGCAACGGTTTCTCTCAACACAATGTTTCCACAGCGCTGCAGATCTAGCTTAGCGCCAGATGGCAAGCGGTGTCCGAGCGTATTTGTCAGTTCACATGAGCAGATTTGTCATTGTTCTGTTGACCCTATCCGGTATGCTTTGAGCTACTTACAGTGGTGCCGTGCTGATGCTCGTTGAACACCTAAATAGATCACCTTGGCACCCAGCATTCATTAATCGATTACGATGAGACCTCTACGCGAGATACAGCTTTCGCATAAAGCGTCCCACAACATAATAATATTGTGAGGAATTTAGTCATGGCAGAATTAGTCGAAGCAGTCATTGTCGAAGCCGTCCGTACCCCCATTGCGCGCGGCAAGCAGATCGTGGGCGATCTCAGCGGCATCCATGCAGCGGCCCTGCTAGCCAAGGCCTATGAAGGTTGCATCAGCCGTGCCGGCATCGATTACACCGACATTGAGCAGGTTTACGCCGGCTGTGTTACACAAGCTGGCGAACAGTCTAACAACCTCGCTCGCAACGCCTGGCTGTCGATGGGGAAAAACTATTCAACCGCCTGCACCACCGTCGACACCCAATGTGGCTCCGCACAAACGGCTAACCACCTCATTTCTGCGCTCATCGAGTCAGGACAAATCAACTGCGGTATCGGTGCCGGCGTTGAGGCAATGAGTCGCGTCGGGCTAGGTGCTAACGCCTACAATGGCCCGGGTTTCTTCCAGACCGCCGACTGGCCCTGGGACAGCATCCCCGACCAGTTCGAGATGGTTGAACGTATCGTAAAAAATCGCGGCCTAACTCGTGCCGATGTCGACGCCTTTGCCTGTGAATCTCAGCGCCGCGCCAAAGTCGCCTGGCAAGAGGGACGCTTTGACAGTCAAATTATTCCCGTCGAATCACCTGTCATCGGTGAAGATGGCAACCCCACTGGCGAGACTCGTATCATCACCCGCGACCAGGGCCTACGTGACACCACCATTGAATCGTTAGCCGGCCTACGCACCGTTAAAGAAGGCGGCGTACACACCGCAGGGAACTCCTCACAAATCTCTGACGGTGCCGCCGCCGTATTGTGGATGAGCGCCGACGAGGCTCGCGCTAGAGGACTCAAGCCCAGAGCTCGCATCATCTCCGGCGTCGTCGCCGGAGCCGACCCGGCCTTCCTACTCGACGGCCCTGTCGATGCCACCAACGAACTGTTTAAGAAAACCAAGATGAACATGAACGACATCGACCTCTTCGAGATCAACGAGGCCTTCGCCGCCGTCGTGCTCTCTTGGGCCCAGGTCTTCAACGCCGACATGAGCAAGGTCAACGTCAACGGTGGCGCCATCGCACTGGGCCACCCTGTCGGCTCAACCGGTGCTCGCTTGATCACCACCGCGCTGCATGAGCTTGAGCGCCAAGACAAAAACACCGCACTGATCTCCATGTGTTGCGGCTCCTCTATCGGCACCGGCACCATCATCGAGCGACTATAACACCGCTTAATATAACTTTTACCTTGGCTCGTCAGACATCGGATGTCGAGCCAACAGCACACTCCCGTTTAAGGTGAACAATATGACAACGAAAAATATTGAAGGCAAGGTTGCCATCGTAACCGGTGCCGGCCGTGGCCTTGGCCGCGAAGAGGCGATACAGCTCGCACGTCAAGGCGCCCGTGTCGTCATCAGCGACATCGACCTGCCCGACGCTAAAGAGGCGGCATTTCAGACCCTCGAAGATATTAAAGGCTTCGGTGGCGAAGCCACTGTCGTGCTCGGCGACTGCGCCGATAGCAACGATGCCGAGAACTTGATGGCGAAGACGATCGAGACCTTTGGCGACCTCAACATCATGGTCAACAACGCCGGCTTCTGTCGTGATAAGACCATTTTCTCGATGAGCGACGATGAATTCGACTCCGTTGTCCGCGTGCACCTACGCGGTCATTTCGTCAACATCCGCAACGCCACCGCTTACTGGCGCGGCAAGGCCAAGGCGGAAGGTCAAGTCTATGGCCGTCTTATCAGCACCTCCTCAGAAGCCATGCTATTCGGCTCCGCCGGCCAACCCAACTACGCCGCGGCCAAGGCAGGTATCACCGCCATGACCATGGGCGCCGCCCAGCTGATGGCCAAGTATGGCATCTGCTGTAACGTCATCATGCCACGCGGCCGTACCGCAATGACCGATCAGGGCGTCACCGCAGAGATTTTCAAGAAGCCCGAAGATGGTTTCGACGTCTTTGACCCTGCCAACGTCGCTCCACTGGTGGGCTACCTGGCCTCACCTGAGTCGCAGATGGTCATGGGAGAAGTATTCGTGGTCTGGGGCACTCGCGTCAACATCGTTCAGCGACCAAGCCTAGACGTCTTCTACGACAACCCAGAAGGCCAGCAGAAGTGGACGGTTGAGGGCTTACACAGCAGCCTCGGCGACTACTTCAATGCCGATCACACCCCTGTTATCGATGGATTCTCTGTCCCCCCACAGTAACTCCATCACACTGATCCAAGCCTAGACCCCCTTCTCTAGGCTCGGTCCAAAGGCCGCGCTGGCAACGGTGCGGCCTTTTTTATCGGTAAACGCTACTACCGATCAACCTGCTGTAACGTCACCTCACCCAACTGCCGCATCTGTCGACGAATCCATGCTCGGCGTTCGACCATAAACGCACTATCCGTAGTGACACTATATTTATAAGGGCTGGGCAACACCGCCGCCAGACGAGCTGCCTGAGCAGTTGATATCTGCGCAGCATCGATACCCCAGTAGTGTCTCGCCGCTGCATCGACACCATAGAGGCCGGGACCAAACTCCGCTACATTGAGATAAACTTCCAAGATACGCCGCTTACCCCAAATCAGCTCCAGCTCCACCGCTAGCACCAGCTCAACCGCCTTGCGAAACAGGCTCTGCTGTGGCCACAGGAAGACATTCTTCGCCGTCTGCTGGGTCAACGTACTGGCTCCGCGAAAGCGCTCACCGCTCACTACATCCGCCAGCGCCTGCTTGGTCGAAGCAATGTCGATGCCAAAATGATCGGGAAAGGTCTGGTCCTCACCGGCGATCACTGCCAACTGCATCGCCGTGGATATCTGCGACAGCTCCACCCAGCGGTGTTGCACCGTCGCCGGATAACCTGCCGGCGGCGACACGTCGCGCTGTATCTTCCAGGCCCAGGTAGGCGGGTCAACAAAACGCGTAAAGACCACCAATAACAACGAAAACAACAGACAAAACAACACCAAAAGCGCGATCCAACGCACGAGTTTCCCAATCACAACACCCACCTATTTTAAACAGCTTATGTATGCAAGATTAGCAAATCGCCAAGCCGCACAACAACGACCGAGATCAGCAGAACGAATAGATGCTGGGAGGAGCCGCCGTATTAACATGCTAAAATGTGCTTTGTTTATCCTAATATTCAGCACACAGCCTCGCCTTCCAGTCGTTAGCGCTTTAAGATGCTGTGTTATAGATCCGTCTATTCAATGCCGTTTCTCGTGATACGATTTATTTCAATACAACCTAGTTCAATGAAACTTAGCTCAATGAAACTTAGCTCAATGAAACTTATTTGAATACAGCATATCCAATACCACTTATCTCAATACAATGTTTGTAGGAGCATCTGCCATGACGAACAAGAAAACCCTAGTCGCCGCCTGCGCCATCATCATCGGCCTTGCCGGTTGTGCGGAATTCAAAGATGCTGGCCGCTCTATCGGCCATGGTACTCGTGATGCCGCCAAGTCCGTTGGCCATGGTACCCGCGATGCCGCCAAGGCAGTAGGCCATGGCACCGCTAGAGTCTGGGATGAGGCTACCGCTGACGGCGAGGGCGGCGGCGAATAGGCGTCACCCTCGCGGCTAGTACTGGCCGGGCTTCACATAGCCCGAGTTATGGTCGCGAATATTCTCCTCGCCCTCCGTGCCCCAGCGCACACGCTGCGCTTTCTGCTCTCTCTCCACAATCTGCTCCGCATGGTCCAGGCAATATTGCCTGGCCGCGGACTCGTTGCGAAAGCGTTCAGCGAGGGCCACTTCATAGAAGTCATGCCACTCGGCCTGCTCACCTCGCTCTGAGCGGTTGTAGCCATCGCAAACCTGGGCATTAGTCATGCGATTAATTTCACTGCGCTTGGCCTCGATACGCTGCAACTCCGTTGTCGCACAAGCACTCAGCAATAGAGCTAACGATACGACGGCAGAACGCTTAAGAGATGACGGCAACATATTAAGACCTGTGCGATAGAAATTGAGGCCGCTATCATACGACAATCGAAAGACCGTTGCCCGCGATCAATTGGCGCTCTCTGCGATACCGAGCTCTTGCAACAACACGCTGTCCAACGGTCGGTAACAGCCTCGCCGCTCATCGCGAACATAGAGAGGATCCGTCGTCTGCTTGGGGTCGTAGGCCTGCCGCTGCAGGTCGACTTTACGCAGCTTAAACGTCGCCGTCAGATCAGCGCTATCGCTCAGACGCAGAAATAAGGGCGCCGCATAGCGCGGCAGGCGCTGCTCGGTCAATCGGTAGAAGCTTTGCGGGTCAAAGGTTTCTGCTGGCTGCATGACAATGGCCGCCATGCCCGCACGCCCCTCCTGCCCCGGCACTGTCACGCCATAAACATTGATGAGCTCCATGCCCGGATAATCCGCCAACGCCTGCGACACCTCTTGAGTCGAGACATTCTCACTCTTCCAGCGGTAGGTATCACCGATGCGGTCGACGAAGTAGAAGTAGCCCTCTTCATCGCAGCGCATCAGATCACCGCTTGCCCACCAGCTGTCACCCTCACTAAACACACCGCGGTATATTTTCTGCTCCGTCGCTTGCGGATCGGTATAGCCCTCGAAACGCCCCGCGCCAACATCTGGCAGATCCAAGATCATGCCCACCACCTCGCCGACCTCCCCTGGCTGGCAGCAGATCATCTTGCCCTGCTCATCCAAGACATGGCAGCCGCGCTCGATGTCATATTTCACCAACCGCAGATTGGTTTTCTCGGCATAGGCAATACGACCACAAGAGCCTGGCTTATTATCGATATTAATCAACGAGCAATTAGCCTCCGTCGCACTCCAGCCCTCGAAGATATGAGCAATCGCAAAGCGCTGCTGGAACGCCTGCCAAATGTCCGCGCCGAGTCCCGCCCCCATCATCTTACGCAAGCCATGACGACGATCATCTGGCGAGGCTGGCTGATTATTCAGATAGCGACAAACCTCGCCGATATACTGGCAGACCGTCACTCCGTATCGTCTGACCTCCGGCCAAAACTGCGAGGCACTAAAGCGCCGGCGTAACACGATTGAGGCGCCACTGGCGAGCGCCGAAGAGGTCAGCGACATCCCCGCGGCACCATGGTAGAGCGGTAGTACGCAATAAAAAACGTCTCCACTGCTGTATTCCAGCATGTCACGCATGCCATCACCCACACCGAGCCACTTCATATGACTGATTCGCGCCGCCTTCGGCAGGCCGGTGGTGCCGGAGGTAAAGACATAGAGCAAGCTATCCTCACCGACCAAGCCCTGCCGCCATGACCGAGGCGGATTATAATCGGGGGCCTCTGTCAGTTGTAGCTGCAAGCTCTGCAATGTCTTCTGCAGTACCTGCTGCCGCGGCTCCACATCCTCGACCCGATAGCAATCAACGGCCAGCGCCGCCTGCTCCCGACTCGTCAGCGCTGACAAGCATTCATCACCGATAAATAACAGCTTTGCCGAGGCAGCGCTGAGCGCATGGGTCAGCGCCTCCCCACGAGCGTGGATATTGAGCAATGCCGAAGTGACACCAAGCTTAGCGAAAGCGAATAGGATGGCGAAAAAATCTGCACGATTATCCATCATCAAAGCACAGACATCACCACGCACCACCCCCAGATCACGCAGTACATGGGCGAAGCGATTGGCGCGAGCATTCAACTCGCCATAGCTGATCACCGTGTCGTCGGCCAATAAAAAGGCATGCTGGTGGTAGGTTTCTGCCTGCTGCTCTAAGCGATCGGCGACGGTATAGTCCTGCCTCGGCGTATGCGCCATGGTTGCCGCAGACAACTTATCTAACTTCGCCTGGGTTTGCTCTCGACTTACGCTACTCATACTCCGTGTCCTTTCACTGCTAATTAGAGTCTGTGGCCATTAAAACGTGGCACGACTCAAAAACCAATCGAGCAGATGCCGATTATTAGCAAAAACGCCATTAGAGTCTGGAAGATAACAACAAAAGGGGATGCGGCAAGCTGGAGGGGTGAAGCAAGAAAGAAGAGAGGAGAGAGGAAAACGCTACCGCGAGGCGGTAGCGCCAGACGATTACGCTACCTTAACGGCAACAGCATCGCTTTCCCAAAGGCCGTGCTTGGTGCAGTATGCGTGAGCTACGAGCTCAGCATCTTTCTCAAGGACAACATTGAAGGTAACAGTGGTGTTGCCTTTCTTGCCCTGGCCACCCAAAGTACCGGCGAAGAATGTTGCTTCCGCTAGCTTAGTGTCTTTGTTGTAGAGCGCAACAGAAGCAATATAGTGATCAAAATCATCAGGGTGGGTGTAAGCTTCACCGACCTTAACTGTAACGGCAAACATCTCACCTGCAGTCGCAGTAGACTCACAATGTACAAACGCTGAATGACGATCGATGAAGTCTTTCTTTGCTTCGCGTTCTACTTCGTTGATATCGATGTAACGATTAATCTTTGGCACGTTTATATTCTCCCAAGAAACAATATTTATTAACCGTGCGAACTGTACTCTACAGCCCTGCCTTAATCAATAATTGCGCACAACTGAGCCCAATAAGTCGCACGTTAGAGTGATTTTATAGCCTATATGCAGCGTAATGATAATCATTATCATTACAATCCCTTATTAAAAAAACGGGTATTCGCTGTTTTATAAAAATTTAAATAGCGTGATTCACGCTAAACTATCAGCGACTAAAATACCCTATAACGACACCCCATATTAGCGATTGATTCGCCAACCTGAAACAACGAATGCACCACCCACCTCAGGCAGTAAAAGCTTACTGAGGCACCCCGCCGCTGGTAGTCACTCAAACCTACGCCCTAGCACCAACCATTTCGCTGACATTAAAAACTTTAATTTGTCATAGCCCAGCAAAAAGGCAACAAAAAAATTTACAAAATAAACAAGAAATCTCGTCTTCAATTAGAAAAAAATAACACCATCAAGACAGCAAACAAAACAATAGCCAACAAAAAACAACGTAAATATCTCGATATAACTAAAAACAAATACAAAACCAATTATTCCACTATCAGTCGACAGAGATCATAAAAACAAGTATCACAAAGATAGAGGAGAACATTAAAATATGAGAGGATACCTAAGTGGCGAGAAGTCGTCACAACAAAAAAAGATAATAGACTAACTGTATTTTAGTCTTAATAAGACCTAAAGCGAGGCGATAACAAACAGCCTACGATAAGAAACTCAAGCCCGTGTCGCTTTAGCTGCACGGGCTTTGTTATAGCTACGCGACAACGGTGCCGAATACTTCACCCCGAAAGCGCAAACAAGGTATAATTACCGGCAATCATTCAGCGAGCTGCTCCCTATGCGTCTACTCGACAAAGCACCAGCCCTTATTTTCCCCCTGCTATTAGCGTCTCAGCTGAGCTTTGCCGGCATCGCACTCAGCAGTATCATCATCGATATGCCGCCTAGCAGTAAGCCTTATACCGACATTACGGTATTCAATGACGACAAGGCAGCGAACGCCTATGTTATCGTTGAGTTGTATGAGGTGATCAACCCCGGCACAGATCACGAGCAGCGCCGCTTTGTGCAAGACCCGAAATCGGTCAGCCTATTAATTAGCCCGAACAAATTCGTCATCTTACCCGGCGGCCGTAAGCAGGTTCGCATCGTCGATATCAAGGGCCCCGGCGATAGCGACAGAATCTATCGTGCCATTTTCAAGCCCGTCGTTGGCGATACAGAAGCGGCCTCCACTGGCGTCAAGATCATGATTGCTTATGAGACGCTTATTCTGCGTCGGCCAAAGCAGCCTGACTATACCGTTCAGGCTAAGCGCCAAGGCAGGCAGCTGACCTTTACCCACACCGGCAATAGCGCCACTAAACTCGAGTCTGTCTACCACTGCGCCCAGGGGCAAAGCCTAAAGCAACAGAACTGTACCGAGCTAAAAGGTGCCCGACTCTACGCCGACAATAAGCTCACCCTCACCACGCCTGCCGGCGGCGAGGTATTTTACGAATTGGTCACCGCAGACAAACGACTGAAGAATAGCCTACGCTAGTCCGGCCTAACGGTTAATAACAGCGTGCCACGATAGACGCCTGCCTTCGGCGCTATCGGTGTCGTCTCGACCCGCAGGCGCATATTCTCACCACCGCTATTCGCGCAGCCTCTACTGTAATCTCCCTGCCAACCCGGAGACCGCTGCTCATAAGCTAAACTAGCGGCACTAGAGCCACCTGCCGGGGAGTCATCAACGTAGACCTGATAAGGCAAGCTCGCCGCACCGTCCAACAGTTCAAATCCCCCCTCCAGCGAGCTAGCCGTAATGGCGAACTGACTGCCACGGGTCACATAGACGCAGAAGTCATCGCTAGCCGACAGCGTCGGACCACCTCCGGTCAACACCATATCCTCCAGGCCGCTGACCTGCACCAGCTCCGGTATCTCCAGAGTGAAGCGCATTTCCGCCTTATCGTGTCGCGGCCCGCCAACGGCAGGTTTAACCTTAAACACTAACCGACCGACATAGCTTCCCGCCGTCGCAAACTCCAAATCATCGCTGGCGAAACTGACTTGCAAGCTCACATTAGCGCAACCAGAGGCTGCGACCCAATAATTACTGTCTCGATGCCAGACGCCCTCCGCAAGCTCGAAATAGGGATCACTCTGACGAAATGACAGCGTGTAAGGCAGCGCCACCCCCGCCTGTCTCAACTCAAAACGATTGCTGGTCTGCCGCGAGTCACTGCGCACCTGGTAATTCACACTGCCGAAGAGGCTATCCGAGGCGATACAAAAGTCGACTACTACATCATTGCCACTAAAACCACCATCCCAGCTCACACTCTGCTCTGCGGGGTAGCCCTCAATAGACAGCCTGGCGACACAGGGCGAGGCGATCAGACTGCTGAGAAGCAGCCAGCACAGTCGTGGCACAGTCACTAGAGTACAGCTCATCACTAACGCTCCACCGCTGACGGCAGGCACTGTAAATCACCCAGGAAACCCACACCGTTGTTAATCACATAATCGGCGGGCACCTGTACTGAACACCTGCCCGTCGCATAGCGCAACTGTAAAGACTGCTCACCTTGCGGTAACTCTGCCTGAAACAAGCCGTAGCCATCACTCTGTGCCATGCCTACTGCGCCGTGAATAATCGCATTGGCGATAGGTTCGCCCGAGCCATCCAACACCCGACCAAAAACAATATTTAACGTCTGTGCCTGCCACTTCAACTGCACAACATTACCCGGATAAACCGTTACCGTCTCGACCTTGTCGCGGAAGCCTATCGGGTTTTCGCCGCGCGCCTCTAACCTGACATCGTAGGTCTCATAAGGCGTCACCGAGATAACCGCACGCTCACCCACTCGGGTATAACCGCGGCGCTGACCATTGACCATGATATCGAGATAACTATCACCGCTATCTTCGCCCTCAACGTCGACCACGATCGCCGACTCTCTGCCACCATTACCACCGACAGTCGGACGATAGTCACCGCCGATGACGAAGCCGCTGCGTACCGTACCGCTATAACTAGCATCACGATCGCCGTTGGCCTGTCGAGTATTCAGCAGCTGCGCATCAACATCGACGAGGCGCTGTCTATAGCTCAGCGAGTTAGTCAGACTATCGCTACCGTGACCGACATCGAGTTCGTTGCTAATATCTAGATCACCCGGCAACAACTCACGATCGAACCACTGTGAGCGCAGCTTCACCCGCTCATCATAGTCCCGGCGCGTCCCCGCCTGCCCCTCATCGATGCGTCGGGCCTCCACACTCGGCCTAACACTATTAGAGAAGTGCGTGGTGTTATATTGATAAGTAATGCTCAACAGCGCCGAATAATCATCATTCTCACGACTCAGCGTCACGTTCGCACTCACACTGTTGCGACCATCATTAAACACCGAACCATTCCAGGCGACACTATCGAGGCGGTGGCGGTAACCGCCACGCTCCGACACGCTGGCGTTATAAGACAGGCTACCACGAGGTATTTGGTAGCTTAGATTCAGGCTGTGCTGCGTATAGGCGTCGCCCAACAAGGGCTGCGGCGCATCGTAAGTCTCGTCGATATTCAGCGGTTGCGCTGTATCGTAAAAATCATCGATATTCAGTGGTTGAACATTGCGCGTCTCTTCCGTGTATAGCCGACGACTATCGCCATTCAACGAGAACCTTCCACTAACCCACTGCAGGTTTGCCGCGTAGCCATAGTCCTTTTCCTGGCTGGCCAAGAGCGAGCCACTAAAGCGCAGGCCGCGCGAGATCCAAACCATGTTTGGCTCGATCAACGCATTCTCGTTATCCGCCGCCAGCCCCAATCCCATCGCCATTGAGTCTGCCACCCGATAATCGAAGCCGCTGCGCAGCTGCCAGTACTTCGACGAAGCCGTAGGTAGCGTCGAATCAACATCACGACTATCGACCACCTGCCCCATCTCGACATAGTATTCAGGCGCTCCTACTGCAGGCAGACGATAGTCCTTGACGAAATAGCGTCTCTCACGGCTGAGCTCATTGTCACCATCTTTGATCACAATCTCTATGTCATAGCCACCGGAAGGAAAGTCACGAGTATCCAGCAGGTGATTACCCACATCGAGAATTTGCGAGGCGATCAAGCGGTTATCACGGTAGACTTCGACACGGCCCCGCACCGGCATGAACAGCTGGATATCATTACTGCCCTGTGCCTCGTAATCAATGCGGGTCTGACGCGAACTGCCAAAGTGCGCTCCCAGCAGCTGTGGGCTGGAGCTAAAGGTCAAACCATCATTACTGCCGCGTAAAAAGCCGGTACGAGCGACCTTGCCGTCCTTGTCACGCTCCCAGTAGAGGGTATCGACTTTAAAGCTATCCTCATCAGTACTATTCCAGCTACTGCGTATCGACTGCTCACGATAGCTGAGCACACTGCCACCGCTGAGGTTGTAGCTATCATCCCCACCCTCGCTCCCCGAATAACTCAGGCCGAGCTGCTGAACAAAGGTGGGCTTGGTCGAGCTCGACGACGGCAGATAGGTCAAGAAATCCCCGCCGGTCGTCGTCAGCAAGGTGGGACTAACGAACAATTGCAGGCGAAAGGTATCCGGGTTAAAAATGACGGCCAGCGTCTCCGGGTCTAAGCGGCCGCAATCACGCTGTTGCTCAGTGTGGCAGATCTGCTCTAGATTGTTATCCAGCTGCGCCGCCAGTAGCGTCTGCAGCAGCGCCGGTTCACGCACATTTGGAATATGTGATAACAGCGCCGCGGGATCTTCGATACGCACGTGAGCCGGGGTATAGCTCACCAGCGCCTGAGTCACTAAGCGGCCACCATAATAGACGTCGGCCACCGTCGTCTGCTCATCCAAGAGAAATTCGAAACCGGCAGGAACGTCGCTAACAGGTCGCCCCTTCGCGTTCGCGGACGGCACTGTACGACGAAACTTACCGGCAGCATCGCTCGCCGAGATCTTCGGTAAAGGCTGGGGAGTAGTTGCGGGTATCGTCGAGGCGGGTAGCGCCTTGACCGGCGGCAGATCGCCGGGCAGCGTTGCCATCGGTTCAATAGCCATAGAAGGAGATGATTCGATGGCAGGTGCCATCGAATCCGACGACGGCAAGATATGCCGAGCGTCAGTTATAGCGGGGGCAACAACCGGTATCGACACCGGCGAGGACGCTAAATCATGTCCTCCTGTCGCGAGGGAGGCTAGCAGCAGCACTGCTAGCACTGTTGCGACCCGTGAAAACAACACAGCTCACACTCCCCAATCGATAAAGCGGTCTTAAGGTGTTACGACCAAGTACGAGACACCCTGATAAGTGCCTGGCTTCGCAGCCTGCAACTCGGCGGCCGATAAGCTGTACTTAATAGGCGTCGCCGGCGCACAAGGTGTTGCCGACATCTGCTCCGGCGTAATAAGCGTTGATGCACCCGAGGTTACCGTTGCGTTGTCAACCGTCACAGTATATGCCATGGTCTCGGCTAAGCTGTCATGCTTCAGATCAAAGGCGCCACTGGATACCGGCGCGCTTGCCACAGGTGCTGTGCTGCCGTAAACCTGCAGAGTAACATCATCGCTAATGTCGTTGCTCTCGATACAGAAATTGGTCGTTACAGAGTTACCGTTATTCAGATCCAGGCCAGAGGTGAAGTCGAGCTCCTCATCCTGAACCATGACACGAACAACCTCTGGGATAGTCGCCTTCAGCTCGATCGCCGCCTGGCTAGTCGTCCCTACATCGCCGTCATAGCCTGCCGCCATTACAGCACCAGTCATTGATAAAGAGCCTACGACAACGGCCGAACGTACAATTGATAGTTTATTTCTCATTATTAAGACTCCACGTGTTACTAAAATTACACATTATCAGCTTCATTCTTGTCAGCTTCGCTAGCTTCCCCTCACCGAGGTGAGCAAAAGCAAAAACTTGACACTCTGTAAGTATTTATTTGCAAGCCTGATGCCAAGAGCGTGAACTGCCTCACAAAAAATATAAGCCATTGTATTCGTTGGGTCGGACCTAAAGCAGATCGTTTTGATTACAAATCAGACTAAGTACTTATGCCTACAAGTTTAACAAAGTGACAACTTTTGTCACTCTTTAATGACCTTTTATCACAAAATATTCAACCTCAAGCCAACAAGACAACCCTTTGTAATTAAACGATTAATCAAAAACCAAGAAGAATAGATTACGCTTCATTAACACAGCGCAAGGGAATAGGCATATTTACGCATAAGCCCGGCTAAAGCGAGCAATTAGTGAGCCAATCGAGGGTTTTCTATTACTCGGCACGGCGCGCTAGTCCGGCCGCACCGTTAGCGTCAAGGTATCCGTATAATTACCAGCACTGGCATCCAGCACATCGGCACTGACCAATAGATGCATATTATTGCCCTGCTGACAGAGCTTGCTGGTCTCGCCACGCCAGCGCTGGGACGAGACCAGCCCGTCGGTCAGCTGCTCGCTCTGCGAACCATCTTGTCTCGACACCTGCACCCGATAGGGGAGACAGTTACCTGCACCACAGCTGGCCTGACCACTGCGCAGCAGCTTAAAGCCATTCTGCTGACTGGACGCCGTAATCGAGAAATTATTGGCGCCGGTGGCGTAGACACAGAAGTCCTGCTGGTCCGCCAGCATCGTACCGCCGGCGGGCGACAGCGTCATATCCTGCAGGCCGCTGATCTGCACCAGCTTGGGGATTTCGATGCTCAGGTTAATGCTGACCGGGGGATTAGCAAACCACAAAAAATAATTCGTTGCCTCCAACGTCAGCGTGCCGGTATAGAGCCCGGCACTAACTGAGGCGATATCACTCTGCGCAATACCGACACGTAACTCCACCTGACCCACACTACAGTTTTCCGCCTCCTGAAACCTACTGCTATCTTGAGCGTAGTTCAACTGCACGAAGCTGTTGCTGCCTGGATTGCGATTAAAGTAGAGCTTGAACGGCAGCCGATCATCGCCATTATAGAGAAAAAAGCTCCCCCCCAGCATATTACCGGACATCACTGCATTTAAAGTATAATCCGCGTTTGTAGACCACCATCTATCATCTTTCGAGATAAGACAGAACTGCTCCTGTCCAATGATGTCACTGTTGAGGCTGGTATCCTCCCAGGCCGAGAGCCTGATCGCCGAGGGCAGCTGCTCAAAGCGTATTTCCGCAAACACCTGCGCCGACTGCAGGGACAGCCCACAGATCAGCAAACAGCGAAGAACATCCTTTTGTGTCATAAGCTAACTCTAAATAACAACACCAATACATCCCCACACTCTACCGCATCGGCATAATGATGTCTTAATCTTACTCACTGTTAGCACAAACAATAGCGCTCTGATGCTAGTCGGTCCGGCCATCGCACAGGTATACAAGGGCCATGCGGCAGCAACCTAGTGCGCGGCGTCGCGCAAGCCTCGCCCTTGATCGACAAGCCGTACCGGGGAGGCGACAGTGCTGGCGGCGCAGTGCTCGGCATAGTCACAGCCCGGACAGTTCCCCATCGCACTGGCGCACGACGCTAGACACAGGCGCCAGATCTGCTGTTTCGAAGCGGAATTAAGGCAGCGGACATCGGCAGCACACAACAGCCCGCTCTCGAACAGCTGCTGCAACTTATCACTGCCAATTTCCAGCTGAACCGTCGCCAGGCCTCGCTCTCGTTCACTCATATAGCTCACCCTTCATCATCGTCTCAGCTACAAATATAAATGAGAATGATTCTCATCGCAAGATGGCAAGCATGGCGACAGAGACAAAAAAGGCGCCGCCGACCCCGTCGACAACGCCCTCACACAGTAGAAAGACCGAGCCAGTCGGCCTGTTACTGAAGCTATACCGCCAACCAGGTCGCCCCTGTCTGATCGCTACTGGCTAAGAGTTCACCGATAGCGCTGAGCTGAGTCTGCGCCCCACCCAACAAGAATTCATTATTCTTGGCGTGCAGGAAATAACGGTGGATAGGGAACTCGACATCAGAGCCCATGCCGCCGTGTAGGTGCTGACAGGCATGCACGACGCGATGCCCCCCCATACAGGCCCAGTACTTAGCGGCGCGAACTTCGGTCGTCGCCTCCAGCTGCTCAGACAGCCGCCAGGCCGCCTGCCAGAAGGTCGAGCGCATGGCCTCGATATCGATATAGGCATCGGCCGCTCGCATCGCCACCGCCTGAAAAGCCCCTATCGGCGCGCCAAACTGTTTGCGCTCACAGGTGAACTCGGCGGTGCGTTTTAGCGCCTCGTCACACAAACCAACCTGCATCGCGGAAATTGCCGCGTTAGCATATTGCTCAATCCAGCTGACAATCTGCTCACCCTCGCCCTCGTTGCCTAAGAGTTCCGCGACCACGTTCTCTAGACGAACCGTCGCTAAGGTATTGCCGAAGGCCGTCTGCTGGGCCGTCACGCTGACGCCCTCCGCGGCCGTATCGACGAGGAAGACACTGGTGGCACCATTGCCATCAACGGCAGGCACTAAGATGGTATTGGCTTGCGCGCCATAGGGTACCGCCTGTTTTTCACCACTGAGTGTAAACGCAGCGCCGCTCTTGGCAACACTGACCACACTCGCCACCGCATCACTGATCGCCACCTCGGCAATCGCCGCCGTCAGCTGCTTTTCCCCTGAGGCCATCGCCGATAGGTACTGCTGCTGTTGCGCCGAGCTACCAAACTCTGTAATCGGCAGCCCCGCCAACACCAAGTTGCTCAGTAATGGCAGCGGTGCGACCCGACGCCCCCCCTCCTGCAACACCAGCGCCAACTCCATGAAGCCGAGCCCGGAGCCGCCACAACTCTCCGGCACTGCCAAGCCTAACAACCCCTGCTCAGCCAACAACGCCCACAACTTGGTGTCGTAATCATTGTCACCTCGATCATATTCCAGCAGGTACTCATCGGTGAGTTGATCGGTAAAAATTTGATGCGCTAAATCTTGAATCGCTGTTTGGTCTTCGCTAAAAGAGAATTCCATCGTTTCGTCCTCACTGCCGAAAGGCAGTTGCTCAAGCTTGCTTTGCTCCCACGGCTAAACCCGCACCAAGAAAGCATTATTATCATTTTATGCGGCTAGACCGCGGCTCATCGCTTGCTCAAACTCGCTTTATTTTTTAAGTGCGCTCTCTTACCTTCGCACCGTCTTGCCATATCTCAATTAACCGTTTCTCAAAATATTGTCTTTTTTCGACGCTCCTTGCCCGGCTCTATTTTTCAGCTCCGCACCATCGCACGTAGGTTCGCCGTGTAAACTAACTTCTCCGCCGGTGGGTTTTCCAGAAACAGACCGCGGTAAAACGTCACGGTCAGCAGCTCCGCCATCTCCTCAACGCTGAGCGGCTGTTGCACCAACTCATCGTCCTCGTTGATGTAGTAGTCACGCAGTATCGTTTCGCCACTGCCCCCGAGGGTATACACCACCATCAGCGCCTGGTGCTCGCTAAAGCCTGCCTCGGGAAACAGCTTCGGCATCAGCGCCGCCAACCATTTCAATTGCTCGCGCTTAGAGGCACGCCAGCGCCCGGCAAATCCCTCATCCTCATCGGCCATCTGCTGCATGCAGCGCATAATACCGGGATGCTCCGCGTAACTGCGCACCGATAGCAGGTGATGCGCATACATGCGCGCATACCAATCGCCCTTCGGCACCTCACGCTCAATCGTCGCGACATCTTCAAAGCGCGCCAGGAAATCATCCAGCACCTCAAGGGTCAACGACTTCAGGTCGCTGAAGTAGTGATAGAACAAGCCGGCGGCAACACCCGCCTGCTTAGTCACATCGCTGATGCGCATCTTATGAAAGCCCTCGCGCTCTAACACCACCATCGCCGCCAGCTTCAACTTCTCGCGCGCCTTGGCCCCCTTCGCGGTCTTCGCCTTGGCCGTTTTCGTCGGTGCTTTCTTCGCCGCCTTCGCGACCGTCGCTATCTTGGTCATAATCCCCGTTCTAGAGCCTTTGAGCCCGTCATCTACACCCAGAGTTATTACAATATTTATTACAATAGTTGTAAATATACACAGAAAAACTTTGAAATTGAAACCAAATTCAATATTATTATTAACCATAGCTTGGGGCAGCTCGCTTTCACACTCTCTTACATAACGAGGCAGCCCCGCCTATCTAACGATGTGGTTTGCCAAAGATAATAACGATTATAGAACTACGGATAACGCTATGTTTGTTGATTACAGCGAAGATCAAAAGGCTCTCCGCAAAGAGCTACGTGAATATTTTTCTCAGTTGATCACGCCAGAAGTGCGCGAGCAGATTCGCGGCAAGGAGAGCGGTGAACTCTATGACCACCTCATTTCCTCGATGGGACGTGACGGCTGGCTAGCGATCGGCTGGCCCGAGCAGTACGGTGGCCAGGGGCGCTCCGCCGCCGACCAGCTCACCTTCTTCGAGGAGGCCATCCTCGCCGGCGCACCAATCCCCTTCGTCACGCTAAACACCGTCGGCCCGGCGCTGATGGACTACGGTAGTGAAGAGCACAAGCAGAAGTTCCTCCCCGGTATCGCCGCTGGCACCACCCACTTCGCCATCGGCTATACCGAGCCCAATGCCGGTACCGATCTGGCGACCCTAGGCACCAGTGCCGTGAAGGATGGCGAATACTACGTCATCAACGGCACCAAGGTGTTCACCTCCGGCGCCGAGGGTGCCGATTACGTCTGGCTGGCCGCCCGCACCGATAACGATGCCCCCAAGCACAAGGGCATCACCATGTTTATCCTCGACACCAAGAGCGAAGGCTTCAGCTACGCGCCGATCCATACCGTCGGCGGCTTCCGTACTAACATGACTTACTACGAGAACGTTCGCGTCCACGAATCGATGGTCGTCGGCAAGCTCAATCAGGGTTGGCGACTGATTACCGCCCAGCTCAACCACGAGCGTATCGGCCTCGCCGCCTGGGGTATCAACGGCTGGAAACTGTTTCAACGAACCCTCGACTGGGCACGCGAGGACCACAACGGTCGACGCGTCATCGATGATCCCGCGGTACAAAGCAACCTTGCCGAGGTCTACAGCCGCCTCGAGGCGATGCGCCTGATGAACTCACGGATGTCTTGGGATCTCAGCGAAGACCGCTTGCAGCCTGCCCTCGCCTCCGCGGTAAAGGTCTACTCAACCGAGTCTATGATCGAGGTCTGCCGCCAGCTGATGGAGGTGATCGGCCCCAATACCCTCGTACGCTCTGGCTCAGAGGCTACTCAACTACTCGGTGATCTCGAGCACGAGTACCGTCGCTGTCAGATCAACACCTACGGCGGTGGTGTCAACGAGATCCAGCGCGGCCTGGTCGCCAACTTCGGTCTCGGCATGCCGCGTCACCGCTAGTGAACAACCCATTTAACATGCTCAAAAAATAACACGAAGGAAGTGAGAGATGACTCCTGAAGAAACAAAAGCGTTTGAAGAACAAGTACGCGCCTATGTCGGCTTAGAAAACGGCCCACCAAAGCGCGGTAACGACGACGTCAACGAGGCGATGATCCGCCACTGGGCCGAGGTGATGGGCGACGAGCTCACCACTTATACACAGGCAGACGAAGCCGCCAAGACCAGCAAGGAAGGCATCATTGCCCCGCCTGCTATGCTGCAGGCGTGGAGCATGGAAGGCTACCCGATGGCCGGCAACCCCGCCCAGGATGTTCAGCGCCAGCTGCACAACCTCTTCGATCAGCACGGCTATACTGGTGTGTTAGGCACCAACACCTCAACCGAGTTCTTCCGTGACCTACGCCCCGGCGATCAAGTCACCGCCCATACCGTCATCGACAGCATCAGCGAGCAGAAGGCTACCGCGCGTGGCATCGGCTACTTCATCGAAACGGTCACCCGTTTCACCGACCAGCACGGTGAAGACATTGGCCGCCAGGTGTTCCGTGTATTGAAGTTCATCCCCGCCGATGGCGCCAACAGCACCAGCGAAACGAAAGATGATGACACCCCCGAACTACCAACACGTATTACCTCTCCACGCGGCCACGATAACGGCTGGTGGTGGAACGCCTGTGACGAGGGTAAAGTGCTCATTCAGCGCTGCACGGATTGCCAGACCCTTCGTCATCCTCCGCGCCCGATGTGCGGTGAGTGTCAATCAACTGAATGGGATTCGATCGAATCGACGCTAGAAGGTGAGATATACAGTTTCACCACGCTGCACTACCCAAAGATCCCTGGCTACGACTACCCCAATACCATCGGTGTCATCCAGCTATCTGAAGGGACACGCCTCGTCGCCAACATCGTCGACATCGACTATGAAGCGGTCAAGATTGGCCAGAAGGTACAGGGCGCAGTCGAGCAAGTCGACGAGAAGACCATGCTACCTGTATTCCGTGTCGTGTAAGGGAGAGAGAATAATGACAACTGAAACTCTATCGTTCGCCAACGTTAACATCGGCGACAAGCTAGACAGCAAAGAATTACCCATCACCTCCGGCCTTGTCGTCGGCGGCGCTCTCGCTTCTCGTGACTTCACCGCGGTGCACCACGACAAGAAGGCCGCGCAAGCTGCCGGGCTGCCTGACGTATTTATGAACATCCTCACCAGCAACGGCTTGATGGCGAGCTACGTGACCAATTGGGCCGGACCAGACGCCACCGTTAAGAAGATTGACCTCAAGCTCGGCGCACCGAACCTACCCGGTTTCGTGATGACGCTGGTTGGTGAGATCAAGGCCAAGGACGACGCTAACGGCATTATCGATGTCGAAGTAGTCGGCGAAAATAACGTCTGGGGCATGCACATGGCAGGCACCGTCAAAATTCAACTTCCGCAATAAGGAACGCTAACAATGATTAAAGATAAAGCGGCTATTGTCGGTGTTGGTAATACCGAATTCTCAAAAAACTCAGGTCGTTCTGAGCTGCAACTGTCCTGCGAGGCGGTTCGCGCCGCCCTCGACGACGCTGGCCTCAAGCCCTCAGATGTCGACGGCATGACCACCTTTACCATGGACTCCACCGACGAGATAGAACTGGCTCGCGCCGTCGGCATCGGCGACATCAACTTCTACTCACGCGTGCCCCACGGTGGTGGTGCTGCCACCGGCCTGATTCACCAGGCAGTGATGGCTATCGCCTCCGGTATGTGCGAGACCGTGGTCTGTTATCGCGGCCTTAATGGCCGCTCTGGCCACCGTTTCTCCGGCGGCGTCTCAGGTGACATCGTCACTGCCGATGCGATGCACTGGGGCTGGTATATGCCTTCAGGATTGATGACGCCAGCGTCTTGGGTGGCGATGTATACCGAGCGCTATATGCACCTCAACGACGCCGATGCGATCCGCAACGCCCTGTTCGAGGTCGCCTACGCCACGCGCCAACACGGCGCCGCCAACCCCGCAGCGATGTTTGCCGGCCACCCCTTCGACCGTGAAGAGTACGAGGCACAGAAGAAGATTGTCGGTGCATTGAAGCTCTACGATTGCTGCCTAGAGTCAGACGGCGCCTCTGCTGTCGTCATCACCAGCGCCGAGAAGGCCCGTGACGGTAAACACGGCGGTGTTGCCATCAAGGGCGTCGGCCAGGCTGCAGCCAAAAACATGGAATCAATGACCTCGTTTTACCGCGACGAAATTGCTGCAATTCCTTCGATGGATATCGCTGCCCAGACGGCCTACAAACAGTCAGGGCTCACTCCTGATGATATTGATGCCGCCGTTATCTACGATGCCTTCACCCCTATCGTGCTCTGGCAGTTAGAGAGCTGGGGCTTTGCCGATAAGGGCAAGGCGTGTGACTTCGTCAACGCTGGTAGTCTGCGTCTCGACGGCCGTCTCCCCACCAATACCCATGGCGGGCAACTGTCCGAGGCCTATATCCACGGCGTTAACGGTATCGTCGAGGCGACCCGTCTGGTGCGCGGCAGCTCAGTTAATCAGCCCGCCAAAGACGTTAACAACGTCCTCGTCACCTCCGGCGTTGGCATCCCAACCGGTGGCGCCCTGCTCGGCAAGCTCGACTAAAAATAAAAACGGCTCCATGTAAAAAACGCGCCATTACTGGCGCGTTTTTTGTTTGCTGATTTTCTTTCTCCACACTCATTAACGCTATAATATTCTCGCGACTCACGCCCCACCACCTGAACAGATGGTTACTTTCCCCTTCTAATCAATAATAATAAAATAAATTCTCTACACAAGAATGATAAAATGAGCGAGAAATACTTCCCCTTCGATAGCCCTGACCTATACCCTCCCCTCAACGACGAATGGGCCGCCAAACGAAAGCTGGCCGACGCTACCCGTGCGCTGATCGCCAACTTGGTGACCTGCACGAATGACACCGAGGAGATTCTAGCAATCAGCGAGGTGGTGCAGGCGCAGGCCGATAAGTTAGCCAGCAGTCGGCAAATTCTCGGCAGAGCCGAATACGAGGCGCAGGACGAACAACGCTATGGCACGCTCTCCACTATCGCCTACGAACTCAACCCCCTCGACGGAAAGTGTAACCCACTGGCGCCGCCGATCATGGTATGGATGGATGACGAGGCGATTTACGGCAGCGTCAACATGGGCTGGCACTATGAAGGCCCCCCCAATAGCGTGCACGGCGGTTTTGTCGCCGCTCTCTTCGATCAATTCCTCGGCCTTGGCCAAAAAATTACCGGCCAACCCGGCGTCACCGGCTCGCTAACCACACGCTACCATAAGCCCACACCGCTCAATACTGAGCTGAAACTCACTGGCAAGGTCGTCAGCATCGAGGGACGTAAGAATACTTTGCGCGCCGAAATCTGGGCCAATGGCAGCATGACTGCCAGCTGTGAGGGGCTGTTCATCAGTATCGATCGCGAGACCTACATGCGCATGAAACGCATGCAGGAATCTACCCAGAGCCGCTAAAGTTTAGAAGGGCGCCGGGCTGTTATATTGCTGGCGCAACTGTGGCTTCAACAACTTCCCCGAGGCGTTACGTGGCAGCGTCGTCACAAAGGCATAACACTGCGGCACCTTGTATCCCGCCAGATGCTCTCGGCAGTGGCCAATCAGCTCTTCCTCTTCAGCCTCTTCGCCGGGCATCAGTACTACAATCGCCAGCGGTGTCTCGCCCCATTTCTCAGAGGCAATACCGATAACTGCAACTTCCTGTACCTTGCCGTGCCCCGCTAACACATTCTCTAGCTCGGCCGGATAGATGTTTTCCCCCCCCGAGATCAGCATGTCCTTCTTGCGATCGCAGATCGTCACGCAGCCCTCCGCATCGATACGGCAAAGATCACCGGTGTGTAGCCAGCCATCGCGCAGCGCCTCTGCCGTCGCCTCCGGGTTATTCCAATAGCCCAGCATAATATGGTTGCCGGCGAGACATAGCTCGCCAACTTCGTCGCTGCCGGCCGCGATGCGCTTGCCCTGTTCATCGACCACCTTCAATTCGGTGTGCATCTGCGGCCGCCCACACGAGCCCACTTTATCAATCGCATCCTGCGGCAGCAGCAACGTCCCAGGCCCACAGGACTCAGTTAGACCATAAGCCTGATAAATCGCCACTCCCAACGCCTGCCACTGCTCGATCATCGCCACCGGCACCGGCGCCGCCCCCGTAGCAATCCAACGCACCGTCTCCATGCTGTATTGCTCGCGCTCAGGGGTCATCAACATAAACTGCAGTATCATCGGCACCGCCATAAAGATGGTTACCCGCTCCTGCTCGATCGCGCGGAACATTGCCGCCATGTCAAGATCACGGAGAATAATGCCGGTCGCGCCGCGGTGTACCAGCTGCGATACCGGCACTAAGCAGCCGACGTGAAACATCGGCAGCGGCAGCAAGAAGCGATCTCCTGCGCGCATGTCTGCCGTCGTCAAACTGGTCAGCTGAGCCCACATCATATTGTTATGACTGTGCATCGCGCCCTTAGGGCTTCCCGTTGTGCCCGAGGTGTACATAATAAACAGCAAGTCGTCATCGAAGGCGCCGATCGTCGGCTCAGTATTCGCCGACGACGTCACCATCGCCTCGTAATCGAGGCTGTAAGGCGTCGCTGGCAGCTCTGGCACGTTGACCCGCAGCCAGTTTTTTATCGCCGTGGTCTCGCCCCGCACCACCTCATCGATGACACCGTCAAACTCGGCATCGTAGAGCAGCGTCTCAGCACCGCTATCGGCAAAGATATAAGCGACCTCCGCTGCGACTAGCCGCCAATTAACCGGCACCATCACTGCGCCGATCTTGGCGATGGCATAATAGGTCTCGATAAACTCACTGCCATTTTTTAGCAGCGTCGCCACTCGATCGCCAGCCTTGACTCCCTGCGCCAAAAGCATCTGCGCCACTCGATTTGAGCGTTCGTTAAGCTCGGCAAAGGTATAGCGACGCTGCCTTTCGACCTCGACAAAGGCTTCCACCTCCGCACTAATTTCCGCTCTCTTTTTCAGCAGTAAGCCAATATTATTTTTCATCCGTCGCTACTCTTTTATTGTTGTTCATCGATGCAAACCGCAGCATCAGCTCAGCACTTCATCGCATCTATTCATAGTTAATTATAATAAGCTGATTAGCCGTGATAACAATTGACAATCAGGCTCTACAATACTGACAAATTCGCTCACGAAAGGTTATCGGCTCGCGTCGGGATCTTGTTCCCGCAGCAACTTCAAGCGCTGCTCATCAAATTGCAGTGCCGGCTCGACAAACTCTTGCGGCACCACTCGCTGACCGTGCGCATCAGTCTCTAGCAAGCCCTCATTAACGGCCTCGTTAAAGTCGCCCATATCGTCGTCAAGCCATAGCCACTGATCCTGCAGCAGCGGCATACAGAACAAAACGATCAAGACCAGCCAGACGACGACAAGAAAAATTTTCACCGGTAACTTCAACCAAAACATCATCGCCCCTCCGCCACAACTCACTAGAAATCCACGCAGTTGAGTTTTAGCAAATAACGGGCCAGCCTCACTAAACAGCGTAAACTCGATGGACGCTATGCCTCATCGAGATTGCCGTGGCATACTGCGTCTATAAATGCGAATAATAACAATGCTAGAACGGTTCCTGCCTACGAGCCTCGATTACAGGCTGACGCAACCGTAACCTGGCCAAGAGAAGATAACGCCAATGCTGGTCAGCGGAACAAACCTAGTGCGCCTCGGCCTTGTTAGCCTATCAATACTGCTAAGTTGTTTAAGCAACCCAGGAGGACTCGCCGATCTCTCATGGCTCGCCTGGATTAGCCTCGCGCCATTATTTATCGCCGTACGCGGCAGCAGTGCCAAAAGCTGCGCCGGACTGTTCTTTTTCTGGGGTTTCTGTTGGTGGGCCTGGTCAATCGACTGGCTAACGCCTGCGATCGCCGCCTTTACCGGCAGTCAAGCGCTCACCGCCACCGTCGCCTGGCTGTGCCTATCCGCGCTGCTGGCGCTACCTTACGCCGTCATTGGGATCTTCTGGTCGCTAATACAGTTCACCGCTCACAGCGTGATCAACGCCCTGCTAAGCGCCCTGCTGTTCAGCAGTAGCTATATCGCCTTCGCGACGCTAATACCCGGTTCAATCGCCCAGACGCAGTTCGAAAACCTAGCTGTCATTCAACTGGTCGACATCGGCGGTGTCGGTTTACTGTTATTTACGATGGTACTTTTCAATAAAATCATTGCCAATATCTGCTCCACAAACAAACGTAAAAATAACCGCTTACACAACATAGCAGCCGCACTACTACTGACGGGTGGCGTCTTCAGCTACGGTTACTACAGTATCGACAAGTACCGCGCTGAAAATACCACGCAGCAGCTACGCGTAGGCCTCATACAGCCCAATCTGTCCCCACAAGACAATACACTCGCACTGTTTGACCTCAGTAAACAGCTGAGCCAACAACACTCTGGCACTGGTCCAGAGCTGATCGTCTGGCCCGAGTTTCCGCCAGCGTTTTCTTGGCAGGAGAGCCACAATGATCGCCAGAGAGTCACACAACTAATCGAGCAGATTGAAACACCTATCCTGCTCAACTCCGGCTATGT
This sequence comes from Sinobacterium caligoides, assembly GCF_003752585.1. Taxonomy (NCBI): domain Bacteria; kingdom Pseudomonadati; phylum Pseudomonadota; class Gammaproteobacteria; order Cellvibrionales; family Spongiibacteraceae; genus Sinobacterium; species Sinobacterium caligoides. The sequence continues at coordinate 1,117,515 of NZ_RKHR01000004.1, forward strand.
CTATCCAACGAGCAACAGCGCGGGAAACCGCGACGGCTACTACAATGCCAACCAACTCATCTCTGCCGACGGCAAGCTAATCGCCAGCTACCATAAACAGCAGCTAGTGCCGTTTTTCGAGTTTCTGCCGCTACAAAAACAACTACCGATACTATCACGTTGGTTCCCCGAGACACTGAATTACAAGACCGGACCCGCCGCAGACGCCGTCGAAATCACCCCCACAATCCATGCCGCCACACCAATCTGTTATGAAATATTATTTTCCGAGCGCCTGCGCCTGCAAGACTTTAATATTATCATCAACCCCAGTAACGATAGCTGGTTTGACCACCGCAGTAGAGCCTCTATCAGCCACCTCGCACTCGGTACTTTTCGCGCCATCGAATACCGCAGCCCCTGGCTAAGAGTATCTAACGGCGGCATTAGCTTAGCGCTCGACAGCCGTGGAGACGTCGTCGATGGCAGCAGATTAAACGCCAATAGCGTCGCGACAGGAATCGCAACACTGCCAATATTTAACACGCAGACACTGTATCAACGTTACGGCCTGGTACTAAACTATGGCGGCAGCGCGCTGACAATCTTCTGCTTAATTATTGGCTACAACCGCCAGCGAAAATATCTCGAAAAGCTAATCCATTAACATATCGGTGAGCAACGCTAGGCGTTGAGTCTCCTGCAGCTCACCCTGCTGCTGACGCAATTGTTGCAGTACCTGTAACGCCGGCGCTTTCTCTGCGCCGGCGACGATCAGTCGACGCACAATTTGCAGCGGCACATAATCTACCTGCACTGCCTGCGCCAACACCGTCCGCCCAGCCGCGTTGGTCGCATCAAGGTCTGCGCCGGCGGCGAGTAATGCCTCAACCACGCGCAGCTTAGAGGGCCTCGCCATTACCGCCATCATCAACGCCGTCTCGCCATTGTTATCACGCTGATTGATTGCCACCCCATGACGATCGAGCAGTTGCTCAACCAACACATGATGACGTAGAGCAGCTGCCAACATCAGCGCTGTACGCCCATCGGCATCGACGCTATTCACCGCCACTCCCGACGCCAGCAGCTCAACTACAACCTGGGTAACGCCCGATGTTGCCGCAGCGAACAGTGCCGCCTGCTTTTCCTCATCTGATGCCTCATGCAAAAGTCGCTGGAAACTGGGTAATTGACCACTATTAGCGGCAAGAATTAGCGCACTTTCTCCGCGTTGGTTACGCAGCCCTGGCACTACCCCCTTAGCCAACAGATAATCAATCGTCGAGACATCAGCGTTCAACACCAGCCGGTGCAGCAAGCTATTACCATGTCGATCTCGCCAGTGAATATTAGCCTTAGCGGCAAGCAGAAGTTCGGCGATCTCTAGACGATTATCAAGCAGCGCATAATATAGTGGCGGAGCCGCCCCAGGCCTGCCATTTGGCTTCGCGCCTGCCTGCAACAATAGCTCAACCTGATTGAGATGGTTAGCTGAGATCGCAATAGCTAGTACACTCAGGCCGCCACCTTGCAACGCTACCGTCGCGTTCTCGCCCACTACCGCCATGACATTCGCTTTGGCTGCCAACAGCTGTTCTACCGCTTGCTGCTGGTTTTCTGCGACAGCATACATCAGTGCACTACGGCCATCGACATTCTGCCGCTCTAGGTCGGCGCCGCCTGCCAGCAATAGAGCGATATTGTCCTGATGCCCATGTAACGCTGCAACCATTAGCGGTGTCCAACCACCACGACCGGGCTGGTTTACATCGGCACCTTGATCAATAAGCGCCTGTAAAATATGCCGGTAGCCCTTACCACTGGCATAAAAGATCGCCGGGTATTTATTCCCCTGCATTACATTTACATCAATACCGGCCGATAGGAATTGCTTAACTCGATCAAGCTGCCGCAACTTTACCGCGGCAATAAACCCCTGATTATCCTCTGCAGATACTGTCTCAGAGAGCTGAGAGGACACCTTTACTGGCACATCGCGCTTTTCTATAGCGTGAGAGACAGGGCTCGCCAACACATTGAATGCTAGTAAGGCGAAAAGAAAACTCACAGTATTTTTTTTCACAAACCTAAGGTTAACCTGAAGCATAAATATCACTCACCTTTATTTATAAATTATTTTTATTTGTAAACTTTTTTTATTTTCGAGTTTTACTTTATTACAAACCCATTAAAGCTCTAGAAAAAAAATATTATTAGGTAATGACAAGCTACCATAACGGTCCTTAAAAAATATTAACCCCTTAATATCCTCCTATAATAATAGTGCGCCAGATCAGCCTAAAACGAAGTATTCAGAGACGAGCTTGCAATCGAGAATGATTCTCGTTAGCTTTAGCGCCCTCGTCCTCAGAGCTTTCATAAAATGCTTAATTGCCGACCCTCCCTATGGATGTCAACGTATCAGTTTACCTTCTGGTTTGCCTACGGGGTCTATCTACCCTTTCGTGGCTTATGGTTGGAGAAACTAGGCGTCACCGATGCCGATATAGGAATGCTAGTAGGTTTTGGCCTAACCGCACGCTGTATTATCAATATTACTTTCACCCCTCTTTTCCACAAAGTAGAGCATCTAATACCCTTTCTACGTTACTCAATGTTTTTTAGTCTGCTCGGTTTTATTGCCTTTATATGGGTCGGCACAATTGAATCAAACTTTTGGGTTTTAGCCTTTTTACTTATTTTATTTAATTTAGCCATTGGTCCAGCAGTAGCCGTCTCTGATGCAATATCAAACTACTACGCTCGAGATAAACAGCTCGATTATGGTTACACCCGTTTGTGGGGAGCCGTTGCACTAACGCTTGCCTCCTCATGCATGGGCTGGGTCATTAAAAACTATGGCGTTGATATCGTTCCTATTATGGGCGCCGTTGGCTTAGGCGTAACCTTGCTTAGCACGCTAATGAAACCCACTGTTGCTATGACCTATAAACACAACCAAGCCACGACAGGAAAAATCAATATTCTTAAGGTGTTGCGTTGTAAAGATACACTCCTCTTTATAACAATTGCCTCTCTACTTGAGGGCAGTCACGGTGGCTACTACTTCTTTAGTGCCATCTATTGGCAAGACGCCGGCATCGATTCAGATACCATTGGTTACCTCTGGAGCCTATCAACAATATCGGTCATCGTGTTTTACTTTATTAGCCGTAAGGCTTTTTCTAACTGGTCTGTAAAAAATCTGTTTAAGCTTGCCGCCGCTACGGTCGTTGTTCGCTGGGGGCTAATGGCAGTATCAACAGATTTACCGGTATTAATTATTTGTCAAATTCTGCACGGCATTACTTTCTCCGGCACCATTCTCTCTTCAGTACGCTATGTTGAGGAGAATAGGAAGCACAATTACATGGCCTTGCAATCACTTTACCATGCAATTCCTGCAGGCTTTGCATTAGCTCTGGTATCCGCAGCATGTGGTTGGTTAATGCACCACTCTGACATTAATATTTTCTGGTTTATGGCTGCTATGGGTGTACCTTGCTTGTTTCTTAGCGTCAGAACTCCTAACCCTAACAACAACAAACCTGTGCGTTACAGCCCCGAGTCACCAACGACGATTTAGTCGCGAAGCTGGGAGAAATAATAGCGTTCCAATAAATAGCCAAGAATAAAGTGCCGGCAACATGCTGGCACTTTAGAACGCGCTATATCGCTTTCGGTATCGAGGAATATAATTCCACGATCTTAACTAATGATCACCAGTCAGCGGGGTAGTTATACTCAGGGTATTCTATACCGAGGGTCTTCGCTGCACGGTTGGCAAACATACCCTTCGGGTCAAATCGCCCCACTTGCTCACTGAAACGCTGAAAGCGGCTATCATAATCGTAAGAGCCGACTTCCTGTTGCAGCTCAAACAGCCAAGGATCCATCGAGTGCATGTTCTTACCCCAGTGTCCTCGTGCACCATATTTCACCACCAGATTCTCCATAATTTCCTCATAAGGACCCATATAGTTATCAAACTCTTCTGGCGTCAGATTCACCGGCACAAAGATAGGTGTCTCGATATGGGCAGTAATGGTGCCATCTTTAAAGGGGCCACCTGTTCCTGTATAGGCCATCAGCGTCTTATCCTCACTTTTCGAGAAGCGGATAAACATGCCAATCAACGACACAGGAATCTCTCTGCCGCTAATGTTGTCACCGTTGGTCGCATCTTTAAGATATTCCATCGCCGCTTGCAAGTTTTCAGCAGGCACAGATACCTCCCAATCCATTTGAAAAACCTCACGCGGCACAGTATCGATTAGCTTAGCTGAGATCATTCGGTGTACTGGGCCAATGGCATCACTCGTATAGCGCGTCTTGCCACCGATAGTTTTCACCAGTGGCGGCGTCAGATGCCAACCGTTCATCCGCATCTTTGACATCATCTGATGAGCACCACTCTCCGGCTGACAGGCGCCAAGCTGGTATATCTGCATGGTCTGCTGGGCAGACAGCTGCGACAAGTCAATATAGGGGAATAACAGGCGATTTTCCGCTCCATCTTCAGCCTCTTTCGTAGTAAGCTTACCGCAGGTTTTCATGTATTTATTGAGTGTAGGAAACCAATTATAAGTACCGTAATCACAGTCTTTTATATCGTCAAAGATGCTGCCTGCTTTATTCTCAGAAAACAGCTCTCGCTGATTATGAAAAGTGACTTTGACCTGAAGATTCTTTGCGTCCTCTACTGCCACACGCACACCGGTAATGACGCCAAAGAATCCTAAGTGTGTCGTCATCGCCTTCCATAGGTCCGGATCAGTAACGCCTGTGGTACCCGCCGAGAATGTCTCTAACTCGCCCTCAGGATTAACAATATCCATCGCCACAACCCGGTGCGAAACAATACCGTTATGACGTGGTGAGCTACCATGAGCCGAGGTACCAATAGCGCCTGCAATAGACGGGTGGCGCCACCCCAAATGAGTGAAGCCGATGCCACGACCACGCTCATAGAGCCATTCGCCCACCTCATGAAGATTGGTGCCCGCAGGAATATTCACTACCTCCTGCTCCTCATATGTCTCCAATGCCATCTCAAGGCCTGCAGCGTGATGATCGAACTTATCCATACTGATAACTACGCCATCGGTACAAACGATATCACTCGCTGAGCCCGTCGTACCCTTATAGCCGGCACCACCGTTAACCTTTACATGCTGCCCGTTGGCCGCAGCATTTTTTATAATATCCTGAACATCCGCGACACTCTCTGGGTGGTAGACATTCTTAACTTCGTCGCAGAGAGTCTGATAATTAAATGACGACAATCCATAGCTCGAGCAATCAGAAGGACAGCTTTGTTCTGTCTCAATACCATTACACTCAAGGTCGCCACAGGTCGCCATAACCTCTAAGCCAGAGCACGACTGTTCATTGTTATCTTTAATCAACTTTTTAATTGAGTTAAGCGTGAGGAAAGTGCCGATTAAATCATCCGTTACCTTTTCCATATTTTTTTCTTTGCCGCAGAATTCTTTGCCATTATTCTCGGTGCAGACTAAGACCCAAATGGCGCCGGCCTCCATTTTCAAAGCAGATTTAAAGTCATAGGAAATCACCTCGCCATCTCCGCGCACAGGGATATGAGCAAGTTTAGGTGCAAGTGCTATTCCTAACTTATTTCTTTCCGAGTCGCCCCAGTAAACATTGTAATGCGTCACATTACTCTCATCTTCCGCCGGCCAGATTTCAATGCCCTCAAGAATACGTATCGGCATCAACTTCGCGGGATTGGTGTCTGCAGTAAACGTGATATGAACGCGCTCTGCAGAAACCGTTGGTTTAGGTGGCCCACCACCGCCGGCAAAAGTAGCGGCACACAGTGTCGCTGTAATAAAAGCGATCGCCGCTTTTAAAACTCCTTTATTTATCCCCATCATAATTCCCTCTAATATTTTTATTATGTTTTTTATAAAACTGATTATTATTTACAAATACTGAAAGAGCATAAAACTGACAAAAGACTACCCCAGCGAAAAACTGAAATATTGAAAATACTCGACCAAAAAATTGTCGCTTTTATATCTACAAGCAATATTTTTTCATTAGAAAAACAAAAAAACAAAAAACAAAAAAATATCAGCACTCAACATATCGTCACGCATTATGCCAGGCAGCTTATAAAACAACGCTCTTAAGGTAAGCGAACGCAAACACCGCCAACATTATTGGCGATGATCTCAATCTAGCAACTGACTGGAGGAAAAAATGTTAAGTGACGCGAAAGATTAAAAGAATATCGGCAACTTTCTAGTACTGACGTGCAACACCACCCGATCAGGTGTCACTAGTACGAAAAGAAAAACACTCAACAATAACCCGCCAAAATAGGCATGACGATTGCCGGTCAACAGTTAACTCGCTAAGGCTTGGCTCAAACGCAGAAAGTTAGCGCCGTCTTCTCGACGAATAAGGCCAAACCGAACGAAGGCCCAGCGCTTATTATAAACCCCCCAGCGAATAGCAATGCCCCGACGAGCCAGCTTCTCATACAGCGATAGGGCGGCATCATGCTCGAGCCGACACGACAAGAACAACCCGCCATCATCAATCCGCGAAACTAGGTGTTGCCGCAACAAGGCTGCCAACATTTCCTTGGACTCATTAATAGCTTGGCTATTTGCATGCTGCCAGGGCGTATCGGATAGTGCTTCGATCATCAGATACTCCGCCGGGCCACTCACCTGCCACGGCGATAGCTCCTGCTCAACACGACGAAGTAGCGCAGTTTCCGCCAAGACAAAGCCAACACGAATCCCCGCCAAACCAAAGAATTTACCGACGGAACGCAACACCATCAAACCCGCCCTATCGGCGAACGGTGCAACACTCTGCACCGGTGTTAAATCTATAAAAGCTTCGTCGACAATAAGTAGGCCTCCCCGCTCAGCCATTACCCCCGCCCACTGTAAAATTTTCTCAACTGAAATCAGTGCCGTCGTAGGGTTGTTCGGATTGATAATGACAGCTACCTCGACCCCTTCGTCGACAATCAATGCTTCGAGGGTCTCGGGACTATAACCGTCATACCAGCATGGTGTATGCCCCGCCAATTGCCAACGATAGGCATGTTCTTGGTAGCCACTGTCAGGTAAGGCAACCCTTATTGGAGCAATGAGCCGTGGCATTATCTGAATAACCTGCTGCGAGCCACTGCATGCCAGTAAACTCTGGCAACCATAATAACGTCGAGCAGCCTGTAGAAGTGCCTCCTGGCTATCGGGTAGATGCTGAAAGAATACCGCGGGGATATCGCCAATAGGGTAATGGTAAGGGTTAACACCGGTAGACAGGTCTAACCATTGTCCGTGATCGATCTGATAGCGCTCGGCCATCTGGCGAAGATTACCGCCATGCTTTAACTTCTTCATTATCTATCTAAAACCTACTCGCAACAGCAAACACCCAGCCAAAAACCTTAGAGCAGAGCGAAAGGAGCTAATAATAACAGCCAAACAGCAATCGAGCGCAACAGTAAATCGACACTGGCATCAATATCTTGTGCTATCGCCGGTCGCCCCTCGCCCAGCGAAGTGCGCGTCAGGGTGCTACCAAAGTAGGTCGCCTCGCCTCCTACCACAACCCCTATAGCACCAGCACCCGATGCCATCACGGGCCCACCGTTAGGGCTTTTATAATGCTTCGCCTGACGCCACCAACAACGCAGCGCCACCCTCGTCTGCCCGCAAAGGGCATAAGCCAGGGCGCAAAGCCTTGCCGGCAGCAAGTTTGCCACGTCATCTAAGCGTGCTGCGCACCAACCAAAATGACAGTAGCGGTCGTTCTTATAGCCCCACATCGCATCGAGCGTATTAATGACTCGGTAACCCAGCACCCCTGGGATACCCAGCAACAAAAACCAACACAGCGGTGCAATCACTGCATCACTACCATTCTCCAGTACCGATTCAACCGTCCCCGCCGCCACCTCTCGTTCATCGCACTCCGAGGTATCACGGCTGACAATCATCGATAACGCCACTCTCGATGCCTCAAGGTCGCCGACAAGCAACGGCTTAGAGATGGCCTGTGCGTGCTCAACCAGTGAACGACAGCCAACGGCAAAATACACGGCCACAGCGGCGACTAACAGCGAGCACAGTCCATTGCTCGGCAGCAGGTATTGTAGTGCTACAGCCAATGTAATGACGGGCAATAACACGAGCAACACCGCCAGTACCCCACAAGCACGCTGCCAATACTTCGAGGGAGCGACGTAACTGTCTTCGCCACCACGCTGCACCGGTTGCGACCGGCACAGTAAGTGCTCAATCGCACGCACCACGATGCCCAACCCGACGAGAGGATGGTAGCGACGCACCTCACCGAACAGGTAATCCAGTAACAGACCCATTACTACTGCCCATAGTGCCATCGAAAATTCAAACATCACCTGCCCTCAGCGTTCTTATCCGCAAAGATGCTAGCAGATACACGTAACGGATTCGCCCTATATCAACCAGATGACTGACTCTCGCGTGTCGAAAGGTGCTTCGACAGGCCATGACCATACTTTTTGTCCGTGTTTTTATTGACGCAATAAATAAGCTGTGGCAAATTAACTAACAACTAATAGTCTTTAGTTTGAATAATAAACCACGCCATCAAGGAGTCAGATCAGATGAATACATGCCCTTTCTCGAACGCCCTAGACCCCGAAACTTTTGCCGAAGGTATGCCTTACCAAGAGCTAAAAGAGATCCGTGCCGCAGGGCCAATCCTCCGCATGGAAGATCCGATCACCGATATACCCTACTGGCTTGTCACTCAGCGAAAAGAGCTCGACTTTGTCTCGAAAAATCCGAAGCTGTTCTCCTCCGCTGAGAACCTTGCCTTCCCCATGGAGATGGATGACGACATTAAGTTCATGCTGCAGCAGCAGATCATCAACATGGACCCACCCAACCATCAGAAGTATCGCAAGATTATTCGTCGCGCCTTCACCCCCGCCGCCGTTGACTCCTATGAGCCTGCCTTCCGCGCCCACGCCGAGCGCATCCTCGATGCCGTTACCAACAACGGCGAATGTGAGTTCGTCGAAGATGTCGCCGCAGAGCTTCCCCTGATCGCCATACTCGACCTATTAGGCGTACCTGCAGACGACAGGGAGGACTTCTTTCACTGGACCAATACGATGATTTTCGCCGACGATCCTGATATGTCCACCTCGCGCGAAGAGGGTCAAATCGCCGCCTTCGAGGTCATTACCTACGCCAATAACCTCGCCGAACAGCACAAGATCAACCCGAAGAATGATCTTGTCGGCGCACTACTAGACGGTGCCGTGGCAGGCGAAGCACTCAGCCAAGAAGAGTTTTGCTGGTTCTTCGTGCTATTGCTCGTCGGTGGCAATGAATCGACTCGTACCGTCACCGCCCAGGGGATGCGCCTACTGATGGAAAACCCTCTACAATTACAGTACCTCGTCGACAACCCCGACAAAATTGCCGGGGCAACCGAGGAGATACTGCGCTATAGCACCGCCTTCATCACCATGCGTCGCACCGCCATGGAAGACATCGAGCTCGGCGGCCAGCTTATCAAGCAAGGCGACAAGGTGATCTTGCACTATCACAGCGTCAACCATGACGAGAATATATTTGGTAGCGATGCCTGCGAGTTCGACGTCACCCGGCCGGAACGTATGCCCGATCTCTACAACCAGCACCGATCTTTCGGCATCGGTCAACATTTCTGCATCGGTTCACACCTTGCCCGCCTAGAGCTGAGGGTGATGTTCGAAGCCATCATCCCGCGCTTGCGCAACCCAAGGCTCAAGTCAAAGCCGAAGTTTGTTCGCTCCTACTTCGTCAACGCGATGAAGGAGATGCAGATCAGTTTCGATACAAACGGATCTGCAAAGCTACGGGCAGACACCTAATCATCGCTGTAAGCAGCCGGCTTTGCTCGCCCTAATCATCTAGCAACGCTGTAATCTGCTGTAGCGTTAGCTGAGGGTCCTGATAGTTAACCTCGATGTGGTGCAATTGATCGCCAACGAGCAAGACAAGAGAGGGGAAGCCCGGCACCTTCCAGCGTCGCGCCATCGCAATATCATCGAGCAGCCTTATTTCGGTGTCTGCTTCGTCGAGATCTGCGAGAAAAACTGCGACATCGAGCTCCTGCTCTTTCGCCATAGCGACCAACACATCACGATCAGAGGGGTTCCTTGCCTGCAGATAGTAACCACGCTGAATAGCCTCGATCATCGCCTCTGCATAGCCCTGCTTATCGGCGGCAATAACCGCCCTACAAGCTTCGTAAGTCGAGCGACGAGGCGTATTTTTACTCCAAAAGTCGAAATTGAACTCGGTCCCCAGTTGCTGTTGAATTTTACGCCAATAGCCCTGAATATCTTCTTGCAGGTCAACCGGCATAGGCTCATCACTATCCGGCGCCAAGCCGCCCACAACATATTCAACAAGCAGTTCACTCGGTAACAGCTGTTTCAGTTGCTGCCAGGCCGGCCGATAGGCCCAGCACCATGAGCACATCGGGTCGTGTACATAAAATAGCGTCGCCGCCATAGGAGGTTCCTCAATCAACAACATAGAATATGTGGGCAAGTATCGCGTAAAAAAACGAAATAAAACATCAGAAATAATCGTCTTTTCTACGGACATGTCCTTACGGCGCTATTTTTCTCCACTCCTATATTTATCTCAGGAACAGAAAAGATACTTTTTACCGCAAACTAGGGAGTCAATTCATGAGAGCCGCCAACGAACGACTAAAGACAAAGCTGATCGACAAGCTATTAACTTCCACCAACTCTCGTCTGCATAAAAGTATCGCGACACTTCGTCAATCACTCTGCGATCTGCATCTATCCTATGATGACTTACTGCTGATGAGGAGCAACCGACAGCTCGCTGAATCGATGCTGATCATCGTCAGATTGCGCGAGCTACTCGGCGATGAGTTTGATCAACGAGAACCACTGCGTCAGCTCAATGAGGCACTACTCGCCGTTGACGAACTGTTACTCAAATACGCCATCATCGGCGACGCAGATGCTCTGGCGACAGCGTCATTGAAACTTAGTCGCCACCTAGAACTGGGCGATACCCCGCTCGTGGCTGGCTCAGCAGCAGTTTGCACTCAGCTGGAGTGTGAGCTTTGTGAGTCGCAGCAATACTGTTCGGTTAACGCTTAAAAGAACCTGATTTAGCTGCCGAAAATGAGCGATACCCTCACGTAGCAAGCCCCATCGGTGAGAACAAAAAGGGCATCAGCCCTTTTTGTTAGCGCCGTCGTCGGTCATTACTTTCTCAGCGCCGCAAGCATTTGTTGATGAAGCTGATGATAATACGGTAGACACTCTTTCATCGCTTCCTCCGTATTGTATAGTGGCTCATAGCCAAGTTGGTCACGCGCCTTCTCGATACTAAAGTAGTTATCGATACAAATACGTTCGACCGCCAACGGCGGTTGTGGCGGCTCTGGCAGTTTGAACCATTCATGACCCTTCTGCCAGACCGTCAAGATAGCCACAAGAAACTTAAAGGGAATCGTCCGCTTCGGGAACGGGTGGCCCAGCGCCTCGATCACCGGTCGAGAGAAGTCCATCATATTGACCGGCTCGTTATCATTGATAAAGTAGGCCTCGCCAGGTGAGCTGCCACCGTCTTTCAACTGCAGCGCCGCCAACAACTTGCCGTGAATCAAGTTGTGCACATAAGAGTTATCCAGTTTGGCAGAGCCATCCCCCGGCCGCACCTTCAACACCCCTTTAATCAGCTGCTCAATTAACAGTTTAAACATCGTCTGATCGCCCGGCCCCCAGATACCACTCGGTCGAATGGCGCAGGTATACAAACCGTTCTTGCCGTTATTCGCCAACACGAAGCGCTCTGCCTTAGTCTTCGTCTCTGTGTAGAGGTCTCGGTAGTCCTCCACATAGGCCATCGTCTCGTCGCCGTGACTAATCGGCTGACCATTGATCACCACACTGTTCGAACTGGTATAGATAAGGCGCTGCACACCTTGTTGTAGACAACCTGCGACGATATTCTTCGTCCCCCCGAGATTAATATCGTAGGAGAGCTTTCGTACTGACTCAGGCACAGCCTTGGAGGAACGTATTTCGATGATTGCGGCGGTATGAAACACCGTATCGATATCTTTACAGGCTTCGGCGACCAGGGCCTCATCACAGATATTACCCTGAATCTTCTCGAGGTTTTCATGCTCCAGTGGGCAGAGGGCTAAATCGAAGACTCTAACCTTACAGCCGCTATCCAATAATGTTCTCGCGAGGTTCTGCCCGACAAAACCAGCTCCCCCCGTCACCAATACTCGGCCTAACGCTGCGGCATCAGCCACTGTCTTCTGCTTATTCATCTGGCTCACCTTTCACAATAATCATTATTATTTCTGGAGGAAAATCCGCTATCCCTGCCCAGCAATCGCCCCCATTATCACTCCATTGTTACCACATCCGGCTATCGAGACAATCTCTTCAACAGCCTTTTATCATTAACACACCACATCAGGTGACTAGGCAAAAACGGTTCCTATTACACCCTCGTAAAAGAGCTTACCCCCCGCCACCATGAGAAAGAAATAACACAGCCGGTAGACCCATTGCTCATCCACCTTGTGTAACAGGTAGTAGCCAAGCCTAACACCAAGCGGGGCCAGCGGCAGCAGAACCAATGACGTCCATAAATTAGTACTACTGAACTCCCCGAGCCAAGTATAGGGTATCAATTTAACGAAATTCACCACGGCAAAGAATATTGCCATGGTCCCCATCAAACGCCTCTTCTCAAGCTGTAACGGTAACAGGTAAATACTCACAGGCGGCGCTCCCGCATGAATACCGAAGCTCGTGAAACCAGCGACCATGCCCCAAAAACCACCTCGTAGAGCACTGGGTGAACGCTGCTCCGTCGCCGCCCTCGCAAGATAGTAGTTCGCACAGAAACCCAGAGAGATAACTCCAATTAATAGCCGTATCGCCGCCTCCGACAGGTAGTGAAAGCCAAAGCTACCGATCACCACACCCACGATCGCCCCTGGCAATAAGATACGCAGGTTAGTCCGGCTAAATTGCCCACGAAAACTCCACAGCGCCACAATATCCATTGCCACTAGCAAAGGCAGAAGAATCGCCGCGGCGGTCACGGGATCGGTCGCCATTGCCAATAACGGCACCGCGATGACTGAGATACCGCCACCAAAGCCCCCTTTTGCCATGCCGAAGATCAACACTGCCGGAATCGCGTATAGATAAAAAACAGGATCACTAATCATTTATTCCACCGAAGGCTTAATCTGCGACGCAGCCTACCTAATTTGATCGACAACAAATAGTTAACTAAATCACAGTTCGGCCATCTGTAAGATTAATCGACAAGAAAATCAGTTATGCTAAAATAAAACTCGAATAGATTACCTAGAGTCGATAATAGTTAGAATAGTTAGTAAGCGAGTCGAGCAATAATGATAACAACATATAAGCCGAAACGACTTTTACACAGTATTACAGCCTGCCTATTGATGACGCTATCATGGCAATGCTTGGCGGGTGAATCTATAGATAACAAACGGCCAGCTGCACAAGCACTGGATAAAAGATTTAACCATCTTCTGCGTAGCCAACATGTTGACCCTCGTATAGAAGGGCAAGAGCCGATCGCAATTCCCGTGGTCGCACTGATCAAAAGCCTGCAAGATCTCTCATACAGCGGTGAATCACTCTATGTCCCTGAGGCAGAGAATATTAATATCCTGGCAAATGACGAAAGTGTAGAGTTCGGCATTCACTGGGAGTTTTGAACGCACTAACAATGCGCTCAAAAAACACCGCTCCAACGAGCAATCACTATACTCGCGACACTCAGCCCCGTCATCACGATCAGCAAGACAGCCAATAACCGCCACGGGCGGAACGGTTTCCGCTGTGTTCGATTGAAGCCAGAACTCAGATAAACCTCGACGCGACGCTTGTCCCCTGCCGATAATTTATTATCTTCCATTATATTACCCCGCAATCAAACTCTATAGCACTCTTCTTCCTGCCTTCTACCCTATGAACTCGCTAGAGAAAACTCAAGCAATATAACGCGGCGTGATTATTGTGGGCATAAAAAAACGACTGATCACATCGTGATCAGTCGCTGCTATTCACTCTCTGTTGCACGAGGGGCTGAGCAACAGAAGAGCTCTCGGCCATCGTCCCCTAGAACTATAGGCTGAACTCGTCTTCATCCATTTGCATCAGCCACTTAGAGCCTGACAACATGGTTGTCGCCAATGACTCTGTGCGCGGCAAGATACGGTTATAGTAGAACTGAGCCGTCTTGATCTTTGCCTCGTAGTAACGCTGATCGCCCTCTCCCGCTGCCAGCTTGTCCTGCGACACCTTGACCATACGCGCCCAGAAGTAGGCCAACACGGCATAACCAGAGTACATCAGATAATCAACCGAGGCTGAACCGACCTCATCGGCATTCTGTGCGCCTGCCTCACCAATTTTCAGCGTCAGCTCGCCCCACTCTTTGTTGATTGCCTTCAACGGTGCAACAAATTCGGCCATCTGCTCGCCATCGTTCTCCTTACAGAACTGATGCACCACTTTGGTGAAATTCATCAACGACTTACCGCCGGTACCCAATACCTTACGACCGATCAGATCGAGAGCCTGAATGCCGGTAGTGCCTTCATAGAGAGTAGAGATACGGGCATCTCGAGCGATTTGCTCCATGCCGTGCTCACGAATAAAGCCGTGACCACCAAACATCTGAATGCCGATATTGGCATTTTCCAAGCCCGTCTCCGTGGTAAAGGCCTTGGCGATTGGCGTCAAGAAGGCCAGCATACCTTCAGCCTCTTCCTTCACCTCATCGCTGCCGTGCTCAGTCTTATCAACCAATACTGCACAGTAGTAGATTAAGGCGCGCGAGGCCTCGACCAAAGACTTCTGGGTCAGCAACATACGTCGCACATCAGGGTGCACGATAATCGCGTCCGCAGGCCCCTCTGGGTTCTTAGGGCCCGTCAGCGAACGCATCTGCAAACGCTCTTTAGCATAGGCGAGCGAGCCCTGAAAGGCTGCTTCACCATGCGAAAGCCCCTGCGTCGCAGTACCGAGACGAGCCGCATTCATAAAGGTAAACATCTGATGCAGACCAACATTCTCCGGCCCTTCACCGACCAAGAAGCCCTTGGCGCTGTCAAAGTTCATCACGCAGGTAGAGTTACCATGGATGCCCATTTTATGCTCAATAGAGCCACAGCTCACACCGTTACGGTCGAGAAGATTACCCTCTGCATCAACATTAAACTTAGGAACAATAAACAGCGAGATGCCCTTCGTGCCCTTCGGCGCGCCCTCTACCCTCGCAATAACCATATGGACGATGTTCTCGGCCATATCGTGCTCACCACTAGAGATAAAGATCTTGGTACCACTGATTGCATAGCTGCCATCGTCACTTTTGACTGCTTTCGTCCGTAGCAAACCAAGATCCGAGCCACAGTGAGGCTCTGTCAGACACATGGTACCAGTCCAGCTGCCCTCGAGTAGCTTAGGTAGATAAGCAGCCTTCTGTGCATCACTACCGTGATGATCAACGGTAGCAACTGCGCCGTGGCTTAAGCCAGGATACATGGACCAAGCCCAGTTGGCTGAACCGTTCATCTCGTTGATAAAGACAGCAACCGAGCTCGGCAAGCCTTGACCGCCAAACTCTGGGTCACCAGATAGCGAGGGCCAACCGCTTTCAACATACTGCTGATACGCTTCTTTATAACCGGGAGGCGTAGTTACACCCTCAGCCGACCACTGACAACCAATCTCGTCGCCATCGCGATTACAGGGTGCCGCAACACCTTCGGCAAACTGCGCGCCGCCTTCCAAGATAGCACTCAGCAAATCCGGCGTTAATTCCTGCACTCCCTGCAATGACTCATAGTGCTCGTTCACATTGAGCAACTCATTAAGAACAAAGTCAATTTCGCGTAACGGAGCTTTATATTCTGGCATTATTAATCCTCGGTTCAACGGGGCTCAGACTTCGCGCTAAGCCCTTATATAGTCGACTGTTCGCCGGGCAGTAATGCCGCTCAACAATCAATCAGTGTTTATACCGATTACATTAGGTAAAAAGCAATAGGGCTGCAATTACCTCTGAGGTAAGCTCGGCGTACATACAGTATGATCGCGTAGCAAAACAGTCCGTTGATTCCATCTTAGCCCCAAGAAGGCGCTTTCTGCCAGCTAAAACCAAGCCTATCAGCCGTACGCCACAGACCGCATGAAGTAGCTAAATTATAGTCGCTCTACAACAGAAGACAGCTTCAACGCTATGCTGCAGTTACGAGGGAAAGCGAGCTAACGATAAATCATGATACCTTTAGATCCTTAGCGTGGAAATAACCGTACAGTAAAACCAATAGACCATCTTGTAACGGTCTGCCATTGCTGAGGATTCGCTTCGAAAAGACCAGCACCTCTAGGACATGAGCAGCGACTAAGGCTAGCCCTGTATAATGTAGTCCCAGCGCGATATCTTCCGGCAATAACGCAGGTACCAACCAGTTAACAGCAATGGCAATCCAAACCAACAGCGTGAACACTTTAGCGAACATAAAAACTCTCCAACTCGTTTATTATTTTTTTCGATATCGACATCCTCCGAAATGACGCCTTGGGAAAGCAGTATAAGCAAGGCAGGCAGATTTTTTAAGCAAAAAAAACCCCGGCATTGCTGCTGGGGCTCAAATAACCAAACCAAAACAAGACATGAATGTCTCGATCTTCAAAGCCGGTAAGTCTTATCAGATGGCGCTATTATCTCGCCAAGAAATACCCTTGTCGCCCCCTAAAACAGGGGGGGGGAAGACCTACCAGTACAGCCTAGCGCGTCAATTCACCCGCAAGGCTAACGGTGATCTGATGTTTGACCGTCTCAATATCATCGTATTTGGAGAGCAAGTAATACAGCTTAGTCAGCGCCGCCTCTGTGGTCATATCGAAGCCACTGACCACGCCAACATCGCGCAGCGCTACACCGGCCGCATAAAGATCAAGGTTGATATTGCCGATCTGCGGCTGTGTGACTGCAACAAGGACTACCCCCCGGTCTGCCGCCGCCTTAATCTCCGCCATGATTTCCGCATTGCCATCGGGGCCATTACCCGCGCCGTAACACTCTAGCACCATGCCCTGCATCGGTGCCGCTAGCACGGCTCTAACGAAGGCCGGTGTCATACCGGGGTACAGCTTAAACACACCGACCTGTACCGGCCGGGCAATAATATCAGGTAATTCATCGCTGTGATTTTCAACGCGCGACACAAGACTCCACTCTAGGCCTAGGTCACAACCAATCCCCGCCTCACCGACAGGCGACAAGTTTGGCGAGGCAAAGCCCTCGTAGGTCTTAGCACTGACCTTCGTGACACGGTTACCACGCATCAACTTACCGGCAAAACAAAGAAAGACGCCGCTCAGATAGAAACAATACTGCTGCAAGTACAACAGCGTTGCCAATAAGTTTTCGACGCCATCATTGCGGAACTCCTGCATCGGGATCTGCGAGCCGGTGAAGATGACCGGCTTATCCAGCTGCTCCAACAAAAAGGAAGCTGCCGAGCTACTGTAGGCCATCGTATCCGTGCCGTGAATCACCAAGAAACCATCGTAGTCCGCGTAGTTATCATGCACCGTCTGGGCGATTTTCACCCAGTCAGAGGGAGCCATATTGGAACTGTCGAGCAATGGTTTCAGCTCGATGACGGTATATTTTGGCAGATGCTCACCGTTGAGCTCACGTTGATTGGCCATCAGTGATTGCAGGTAGCCAGACTCAGGCATATAGCCCTTCGGCGTCTTCTTCATACCGATGGTGCCACCGGTATAGATCATCAAAATATTGGCTCGCTTAGGCATAATTCACTCTGTCTTCAAATAACAACCGGCCGATATTACCATGGCTTTGTGCCTGCGGTTATCCCTATCTAGCGTCAGACGACAAAGTATGGGCCTCGTTTGATGTTGCGCCGGTTAATTTAGCCTAGCTAACATCAGCGGAAGGCTGATCTGTGGGCAACGTAAGATACTCTGCGACTCGCGGCGCAGAACAATCCGCTAGATGAGGCACGACACCGAGACAGGGCGCCTGCAGCAGTGCATTCAAGGTCATTAAGTTCTCATCCAAACACTCAGTATCGGCATCGATCACATTGCCAACCCAGCCTGCCAACTCGACGCCATCGGCTCTGATCGACTCCGCCGCCAGTAGCGCATGATTGATGCAACCGAGCTTCACCCCCACCACCAGTATGGCAGGTACCTCTAGCTCCTTCGCCAACGCCGACAACATTTCTCGACGATTCAATGGCACCCGCCAGCCGCCTGCTCCCTCAACCAACACCAAATCCGCCGGCGTCATCATCGCCCCACGTACATAGCCTGCCAGCTGGCTGACACTGACATGACGGTTCTGCTTCATCAGCACGATATGCGGGGCAATAGCAGGCTCAAGCGCAACGGGGTTAACAACCTCGTAAGCGAGCACCTCTGTCGACGCTGCCATCAACGCTAGCGCGTCATCATTACGCAAACCCTGTTCCGTCAGTTCACAGCCCGCCGCAATAGGCTTGAGCCCAACACTACGCAAGCCTTGTTGTGCCGCTCGAGCCAACAAACCCGCTGCGACCACCGTCTTGCCGGCATCGGTATCGGTGCCGGTAATAAAATATTTGCTCATGTTACTATCCGCTTACGCCTCGAGGACGCCATAGAGAACTTGATAAGTCGCCGGCAGTAACCCCGCCGCATTACGATGTAGCTCGTAGCCTGCACGCAGCGCCTTGACCCTCGCTCGCCCAGTCAGCCCGCCCGGGCGACCACCGTTAACGTTGTGCGCGCCGATCGCCTTCAACTCCCCCGTCAGCTGTTTGAGCTGAGAGTATTGCAGAACGATCGCGGGCTGCTGCCACTGTACGACAGATAAATCACTGGCAGTGGCGCAGTCACGCCAATGGCGCTCACTGGCGAAGCTATTGACGTGCACATAGTCATCGACCGTCGCCCAGGCCTGCTGCAACTCCGTCAGCGTTCCGTCCACTAACGTAGAGAAATAACAGCGCCCCCCCGGCTTTAGCACACGCTTGAGTTCGGCAAACAGGCTGGGCTGATGCTCACACCACTGCACCGCGAGGCTGCTATAGATAACATCGATACTGTGATCCGCCAATGGCAAGGCCTCCGCATCGGCCGCTAGCCAGCTCATCGGCAGCACTTGCCCAGACTGTTGCCGAGCAAACGTCAGCATGCCTTCCGCAATATCCAAACCGACAAACTTTGCCTGTGGATATCTCCGCGCTAGACGAGCACTGCTGTAGCCAGTACCACAGCCAAGATCGACAACAACCGCCTGCTCGCCCAATGAGTCGACATCGACAAGATTAAATAACTGGTCGGCAATATCCCGCTGCAACTGCGCCGCGCCATCGTAACTCTCGGCGGCACGGCTAAAGGAATCTGCCACCTGTTGCTTACTGCGACTGCAAGGTAGCGACTGAACAAAGTCATTAATCAACGCCTGCAATTCATCTAAACGCCGAAGAAACGGCCGATGACCAGAGCCAATGCGCTTGCACTGCACGTTTGCCCCCAATTGATCCGCCACCGCCACCGGCACCAGCGCATCATGCTCGGCAAAAACGGCCAAGGTAGGCATCAATAACGACGATAGAGCCGCCCCTTGATCGAAGCGCCCGAGCATCGCTAGGCTAGCGCCCAGCGTCTGCTCACTCGCGGGTAATATATGTGCATTCTGGCGGAGCAACTTTAATAACGAGCGCTCATCGTCCTCTCCTTTGAGCTGCAGGGCGAGAAAGCGTCTCAACGTCAATGGGGCATTGGTAGCCAGGGCCGCCTCGAAGTCCGTGAAGACCTCGCTCTCCATCCCCCCTTTACCGTCTCGCGCAACAAAACTCGGATTGGTCGCCACCGTTGCCACCGCCAAGACACGGTGTGGTGCATATTGTGCTAACGAGAGAGCTATATTGCCGCCAAACGACCAACCAATATAAACCGCCTGTTCGGGCAGCACCGCCAATAGCTGCTGACAGAGGGACTGCTCGCTGCGATAATCTGCAGTCCAGTGAACATTACTGCCGTAGCCCGGTAAGTCCAATAGCGAAACACAGTAATGCTCGGCAAGGCACTCCGCGAGAGGCAGGAGATCAGCCTTCAGACAGCCCCACCCCGGCAGTAACACGACCTTAGGCCGGTGTTGCGCCCCTAATATATCGATGACGGGCGTTAAATTCAGCGCATTAGTCATAGGACAACCCTCCCCGTCTATCCAACAGAGAAACATCGGCCAACACCGACAACAAGCGATCGACCTGCTCGGTACTGTGTGAGGCACTGAGCGTAATACGCAACCGCGCACTGCCCGCTGCTACCGTCGGCGGCCGAATCGCCCCCACCCAGATGCCACGCTCCATCAATGCACCGCTATACGCCATAGCGCGTCCAGCATCGCCGATTAACAGCGGCTGAATCGGTGTCGATGAAGCCATCAAGGGCAAACCGAGCTGCTCGGCACCGTGACGAAAACGCTCAATCATAGAATTTAGATGCTGACGCCGCCAAGCCTCACTGGCCAATAACGCAATACTCGCGCGCGATGCGGCGGCCACCATCGGCGGCATCGCCGTGGTATAGATATAGCTGCGCGCAAACTGCACAAGAGTTTCAATTAACGCCTCACTGCCGGCAATAAAGGCGCCGCTGCTGCCCAGTCCCTTACCCAGACCGCCCATCAGAATAGGTAGTTGTGCAGTATTGAGTTCAAAATGTTCCGCACAGCCACCGCCTCGCTCACCCAACACACCCAAGCCATGTGCATCATCGACCATCAAACAGGCGTCGTGACGTGCACAGAGCTCGGTCAGCTCGGTCAGCGGCGCGATATCACCGTCCATGCTGAAGACGCCATCGACGGCCACCAGCTTACGACCTTCGTCGTCACTGCGTGCAAGACGTCGCTCCAGTGCGGCAACATCGTTGTGAAGAAAGCGCTGAAAACGCGCGCCACTGAGCAAACCGCCATCAATCAGCGAGGCATGATTCAACTTATCTTCGAAAACGAAGTCACCCTTGGTGAGCAGGGCGCTGATGGCACCGAGGTTGGCCATATAACCGGTGGAGAATAGTAATGCCCGTGGCCTTCCGGTCAGCGCCGCGAGTTCCTCTTCCAGCGCATGATGCTCACTGGAGTGGCCGCAGACAAGATGGGAGGCACCGCTGCCGACCCCGAAACGCTTAGCCGCAAGTGTCGCCGCCTCCGCAAGTTTGGGGTGACTTGCATGCCCCAAGTAATCATTGCTGCAGAAGTTAATACAGCGACGGCCATCAACATCTACCTCTGCCCCCGGGGCCGAGGTCACCGTAAGACGTCGACGATAGAGCTGCTGCTCCGCCCGCTGCTGTAAGCCCGCCGCTAATGCTCGCTCGAAACTCGCTACCACGAAGCCCCCTAGCTCGCGCTTGCGTCGTAGAACACCTTATCCATGGCTACATCGTTAATCTTCTGCGTCAAACTAGCCGCCACATCTTCTTCGGTATGGTGAGTCGCCTGCTTATCACTATTGATACCCAGGCGATCAAACAGCTGGTGATCATGGTTTTCTGAGGGGTTCTTGCAGGTCAGCAGCTTCTCTCCGTAGAAAATTGAGTTGGCACCGGCCATAAACGTCATCGCCTGCATCTCGTCACTCATGTCTTCGCGGCCCGCCGATAAACGTACCGCCGACTTCGGCATCATGATACGCGCCACGGCGATGGTACGGATAAAATCGAAGGGGTCGAGCTTATCCACCTCGCCAAGATCCGCCAACGGTGTGCCTTCAACCTGCACCAACATATTAATCGGCACGCTATCGGGGTGTTGTGGCAGATTGGCGAGAGACTTCAGCAGGCCACAGCGATCCTTGGCTTCCTCCCCCATACCAACAATGCCACCTGAGCAGACTTTAATTCCCGCACCACGCACATTCGACAGGGTACTTAAACGATCACCATAGGTGCGTGTGGTGATGATGTCCTCATAATATTCTTCAGAAGTATCGAGGTTGTGATTGTAATAATCTAATCCCGCCTCATTAAGCTCTTCAGCCTGTTCGCTGGTCAGCATCCCCAGCGTCATACAAGTCTCTAACTCAAGCTCCTTAACTCCCCGTACCATTGCCGTCACATAGGGCATATCTTTCTTTTTCGGCGAACGCCACGCCGCCCCCATACAGAAACGTGTCGCACCGCTTTCCTTCGCCTTTCGCGCCTCGTTGATGACCAGCTCAACCTCCATCAACTTTTCTTTCTCGAGACCAGTATCGTAACGATTACTCTGTGGACAGTATTTGCAATCTTCAGGACAAGCCCCTGTCTTAATCGACAGCAGCTGGCTAATTTGTACCTGGTTGGGATCAAAGTTTTGTCGATGCACCTGTTGCGCCTGAAACATCAAGTCATTAAAGGGCAGATCAAAAAGCGCCTGAATCTCAGCCAGCGTCCAATCGTGGCGAATGTCTGTCATCGGTGGTACCCCAAGTAGATTGATCAAACTGATATATACATACATTTATAGGGGCCATATTAACGGTCACAGCCGAGTAGTCAACCTGGAGACCTTAATATGGTTGACTGATGAACAAACTATCACCTAGACCGGCTATCACCATCGTTGCCAACAGGGTAAATCGCTGCCAAACTTCCTCCATCAACGCAGCCAAGGATGGCCGTAGAATGGGTAAAAATTGGTGCGACAAGCTCAGCTTCAGTATCTTCCCTGCACGCTGCCTACTCTGCGAGGCAAGCTCGGCACTGTCGGTTGAGTTATGTTATAACTGCCTATCGCTGCTGCGTCGTCAGAGCCCGTACTGCCGCCACTGCGGCCTCAATCTACCCGATACTCACAACGACTGTGGCCGCTGCCTACAGCAACCGCCAGCCTTCGATCGCTGCATCAGTGGCTGTGACTTCCATCGGCTGAGCGCCGCCCTGATCCATCGTTTCAAAGATCACAAGCAACTGCCTCCGCTACGCATCCTCAGCACACTGCTGGCCGATGAAATCTTACAAAGCTATTGCGACGAGACACTACCACAGCTCATCATTCCCGTTCCGCTACACTGGCAGCGGCTGTGGACTAGAGGCTTCAACCAATCGCAATGGATCGCCCACGCGCTATCGCAACAATTAAACATCCCCATTAGCAACCATGGTGTAAAGCGCCTGTATGCCACCCCCCAGCAGCGCAAGCTCAACAAACGCCAACGCCTCGGCAACCTAAAAGACGCCTTCCAAGTCACTGCCGATTACTCTCGCTATCAGCACATTGCCATCGTCGACGACGTCATTACCACAGGCAGCACCGCACAGGGCATGGCCTTACAGCTTAAACAACACGGGGTACCGGTCGTCGACTGCTGGTCACTTGCTCGTACGCCGGAGCCCGGCAGCAGAGACGGCTAATTATCCCCCTTCAGCACCGACATGGTGAGGCGCGATTCACATACCGGCTTGCCCTGCTCGTTGCTAATAGCAATATTCCACACATGCGTCGTACGACCAATATGCACCGGTGTCGCCTTCGCCGTTACGACGCCACTGTGCACCGCGCGAATATGGTTGGCGTTCACATCGAGGCCCACACTGTAATAACCTGGACGATTAGCCATCGCCGAGGCGATACTACCAACACTCTCCGCCAGTACCACTGAGGCACCGCCGTGTAAAATTCCCATAGGCTGGTGATGACGAGCATCGACCGGCATGGTGGCAACAAGGTAGTCCTCACCGATCTCCGTGATCTCAATATCTAACAACCGGCACAGGGTCTTTTCTGTGAGCTGATGTATCTCACTTAACGTAAAAGGGCTTTTCCATAACGGCATAATGATGCACCTAAGGCTGACTGAGTAGCGGGTAATTAGTTGCTATTAATGAGACAATTATCGCCGCATTGCAATACCCCTCATCAGTAGCGGTTACCGATGCCATCAATAATCATCCGAGTAACAGATTATGCGCCCATTTTTAGCTGCGATCATCATCAGCCTTAGCCTCTCGAGCACCCTGGCCAGCGCCGAGCAAATCACCGTCGCTGTTGCTGCCAACTTTAAACCTGCCTTAGCCTCTCTTCTGCCCGCCTTCGAGCAAGAGACCGGACATCAGGTCAAGCTTTCCTCGGCCTCTACCGGCATACTCTATGCACAAATCACCAAGGGCGCGCCTTTTGCGATTTTCTTTGCCGCCGATAGTAAGCGGCCGCTGCGGTTAGAGCAGCAACAACTGATCCGCCCCGGTAGCCGAGCCACCTATGCCTTCGGTCAGATTGCCGTCATCAGCCAACAACCACAGATGAGCCAAGCACAATTAATCGAACAGATGAGGAGCGCTACGCTCGCCATCGCCAACGCCCAGACTGCCCCCTACGGTGTCGCCGCCGAGCAGCTGCTGCATTGCTGGGGCCTAGACGCACGTTTATCTGATGCTGTACGCGCCAACAACATCGCCCAAGTCCTACATTACGCCGCCAGCAAGACCGTCGACGTCGCAGTGATTAGCCAATCACAATGGCCACAGCTACAGGCCAGCGGCAAAGATAATGGCTGGTACCACTACGACGTGCCACACTCTTGTTACCAGCCGATTGAGCAGCAAATGGCCGTACTCGACAGTCAATCAGCCGCCGCTCAAGCCCTCCATGATTACTTGCTGCGCCCGAGCACACAGCAGCAGCTGCGTCACTGGGGCTATCGCGCAGCCAGTAACTAAACCACTCCTACGACCATAGACAGGACATCGCCTTGCTCGCGCTTGCAGACTTTCAGGCCATAGTACTCACCCTTCAACTGGCCATCACCACGACGCTAATCTTGCTGCTTGTCTGCATACCCACGAGCTGGTGGCTGGCCAACAGCAAGAGCCGTTTCAAACCTTTATTTGAAGCCCTTGTGGCGCTACCTCTGGTACTGCCACCGACAGTCATCGGCTTTTATCTGTTGCTGCTGCTAGCACCCGATGGAATCGTCGGCCGTGTCTGGGGCCAGCTCTTCGGCGATACCCTACCGTTTAGCTTTACCGGCCTGTTGATCGGCTCCATGATCTATTCATTGCCCTTTGTCATGCAGCCACTACAAAACGGCTTCGAGCGTCTCCCCAAAGGCCTACTTGACTACGCAAGCACACTCGCTTCCCCCGTCGACCGCTTCACCTCTGTCATTCTACCGCTGTCCAAGACCAGCCTAATTACCGCCGCCTGCATGGGCTTTGCCCATACCATCGGCGAGTTCGGTGTCGTACTGATGATCGGCGGCAATATCCCCGGTGAAACCCAGCTACTCTCTATCGCCCTATTCGACAGAGTCGAGAACCTACAGTACCAACAGGCGCATATCCTCGCAGCGGGACTACTGATTTTTTCTATCAGCATGCTCGCCCTACTTTATAGTCTCAATCGTCGAGGAAATAAGCTGTGGTCATAGCCAATCAACAGCCGCTACTGAGCGCCAAAATCGATTACCCATTAGCATCCTTTCGCCTGCAGGCCGAATTTGATATCGGCCAACGCGGCATCACCGCGCTGTTTGGCCGCTCCGGCTCAGGCAAGAGCAGTCTACTTCGCGTGCTCGCGGGGCTCACCAAGGACAGCCGCAGCGATATCCGTTTCAACGGCCGAGTCTGGCAGGATAAACACGCTTTTCTTGCTAGTCATAAGCGCCACATCGGCTTTGTCTGTCAGCAGCCGCAGCTGCTACCGCACCTAAACGTCAGAGCCAACATAAGCTTCGCCTATCAGCGCCGCTTTAATCAGCACGGCCCTAGCCTCGACGAGCTCAGCCAGTGGCTCGGACTGAGCCAGCTGCTCGATAAATGGCCTCAACAACTCTCCGGTGGTCAGCAACAACGCGTCGCCATCGCTCGCTCGCTGGCTTGCCACCCTGATCTACTGTTAATGGACGAGCCTCTCTCTGCGCTCGACGTCGACAGCCGCGAGGAAATTCTTCACCACCTTGAGCAACTACACCGCAAGCTACCGACACCGATCATCTACGTCAGCCACAACGTCGAAGAGATTCATCGTCTCGCCGATGAGGTGATCGTACTCGATAACGGCCAAATTCGTCAGCGTGGCAGCCTGCTCGAGTTAGCCAACCAACTACATTCACCACTGCACGGCGACCAGCACAGCACTTTGCTCGAGGCATCTGTCAGTCATTACGATCCCCGCTGGCAGCTAACGACGGTCACCTTGGCGGATAAACAAAAGTTACAGCTGGCAGGTCAACCGGGGATGATTGGCAGCCCCTTGCGCATTCGCATCCCCGCTCGTGATGTCAGTCTCACTCTTAGTAAGGCAGATGACACCAGCATCCTCAACTGCCTGCGTGCCACCATCCATCACATCGAGAACGATGCCGGCGCCGGCGCTCTGATACAGATGCATATTGGTCAAGGTAAGCAACCGTTACTAGCCAAGCTCACTCAAAAATCCGTACACCAATTACAATTAACCGTAGGCTGTCAGGTTATCGCCCAGATCAAGGGCGTAGCTATGCTTAGCGACCAACCGAGTAAGACCACCACATGAATAACGACTACGACGACGAGCACGATGCCAACGACGTCAACGGCAACCTAGCCGCCAGTGAAGATGAGTCCATCGAGACGCCCGACACCTTGATCAACAATGATCACCACCCGTTCTACTCGCTGACCCCAGACACCGTCATCGACGCTGTCGAAAGTACCGGTGTGTTCAGCGACTTTCGCATCATCGCCTTGAATAGTTATGAAAATCGCGTCTACCAAGTCGGCATTGAAGATGCTGAGCCGATCATTGCCAAGTTCTATCGTCCCAATCGCTGGAGCGATCCACAAATACTCGAAGAGCATCAATTCACCCAAGAGCTGTTCGATGCAGAACTCCCCGTCGTACCCGCCAACATCGAGCTAAAACAACAAACCACGCTACTCACTCACGGCGATTTCCGTTTCAGCCTCTTCCCTCGCCGCGGTGGTTACGCTCCTGAGCTCGACAACCTCGACCATTTATATCAGCTCGGCCAAAACATCGGACGTATACACGCCATCGCCAGCACTCGAGATTTTCAGCATCGCATCAAGATAGACTTCCCCTTCTATGCCGAAGACAGCGTCACCTTGATCAAAAATCATTTCATTCCCCGCGACCTTAAACCCGCTTACGAGGGAGTAACAGAATTACTACTGGCCGAGCTGAAGCAACAGTGGCGACTCAACGAGGAACTCCGCCAGATCCGTCTACACGGCGACTGCCACCCCGGCAATATTCTCTGGCGCGATGACAGCCCACACTTCGTCGACTTCGACGACTGCTTGATGGGGCCCGCGATCCAAGACCTATGGATGATGCTCAACGGTGATCGCAACAACCAGACCGTACAGCTCTCCGAGATTGTCGACGGTTATAACGAGTTCCATCACTTTGACCCGCGCGAGATTAGGTTGATCGAAGTATTGCGCACCTTCCGTATGCTCTACTACTGCGCCTGGCTGGCCAGGCGCTGGCGTGATCCAGCCTTTCCCATGCACTTCCCCTGGTTCAACACCGAGCGCTACTGGTCACAACACATACTCGAACTGAAGGAACAGCTATCGACACTACAAGAGGAACCACTGCAACTATTCTAACTGACGAGAAGCATGCTGAGCAGTGCGATGGTCCTGCTCCTCTCAAGCAGAAAAGCGACAGAGGTGACACCCAGCTGTTACCTCCCCCCCCTTCCGAACACACCAAAAGTAACAGAACCACAACACCAACTAAATTTTTGCTGATTTACTCAAATAAAGTTTGCACGCTATCATAATCCGTATATAGTCGACAGCAAGTCACCTAAGTACTTACCCTTACAAAGGTCCTAGAGACCACTAATAATAAGCCGAATAAAAACAATAATACGGCAACACTGGGGTAAGTTACTTAACGCGACGCTGAGAGGCACGCGCTTGGCACACAAAATTATCCGCAGAGATAATGGTCCAAACGCGTAAAGCAGCCAAGACAATAACAATAAAAACTGGCCGGCCTCTCTATTGTTTTTTCTTTCCGCACTTCTACCATAGATGCAGCAAGCCAGAGAGAGAGAACTAGTCTCTTACGCTCGGCTTAATTAAAGCGCGCAACCAATTCCACGTGCCATTTTCCTTCAGCACCATCTTATCTACCGCGTCGAAAAATTGCGCCTGCCCGACTGGGTCAGCAAAGTACTCGGCACGTGTCTTAATCACTCTAGCGGGGTCCAGCTGCTTGACCACTTTAGCGGGGTTGCCTGCCACCACGACATTGTCGGGAACATCTCTGGTCACCACACTGCCTGCACCCACCACACTGTTCTCACCAATCGTAACTCCCTTGAGTACCGAGGCGTGGTCCCCTAACCAGACATTATCTTTAATCACCACCGGATAAACCTCGGCATCACGCTCGGTACGATCATAGAGTCCATGCCAATCGCAGTCGGTAATATAGACACCATTAGCCATCATCACACTATCGCCAATACTGATACGATCACTGGCCGAGATCCTACAGCCAGGACTGATCAACACATAGTCACCAATTGTGATCTCACCGGCCATTGGCTCCCGCCCCCAGACCCCAATCTTTACCGGTGCCTGAGGCTCACCAATGATCGTCGCACAACGACCAATAGTAATGTTTGGGCCATCGATACCAACGTACCAAGGCTTCATGATGGTATGATGCGGGCCCAGCTCATCACAGGCCGGTCGCAGAAAATGCTCGGCATACCAATGACGAAAACGCAGATAAAACTTCTTCACCCAGTAGGGCCGACGATCTTGGCGCACGTAGATACTCTCGCTGTTAATTCTTATATGCGTCTCATCATCGCCGCTTAATGAAAGACTGTAAAGACCTGAACACATTAGGCCACGCAAGAGGCTAACTATTGCTGTGCATAAGACGCTATAATCAACCGTTATCCCTTCTTTGCTAAAGAGCTCCAATCAATGGCTACTCCCGCCAACTCCAAGATTGTCACCAGTAATCGCGACAAACTGCATGAAAACCTCGATAAGGTCGTCCGCAAGCACCTCGCCCATCCCTTTCGTAAGCCCTATGCACAACACAGCCAAGATGCCTTTGACGCCATTCGCCAGCAGGTCGAGCAGCACAGCGGCCCCATCGTGCTCGACTCCTGCTGCGGTATTGGTGAAAGCAGCCACAAGCTTGCCGAACAACATGCCGACGCCTTAGTGATTGGGATCGATCAATCCGCGCACCGACTCGATAAGCATGACACGCACTTCCTACCTCGGGATAATTGCTTACTGGTGCGAGCCGATGTCGTCGACTTCTGGCGACTCGCGCTGGAGGCCGGTTGGCGCCCCAGTCACCACTACTTACTCTACCCAAACCCTTGGCCCAAGGCTCATCACTTACAGCGTCGCTGGTATGCACACAGTGTCTTCCCCAGCCTACTTGCTCTCGGTGGGCAACTAGAGTGCCGCAGCAACTGGCCCCTCTACCTGCAGGAGTTCCAGCACAGCCTAGCGGTCGTCGAGACTAGGTCGAGCATTCAATCACTGGTAGCGACCTCGCCGCTCACCCCTTTTGAGCGAAAATACAGCCAGAGCGGACAGACTATCTGGCAGCTCACCGCCTCTCTGCACGATGATTATTCTGATCTTTTAGGGTAGAGTGCCCACTACTATGGAGAGGCAGCTACCGCTGCAATCAGGCCGGCATCGGCTTCACAACCTATAAAAAGAGATTCTATTGTGAGTCAACACGACCCCATATGGGACAATATCCTGACAGAGGCTGCACACGAGGCGGAGCTTGAGCCCATTCTCGCCAGCTTCCTGCACGCCACCATACTGAATCACAAGAGCCTAGAGTCAGCACTCAGCTTCCATCTAGCCAGCAAGCTCGATAGCCCCGCAGCCCCGGCACTGTTAATACGCGAAGTCATCGAACAAGCGCTTAATAATGAT
Source organism: Sinobacterium caligoides (assembly GCF_003752585.1). Taxonomy (NCBI): domain Bacteria; kingdom Pseudomonadati; phylum Pseudomonadota; class Gammaproteobacteria; order Cellvibrionales; family Spongiibacteraceae; genus Sinobacterium; species Sinobacterium caligoides. The sequence continues at coordinate 1,147,543 of NZ_RKHR01000004.1, forward strand.
GCCGCTCTTCGCAAGGCCATTCGCGCCGACATTGCCGCCTACCGTCAACGCGATTCTGCCTGCCAATCCTGCGCCACCCCCCTGCTCTACTATAAAGGCTATCACGCCTTACAGGCACACCGTATCGCACACTGGCTGTGGCAGCAGAAGCGCAAGCCATTAGCGTTATTTTTCCAGAACCGTATCTCAATTGCCTTTGGCGTCGACATTCATCCCGCCGCAAAGATCGGCTATGGCATCATGCTCGATCACGCCACCGGCATCGTCATCGGCGAGACAGCAACAGTCGGCAACAACGTCTCGATCATGCAGTCGGTGACTCTCGGCGGCACCGGCAAAGACTCCGGCGACCGGCACCCTAAAGTAGCCGACGGTGTATTGATCTCCGCCGGCGCCAAGATATTGGGCAATATCGTGGTCGGTGAAGGTGCGCAGGTTGCTGCAGGCAGTGTCGTGCTAAAGGAAGTTGCGCCACACACGATCGTGTCAGGCATCCCCGCCAAAGTCATCGGCCAGCCCTCCTGCGCCGAGCCGGCCCTCACCATGAACCACTGCCTAGACCGCTAGCTTATAGCGCTAACCAAAGATGGTTAGCCGCGATGGTACTGCGCAGAGAACTCGTGTACCGCTTCAATAAAGACACCGGCATTTTCCGGAGACACCTCTGGAGTGATGCCGTGCCCCAAGTTAAAGACATGACCCTCACCAGTACCGAACTCACTCAAGATAGTCTCAACCTCTTGACGAATTCGCTTCGGTGACGCGTAGAGCATGGTCGGATCCATATTGCCCTGTAGGGCCACTTTCGCACCAACACGCTGTCGTGCCTGGGCAATATTTGTCGTCCAATCCAAGCCTAGTGCATCACAACCTGTATCGGCCATTGCCTCCAACCACTGCCCGCCGTTCTTGGTAAAGAGAATCACCGGCACCCGGCGACCTTCACGCTCACGTATTAAGCCATTGACAATCTTCTGCATATAACTCAATGAGAACTCTTGGTAGGCACGACCACTCAGCGCCCCGCCCCAAGTATCAAAGATTTGTACCGCCTGTGCGCCCGCTTCAATTTGCGCATTCAAGTAGGCAATAACAGAGTCCGCTAGCTTAGTCAGCAGCATGTGCATTACTTCTGGTTCGTTAAAGGCCATAGTCTTGGCGCGACGAAAATCTTTCGAAGATCCGCCTTCAACCATGTAAGTCGCCAACGTCCAAGGACTACCGGAGAAGCCAATCAGCGGCACCGAGCCATTGAGCTCGCGACGAATAGTCTTCACCGCATCGACGACATAAGGTAGATCGGCATGTGGATCAACCACCTCTAGCGCCTCGACCGCCGCGGCATCTTGCACCGGCTTGCGGAAACGTGGCCCTTCGCCCGTCTCAAAGTAAAGCCCCAAGCCCATTGCGTCGGGAATCGTCAATATATCAGAAAACAGGATCGCAGCATCGAGAGGGTAGCGACGCAGCGGCTGCAACGTCACCTCACAGGCAAGCTCGGGGTTCATGCACAGCGACATGAAGTCACCAGCCTGCCCGCGCGACGCACGATATTCGGGTAAGTAGCGTCCAGCTTGGCGCATCATCCATACCGGTGTCACATCAACAGGCTCGCGCAACAAAGCACGCAGGAAACGATCATTTTTAAGTTCTGACATAGTTACTCAACTGTAGGCTGCAAACCACCATACACATTGCATGGCCGCTAGAAAATTATTGCCGCATGATAACGCAAAGCGGAGCGGTTTTCACGAGCAACCTCGCCTCACGCCCCCGATTAACCGCCTCTTCAACCATAATCATGAGGATTTCTACCTAGCGGTAATTGCGCATGGGCCAATAGCGTATGATGCAATAAAATCACCGTATAGTGTCAAAAGGCCCAACATGGATTACAGCTTTAAAAAAGACTTCTATGGCCAATATAGTATCGAACTACCGTCAGAGCAGCAGGCCTTCGGCCCCTGGCTCACTGAAGAGATCGGTACTAACCGTGCGACCCTCGATAAGATTATCGCCGCTACCCAGCAACTACTGAATAAGTGCGGCTGGGATTATCATCACCCCGGCGTTAATTTACGGCTAACCCTCAACAGAGAACAAGCCAGTATTCGCAGCGGTGACGACCTTGGTCAAGACGACGTCGAAGACGGCATGAGCTATTGCGACAACCTACACAGCGCCGACTGCGGCCTGGAGGACTTCGCCCTACTCATCCAAGCATGGCGAGCATTCATCGACGGCTAAAGGACACTTAGCACACCTCCCTAAGACTGGCTTAGCCGTCAGCAAAAGCGAGGTGATTTCATTCACTTGCTCATCAGGAGTACGACATGACTGTATCTGTCATCGCACTATCTATCGTGACCATCGCCCTCGGCATCACCGCCGCTATTCGCGATCAGTAACACATTTTTTTAGCGTTATTTGTTAGGCTTTACAATTTACGGCCAAATAGGAGTGAGCCAGAGTAAGTATTCAGCCTACCCCAGCTGACTGTCCACAACAGAGTCAGCCTGCAACCGCAGCAAACCCTTCACCTCATCAAACTTTGCCCTCACACTCTGACTCGGCCTCCCGCCTAACAGACTCCCGAAAACGATGGCAACAGTCGCGAACACGACTCCCGGAACAATCTCATAGAGTTCAAAAATCCCCCCACTGCCCTGCTTCCAGAACACCACGGTTAAACCACCGACGACAATACCTGCGACGGCACCCAAACGATTCATACGCCGCCAGTACAAACTAAGCAGCACCACCGGTCCAAAGGCCGCACCAAAACCCGCCCAGGCATAAGACACCAAACCCAACACTGTGGAATGCGGGTTCATCGCTAACATCAACGCGATCAACGATAACACCACGACAGCCACACGCCCCACTTTCACCACTTCTTCCGAATTTGCTCCAGGCTTTATAAGGTGACAGTAGAAATCCTCAGCCAACGCCGAGCTAGAGACCAGCAGTTGCGAGTCAGCCGTACTCATGATCGCCGCGAGAATCGCCGCTAATAAGATTCCGGCAATGACCGGGTGAAATAAAGCGCTCACCAGCAGCATAAAAATACGCTCCACATCATCGATTTCGCCGCCCAACTGCTGATCTACATAGACTATCCCCACAAAGCCAACCAGCAGTGCGCCCAGCAGACAAGCCGCCGTCCACAGCAAGGCAATACGGCGTGCACGCGCTACGCCGGCACCGTTTTTAATGGCAGCGAAACGCACCAATATATGCGGCTGACCAAAGTAACCGAGCCCCCAACCCAATAGCGACGCGATAGCCACCCATGACAACGCCTCCCCTTGAGCATTGGTCCAAAGGTTCAGTAACTGTGGGTTATTTGCCTCTATATCGCTCAACACCTGAGCCCCACCACCTGCAACCTGCATTGCCGCAATAGGAACGATCAATAGCGCCGCCGCCATCAGTAAACCCTGCACTAGATCGGTCCATGCCACAGCCAAGAAACCACCCAACAGCGTGTAGGAGATGACACAGGCGGTACCGACAATCACCGCCATGTTGTAGTCTAAACCGAATACCGTCTCAAACAACTTGCCGCCCGCTACCAGGCCTGAACTCGTATAGAAAAGAAAAAATAACAAGATGAAGAAAGCAGAAATCGACTGCATAAGCTTCGAGTTATCGGCAAAGCGCCTAGCAAGAAACTCCGGCAGGGTCAGCGCATCATCGAGCGAGATACTGTAAAGGCGTAACCGCGTTGCCACCAACGTCCAATTCAAATAGGTTCCCAATAGCAGACCTGCAGCCAGCCACAAAGATTCTGCACCCGCAACAAAAGCAAAACCGGGTAACCCCAACAACAACCAGCCACTCATATCGGAGGCCCCAGCCGACAGCGCCGCCGACCAAGGGCCAAGCGCTCGACCACCGAGAAAGTAATCACTTGGAGTTGCCGTGCGGCGATAGGCGAATAGACCAATAGCAAGCATCAGCGCTAAGTAGGCAAAAAACGTCAACATTACAGCCGCATTACTCGCCAGCATAGCTTGAACCCTTTGGTCTGTTTAGCCCGCCACCCCAGCAACACCTGACGATAAAGCAGAGTGGCAACTGACGGCTAACTTAATTGTATAAAAAATAGCCGCGAATCCTAGCACAAAAAATCCCTGTCGTGCAGACAATAGAAACAACTAAGCGGAACCTAAGTATGACAACAGCTTATCAAATAGGGGCAAACGATAGAGCACCAGCCCCCAGGCAAGAGCGTGTAACAGAACGATAGCGCGAACCACCCAGCGATAAGTTTTCTTACGTGTCTTATGGCGAAATCGTCGCTGCGCTAGCAGCGCACCAGGCCAACCTCCTAACAACTCAACAAAATGCAAGCTCCTCTCAGAGAGCCGAGACTGCCTACGCTCCGCCCGGCGCTTATCAAGCCAACACTGCACATAGGCGCAAACGCTCATCACAACATACAAGACTAAGGGGAGACTGTGCTGATCATAGATTATCATCGACAACACAAACGGCAGCAACACCAGAGCATAATGGTTGATCGTCGGCCGCCTCATGCCTGCAGCACCGTTATAGCCCTAAGCCATATGGCTTTTATCATCAACACCGCTACCTTCCTCAAACAATAATCCACACTGATAAAAACAAAAAAGCGAGGCAAATGCCTCGCTTTCTCTACAGTAACCTCAATCACACAAGGCTCTAAACCTCGAGATAGTCGAGAATACCTTCTGCGGCCTGACGTCCTTCCCAAATAGCCGTGACCACCAAGTCTGAGCCTCGCACCATGTCACCGCCGGCAAAGATCTTAGGGTTGCTCGTTTGAAACTTACAGGCCTGCTGCTCTTCCGCGATCACGCCGCCCCAGCTGTTTATCTCGACACCGAAGTCGGCCAACCATGTCGGCGGGTTCGGCTGGAAGCCAAAAGCGACCAGCACAGCATCAGCAGGCAAGATCTCCTCGCTACCCTCAATCACCACAGGACGACGACGACCATTCTCATCCGCCTCACCCAACTCTGTTGAGACAACCTTAATTCCCTCCACCTTTCCGTCACCGACAATCTCAATCGGCTGACGATTAAATAGGAATTCGACGCCCTCTTCCTTGGCGTTTTGCACCTCTTTACGCGAGCCAGGCATATTCTCCTCGTCACGACGATAGGCACACTGCACACTCGCAGCCCCCTGGCGAATAGCGGTTCGATTACAGTCCATAGCGGTATCACCACCACCGAGGACAATAACACGCTGACCACTCAAACCGATGAAGTCTTCTGCCGACTGCTCGAAGCCTAGGTTACGATTAACGTTGGCGATCAGGTAAGGCAAGGCATCGTAGACACCCGATAGGTCCTCACCGGGGAAGCCCCCCTTCATATATTTGTAGGTGCCCATGCCGAGGAATACCGCGTCGTATTCTTCGATCAACTCACTCATCTGTACGTCTTTACCCACTTCGGTACTCAAGACGAATTCAACACCCATCCCTTCGAGAACCTCACGTCGACGCTCCATCACCTCTTTCTCGAGCTTAAACTCGGGAATACCAAACGTGAGCAGGCCGCCAATTTGCGGATGACGGTCATAGACGACAGGGCTGACACCGGCACGCACAAGAATATCAGCACAGCCAATACCCGCCGGGCCAGCACCGATGATCGCGACCTTCTTCCCCGTCGGCTTGACCTTCGACATATCTGGCCGCCAGCCCATCGCCAACGCGGTATCGGTAATATACTTTTCAGTCGCACCGATAGTTACGGCACCAAAACCATCATTTAATGTACAGGCGCCTTCACATAAGCGGTCCTGCGGACACACTCGGCCACAGACCTCAGGTAGGCTATTGGTCTGATGCGACAGCTCCGCCGCCTCAATGATGTTGCCCTCGCTAACCAGCTTTAACCAGTTGGGAATGTAGTTATGTACTGGGCACTTCCACTCACAGTACGGATTGCCACACTCCAAGCAGCGGTGCGACTGATTTTCTACCTCAACTTTTTCAAAGCTCTGATAGATTTCGGCAAACTGTTGCTTACGATCCTCGGCTGCTATTTTTTCAGGGTCTTGTCGCCCTACATCAATAAACTGAAAATCGTTGTTCTTACGTTCTGTCATAATTCTTTCTCGTATCCGGTTACCGCTTGCGCGAACCAAACCGCATTTCTAGTTGAAGCCAAGGGCCGAACTACGGCCCCTTGCTCTTAGAAATCGCGCTTCATCAAGGTATCCAGCATGGACTCTAGCTTTGCCGCCTTCGGCTTCACCAGCCAGAACCTGGTAATATAACTATCGAGGTTGTTGAGGATATCAGCAGCATAGGCGCTGTTAGTATCTTCGATATACTCTCTCAATACATTGCGCAAATGCTCACGATAGGGGCGATGCTCCAGCTCGCTCAGGCGCACCAACTCAATCAACTCTGGGTTGATTTTAGTTTCGAAGTTGTTTGCCTTATCGAGCACATAAGCAAAACCACCAGTCATACCCGCACCGAAGTTATGCCCTGTTTCGCCCAGCACGGTGACGCAACCACCCGTCATATATTCGCAACAGTGGTCGCCCGCACCGGTAATTACGGCGCGCGCGCCGGAGTTACGCACAGCAAAACGCTCACCCGCTTGACCGTGGGCAAACAAGCGCCCGCCCGTAGCACCATAGAGACAAGTATTACCTACAATGGTGGTGTTCTGTGGCTCAAAAACGCTGCCTTTGGGCGGATAGACGACCAGCTTACCGCCAGCCATGCCTTTACCGACATAATCATTAGCATCTCCTTCGAGATACATGTGTAAACCTGCCGCATTCCACACGCCCCAACTCTGACCGGCAGTACCGGTCAAACTCAGTTTCAGCGGGCTTTCTGCCATGCCGTAATTACCGTGTTGTCTCGCGATCTCACCCGATAGACGAGCGCCGATAGAGCGATCACAGTTGGTCAGGTGGTAACTAAACTCGCCGCCCGTCGACTCAGCGATCGCCGTGCTAGTCTCATCGAACATCTGCTCGGCCAAGGCCCCTTCGTCATAGGGGTCGTTCTGCGCGACCTGACAGGTGCGCGGCAGATCATCGCTGGCGCCAGCGTTGGAAAGCATCGCCGATAGATCGAGGTTAGCCGTCTTGTCACTGTGTCCCGACACTTGCACGAGACGCTCGGTACGACCGATCAACTCTTCCAAGCTACGCACACCGATAGAGGCCATGATCTCACGCACCTCTTCTGCGACGAAGGTAAAGAAGTTCATCGCCATCTCGACGGTGCCTATATAGTGCTTATCCCGCAGCTGCTCATTCTGTGTCGCCACACCGGTCGCACAGTTGTTGAGGTGACAGATACGCAAGAATTTACAGCCCAATGCGACCATCGGCGTAGTACCGAAGGCATAACTCTCCGCACCGAGTAGCGCCGCCTTAATGACATCTAGACCGGTTTTCAAACCGCCATCGGTTTGCACTCGTACCTGACCGCGTAAACCGTTGGTGCGCAACGCCTGCTGTGCCTCACTAAGGCCCAACTCCCATGGTGATCCGGCATACTTAATAGAGGTGAGCGGGCTCGCCGCAGTACCACCATCGTAGCCAGAAATAGTCACCAGATCGGCATAAGCCTTCGCCACACCCGCGGCAATGGTGCCAACACCGGGCTCAGATACCAACTTAACCGAGACCAATGCATCAGGGTTCACCTGCTTCAAGTCGTAGATCAGCTGCGCCAAGTCCTCGATTGAGTAGATATCGTGATGCGGCGGCGGTGAAATCAGTGTTACCCCAGGCACCGAGAAGCGCAAGTTGGCAATCAACTCATTCACTTTACCGCCCGGAAGCTGGCCACCTTCGCCGGGCTTCGCTCCCTGGGCGACTTTAATCTGTAGGACCTCTGCATTCACGAGGTAATGTGGAGTTACGCCGAAGCGGCCGGAGGCGATTTGCTTAATCTTTGACACCTTATTGGTGCCGAAGCGCGCGGCATCCTCACCACCCTCGCCAGAGTTTGAGCGTCCACCCAGAGTATTCATCGCCTGAGCGAGGGCTTCGTGCGCCTCCGGGCTCAGGGCACCCAGACTCATCGCTGCCGAATCGAAACGGCGCACGATTGCACTCACCGGCTCAACCTCATCGATACTGATCGGCTCTGCAGCTGTCAGCTCAAGTAGGTCGCGCAACGTCGCTGCGGGGCGCTCATTAACGAGTTTGCTGTACTGTTTATAGGTGCTATAACTTCCCGTCTGTACCGCGTCCTGGATAGTACGTACCACATCGGGGTTAAAGGCATGGTACTCCTCGCCATGCACGTATTTAAGTAAACCGCCCTGCTTAATCGCCTTACGTTCGGTATAGGCGGTACGAGCCAATACCACCAGCTCTGCTTCAAGGTCGGCGAAAGTCGCCCCCTTAATTCGGCTAGCGACACCACGGAAGCAAAGCTCAGTAATCTCATCGGCAAGCCCCACCGCCTCGAACAACTGAGAGCCTCGGTAAGAGGCAATAGTAGAAATCCCCATCTTCGAAAGGATTTTCATCAAGCCCTTATCGATACCCTTGCGGTAATTTATCCGTGCCGTCAGCATATCGACCAATAGTTCGTCGGTAGCAATAAGGTCGTTCAATACACTAAATGCAAGATAGGGGTAGACCGCTGTCGCGCCGAAACCTAACAGGCAGGCGAAGTGATGAGAGTCACGTGCAGTCGCCGTCTCTACCACGATATTAGTGCCACAACGTAGACCTTTACGTACAAGGCGATGATGCGCTGCACCCGTCGCCGCCACCGCTGGCACAGGGAGTAAGCCCTGATCAATACCTCGGTCACTCAACACGATAATAACAGCACCGTCGCGTGAAGCCTGCTCCGCCTGCTCTGCAATATCTCTGACAGCCTGCTCCAGCGTCTTCTCCGCGGGATCAAACAACAAACTGATAACCTGCTGCTTATAACTCGCCTCCGGAAGCTTCTTCATCGCGAGGAATACCGATGGCAACAATACCGGCGACTGCAGAATCGCACGCTTAGCATGCAACGGAGAATCTTCAAAGACATTGCGTTCAGAACCAAGGCAGGTCTCAAGCGACATCACGATGGCTTCGCGCAACGGGTCGATTGGCGGATTGGTCACCTGCGCAAACTTCTGGCGGAAATAGTCAAACATAGAGCGCTGCTGTAACGACAAGACCGCCATGGGAGTGTCATCCCCCATCGAGCCAATCGCCTCCATCGCCGACTCCGCTACTGGTCGAAGTACTTGATCACGCTCCTCGAAGGAGACACCAAATTGCTTCTGATATGGGTCTAACTCTGCCGTTGTGAGTAAGTCGGCATCGACATCATGATCGAGGTTTTCGTCAAGGCGTGTCGCACAACCATCTAACCATTCCTTATAAGGGAAGGCGGTCTTCAGGCGATTATCGATCTCATCGCTAAACTCAATCTTACCTAACGTCGTATCAATCGAGAGCATCTCACCCGGCCCGACACGCCCTTTAGCAATAACAGTCTCCGGCGCATAATCATAGGTGCCGGTCTCTGAGGCGATAGTGATAAAGCCATCGTTAGTCATCACCCAACGTGCAGGCCGTAAACCGTTACGATCCAGCATACAGATGGCCTGACGACCATTAGTCATCACTAGGCCGGCAGGGCCATCCCAAGGCTCCATGTGCATCGAGTTAAACTCGTAGAATGCCTTGAGGTTGTCATCCATGTTGTCATCGTTCTGCCAGGCAGGCGGCACTAGCATACGCATAGCACGATGCAAATCCATTCCGCCTGCGAGCAACAACTCAAGCATGTTGTCTAAACTAGAGGAGTCTGAACCTGTGCGGTTTACCAGCGGCGTCAACTCCTCCATCTGTGGAATCAACGCGGTGTTAAACAGCTTAGTTCGAGCCTCTGCCCAATTACGGTTACCTTCGATGGTGTTAATCTCACCATTGTGCGCCAAGTAACGGAATGGCTGAGCCAGCGGCCACCTCGGTAGGGTGTTAGTCGAAAAACGCTGGTGAAAAACAACGATAGAGGTTTCGAAGCGCTCGTCGGCCAAGTCCAAATAAAAGTTGGACAGATCCACCGGCATCACGAGCCCCTTATAAGAGAGCACGGTGCTACACAGGCTACAAATGTAGAAGTCTTCGTCATCGACGGCCTTCTCGGCGAGACGGCGAGCAGTATATAGCGCCACCTCTGATTCGTAGAAGCTACGACTGAAAGCATCCTCGACAAACACTTGCTCGATTCGAGGAAGCGAGGCATCGGCTATCGGACCACAGTATGAGCGATCAACAGGCACTTCGCGCCACGCCAACACTCGCAACCCCTGGCTGTCCAAGCTCTCTTCTAATGTCCGACGCGCCTTAGCCGCCCTCTCTTCATCTTGGCTGAGGAAAATCTGTCCAACGGCATATTCCTCTGGCAGTTCGACACCCGCAACCGCACGCAAAAATGCATCGGGCTTCCTAAGCAATAGACCACAGCCGTCACCGGTGCGACCATCCGCTGCAATGCCACCACGGTGGGTCATGCAGGTCAGAGATTCAATTGCGGTAGTCAATAAGCGGTGACTCATAGCGCCCTGTACGTGGGCAATAAGTCCAAATCCGCAGTTGTCTCTGAACTCGTCAGGAGTATAAAGACCTGTCTTCATAAAAGCTACCTGCTAAAACTATAATTATATCAGTACGTTACGGCCATGTTGTGTAGTTGTTGGCCATCCACTTATAAGAAGCGGGAGGCCATTTTACACAGAGAAGCCTTCACTCACAAACACAATCAAACAGGTATTCTGCCGATATCAGCATTGAAAAAAACGTCTTTTTATCGATATATCCTGCCAAAACAGGGGTATAGGTACTTTTACCTAGTATTGTTTACGCAGTTGCTGCTGCACTCCCTCCATCCTTCGCAACCAAGGCTTCATATCAACCAGTGATTGCGGCAAGCGACTACGCGCTAATTCAGCCTCGCGACGATTACGATAATTACCACTCACCAATACATACCATGGCCGTCCATTCACCATCGCCTGGACTAAGCGAATATCAAGCGCCTTAGGTAGGCCTCGCCTAAAGCGCTCTATCGCTTCTTTAGAAGACAAGCCCATGATCTGAATAGTATAATTATCTACAGGCTGAGCGAGAAGGAAACGCTCTTCTACCGAGTAACCAGCGCCCTCATCAATCGCTGGCGAGACTTTCTTGGCAACTTTAGCCGTCTCAGCTTTTTCCGCCACAGCAGGTTGTGAGGGCTGCACTGTCGATACGCTAGTTTGCTGCTTGCTCACGGCGACGGCCTCGGGCATAACCACTTCAGCCTCGTGCTGCGGAATTGGCTCCTTACTGGCTTTTTCTCCGACCACCGGTGATACCGGCTCGACAATCGACCGCCCAACAGCAGGCTCAGCCGCCCCTTCTGCCCGCTCTAGCTTCGCTAGTTCCTCATTAACCGTTAGTGACGACGATGGGGCCTCCTCCTCACCCAAGTGCCAGAGGATAAACAGACCAAACACAATGACTACCACGGCCAACAAATGAAATATTGGGAGCTTCTTCTTTTCAGCACTATCAGCAGCGGCAGGGCTCATCAGCCGCTCAAGCAGACCGTTAATTCTTGTGGGAGAACCCTCGCCAGCCTGCAATAGCTTTGCCAGCATAGGCTCGTCAAGCAACCCTTCATCCGCCTCTAAAATTGCCAAGCGATGATACAGGTAGCCACGGCTTGCCCGCTTATCAAACGCAGCCAAAACCGCGGACTGCAGACTAATCACAGCGGGTAATAATTCACTAAGCCGAAGCTCTAAGCCGTCGTCAGAGCTCGAGAGCAGTAACTGCAAGCCGCCAATCGTCGGCAGCTCAAGCAGCTCCCTCTGCAACTCATCTTCGAGCTCATCGGCATCGTCGACCACAACCACAAGAGAGCGGCCATCGATGGCCGCCTCATCACAACAAGAGGCAAGCGTCTCTCGCTTCAAATACTCATCGGTCTCACCAAAAATTGCCGCCTCAGGGTCGAGCTGATCCAACAGACAATCCATCACACCACGCTGCCGCAACGAAGTGACGGACAGGCAGACGACTATCGTCGCATCATCCCTTAACTGGCGTCCCAGCTCCTCTAACAACGCACTTCGCCCAAGGCCCGGGGCGGCAGTCAACAGCATCGCAGAGCCATCACCGCTATAACGACAGAAATACAGCAGCTCATCAATTAAAAGCTGGCGCCCACCTCCAGCGAAAAAGCTGGATTCAGCCGAGAGAAATTGCCCTTCATCACCTGTCGAGTCACTCACCACGCTATCCACAACTACGCTCTCCAGCCCTATTTAGAGTCTTGCCAGCTTACTGACGCGTTAACTCGCGCTATACTGCGCTATTATCGCGCGAATGTCCTCAACCGCTAACGCAGATGTGACGTAAGCATCACCGAGTTGGCGCAATAACACTAAGCGCAAGCTACCATCTAAGACTTTCTTATCGACGGCCATCAACTCTAAGTAGCGCTCCGGCAACATCTTTGCTGGCCCCTGCAATGGGAGATTCGCTCGGCGATGTAGGTCGACAACGAAAGCAACATCATCATCACTAATCATGCCCATCGAGGCTGACAGCGCCGATGCCATGATAGTCCCTGCGGCCACTGCCTCTCCATGTAGCCAGACACCATAACCTTGCTCAGTCTCGATCGCATGACCAAAGGTATGACCTAGGTTCAATATTGCCCGAATGCCACCTTCATGCTCATCCCTTGCGACGACTTGCGCCTTATTACTGCACGAGCGGGTAATCGCCTCCACTAACAGCGCTTTATCTCTCGCCATCAACGCCGACATGTTTTCATCTAACCATTGCAAAAAATCAGTGTCACCAATCAAGCCGTACTTGATCACCTCCGCCATGCCCGCACTAAACTCCCTTGCCGGCAAGGTATCAAGACTATCTGTATCAATAATAACGGCATTCGGCTGGTGGAAGGCACCAATCATATTCTTACCGAGGGCATGGTTAACGCCAGTCTTGCCGCCTACAGAAGAGTCTACCTGTGACAATACCGTCGTGGGAATCTGCATGAAGGCGACACCACGCTGATAGCTCGCGGCGGCAAAACCAGTCATATCGCCGACGACACCACCGCCCAAGGCAATCAAGGTCGTCTTGCGATTATGCTTGCCAGCCAATAAGGCGCTATAGATCATATCGAGGGTAGTCAGGTTTTTATAACACTCACCGTCAGGGAGGATCACCGTATCAACCTGGTAGTCACCGGAGAGTGCATTCACTACCTGCTGCAAATACAGTGGCGCAATGGTTTCATTGGTGACAATCATCACCTGCTTCGCCACGACATGAGGACTGTACAGCTCTTTTTTAGCCAATAACCCACTACCGATGTAGATGGGGTAGCTTCTGTCACCAAGATCAACCACTAACTCTTTCATGTTACCACCGAAAATAACAACTCTGTTAGATCACAATTATTTTAACAAGTCCGCTATGTAAGCAGCCACCACCCTTGGCGGGCGCGAATCCGTTTCCACGATGAAGTCTGCGATCTCATTATAGAGGGGGGCACGTATCGCCATCAGTCGCCTCAGCACACCCTCTGGGTCCTGATCACGTAACAATGGCCGCTTTCTATCCTTAGCCGTGCGCTGCACCTGTTGTTCGACGGAAGTCGACAGGTAAATAACTGTACCTCGCGAAGCCAACATCGTCCTATTCTCGGCCCGCATCACAATACCGCCACCGGTAGCCAATAAAATCTGCGACTCCTGCGACAACACATCTAGAGCCGCCGTTTCACGTATGCGAAACCCCTCCTCACCTTCGACATCGAAGATCCAGGGAATATCGGCACCGCTGCGCTCTTCAATCTCTCGGTCGGAATCCTTAAAGGGCAGTTGCAACTCCTGCGCTAACAGCCGCCCGATCGTTGTCTTGCCAGCCCCCATGGGGCCGACAAGAAACACTCTCTTTGCTTGCATTATTTATCCGAATTAGTCCAACAAATCATCGGATAGTATACGTGGCGTAATAAATATCAACAGTTCTTCTTTGCTATTTTCTTGTACTTGATTGCGGAACAGGCGCCCAATATAGGGAATATCGCCGAAGAATGGCGTCTTCTGAATCGTCGTTTTATCGACCGTTTTGAAGACACCGCCAAGCACTACAGTCTCGCCGTTTTTCACTAAAACTTTCGTCTTAATCTGTCGTGTGTTGATAATCGGAATTAGCGCACCAAACTCACCCTGAATAGAAGACGTCGAGTCATCTTGATTGATTTCAAGCTCCATCAACACCCTGTTATCGGGAGTAATGTACGGCGTCACCTCCAACTTCAGCACAGCTTCCTTGAACGTGACCGTCGTTTCACCGCTCGCCGAGGATTCAAGATAAGGAAGCTCCCTACCCGCCTTGATGACCGCCCTCTGCTTATCGCCGGTGATCACCTTCGGCTCTGCCACCAGCTCACCCCGCCCATTACTTTCCATAGCGCTAATTTCGGCAGAAAGATTCACACTACCGTTGGTATAGCCAACGTTGAAGCCAGATGTCGCCCCCCCAACACCAAGATCTACAACCAGGGGTGTAGTACCATCAGCGCCTTCCCTACCTCCAATATTGAAGTGATCCCACTTCCCCTCCTCAGAGCCTCCCCAGCTAATACCAAGCTCTTCCCTAAAGCTCTTGTCTGCAGCAACAAGCCTCGCTTCAATCAACACCTGACGCACGGGAATGTCGATGGCCGCTAACAACGACCTAAATTCCTCTAGACGCATTGCGGTTTCAGTGATGATCAGCGAGTTAGTTCTCGGGTCAACAATGGCGCGACCACGTGGCGAAAGAATGCTCTTACTACCATCGTCGCCATCATCTTTAAACAACTCAAAGATACCTTCGGCGCTGTGGTAACGAATGCGGAATAACTCCGTACTTAACGGCGCTAGTTCTTCGATCTGTTTGTTGGCCTCGATGCGTTGACGCTCCTGATTAGCCAACTCCTCAGCTGGAGCGATCATCAAGACATTTCCAATCTGACGCTTACCCAGCGCCTTGGTCTTGAGCACTAGATCCAGCGCCTGATCCCAGGGAACGTTTTGCAGGCGCAAAGTTATTTTGCCTGTTACATTATCACTGGCAACGAGATTCAAGCCGGTAAAGTCGGCAATGAGCTGCAGTACCGCCCTGACTTCAATATCCTGAAAGTTCAACGATAGACGGTCTCCGGTATACTGGAACTCCGAACTCTTTGCCTGTACCTCTTCAGGAGTTAAGGGACGCACACTGATGACATAGGTATCCTCGACCTGATAGGCAAGATAATCATACTCCCCCATTGGCTCAAGCGTTACGACTGCCGACTTACCATCACGAGACTCCTTCGCCACTACAGTCTTCACCGGGGTTGCAAAATCAAGTACATCAAAGGTTCGCTCTAGTCCATCTTCGATGCCGGTATTGGCGAAGGTTAGCTTAATCAGCCCCCCTTCTTTCGCCATATCGACATTGACATCCGACGAGCTCAAGCCAAGCAATAGCTTACCTTCGCCATCCTCTCCGCGCTGAAAGTCGAGGCTATTTATCTGCGAAGCCGAGGAGGTTTGGTGATTAAACTTCTTCGTCAGCTGATCGGTAGACTTCTTGATGTAGCTCTGCTGAACCTCGTTGCCGATCTCTAATACCAGCTCCTGGCCCTCTACCCTGCTACTATAATTCGCCAGACGAGACATCCCCACGACCACTCGCGTACGGTCATTCGCACCAAGCACAGTAACGGTATCAGTGACGCCGACATTCAGCAGGTATTTCTTTTTCTCTAAGGCGCTGGTAACACCGGTTAGATCCAGGGAGATCCGCGCAGGACTTTCAATGGTATAAACCTTCGGCTCCGGCGGCACACCATCAAAGCTCATACGAATCTCAACTCGCTCACCCGGCAGAGAGTTAAAATGGATGCCATCCATTACCACTGCCGCCGCCAACGTACTGTATAGCGATACCGCCAACAGCACTAGAGCTCCCAATACCTTTCTCATCACTCGCACACCTTGTTGAATACTTCGAACACCATTCATTACTGTTTTCATTGCGCCGCCCTAATTATTCTTCTTTTAGGTTAATCGTTCGGGGGCGCTCGGCCCATCCATTATTACCGTTAGCAACAATTTCCATCACCGCTATCTGATTCACAGTAATGTCTACCACTCGACCGTGATTCCTGCCCATGTAGCCACCCGCTTTAATATGTGTAACCCCACCGCTACCATCATCTACCAGAGCCCATAACACATCTTTATAGGTCATTGTTCCGACCATCTTTAGGTCGTCAATTGAAAACGACTCAAGCGGCTCCTTCTGACGATTAAAGTCAGGGGCGACATTTTGTCTAGGCAGAGACAAGCGTGCGATGTCTTGTACCGAAACAGGCTTGACGAAAGGGGAGCGTCGTGCCGCAGAACTGTATGTATAGGTCTTATAAGGAGGATAAACGGGTATCGCCTCTATCGCTCCCAACGGTTTGTTTTTTACCTCGGTCATATAAGACTGCAGGTCTGAAAAGTCATCGTTAGCACAGCCACTGATTACGAGTAAAGCTGAAGCTACTGTCAATAATCTTCGTGTCATTACTTCAGCTCCCTATTCCTTGTAGCGGTAAGTTTCCGCCATGATGCTCATCAGCAAGGCGCCACTATCGTTTAGCGGAGTTATTGTGAAGTCCTTCAGTTTGACGATACGCGGTAGGCTTGCCACGCTACCTACAAAGGTACCAAAGTCGTGGTAACTCCCCGTCACCTCGATCTTTATCGGCTGCAGGATATAGAACTCGACCGGTACCTCTGGCTGCAGCTCGATCTTGTTAAACGCTAAGCCATTCTTAATACCCACGCGGGTAATATCCTCAAGCAAGCCTGGTACCTCAGCATCCTTGGGCAGCTGCCCAAGCAAGACGCCAAAGTTTTCTTCAATTTCGACCATTTGAGCCTTGTAGGCCTCAAGGTTTGCGGCCTCATATGCCCGTTTTGCGTAAGTTTTTTTCAGCTCTTGTTCTTTCTTTTCATAACCGGCTAGCTGCGTTTTCATGTCGCTAATGATATAGACATAGCCTACACCCAGTACTAACGCGAAACAGATTGCCCAAGCGATGACTTTAACCGCCGTAGGCCAGCTGCCAATGTTTTCAAAGTCAAGATCATTAAAATCGATATCACGAAACGACTCTAAACTACTCTGTAAAGACATTATGTATCCTCCCCATCTTCTTGGCCGGGGAGCTCGAGCCTAAAAGTCATTTTGAAGTTACTGCCCTGCTCACCAAATGCGCGGTTAGCCTGCACCTCTGTAAGGTTAGGATCCTTAAACCACTCGGACTTCTCCAGCGCCCTCATTAGCGAAGAAACTCGTTGGCTCGACTCCGCAACGCCCTCGACAGAGATAAGCTCGCCCTTGGCAGTCACCTCGCCAAAGTACAAGCCATCAGGAGTACTGCGAACAAGCTCATCAAAGACATGCACGATATATGGACGCGTCCCCTGCAGGTCTTGTACCACCTTCATTCGATCGAGCATTTGCTGACGTTTCTTTTTCAGTTCCTTTATTTCCTTCACCTGCACGTCTAAATCGGAAATATGTCGCTCAATATAACCATTGCGCGCTTGCTGACTCGTTAGTGCATTATTGACGAAGCTATAATAAACCGTCAGAAGCAACCCGGCAGCGACAATACTTAAAACACAGCAAACTAAAAACTCTTTCTTTAACTCTTCACGTCGCTCTTCACGCCAAGGTAATAAATTAATTGTCGCCATTACTCAAACCCCCTCATCGCCAAACCACACGCAACCATCAATGCTGGAGCGTCGGCACTGAGGGCCAACGCGTCGACCCGAGAAGCGACTGCCATTTCTGCGAAAGGGTTTGCTGTCGTGACGCTAACACCGAGACCTTCTTGAACCTTCTCAGCCAAGCCGTCCATTGCAGCCACACCACCCGCCAAAATTGCACAGTCGATATCGTTATATTGGCTGGCAGAGAAGAAGAACTGCAACGCACGAGTGATCTGCTGCACCACAGCCTCACGAAACGGCGCGAGCACTTCGCTCTCGTAATCATCCGGCAGTCCGCCCTGCTTCTTCGCCAGCCCCGCTTCTGCCATCGTCATACTGTAACGACGCTGAATATCCTCCGTTAGCTGCTTGCCGCCGAAGAGTTGTTCTCGCGTATAAACCGATTGACCACGATGAAAGATATTCAGCGTGGTCATTGTCGCGCCGATATCAACAACCGCGACAACCTGCTCGTCACTCAAGTTCTGATTGCTGCGAACCAGTTGATAGCTTCGCTCCATCGCAAAGGCCTCAATATCGACGACTTTAGGCTGTAAACCTGCGCGCTCTAATGCTGACACCCTATTATCAACGTTCTCTTTACGGCAGGCCGCCAACAAAACACTAGCCAAATCCTCATTGCCCTCCACCGTGCCAAGGACATCAAAGTCAATGGCAACTTCGTCGAGCGCATAGGGGATGTATTGATCAGCCTCATGAATAATCTGCTGCTCCATATCATCATCGTTAAGGGCCGCATCCATTTCGATATTTTTCAATATCACCGCAGAGCCGGCAACCGCTACAGCTGCCTGCTTTACTTTCGTTTTGGATAGCTGAGTAGCTTTATCTATTGCAGCGCTTACACCATCGATATCGGTAATATTCTTCTCAACCACAGCCCCCGGCGGAAGTGCTGCCACAGCATAGGACTCGATTTTATACCGTCCCCCGCTACAGCTTACCTCTAACAGTTTTACTGAGGTGGAGCTAATATCAATACCTAACAGCGTCGCTGTCTTATTCTTTCCAAATAGGCCTATCAATTTTTTTTCCCTATTCGTACCGTAACTTACGCATTCTTATAATATTCTTCATTAAATAACAGGTTTCGTGATCAAGCAAATATAACTGAGCATTAAAACACTCTATAATAGCTGATCGCTCCACACCAAGAACCGAAAGTTTAAGTTAAGCTATTAATTTAAAGAGATTTTTATGGTTAGCACACGTTCAATAGCCCGCCTTTTCAGCGGACTCTTTATTACCGCATTCTTTGGTTTAGGCCTTGTGCTGTCTGCCGCATTCATATATTTGTCGCCGCAGCTGCCTTCCCCCGACTCATTAAGAGACGTCGAGTTAAAAACACCACTCCGAGTATACACGATTGACAATAAACTCATCGGGGAATTTGGTGAAGAACGTAGAATGCCCATAAATTATCAACAAATTCCTCCACTTTTCACTAAGGCACTACTTGCCGCAGAAGATGACGGTTTCTACCAACATCATGGCGTAGATGTCAAAGGACTGCTGAGAGCCGCATCACAACTATTGATGACTGGCCACATCCAGTCAGGCGGATCCACTATCACCATGCAGGTCGCCAAGAACTACTTTTTAACGCACAAAAGAACCTTTTCTCGCAAATTCCGTGAGATTTTACTCGCCCTACAAATAGAGCGAGAACTCAGCAAAGATGAGATCCTCGAACTTTACGTCAACAAAATATTCCTCGGCAATAGAGCCTATGGCATCGCCGCAGCGGCACAAGTATATTATGGAAAATCAATAGACGAGCTCAGTATTGCTCAACTCGCCATGATCGCCGGGCTCCCCAAAGCGCCTTCGGCTTACAACCCACTCGCCAACGCCAAGAGAGCACTAAGTCGCCGTAACTGGATTCTTGGACGCATGCACTCTCTTGGCTATATTGATAACGAGCAGTTCGAAGAGGCAAGCAGCGCCCCCATCACTGCGAAATTCCATGGCTCAACGGTAGAGGTTGATAGCCCTTACATTGCCGAAATGGCCCGCCACGAGATGATCAAGCGCTACGGTAAAGAAGCTTACAGCAAGGGGCTGCGAGTTTTCACCACCGTCTCCAGCAAACTACAACTCAAGGCACAGAAAGCACTCGTTAAGGGACTAAAAGCCTACGACCACCGTCACGGCTATCGTGGCCCAGAGGCACACATCGACGTCGATGACATCAACGACATAGAGACATCAATCTCCGCACTCTCCTCCTACCGCACGGTAGCCGGCATGCAAGCCGCACTAGTCACCCACCTCGACGGAGAGCACGCCACAATACTACTCAAAGACCACAGCGAGCACCCTCTGGACTGGGACGACAGTTTTTCATCTCTGCGCCCCCACCTTAGCGCCGATAGCGTCGGGGCAAAACCCAGGAAACTAGCCGACATTATTAGTGAGGGCGATATCATTCGCGTAGCGCGAGACAATGTCGACAGCCCTTACCGCATCAGCCAAATCCCTAAGGTAGAAGGGGCCATCGTCGCCATCTCTCCTCGAAATGGCGCCATCCAGGCCCTCGTTGGCGGCTTCGATTTTCGACAAAGTAACTTTAACCGTGTATTGCAGGCTAAGCGCCAACCCGGATCCAACTTTAAGCCGTTCATCTATTCCGCTGCGCTGAACGCAGGCTACACCCCCGCAACCATCATTAACGACGCCCCTGTTGTTTTTGAGGGCACCAAGCTCGAGGACTCCTGGCGCCCCGTCAACTCTAGCGGTAATTTCTATGGCCCCACACGGCTGCGCAGAGCCCTCTTTACTTCGCGCAACTTGGTCTCTATTCGCCTGCTTCGTAAAATGGGTATCAGTAACGCCATCAACTACATGGGGCGTTTTGGTTTCGACACCAAGAAAATGCCACACGACCTATCCCTCGCCTTAGGCAGCTACGCACTGACGCCACTAAAACTCGTTACCGCCTACGCGACACTGGCCAACGGAGGCTATCGCGTCCATCCCTACCTCATCCAGCGCATCGAGAGTAGCGATGGCAGCGAACTCTTCACCGCCACCCCCGACACCGTTTGCCAAAACTGCGAGCAAATAGCAGCAAAAGCTCACGCCACAAACGACACCTCAACTGTAAAAGAGGAGGCCGCGACCTTGGAAGAGCTTATAGGAGACAAGGAGACCGCCAAGCCTGCCGAACTCATCATGGATCCTAGGGTCGCCTATCTCATCGACTCCATTCTAAAAGATGTCATCAAGCGCGGCACCGGCCGCCGCGCCCTCAGCCTTAAGCGTAACGACATTGCCGGCAAAACCGGCACAACTAACGGCCCTACCGACGCGTGGTTTTCGGGCTACAACGACGACATTGTTACCACCACCTGGGTAGGCTTCGACCGCTACAACAAACTTGGTCGCAGAGAGTACGGCGGCACCGCCGCCCTACCTATCTGGATCGACTTTATGGAAACAGCACTCGAAGATAGTCCCGCACGAATGCGCCAACAACCACCCGGTCTCATCTCTGTACGCATCGATCCCGAGACCGGCGAGCTGGCCTACCCTCAACAATCCAACGCTATCTTCGAGACATTCCGCGCCGAAAACGTCCCAGCCCGTCGCTCACGCTCAGCCGGGCCAAACTCCCAGCAACAAATAGAAAACGACCTGATGCTTGAAGATGAGCTTTTCTAGGCTAGCGACCAGACATCGCGCCCTAACCCTCGGCGCTCTGCTCACCCTCCTTAGTGCTAACGCTTACACCGGGGAGGCTTTCAATGATATGGACCCACGAAACAACTGTGGCTGCAGCTGGCAAGGACCGTTCAGCTGGATAGCCGATAATGTCGACACCATCGCAGTTGTCAGCATCGCCTCACACAGCGGCAACTCCATGGACGTCAATGTTGAACAGCTTCTCAAGGGCAAAACCTACGACAAGGTCGTTCGTATCTGGGGAGACCGCGGCTACGAATGCCGCCCACCAGTAGAGCTGTTTCCTCGCAATAGCCGCTGGCTACTCGCCCTACAAACAATCGATAAACTACCAGCCGATAGCTTTGATCCATTCCACCCTGATAGGAGTTTCGGCCGCATCGGCGACTACCAATTACCAGCCTGCGGCGCATACTGGCTCGCCGTTGAGGGAGACCGTGTCTCCGGCAACATCACCTCGATACTAGACTGGGACTACACGCCCGAGATGGATCCCGTACCCATCGCCGTGATAAAAGCCTTCATCGAGGGAAAGGCCGGCTATGCCGACATTATTGGCTACAGCAACGAGATCACAAGCCCCGAGGCGATGATGCGAAAGTCAAAACTCTGGCTAAAAAATCAGCAAGATTGAGCCCCAACAACCCTTCTATATACCCAGCGTCGACCACAACTCATCGACACGCTCGACGACCTCCTGCTTCATCTCAATCGGCTCACCCCACTCGCGCGTGGTCTCCCCCTCCCACTTATTAGTCGCATCAAAACCCATTTTCGACCCCAAGCCAGAGACCGGCGAGGCAAAATCAAGATAATCAATAGGAGTATTCTCAATCATCACCGTGTCACGCGCAGGATCCATACGGGTCGTCATAGCCCAAATCACATCATTCCAGTCTCGCGCATTCACATCATCATCGGTAACAACAACAAATTTTGTGTACATAAATTGACGCAAAAACGACCACACGCCCAGCATCACACGCTTAGCATGCCCCGGGTACTCCTTCTTAATCGTCACTACCGCCATCCGGTAAGAGCAACCCTCTGGCGGCAAGTAGAAGTCGACCACCTCAGGAAACTGCTTCTGAAAAATAGGTACAAAGACCTCATTCAAAGCCAAGCCAAGAATCGCCGGCTCATCCGGTGGCCTACCGGTATAGGTGCTGTGATAGATCGGCTCCTTCCTATGACTGATCACTTCGACAGTAAAGACAGGGAAGGACTCAACCTCGTTGTAGTAGCCGGTATGATCCCCAAAGGGCCCCTCTTCGGCCAGCTCACCTGGCTCTAAATAACCCTCTAATATAATCTCGGCCGTCGCAGGCACATCAAGATCATTGCTCAGGCTTTTTATCAGCTCCGTCTTCGAACCTCGCAATAGGCCCGCAAAACCGTACTCCGACACATTGTCAGGAACCGGAGTCACAGCCCCCAGTGTTGTTGCTGGATCTGCCCCCAGAGCAATAGAGACAGGGTAGCGTTCACCAGGGTGACGCTGTTGGAATTCCCGGTAATCCAATGCTCCACCACGATGGGACAACCAACGCATAATCAGCTTATTCTTCGCAATTTTCTGCATGCGATAGATGCCTAAGTTTTGCCGCTCCTTATTCGGCCCCCGCGTTATAACTAATGGCCACGTCACTAGCGGCCCTACATCACCAGGCCAGCAAGTCATAATGGGTAAACTGTCGAGATCCACCTCATCACCACGTAGGACAACCTCTTGGCACGGTGCCTTGCGAACCATCTTTGGCGCCATGTTGAGCACCTGTTTAAAGATAGGCGCCTTTGACCAGGCATCGCGCAAACCTTTTGGCGGTTCCGGCTGACGCAGGAAAGCAAGTAATTCACCGACCTCGCGCAGGGCGCTTATATCACGCTCCCCCATCCCCAGCGCGACTCGCCGCTCGGTGCCGAATAAGTTGGCCAATACCGGCATAGAGTGCCCTTTGACATTCTCGAACAACAACGCGGGACCGCCTGCTTTTAAAGTACGATCACAGATTTCTGTGATCTCTAAGTTGGCATCGACTTCGACCTTGACTCGCTTTAACTCACCCTCTTTCTCAAGCTGCGCAATGAACTCTCGAAGATCTGTATACTTCATCATCATACCCAATCACTTAGTCGACCAAGACCACACTAAGCGGCCATAAAAAAAGCCGCTAGAGCACACTCTAGCAGCTTCTTAAGTGCAATCTCTAGCCACTAGAAAGCTATTTACCACCCTTCATCGAAAGGAAGAACTCTTCATTCGTCTTTGTTGTCTTCATACGGTCGAGTAAGAACTCTAACGCAGGCAGATCTTCCATAGAATGCAATAACTTACGCAAAATCCACATACGCTGCAGTTCATCTTCACTGGTCAATAACTCTTCACGACGCGTACCAGAACGACGAATGTTAATCGCCGGGTAAACTCGCTTCTCAGCAATACGGCGATCGAGATGCAGCTCTTGATTACCCGTACCCTTGAACTCCTCATAGATGACCTCATCCATTTTAGAGCCGGTATCAACAAGAGCAGTAGCAATAATGGAGAGGCTACCGCCTTCCTCAATATTACGTGCAGCACCAAAGAAACGCTTTGGGCGCTCTAACGCGTGAGCATCAACACCACCGGTCAGAACCTTGCCCGACGAGGGTACAATCGTGTTATACGCGCGCGCCAATCGAGTAATCGAATCCAACAAGATGATCACATCCTTCTTGTGCTCAACAAGACGCTTGGCCTTCTCGATAACCATCTCTGCTACCTGAACATGGCGAGCAGGCGGCTCATCGAAGGTGGAAGCAACTACTTCGGCGCGCACTGAGCGCTGCATCTCGGTCACTTCCTCTGGACGCTCATCGATCAGCAACACAATGACGTAACACTCAGGATTGTTGCGAATGATAGACTGAGCAATATGCTGCATCATTAATGTCTTACCCGCTTTTGGCGGAGCAACAATCAAGCTGCGCTGCCCCTTACCAATGGGGGCAGCAAGATCAATAATCCGACCCGTAAGGTCTTCTGTAGAGCCATTACCAGCCTCAAGCGCCAAACGGTCATTGGGAAACAGAGGTGTTAAGTTCTCAAACAAGACCTTGTTACGCGACTGCTCAGGCGTACTGAAGTTGATCTCAGAAACTTTTAACAGGGCAAAGTAGCGCTCGCCATCCTTAGGGGGACGAATCTTGCCTGACACCGAATCGCCAGTACGAAGGTTGAATCGGCGAATCTGGCTCGGCGAAACATAAATATCATCAGGGCCAGCAAGGTAAGAGCTATCTGCAGAGCGCAAAAAGCCGAAGCCATCCTGCAATATCTCTAATACGCCATCACCATAAATGTCTTCACCGCTCTTGGCGTGACGCTTCAATATGGCAAAGATAATATCCTGCTTGCGCGAGCGACCGATGTTTTCCAGCCCCTGCTCCTTAGCAATATCCATCAGAGCGGGAATAGGTTGTGTTTTAAGTTCAGTAAGATTCATAGACGTAAGAGTTACAAATAGATTTATTCAGAAGGGGCGCGTGAATCGACCGGACACATCAAAGCGAAAGCTTTCATAGGTGGATCAAAAAATGAATTCAGGAGATACGCGATTGGGGATCGTTAATTTTGTAAATTTCTACAAGTATAAGGCAGTTCAATTACCACGTCCAGTGTGGCCAGCAGCCCCTCTTATTCGAGGGGGCTGATCACCGCTGCCTTAAACAAAGACAGCAGGCTTTTTATAGCGAGCCGTCAATAAATTCTTTTAGCTGCGTCTTGGACAGTGCACCAACCTTAGTCGCATCGGCGTTTCCAGCCTTAAACATAATCAAGGTAGGAATACCACGAACACCAAATTTTGTCGGCGTCTCATTGTTGGCATCAACATCAACCTTCACTATCTTAACCTTGCCAGCATACTCATCCGCCAAGTCCTCTAAAACAGGGGCAATCATCTTACACGGCCCACACCATTCAGCCCAAAAATCAACCAATACTGGGATCTCAGAATTTAGTACATCAGCCTCAAAGCTCGCATCCGTAGCCTGAACTATGTTGTCGCTCATTGATAATCTCTCCGATCATTGTTGTGCACTACAGTGAGTACAAATATAAAAGACGGGTAGTGTACCACCCCTACACAATTAACAAAAACTCCTATGGAGCAAGATAAGCACTCCTGCTAGCATTAGCCCACTATTAGCAAGCTAAACCGACTTAGTAACCACATGCAGACCATCGCCGCCCTTGACCTCGGCTCCAACAGCTTCCACCTCCTTATCGCCACCGTTGACGACGGTGTAGTTACCCCTGCTTATCAATGCGGTAAACGCACACAGCTCGGCCTGGGAATGGTGAATCGAAAAATCCACCCTGACGCCATTACTCGCGGCCTTACTTGTATCCACGAGTATATGTCCATCATCCAGCAATACCGTACTGACATCATTCTCACGGCCGCAACATCCGCACTCAGAATCGCCGACAATAGCGACCATTTCTGCCACGAGGCGGCCAAAATATTACAGTGCGATGTTGATATCATCAGCGGCAAACGGGAAGCCGAGCTGATTTATCAGGGCGTACGATCCACAACGCAGGCATCAGGGCAACAGATGGTAGTAGATATAGGCGGCGGTAGCACTGAATTCATTTTGGGCTACAACCACAAGATTCAACAGGCCCATAGCTTAAACGTCGGTTGCCTCAGCCACTTTCAGGCCTTCTACCCAACCTCTGAGCTTAATCGCAGCATCTTCGAGGCTTCCGTCACTAGCGCCAGACAACAAATCAAAACAATCGCCCACCATTATCAGAGCGCAATAGAGCACAACAGCCTTGGCTGCTCCGGCGTCATCGAAGCTGTTGCAGGCGTACTAAAATATCAACACTGGGGGAGAAATATTACCCTCCCTGGTCTCTATCAGGCGAGAGAATCATTACTCAGGGAGTTCAATAATGTAAACGATGTGCGCTATCCGGGCTTAAACAGTGATAGGCGAGCACTCTACGTTGCAGGCCTAGCTATCACTATTGCCATCTTTGAGGAACTAAAGCTCAGTACAATCACTCATACTCAGTCCGCACTCAAAGAGGGGCTAATTTCAGCCTACCTCCTATCTCACTAACTCATTGAGATACTAAGCTTCGCTCTCCGCGGTAGGTACTACGCGAGGGCGGCGCTTATAAGTAATGACCGCAGCCTTAGCCTGCTTACGCGGCTCTTGCAATACGTCGCTACCACCAGGCGCAGCTCCCCCTACAGGCTGACCAAACTGATTGTGGCGAGGCTGCATATTATACTCGTTACGTGTACGACCACTATTGTAACGATTACCCGAAGCACTGTTGCCATGCTCAGAAAAGCTATTACCACTAGGGCGACCGCTCGACTTAGGTTTGTAATCATAGCTGTTAGGGTGCGCCTGCGTGGCATTGCCTTCCGATCGACGCTGGTCGTGCTGGCGCAGGCCGTGCTGACTGCGACGCTGTCTCGGCTGATAGGAGCCGCCCCCACCCAGACCACCTTGATCCGCGCGACTATCGCGCTGAGGGCGTCCATGATTTTCACGCTGCGGCTGCACATCAACAACAATGGGGCCGTTGTGAGGGTTTCGCTGAAAACCGCATTGGGGGCACTTAACAAGCTGATGCTTCTGTGCATTACATTCTGGGCAAGATTCAAATGCCATATTTTTCACACCATTCATTGGGCTTACTTAATAATTTTATTTAACTAAGCTCGGTCAAACAATAAGTGATTACCGAAGACTAACCTCGGCGTAACTCGCCTTCCTTTTCTTCAAGCTCCTCCTGAGCTTCGAGCCACTCCCCCTCCAACGCCTCAACAGCCTGGGTTAGCTCTGCCTGTCGAAGCAGGCTCGTCTGTAACGAGACTTTATTTACATCCTCATAGATTGCCACGTCCGCAAGGGCCGTCTCAACCCCAACAAGCTCTTGCTGCAAACCATCAAGCTTCTTCTCTAAGCTCTGTGCTTTTTTTCGCAGCGGCGCCAACTGACGACGAAGCTCCGCCTCATACTGTCGCTGCGCTTTTCTATCAACACTTCGCCCAACAGTCTCTTGCTCTGGCGACTGCTTGGCCTGCTGTTTCAACTGCTGCAGCAAGCCATGATAGTCATCAAGCGAGCCATCAAACTCACTCACTCCACCCTCTGCTAGCAACCAGAACTGCTCGACACTATTCTTTAATAGGTGCCGGTCGTGCGAGACAACGATTACCGCACCCTCAAACTGCTGTATCGCCACCGTCAGGGCGTGACACATTTCCAAGTCCAGATGGTTTGTCGGCTCATCCAATATCAATAGATTGGGCTTGCTCCAGGCAACAATAGCGAGGGCGAGACGTGCTTTCTCCCCCCCCGAAAAATTAACAATAGAACCTGTCGCGTCCTCACCATGAAAGTTAAAGCCACCTAGAAAATTCCGTATCTCCTGCTCTCTAGCTTTCGGCGTCAAACGCTGTAAGTGCAATAGCGGACTCGCCGACATGTCGAGCGCTTCAAGCTGGTGCTGAGCAAAATAACCGATATGTAAATGCTCACCAGTCAATCGCTCTCCACCCAGCAGCGCCAAGTCACCAACGAGGCTCTTTAACAGTGTAGATTTACCCGCACCGTTGGCCCCCAAGAGACCAATACGTGAACCGGGATGAAGGCGTAAGCTCTGCGTTTCGACGACAACCTTATCACCATAACCTAAACGCGCATCGGTCAATCCCAACAGAGGGTCCGATGTTTTCCCATGAACTAAAAAATGGAATTTAAAGGGGGAGTCGGCATGTGCAGGAGCAATCAGCTCCATTCGCTCCAATTCTTTAATGCGGCTCTGGGCCTGCTTCGCCTTCGTCGCCTTAGCACGAAAACGTCGCACAAAGTCTTGAATTTCCTCAACTCTACGCTGCTGCTTCTCGAAAGCAGACTGCTGTAGCGCCAAGCGCTCTGCACGCTGGCGCTCATAGGCTGAATAATGCCCTCGATAGAGGTGTAATTGCCGCTGCTCTAACGCCACAATTTCATCGACAACGCTATCGAGAAAGTCACGATCATGCGAAACCAAAACCAGTGTACCATCGTAACGCTTCAACCAGTTTTCCAGCCAAAAGCAAGCATCTAGATCAAGATGGTTAGTAGGCTCATCAAGCAACAATAAATCTGACGGGCACATTAACGCCTGCGCCAAGTTGAGCCTAATACGCCAACCACCTGAAAAATCGGCAACAGAGCGCTCTACTTCATGAGAAGAAAACCCCAGACCGTGTAATAGTCGCTGACCACGGAGCTCGGCATTAAAACCATCGACAGCCTCCATCTGCTCTAGCAAACTAGCGTGCGCCTGATGATCTTCTCGAGCCTGAGCGCTTTCGATCTCACACTGCAGATAGCGTAGCTTCGTATCACCATCCAATACGTAATCTATGGCGCGGCGATTCGAGCTTGCCACTTCTTGAGCCATATGCGCGATACGCCACTGCGGGTTAATAGCGAGCTCGCCTGCATCCAACTCCAGCTCACCTTGCAGCAACTTAAATAATGAACTCTTTCCAGAACCGTTGGCACCGATAAGCCCTACTCGCCGTCCTGGGTGAATAGTTAAGTTGGCTTCGCTCAATAGTGGGCGACCACCGCGCAATAGGCTAACATCTGTCAATCGTATCATGGCGGCGCATTCTAACAGGCCGCAGAATACTTGCCACCCCCCCAACGACAACTAACAGAGTGTTACCTACTTTTAATGCCTACAACTCAATATTCTACCCCGAACTGGTTAAGCAGAGACGAGCTATGGCGATACTCGCTTAAGCTCTACTCAAAAGAGGCGGTACGCGATGCATGCCTGCAGCTACAAGAGTACCGACAGCTCAACATCAACGCACTTTTAACATGTTGTTTTCTCGGAGGAAAAGACCTAAAGCTGACCACCAAGGCAGCTAAGGAACTAAGTTTTAACAGACAGTTTCGCCGATGGAATCAAGAAACCACTCAACCACTTCGAGATATCCGCCGGAGGCTAAAGCAAGCGGGGCCAGCATGCCCAGAACAACTAGAGCTATACCGACAGATCACAATAGCAGAGCTCTCCGCAGAGAGAGTAGAGCAGGCCATTATCGCCGCCATACTTAATCAGCACACACTACCCAACGCCGCCGCCCCCTGCTTAACTAACCTCTCACTTTACTGGCAGAACTATCACCCAATGGCAGCCGACACAGAGCTTTTAACCCTCGCACAACAAGCGAGCACTATTTAACCGGATCAAAAATACTTTTAACCAGCTTACGCTTCGGTTTTGGTTTTGGTTCGCTAGCGCCCATTGGCACCGAAATCACCCGTGCTTTTGACGCCTGCTCAGACTTTTTATCACCTTTCTCCGCCATCATCACATCACTCTTCGTTGTACAAGTTAGCTCAGCCTGCGGCACCACTAACTCCAATGACACCTGTTCAGGCTCAGCAGCACTGCCGATCTCCTTGACTTTCGCCTCTACAGCCTTCGCGCTAGCCTTCGCATCAACAGGCTCCTTGCGAGGACGGCCACGACGCTTTACAGCACCACTCGGGCTCTCGGCGCGTACTGTCAAGGTCTCTGCTGGCTTCGCTTTAAGCGACGCTACTGTCGCGTCGCTACTCTCGGATTGAACCGGTGGCGCTAATTTCTTCACCACGCTTCCCGGAACCGATACAACCGCAGCATTTAGCTTCTCCGAAGGTGACGATTTGCGCACCACAAGGTCCAGGTCAGTAGATACGCGATCGACAATTGCTTGCCGCGCCTTATCGCACTTCTGCTGCCGTTTAGCATCTACCAAGGCAGCCTGAAGCTGTTTTAGCTCAGCTTTCAAGCCCACGATCAAGTCATTTTGCTCACCGAGATTAAGCACTGCCCTCTCCAGCTGTCGCTCAGTCGCCGCCGTAGACTTAAGTTTTTTCTTAGCTTTAACCTCCACCAACTTATTCGCCAGCAATTTCTTTTTCGCTGTTGCCGCTAACTGCTTTTTCTTAAGCTTATCGATATCTTTTTGCAGCTTTATCAATCGCTGCGCCTTCGCTTTTGCCAGCTTCAGCTGTAAGGCCACAAGCTCACCTTCCATTACAGCTAGGTTATCTAACTCTGCTAGGGCCGACCTTTTCTTTAACGCCATAATCCAATCAACCTAAGTAAAAACTCTAAGAAATGCCGGCATTATATATGGCTCGCCTACGTTATACATTAGCCTTTAATGCTTTATTAACCGTTTCTAGTCTCCTATAAAAAATCAATCGATCTCCCGCCCCCTCATGGAACCATCTCTCACAGACATAGTCGAAGGTTATTGTATTAGTACCCAGCCTATATTATCTGCTGCGAGTGATACGCACGACCTTTTCATTAACTGTCTGTTTGTTATCGTTTTCAATCCGTGCATAATACAGACGTCACGCAGCTGTAAGGCTGCAACTACAAATCCTAAAACATTTGACCGTTGTTACCACAGGAATACAACATGAAAAAAAGACTCTTATGTCTCGCCATTGCCGGCATCGTTCTTGTCGGCTGCAAAGAAGAAGCTGCTACAGACGTCGCCACAGCCACACCAACATTTGAAAGTAGCACCAATCAAGCTTCCTACGGCATGGGTCTGCGCGTAGGACAACAGGTTAAAGAGACCAGTATGCCCTTCGATAGCGACAGTTTTGTCGCTGGTTTAACAGACGGTATTAGCGGTGCCGAGCCCAAGGTTCAAGAGGAGCAAATCATCGCCGCAATGCAAAAGCTCGGCGAAGATATGCAGAAAAAGCTGCAGGCTGAGAAGACCGCCGCTGCCGAGAACAACAAAACAGAGGGAGCAACCTTCCTCGCTGCCAACGGCGCTAAAGACGGCGTTGTCACCACCGACAGCGGACTTCAATACAAGGTACTTACCAAGGGCGAAGGCACTAAGCCTAGTGCCACTTCAGTGGTCGAAGTCAACTATCGCGGCACACTAATCGACGGCACTGAGTTTGACAGCTCATACACTCGCGGTGAAACAGCTAAGTTCCCGGTCAACGCCGTTATTGCTGGCTGGACAGAAGCATTGCAACTCATGCCTGTCGGCTCTAAATGGGAACTCTACATTCCATCCGAGCTTGCCTACGGCCCCGCAGGCAGCCCACCTATCGGCCCTAACGCCACCCTTATCTTTGAAGTCGACCTCATCGGCATCGAAGGCGAGAAAGCCGCGACCGACGCAGAGAAATAACCCTCTACTCGCTAATATCTAAAGCGCGAGAAAACAGCCCTAGCCGGGTAGCCTGCTAGGGCTACCCCCTAGTTATTAGGCCACTTGTGATTGATGCCTGTAATGTAACTGCTCCAACAAATTATCCTCTAGGTCAAAGCGAGTAGACATTATTTCACCCAAGGCAGACAGGTCATCCTGCAGCCCCTGCGAACGCAAGCTCCCGCCTGCGCATCCATCATACTGATCGTTAAACGATAAGGCCTTCACCGTGGTACCCTCAAGTTGCGGATAAATATTGGCCGCAAACTCTACGCCACCATCGGCAAACTCCTCCGCTTCACCGAGCAACAGGTCAAACACTTCAAAATGCCCGGCACAAATATAATCCATCAATATCTGACAGAACTGCTCGAGCTCTTTTGCCGCTGGTTTAAGTTTTTTGCCTCCCGAAGCAGAGCCAAGCCCCTCGCTTAAAGTTGCACTAAGGTTGCAGTATTTGACAAGTAACTGGCTCCTCTCTAGCAACCAGTCCGCCACAACAACTTCCACCCCTCCCCAGCGCTCTTGCCTGCTCTTACATTTTTCCAACATAACGCCCCTCCCTATATTAGCTAATGCTCACTCTTTGATGAGCGTTTTATATGCCACCCCTCTCCATCTGTACCTCCCTACTACTCTCACACGTACGGTAAGAACAACGAGAGCGCACTATCAGAAGAGCCTCCTCCATGAGAGGGCTACTAACTATATCTACCCGCAACGAGTTAATAGTTATTATTATTAGAAGACGTTTACGATCTCCAATAGCTTTTTGTTATTAACTTTCCGCTGCTAACAACTATCAGAATGGATGAGGTACGAAAAATAACTAGACAACGACAAAACCAACACCGTTAAGCTAAAAACCATACCGCGACCAACGGCAATACCAACGCAGTAAACAAGCCCGTTAGACCTAACGCCAAACTACTGAAGGCACCCGCTGTCTGCGACAACTCAAAGGCCCTGGCAGTACCAACGCCGTGCGCACTGAGGCCATAGATCACGCCCTTAATACGATCATCGTCGATACCAAACAGTCGAAAGACAAGAGGTGCCGTCACAATGCCCGCTATACCCGTTACGATTACCGCTCCGGCCGCCAACTGTACAACCCCTCCCAACTCATCAGCCAAGCCCATCGCAATAGGTGTCGTAACTGATTTGGGGGCCAACGATATCAACGTCTCAAGCGAGCCCCCTAGGAACCAGGCAATAGCCACTGCAAAACCTGCCGCAACACTTGCCCCGAGCACAATCACGATTGCCAGACGCCACCACAGACTACGAATATGCCGAAACTGCAAATATAACGGCAGAGCCAAGGCAACAGTGGCAGGCCCCAACATATAATACAGCAAGGTATTAGCAGTAAAGTACTGACGGTAGGGGATATCAAGCAGCGAAATAACCAAAGCCACTAATGCCACAGAGACCAGCATCGGGTGCAAGAACAGTAGTTTTCCTGCTCGGTTATAGAGACTTTGACTCAACTGAAAAGCCGCCAGCGTCAACACCAAGGCAAACAGCGGTGAATGCAATAACGAATAACCATCACTAGACATCGGCCACCTCGCTACGAGGCTTCAACAGAGCTTTAAGCAGCACCGCCAAAACCACTTGCGTCAACAAAGTACCAAGCACACAGGCACCGATGATGGCCGGCCACTGATCATCGAAGCGGGACGCCAAGAAAAAGATACCCACTGAGGACGGAAGAAACATCAGCGTCAAGTGACTAATCAATCCCTGACAGACCACCGACACATCATTATCCGCACCTTTAAACAACAGCAATCCAGCAAAGAAAATTATCATGCCGAATACAGGCGCAGGTACCGGCAATGACAGCGCCTCTTTTACGACCTCGCCTATTAGCAAACAACCAAAAACAACCAACAAACCTTTTAACATCAACGCCTACTCACTCAATCACCACACTATAATACCGTGACGGGCTTGTAGCCACGCAGTAGCTGCCATAGCCCCAACATAAACAAACCGGCAAAGGCCACCAACGTCCAACCAGGAATGCTAATCCCCATAAACGTCCAAACCACCTCAGCACAGTTACCATCCCCCTTCAGCATAACCTCCAAAGCTTTCGTGAAGGGAAACGTCTCGAACATATAGTCAATGCTGGGACCACAAGTCGGAGCCAGCTCAGCAGGAAGGCTTTGCAGGTGAAGCTGTCGCATACTAAAGCCACCGCCAATTAAAGCGCTGAGCGCCACCAAGAAAGCGTAAACACGTGTACCAATAAGCGCCGGGCTGTGCAGGTAAGCTAACAGTGCCCAGACCCCCGTTAAGATAATAAACACACGTTGTGTCATACATAACGGACAGGGCTCTAACCCCAACATGTACTGCATAAAATAGCCCACAGCCATGAGGCCACAGCAACCTAAAAAGATCACTAAGTTGGTCTGACGAATCGAAGGGAGCTGCATTGAAAATTCCTCTATTTGGCCTCTGCCGTTTATGGGAGCTCTATTAAGCCCAAAAAGTTTACTGTATGAGAAAGACAACACACTCTACCGCGACGTTCCCTAGGTAGAGTTGCTGTCAGTCAGTTAAATGTCCGCCAAGCTATCATATTGACGGTAATAATCGCTCAGAAAGTCTTTAAACGGCAACTCTTGCTCGCTCTCCACTGTCTGCAAACGCTCGATCGACTGCGTCGCCTGCCGGGCACAAAGATCGGCATCCTTAGCCGCCATAGGCTGCTGGAGGTAGAGTTGTTGCTGACGTTTTGACTGATCCATCGCAAAGTGAAAGTAACCAACTCCAGCCTTAGTCATATCGGCCAAGATTCTCGCCGATGGCGTCTTCTCCGGGTCCTCCAGCTTCTCTCTCTGCTGCTGTAGAGCCTGGCGGTAATCATCACCGTCGAACACTTGATCAAACTGTTCGGCAATGCCGGCCATCTTATCAAGCATCTCCAGCCCCCAGTCTGTAAGCACCTTACACTCACCACAAAAATTTAGCTGCAACCCTGGTCGTCGCCCCTCGTTAACGACCAACTTTAGGTTGGCTGCCGAGGTATGAAACTCACGTTCCGACATCTCTGCATCACTTCCCAGCAGACAGGCTAACAAAAACTGATCGATGAACTTTAATTGGGCAGAATCCATCCCCAATGGCGAATAAGGATCTAGATCAAGACAACGCACCTCAATGTATTCGATACCTCGCTCATAGAGTGCGTTAATAGGGGTCTCACCAGGCTTTGTCACACGCTTGGGGCGAATACTCGAATAAAACTCGTTCTCTATCTGCAATAAGTGTGTCGACAACTGACGGTACTCACCATCATCACCGACGACACCAATCGCCTGATACTCAAGATGCGGTGTCGTTAAGGCCTGGTGCAGCGGCCGAATATAATCTTCTAAGGTGTTATAACTAACAGTCAAATCTTCCTGCGCACTGCTTTGATAACCAAGGTCGCCCATACGCAGCGAAGTACCGAAGGGCGCATAGAAGGTCCCTTGATTAAACTCCTCCAAGCTACCTGCCACCCCTCCAACAAAGCTCTTGCAAAGCGCAGGTGAGGCACCAAACAGATAAACTAACAGCCAACTATAGCGATGGAAATTCCTAATAATGCGCAGGTAGTTCGCATCCTTAAACGCTTGCAGCGTCCTCTTATCACCTTCGGCCTCCTGCAGCGCCAACCAAAAACTATCGGGTAACGAAAAATTATAGTGGATGCCTGCAATAGTTTGCATCGCCTTACCGTAACGGTGTGCCAACCCCTGCCGATAGACAGTCTTCATCTTACCGTTATTACTCGAGCCGTATTGACCTATAGGGATACTATCATCACCTTTCAACACGCAGGGCATACTCGCCACCCACAACAACTCACCCTCCTCTTGGAGCACTTGATAGGTATATTGGTGCAACCTTTCGAGGTCTGCCAGAGCGCTATCCACATCGTGATAGACGGGAGTGATAAATTCGAGTAAAGCTTCACTATAATCAGTAGTGATCGCCTCGTGCGTCAGAGCCGCCCCTAACTCCAGCGGGTGTGGACGCTCAGATAGCCGCCCCTGAGGCGTTACCCGCAGACACTCTTTCTCAATGCCACGACCTATATCCGCTAGTGTTTGCTGGATCTTAGGTTGCGCTAACGTCGCCAGGCGCTGTTGATATTGACTAGACAAACTCATCACTCCTGCCCGCCGAAGGCGAACTTCCTACTATGTTATCGATAGTTAAACTATGCGAAACAAGCTACATTACGAATGTTGTTTTAATTATAAGTCAGATAAAGACACGTGATATTAATTGCTACAAGGTAGACCACGCTTCTTACTGTCCATTAACAAGCTACGTATCTGCTTACCGTCCGGCGTCGTAGTATCAACAACAATAAAATCTTTGATGCACAGCGCGCGATGCTGAGATTTCTTCGGCGACATACGAAACTCCTCGCCCGGCTCCAATATCAATGAACTGTACTCAGCAACTACAGCACCATCCCTACTGTCCGAATGACGAATATAACCATAAAAATCTAGGACAAATACTGTCACTAACACAGTCAATATAGCGGTGAGCACATAATATTTAGGGTCCGACTTCATCGGCATATCTCCTTAACGAATAAGTGCCCTGCATTGTACGAGCCGAACCAAAAATAAGCACCCTAAATCCCCTCCCGCCGATAGATTAATGCACACAATCATTGCGTTATACCAAGCTCTTTGACGCAACCAAAACTATAACGATGCGTAACTACCATCACGAGCCGCAGTCGGCACTAGCAAGTATCAAACGCTGTGGTAACATAACTGAAAATATTAATAATTAGCCTATAAGGCCAAGTCACTGAGGACTCCTAGGATGAACCCTGAAAAAGAGAACAAGATCTTCGTCGTTGTCGATCCCAGCCAGGAGCGGCACTTCGCCCTCGAACGAGCCATTATTACAGCAAGCTTTCGCGAGCCCCGCGCAGCCCTTCACATACTTGTTGCCGTCGACGCAGAACATACCGACACCACTATAAAAAACAACAACCTCTTTCGCACCACAGACTGGTTCTACCAACTAGCCAAGCCTGTTGAGGAAGCTGGTATCGAGTTTGATGTCGAGTTCTGTTGGAGCGGTGATTGGTACGGCTCAATTATCAAGGCCTCAGAAAGCAGCAACAGCAACCTTATCCTTCTGCCTTTAATGCATCGTCCAAGCGACAGCCTTTGGGTTAACGAATCGATCTGGAAACTGCTACGCACCTCAGCCCTGCCAGTACTCATGGTACAGCCTGGGGCAGAAATGCGTCGCAAGACCATTCTTGCAGCTGTCAACTTTCAGGGCAGAAAAGAAAAATACCGATCCCTCAACGATGACATCATCTATCGAGGGCGCTGGATGGCAGAAAAGTATGACGCAGAACTGCATATCGTCAACGCGTACAAAGACTCACTAAGCTACCCAGACCGCTCGGCGCTGGCGCGTGAAACCGGTGTTAACAGCAACCACATTCACGTCGTCAATGGCACTCCCGAAGACGTCATCGCAACAATGTCGAAAGAGCTACAAGCAGACGTCACCATAGTCGGCACACTCAAGCGTAGCAATAGCTGGCGCGGCAACACCTCTGAGAAGGTTATTTCCCGTCTACAAGGCGACATCCTCACGCTCAACTAAAGACCTCCCCTACCCCTCAAAAGCACCTGCCCTTAGATAGGTGCTTTTCCGTACCCGCTCATAATTTACACAGCTGCATTTAATACTTTCACTGCCCCACCCGCCTGGGTGGTTTTTTTTTGACTCACAACAATAGACAGCTCATGCAATATCGTTAGAATGCGCAGCTTCTCGACAAGGATGCGTCGAAGCATGATTGTGACTTGTTGTCTTTTGATAAAGCACAATCTATTTAATAGAGGGTTAATACTTGGTTGAGTTTACTCTCGAGTATTATTACGACCTTCGGCCAGCTTAACAGCTGGCTTTTTTTTACAAAAAATTTAACAAGTCAAAAAAGTACTTGGTAACCCGGCCTATACTTCCAGCAAAAAAGTAACCGGACCATCGTTTAATAACGACACCTGCATATCAGCACCAAACTCGCCCGTCGCCACGCCAGCCGTATGTAAGCAGCCACACTGCGCCACCACATAATCATAAAGCTGCTTCGCCAATTCTGGTGTCGCCGCTGTAGAGAACCCCGGCCGCAAGCCCTTGCGCGTATCCGCGGCGAGGGTAAACTGCGAAACCAACAACACACCTCCGGCTATATCAGTCACACTCAGATTCATTTTGCCTTCTGCATCGGCAAACATACGATAAGCCAACAACTTCTTCAGCAGCTTGTCCGCTTTTGCTTGATCATCTTCACGCTCGACACCCAGCAATACCAACATACCCGAGCCGATCTCACCAATAACATCACCAGCCACTTCAACACGCGCATGGCTCACACGCTGTACCAGCGCTCGCATACTTTACCTCCTGCTATCATCAAGGAAGCGAAAACAACGGGTTCTCGCCTACCTGGGCATACTACACAACTAATCTGCAGAAAAGTAATCGACCGCTAAAGCAAGATAGCCTCAATAATCTTCTTCATCGAGAAAGCGCTGCGAAAGATCCCTACTGGCACGAATCATCGCATCAATAATGCTCGCCTCCCCTCCCGCATGACCAGCATCACGAATTATATTCAGCTGCGACTCAGGCCAAGCACGATGCAGCTCCACCGCAGATTCAAGCGGTGAAACCATATCGTAGCGGCCATGAATAATGATGCCCGGCACGCCGTGTAATTTCTTCGCCGCCTCAATAATTTCATTGTCGGCCAGAAAACCATTATTGAGGAAGTAGTGGGTCTGAATTAACGCTAACGCCATCGCTCTATGTGGCTCAACATATTGCTCTACCACCTTAAGACTTGGCCTCAAGGTAGCGCAACGAGCCAACCACAACGCCCACGACTTGGCGGCAGACATCCTCACCAAATCATTTTCACTATTCATTAGCTGATGGTACGACTGTACACAGTTCTGTTGCTGCGAGGCGCTAAGAGGTTGCAGATAGTCCTCCCAGTAATCAGGGAAAATACGACTTGCCCCTCCTTCCTGATAGAGCCATGCAATGTCTCTCCGACGACAAAGAAACACCCCCCGTAATAGCAACGCCATAACACGAGAGGTAAATTTCTGAGCATATAGCAAGGCTAACGTAGCCCCCCAAGCCCCGCCGCAGACCACCCATCGCTCAATGGCAAAAAAGCATCGAATCGCCTCCATATCTTCGATCAAAGCCTGGGTTGTATTGCCTTCAAGCTCGGCATAGGGGGTGCTACGACCACAACCGCGCTGGTCGAATAAGATAATGCGATATTTATCCGGATCAAACAGCGTACGGTTCTTAGCCACACCCGTCACACCAGGGCCGCCGTGCACAACGAGCACAGGTAGTCCATCGGGGTTACCACATTCTTCTACGTAGAGCTCATGGGGGGCGTCGACCATGACACGG
The DNA here is from genome assembly GCF_003752585.1 of Sinobacterium caligoides. NCBI lineage: Bacteria > Pseudomonadati > Pseudomonadota > Gammaproteobacteria > Cellvibrionales > Spongiibacteraceae > Sinobacterium > Sinobacterium caligoides. The sequence goes on from NZ_RKHR01000004.1 coordinate 1,186,790, forward strand.
TGGCGGGCGTAGGGCTTAATATCAGGGTAGTGAACTAACATAGGCTGGCCATTGATCAGAGGTTATAAAAAGTGAGTGGCCGATAGGACGCACCAAGTTCACTTCCGATTATAATAGATGATGAGCCAAGAAAACCAATGGATATTTTATATCTTTTTGAAAATACTACTATTTACAACAAAAAACTATAATAGAAGACTCAACCATTCCTGTGTTGATATTGAACCATCGAATTGCAGTAATAGAAGTAACGCAAGCACCGACAAATAAACCAGATACTCAACAGAGCCGCCAACGAGACGTGAGCAACGTCGTGATAAATTCGAAAACTGCGATCTTTTAAAAAGCTTATTCATAATAATCACTTGTCCGGCCCGTTTTAATTTTTGTTCAGACGAATTATTACAAAATGTTATTATTTCCTTAATTGGTAAATATACCTACACGTAAGACAGTTAAAACAAAAAAGGAGGCTAAGCCCCCTTTTTTATTAGAAATTTTACCCCAAAAAAAACTTACTCATTACTGATACCAACGATTATCCATGGCGCGCTCGGGTCACTTAGCTTACGCTCCAAATGCCAGACATCGTTGATCGCCTCCTCCGAGCCGTCACTCAACTCACGGCAACGCCCCGTATATTTCACGCTCAGACAGGCCTCACCAAACACTTGGTCCGCACGCACCAGCTCTGCATTCACGTACAACACCTGAGTCTGCGGATCATCTCCCAAGCTCTTACGTTCACTGACCAAACTCTGGTAAAGCTCCGCACTGACATACTCCTGCACCATCTTGAGGTTATTTTCATTCCACGCTTTCTGAAGTACATTGTAGTGGCCGCGTGCACCCTCGAGAAAAGCCTCTACGTCAAACCCCTGCGGGACATTAAAGGGGATCTCTTCCGCCGCCTGCTCCGCCGTCGACGAGAAACCATGGTTAGAGGTGCCACTCTGCTGCCCAAAAGGCTGCTGTGCCTGACGCTGCTGACCACTAGCAGAGGCCGCTGCAGCAGGCTCTCGCTCAAACGCCGAAAACGGCCCCGCTTGAGCCTGTGGCTGACGACGACGACGACGCAGAAACCAAACAATAGCAAAGGCAATGGCGGCAATAATTAATATATCGCCCATCTGTAGCCCCTCAAAAGCACCGCCAGCAAACAAAGAGGCTAACAACCCTCCGGCCAACAAGCCACCCAACAACCCACCCATCATGCCACGCTTACTAGAGCGCTGCTGTTTCGATGCATCCTGCTGTTTGCGCTGCTGACTCTGCGCACTACTGGGCTGCTTTGGCGCCGTCTTGTATTGCTTACCAAACGAGCCGCCACCAAACCTTTTCTTTGCAAACGCCTCCGGTGCCTGCATGGCTAACACGAGGAACATCGCCATAAAAATCGCTAAATAACGCATCAAATCCCTACCTGATCTCTGTGAATATCGGGTCATCTTAGAGCACCTTTGCGGCAAGTCAATATAAGTTACCCGGCTTAGCGCGATAAATCGCCAGCAACAAAAAAGGCGCCCTAAGGCGCCTTTTTATCTAGCGGTATTATCGATCGCCAGAAAGTTACTTCTTCTTGTTGCGACGACGCTCGTTCTCAGTAAGGAACTTCTTACGAATACGAATCGACTCAGGCGTCACCTCAACCAACTCATCATCTTCGATGAATTCTAGCGCCTGCTCCAATGTCTGCTTGATATAAGGCACCAGGGTAAGCGCCTCGTCAGTACCAGAGGCACGTACGTTAGTCAGCTGCTTCGCCTTAGTAGGGTTTACCGCAAGGTCGTTAGAGCGCGTGTGAATACCAACGATCTGACCTTCATATACTTCAGTATTGGCCGTCACCAGTAGGCGCCCACGATCCTGAAGGAAGTACAAACCATAGGCCAAAGTCTTACCTTTCGCCATTGAGACAAGAACACCGTTCTGACGCTCACCAGCCTCACCACCCTTAACAGGACCGTAGTGATCGAAGATGCTATTCATGATGCCCGAACCAGAGGTCAGCGTCATAAACAAGGTGCGGAAGCCGATCAATCCACGCGCAGGGATAATGTACTCAAGACGAATACGACCCTTGCCGTCTGGCTCCATGTTGGTCAACTCACCTTTACGGTTACCCATTTCCTCCATGATAGAACCCTGATGCGGCTCCTCAACGTCGATGGTAACGTGCTCAAAGGGCTCGCTAAGAACGCCGTCGATAGTCTTCTGAATCACTTCTGGACGAGAGACACCCATCTCGAAGCCTTCACGACGCATAGACTCGATTAGTACCGATAGATGAAGCTCGCCACGACCCGAGACAATAAACTTATCCGGAGTATCACCCTCTTGTACGCGCAGCGCAACATTGTGGATAAGCTCTTGATCCAAGCGGTCTTTGATGTTTCGCGTAGTAACAAACTTACCTTCTTTACCAGCAAAGGGCGAATCGTTTACCTGGAAAGTCATGGTTACCGTCGGCTCATCAACACTCAGCGCCGGCATAGCAACAACATGCTCTGGGTCACAGATAGTATCGGAGATTTTCAGTTCACCAAGACCGGTGATACAAACGATATCACCAGCACTAGCTTCCTGTACCTCAACTCGATCCAGCCCTTGATAACCCATCACGCCGAGCACCTTACCCTTGCGCTGCTTTCCGGGTTCGTTGGCGTTCTCAATTACGACCTGTTGATTAGGCTTAACACGACCGCTGGTAATACGACCAACACCGATAACACCAACATAACTGGAGTAATCTAGGGCAGATATCTGCATCTGTAGCGGGCCTTCAATATCAACCTTAGGCGCCGGCACGTTATCGACAATCATCTGCATCAGCGGCGTCATATCATCAGCCAGGTCGTCAGCTTCCAGGCCAGCAACACCGTTCAGTGCCGAAGCGTAGATAACAGGGAAGTCTAACTGCTCATCTGTCGCACCAAGTTTGTCGAACAGCTCGAACACTTGATCCATGGCGTAATCTGGACGAGCACCTGGACGGTCAACCTTGTTGACAACAACAATTGGGTTCAAGCCCTGCTCGAACGCTTTCTGCGTCACAAAGCGGGTCTGTGGCATCGGTCCATCAACGGCGTCAACCAACAATAGAACAGAATCAACCATCGACATGACGCGCTCAACCTCACCACCGAAGTCGGCGTGGCCCGGTGTGTCGACAATATTGATGCGATAGCCATTCCAGTTGATAGCAGTATTCTTTGCTAAGATGGTAATGCCACGCTCTTTCTCTTGGTCGTTACTATCCATGACGCGCTCGCCGCCCTGGTTACGCTCTAGCGTACCAGATTGCTCGAGTAGCTTGTCTACAAGCGTAGTCTTACCATGGTCAACGTGGGCTATGATGGCGATATTTCTAAGTTTATCTGTCACTACACTGTATTCCTAGCTAGGCGGCCGACGAGAAGTTAGGCTGCGAAAAAAAGTGAGAAATTATACACATTTTTGGCTGAAATCAACACAAGTAGTTACACCTATTTGCCTAAGTAGAGAGTTCATGTTTTATTGTCTGACATGTTGGCCCCTAACTAACTAATAAAATACCATTCATACTCGAGGATCTATCGTGAGCAACAGCGAACAACGCAGCCAGTGGTCTGGCCGATTTGCCTTCATCATGGCTGCCACCGGCTCTGCCGTCGGCCTTGGTAACATCTGGAAATTCCCCTATATCACCGGTGAAAACGGTGGCGGCGCCTTCGTGTTGATGTACCTCGTCTGCATCGCCCTGGTAGGAATCCCCATACTCATGGCCGAAATCATGATCGGCCGTCGCGGACAAAAAAGCCCTGGTGAGTGCTTCGGCGATATTGCCGACAAGGAAAAATCCAGCAAAGCCTGGCGCATCGTCGGCGGCGCCGGCTCATTAACCGCCTACCTCATTCTCACCTTTTATTCCGTCATCGGTGGCTGGACTCTCAACTACCTATCCATGGCAATAAGTAATACCTTTGCCGGCTTACCCCCCGCCTCTATCGAGAACATCTTCGGTGAGATGCTAGCCAATCCACTCGAGATGCTGGCTTGGCACAGCGTATTTATGGTTTCTATTGCCGTCGTGGTTATGCGCGGGCTTAATAAGGGCATCGAACGAGCTGTCGTCGTGCTCATGCCTGCAATGATGATTCTTATCGTCGGCTTAGTGCTCTATGGCGCCTTCGGCACCACCGGCTTCAACCAGAGCATGGACTTCCTCTTTAGCGTCGACTTCAGCAAGATCACCGGTGAAGCCTTCCTTACCGCACTCGGCCACAGCTTCTTCACCCTGAGTCTCGGTATGTCGGTAATGATCGCCTACGGCTCACATCTACCGAAGAACATCTCCATAGCGCGTGCTGCGATTAGCATTAGCGCACTCGACACCATCATTGCACTGCTTGCAGGCCTGGCGATTTTTGCCATCGTCTTCGATAATGGCCAAGACGTCTCTGCCGGCCCTGGCCTCATTTTCCAGAGCCTACCTATCGCCTTCTCTGAGATGAACGGCGGCTTCATTGTCTCCATCGCCTTCTTCTTCCTACTGCTGTTTGCCGCTTGGTCTTCCGCCGTCTCACTTCTCGTCCCACCTGTCGAGCGCATGGAAAGTAAGGGCATCAGCTTGGGCAAATCCACTTGGCTGGTCGCTGGCACCGCCTGGGCTATCGGTATCCTCGCGCTACTATCGTTTAATGTCCTCGGCGACTTCAAACTATTTGGCATGGGCATCTTTGACCTGCTCGACTACCTCACCGGCAAGTTGTTATTACCGCTAGTCGGCCTCATGGTAGCAATCTTTGCGGGCTGGGTGATGTCGTACAACACCACGACCAAAGAGCTTGGCCTGAACGGTCTCGGCTATATCGCTTGGCGCGTACTGACCCGCTTTGTCGCCCCAGCGCTCGTCGTCGTCGTCTTTATCTACGGCCTCGGTATCTTCTAAAGCTACCTCCAAGTAGCCCGGTGAGCGCGTTCGCTTACCGGGTTTTACCACGGTCTGACGACAACAGCCTTCAGCTATTTCTGCGCTACCTCTATCAGCCTCTATCCAGTCAAGCTTGCCCTACTATCTCAAGCCCCACAGACTAGGTTATCAGTGACAAGAAAGGCACTACGCTAAATAGAGGCCGCCCTAAAAGGGATGATTGACCATCACCCAGAGGTTCGTCCCCTCTTCCGAGTGCGCAACATCAGTACGCACCACAATACCGGCCATCATCGCCCGTAAAGAAAAGCCAAAGTCGGTTTTAACCTCTTGTAGCAACTCATCAGCACGATACTCCGCCCCCACTCGCCCCGCCTCAACAAAGGCCACGAGCTGAAACCAATCTATCTTAGCAAACTGCAACCACCGCACATCGGTCGCAGGGTTATAGCGCAGCGTATAGCGATACTCGGCGGTACCGTAGATCGCCGCCTTGTCGTGAAAGCGGTGCTGATCATAACCCCGCATGCGGTAGAAGCCCCCCAGGTTAGCCCCCTCATTAAAAGGCGCACCGCCGGCCACTCGACTGGCCCCAGAGGCATCGTAGTCCAGCTGCCACGAAGGCGAGTAACCCGTCCAAAAGTTCAGCGCGACAATGCGCTGATGTGCATAGCGCGAGCTGCCTAGAGAGAAATATTTACTGGCTTCAAGTTCAACAAAGCTCCAGGAGTGATCAGACTCCAGCCAACCGTAGTCGCGGCTGATGGCAATGTATTGCCGACTCCCCTTTGAAGGGTTGAGCGGAAAATCAGTGTTGTCATAAAGTAAACCTAACTCAACACCGTGCACCGCCCCATCAATTTTGCCGCTCTCCTGCTCATAGCTCTGGTAGCGATTAAACTGGCGCAACATCAGCACGCTAGCACCACTACTCAGCGGGTCCCAACGCTCCCCGCCACTAGGCTCAGAGACCAGTAAACCCTCTCGAGTGTGGTAGTTGACCAGGCCGCGCTCTCGCGTCGCACCGATAGGCAACGCCAACTCCAGCTTCATCTCCCACCAATTCGATGCTCCATCGGCCTGAACATACTGCTGGTCAGTGGAGCTATTAGCACCTGGGCGCGGCATACCGGCAGGAGTATAACTATTGCGGGTGCTCGCATAGGCTCTCTGATCCGGGTAATACCCCTGCATGCCGATTGCACTGAAATACAGTCGATTGGTACCTGGCAGCCGATAGTTCCACACTCCTAAGGCAACAGCCTGACTAACGTCGCCAGCAAAAGCGGTGGCACCTATCGACATCTGCTCCTGATAGTAACCACTGCGCATACCCCCAAGCCCAAGGTTAAGGCCCATCGTATCGGTAGAGAAGGCATAGGGAAGCAGCAAGCTCTCAGCCGCATCGTCGGGCGTCTCCTGCCGATCGATCGAGCTTTTCACGCTGGCGGCTGGCAACGCCTCAACGCTGGCACTAACGAACAGCACAAGCAGAGGAGCAATAAAAAGAGATCTTGAAAAATCAGTGACAAAACAGCCCATAGCACTCTCGTTATGTTTATTAACACAATCGATTGTAATGCCGATGCCGCGATAAAGATATCCTCTCGCTGCTGGTACTGCCCCCCCTAAAAAAGAAAGCCCCGCATATGCGGGGCCTCAGTCAGCAGCAGACATTTCGCTCAGGCTATCTGGCTAAGCCAGCTCGTCTGCCATCTCACGTAGCTTATTCTTAGCGACTTTCTCCAGCGCCGCCCGCGGGAAATCTTCGACTATGTGGATCGCTCGGGGCACTTTGAAGTCGGCGAGATTCGCGGCACAGTGAGCAATGATCTGCTCACAAAATTCTGCATCGCTTTCCGGCGCCCCGAAGCCCTTGATCACAAAGCCTACGGGCACCATATCCAGCATCTCATCGCGACGGGCAACGATGGCGATCTCACCGATGCCCGGCACCTGCATGCAGACCTCTTCGACCTGACGTGCGGAAACATTTTCCCCCCCAACCTTTAACGCGTCCTTATCGCGATCACAGAAGAAGAAGTCCCCCTCCTCGCCGAGACGTACCCTGTCGCCAGTCTTAAACCAACCGTCATCGGTGAATGCCTTATTATTGGCCTCCTCGTTATCGTAATACTCGAGGAATATCTGCACACCGCGCGTCGCCTTCACCCACAACTCGCCGATCTCTCCCTGCTCGCAGATGGCTCCGGTTTCCTCGTTGACGATGGCCAACTGATAGCCCGGAGTGGGCTTGCCAATAGAGTGCTGCGGCCAATCATGAACAAAGTCGGAACGAGTCGCATGAGTCACCGTCTCCGTCATCCCCCAGCTCGCAAAAGGCTCACAACCCAGCCAGCCGCCGATTTCCTTCCAGATGATACCCATCGGAATCACTCGCAGCGTATGCTGCTCAGGCACCGCCTGTGCGCCAATCGCCTTAAACACGAAGGGAATCATCGAGCAGTGGGTGACTTGATGCTTTTCAATCACCTGCCAAAAACGGCTAGCCGAGAACTTCGGCTGCAATATTGCCGTCGCACCGACCCCCATCGCCCCCCAGAAGGCCCAGCTCTGCGCGTTGACATGAAAAAACGGCAGGAAGGCGAGGTACTTGTCATCCTGACGAAGATCCATCGAAGACGCCCCCATCTTACCCGACCACAGCGCGTTAGCATGGGTGTGCACTACCGCCTTCGGCAAACTGGTCGTGCCGGAGGTAAACATGATGCCTGCGGGCAGCATCGGTTCAGCAGGACGCTCAGGGACGACACTCGCATCACCATACAAGGTGTCGAAGAGTGGTAAATCACTCACCTGCTCGGCGCTGGCCGGCTCACCAGAGTTGTCCTCCGTCACCACTAGCCAGCCAATATGCTTGGCATTATCCGCCACCTGTTGCGCATACTGTGGCTGAGTGATGGCACCGACCGCCTTAGTGTGATCCGCAAAGTAGGCTATTTCGCCACCGACACTGCGGGTATTAGTGGTAACACCGATCGCCCCTAACTTGGCGCAGGCATACCAGGCCAGCACCATTTCGGGACAGTTATCGCAGTGCAACAACACTTTGTCGCCCTTCTTAACACCCTTGGCATAAAGGCCGCCCGCTAACTTCGCCACCTCCTCGTCAAAACGCTTGTAGGTCCAGGTCTGATCGTTACCGCTACGCGGCTCCCAGACCAAAAAGGGATGATCAGGCCGGTGCGTCGCCCAGTGCTTAAGTTTCCACGGAATGTCTTGGCCTGCATACTCGAACAATTCGGCCGCTCGGGAGAGATCGGTCATACCTTTGCTCCATCTGAAAATTTCTATTATTTGTTTGCTCATCGCGGCATGGGCTTGCACAGGTCGAGGCAGTCGACGGCGCGGAGCTTAACACTGATTATATTTAGGCGGCATAACAGCGGCTAGGTGATTACCTGCCGCTAGGGGCTGACATTCCTGCTCATTACGATATGAAGAAACCCCCCTTTTCCTTGTCCAGCATCAACAAAGCCGGTTGCAGACGCAAGTCAGTACAGTAGAATCCCCTCCCTCACAAATTGATCATCTCTCAACAGTCTTCGAAGGACCTGTTTTATGGCACTGAAAAATACCCATAGTAGCTTCGGCCTCACCACTAAAATGATCCACTGGGCGATGTTTATCCTCATCCTAATGACGATCGTCGGCGGTTATCAGCTAGATGGCATGCCTGACGGTGACGCAAAGTGGGCCGCCTTCGACGAACACAAGAGCTTTGGTGCCCTCATACTCATCCTCGCACTGGCTCGCCTGGTATGGCGCTTCATCAACGTCGTACCGACCTTTGATAGCTTGACCGCCAGCGAACACCGTAAGGCCGTCGCCATGCAATGGTTGCTATATCTGCTATTCATCGCCCAGCCACTCAGCGGCGTCATCATGAGCCAGGCTGGCGGTCGCCCGGTCAGCTTCTTCGGTCTGTTCAACCTGCCGACTATCGTAGCGGAAAGCAAGGCTATCGGCAGCTTTGCCCACAGCCTTCACCTGTGGGTCTGGATCGCGCTGAGCGTCGCCATCGGTCTACACATCTTGGCAGCGTTACGCCATCAGTTCATCCTCAAGAATGATGTACTAAGCAAGATCACCCACGGTTAATCAAGCCCCGCGGATCAGAGCGCGCAGCGCACGCTTGGATCCGCTATGCTATGACCCTATTCCAAACGAGGAAAGCGTCATCATGAGTAACGTCATTCCCTTCAAGCGCCCCAGCCTCAAAGAACGACACAAGGGTAATACCTTATGTCGTAACAATCACCACAAGTGGCTCGTCGTCAAAGAAAACCAGTTCGATAGCCAGCAGGGAAAGCTCGTCACCTGCTACCGCTGTGAACGCTGCGGCAAGCGCAAGAACAAAGCCCTATAGCTCCCGCACGACTCACCTGTCAGGCCAACCGCCAGCGCTGTCGCCAGCCTCGCAGCAACAGCGCCAGACGCTCACCGGCCAGCAACAGACAGGGGACGAACAGCAGCGTCACCGTACTGGCAAAAAGCACGCCGAACGCCAGGGAAACCACCATCGGAATAAGAAACTGTGCCTGTGAGCTAGTCTCGGTCATGATCGGTAGCAGACCAATAAACGTTGTCACCGACGTCAGCACAATCGCCCTAAAACGATCCACCGCACCCTCGGCAATCGACTCAGCCAACGGCTTGCCCTGCTGATGGAGAGCGTTAACCCGGTCGATCAACACCAGGTTATCGTTGACCACGACACCAGCACAGGCAATGATACCCATCAGCGAAAACATCGAGATATCTATGCCCATGAGCAGGTGACCAATAATCGCCCCCATGAAACCAAACGGCACGGCACTCAACACCACCACCGGCTGCCAATACGATTTAAAGACCACCGACATTAGGCCATAGATAACCAGCATCGACAGCGCCATCAATTTCATCGTCGCACCGACAAACTCCGCCTGCTCCGCCTGCTCACCCTCCAAGCTGAAGCTAACGTCAGGATAGAGGCGCTTCCACTCCGCAAGCTTATCGCCTTCGATCGCCGCGATGATCTCACCCGCGCTGGCGAAACCGTGTTGTAGCTCCGCCGTTACCGTCACACTGCGCTTGCGATCGACGCGCTCAATGGTCTTATAACTCGGTTGATAGTCAATCTGCGCCACCTCTTCGAACGGCACCTCGATTCCCTGACGCGTCCGAATACGCATGTCGCGCAGGTAGTCCTCACTATCTTGTAGGGCCCGCGGATAGCGCAGCATTACCTTGGCGTCCTCGTGACTCAATGGAATCCGCTGCACCTCCTCGCCATAAAAGCCTCGCCGCACCTGACGCGCGATATCGTTTAAGGTGAGCCCCAAGCTCTCGGCCCGCGGTCGCAGACTCAAGACGATCTCCGGCTTGGCGTCTTCCAGCGTTGTACGCACATTGTAGACCCCCTCATACTTGCCCAACTCGGCCTGCAAAGCCTCGCTAACCGCGGCCAAAGAGGTCATCGTCCGAGCCGCAATCTGCATCTCAATCGGCTTACCTAGGTCCTTAAAAGTAAAGCGGATATTATAATCTTTAGCGCGTGAAATAGTGCCGATATAACGCTTCCATTCCGCCACTAGATCCTCCGTGGCAATATTTCTGCCGTCATCGGCGGCCAAGCCCACCACCACTTTCACGCTGCTACCGTAGGCGACACTCTCAATGTGGCGCACCAGCTCTCCCTCTTCGCTTGAGTAAGCCTGCTTCAGGCGATAAGCCGCCTCCTCCAGCTGCCGCATGATCTTCTCGCTGTTAGCGAAGGCCGTGCCATCGGCCAGCTCGACGCTGGCAATGATATAATCGACCGGCACCCGCGGGAAAAAACTAGTCTTTAACCAGCCGCCACTGAGCACCGCCACCGTCATCATGAAAACGACAAGAAAGCAGGACAACGTCAGCCCCTTCCAGCGCATAGTCAAGGCCAAGAAGGGCCGGTAGAGCGCGGTGGCAAAATGCTCCATCCCCCTCGCACAGCGTTGACGCAAACGGCCCAACCACTGACCAAAGCGGCTGCGAGCCGCCTTCTCCGGCTTCATATGGGCAAGGTGCGCCGGCAAAATAAACATGCTCTCGAGCAAGGAAAAAGCCAGCGCTAACAACACGACCTTGGGTATCTCTCGCGGCTCTGGGCTATCGCCCGGCAAAAAGAAGAATGGCAAAAAGAAGATCATCGTACTGATGACGGCAAACCACACCGGAGTAATCACCGCCCGCGTGCCGGCAATGGCGCCCAGCATTCCCGGCTGCCCCCTCGACTGCGCCGCATAGATCGATTCACCGACGATAATCGCATCATCCACCACAATGCCTAAGATCATCAGGAAGGCAAACAACGACACCATGTTAATGCTGGCACCCGTCGCCGGCAGCAACCAAAAAGCACCGAGAAAGGCCACGCCAATACCGGCCGCAACCCAGAAGGCCAGCAGGGGGCGCAGGAACAGCAACAACACGATATAGACGAGGGCCAGACCACCGAGGCCGTTAGTCACCAGAGTATGCACCCGCCCCTTGAACGCCACCGACATGTCGCGCCACACCACCAGCTCCGCACCCTCGGGTAGACGGTCTTGCGCTGCCTCGACAAAGGCGTAGACGCTGGCGCTGGTCTTCAAAACATTCGGGCTGCTGGTCGAGTAGATCTCTAACGACAGCGACGGCTTACCATCGAAACGCGTCAGGCTATCGCTGTCGGCAAAATCTGCCCGTACCTGAGCCACATCACCGACACGCAACACCGTGCCGTCGCTACTGCTACGCACCACCACCGCCTCGAAGTCGGCCGCACTATAACCTTGGCCTCGCGTCTGCAGCTGAATATCGCCGTCGACTGTTTTCAACTTACCGGCGGGGAGGTTCAGCGACGAGCCACGAATGGCCTCGGCAATCTGTTCGAAACGCAAACCGTAACGACGCAGGTCTGCCTCGCTAACCTCGATCAACATCTCGTAGTCTCGCGGCTTACGCAGCTCAACCAGTGAGACGTTAGCGAGCTCTGAGAGTTCGTCGCGCAGCTGAACCCCCAACTCCTTCAAATTAGCCTCGCCAATATCACCGGACAGCGCCAGGCTGATCATTCGCGTCTTCCACTGAATGATGTTGATCTGCGGCTTTTCTGCCTCCACAGGGAAGCTAACAATCGCATCGACCCGCGACTTCACATCGCTCAGCAACGCCTGACCATCATAACCGGGCAGCGCCTCAACGGTGATCGTCGCCATCCCCTCTCGACAGACAGTGCGAATTTTATCGACTCCCGAAAGATCGTGAATCGCCTCCTCAATGCGCTTGCCGAGCTGTTGCTCGACTTCCTTCGGGCTCGCTCCCGGGTAGACCATCGAGATATTGATATCGTTGATCTTACGACTGGGAAAAAACTCCTTATCCAGGCTTTGTAACGTACTCAAGCCGGCGACGACAATCAGTACCATCATTAAGTTTGCGGCAATACTATTACGGATAAACCATTCCGTTAGGCGAGCCATCAGCGGCACCTCCGCAAGCATACGCAGCTACTCGGAAGAACAGCCTCGATACACTGTGTCTTACTCATCGCCAGCCTCCTGCATCGGCTGCGGTAAGACCTCGAGACCTTCGACATAGAAATCCAGTGCAGACACCAACACCCGCACCGCCCCCTCAACGGTCGCACGCACCGCCACCTGTTGACGGGTCGCCTGCAATAACTCGACCGTCAACGCCTGTAAACGATTATCGTCATCGACTAGCCATAGCTTATTACCCGGCTGCAGCGCTCGACGCGGCAGCAGCAACACGTTATCCAGCTCTCGCCCCTCGATCGAGGCTTGGACAAACTGCCCCACCATCAACGGCGGCCGGCGTGTGGCCAGATCACGAGCGAAGGGGTTGGCAACCTCCGCTACCGCATAGACGACGCGGTTTTGCACATCGATACTGGCATCGGTGCGACGAACCTCTGCCCTCCATTGCCACTGCCGAGCCGCGAACTGTGCCGACAGCGTCACCGCCAACGGTGCTGGCTGCTGCCCGATCGACTCTCCCTGATAATGTAACGGCAGGTCCAACAGCGCCACCTGCCGGTCAGTCAGTGGCAGCTTCACCTCCACCCTATCGGTGGCGTATATCCTCGCCACAGGCGTGCCCGGTGCGACATACTGCCCAAGATTGACAAGAGTCTGCTGAATTCTCCCGGCAAAGGGCGTGCTGATGATCGTCCGCGCTAACGCCAACTCGGCCTGCTGCTGCTCAGACTTCGCTGCCTCGAGCCTCGCCTCGGCGGCGCGCAACTGAGGCTCCTTAAGAAACAGTGCGTTAGCCTCCGCATTGCCTAAGTCCCGCCACTCTCTCTTCGCCTGCAACACCATCCCCTTGGTTGTCGCCAGCGCCTCCTGCGCCTCAAAAACCTTGGCGCGCGCCTTCACCAGTGCAAAACGATAATCGGCCTGTTCAATCATCAACAGCTGCTGGCCGACGGGGAAAAACGCCCCATCGAGAAAGTCGGCATCGACCTCAACAACCTTGCCACCAACCTGAGCAACCAGATCAATCTGGCGATGCGGACGAATGCTGCCCTGGCTCTCCACCTGCAGCTGTACTGTCTGTGGCGTGGCAACAAAAGTCTGTACCACAGGGGGCGGACTCACCAGCACCTGCTGTGGCGTAGGTGTTGGTCGGCCGAACATCAAGCCGTAGACGGCGGCGGCACCCAACAATAGGGTCAGCGACGGCAATACAATTTTTTTATTCATCTGTGCAGCATCCAAACTTCGTTATCCACCCACCTCTGACGAGTTCCTGCGGGTGCTTTATCCCACTATCTTACTATGGAATAGTGTTCTCAACAGCCCCCGACAACGGTTTGTTGATCCCGCCCTAGGGGCACCCCTCGCGCGGCCGTGACAATTACTGCATAATGCCAAACCTTAAGCGGAACCGGCCCCACGGAGCTTACTGTTAATCGCTTCACCGGGGCCGCAGCAGCAACCCCGCCATCCTTATCATCGTCAGTCATAAAGCGTTAATTATGAAGAATATTGTTCAACAGATTGCCAGCGAACTCAACATCCAACAGCAGCAGGTCAGCGCCGCTATCGATCTGCTCGACGAGGGCGCCACCGTGCCCTTCATCTCCCGCTATCGCAAAGAGGTCACCGGCGGCCTCGACGACAGCCAGATGCGCTCGCTAGAAGATAGGCTGCGCTACCTACGCGAGCTAGAGGAACGTCGCACCAGCATCATCGCCAGCATCGAAGAGCAAGGCAAGATGACCGCACAATTGCAAAATGCCATCGATAATGCCGACACCAAGAACCGGCTCGAGGATCTTTACCTCCCCTACAAGAAAAAGCGTCGCACCAAGGGCCAGATCGCCATCGAGGCCGGCCTGCTGCCGCTGGCAGAGAGTCTCTATGACGACCCGAACCAGTCACCCGAGCTGCTGGCGATGGACTACCTCGACGCCGACAAAGGCGTCGCCGATATCAAGGCCGCCCTCGATGGCGCCAAGTACATTTTGATGGAGCGTTTCGCCGAAGATGCCGATTTACTGGCCAAATTGCGCGACTTCCTCTATCAGGAGGCCAACATCAGCGCACGCCTAATCGCCGGCAAAGAACAGGAAGGCGCCAAGTTTAGCGACTACTTCGAACACGACGAGCCGCTAAAGAGCGCGCCATCACACCGTGCTCTCGCACTGTTCCGCGCCCGCAACGAAGGCATCGTTTCCCTCGCCCTTGTCGTCGGTGACCCGGACGACAAAACCGCCGCACACCCCTGCGAGGCGATCGTCAGCGGCCACCACCGCATTGAAGATCAGGGCCGCGCCGCCGACCGCTGGCTGCGTGAAGTGGTCAAGTGGACCTGGCGCATTAAGTTGCTCACCCACCTAGAGACCGACCTGATGGGGCAGCTGCGCGAGCGGGCCGAGGTCGACGCCATCGGCGTCTTCGCCTCCAACCTAAAAGATCTGCTACTCGCCGCTCCGGCGGGACAAAAAGCCACCATCGGCCTCGACCCCGGCATGCGTACCGGCGTCAAAGTTGCCGTCGTCGATGCCCAGGGCAAGGTACTGGACCACTGCGCCATCTATCCCACGCCGCCGCGTAACGACATCATCAACTCGGCCAAGGTGATCGTCGAGCTGGCGAAACGTCACAACGCCGAGCTCGTCGCCATCGGCAACGGTACCGCCTCCCGCGAGACCGAGAAATTTATCAAGGATATCATCAAGGCCAAGCCTGAGCTGGGGCTGAAAAGCGTCGTCGTCAACGAGGCCGGCGCCTCCATCTATTCCGCCTCAGAATACGCCTCACAAGAGTACCCCGAGCTCGATGTCACCATTCGTGGCGCCGTCTCTATTGCCCACCGTTTACAGGACCCGTTAGCAGAGCTGGTGAAGATAGACCCCAAGTCGATCGGTGTGGGCCAATACCAACACGATGTCAGCCAAGTCGCCCTAGCTCGTCAACTCGACAGCGTCGTCGAGGACTGCGTTAACGCCGTCGGCGTCGACGTCAACACCGCCTCTAGCGCGCTGCTAGTCAGGGTCTCAGGCCTCAACAAGACCCTCGCCAGCAATATTGTTGCCTTCCGCGATAGTCACGGCGCTTTTAAGAGCCGCAAGCAGCTCAAAGAGGTCCCTCGCTTCGGCGCCAAGACCTTCGAGCAAGCCGCAGGCTTCCTGCGTATTGTCGGTGGCGACAACCCCCTCGACAGCTCGGCGGTACACCCCGAGTCCTACAGCGTGGTAGAAAAGATTGTCACCCGCAGCGAGCGCAAGATCGAGTTGCTACTCGGTGATAGCCGCTTATTACGCTCGCTCAACCCGAGTGACTTCACCAGCGACAGTATCGGTGTCCCCACCGTCACCGATATCATCCACGAGCTCGACAAACCCGGCCGCGACCCACGCCCCGAGTTCAAGACTGCCAGCTTTAAAGAGGGTGTCGAGAAAATCAGCGATCTCAAAGAAGACATGATTCTCGAGGGCACCGTCACCAACGTCACCAACTTTGGTGCCTTTGTCGACGTCGGCGTGCATCAAGACGGCCTGGTACATATCTCGGCCCTCTCTAACAGCTATGTCAGCGATCCCCGCGAAGTCGTCAAGGCCGGCGACATCGTCAAGGTCAAGGTGATGGAGGTCGACGCACCACGACAACGGATCGGCCTCTCGATGCGACTCACCGACAGTGCCAGCGAAGCAGCGGAGAACAAGCGCGGTGGCGGTGAGCGACGCGGCGGGAAAAACAGCGGTAAACGCGGCAATGCCGCCCCCCAGAAGCGGAGTTTCGGCAACGACAAGCCTGCTAAGCAGGGCACCATGGCCGACCTGTTCAATAAGGCGATGCAGAAGAAGTAAACTCGTGAGACAAAAAAAGCCGCGACAGCTAAGCTGTGGCGGCTTTTTTTTGCCTACGCTCTAACGCAGCGATTTGCTCGGCAGCGGCAGCTCTAGCACACTCCCCTGCATGGCGAGACTCTGCAGGTAATAGTCACGACTCTTGTCGGACTCCCCAAGTGCCTCGCTCAGACGAGCCAACTCGACAAAGGCCGCCGAGGTACGCGCGAAACCGAGACTGCGCTGATAATACTCCCTCGCCTTGCCCCAGAGTTCTAGGCGCATGCAGAGCCGCGCCAGAGCCAATAACAAGGTGGCGTTATTATTACGCTCCTTCAACCAACCCTCAGCAACCATCAGCTGCTGTTTCAGATCCGTCGAGACCAACTGCCCATAGACCTCGAGCAGGCGGTCATCCCAGTACTTGCGTAAATGCCCCTGGATCAGCTTAACCGCCCGTTGATCCAGCTTCGCCGACGCCAGCAGAGTGGCATAGCGATAGACCAAATCATTATCATGCTGCCATTTACGCGGCACCTTTTCCCACACCTCCGTCAGCGCCTGTTCGGCCTCCTCCTTGTTTGACGCCGCCACTAACAGCTCTTGATAAGCCAGTACCAACAACTCCTTATAGCGCTCATCAGAGAAGGCCGCGCTACGCTTAATCTCAGGCAACAACTTTTCAATATGACGATAATCCTTCAAGCCGAGATAGATCTTCACCAGTAGGCGCAGCACGTAGGGATGCTGTTTACCGAGACTCTTGCGCAGCCGCAAGATCGTCGCCAACGCCTGCTCGTAGCGACCGGTGCCCAGCTGCATCTCAGCCTGAGTGATGTCGATGGCGACATAGGCATTAGGTGCCTCCTGGTGCGCCATCTGCAGGTATTTCTCAATCCCCTTATCATCGTCCAAGTGATGGCTCGCGCGAGCGCAAACCAGGTAGTGAATCAAGCTATTTTCGCTGCGTCGAGCGGAGCGCTCTAAGGCCTTGCGCGACTTCTCCCAGTGTCCCTCGGCGAAGGCGATTAGGCCCCGGTTAAACAACCCGTTAGCGTTGCGCCCGCCAAAGCGACTAAACCAACGCCGAGTCGCGAAAGGCAGCCTCAGGCTACGGCCAACCAACCAAACAACGGCTAATATTGTCACCAGAGCGAGAAGCTGTAGAAAACCCGCCACCCACAGCGTCATCTCAAACGTCGTCTTCCCGACCGCAATCAACACATAGCCCGGGTAGTTGTGAATCCCCCAGGCGATGGCGAAGGCGGCCAATAGGGCAATCAACACCGCGATCAACAGAGCTCTCATTGAGCCTCTCCTTTCGGCACAGACGGTACATCAGCTGCCGGATCTTGCTTGTTTTCAACCGTCGCAGGCAACTCAGCCTTATCTTTCTTTAAGCCATGTTCCAATTCGATATAGTCTGCGACTGCGCGCTGCGAACGGCTGATATCCGGCAGCTCTGGCGCGATATCCAAGCCCTTGAGCTTCGCCAGCGCCGCTAAAATAGCCGTTGTCTTGGCGTCATGCTCAAGGTAGTTGCGTTCGATGTGCCAACTCAGCCGTTCGATGCTGTGACTAAAAATCTGTTGCTGGCCCAATAGCAGCGAGGATTTGGCCTGCTCGACTAACAACAGCAGGCGCTGTCGCAACAGAATCGCGTCAGCCTCTGAAGGCAGCGGCTTAATCTCGATGTCTCGACTGCGTACCTGCACCAACGAAAAGAGTTTGTCGAAGGCGTTAGAGAAGCGCAGCTTCAGCGTTGCCCACCAGCTCTTCTCAACGGTATCGACAACTTCAGGCTCGGAGATCTCTTTGAAGCGTGGGTCAGCATACAGACGCAGGCCACCAATCTGTTCACTCATCGCCACCAGATCTTGGAAACTTCCCTCAAGATCAAAACGCGGCATCGCCTGTAGGCTAGCGATATCGCGGCGAAAGCTCTGTCGTACGCTATACAGCCCGGCATCATTGAGTTGATACAAGATCTTGTCACCCGCCTGCAGCATCGCCATCGCGCCTGGGACATCGCGCCCCATGTGCAGGCGCTGGTTCGCCAAACGAGCGAGGTATTCTACCTCCGCCATCTTCCAATCACGTGGGTCGGTGGTCGATACCTCACGCAGACGGCGCCCTTGGCTCTGCAGCTGCTCATCAAAACGATCCAACCGCGTCATATTATCGCGACTGGCCTGCGCCTCCGCCGCCGCCTGTTGCTGTAAGCGCTGTGACAGTACATCGGCACGGTTAAAGGCAGACTGCAACTGCTCATCCATACCGGTCAAACGCTGCTCCAGTAACTGCTGCTGATCGGCACTCTGCATGACCACATAACCGCTGCCCACTAGTGCACAGACAGCCAACAGCAACGCCACGAACGGCAAGACACGAGAGGGCTTCGCCGCCTTTTGCTTACTCGCTAGCGGCTGCGATTTATTAGGCTTAAAGTTAGGCTTCTTCGCCTTGTCGCTGACGGCGGCCTGCTGGCCTTTATCAACATCTGGCGCCGCCTCTTGGCTTTGCTTCGGTGTATCGTTCGCATCACTCACTCACATACTCCCACTTTTCCATCAGACCACCCGCCATCAATACTGGGCAGTGAATAATCACAATGTTAGTCTTTAAAATCTTTGTTGTAACGTTTTCAACACCGCATCGGCACTGGCATTTTCCGCTATTAGTACATCGCGAAAACCCGCCTCACGGGCCAGTGCAGCCACCCTCTCACCCGGCACCACCAGCGGCAACGTCAATAAGAAGGCGCGTTTCGAAACGGCCAGATGCAATAGATTGGCCAGCGTCTCACCACTCAACGCCACCGCCGCCGCCAGTTGCGTGGTCAGTAGCGATTGTAACTGCGCGCCGTTTTCATCAGCGCAACGGCGCTGATAGACCTCGGCATAATCCACTTCGGCACCGCGCTGACGCAGCTGTTCAGCAAGGTGCTCTCGACCGCCACAACCGCGAAAGATCAACACCTTCTGGCCGCTCATCTGTTGTAATTCTTCGTTGTTGAGTAGCGCTTCACTGTTGCTAGCGGTAGCGCTCGAAGCCGTGTCGATATCGAAGGCTGCCAGCGCTAGCGCCGTAGCACGACCGATGGCATGCCAGTGAATGCGCACGGGCCACTGCGGCCAGTATTGATCCACCAACGCCATCCCATAGCGAACCGCATTCGTGCTGATAAAGATCACCTGCTGATAATTGTCCAGCGCCAACACCGCATTAGTCGCGGGCCGCAACAAGCGAGCGTCCGTGATCGGTTCGATTGCAAGCGTGGGGACAGCTTCCACGCTAAAACCATTCCCCACCAACGCCTTTTCTAAGCCGTCGCTCTGGCCGCTGGGGCGTGTGATCAGAATACGCGCAGTCATCACTTAATGGTCGTCGTGAACAGCTTGCAGAATATCACCGGCACCACGCGCTAATAGCGCCTCCGCTAGGGCGATACCTAGGGCCTCGGGATCTTTACCGCGCAACTCTTCATAGAGGTATTGCTCACCATCGGGCGAACCCACTAGGCCACGCATCCACAACTGCTCAGTATCAGCCTCATCGGCAATGGCGTAGCAGGCAATAGGCACCTGACAACCGCCGTGTAGATGCTTATTCATCGCCCGCTCCGCCATCACGCAGGCAGCCGTGTAATCGTGCTGCAAAGGCGCCAATAAGGCCAAGGTCTCCGCATCGTCGAGGCGTGCCTCGACGCCCACCGCGCCCTGGCCACCCGCCGGCAAGCTCAACTCTGCTGGTAACGATTGGCGGATGCGAGCCGCCATTTCAAGGCGCTTAAGGCCGGCGCTAGCAAGAATAATCGCGTCATAATCACCCGCGTCAAGTTTGGCCAGTCGTGTGTTGACGTTGCCGCGCAAATCAATGATTTCCAGGTCGGGGCGCTGCCGACGTAGCTGGCACTGACGACGTAAGCTGGAGGTGCCAACGCGAGCCCCTTGTGGCAGCTCTGCAAAGCTAGCGTAGTGGTTCGAAACGAAGGCGTCGGTAGGATCCTCGCGCTCACAGATAACCGCCAGCCCCAGCCCTTCGGGGAACTCCATTGGCACATCTTTCATCGAGTGCACGGCAATATCGGCACGCCCCTCAAGCATGGCGATCTCGAGCTCTTTAACAAATAAGCCCTTGCCACCGACCTTCGCCAGCGGCGTATCGAGGATTTTGTCGCCACGTGTGCTCATCGCCAATAATTCGACTTGCAGGGTCGGGTGAAGAGCCTCAAGCTCGGCCTTAATAAACTCGGCCTGCCACATCGCCAGAGGACTTTTGCGAGTGGCTATACGTAGGGTTTTTGTGCTCATATTTATCTACCGAGATAAGCTGCATGCTGCTGCAGGCGCATAGTAAAATTTTATTGGCCCGTATGATAAGCCAGTCACCGACAAAAGTCGCCGTCTACGCCGCACAACAAGCGGCTTATCAGACACGCATCAACTTAGCAAAAGCCATTACCAACACTGACTTAACGATATAGCTCACAGTGTTTGTAGCAGTTTACGCAAGCTGGCAAGATGACGACGACTGACTTGCGGCCTGAGTTCGACGCCCCTCAGACGCAGCTGATACTGCCCCTGCTCACTGCGTTCAAGGGCATCGATATGCGCCAGCGAAACTAGAGCGTTGCGATGAACGCGATGAAACAAATCGCCAAACTCCGCCTCCAGCTCTTTCAGGGAACCATCGATGAGCGCCTCGCCATGCTCATAGCCCAGCGTCACATATTTTTGATCCGCCACGAAATAACAAATATCAGTCACTGCCACCAGCTCGACGCCATGTGCACGCTTAACACTGATATGACGGCGACACTCCTCTTGCCCAAGACTGTTCAGCTGCGCCTTAGTCAGTTTACAGGCACGCGACAACACATCATGTAAACGCTCGAGCTTCACCGGCTTGAGCAGGTAAGCCGTCGCATTAAAGTCAAAAGCCTCGAGAGCGTGTTCGCCATAGGCGGTACAGAAGATCACTGCTGGCGGCGACGCCTGCTGGCTGAGGTGACGTGCAACAGTGAGACCACAGATACCCGGCATACGGATGTC
Source organism: Sinobacterium caligoides (assembly GCF_003752585.1). Lineage (NCBI taxonomy): Bacteria > Pseudomonadati > Pseudomonadota > Gammaproteobacteria > Cellvibrionales > Spongiibacteraceae > Sinobacterium > Sinobacterium caligoides. The sequence goes on from NZ_RKHR01000004.1 coordinate 1,208,097, forward strand.
CAGCAGTACAATGTCAGGGTTATGCCTTTCCACCTGCTCTATCGCTAGGCGACCATTCTCAGCTTCGGCACAAACAGTAAAGCCCTCGCATTTTTCCAGCAACCTGAGTAGCCGCAAACGTGCCAGCGGCTCATCGTCCACGACTAGAATAGATTTATCTACCATCTAAGCACTCTCTCCCACAAACAGCCTCACACCTCTAGAAATCATTCGGCAACACCATCAAGACACTGAAGCGGTCTTTGCCAGAGTTGAGTACGAGTCGTCCTCGCTCACCATAGATAGCCCATAGCCGGCTGCGAATATTCTCTAGCGCCAACTGATTCCCCGAGTGACTGCTGGTACTTTCCCTCGCGACGGGGTTAATCACCTCAATATGGCAACAATCATCCCGGTAATATACCTTGATACGAATACAGCCCCCTTCGGCTATTGGTGCAATGCCATGATATAAGGCGTTTTCAATCAGTGGTTGCAGACTCAGCGACGGCAGCATCGTCGAGGATAGATCCCCCTCCAACTGCCAATCAACCTGTAATCGTTCCCCCATCCTAAATTTTTCGATGCGCAAGTAACCCTGGCACAGTGCAATCTCATCCTGCAACGCGACCCGTACCGACGAGGTATTAAGACTCGCGCGAAAGAGGTCAGATAGGTCTTCTATTGCCTGTTCCGCCGCCGCAGGATCGATGCTAATCAGCGAGGCGATACTGTTCATACTGTTAAATAAAAAGTGCGGACGAATACGCGCCTGCAGCGCCTCGATTTTCGCCAACAACTGTGCCTGCTGCTGTTTTTGTAGTAAAAATTGTAAGTAAAAGTAACGCCAGGCAATCCCCAGCATGACCGCAGCGACTAGCTGATGCTGAAATAATCGCCAATGCGAATCGACATCGGTCAAAAACCCCGTACCAATCCAGACACTCTGTCCCAACACGCTAACCAGCGCGGTCACCAACAACACCAATAGGTAACTCAATATCGCCGCCGACGCCAACGGTAGCCGACAGAGCCACGGCCTGAGCCACTGCAATAAAACCGCCGACAGCAATACCACCCACTGCACAAAAAATGAGATCAGTCCCAGCCACTCCCAGTTAAACTGCTGTAGGCCAGAGTTCAACACCGCCAACACTAGTGCAAATAACTCTGCAACCAGGATCAGTACGGCGACACTAGAGTGGGACTCGAAACTGGGCAGGAAAAAACCGTCGTCTTTTTCTGTATTGCTGCTTACTTTGTTCATCCCGCCAGTTTGCCTCGTTGCCTTGTCCACAGCAAGTTTATTGCCGCCACCAGCGCGCTAATCCCAGCCCTAGCCGGTAGCGTCGACACACTGTTATACTCAAGCAATAACAGTCTTCAGTATATTAATCAGGTCCTAGCTATCATGACAGAACAAAAAACCAATCAGCAGTGGGGTGGCCGTTTCACAGAAGCTACCGATGCCTTTGTAGAACGCTTTACCGCCTCCGTAAGCTTCGATCGACGCCTCTATAACCACGACATCAACGGCTCTCTGGCGCACGCAAAAATGCTCGCCAAGGTCGGCGTCTTAAATGCTGAAGAGCTAGAACAAATTGAAAGCGGTCTCGAGCAGATTCGCAGCGATATCCAGTCCGGCAATTTTAACTGGTCGGTACAACTCGAAGACGTCCACATGAACATCGAGTCGGCACTGACCGCCAAGATCGGCATCACCGGCAAGAAACTACACACCGGTCGCTCGCGCAACGACCAGGTTGCCACCGACATCCGCCTCTACCTACGCGATGAGATCGACCTGATCGCCGCCGAGCTGACTCGTCTGCAGGAAGGACTAATCTTCGTCGCCGAACGCGAGGCTGACACCATTATGCCCGGCTTTACCCATCTACAAACCGCCCAGCCGGTAACCTTTGGTCATCATCTACTGGCATGGTCAGAGATGCTCAGCCGCGACTATAGCCGCCTGCTGGACTGCCGCAAGCGCGTCAATCAATCGCCACTGGGGGCCGCCGCGTTAGCAGGCACCACTTACCCGATCGATCGCGCCTACAGCGCCGAGCTGCTTGGTTTCGAGGCTCCCACCGAAAACTCTCTCGACTCGGTATCAGATCGTGACTTCGCCATTGAATTTAGTGCCTTCAGCGCTCTGTTGATGACCCACCTGTCTCGCTTCAGCGAGGAGCTTGTGCTGTGGACCAGTGCCCAGTTCAACTTCATCGACCTGCCCGATCGTTTCTGCACCGGCTCCAGCATCATGCCACAGAAGAAAAACCCCGACGTACCAGAGCTAGTGCGCGGCAAGAGTGGTCGCGTCACCGGTCACCTGATTAGCCTACTGACCTTAATGAAGTCGCAGCCGCTGGCCTATAACAAGGATAACCAGGAAGACAAGGAACCCCTGTTTGACACTGTTGACACCATCAAGGACTGCCTCAAGGCTTATGCCGATATGATCCCGGCAATTACCGCTAAGAAAGAGAGCATGCGCGAAGCAGCGCGCCGCGGCTTCTCTACCGCCACCGACCTGGCCGACTACCTCGTCCGTGCTGGCATGCCCTTCCGCGATGCCCATGAGGTGGTCGGCAAGTCCGTCGCCTACGGCATCGATACCGGCAAAGACCTCTCCGATATGACGCTAGAGGAGCTACAGCAGTTCTCTGACACCATCGAACAAGATGTCTTTGAGGTGTTGACACTCGAGGGCTCCGTCGCCGCTCGTGACCACATCGGTGGTACCGCCCCCCGCCAGGTCCGCGCCGCGGCACAGCGCGCCAAGCAACTGCTCGCCTCACGCTAATAGAGGCGCTTACGGCTAGCCAAGCGAGTCAATCACTCGACCGGCTAGCCCACCGCACCGCCACAAATGACTCCTCGGTTGTTTTAGCTGTGACCAAAGTTTCACTTGCCGATTATAACTTTCATGCTAAAAATGGTAGATGTATAAAGGCTTTTACCATGGATAGAGTTTTTCACGCCTCGTTAAACTGGACAAGAACTATAACAATGTCTCATACCATTTTTAGTAAGTTATGTAGTGTTGCCGTTATCAGCTGCAGCCTAATCATCGCCAGTAGTCTCAGCGGTTGTAACCATCGAGAAGCTGACCAAGCTCCCATGGAGCGTGTCGTGCCGGCCGAGCTCAACCCCGTAGAGCGCGAGCGTTTTCGTCTGCTGCCCCTGCAGGGCGCCGATAATTTCCGCGATCTCGGCGGCTACCAGACCCGTGACGGTCGCACGGTCAAATGGGGCGTGCTCTATCGCTCAGATGCCCTCAGCGACCTTACCGACGACGACCTTACCTACCTAGGCCGCCTCAAACTGCAACAGATTATCGACTTTCGCTCCGAAGAAGAGCGCCAAGCCGACCCGGATCGTATCCCTGACGGCGCAAAGCTCGAGTTTCTGCCGATTGTCGTCAAGGGTACGGCCATCAAGGAACTGAAAAAGAAGCTACTCAGCGGCAAGCATCAGAGCGAGGACTTCGCACAACTATTACTCGATGCAAATACCGCCTTCGTGAAAGAAAACAGCCCTGTATTTAAGGACTACCTTCACCGCCTCAGCGACAGCGACAACCTGCCTCTCCTCTTCCACTGTACCGCCGGTAAAGATCGCACTGGCTTTGCCGCCGCTATCGCGCTATTAGCCGTCGGCGTACCCGAAGAGACCATCAGGCGTGACTACATGCTCACCAATGTTTATACCGAAGATAAAGTCGACCGTCAGATACTCGGCATTCGTCTCGCCAGCCTACTGCGCACCGATGATGAAGATGTTCGGCCACTGCTCAGTGTCGATCAAAGTTATATAGAGACCGCTCTCACCACGATGAAGATGACCTACGGCAGCGTCGATAACTATCTTGTCGAAGCCCTGGGGATCACCCCGACCATACGTGAGAAGTTGCGCAACAACCTGCTACAGCCAACCAAAGAGCGGCGTCATGCCAACTTAACGCAGCAGCCCGCTCAATCCTGGCGGTAACGTAGCCCCAACTGAAAAACGACATCACTGGCCGAGTCGACGACAATATCCTCGATGACGGCCAGGTCAAGCGCCCAATGGCGGTCGAGGCCCACACTTCCCCCTAGGCTTAACTGCACCGACTCCTGTAACGGTGTCAACTCGCTGTCATAAAGAGCACCATGCGCGTCCAGCTGTAGCTTCAATGCCAACCGCGAAAGACATTGCCAGCTCAAGCTGGCACCACCGTAGGGCACCACCGCCTTGCGTCGCGTCGCCAGCACATCGCCATCGTTAGAAAATAATAGCCCCGCAGAAAGGTGGTAATTAAAGGCATCATCTGTCGGCGACAGCGCGCCACTAAATAGCACGCTCGTAGCCAGCTCGGTGGCGCCGTTACCGGTCAATCGTCGCTCATCACCGGTGGGTAATTTCAGACTCAACGACAGCGCTGCAGCATGCCGCTCACTGCGCAACAGCTGCTTCCCTAAGCTGAGGCGAAGATCGCCAATCCCTGCCGCGTTATCCACTATCGCCACGCTATTGTCGACATCGTCATAGCGATAAGCCAGCTGATCTTGAGCGAAGTCTTCTCGGTCAGCGTTAGGCAGCCCAAAGCTATCGTGCCAGTCCTCAATGAAACTATCGAGGCTGCCGCCACGATGCTGAATGTAAGGGATATCGAGTCCCAACTGCCAGCCCCTGCTGCCCCGTATATCAAAGCCCGTTTGCAGGCTCAATACCGTCCTCGTGGTTTCGCCATCCAGCCACACCGACTCATCCTTCGCTTCATCGTGCGCAAAATTATTACTCAGGGCTGCGCTCAGCGACCACTGGTTTTGGCCCGCCCTGAGTAGCTTGCCCGATGACATCGTCGGCAGACCGCTAATCAGCGCGAAGGGCGAGCCATTCGATTGACTGATCGGCTGGTTCAGCAGTTCATCGCCAACCGCCGAATCAGCCAGCAGTAACAACAGCAGCCCTCGCAGAGCGTTTGACTGCGCAGTACGCACAGGTTGAGTTAGCAACATACTTCACCTTTTATTATCATTATTTATCTTGTCTGGCCGTAATCCTGACGCCAGTTTCTAGCAAACGCTGAAGACAGTTTTACCCCTGCCTAACTAGCTCCTAGGTGCCCTATGAGGGTAGCATCACCGCCGCCCCAGCCTGCTCTGTCGTTACCTTCGCTAGTAATGCCGACAGGCTCTCACCGCTGCGGCTGCAGCACCACTGCCCTACCTTCTCATCGTAAAAAAAGTGATAGCCGCCACTTTTCGCCGCCATCCATAACTCCTTCGTAGCAATCTGGCGCGAAAAGATAATAACGCTACTATTGGCACAGGTTAGCGTCAGCACGCCACCGTTGAGCTCGCAATCAATGTCTTGGCCGCTCTCGTCCACAGCGTCCTCGATCGCCTCGATCGTAGACTCTACGCACTCTTGGTATTCAATCTCATTCATCAACACTCTTCCTCATCGCTTATCCTGACGCCCTGCGCCATCACGCCCCTATATTATACTGCTTACAACTATTTCTACATGCCTGAGCGACAGCGTTCGGTAGCTTGTCATGCCCAGTAAGAAAAATTTACCTCGCTAAGATTAATTTTTATCCTTCTAAGGGTTGGGTTGCGGTTCATCTCACCGCTATAATGAGCCCAACTATGACAAAACGATAACATTGGGCTCGCTCGCTGTTATCCTCAATATGGGAATATGACCGATGCGCACCTTACTCGCGGTAGCCATCCTTAGCCTGTTTATCTCCGGCTGCGGCCAGAAGGGGCCACTGACCCTACCTAGCGACACACCGGCAAAAGATGGTGAACAGCAGGCTCCAAAGCCTCACGTCCCCGACATCTTTGAGTCCTAACCGGAACGTGCCTTAGCACGACAGAGAAGTACAATAATTAACTGTTTAACACTAGAGTAGTACCATGAATTTTTTCGAGCTTCGCACAGGTGAACTTTTCGCCGAAGGTTGTACCGTACAAACCCTCGCCGAGACCTATGGCACACCGCTGTATATATACTCACGCAGCGCCTTAGAAACTGCTTACCAGGCTTATGCCCACGCTCTTGGTGATGACGGCATGATCTGCTACGCCGTCAAAGCCAACTCTAATATCGCCGTGTTAAACGTTCTCGCACGCATGGGCGCCGGCTTCGATATCGTCTCCAAGGGAGAACTGCAGCGTGTTCTAGCTGCCGGCGGCGACCCTCGTCGAGTGGTTTTTTCCGGTCTCGGCAAGACCCGCGATGAGCTGTTGTTCGCCCTGCAATCTGGTGTGCACTGTATCAACCTAGAGTCCGCCGCCGAACTTGAGGCCCTCGCCGAAGTCTGCCTGGAGCATGGTTTCAAGGCCAAAGTGTCGCTGAGGGTAAACCCCGACGTCGACGCCAAGACCCACCCTTATATTTCCACCGGCCTGAAAGAAAATAAGTTTGGTATCGATATCCTGCAGGCCCCTGCGGTCTATCGTCGCGCCAGCAGCTTCGAACAGATAGAAGTCGTTGGCATCGATTGCCATATCGGCTCACAGCTCACCGAGACACGCCCCTTTCTCGACGCCATCGATCGCCTACTCGTACTCATCGACCAACTGGCCGAGGATGGAATCAGCATCCAGCACCTCGACCTGGGCGGCGGCTTGGGCGTGCGCTATCAAGACGAAACCCCACCAACACCGGCCGCCTATATCCAGGCAATCAAGCAGCATCTTGGCGAGCGTAAGCTCAAGTTAATCTTCGAGCCCGGCCGCTCCATCGCCGCCAACGCTGGCATCCTAGTCAGCAAGGTCGAATACCTAAAGCCTAGCGAGCACAAGAACTTTGCCATCATCGATGCCGCCATGAACGATATGATCCGCCCCAGCTTGTATAGCGCTTGGATGGACCTGCAACCCGTTAAGCCTCGCAGCGATGTCGATAGCAAGCTCTGGGACGCCGTCGGACCGGTATGTGAAACCGGCGACTTCCTCGCCAAGGACCGCCAGCTGGCCCTCGCCGCCGGTGACTACTTAGCGCTATTCGGTGCCGGTGCCTATGGTTTCACCATGGCCTCCAATTACAATAGCCGTGGTCGTGCCGCCGAAGTCATGGTCGACGGCGACAGCAGCCACCTCATTCGTCAGCGTGAAGACTTTGAGGACATGATCCGCGGCGAGCAGCTGCTGCCTTAATACGATAGGAACAAGATGTTATTACGTTTTACCAAAATGCACGGCTGTGGCAACGACTTCGTTGTGCTCGACCTCATCACGCAACGCTTCAATATTAGCGAAGAGTTCGTTCGCAACATTGCCGACCGACGTTTCGGTATCGGCTGCGACCAAGTGCTGGTAGTCGAACCGCCGCAACAACCGGAGATCGATTTCCGTTATCGCATCTTTAACTGCGACGGTTCCGAAGTCGAACAGTGCGGTAATGGCGCGCGCTGCTTTGCACGTTTTGTCCTCGATAAGCGCCTCACCGCCAAGAAACGCGTCAGCGTCGAGACCAAGTCCGGCATCATCGAGCTTAGCATCACCGACCACAATCAAGTCGTCGTCGATATGGGCGTGCCGATTCTCAACCCTGCCGAGATCCCCTTCCAGGCGGAGGCACAAGCTGTCGCCTACTCCCTCGATATTGCCGACCACACGATTCAGATCGGTGCTATCTCCATGGGTAACCCACACGCCGTCTTACAAGTGGAAGACATCGACACCGAGCTCGTCGATCACCTTGGCCCTATGCTTGAGATCCACCCTCGCTTTCCAAAGAAGGTGAATGTCGGCTTTATGGAGGTTGTCGATCGCGGACAAATCAATCTGCGCGTCTATGAACGTGGCGTCGGCGAAACACTCGCCTGCGGCACCGGTGCCTGCGCCGCCGTCGTCAGCGGCATCTTACGTGGTCTACTCGATCACCAAGTCACCGTTAACCTACCCGGTGGTAGCTTACATATAGAGTGGTTCGGCGGTGAGGAGTCGGTTTATATGACCGGGCCCGCGGAGACAGTATTTGACGGCCAGATACATCTCTGACAATCTAGTTTCAACAATATCGAGCTGTGCCGTTAACGCTTTCAACGACACAGCGCACAGACATCAGCCTGCTATTAAGCGATGCTAGTGCTAGCAGCGGTGTCATGCGAAACCATCTGGGCCCGCCAGCCACTGGCCTAACGACTCAAGCGGAGAACAGCGACCGATGCAAAAGAACCCTACTGAGTCTCTTTCTGAGGAGCAGGTTGCCAAGTATTTGCAGCAACACCCCGAGTTTTTTACCCAGCGTGACGACTTGCTCAGTCAGCTCACTCTCCCTCACGACAGCGGCGAAGCGAGCTCACTGCTGGAGCGACAGATCGCCCATCAGCGCCAACTCAACAACGACCTACGCAGCCGCCTTAACAACCTACTGGGCGTCGCTCGCGATAACGATCAGCTCTTCAACAAGACTAAGAATTTAGTGCTCTCGTTACTCGACTGCCAGGACCTTGATCACGCCGTCGACATTATCAACTTCAGCCTCACCAAAGATTTCAACGCCGACTATTGTTCACTCACCCTGTTCGGCAACAGCAGCCAATACAGCCACAGTAAAGCGAGGGTCGTCGGCGCCTTTGAGGCACAACAGACTGTCGGCCATCTATTGCGCAGCAGCCGAGCAGTGTGTGGCGTGCTACGACCACAAGAGCTGGAGTTCTTATTTGCTGAGGATGCAGACGCCATCGGTTCTGCGGCCGTCAGCCCGCTCAGCTACGGCCAATTAATCGGTGTACTCGCCATCGGTAGCGCAGACGAAACATACTTCCGTTCCAGTATGGGCACGCTATTCTTAAGCTACGTCAGCGAGGTGCTCAACCGCACCCTGCCTCGTCTGATGACACAGTGCCAAGCCAAAGTTGCCTCCGCCTAAAGGTCAGCCATGCCAGAACAAGCAGATCACTGCACTACGATTGCAGCCATTGTCGAGCGCTATCTCGACTATCTTGCTCATGTTCGGCGCGCCTCACTCCACACTCTTGCCGCCTACCGCCGCGATCTCAGCAAGCTGATTGCGCACTGCCAACAACAGGAAATTAATAGCATCACAGCTATCGATGCAGAGCAATTGCGCCGACTGATCGCCCACCGCCACCGCTTGGGAACCAGCGCCAGCTCCATTCAGCGGATGTTATCGAGCTACCGCAGCTTCTTTAAATACCTCATTCGCAATGAGCTCTGCCAAATCAACCCAGCGCAACTGGTACAGGCACCGAAGGTCGAGCGTAAATTACCTAAACTACTCGATGTCGACGACAGCCAGCGACTGCTGGACAGCCACGAAGAGGACGACCCCCTGCTGATCCGCGACCTCGCCATCGCCGAGCTCCTCTATAGTAGCGGCCTCCGCCTCTCCGAACTCACCCAGCTCAACATCGGCGACCTCGATATCAACAGTAAATTAGTCACGGTTCTCGGCAAGGGGCAAAAAAGCCGCCAGGTACCGGTCGGCAGACTCGCCTGCAAAGCAATTCAACGCTGGCTACAGCACCATCCTCAGGCGGCTATGGAGACTGCTAACACACGGCCCTTGCCACTCTTTACCAGCCGCCGTAATCAACGCATCTCCGCCCGCAGCGTGCAGAGCCGTATTAAGCTATTAGCCGCCAGCCAACACCTGCCCCAGCATCTGCACCCTCATATGCTACGTCACTCTTTCGCGACCCACTTACTTGAATCAAGTGGCGACCTGCGGGCAGTACAAGAGATGCTCGGCCACGCTAACTTAAGTAGCACGCAAATCTATACCCACGTTGACTTTCAACAACTGGCGAAGGTCTACGACCAGGCTCACCCCCGCGCCGAACGGCAGGGCGGCGGCACCACAGCACCGCTTGAAAAGTACAAAAGCGACAAGTAAGCTCAGTTACCCCTCGATCAGTGGATTTTGCTCATTATGCCGACAGCCAATACTCCAACAACCATCAAGGTCATCAGCTTTGACCTCGACGACACCCTCTGGCCGCTCGCAGACACCCTAGCCAAGGCGGAAGAGGCCTACTATCAGTGGCTGTGTGAGCGCTGCCCAGAGGTAGCTGAGCATACTATCGAGAGCCTGCGTCAGCAGCGCCGTGAATACCTTCTCGATCACCCGCAACACCAGCACCAGATCAGCCAGCTACGTGTAGAAGCGACTCAACAACTGCTGCACGGTTATGGTTATGACGATGCCAAGGCGATCAGCGAGGAAGGCTTCAAGCACTTCATTCAGTGGCGTAACGCCGTCACTCCTTACCCCGATACAAAAACCGTATTAGCGCAGCTCAGCGAGACTTATCGCCTCATCGCAATCACTAACGGCAACGTCGATCTACAACAAACCGAGCTCGCCGGCTACTTCGATTTTTGCCTCTCTGCCGAACAGCTCAACGCCAGTAAGCCGATGCCAGAACCCTTTCAAATCGCCCGCCATCGCTGTGCCGTTAACGACAATGAGATTGCTCACGTCGGCGATCATATCGAGCACGATATCAAGGGGGCTAGCAACCAGGGCTGGCGCACTATCTGGCTCGATCACGGCCACTGCGAGCAGGGCGACATCCAACCCGACGCTATCATTAACGATATTGCTCAGCTACCCGCCGCAATTAGCGCCCTCAATAACACCGCTATCTAACAGACGTTAAATTGCTCGCCCACCGTAGTTGCTGCTCGGCTTCTTCGGCGGATCGGCGGTCACATTGGCCGCCACCTGATCGATCGCACCACCGGCAGTAATAAACGCCTCAATATCCTCTTTCACCTTATTACGAATACGCCTTCGTGACTCAATAGTCCGAGCATCTGCCGCCTCATCGCGGCTCCCCATATACTCAAGGTCGGCCTTCGATTCGCCAAGACTACTTTCCTTCGCACTGGCAGCCTCCTGTTTCGCTGTTTGCCCCCGCGGTCTACCGATCTTTCTCTTCTTGGGGACCTCAATCGCATCATCATCTAAGCTCACATCATTCATATTCACATCAACCATGTTTACCCCCCTTTATTGCGCCCCTCGCAACAACACCTCCTGCGTAACGCTAATAACGACTCCAACATTAAGCGACGGCGCACCCACTCCCCACTATTTATAGACCAAGCAGATAGAGCCACACTGCTTCTTTTATATCTTTTTTATATTACCGAGTGACGCATAACTCCTTTATCCACGGCACGAGACTGCCAGTCTTCGGCCAAAAAAAAACCGCAGCCCCGAAAAGGGCTGCGGCTTTTTTTCGAGGCCCCCACCAAGGGCCCCGTGCAACGGCTATTTACTTGCCGGTAAACTCAGGATAAGCCTCCATGCCACACTCGGAGAGATCAACACCTTCGTACTCTTCCTCTTCGCTGACACGCAGACCGATGATCAGCTTGAGCAAGACCCAGACCACGGAAGAGGTAACGAAAACCCAGCCGAAAATGGTCGCAGCACCGATCAACTGACCACTGATTGATGAGTCACTGTTAGTCAGCGGTACCACTAACAGGCCGAATAAACCAACGACACCGTGTACCGAGATCGCACCAACGGGGTCATCAATCTTTAACTTGTCGAGGGTAAGGATCGAGAAGACCACGAGAAGACCACCCACCGCACCGATCAAACTTGCCTGTGCTGCACTCGGCGTGTCGGGGCCGGCAGTAATCGCCACTAAGCCTGCTAACGCGCCGTTAAGCGCCATGGTCAAATCAGCCTTACCAAACAACAAACGCGCCAGAATCAAAGCGGCAACGAGACCGCCGGCGGCGGCGGCGTTAGTGTTAAGAAAGACCATCGCAACAGAATTAGCACTGTCGACAGAAGCCGTCGCTAACACCGAGCCACCGTTGAAGCCGAACCAACCCATCCACAGGATGAAGGTACCGAGCGTCGCCATCGGCAGGTTGGCACCTGGGATCGCGTTGATCGAGCCGTTAGCACCATACTTACCCTTACGCGCACCGAGGAATATGACACCAGAGAGCGCCGCAGCCGCACCGGCCATGTGGACGATACCGGAGCCAGCAAAATCGAGGAAGCCAAGATCACCCAGGTTATAAAGGCCGAAAACATCGTTACCGCCCCAGGTCCAGCTGCCTTCCATGGGGTAGATAAAGCCGGTCATCACCACGGCAAAGGCGAGGAATGCCCATAACTTCATACGCTCGGCAACGGCACCGGAAACGATTGACATCGCCGTCGCGACGAAGACGACCTGGAAGAAGAAGTCGGCAGAGGGCGCGTAAGTCGCGTTCTCTTCTCCGCCCGGCGTATAACCACTGCCTTCAATACCGCTAAGGAAATACTCGCCGCCATACATCAACGCATAGCCACAGACAAAGTACATGATGGAGGAGATCGCGTAGAGCGCGACATTCTTGGTTAAAATTTCAGTCGTATTCTTAGAGCGGACGAGACCGGCCTCGAGCATTGCGAAGCCCGCCGCCATCCACATAACTAGGGCGCCACAAACTAGGAAATAAAAAGTATCCAGCGCATATTGCAATTCTATTAGTGTGTTTTCCATATCTAAGCCTCCACAGCTCAGCAACTTCTCATCAAGGTTATTCAGTTATGAATTCGTACCTGCGAGTGCTCGCCAAGCGGCTGGCACCCCCCCAGGTCAGGCTCGCGCGGATTAAACCGCGTCGTCGCCGGTCTCGCCGGTACGAATTCGAATAGTTTGCTCTAACGAGGTAACAAAGATCTTACCGTCGCCAATCTTGCCGGTATTGGCCGCCTTCGTGATCGCTTCAATGGTCTGCTCTACAACATCGTCGCCTACAGCCACTTCAATTTTCACTTTCGGCAAAAAGTCGACCACATACTCGGCACCGCGATAGAGCTCGGTGTGACCTTTCTGACGTCCAAAACCTTTTACCTCAGTGACGGTAATACCCTGCACACCGATCTCCGATAACGCTTCACGCACGTCATCTAATTTAAAAGGTTTTACAATCGCGGTGATCATTTTCATAACATCGCTTCCTCGGTTAATTAATATTATTGATAAGCCGACTCGCCCCTAATATGACGAGCCTGCACAACAGTTTAACAGCTTTTTACAACTTGGAGGCCAGATCGTAGTTAACGACAAAGGCGCCGCATCTTTCCCCACATCGGCCTCATCAGTGACCGAGATGCCGTTGTCGCCCAAGCTTGGCAACACCAAGGGCACTGACTGCAAGCAAGGGCTTCTCTTAGCACTAGCTCTCCAAAACTCTATTTTGTATTCATATGTTTATATTTATAGTGTTTGGCATTAAAAAAGGCGCAATACACAATGTTATTGTTTGTGATTGCACACTGTGTGCCAATACCAACCATTCAAATGATAACAACAGCTTACGGACACTCAATAGTACTACCCAGCCAGCATAGTGCGGGCTTGCGCACCAAAATAATCCTCACCCAAGAGGTGCGCACCAATATAGGGCAATCTGGTTCTATATTTTTTTTAACACTGCAGAGCCCGGTGCTAACTCACTTTAATAATAGGGTTTTTCAATGCCGTCGACTGAAGAAAGGCGACGCCCCAAAATGGGTATCCTCTTTGTCTACGCCGACACACTGATGCCGCGATGAAGCGGCAAGCAGAGACAATATTCCCCCTGCGAACAGCCATGACAGCTTTGCTTGCCGGCCCACACCCGCTACACTAGCCCCCTTTGAAATACTGCGCACTACGCCCCGGCCGTGCACACCCTCGGAATACATCATGTCGAAAGATCAGTTCATCGAAGAGCTCAGCCAGCAAGTCAGCAAGCTCATCAGCGCCGCGCCACAGCGCGACGACCTTGAAAAAGCTGTCAAAGCCATCAGCCAGTCCGCCTTCAGTAAACTCGAGCTCGTCAGCCGCGATGAGTTCGACGCACAGACTGCCGTCCTACAGCGTAGTCGACAACAACTCGAAGCGCTGGAAAAACAGCTCGCCGAACTCAGCAAGCGCCTGCCCTAACACATTCGCTATTCAGCGCTGACAAGCTATTCTTGAGGTCTGTTAAGTCGATTCCTCTCGCGCCGCCATGGATGGCAGTGCGCATTAACGACGCTCAAGGATGCCGCTATTATGTCACTCGCTATTGTCTACTCTCGCGCCAAATACGGTGTCGAGGCACCACTCGTCACCGTCGAAACCCACCTCTCTAATGGTCTGCCGGGGCTCTCTATAGTCGGCCTCCCCGAGGCGGCGGTTAAGGAGTCGAAGGATCGCGTGCGCAGCGCCATCCTCAACTCCCACTTCGAATTTCCCGCCCGACGTATCACCATCAATCTCGCCCCTGCCGACCTCCCCAAGGAGGGTGGCCGTTTTGATCTGCCCATCGCCCTCGGCATCTTGGCCGCCTCCGGGCAAATCCCCCCCGAATCATTGAGCAGTGGCGAGTTCATCGGCGAACTGGCCCTCACCGGCGAGCTGCGTCCGGTGCTCGGCGCCCTACCCGCAGCGCTACAGAGCAGCAAGGCACAGCGTCAGCTGATCGTACCCGCCGCCAACGCCGACGAGGCCGCACGCCCCAGCGAGGCAGCGATCATTCCCGTCACCCACCTGCTGCAGCTCTGCGCCCACCTACACGGCCGCGAAAAGATCCCCAATCACATTAACGCCAACCCTCTCACGAACGACGAAAACTACCCCGATCTCAGCGATGTTAAGGGACAGCCACAGGCCCGGCGCGCGCTCGAGATCGCCGCCACCGGCCGCCATAACCTGCTCTTCTTCGGTCCGCCGGGCAGTGGCAAGACCATGCTTGCCAGCCGCCTACCCGGCATCCTGCCGGCACTCAGCGAGGCAGAGGCACTCGAGGTCGGTGCCATCTACTCTATCGCCAACGGCGACCACCAACAGTGGTACAAGCGGCCGTTTCGTACCCCTCACCACTCCGCCTCCGCCGTCGCCCTCGTCGGCGGTGGCAGCAATCCTCGCCCCGGCGAGATCAGCCTCGCCCACAATGGCGTGCTGTTTCTCGACGAGTTACCGGAATTTCAGCGCAGTGTACTGGAGGTACTGCGCGAGCCGCTGGAGTCTGGCGCCATCATGATCTCCCGTGCCAGCCGCCAAGTGTTATATCCCGCCCGCTTCCAACTGATTGCCGCCATGAACCCCTGCCCTTGCGGCTACTTTGGCAATGAACTGCGTCAGTGCCACTGCTCCCTCGAGCAGGTTCGACGCTATCGCCACAAACTCTCAGGGCCGCTGCTCGATCGCATCGACATCCAGCTGCCCGTCAAGGCGATCAAGGCGCAGCAGCTCACCAACGGCCTACCCGGCGAACACAGCCAACAGGTGCGCCAGCGTGTCATCGCTGCGCGCGCCATCGCCCTACAGCGCCAAGGTAAGGCCAACGCGCTACTGGATAGCCGACAGGTCGAGGGTTTCTGCCCGCTCAGTCAGGCCGACCTCGTCTTTATGGAGCAGGCGATGGAGCGCCTAAAACTCTCCGCCCGCGCCTATCATCGACTACTCAAGATTGCCCGCAGCATCGCCGATCTCGCCGATTGCCGCGACATCAATCGTCAGCACCTCAGCGAGGCCCTGACCCTACGTGCCTTCGATCGCGGCCAATAAGCTTAAGCGCTTAAATGGGGCGCAGCGCCATCGCTACAGACGGCGAGGACAAAGACGGGCAAAGAGGTTAAGATAGCGCCCCTTTTTCTCGTTTTACTATTGAGCAAGCGCCGTGAGCAAACTAAATCCCCGTCAAGCCGAGGCCGTCAAGTACATCGATGGCCCGCTATTGGTACTCGCCGGCGCCGGCAGTGGCAAGACCAGTGTGATCACGCGAAAAATCGCCTACCTGATCGAGCAGTGTGGCTACAAAGCGCACCATATTGCCGCGCTAACCTTCACCAACAAGGCGGCGAGAGAGATGAAGGAGCGCGCGACCACCCTAGTCAAGGGCAAGGCTGCCCGCGGCCTCACCGTTTCGACTTTCCATAACTTGGGGATGAAGATCATCGCCCAAGAGCACCGAGCCATCGGCTACAAAAAGAACTTCTCCATCTTCGATCAGTCCGACGCCCTCGGCATCATCAAAGAACTGATCCTGCAAGACGGCCTCGAAGGCGAGCTCGATATGGCTGAGATGTACCAGAACACCATCTCCAACTGGAAGAACGAACTGATCATGCCCGGCCACGCGATCAGCTACGCGAAAGACGACGAGACCGCCGCCGCGGCCCGCATCTACGAGGGTTATCAGCGTCTATTGCAGGCCTATAACGCCGTCGATTTCGACGACCTGATCATGGTACCCGCGCTGCTATTTAGCGAACAGCCCGAGGTACTGGCGCGCTGGCACCGCAAGATTCGCTACCTGCTAGTGGACGAATATCAGGACACCAACGGCGCCCAATACCAGCTAGTCAAAATGCTCGTCGGTGACCACGGCAAGCTCACCGTGGTCGGCGACGACGATCAATCGATCTACGCCTGGCGCGGCGCCCGGCCCGAGAACCTGTTTCAGCTACAGGAAGATTATCCCCACCTGAAGCTGGTTAAGCTGGAGCAAAACTACCGCTCCACCGCTCGCATTCTCAAGGCTGCCAACGTCGTCATTGCCAACAACCCACACAAGTTCGAAAAGGCGCTGTGGAGTGAGCTCGGTTATGGCGACACCATTCGTATCCTGCAGACCCGCAACGAGGATGCCGAACTGGAGCGCGTCTGCACCGAGATCATCGATCAGCGCCTGCGCCATCGCCGCGAGTTTCGCGACTTCGCCATCCTCTATCGCGGCAACCATCAGTCGCGCCTATTGGAGCTAAAACTACAGGCCCACCAGATCCCCTACCAGCTCTCCGGCGGCACCTCCTTCTTCAGTCGTCAGGAGGTGAAAGACATCATGGCCTACCTGAAGTTGCTGATTAACCCCGACGACGATAACTCCTTCCTGCGCATCGTCAACGTGCCGCGCCGTAAGCTCGGCGCCTCGACGTTGGAGGCCCTCGGCAACTACGCCAACGAGCAACATGTCAGCATGTTCGCCGCCGCCTGCTCGCCCTATCAAATCCCCGGCCTCAACGAGGCAGCGATCACGCGCCTGGAAGGCTTTGCACACTGGCTGGAGGGGGTTAAGAAAAACATGGTCAGCGGCGACCCGATCGACGCTATCAAGGAGATGATTAGCGACATCGACTACGAGGCCTGGCTACACCAAAACGTCGCCAGCGCCAAGGCCGCCGAGAAGCGCATGGAGAATATCCACTACTTGGTCGACGCCCTTGCCAGCGCGCTGAGCAAAGTCGAAGAGCAAGAAGATGGCGACGCCGATATCGGTGCCGCCATCACCAAGTTGATCCTGCGCGACATGATGGAGCGCCAGGAAGAGGAGGAGGACACCGACCAGGTTCAATTAATGACGTTGCACGCCTCCAAGGGTCTGGAGTTCCCTCATGTCTTCATCATCGGTTGCGAGGAGGAGATACTACCGCACCGTACGAGCATCGAAGAAGACAACATCGAAGAGGAGCGCCGTCTCGCCTATGTGGGCATTACCCGCGCCAAAAAGACCCTGACCCTCTCGTGGGCAAGCAAGCGTAAACAATTCGGCGAAGTCATCGACTGCATCCCCAGCCGCTTCCTCGACGAGCTGCCTCAGGAAGACGTGGTCTGGGAGGGTGGCGAGACCGACCACGAGGCCAGCAAACGCAAGGGCAAAGAAACACTAAAGAGCCTGAAAAATCTCCTCGACGACTTCTAGTTTGACAGCCGGGCCTCTAACAAATGTTCATAGCGTTATCGTCTGCGTTGGTAGTATGATCTAGTCATAATAATCACAACGACTGATGAGGCTCCCTCTGTATGCAAAATCTTTCTCGCCTCGCGGTATTTACTAATGTCGCCCAACACGGCAGCTTCTCCGGTGCCGCCAATGCTCTCAACATCTCTAAGTCTTCCGTCAGCAAACAAGTGACGGCACTGGAGGAACACCTCGGCATTCGTCTATTCCTACGCGGCCCTCGCCATGTACAGCTCACCGACGAGGGCCGCGCACTACTGCAACACGGCGAGACGATCACCGCCGAATATGCCCAGGTACTCGACCTCGCCGCCTCGCTGAAGGGCACGCCGAGCGGTACGGTCTCCGTCAGCATGCCGCGCGTCTTTGGCTTTAGCGTCGTCAAGAAATACCTCGGTGACTTCCTCGCCCAGTACCCACAGCTGAAGCTGCGTCACGGCATCAGCCAAAACAATAGCCAACAACTCTCCCGCGGTGACGATACCGACATCACCATCGTCGTCGGTGAACAGCCCGATAGCTCGCTAATTTGTCGACGCATCGCCAGCCTGCACACCTCCTTATACGCGTCGCGAGAATACCTGCAACAACACCAGGCACCACGCCGCCCCAGCGACCTACAACAGCACAACTGTCTGCCGGTCGACTATCCCAACATTGATAACTTCCGCCTCTGGCGATTGATCGAACAACAGCAAGCGGTCGAAGTCGAAGTCGACGGCAACCTGATCATGACCGATGTTACCCAGGTGATCGAGTTGGTACAGGAGGGCTACGGCATCTCCATGCTACCGGACTATGCCGTCAGAGAAGCCGTCGCCGCAGGCGAGCTGGTACAGCTGTTGCCGCAGTACCACGGCCCCAATATTCCCGCCTACCTGATCTATTCTGAGCGTCGCCACCTCAGTCCCAAACTACGCGTCACCATCGACTTTCTCACCGACTGTTTCAGAACCGAGGGGTTACTCGAGGACTAAGCGCCTAAAAATAGAGGAATAAAACAGCAAAATCACCACAAAACGTCTAGCAGATCACATTTCAAAATTTTGTCACTAGTCGCCCATGAGCGTCAGAATTACAGTAAACGTGTCGATTAGCCGCGCCAATATAACAGCGGTACTCGTGTTTGATTTTCTGCCGACAGACCAAAAATAACCAGCGCCGCCCAGGTAACCACCATGATCACAACTACAGAGTTAAGGGCTTTCAGTCCTTTCGAAAACTTCGATGAAACACAGCTCAGCAGCTTACTCGCAACCGCCACCCTCAAGGAACATAAGGCTGGCGATACGATCATCGGTAAAAACGCCCATGCCGCACTCCGTCACTACCTCATCGAGGGCAGCGCCGAACTGAAACTCTCCTTCTTCGAGCGCTCTATTATCGACACCAGCCAACAGGCCCTCGAAGAATTGACCCCTGCCGACTCGCAGATGATCGCGAATTCCGCCTGCACACTGCTCTGCCTACAAGCGCAAAGTATCGAGCGCTGTCTGCAACAGAATGCCAAGCTTGCACAGCAAGCCAGCAAACAGAGCCAGCAATACCAGTTTGCCGAACCCGAGATCGACTGGATGAACCGCTTTCTCGAGTCGCCACTGGTACAGCAACTCAGTGCCGGCACCATCGGCAAGCTATTCAGCACGTTCACCGATATAGAGATAGAGGCGGGCGACAGCATCTTTAGCGCAGGTGATGAGCCCGATGCGTTTTACGTCATCAAGCAGGGCCGCGCCGAAATTAAAACGCAGAGTTACAGCAGCGATAAAGGCAGCACAATCCCGCTGATTGCCGGCGACTATTTCGGCGAAGAGGCCCTTCTTGGCGGCACCGTGCGCAACGCTACCATCTTCATGCCCAGGGGTGGCGTCGTCGGACGCATGAGCCGCGAAGACTTTCTCGATACCCTCAAGCCGGCGCTGATCCAGCAAGTCGAAGACAATGCCAGCCTTGATTTCGGACCAGATACCGACAATATATTGGTCGATCCCCGCCTGTTCCTCGAATACCAGCTGAGCGCACGCAGCCACAGCGTCAACATCCCCGTCGCTCTGCTGCGGCAAAAGCTACCCGAGCTCGACCCGCACAAAACCTATTATATTGCCCCCGAAGGAGGCGAACGCAGCGAGTTGGCAGCCTACATGATGCGTCACGCCGGCCTCAATACCTACCTCATCCCCTCTAGCAACTGAAATAGCAGACAATAAAAAAGCCGTGTCCAATCGCTTGAACACGGCTTTCTCTCTGGCGCAACAATTACTTGCTGCGACCAACCATATAATCAACCGTCGCCATAATTTCTTCGTCGCTACAGCTCATGCACGTTCCCTTCGCTGGCATAGCGTTAAAGCCTTCGATAGCATGCTTGTGCAGCGTATCCATGCCCTTGGCAATATGCTTCTTCCACTGCTCACTATTACCCACAATCGGCGCGCCGGCAGCACCGGTCGAATGACAAGCAGTACACGTGGTGTTGAAGATTTCCTCGCCTGAGCGACCTGCACTGGCCGCAGGTGCAGCAGCACCGGCCACGTGCACACCTTTACACTCATCACCCTCGACACAGACGCTGGCCGCAGGCTTGAGGCGCTCGGCAATACGCGCATCGTCAGTATTAGCATATGAGCTACTAACGATAAGGCCAGTTAACATCGCGGTTACCGCTATTATTACTTTATTCACTTTCTACTTCCCCGTATTGGCTTAATTGCGATGGCTGACTGCCACTAATAATTAATTGGGGGCATTATATCCACATAAGTAGTCATGGTAAAATGAACGCAGGGCCTGCGATGAGAAATCTGCCCCACAACTGCACGTAGATAAGAATCATTATCGTTTCGCCTGCATTTCCTCAGCCCAAGTCAACTTTTGTAGCGAGATACTGTCGTCGATACTGCCCCGGACTGACACCTACTCGACGCTTGAACTGACGAGAAAAGTGACTCTTATCGCAGAAGCCACAATCAACGGCGATCTTGTCGAGCGTCACCTCCGCCCGAAACAGCATCTCCTTGGCCCGCATCACCTTCAGCTCGGTAAGGTATTGCTGTGGCGACTGACCCAATTGTCGGGTGAAATAACGAATAAAACGACTTTCACTCATGCCCAGCAGCTGCGCAAGTTCTCGATTGCTGCTGCGCTCAGAAAGACACTGCTGCATCCGTTGCAACACCGGCCACAGGATCGGCGCCAGCCGCTTCTCTTGCCACTGCTGTGGGTCAATCGCTCGCAAGCAGTAACTGAGCACATCCATCGCACGCAGCGTCAGCAGCGGGCGATGAGATTCACCGCTATCGATCAGCGGCCAGACAAAGTTAAGAAAGGCCTTGTTAACGGCAAACTCATAAATAGGCTGACGCAAGGTTAATAGCTCCGGAGTGAAGTTAAATAACACGTGAAATTCATCTAACGGCCGCAGCTGGTCACCGGAGAAATTAACACCAGCAGGAATCAGATACAGCCTATCCGGCTGTACGACTACGGCTTGGCCATCATCAAAATAGAGGGTGATACCGGGTTCTGGGTACCAAAACAGACGCCACAGCGGCGCCGCTAGATTCGCCGCCGACCAATACTTAGTACGGCAGAATACCACTCGCTGCAGCTCAAACTTTAAGTTCGAGTAAGCGTGTTTTTCACGACTATAAAAGAAGCTCATCGGTGACCACCGAACCCGTAGATTACTGCGTTATTGTTATTTTTTTATGCAACAAGCAGGGGTATCAACCTGCACCGCCACAGCCGTTGCCCTGCAGAATTATCTAGCGCTTTGCCCGCAACGTACCACAGTTCCGACAGCCCCATACATTGTTATCGATGCTAGCACGCCTAAAATAAATTGCCATGGACTGCGCAGCCCTAAGCTCAAAATACAGCTCTAAAAGACCAACAATAATTCCAAAAAAGTCACTGCCTGTAAAAGTGAAACAAAAGGACTGAATCATGAAAGTTATCCTAAGCACTCTGTGTCTAACTCTATCGTTGATGCTCAGCGTCAGCAGTTACGCCGGCTTCTTCTCCCTCTTCTCCAAGAACTACACCCGAACACAACACCCCATCGTACTCGTGCACGGTCTCTACGGCTTCGACAGCTTGTTAGGCATGGACTACTTCTATCGTGTTCCCGCCGCCCTAGAACGCAGTGGCGCCACCGTTTATATTGTCACCGTCGCCGGTGCCAATGAGACCGAGGTCAGAGGAGAGCAGTTGCTGGAACAGCTAGAAACGCTATCCGCTGTCACTGGCCACGCCAAGTTCAACCTCATCGGTCATAGCCACGGCTCCCCCACCTCGCGCTACGTCGCCTCCATTAGGCCCGATCTCGTCGCCTCCGTCACCGGTATTGGCGGCACTAACAAAGGTTCGCGAACCGCCGACCTGATGCACATCATTCCCGAAGACTCCTTTGCCGAAGACATCGTCGCACTATTCGCCACGACCCTCGCCTCTCTCATCGACGGTGTCAGCGGTGGCGGTTACGAACAAGATGCCGTCGCCTCGTTTCGCGACCTGACGACAGCCGCATCGCACGCCTTCAACGAGATCCACCCCCAGGGCATCCCCACCAGTGCCTGCGGCGAGGGAGATTATGAGGTTAATGGCATACGCTATTACTCATGGAGCGGCACCAAGCCCCTCACCAACGCCCTCGACCTCTCCGACATGCTGCTTGGTTTCACCAGTCTGACCTTCTTCGGTGAAGCCAACGATGGCCTCGTCAGCCGCTGCTCGAGTCACCTCGGCCAAGTCATTCGCGATGACTATCGCATGAATCATCTCGACGAGACTAATCTGTTACTGGGCCTGCATGACATCTTATCCACAGACCCGCTGACGGTTTTTCGCCAGCACGCCAACCGCCTAAAGAAGGCAGGTCTGTAAGATGGCCCGCCCCGTCACCCTAGCTGTCACCTGCCTCGGCCTCGCCGTGGCGGGCTACTTACTGCTCGAGGCCGTACCGGTTCCCCCCTCTGTGACCGCGACGCCAGCTGTGCAGCAGCCGACCACACTGCGCGCTCCACAAGCAACTGAGCAGACGACACAACAGCGACCAATGAAGACCACTGCGCCTGACGCCGGGCCAGCCAATATCATCTTACCCAAGGCGATCGCCGGCCTCGATATCGACGGCAACATCCTACTCGACAGCGAGGGCCGCATCGTCGTCGAGCAGCAGCTACGCGACCTGTTCGAATTCTTCCTTAGCCTGCAAGGCGACTGGAGCCTCGAGGAAATACAGCAGTACTTTCCGCTTGTGCTCGCCCAACAAGGTTTGGATCCAGCCACGCTCGTGCAGGCTGAGCAATTATTCCAACACTACATCGACTACAAAACAGCACTCAGCGACCTCGCCTCGCAAACCCTCGACCCCTGGCAGCTATTACAAGCGAGACAACAGATACAGCTGCAATACTTTCAACCTGAGCAGGCCAGCGCGTTATTCGCCGACGAAAATAACTACATGGCTTACAGCCTCAATAAGTATTATCAACAGGATCTAGACGAAAACTACCGACAGACGATGATCGATGACGATCGACAACAACTCAGCGAGCAGGATAGGCGCAGCATCGACCGCTACCAACAGAGCCAGCAACAGTTGAGCGAACTCAAGGCCCTACAGCAGCTCAACACAACAGAACGACAACAAGCGCGCATTGAACTGGTCGGCGAAGTCGCGACCGGCAGGCTTGAACAGTTAGACCAGCAACGCCTACAGTGGCGAAACAAAATCGAGCAACTGCAGCAACACCAGCAACAACTCGATAATATCGCCGGTCTCGCCGAGCAGGACCGACAGCAGCAACGCGATGATTACATCGCTGAGCACTTCAGCGACAGCGAACAACGACGCTTACAGAGCTGGACAAAAATCAATCAAGCCGCACGCTAGAGCGAAAAACCGTGTTAAGCGTTGAAACCCAGCGACAGGGCGGGTATGATTCTTCGCCTCGACCCCACCGGGGACGAGCACTCGTTGTTCAGCAAGAACACGCCAACCGCCCTTAGCTCAGCTGGATAGAGCGTCGCCCTCCGGAGGCGAAGGTCAGAGGTTCGAATCCTCTAGGGCGGGCCATCTCTAACTCCCCCTTTTCGCTGCCATCACCCTTTATCACCTCATTAGCCGTTTTTTAGCAACATCATAGTGCAGCTAACATTTACCGTTTGTTTCATCTCCCGCGCACGACTAAAAAGACTCTCTCAGCCGATCACCCACACGGGGCAGACACAGCCAAGCAGCGTCGTTAAGATAAGAAAAAATTAATAACAACCAATAAGGAAGGATCCTGCCATGAGTCACACTGCCACGGCGGCGAGCACCGAGCCCTGCCCGTTCGATACCGCCAGCTTCGACCCAATGAGCCTGCAGTACACCACACAGCCAAGCAGCCACTTTGCTGCCATCCATCAATCGACGCCTATTTTTTACTCAGAACGTTATCAGGCCTGGATGGTCTACGACTACCTCGTCGGCAAGGTTGCCGTATCGGACCCACGTTTTTCGCGCAATAAGAAGTTTTGGCAACAAGCACCGCATGAAGAGGCCAGTAAGCGGTGGCCACAGACACAGTTGACACGTGATGATGCCAGCCCTTTTATTAACGAAGACAAACACCGCCGTACTCGCGCCATGTACAGCGACGTCTTTAAACCGCAGGCAATCGCACGAATGGCCGACATCATCAAGGCCACCGTTGAGAGCCACTGCAGCGCGCTGACCACTGCCGACGATGTCGACGTCGTCTCTTTGATTCGCCCCATTCCAAACGCCGTCATCTCACGCATCCTCGGTATCCCCGAAGAAACACAAGCGGAGGCACAGTTTGTTCAAGCGGCCTCCGACTACATGCTAGCCGTCAGCCCCTTCGCCAGCGACGCCAACCGAGATCGCGCAGAGCACGGCATCAAAGTGATCTTTAATATCGTTGGTGGACTCATCGATGCTCGTCGAGCACACCCCGAAGAGGACCTTATCTCTTCGCTACTCAGCAGTGTCGAGTACAGTGCCGAGAGCAAACAAGATATTATTGTCTCTATAGCGACATTACTCAGTGCCGGCACCGACAGCAGCCGTCACTCTATCGCACTCGCCATCAAGACCTTGCTGCAGCATCCGGCACAACTGCAACAGCTACAGCAGAACCCAGAGTTACTGGACAGTGCCTTGTTAGAGCTGATGCGCTTCGACTTCACCGGCAAACTACTGCCGCGCTTTCTCAAGGAAGATGTCGAGCTGCACGGCCATCTTTTCTCTCGCGGGGAGATGGTGCTCACCTCATTACAGGGTTGCGGCTGGGATCCAAAACACTACGACCAGCCAGAACGGCTAGACTTAACACGCGATAATAAACAGTCACTGCTGTTCGGCCACGGTCAACATCATTGCCTAGGCTTCCATCTCGCCAAGCTACAAATCAAGGAGACTCTGCGCTACTTCTGCGCACAACTGCCCGCCAGCCACCACTTCGACAGCGAACAATTACGCTGGGAGGCACCTGACTTTGTCCTACGCGGCCTCGCCAGCCTGCCCCTCACCCTGCGCTAACGAGTCAACGAGAAAAAGCGCAAGAATCGGGTCGCTCTCGCCCACCCACTCACCTAAGATGAGGCTGTTCTCCGTAAAGAAGTGGCGAGATGATTGAGTTAACCAGCGAGCACATCAACTACCAACGCATCAGCAAAGCGATTCGATTTCTCGTTGCAGAGCAGCGCCAGCAGCCGACGCTGCTCGAGCTATCGAGACACGTCGGCGTCAGCGAATATCATCTGCAGCGCACTTTCTCCCAGTGGGCGGGAGTATCTCCGCGACAATTTCTACAATACCTCACCAAAGAAAACGCCAAACAACTGCTACGCCAACACAGCGTCAATGCGAGCGCGCTTGCCTGCGGCCTCAGCGGTAGCAGTCGACTATACGACCTACTGGTCAGCTATGAGAGTGTCACCCCCGGCGAGTATCGCTCAGCCGGCCGCGGCCTCGAATTGCACTACGGTATCCACAGCTCCCCTTTCGGCTACTGCTTCATCGCCATCAGTCATCGCGGCATCTGCAAGCTCGCCTTCTTCGACCACCAGCAACAACGTCACCAGCTACTGGCCGAGCTACAACAAGAGTGGCCCAACGCGCTCATTAGCAGCGCCCCCGAGCGTACAGCAGCTACCTGTAAACAGATCTTCAGCCAGCCAAATAGTGCGTCTCCAGTTTTACAGCTACAACTCAGGGGCAGCCCCTTTCAGCTCAAAGTATGGGAAGCACTGCTGAAAATCCCCGCTGGTCAGCTAACGAGCTATCAACAACTTGCCGCCAGTATTGCGCAGCCGACCGCAAGCCGAGCCGTCGCCTCAGCCGTCGCTCGTAATAACATCGCCCTACTGATTCCCTGTCATCGAGTGATTCGCGGTACCGGCGCACTCAACAACTACCGCTGGGGAGGAAGCCGCAAGGCTGCCATGATTGGCAGAGAGCTCACCGACAAAGAGTAATCCTCCTTACTCACCCTACAACACTCACCCCGTCTAAGTTAACAAACCGTCACCATTATCCTGCCACCTGCAAAAAAAGACGATAATCATTCTCAAAAAAGCCAAAAACGACAATATAAGAAGAATTTAAGCGACAAAACTCAACATACCTAACAGCTACAAACAACCAAAGCAACAACTTAAAAAAAAACAAAAAATAAATAGAAAAAAATACCGACAAAAGGCTAAGAAAACAAAAACAGCATTTAATAAAAACTTAAAAAAAACAAAACAAAAAAATAAAGCCAACAAAAACATCAACAACCAGATATGCAAAGCAGCATAAAACAAACCCCACAAAAACAAAGAAAATAGTACGCTTGTTTTGTTAGCGATAACCATGATTAAATAAAAACGCTATAAAAAACTATAAAGATATAGCGAAAGTCGAACTCACACAAAAACAGAAAAGGAATTTACTATGTCCTCCTGTAGCAAGGAAGTATGGGGCTGTATAACAGCGTCCGCGCTAGCCGTCAGCCTATCCAGTACAGCCATAGCCAGCCCATCAGCACCGTCATCGACGGCGAAGAATTTAATTAGTAAGCCAGTATTCGGCTGTCAACAGACAGACGAGAACCCAAACTTTCTCAACTATGAAAGTGGTCAGGTTCGTCCCCTTGCCCTCTCCGACGATGGCTCATTACTTTTTGTCGCCAACACCCCTGCGAACTGTCTAGAAATTTATTCAACTCAGGAAAAAAAACTACGACGCATTTCAGCCGTACAAGTCGGCTTAGAGCCTGTATCGGTTGCCGTGCGAAACGATCGTGAAGTCTGGGTCGTCAACCACTTATCTGACAGCGTCTCCATCATCGATATTAAGGGAACGCCTCACATCAAGCGCACACTATTAGTGGGTGATGAGCCGCGCGACATTGTCTTTGCCGGTGACGAGGATCGTCGAGCCTTTATTACCACTGCACACCGTGGTCAGAATCACAAAGGCTTTGACTTCGAAGACCTACGCACCCCAGGTATTGGCCGTGCCGATGTCTGGGTTTTTGACAGTAAAAACCTAGGAGATGAGCTAGGCGGCACCCCAGAAACAATGCTTTCTCTATTCTCCGATACTCCACGAGCGTTAACCGTCAGCGAGGATGGCAAGACTGTCTACGCTGCAGCATTCCTCTCAGGTAACCAGACTACCGTAATTCCACCACAGATTGTCGCTGGTAAAAAACCACCACCAAACGAGAATATAGAAGGTATTGAAGCGCCGGAAACGGGCCTCATCGTACGATACAACGGCGAAAAATGGGTTGATGAACTTGGCGCTGACTGGAGCAAGGAAGTACTTTTCAACTTACCGGATCACGACGTTTTTGAAATTGACGCTGATGCCGAAACACCTGTGCTCAAGCGCTCCTACCAACATGTCGGCACCACTCTCTACAACATGGCTGTCAATCCAGTGTCAGGCGCTGTCTACGTCAGTAATATCGACGCGCGCAACGAGGTACGCTTTGAAGGGCCAGGAACTAACAGCACCACCGTACGTGGCCATATTGCCGAAAATCGCATTACCGTTATTAATAACGAAAAAGTCACACCGGTACACATAAACCCACACGTAGACTTCAGCTTACCCATGGGCGAAGCTATTCCGGCAGCAGAAAAGGCTAAATCGCTCGCACAACCAATGAATATGGTGGTGAGTGACGATGGTGAAACTCTACTGATGTCTGCCTTTGGCTCCAACCGTATCGCACTCATCGATGCCAAGGCATTAGACAAGGGGGAATATACCCCTGACGCCAGCAAACAGATCACCGTCCCAGGCGGGCCGACAGGAGTACTGTTAAGCAACAATGGTAAGCGCGCTTATGTCTATTCGCGCTACGACAACGTCGTATCAACCATCAAACTGAAACAGAAAAAAGTTGTCGCAACGACAGCACTATATAACCCCGAACCTGCGATAGTAAAAGACGGCCGCCCGTTTCTGTATGACGCCACTCTGACATCAAGTAACGGTACTGCAAGCTGTGGCTCATGCCATATCTTCGGCGACATGGATGCCCTAGCTTGGGACCTAGGTAACCCCGATGATGTAATGGCCGACAACCTGCTTGATACCACGCCAGGCAATGTCTTGCCACGCAAAGAAACACAGTTCCACCCGATGAAAGGCCCAATGACAACACAGACATTCCGTGGCATCGCCGATAGCGGCCCGATGCATTGGCGAGGCGATCGCCAAGGCTTAGACGCTGCTAATGACGAGACGCAAGAAAAAGCAGCCTTCAAGGAGTTCAGTCATGCCTTTGTCGGCTTAGTTGGCCGTCAAACAGAGCTGGACGAGCACGATCTTGATGCGTTTACAGATTTCGCATTAACCATCACCTCCAGCCCGAACCCGATTCGCAACTTAGATAACAGCCTAACGCCTAACCAGCAAGCAGGGCGAGATACTTTTTTTAATGAGAATCTAGACGGCGGCGTGAGCACCTGTAACTCCTGTCATACGCTAGATGAGTCTGAGCGTAAATTCGGTACCGATGGCTTAATCGCCAATGCTGGTCCCTTTATCTCACAGGACTTCAAGGTTGCCCAACTACGAAACATGTATAACAAAGTTGGCATGTTTGGTACGCCGCAACTCAGCGATATCCATATGGGCGATCAAGTACGCGGCTTCGGTTTTTTGCATGATGGCATGTTCGCATCAATGGATGACTTCCTGATCCTTATTCAGGCCTTCTTCTGGAAGGACGATAATCAGGCTATGCAGGTTAGTGACTTCCTCATGGTGTTCGACACCGAGAACCTCCCTATTGAGGGGCAACAAATAACCATGAGCCGCGACAATCAACGCGCTAGCAGGCCTCGTGTTGAGTTGCTCCTTAGCCAGGCAAAACAGGGCTCATGCTCCTTAGTAGCTTCCGGTTTAATCGGCAAAAAAAGCTACTATGGCACTTACGGCCTAGACGGTAAGTTTCACGCTAAAGGCTTCCCCGCCTACAGCGAGAAAAAACTGCGCCGCCTGAGCAAGAAACCTAAACAGCAGATGACCTACACCTGCCTGCCTAACGCTCTAGCTGCCTCATAAGCCACACCAGCCGAACACCCTGCGCTTTTAAGCGCAGGGTATTAAGTGAAACTAAACATCGCTTTAAACATGCTGAAGAAAGCCCGCTTTTAAACACCCGCCTCTATATTTAAGTCTGCAGATCAATATCAGCTAAAATATTTAAAAACCACTACCAATAATTTCCCCCTCGAAAAACGAAAAAGCCACAGCACCTTATCGACCTACCCACACACCTTTAATACAGACCAGCGCTTACCACTGTAGTAAACAACCTACAGAAGGTAACAACCTACAGGAGGCAACCCAACAGAGGCCAACAAAAAGAAGCTGAGGAACCTAAAAAACGGACAACACCACCAAAACAACAATAGACGAATTTAACAAAAACTTAAAAAACCAACAAAAAAATAATAAAACCTGCAAAAACATCAACGAACACAAATGACACCCAGCACATAACACCAATATACGAAAACAAAAAAACACACCACCATTGTCTTCACAACAGCTTCCATGATTAAATAAAAAAGTTATAAAAAATATAAATATATAACACAAAGTCGAACCAACAAAAAAATAGAAAAGGAATTTACTATGTCCTCCTGTAGCAAGGAAGTGTGGGGCTGCATAGCGGCATCCGTGCTCGCCGCCAGCTTTTCAACTGCCAGCATAGCCAGCCCAGTGACGTCAAAAAAATTAATTAGCAACCCAGTATTCAGCTGTCAACAAACACAAGAGAACGAAAACTTCATCAATTACGAGAGCGGTCAAGTTCGACCGATAGCACTTTCTGCCGATGGTTCCCTGCTGTTTGTAGCAAATACGCCTGCAAACTGCCTTGAAATTTATTCAACCAAAGGCAAAAAACTGAGCCGCATTAGCGCAGTACAGGTCGGCTTAGAACCTGTTTCCGTTGCCGTACGAAATAATCACGAAGTCTGGGTGGTCAACCATCTCTCCGATAGCATCAGTGTTGTCGATATCCAGGGCACCCCGAGAATAAAGAAGACACTACTCGTCGGTGATGAGCCTAGAGATATCGTGTTCGCTGGGCCGAAGAAAAATCGTGCTTTCATCACCACAGCACACCGCGGTCAAAACCACAGCGGTTTTAAACTTGAAGACTTGCGCACACCAGGCATTAGTCGCGCCGACGTTTGGGTTTTTGACGCTAAACACACAGGCAGGGAACTGGGCGGCACACCAGAAACCATCCTGCCTTTATTCGCAGACACCCCGAGAGCCTTAACGGTTAGCGCCGATGGCAACACGGTCTATGCCGCATCATTTTTATCGGGCAATCAAACGGCCGTCGCCCCTACTAGCTACGTCACCGGCAAAAAACCTGAGCCTAATGCCAGTACCGATGGCACCCCTGCACCGGATACCGCCTTGATCGTTAGGTATAACGGCAGCAAGTGGGTTGACGAAGAGAATACCGACTGGTCACATGCTATTGCATTCAACCTTCCCGACAACGATGTTTTTGAGATCGATGCCAGCGCCTCGATCCCCACCCTCAAAAAATCCTATAGCCATGTCGGTACCACCCTGTTTAACATGGCCGTCAACCCTGTTTCCGGCGCCGTCTATGTCTCCAACACCGAGGCGCGTAACGAAGTACGCTTCGAAGGCCCAGGCACGGATAGCACGACAGTGCGCGGTCACTTTGCGGAAAACCGTATCACCGTTATCAAGGATGACACTGTGACTCCGGTGCACTTGAATGCCCATGTTGATTACAGCCTGGCGATGGGCGATGCAATCCCAGCAGAGGAAAAAGCGAAAAGCCTAGCCCAGCCTGTCAATATGGTCGTCAGTAAAGATGGCAAGACACTGATAATGTCGGCCTTTAGCTCCGGCCGCGTTGCCCTTATCGATACAAAACGTCTCGATAAAGGCAAGTATCGAGCCGACGCCAGCAAACAAATCAAGGTTCCCGGCGGCCCTACCGGCCTAGCACTCAGCAACAACGGCAAAAAGCTCTACGTCTACTCTCGTTTCGACAATGTCGTCTCGGTTATCAACCTAGCAAAGCAGAAGGTAAGGTCCACCGTCGCCCTCTACAACCCTGAGCCAGCACACGTTAAAGACGGGCGCCCGATTCTTTACGATGCCGACTACACCTCCAGTAACGGCACCTCGAGCTGCGGTGGCTGCCATATCTATGGCGATGCAGATGCGCTGGCCTGGGATTTAGGTAACCCTAACGAAGAACTGCATGAAAACCTGCTGGAAATTTCTCCAGGCAATAACATATTCCCTCTTAAATCTAACATGTTCCACCCGCTTAAGGGCCCCATGACGACACAGACCTTCCGCGGTATCAGTGATAGCGGCCCGATGCACTGGCGTGGCGACAGACAAGGCCTCAACCCCGTTGCAGGCGAAAGTAGAGAGTCGGCTGCCTTTAAGGAGTTTGGTGGCGCGTTTGTAGCCCTAGTAGGACGTGAAACAGAGCTCCCCAAGGAAGACCTACAGTCCTTCACCGACTTCGTGTTAAGCATTACCTCTAGCCCAAACCCTATCCGCAACCTGGATAACAGCTTAACCGACAGCCAGGCTTCTGGTCGCGATCTGTATTTCAACCGCCCTTCTAGCCAAGGTGTTAGTAGCTGTAATGATTGCCACGAGCTGGATGCCGCAGAGAAACGCTTCGGTACCGACGGCATGGTGACCAACGAAGGCGCTGGCATCTCTCAGGACTTCAAAGTATCCCAGTTGAGGAATATGTATCAGAAGGTCGGTATGTTTGGCTCATCGTTCCTAGGCGCCCCGCATGCAGGCGATCAGATTCGTGGCTTTGGCTACCTACACGATGGCATGGTGGCTACACTCGATGACTTCGTATTATCCGGCGCCTTCGAATGGGAAGATGATCAGCAGGGACGTGATGTGGCCGACTTTGTATTGGCATTCGATACAGAGAACCCACCCATTCATGGCCAGCAGGTGACGCTGTCACAGCGCAACAAGAAGGCGAGCGCTGCACGCGTAGACTTGTTGGTCGAGCAGGCAAAGCAAGGCGTCTGCTCCCTAGCGGCATCGGGTATTATTGCAGGCCACGCCTACTACGGCGTTCTGGCAGCTGACGGTAACTTCCATGCCGAGGGCTTCCCCGCTTTCTCCGATAAGGGCCTGCGCATTATCAGTATGCTGCCAAAACAGCAGATGACGTACACCTGTCTGCCGAAGGGGCTGGTCGCTCTGTAAATAACGACATAAGTAGCAGCCCAGCGCTGCTACCGATCGATACATTAGGGGCATAAGCTATGCTCCTATAGTCAGACCGCTAACTCCCTGTTCACTAAAAGCGATAATGGATACCCAACGCCTTCATATCAACACCTTCTTTCTGCTCGACATTATCAAAGCGCTGCCAGTGCCCACCGATATAATAACGATCGAATAAACGACACTGCACGGCAAAGCCATACAGCAAGCCAAAGCCTTGCTCGCTGCTATCACTACGCACCCCCTCTCCTGCCAACTCAAAACGATGCCGCCAACGATGCGCACCGAGCCGCCCCTGTAGCGACCAACGTCGAGTAATAGGCCAGTCGATAACCGCCGCCAAGGCCAGTGCTTGATAGCTAGACGCTATTGTTCCCTCGAGCACTTCCGTCGATGCCTGCAAGGCGCTAAAGCTGCCCTTGGTCTCACCTAAATCGGCGTAACTTAACTCAACCGCCACATTACGAGAAAATTGGTAACCGCCATAGACTACCGCGGTGTTCGTACCGTCGGGCTCGCCGGCCGCGACCACTGTAACGTCGTCGCCTTGCTCCCGCAGCACCTCAGCAACTTGCGGGCGGCGATCATGGCCGACCACCTCGACCTCACCACTACCGACCAAGAGCCCGAGATAATATGCATTATCGGCCGTAGCCGTAGTGCAGAAAACCAACAAACAGCTGGCAGTCCAGCGGCACTGGTTGATTAGCTTACAAGAATATCCTGCCATTTCCCCCCCGACATACTCATTCCAACGACTAAATAAACCATAGCCGGAATAGCCGTAAACCACCTAGATAATGTTGCCTGCTGACGCAGGGCATCCCACTGCAAGAGCGAAAAAAATTTAAACAAAGAGGATACTGCAAAGGCAGAAAGCAACTACAAAGCCGAAGAAAAACTTACACAAGAAAAACAAACAGCAACATAAACCCGGCATTAACCATCATATTAAGAAAAAAGTAATCAGCCGTTAAGCCAAGAAATATTTTCCAGTTATGGAAATATAGCTAAGCACTTATCGAAAAATTCGAAACAGGCAAGAAGAAAATTGGCAGCGACGCTAAAGCTACCACCTCGCAGCACTATTTTATCGATATACAAAATTACTCTTAGCATAATAGGCAGGCACGCAATGGCACTACTAAGCAACGAAGCAATCCAACTACTCGGTCAACAACTCAAGCGCCACGAAGGCATCGAGTACAAACCTTACCACTGCACGGCAGGCAAGCTCACCATCGGCATCGGTCGCAATATCGACGACCTCGGTATCAGCGAAGACGAGGCCTTCTACTTGCTCAACAACGACATCAAACGAGTTGAACAAGAGGTGAGCAATAACATCAGCTTCCTTGATGAATTAAGCGATAATCGTAAAATAGCCCTATTAAACATGGCATTCAACTTGGGTATCAGCCGACTGATGAAATTTAAAAATATGTTGTCTGCGCTGCAGCAACACGATTACCAAACAGCCGCAAAAGAAATGCTCAACTCACGATGGGCTCGTCAGGTGGGCCGCAGAGCAGAAGAGTTAGCCAAACAAATGGAAGCAGGTTAACGATTAAAATAGGGCAGAAGAACAAGACCGGCCCCTGTACCAGCGCACAGCCGACATTGTCGGTAGCGCTGTTCACCTCATCGACGACGCCCCCGTTAATTAAAACGGCACAGATGAGTGAGCCGCCAACACCACACCGAAGGTCATTAACGCCACACCGCAGGCTTGATTGAGTCTCTTTTTTATCTTCAATAAATGACGCTGAAATTTCTCTGCGGTAAAGAACACGGCAACGGCACTAAACCATAATGCATGCAATAACGCGATGTACAGCCCATACCATAACGCCGTCTGCTGACTCCCCGCATCAGTGCTGAGCAGCTGACTAAACAAGCTGACAAAGAACAACATCGTCTTTGGGTTGAGCGCGTTACAGAGGAAGCCTTGAAAGAAATATTGCCTTGGCTTTAGCGCGTTGGCATCAGCCGCAGCAACCGCTAGCTGCGCATCAGCCGTCAAGATACTCTTCACCCCCAGATAGACCAGATAACCGGCACCGGCGAAGCTGATCATGCTAAATAACAACGGGTTGTGCGAGATAATATAGCTAATGCCGAACATCGAATAAGCGATATGTATGCCGATAGCGAGACCAATGCCCAGCGCCGTCCACACCCCAGCCGCGCGCCCCGAGGTCATACTATTCTTCAACACCAAGACGAAATCAGCGCCCGGGCTGACAACAATGAGTAGGCCGATCAAGAGCAGACTAACGACTTCCATAGGCAGTTCCTGTTAACGAGTCGAGTGATTAAAGGTCAATTGTAACCTCTTTCGAAAGCCTCTATAATCGAATTCGAGGCCAGCAATATGTGAGAAAAATTCACAGATGAAACACCTAAAAGCGTTCCATGTATTCCATGTCGCTGCAACCTCATGCAGCTTCAGCGAAGCGGCAACGAAGCTGTGCATCACCCACGGCGCGGTCAGCAAACAGATTAAAGCGCTAGAGGGCCACCTCGGACAGACACTGTTTCACCGCAGGGGCCGCAACGTCTTCCTCAGTACCGAGGGCGAACTACTCCGCCACTATACCAGTCAAGCCTTTAACGCCCTCGACGACGGTATCCAGCAACTCACCGAACGCAATAACCAATGCCTCGAGGTCTCCTGCGAACCGACCCTAACGATGCGCTGGCTAATGCCTCGCCTAAGCGACTTCTATGCCATACAAACACAGGCGGATATTAGACTATCCACCGCGGGCGGTGCCGTCACCCTCGGCAACAACGGTATAACGCTAGCGATTCGACGCGACGACTTCGACATTAACCCTGCGTACCACAAGACTCCTTTAGTAGAGGAGTGGGTAGGGCCTGTGGTGTCGGCAGCATACTGGGCAAAAATCGAGCAAAAAATACACCGCAGTAAACGCCTACACAGCCTCACACGACCACAGGCCTGGGCCGACTGGTCCGCCGCCAGCGAGCAACAGACCAAGCCGACCAGCGGCTCGGAGCAAAGCTTCCTACACTTCTATTTTTGCCTGCAGGCCGCCGCCGACGGTCTTGGCGCCGCCATGGGCTCCTACCCACTGGTCGCCGATGATTTACAGCGTGGCAACTTAATTGCCCCCCTAGGCTTCATCCCCTCGGGCAAGCGTTACCTGCTGATCGCACAGCAAGAAGCAGAAAGAGGCTCATTAGAGGCGATGTTTTCACTGTGGGTACAGGAACAGCTAGCACTCTGCGTACCTAGAGACGAGGAGCGCGACAGTAGCAGACAGCAAAACAAGACCTAGCGCAGAGATCGCCCCGCCCCCTTCCTTCCCTACCTACCTCCTGCAACACTGACCACTCACAGAGACATAGCGGACTATAGCTGGCAGAGTAAAGGCCTGCTGATATGACACGAAAAATATAATAAGATTGTAATTACAAAGTCAAATAAATCGTAAAAAACCTGCCACAAACGACAACATTCAAAGCAAGCCATATAACAACTCACAAACAAAAAAAAACAGCTCAAAAAAATGCCGCGCAACATAAAACACCAGCAAAACAACCAACAAAAACCACCAGCAACAAAAAAAACAAAAGCAAAAAAACATACAAACAAAAGAAAAACAGTAAAAAAACACCAACTAACCATCACACGAAACATTATCAACAAAAAAACAGCACAAAACAAAAGCTGACACACAAAAATATAAAAACAAAAAACTAAAGACTAACGAAACACCATAGTTTAATACACACAAAGAATCAGTCGATATACATAGATCTGCAAGCAATAACATCGAGGAACCGTTCCCCGGTTGTATTGAGCACGACATTCCATTCACATGTCCGAACTTTCACCGCCAAAACACTGATAAATACAAAAACAACACAGGTAAAAATATAATGAAATTATTCTCAGGCATCCTCATGGATAACCAACTATTTATTGACGAACTGGTAGAGTTCTACGACAACAATAAGGTAACAGTGCTCTCTTGCCTACCCTGGCTAGCGGGCGAGATAGCCGATCAAACCGATTTTTGCCAAATGCTCGTCATCATTAATGACTTCGGGGGTAGAAAAGTCTACATCCCCAAAAAACCCTGCCGATTAGCCAGCAAGTTAGACATCCCCGTTAACGACCTGCTGCACAGAAAGATGCGCCAGGGCTGTGACGATAGAGGTTTTGTCGAGTTCCCTTCACTATGGGGCATCTATGTGGCAGCGAGAAGAGCCGCCATGCTTACCTCGATCAACGAAGGTTGCTCAAAGATAGAGCTGATCGAACGCTACGGTGCCACGGAGAGGGGACTAAGAAACCTAACACCCGGAACCTATAAGGCCCAGACCAGCGAAAGCATTAACATATAGCGAGAACTATCAACTAAAACAGAAAAAGTGTAACGCACTGCAACTGCCGTTCGGCAACGCAGAACATATCTCGAAACATTAAGCCGAAACATAAAAACCGAAACATAGCTAAAACCTAAATACTCAGGGGTACTATTGCGACGGTTTGTTTCAGCCAGAAGTAGTTATTATTTACCCACCTGAACGAAACTCACTTCGTCAGGGTAACTATTAAATATAAGGAAATTACCATGAAAAAAATAAATAAAGCGATTTTCGCCGGATCAGCGATTCTAGCCTCTCTCGTAGCCTTCAACGCCAACGCCGTTGATGAAGCCTTCAAGGCTAACATCGAACTGTTGTCATCAATCACCATCAGCGAAGTACAGGGTCTTACCTTCCCTGCACAAGTTGCCGGTACTGCAGCGACCGTTACAGTTGCTACAAGTGATGCAGGTGCTGCCACATTCAACATCACCGGTATCATCAACGCGCCTGTTGTTGCCTCGGTTTCTGAAGCCTCTATCAACATGACTGACAGTGTTAGTGGCGACGAGATTCTCGTTGATGCCTTCACTGTTGATGCTGGCGCTAGTGCGTTAGACGCCTCTGGTGTGTTGAACGGTATTAAAGTTGGCGCCACTGCCCACGTAGATGCTGCTGACAGCCAGGGTAGCTACGAAGGCGATGCGACCTTCACCGTTGTTTATCTATAAACATAACTAAAATTGCGGGGCCACTGTTGTGACCCCGCTCTAGCAGATGAATATTCCGATGAATAAATTTTACCTAATCGCCTTACTTTCACTCTTTCTAGTCGGTCAAGTTCAGGCCAAGAATTCCTTTCTTGTGGCACCTGCCATCATCAACTTTGATATGGATGAACCACTCACCCAATCTTTCATCATCACTAACGATGGCGACGAGCCGATAAGGCTCAATATTAAACCGGTCTACTACCCAATAGATAGCAACTCACTGCGCCTCGGCAGCCACCTCGATGCAGAGACTGTGACCATCGAAGACATCACTAGCAGCATTCGCCTTAGCCCGAAGCGACTTAGTCTCAAGCCCGGTCAACGTCGCGATATTCGCGTCTCCATCAGGCCGAAAAAAGATCAAGCCGAAGGCACTTATCGCAGCCATATTCTTGTACAAATGCTCGAGACCGCACAAGTGATTCAAACAGTGGCAGAAGGCGGCAGCAGTGTCGACATGCGGCTGAGTATGAAGATGGAAACCGCCGTCGCCGTCTACGGCAACAAGGGGGAGGGCCAACCGCTATTAAACTTTAGTTGCCGTCAGCAAGAAGACTCCGATCAACTATTACTCGAGGTCACCAATTCATCTGTTTGGCGCTTCGATGGCGACATTACCCTGGTCACCAAGGCACAACCCGGAGAGGCCCTGTACGAGGATCGCCTCGTCAGCATGCGCGGCTCGAACAACCCTGTGAAAATTGAAAAGAAATACAATCCGCAGGCAGGCTATCAAGTTATCTACGCCAGCTTCGACCAACCCGAGCTTAAGAACACTGTCGATTGCGCCGCCTAACACAGCCCTCGACGAAACCGTCGGCTGCCTCCGTGCAGCCAAGCACGCACTTTTAACTTCAGCGCCCCATGCCTGCGTTTTTTTTATCGCCTACAAGGCCCCAGCTATCACCATTTAAAACATGGTTATACTTTTTTAGCTTATTTCATCTAACGCTACTACTCAGCATAGAAGTGAAGCCAGCGCATGCCTTTGAAGTCGATGACTTTGTCGAGGAGTTCATCGAAATACGTGTCGGTAAGAGCCGTGGCAGTCACTTCTATCGTGTCATGATGACCGAGGAGGAGATCCCCTATCTCAACGTCGAAGATATTTTCAACAACTGGATGGAGATGCCCGGCGAGTGCGATCTAATCAGAAAATACTGTCAGGCTAGCCTGCCCTGGTCTGACGATATTTACTGGTTCGACCTTCCCAGCCGCGAGGCGGGCAGTAACATCAAAGGAGAGCCGACCTTCTCCTTCGCCAAGGACGATGTAGCCTTCATCGACGACGCCATCTGGGTCAAACACAGCGAGCTTTCACGCTGGCTGCCGATCGAGACTAACTGGACGCTATACCTCTACGCGATGTCGCTGACGACACACTATCTGCCACTGAGTGAGCGCATAAAAAAACGCAAAGTGTTGCGCAAGAACTACTGGCACCAGGTGCAAACCATCAAGCGGTTAGAAGAGGCCGAGGTGATATTCGCACCGGAAGAATATGCCACCGAGATGAAGCTCAGCGCCGATCTGAAAAAGAAAAAAAGCCATGGCCACGACAAGTCGTATTATGTCAGCGCACTCAGTGATCTTTTTCGCGGCACCCTGCGCCTGAACAGCAGTATCGAGGGTGATTTTTCCAGCGTCGACGTCAACAGTTTTCTCTACCAGCAAAGTAATATTCCCGGTCTCTACGCCACCAGACTGGGCAACGTTAGCTCGCTCTCCAGCGCTCTCGTCCCGAGCTATCCGCTCGAAAACGCGATCAGGCTACAGACCGACGCCGACGTTATCGGTGGTGGTAAGTTCAGCTATCAGGAAGTGTTACTGCCGAACACCGAGGTCGATGCTTTTCGTAACGGCTTTATTCTCACTACCCAGACCGTCGACGATAGCGGTCTCTACCAACTCGAAGAAATCGACGCCGCCGGTGGCGATACTCTACAGTTTCGCTACTACTTTCCCGATGGCGCCGAGCGCACCCGCACCATTCTCGTCGCCCCTGACGAGGGCCTGCTACTCGAGCGCGGTGAACAGAGCCACAGCGCAGCCTGGGGCAAGACGCTCGATAACGATGCGTTTTTACAGCTACGCTCACGCTTCGGCCTCGCCAGCCGCCTCAGCGCTGGCGCACACTACTACCAGTACGGGGAGGACGATAGCGCCTACGGCTACGATCTCACCACTCGCCTCGGTAACGCCATCAACGGCCAGTTTGAGCAGCTTAACTACGGCGGCCAGACCTTCCGTGACCTCAGCATCCGCTATACCGGGCTGCGTTACCAAGACCTTAGCTTCACCATCAATAGCGTTGATGGCATCGCCGATAGCGCTACCCCGCTGGTGCGTCAGGACGTCTACGACGGTAGGAAACTACTGCATCACAGCCTATCGATGAATAACTGGAACGTACTCTCCACCCTCAGCCACGGTAACGGCAACACTGCACTGACACAGAGTATCGCCAGCCGCTTCAACCAATACTATGCCTTCAAATTGGACAACAACGCTGTCAAAGCGGCGAACGGCGAGGTGGCATATAGCAATCTATTAACGATTAACGGTGAGTTTGAACGACACCGCATCGGCCTCAATATCGACTTGAATGAAATGGCGGTTAATAGCCAGCTACAACTGCGCGATCCCATACGTCCTGACCGCAACTGGGGCTTCAGTATCGACGTCAGCCGAGACCCCATCGGCGACATTATCGGCACGTTATCCGCAAGCTGGAACCCCTATAAAAACCTCTACCTCTCTGCCGGCCTCGGCGAAAAAGAGTACCTAATGAATATCCGCATCGAGGAGGCCGTCAGCACCGTCAAAGAAGACCTCGCGCCTCAACACCTTGGCACCGGTCGCATCTACGGCCGTATTCTATCGCCACCCGATGAGGAGGGTAATATCGAGCCCATCCCCGGCGTCAAGGTCTATGCCGGTGCCGCCCAGGCAATCAGCAACGATGAGGGCTACTATGTCGCCGACGGTGTCGCGGTAAACAAGAAACAGCTAGTGCGCGTCGATAAGAACACCCTCGACATCAGCTACACCACGGCCGAGGAGTTTCAAGTCGTCTTCCTACGTCCCGGCTCACGCTTGCAGATCGATCCAACCATCACTTACAGCGTCGGTATCGACGGCGTCTTCCTGACTCAGGATGGCATCGACCGTGATGCACAGATCAGCGTCGTCGATCAACAGACCGGGCTGACCATCGGCAGCGCCGCGCTGGAGCAGGATGGTTTCTTCCTCGTCGAACAGCTGAGCCCAGGTGATTATTGGCTGACACTCAGCGGTGTCAAAGCGGCGCCGGAGCGGCAGGCGTTACATATCCCCGTCGGCGTCGAGTGGATTGCCGGCGTTGAGATCGAGGCGGAGAATTTAATCATCCCCGGCGAGACGGAAGAGCCACTCACACCGCAAGCAGCGGATACTGTTCTTAATAGCGAAGCCGAAGCCGAAGCCGAAGCCGAAGCCGAAGCCGAAGCCGAAGCCGAATAAAGCATAACTGAAACCCTCGCCTTCAGCTCTTGCATTACCGCTGCACTACGGTAAGCTCGAAAAAAAATAATCAGCCTCATACGCGAACACGATAATTCACGTATGTTCGGCGAATGCAGGAATCAACAATGAACACCCCCACCCTACACACTGACCGATTGACGCTGCGCGCTTTCACCGAGGCCGACCTGGATACCTTCAGCCAGTATCGCGCACGGCCCGAGGTAGCAAAATATCAGGGCTGGTCTGACTATAGCTACAGCGATGCGTTGTCACTGTTTAACAACACCGACTATGCCAACTTTGCCGTTGCCGGCCAATGGTATCAACTCGCCATTGCCGACTCCGACAGCGATCATCTGTTAGGCGACCTCGCCGTACACTTCATCGATGAGCAGCAGGTTGAGATTGGCTTTACCGTGGCTCCTGAAAATCAGCAAAAACACCTGGCGAGAGAGGCGGTCACCGCCTTGCTTGCCTATCTATTTGGCACACTCAACAGACACCGAGTCACTGCCACTACCGACACTGAAAACACAGCATCTTATCGCCTGCTCGAGAGCCTCGGTTTCAGACGAGAGGCGCATTTTCGTAAAAATATTTTTTTTAAGGGCGCGTGGGGAGATGAGTACCAATATGCCCTACTCAGTACTGAGCAAACAGCGACACAACACGTTTAACCGACGACGTAGCAGGACACGCTGGCTCAGCGGGCCGGCATTATTCACAGACTCGCCCCTCGTAATAAGGACAGTAAAATGAAATTTTCCGTGTACATCGCAACAAGCGCCGATGGCTATATAGCGGACCCAGATGGCGGCGTCGATTGGCTGCACTCCGCAGGTAATGCCGACGCCGAGATGGGCGTCAACGCCGACATGGGGTTTGCTGACTTTATCGATTCGGTCGACTGTATGATCATGGGCCGTCGATGTATGGAGGTGATAGCCAGCTTCAATTTATCACCCGAGCAGTGGCCCTATGGTGATATTCCCATCATAGTCTTAAGCCATACGCTAAAAGAGCCACCGGAGAGCCTACACGGCAAGGTTGAAATCTATGCTGGCGAGATAACAGCGCTTATCAGCGAACTGGAAAAGAGAGAACTAAAACACGCTTATGTGGACGGTGGAACGACCATCACCTCCTTTGTCAATTTAGCCTTAATCAATCAGATGACAATCACCAAAGCTCCCGTATTGCTTGGCGACGGCCTCCCGCTTTTTGGTCGAATCAATCGACAAATTAAGCTTGTGGACGCAGAAGCCGAGGCATTTCCAAACGACTTTATACAAATAAAATACCGCGTCGACTATCAATAAAATATAGACATTGAAACAGCTAAAGCATTGGGATGGATGAAGCCCTCATTAAAAAATACCGCGGCTACCCTGAACAGCATCGTGTCACACTGGACCAGATGGCCAGCGCTAGCACTGATTTTTCTTCGAGTGGCGACTAGCAGCAGGCTAGCTAACGCTACAATTAGTTTTTTAAAAAACCACGCTCGCTGCTGCTTCCGTTCGAACGGACACTACGATAACAACGGCCGCAGCTGGCGATCGTGCAGGCGGGCACACAGTAGCAACGCCAGTGTCGCACCCAACAGCGCCAGCGCCATGTCTGACTGGGTATCCCAAATATAGCCCTGGGTACCCAGGAATGCCTCCGCATCATCGCCCGTGGCGACGGCGACCGCCCACTCGATTAACTCATAACAGGCGCTAAAGGCTAGGCTGATCGAGACCACAAATAAGTTGAGCCAAGCACGCCCATTGACCACCGCCCGACGCAGCAGAATCTCCCGTGCGATCAGCGCCGGCACAAAGCCCTGGAAAAAATGCCCCAGCTTGTCGTAGTTATTGCGTTCACTGCCCATCCATTCGGTGAGATGATCAAACAGCGGCACCTCCGCGTAGGTATAGTGACCGCCGACCATCAGCACGATACAGTGCATTAGAATGAGTACATACAGCAGCGGCGTTAGACGAAAGCGGGAATAACTCAATAACAATATGACGCCGCCAATTATGGCTGGCGCGACCTCAAGCCACCAGGTGAAACGCTCTTTCGGCTCGATACCCGACCACAGCAAAACCGCGCTATAAATAAACAGCCAAAGATACTTAATCGCCCCACCCTCCACATTTATTTTTCGTCAACCCGACGCTAACACGACAGCATAGTAGCACGATGATCGAGTAGTGCGATGGCCTAGTCGCACGTAGTCTAATCGCACGATGATCTAGTCACACAAAAGCACCATCATTGACGCTGTTGCACCGCTGAAAAAGTGCGGTCAGCAGTCCCGCAGCTGCTGCTTGTGTTTTTTCCGCTGCGCCAACAGACGAAATTTGGCCCGCCATGGCCGCTCAATATAACGATAACTGAGCGCCGATAACAGCACGATGGCCAGCACACAGGCGAGGTTAATGAGATCGGCATAGGCAGTATCAAAATATTGAATCGGCCCCTGGTGTGCGCGCTCCACCACCACCAGCGGCCACTGAAACACGTACTGTCCGATGTTTCGCAACAGCGCGAAGAACAACGCGTGAATCATATAAATCGAATAGGACAGCGTTCCTAAAAGAAGCAGCGATTTTCTGTTCAACAAGGTACTCACCAGCCCCCGATCCTGCACAGCAAAGACGCTGATCACCAGCCCGAAGGAAGCCAATACGCAGAGTTGCATAAGCTTATTTTCGGTCGACAGCGTCACCAACCACAGCGCCAACAAGATTGATGACAGCTCAATCACACTGGCCAATAACCTCGACGGCGCCAGCGTCTTCCGCTCTATTTTAATAAAAATAAAAACACCGAGAAAGAAGCCACCTGTGCAACGTAAGATACCGTATTGATAGGTCGACAACAGGCTCTGTTCCGTCAACCAATACAACCAGGCGTAACTTAAAACACTCAACAACAGAAAATAATAGTGCTTGATCCGTCGCGCCAGGAGCCCTACCACAGCAAAGAAAATCAGGTAGGTATAAAACTCCACGCTGATACTCCAGGCTGGATAATTCCAACTGAGATCATCGTCCACCCCCAGCGAGTTAATCAACAGCAAATTGGAGACAAAGGTCGCGAAGTCACCGGCAAAGAAACCACCGGGGCCCATACCCAACTGATGGTGCAACAGCTCCTTCAACACAGCGTAGCCGAGCCACAGCAACAGCATAAACAGATGCAGCGGATAGAGGCGGCCAAAGCGCAGCAGAAAGAACTGCCGGAACGGTAGCCCCGCCTGAATCTTCTCGAGATAGGCGCAGGCCATGACAAAGCCCGAGAGGATGAAGAAGAAATCGACAAACATGATGCCCTGGGCAATCACCGGGTACTGCGAACCACTAACAAAGACCGAATGAAACAGCGCCACCAGCAATGCCGCGATGCCCCTCAGCGATTCTAGCGATGTGTATTTCAAGGTCACTCCCGCTCATCGTCGCATTAGCCGATGAGCGCATCATCGCCCTCACCCATGATCAACTGCTCGTCGCTGTCGGGGTAGAGCACCAGATAACTGCTCTGCTCCATCAGCGCAATGGTTTCGTCGTCCTCGGTCGCTGCGGCCTCGGTCTCGACCAGACTCAACTCGGCCTGGCTATCCTGACTCAGCTTGATGGTCGCGGAGA
Source organism: Sinobacterium caligoides (assembly GCF_003752585.1). Lineage (NCBI taxonomy): Bacteria > Pseudomonadati > Pseudomonadota > Gammaproteobacteria > Cellvibrionales > Spongiibacteraceae > Sinobacterium > Sinobacterium caligoides. Next base: position 1,252,825 of record NZ_RKHR01000004.1, read on the forward strand.
CGTCGAGATCTTCCGCCATCTCCTCCGGCACGGTAATAGTCAGCTCCGCGACCTGCTCGACACTCGCCTGTGGCAGCGTCAGGACGCCGTCGACCCACTCGCCCCCGGAGGCGACCGCCTGCTCTGGCAGGCCTTCGATCTGCAGCGTGTTACCGGGGTTCAACGCCGTGTCTTCCGCCACATAGTGCAGGCCGAGTTCCTCTAAGCTTAGCTCAACCAGGCTCATCGCCGTGTTATCGGCGCTGTACTCGGCGAGATTCTCCACCACGTGCTGCAGCGCCTGCGCGGGTTCGACCGGCTGGAAGCCCTGTTCGAGCAACAACACATTCACCTCGTCCAGCGACAGCAGCGCCAAGTCGGCCTCGTTGAGGGCGAAGGCTTCCCGGGTCTCCGCCTCGATGACAATGCCATCGTCCGGCTGTTCGTTGCTATCGATGGACTGCAGGAAGACCGCCATCTTGGTCAGATAGTCACTGCTCGCCACAGCACCGTTGACGGGCTGCAAGTCGGTCAGGAAGATCGCCCGCCCCGGCACATTGGCCGCCAGTAACTCACCGATCACCACCGCACCGACGCTGAAGCGAATGGTATCGCGCTGCTCAAAGCTGATCATACCGTCGGCATCGGTAACACCGCTGAGGCCTGAGCTGGTCTGGTATTCTAGGCCAACTAAGATGTCATCGATCACCTGCGACACCTGCGTCGTTGCAGTGTCGTTAGAGGCGGTATTGGTCGCGGTGACGCTGGCACTGACCGTCGCCGTCACGTTGGCGGCGTGCTCCACCGTGAGCGAGCGGCTGACACCGGCAGTGACGGCAATATCAAAGTCACTGCCGGTGCTGGTGGCTAAGGTGCTATTACCTTCCAGTAAGACCACGCCGTTCGGGAAGCCGGAGAAGGTAACCGGCGATAACGTCTCGCTGCCGTCGTTGGTCGCCAAGTCAGCGGTGAGCGACAGGCTACGCGTCATCGTCACACTGGCGGCGGTATCATAGAGGACGCTCTCGATATTGTTGTAGATCAGGCTGCCACCGCCGCTAAAGGACACGGTGCCCGAGGTGGTGCCGCTGGCATTGACGCTGTTCACCACCGATGGATTCAACAGCAGCTTATCGCCGCCGCCGCCACCGCCATCAACCGAGAGGTTCTGTGCGCTACCCCAGCCCTGCACATAGACCAAGTCATTGCCTTCACCCATCGACACACTGCCGGCATTATTTTGCGTGCCGGTAATAATCACGTAGTCAGCGGCACCACTGCCCAATACCGTGTTATTCATTTGTATCACGCCATCATGGACGAGACTCAAGTTATCAATAACGATGCTGCCGACGGCAGACAGCTCCTCGGCGCCGAGAGTAAAGCTCAGCGTCGGTGCCTGAGCATCTTGATCGGGGTCGGGGTCGACCTCCGTCTCTATCACCGTGACGGTCAGCGTCCCAGTGGCACTATTAGTGTCGACCTCGCTGCTGTCGCTGTCGAGGTCTTGGTTATTGACCACCACCGTTAGCACGATGTCCCCCGAGTGGCTCACCGCCGGTGTCAGTGTCAGACCACTCAACTGCGCCGCCGTCAGCGTCCAGCTGCCGTCGCCGCCATCGGTACCGGCCGACAACACCGTATCCGCCGGCACGTTGAGCAGCGTAATATTATCAATGGATTCCGAGCCATCGGTATCGGCCAGGGTCGCGGTGATATCCAGCGCCACCGCCGAGCCAGCCGTCGCCGTCGCATTCGTCACTGACAGCAGTGGCGTATCCGCCACGGCTCGCACCTCGATCGTTGCCGTATCGGTCAGCACCGGATATTGCACATTATCGGTATTGACGGTGACGGTGAGATTAAAGTCGCCGTCTGTATTCGACGCCGGCGTCAGCGTCAGGCCGCTCAACTGTGCCTCCGTTAGCGAGTAAGAGCCGCCACCATTGTTCGTGCCCGCCGACAGCGTCGCCCCGGTAGGCACCCCCGTCAGCGTGATGCTCTGTATCGTGCCGGTCTCCGTGGAGCCCTGGCCAATCACAATATTAAGGCTCGCCGACGTGTCCTCGAACGTGCTCACCGCCCCCAGCGAGACCGACAAGCCGCCCTCACAGAGCGCCGTCACGGATACTGTCGCCTCAGCACTGGCCTGAGTGCCGCTCTCGCTGGCGATCGCCGTCACCAGCAGGTCATAGGCGCCGTTGAAACCATCGGCATGGGCAATCTCAAGGGCCGCCAGGTTGAAGCCGGTGAGCACTGCCTGGGCGACGCCATCGATCTCCTCGACAACGGTGCTCGCACCGCCGTCATCGATCACCGTGGAGCCGACCGGCAGATCGTAGAGCACCACTGTTAGCGTCTCCGAACCATCGACGTCGACCAGTGAGGCCTCGGCATTAAGGCCGTAGTTGGCACAGTTCTCGACCACCAACTGAGCGTCGGGCAGCACGTCGACCACAACCGTCGCAGAGGTCTGGTTAGTGCCGTCGGTAATCATCACCTCATAGCTATCGCGACCGATGAAGCCGCCAGTCGGCGTGTAGGTAAAGCTACCGTCACCGTTATCGACGACGCCACCGTTCGCACCCTGGGTGAAGGAGACAATACTCAAGGCATCATTCTCGGCATCGGTCGCGGCACTCAACACATTCTCTGAAGCGACACTGCCCTGGTCTTCGCGCATCGACAACAGCTGGTTTTCTACCGATGGTGCCCAGTTGGTCGGTGCCATCGACAGGGTGAAGTCAGTCCGCGCATTGTGGTTTTGAATACCGATAGAGCCATCGTTCAGCGCCTCACCGAAGTCATAGCTGGTCTTCAACACCCCGTTGACGACAATACTCGCCGTCGTTCCCACCACCTGCAGCGTCATCGGATTAGGGGTGCCGACGGCAATACTCTCAGGCACCTTGGTGTCCGTCGCCAGCTGTGTGTTCTCCACGCCGTTGATGAACTGATTAAACTCCCAGCACTGGGCGCCGACACGCATAAACGCCGCCTTATAGGTAGTGCTATCAACATAATCGAAGATGATCGCACCATTCTTATAGCTGCCAACCTCGATCGCCGTGACACTGGTCTCGAGGGTAAATGACTCGGCCAACGAGCCCTCAAACTGTACCAGTGAGGTCGCCCGTTTATCCGCCGTCGAGCCCGCCATATTGGTCGAGTTAACCGCGAAATCCTTGCCTTCGATCGTCCAAACATGGGTCTCTACCTGTACCGCATGTGGGTTACCATCGAACACCGAGGAGGAGAACTTAAAGTTATCGATACCGGAGAAGTTGACCACGGCGGTATTACCACCGCCGAGGTCGACCGTCGCCGTGCCGTTATTCTGCTTGATCAGCACGTCTTCGGAGACGTAGCTGGAGAAGTCGAGGGTATCGTTACCGCCGCCGGTGGCAATGGTGAAACTATCACCCGCCTCGAGGCTACCGAAGGCATAGGTATCATCACCGCTGCTGCCCACCACCCCATCGAGGTCGTAGTATTCGCCATCGAGGCCGTCGCTGATAATCTGGAACTCGTTGTCGGTCAGATCAATGGTGACTGGGTTGGCGCTCGCACTCATATTGAGCGTGCCGGTCACCGGAGCCGGAGGCTCATCGAGGCTGAAGAAGTCGACAATGTTCATCACTGGCTCATCGGCAATACCGCCCACATCGATAGTACCCGGCAGCGTCACGCTATTACCGTTATTATCGGTCACCGTCATGGTTAGCGGCATCTGGCCATCGAGATGCAGCGTCGGAAGGAAGCTATAGTCGCCGTCACCCACCGCATTAAAGGCACCGCGGGTGCCATCGCTGAGGGCAATGCTATCGATCGAGGCAACAGCGCTATCGACGTCGCTGGGGCTGATGGTCAGCGTGGCGTCCTCATCCACGCTGCTCGCGAACACCGGCAGCACGTTAACGTCGAAGGTCACCGCCGTCGAGTTGTTGGTCACTGTCGCGCTATCGGGATCAGTATCGGCACTCGTCGCCGTCAGGGTGAGGGTGTAGTTGGTCGCATCGCCGGGTGCCGAGGTGAAGGTCAACCCGGCCAACTGCGCCGCCGTCAGGATATAGCTACCATCACCCTGATCGACACCGGCCGACAGCGTCGCCCCTGCCGCCATGCCACTGACGGTGAAGCTCAACGCCTCGGAACCATCAAGGTCGTTCAGCGCGCCGCTCAAATCGAGGGCGATCGCCGTGTCGACCACACCCAGCACATCCGTTGCCGCCGCCGTCGGCGCATCGGCTACCGCATCAACCACCACCGCTGCCGTACCATTGTAGACCTGGCTCGCTGAGCCCTGAGTAAAGGTCACCGCCGTGGTCAGGGTGAAGTCGGTGCCGCTGTCATCCGGTGGCGTGATGGTCAAGCCGTCGAGCTCGGCCGCGGTCACCGTCCAGGTGCCGTCGTTGTTGTTAGTGCCCGCCGACAACACCGCACCGCTTGGCACGGCGCCAATGGTCACGCTGCTAATGGTCTCGGTACTATCGACACCGGTCAACGGTCCCAGCTCGAGATCGACGGCGGTATCCTCCGCTGTCGTGACCGCCGCCGTCAGTGGGTTGCCGTCGGCGCTCGGATCGAGCGGATCGACCGGGTCACTCGGGTCGACCGGATCGACCGGATTGGGGCCGTCAATGACCGGATCAATGGTCACCGTCAGTACCGTCGTCGTACTGCCGGTATCGACCTGAGCGCTGTCATCGGGATCGACGTCTTCATTGTGCACCGTCACCAACAAGACGATATTGGTAATGTGGCCCATCGCCGGAGTGATGGTCAGGCCGCTAATTTGTGCCGGCGTCAGGGTCCAACCACCCGCGCCATTATCCGTGCCCGCCGATAGCGTCGCATCCAGTGGCACGCCGCTGATGGTGTAGCCGGTAATCGACTCGGAGCCATCGTTATCATTCAAGCTGCCGCTGATGTCGAGGGCGATAGCGCTGTGCTCATCACCGGTCACATCGGTGGTCTGAATGTTCGGTGCGTCCGCCACGGCCGCTACCGCTACCACGGCACTGCCGGTGTATTGCTGGCTGATCTCGGTGCCGGCGATCTGCCCCTCGGTGAAGGTCACCGCGGTAGTGAGAGTGAAGTCATTACTGTCGTGCGCCGCGGGGGTAATCATCAAGCCATCTAGATCGGCCGCCGCGACAGTCCAGCTACCATCGTTGTTGTTACTGCCCGCCGAGAGCGTCGCCCCAGCCGGTACCGCACCGATGGTGACGCTGCTGATCGTCTCGCCGCTATCAACGGCGGTCAACGGCCCCAACTCGAGGTCGATCGCAACATCTTCGTTGGTGCTCACCGAGGCGGTCAGCGGGTCGCCATCGGCGCTTGGGTCCAGCGGATCGACGGGGTCAGTGGGGTCGACCGGGTCGACGGGATCCGGGCCATCAATATCGGCATCGATATCGATGGTAAAGGCGGTGCTATTGCTACTGTCGTCGAAGCTCGCGTCATCCGCATCGGTATCGCGGTTCAACGCCATCACCGTCACTGTGACACTGTCGTCGGCCCAGTTAGCCGGCGAGGTATAGGTCAAGCCGACCAGTTGCGCCGGCGTCAACTGCCAACTACCGTCGGCACTGAGCGTACCCGCCGACAGCGTCGACCCCGTAGGTAGGCCCTCGATGTTGTAACCGATAATCGCCTCAGAGCCGTCATTATCTGTCACTCCGCCGCTAATGGTCAGCGCGATCGCGGTATCCTCTTCGCCGCTGACATCGGCTGCGGTGACGGTAGGCGTATCGGCATCGACGGTGACGGTCACCGCCACACTGCCATTATAGGTTTGACTCTCGGCCCCCTGGGTAAAGGTCACCGCCGTGGTCAAGGTGAAGTCATCGGCGTCATCTGACGCGGGCGTGATGCTGAGGCCGTCGAGCTCGGCAGCACTCACCGTCCAAGTGAAGTCGTTGTTGTTGGTACCCGCCGACAGCGTGGCGCCGACCGGTACCGCGCCGATGGTGACACTGCTGATCGTCTCGCCACTGTCGATCGCCGTCAACGGCCCCAATTGAAGGTCGACCATCGTGTCTTCCGCCGTCGTGACCGCCGCCGTCAACGGGTTACCGTCGGCACTCGGGTTCAACGGATCAATCGGGTCAGTCGGATCAACCGGGTCGACCGGGTCTGGGCCATCGATCACCGGATCGAGGGTCACCGTCAGCGTCGTCGTCGCACTGCTGGTGTCAACCTGGCCGCTGTCGTCAGGATCGACATCCTCATTGTGCACGGTCACCGCCAAGACGATATTGGTAATATGCCCCAGGGCCGGGGTGATGGTCAGCCCAGTGACCTGCGCCGGTGTCAGCGTCCAGTTGCCGGCGCCATTATCGGTCCCCGCCGACAGCGTCGCATCCAGCGGCACGCCGCTGATGGTGTAGCCCGTGATCGACTCAGAGCCATCGGTATCGGCCAGGCTGCCACTGATGTCGAGGGCGATGGCGCTGTGCTCATCGCCGGTCACATCGGTGGTCTGGATCGTCGGCACATCGGCCACCGCCGCCACTGCGACAATGGCGCTGCCGGTGTACTCGTGGCTGATCTCGGTGCCGGCTATCTGCCCCTCGGTAAAGGTCACCGCCGTGGTCAGGGTAAAGTCATCGCTGACGTGGGCCGCCGGGGTAATGGTCAAGCCGTCGAGCTCCGCCGCCGTCACGGTCCAGCTACCGTCGTTGTTGTTGCTGCCCGCCGAGAGCGTCGCGCCCGTGGGCACGGCGCCGATGGTGACGCTGCCGATGGTCTCGCCGTCGTCGACGGTGGTCAGCGTGCCCAGCTCGAGGTCGATGGCGACATCCTCATCGGTACTCACCGAGGCGGTCAACGGATTGCCGTCGGCACTTGGGTTCAACGGGTCCACCGGATCACTTGGGTCGACCGGATCAACCGGATCGGGGCCATCGATGTCGGCATCAACATCGATGGTGAAGGTGGTGCTACCGCTGCTGGTGTCGACCGAGCTGTCGTCGGCATCGGTATCTTCGTTATAGGCCGTCACCGTCAGCGTGACGCTATCGTCGCCCCAGTTCTCCGGCGAGGTATAGCTCAGCCCTGCCGAACGCTGCTGTAATGTGATATCCCAGCTGCCGTCACCGTTGAGCGTCCCCTGCGACAGCGTCGCCCCCGTCGGCATGCCGGTGATGTTATAGCCGGTAATCGCCTCCGAACCGTCGGTATCGGTCACCACCGCCGCGATATTCAGCGCGATGGCGGTGTCCTCCTCACCGCTGACATCATCGGCGGTGACGGTGGGCGTGTCGGCATCAGCCGCGACCGCCACCACCACCGAACCGGTGAATGTTTTGCTCACCGCGCCCTCGGTAAACGTCACCGATGTGGTCAGGGTGAAGTCGTCGCCATCGTCGACCGGCGGCGTCACCGTCAGGTTATCAAGCTCAGCGGCGGTCACCGTCCAGGTACCGTCGCTATTATCGGTGCCCGCCGACAGCATCGCCCCTATTGGCACCGCTCCGATAGTGACCGGGCCGATGGTCTCGGCATTATCGATGGCGGTCAACGGCCCCAGTTGCAGGTCGACAGTGACGTCCTCCGTCGTCGCTACCGAGCCGGTCAGTGGGTTACCGTCGGCCCTTGGGTCGTCCGGATCGATCGGGTTCAGCGGATCAACCGGGTCGACCGGATCCGGCCCCTCGATCGTGACCGGTGGCACCGTCACCAACACGCCGGAGTGGGACAGCTCTGAAATCAACTGAGTATCGGGGTCGGTGTCCTTAATATAGGCCGTGACGGTGATCGATACCGGCTCGCTCAGGCTTTCATCGGGTATAAAGATCAGCCCATTGAGCTGGTCGACGGTCAGCGACCAGCGGCCATCCCCGAGGTTGTGTCCCGCCGACAGCGAAGACGCGAGCGGGATATCCGACAGAATCACCTCGCTGACTTGCTCGGAACCGTCAGTGTCGGCAAGGGCGACATCGATCTGCAGCGGAATCTGGCTCTGATCATTCACGTCACCCGAGGCCAGCGTCAGCGTCGGTTCATCCGCATCCGGGTCGACGTAGATGGTCAGCGTCGACTCCGTGAGTTTGGACAACACCACCCCAGTATCCGGGTCTGTATCCTGTGAATGCACACTGAGATTGAGGGTGAAATCACTGCTGCTGTGCAGCGGCGGCGTAATCATCATGGTATTGACGTCGGACCAGCTATTGGTCTCGGCCGTCAACTCCGCACCGCCGGGTATACCGCTGACACTCACCAGCGTCAGCGTTTCCGAGCCGTCGGTATCGAGCAGACCAATATCCATCTGCAGCGGGATGGTGTAATCCTCAAACAAGCGGGTAATATCCGTTTGCAGCAAGACATCATCCACCACCGCGTTGATCTCAACATCGACCGTGCCAGTGAACACCTCGCTGTTGCCACCCTGACTGATGGTCATCGACGTGGCCAACACGATATCCGCACTGCTGTCAGGGGATGGGGTGAAGATCAACCCCTCGACATCGGCCAGCGGCACCGTCCAGTTGCCGAAGCCATTATTGACACCGGCACTCAAGCTCGCCGTCAGCGGTACGTTGCTCACCGTTAACGCCGACATCGTCTCGCCGCTATCCATCAGCATCATCGGCCCCAGCTCGAGTGACGCCGTGGTGTCCTCGTCGAGGCTGATGCTGCTGCTAAGCGGTTCACCCAGTAGGCCATCAATGGTCGTGGCATCGCTGAAATTGACCGCTAAGCTGGCCTCGACATAACTGCTGCTCTGCTCGCCGCTATCGCTGTCCGTATCGGTGTTATTGAGCCGCACCGTCAGTACAAAATCGTCCTCATCATCGAGCGCCGGCTGCAGCATCAAACCGCTGAGCTCGGCCTCCGTCAAGCTGACGCTGCCATCGGCCTGCACGGTGCCCGCCGACAGCGTCGTGCCCGCCGGCAGCCCGGAGATGACAATATTGTCGATCACCTCGGAACCGTCGAGATCGAGCAGCGCCGGGGTAATCGTCAACGCCACCGGTTGATTCATCGGCGTCGCCACTTCGTTGACCGTCAGCAATGGCTGATCAGCCTCGGCGCGCACGTCGACCTCGACACTTTCCGTCAATAACAGGTAATCGGCATCGTCGGTGGTGACCTCAACAGTCAGCGTGAAGTTATCATCCTGGTGCTCGATCGGCGTCAGCGTGAGGCCAACCAACTCGGCCTCGGTCAGCGCCCAAGTGCCGCCACCGTTGTTGATGCCCGCCGACAACAGCACGCCATCCGGCACACCGCTGATGGTAATATCCTGTACCACCGCCGTCTCTTCTGAGCCCTTGGTGATCGTGATGTTTAACGCCATCACCGTATCTTCGACTTCGCTGATACTGCTGGCAGAGACCGACACACCGTGCTCACAGAGAGCCGTTATCGACAGCGTCGTCGACGCGGAGGCCTCGGTACCGCTCTCGCTGGCGACGGCGCTGACTAACAGGTCGTAACTGCCATAGAAGCCATCGGGGTGGGCCACCTCTAAGCTGGTCAAATCGAAGCCGGTCAACAGGGCCTGGGTGACACCATCAATCAAGCTCACCTCGACCGTCAAGGAACCGTCAGTGACCGTCGAACCGACGGGCAGATCGAGCAACATGATCGACAGGGTTTCCGAGCCATCGATGTCGACCAATACCGCCTCGGCATTGAGACCATAGTCGGCGCAGTGCTCAACAATCAGCGCCGCATCCGGCAGCACGTCGACCACCACCGTCGCCACCGACGCGTTGAAGCCATCGCTGATGGTCACCTGATAGCTATCGCGACCGAGGAAGCCTCCCGTCGGCGTGTAGGTAAAGGTGCCGTCGCCGTTATCGACCACCACCCCATTACTGCCCTGAGTAAACGACTGCACCGTGAGCACGTCACTCTCGGCATCCGTCGCCGTGGTAATAATGTTATCGGAGTCGATGCTGCCCTGGTCGACGCGCATCGACTGCTGCTGATCGACCAGCGACGGCGCCCAATTTGACGGTGCCATCGAGACGGTAAAGTCCGACTTGGCATAGTGGTTCTGGATACCGATCGAGCCGTCGTTGAGCAATTCACCGAAGTCGTAGGCTGTCTTCAACACGCCGCCGACCACGATCGATGCGACGCTGCCATTGACCATTAACGTCATCGGGTTCGGCGTACCGACGGCAATCGATTCCGAGACAAAGGTATCGTCGATCACATCCTGATTCTCAACCCCATTCTCGAACTGATTAAACTCCCAGCCCTGCTTACCGACGCGCATATAAGCGGCTTTGTAGTTATTGATATCGACATAATCGAAGATGATGGCGCCGTTTTTATTGGCCCCTGCGTTATAGGCGGTGACCGTGGTATCCAGTTGGAAGGACTCCGCCAAGGTGCCGGCAAAGCCGATCAGCGCCGTCGCTCGAGTCGTGTTACCACCATTGATCGAGTTGACCTCGAAGCTCTTGCCCTCGAACTCCCACTCCTGGGTCTGCACCGCCAGGGTATGCGGATTACCATCAAACACGGCAGACGAGAAACTAAACAGGTCGATGTCGGTGAAGTTCACCGTCGCGCTCTCGCCACCGCCGAGATCGATGGTCGCGACGCCCGCCCCTTGATCAACGGCGACCTGCTCGGAGACATAGGCCGAGAAGTCAAGGGTGTCGTTGCCACCGCCGCTGTCGATGGTAAAACTATCACCATCCGCTAGCTGCCCGAAGGCGTAGATATCGTCACCGGCGCTGCCGATCACCCCATCCAGGTCGTAGTACTCGCCCTCGATGCCGTCGGTGATGATCTGGAACTCATTGTCCGTCAGATCGATGTTAATGGGGGTGGCGCTGCCACTCATGTCGAGGGTGCCGCCGACCGCCTCAGGAGGCTCTTCGAGACTGAAGAAGTCGATGATGTTGACCAGCGGTTGATCGGCAATACCGGCGACGCTTACCAGCCCCGGCACGTCCAGCTGATTACCGTGGTTGTCGGTGATGGTGGCGGTAAAGCTCATCTCACCGTCGAGGTGCAGTGTTGGCTCGAAGCTAAAACTGCCATCGCCGAGGGCTGTAACGGTGGCTTGGCTAGCGTCATCCAGCACCATCGCATCAATTGTCACCACCTCGGTATCGATATCGGCGATCGCAATAGTGAGTATATTGTCCTCGTCAATGTTAGCGCTGATGGGCGGCACCACGTTGACATCGAATTCGGCGACACCGCTGGCCGTCGTCGTCAGCGTCGATTCGGCATCGGTATCTTCGCTCTCAGCCGTCAGCGTCAAGGTGTAGTTGCCGCTATCCGCCGGCGCCGAGGTAAAGCTCAAGCCCACCAGCTGAGCCGCCGTCAACGTGTAGCTGCCATCGCCGAGATCGGTACCGGCCGACAGCGTCGCGCCGTCAGGCAAGCCGCTCAAGGTCAGCGCGCTGAGCAGTTCACTGCCATCCAGGTCGACCAGCGCCGCCGTCAAATTAAGCGCGATCGGCGTATCGACCAGGCCGAGGGCATGATCTGCCGTCACCGTCGGCGCATCGGCCACCGCCTCTACCGCCAACACAAAACTGCTCTGTGTCTGCAGCTGACTGGTCGAGCTGTCATCGCCATCCTGGTCCTCAGTGGTCACCGTTACCGTCAACGTATGGTCGGTGCTATCGTGCGCCACCGGCGTCAGCGTCAAGCCCACCAAGTCGGCAGCGGTGAGGCTCCATTCGCCACCGCCCAAGTCGCTGCCGGCGGATAGTTGCGCACCAACAGGAACGTTCGACAATACAATGGCGGTCACCGTCTCGCCGCTGCCCGCGGTCACTGCCACCGAGATATCCAGCGCAATGGCGCTGTCCTCGCTACCGCTGACATCGTTGGCGACAATCACCGCCGGATCGGCGACATCGTTGACCACTACCGTCAACGTATCGCTCAACTCTGCCTGCGACACCAGACCACTGTCGCCATCGATATCGTCGACAAACGCCGTCACTGTCAGCACAAAATCATCGCTGCTGTGCAGCGGGGGGGTGATGGTTAAAGCGGCCAGATCCGCCGCCGTCAGCTCCCAAACACCGTTACCACGGTCGACACCGGCGCTAAACTGCGCCCCCGTAGGCACCCCGGCAAACTCAAGATAGGCAATGTTCTCCGAACCGTCGCTATCGATCACATCGGCACTGATCGTCAGCGCTATCGCCGTATCCTCATCGCCCTCGGCATCGGCGACGGTCAATACCGGTAAGTCGGCAACAGGGTCGACGTAGACGGTGTGGGTCAATATCTGCTGCACCTCGCTGGTCAGCAGCGTGTCCGGGTCGGTATCAGTCAGGGTAAACTCGAGGCTCAAGACAAAATCATCGCTGCTGTGCTGTGGCGGCATGATCTCCAAGTCTTGCCAGTCGGCGGCGGTCAGCGTCCACACCCCGCCACCATCATCACTGCCCGCCGATAGCGCCGCCCCCGCAGGCACACCGCTGATCGTCACCGCACTCATCGCCTCCGAGCCATCGAGGTCATCGAGCGACACCGCCACCTGCAACGGAATCGCGTAGTCTTCAAATAACCGCGTGATCTCGCCCTCGATAGCCAAGCTATCGACCAGGGCGTTGACTTCGACGTCGAGCGTCGCCGACGCCTGGGCCGTCGTCACCACGCCACTCTCGGCATCGGTATCGGCGCTGGTCACCAGCACTGACAGAGTAAAGTCATGGCTATCGTGTTGCGCCGGGGTGATGGTCAGGCCACTCAACTGGGCCTCGGTTAAGCTCCAGGTGTTATTACCGTTGTCGACACCGGCCGATAGCGTTGCTCCCACCGGCACGTCGCCGATCAGGATCGATTGAATCGTCTCCGAGCCATCGTCGTCGACCAGCGTCGGGGTGATGCTCAGGGCGATCGCCGTGTCCTCGTCACCGCTCGCCGCCGCCGTCGTCAAGCCCGGCTGATCGGCCACCGCATCGACAGTAATGGGGATCACCCCCACCTCGGTATTGTTATCCACAACGCCGGTATCCGGGTCGGTATCCCGTGTCATCTCGCCGTAGATCAACACCACATCGCTACTGTCATGTAACACCGGCATATAGGTCAGCCCAACCAGATCGTCAGCCTCCAGCGTGATGGTGCCGTCGAGCTCCACCTGACCCGCAGACAGGGTCGCTCCGACCGGCATGTTCGACACCATGACAATAAACAACGATTCCGAGCCGTCTTGATCGGGCAGTAAGTTTTCTAAGTTCAGTGCGATCGCCGTATCTTCATCGCCTTGGCTGGCGCTCACCTGCAGCGCCGGCTCGGCCACCGCCAGCACTTCGACGGTAAAGCTGGTCGTGGCACTGATGTGGCTGACCAGGCCAGACTCTGGGTCGACATCTTCCACCGCCACCGTCGCATCGAGGGTGAAGTCGGTACTGTCGTGCGCAGCGGCGGTCACCGTTAAGCCGCTCAGGTCCGCGCAATTGACCAGCCAAACACCCTCGCCATAATCGACACCGGCGGAGAAGCTGGCACCGAGGGGCAGGCCTTCGAAGCGGATACTAGTAATCGACTCCGAGGTGTCGGTATCGACGAGGGTCGCCGTCATATCGATGCTGATCGGCTCATCTTCGTTGCCGCTAATATCGTTCGCTACCAGTACCGGTAGGTCGGCGACGGGATTCACCTCAACCACGTACTGCGCCGTCGTGGTCGACTGGCTGATGACACCGCTCTCCGGGTCCTGATCCTGGTGGGTCAGCGTCAGCTCTAAGGTGAAATCGCTGCTGTCGTGCGGTACTGGCATCAGCGTCAACGTCGCCAGATCAGCGGCCAACACGGTGACCGTGTCATCGCCGTTGACCGTACCATGGCTGAATACCGCGCCAGCCGGCACATTGTCGAAGGTAATGCTGACGATGCTCTCGGAGCCATCTTGATCGGTGAGCAGCGTCGCCAAGTCGAAGCTCAGTGCCGTGTCCTCATCGATCTCGGCCTGGGCGTCGGCGAGCGTCGCCGGATCCACCACGGCGGCAACCTGCACATCGATGGTACCGAGCGCCTCGGCGGTACTGACGACACCGGTGTCAGGATCGGTATCGGCGACGGTGGCCAACACCGACAGGGTAAAGTCGCTGCTGTCGTGCAACGGCGGTGTAATCGTCAAGCCGCTCAACTCGAGCGCCGTCAGCGTCCAGCTGTTGTTGCCATTGTCCACCCCCGCCGACAGCGTCGCCCCGACGGGGACCCCGCTGATTAACACCGACTGCAGAGCCTCGGAACCGTCGGCATCGACCAGCGACGGCATCACATCGATGCCGATCGCGGTATCCTCATCGCCCATCGAGATCGCCGCCAACATCATCGGCGCATCGGCCACGGCGTCCACCTGCACCACGAAGTCCAGCACCGTCACCGACATGTTCCCGATCAGCCCTTCGGGGTCGATATCATCGCTAAACACTTCCACACTGAGACTGACATCGTTACTGTCGTGGGGTGCCGGTGTATAGGTTAGGCCTTCCAGTTCGGCGAGGGTCAACAACACGTTACCGCCTGCATCGGGTATTCCGGCCGACAACGAAGCCATGCTCGGCACGCCGCTGATGACAATACTGCTGAAGCTTTCCGAGCCGTCGGCGTCGGGCTGACTGATACTGAGGTTGAGCGGGATCGCCGTATCCTCGTCGCCCCGCGCCGCCACGGTAATCGTCACAGGCTCCACCAGCGGCAACACTTCCACGACAAAACTGATGCTGTCGCTGGCCTGGCTGACGAGCCCGGACTCGGGGTCGACATCCTCTACCAGGGCGGTCGCGGTCAACGTGAAGTCGTTGCTATCGTGTGCCGGTGACTGCAGCGTTAGGGTGGCCAGGTCGTCGGCGTTGACCAACCACACACCGGCGCCCTGATCGACGCCGGCAGAGAGCGTAGCACCGTCCGGCATGCCCTCGAAACGCACACCGCTAACACTCTCCGAGCCATCGAGATCGGCGAGGTTCATCGTCATATCGATGCTGATCGGCTCATCTTCATTGCCGCTGATATCGTTCGCCGTCAGCAGTGGCAGGTCGGCCACCGGGTTCACCTCGACCACATACTGCGCCGTGCTGGTAGTCTCGGTGATGACACCGCTATCGGGATCTTCGTCCTGATGAGTGAGCGTCAGCTCGAGGGTGAAATTGCTGCTGTCGTGGGGCGTCGGCATCAACGTCAGCGCCTCAAGATCGGCCGCCAATACCGTCACGGTGTCATCGGCGTTGACGGTACCATGGCTGAATACCGCGCCAACGGGCACATTAGCAAAGGTAATGCTGACGACGCTCTCGGAGCCATCTTGATCGGTGAGCAGCGTCGCGAAATCAAAACTCAACGCCGTGTCTTCATCAATCTCGGCATGGCCGTCGGCGAGGCTCGCCGGATCAACCACGGCGGTGACCTGTACCTCGATAGTCGCCAACACCTCGGCAGTACTGACGACACCCGTCTCAGGGTCGGTATCGGCAGTCGCCGCTACCACAGACAGAGTAAAGTCGTTACTGTCGTGCAGTGGCGGCGTAATCGTCAGGCCCGCAAAGTCTGCGCTGGCCACCGTCCAGGTATTGTTGCCATTATCGATGCCGGCTGATAGCGTCGCTCCCACCGGAACATCGGCAATCAGCACCGACTGTATCGTCTCGGAGCCATCGGTATCGACCAGCGCCGGCGCGATATCGAGGGCGATAGCCGTGTCCTCATCGCCCAGCGACAGTGCCGCCAACATCAGTGCCGCGTCGGCCACCGCATCCACCTGCACCACGACCTCTTGGCTGCTGGTATTAACACTATTGCCGACGCCGTCCAAATCAACATCCTGCGTCGTCACTTCAACGGTGAGGGTGATGTCACTGCTATCGTGCAGCGTCGGTGTGTAGGTCAGCCCCACCAACTCCGCCAGTGTCAGCGTATAGTCGCCGCTGCCATCGACGCTACCCGCCGATAGCGAGGCGGTCGCCGGGACACCGCTGATGACAATACTCGTGATCGTCTCTGAGCTATCGGCGTCAGGCTGGCTGACCGCTAAGTTGAGGGCGATCGCCGTGTCCTCGTCACCCCGCGCCGCCGCCGTGATCACCGCCACCTCGGCCACCGGCAACACCTGCACGGCAAAGCTGATGCTGTCGCTGGCGTGGCTGGTGAGGCCGGAATCGGGATCGGTATCCTCCACCAAGGCGGTGGCGGTAAGGGTGAAATCGTCGCTATCATGAGCCGCTGCCTGCAGCGTCAAACCCACCAAATCACTAGCATTAACCAGCCACACGCCGGCGCCATAGTCGACCCCGGCGGAGAAGCTAGCCCCCTCTGGCATGCCCTCAAAGCGCACGGCGGTAATCGCCTCTGAGCCATCGACATCGGCTAAGCTCGCGGTCAACTCGACCGCGATCGGCAGGTCCTCGTTGCCGCTGATGTCGTTGGCAGTCAGTATTGGCAGATCGGCAATCGGGTTCACTTCGACGTGGTACTGAGCAGTCGTCCACGTCGAGGTGCTAATGATGCCACTGTCGGGGTCTTGATCTTGATGAGTCAACGCCATCTCGAGCGTAAAGTCCGTACTGTCGTGCGGCGGCGGCGTCAGCGTGAGTACATCAAGGTCGTCGATACCGACGGTGACACTACCGTCCGCGTTGACCGTGCCTTTGTTGAACGTCGCCCCGCTGGGCACATTCTCAAAGGTGATGCTCACGAGACTCTCAGAGCCGTCGGTGTCCACCAGCATACCCGCAAGATCAAACGTCAGCGCAATGGCGCTATCCTCATCACCTTCAACATAGCCATTGGCGAAATTGGGTACGTCGAGAATCGCATTGACCACCACCAACAGCGTGCCGGCGGTCTCGGCAGTAGTGACAACGCCGGTCTCAGCATCGGTGTCGGCACTAGTGACCACCACCGTCAAGGTGAAATCATGGCTGTCACGCAACGGCGGCTCAATCTCCAGCCCGACCAGCTCAGCCTCGGTCAGCGTCCAGGTGTTGTTACCGTTATCGATCCCCGCCGACAGTGTGGCCCCATCCGGCACAGCGCCAATCAAGATCGATTGAATCACCTCCGAGCCATCGGTGTCGATCAGCGACGGTGTGATCGTCAACGGGATGTAATCGTCTTCTTCACCCGCCGTCGGCGCCGTCACCAAGCCCGGCTGATCGGCGATGGCATCCACCTCGACGATAACCTGCTGGCTGGTCACCCGGCTGTCGCTACCCGACTCGGGGTCGGTGTCCACGCTAGTGACCTCGACCGTCAGCGTCACATCGGTGCCATCGTGGAGGATCGGGGTATAGGTCAATCCCTCCAGCTCGGCGAGGGTCAAGGTGTAGTCACCACTGCCATCGACACTGCCCGCCGATAGCGTGGCACCAGACGGCACGCCCTTGATCACAATAGATGAGATCACCTCCGAGCCATCGGCATCGGGCTGGCTCACCTCGAGATTGAGCGCGATCGCGGTATCCTCATCGCCCCGCGCCGCTGCCGTAATCACCGCCTCCTCGGCGACAGCCCACACCTCGACATCGAAGTTCGCGATGCTGGAGGCGTGGCTCACCACCCCGGAATCGGGGTCAATATCCTCGACCAGTACCGTCGCGCTGAGGCTAAAATCATCACTGCTGTGTGCCGCCGGCAGGATGGTCAAGCCACCCAAATCAGCACCGTTGACCAACCACGTGCCCTCGCCGTAGTCGACACCCGCGGAGAAGCTCGCGCCGCTGGGCACGTCCTCGAAACGCACCGCCGTGATCGACTCCGAACCATCCAAATCAAACAGCGCGGCGATCAAATCAACACTGATCGGGCTGTCCTCATTCCCGCCGACACTGTCACTAATGCCGACCAACGGCAGGTCGGCGACCGGGTTCACCTCGACCACATACTGCGCCGTACTGGTGGTCTCGGTGATCAGGCCGGTATCGGGGTCCTCGTCCTGGTGGGTGAGCGTCAGGTCGAGGGTGAAGTCCGTACTGTCATGGACAGGCGGCATCAGTGTCAGTGTCGCCAGGTCGGCCGCCTCGACGGTGATGCTATTCTCGGCCGTGGCGCTGCCGTGACTAAACACCGCGCCATCAGGCACGTTATCGAAGGTGATGCTAACCAGCGTCTCCGAGCCGTCCTGATCCGTCAGCAGCGTCTCGAGATTGAAGCTCAGCGCGGTATCTTCATCGATCTCGGCAAAGCCGTCGGTGAGCGTCGCCGGGTCGACCACCGCCGCCACCTGCACCTCGAGACTCGATAGCGTCTCAGCGGTACTCACTAGGCCCGTCTCCGGATCGGTATCGACACTGGTCACCAACAGCGACAGGGTGAAGTCGTTACTGTCGTGTAGCGGTGGCGTAATGGTCAAACCGCTGAGCTCGGCGGCGGTCAGCGTCCAGCTATTGTTGCCGTTGTCGACCCCGGCCGACAGTGTCGCGCCGGCAGGGACGTCACCGATCAACACCGATTGAATCAGCTCGGAACCGTCCTCGTCGACCACGGCAACGGTCAACGGAAGATCAATGACTGCGTCTTCATCACCGGCGGCAACCCCAGGCAGCGCCGTCGGCGCATCGGCGACTGCATCCACCTGCACCACGACCTGCTGGCTGCTGGTATTGACGCTATTGCCGACGCCGTCCAAATCGACGTCCTGCGTCGTCACCTCGACGGTGAGGGTGATGTCACTGCTATCATGCAGCGTCGGCGTGTAGGTCAGCCCCACCAGCTCCGCCAACGTCAGCGTATAGTCGCCGCTGCCATCGACGCTGCCCGCCGACAGCGAGGCGGTCGCTGGCACACCGCTGATGACGATGCTGGTGATCGTTTCTGAGCTGTCGGCGTCGGGCTGGCTGACCACTAGGTTGAGGGCGACCGCCGTATCCTCGTCCCCCCGCGCCGCCGCCGTGATCACCGCGACCTCGGCCACCGGCAACACCTGCACGGCAAAGCTGATGCTGTCGCTGGCGTGGCTAGTCAGCCCGGAATCTGGGTCGGTATCATCGACCAGCGCTGTCGCGGTGAGGGTGAAATCGTCGCTATCATGAGCCGCCGCCTGCAGCGTCAAGCCCGCCAAGTCGGCGACGTTGACCAGCCATACGCCCTCACCGTAGTCGACACCGGCGGAGAAGCTGGCGCCGGCCGGCATGCCCTCGAAGCGCACGGCGGTAATCGCCTCGGAGCCATCGACATCAGCTAGGCTCGCCGTCAGTTCGACCGCGATCGGCAAGTCCTCGTTACCGCTAATATCATTCGCCGTCAGCACGGGCAGGTCGGCAATCGGATTGACCTCAATATGGTACTGCGCCGTGCTGGTGGTCTCGGTGATGACACCGCTATCGGGGTCTTCATCTTGATGGGTCAGCGTCAGGTCGAGGGTGAAGTCTGTGCTGTCGTGCAGCGTCGGTGTCAACGTCAGCGCCTCAAGGTCGGCGGCGAGCACCGTCACCGTATCATCGGCGTTAACCGTACCGTGGCTGAATACCGCGCCAGCGGGGACGTTCGCGAAGGTGATGCTGACGACACTCTCGGAGCCATCCTGATCGGCGAACAGTGTCTCGAAGTCGAAGCTCAGCGCCGTATCCTCATCGATCTCGGCATGGCCATCGGCGAGCCCCAGCGGATCGACCACGGCGTTGACTGCCACCTCGATGGTGCCATGGCTAGCCGCGGTACTGACGACACCGGTCTCGGGATCGGTATCGGCACTGGTCACCTGCAGCGACAGAATAAAATCATGACTGTCGTGCAGTGGTGGCGTAATGGTCAGGTCACTGAGCTCCGCCGTGGTCAGCGTCCAGCTGTTATTGCCGTTATCGATTCCAGCCGACAATACCGCGCCGGCGGGGACATCGCCGATCAGTATCGACTGAATCACCTCCGAGCCATCGACATCGACTAAGGCGCTAGTCACGGCGATCGGGATGGCGCTATCTTCATCGCCAATGCTGAGGACGTTCGGCAGCTGTGGCGCATCGGCGACCGCATCGACCTGGACCACAATCTCCTGCTCGGTCATCTTGACGTAGCCCATCACCCCCTCGGGGTCGATGTCGTCGGTCATCACCTTGACGGTGAGGGTGATATCGCCGCTATCGTGCAGTGTTGGCGTGTAGGTGAGGCCCACCAGCTCCGCCGGCGTCAACGTATAGTCGCCGTCACCATCGACGCTGCCCGCCGACAGCGAGGCACCGCTCGGTACGCCGCTGATAACAATGCTATCGATCGTCTCCGAGCCATCGGCATCGGGCTGACTGACGACTAGATTCAACGCTATCGCTGTGTCTTCATCGCCCCGTGCCGCCGCGGTAATCACCGCCACCTCGGCCACCGGCAACACCTCGACCGCGAAGCTGATGCTGTCGCTAGCATGGCTAGTCAGCCCGGAATCGGGGTCGGTATCCTCCACTAGAGCCGTCGCGGTCAAGCTGAAGTCGCTGCTATCGTGCAGCGGCGCCTGCAGAGTCAGATCAGCCAGGTCGGCAACGTTGACCAGCCATACGCCGGCGCCATAGTCGACACCGGCGGAGAAGCTGGCGCCCTCGGGCATGCCCTCGAAACGCACGCCGGTAATCGATTCCGAGCCGTCGACATCGACTAAGCTGGCGGTCAGATCGAGGCTAATCGGCGTGTCTTCGTCGCCGCTGATATCGTTAGCCGTCAACACCGGTAAATCGGCGATCGGGTTAACCTCGACGTGATACTGCGCCGTACTGGTGGTCTCGGTGATCAGACCGCTATTCGGGTCCTCGTCCTGATGAGTCAGCGTCAGGTCCAGCGTAAAATCGCTGCTGTCGTGCAGCGTCGGCGTCAGCGTCAGCGCCTCAAGGTCGGCGGCCAGTACCGTCACCGTATCATCGGCGTTGACGGTACCGTGGCTGAACACCGCGCCAACGGGCACGTTAGCGAAGGTAATACTGACAACGCTCTCGGAGCCATCTTGATCGGTCAGTAGCGTCTCGAAGTCGAAACTCAGCGCCATGTCTTCATCGATCTCGGCCTGACCGTCGGCGAGGCTCGCCGGGTCGACCACGGCGTTGACCTCAACGGAGATCAGCGCCGTCGCCTCTGCCGTCGTCGTCGCCCCGGTCTCTGGATCGGTATCGAGGGTTGTCACCAATACCAGCATCTCAAAGTCATGGCTGTCGTGCAGCGGCGGCGTAATCGTCAGTCCGGCGAGGTCATCGGTGGTCAGCGTCCAGGTGTTGTTGCCGTTATCGACACCCGCCGACAACACCGCTCCTGTAGGTACGTCGCTGATCAATAAGGACTGCACAACCTCAGAGCCATCACCGTCGACGAGGCCGAAGGCGGCACCAATCTCAATCGCGGTATCTTCATCGCCGAGGGTGAAATGCGCCCCCACCATCGGCTCATCGGCCACCGCATCGACCTCGACAACGATCGCTTGCTCAGTGATTTTGGCGTAGCCCATCAACCCCTCGGGATCGAGATCGGTGGTGAACACCTCGACGGTCAACGTCACATCATTGCTATCGTGTAACACCGGCGTATAGGTCAACCCCGCCAGCTCCGCTGGTGTCAGCGTATAATTACCGTCGCCATCCACCGTACCCGCCGACAACAAGCCGCCACTCGGTACACCGCTGATGACGATACTATCGATGCTCTCCGAACCGTCGGCATCGGGCTGAGTCACCGCCAAGTTCAACGCAATGGCCGTATCCTCATCGCCCCGTGCCGCCGACGTGATCAGCACCGCCTCTGCCACCGGCAGTACCTGCACCGCAAAGCTGATGCTGTCACTGGCGTGGCTAGTGAGGCCGGAATCCGGATCGGTATCCTCCACTAGCGCCGTCGCCGTCAAACTGAAGTCGCTACTATCGTGCAGCGGTGCCTGCAGCGTCAAACCCGCCAAGTCCGCAACGTTGACCAGCCACACACCCTCGCCATAATCGACACCGGCAGAGAAGCTGGCGCCCTCGGGCATCCCCTCGAAACGCACGGTGGTAATCGACTCCGAGCCATCGACATCGGCTAGGCTAGCAGTCAGATCGAGGCTAATCGGCGTGTCTTCATCGCCGCTGATGTCATTGGCCGTCAACACCGGTAAATCGGCGATCGGGTTCACCTCGACATGGTACTGCGCCGTACTGGTGGTCTCGGTGATCAGGCCGCTGTCGGGGTCCTCGTCCTGATGGGTCAGCGTCAGGTCGAGGGTAAAATCGGTGCTGTCGTGCAGCGTCGGCGTCAGCGTCAGCGCCTCAAGATCGGCGGCCAGCACCGTCACCGTGTCATCGGCGTTAACGGTGCCGTGGCTGAACACCGCGCCAACAGGCACGTTAGCAAAGGTGATGCTGACGACGCTCTCGGAACCATCTTGATCGGCCAACAGCGTCTCGAAGTCGAAGCTCAGCGCCGTGTCTTCATCAATCTCAGCCTGACCGTCGACGAGAGTCGCCGGGTCGACTACTGCCGCCACCTGAACCTCGAGGCTGGATAGCGATTCGGCAGTACTAACAAGACCTGTCTCCGGATCAGTGTCGACACTGGTCACCAACAGCGACAAGGTAAAATCGTTACTGTCATGCAGCGGCGGCGTAATGGTCAGGCCGCTGAGCTCGGCGGCGGTCAGCGTCCAGCTGTTGTTGCCGTTGTCGATCCCGGCCGACAATATCGCGCCAGCGGGGACATCACCGATCAACACCGACTGAATCAGCTCGGAACCGTCCTCGTCAACCACGGCAACGATCAACGGGATATCGATGGCAGCATCCTCATCGCCGACCGCCACCCCCGGCACCACGGTCGGCGCGTCGGCCACCGCATCCACCTGCAGCACGATGTCTTGACTGCTGGTATTGACACTACTGCCGATGCCGTCGAGATCGACATCCTGCGTCGTCACCTCGACGGTGAGGGTGATGTCACTACTGTCGTGCAGCGTCGGCGTGTAGGTCAGTCCCACCAGCTCCGCCAGCGTCAGCGTGTAGTCGCCGCTGCCATCGACGCTGCCCGCCGACAGCGAGGCGGTCGCCGGCACGCCGCTGATGACGATGCTAGTGATCGTCTCTGAGCTGTCGGCGTCGGGCTGACTAATCGCTAGATTGAGGGCGATCGCCGTGTCCTCATCGCCCCGTGCCGCCGCCGTGATCACCGCGACCTCGGCCATCGGCAATACCTGCACGGCAAAGCTGATGCTGTCGCTAGCATGGCTGGTGAGGCCGGAGTCGGGATCAGTATCATCGACCAGCGCTGTCGCGGTGAGGGTGAAGTCATCGCTATCATGCAGCGGCGCCTGCAACGTCAAGCCCGCTAAGTCCGCAACGTTGACCAACCACACACCCTCGCCGTAGTCGACACCGGCGGAAAAGCTGGCACCCTCGGGCATGCCCTCAAAACGAACCGTGGTAATCGCCTCCGAGCCATCAACATCGGCCAAGCTCGCCGTTAACTCAACCGCGATCGGCAAGTCCTCATTGCCGCTGATATCGTTGGCGCTGAGCAGCGGCAGGTCGGCGATCGGATTGACCTCGACATGGTACTGCGACGTGCTGGTGGTCTCAGTGATCAGGCCGCTGTCGGGATCCTCATCCTGATGGGTCAACGTCAGGTCGAGGGTAAAATCGGTGCTGTCGTGCAGCGTCGGCGTCAGCGTTAACCCCTCAAGATCGGCCGCCAACACCGTCACCGTATCATCGGCGTTGACGGTGCCGTGGCTGAATACCGCGCCAGCGGGGACGTTAGCAAAGGTGATACTAACAACGCTTTCAGAGCCATCTTGATCGATCAATAGCGCCTCGAAGTCGAAGCTCAGCGCCGTATCTTCGTCAATCTCGGCCTGACCGTCGACGAGCCCCCCCGGGTCGACCACGGCGTTGACCTCAACGGAAATCAGCGCGGTGCTCTCGGCGGTGGTGATGGCCCCCGTCTCCGGATCGGTATCGGTGCTGGTAACCAATACCGGTAACTGGAAATCACGACTGTCATGAAGCGGTGGCGTAATCGTCAGCCCGACGAGGTCATCGGTGGTCAGCGTCCAAGTATTATTGCCGTTATCTACCCCGGCCGACAGCACCGCCCCAACAGGCACCTCGGTGATCAACACCGACTCGATGACCTCCGAGCCATCCTCATCGACCACGGCGAACAGCGGTGTAATATCGATGGCAGTATCCTCGTCACCGACCGCAAAATCTGCCCCCACCATCGGCTCATCGGCGACGGCATCGACCTGCAGCACAAACTCCTGCACCGTTATCCGAGTGGAACCCACCTCGCCTTCTGGGTCGGTATCCGTGGTGCCGACCTCAACCGTCAGCGTGACGTCGGTACTATCGTGCAGCACCGGGGTATACATCAGCCCCGTCAGCTCGGCCAGTGTCAGCGTGTAGTTGCCACTGCCATCGACACTGCCCGCCGACAGCGATGCGCCGCTCGGCACACCGCTGATGACGATGCTGTCGATGACCTCGGAGCCATCAGCATCGGGCTGGCTGATCTCGAGGTTGACGGCGATCGCCGTGTCCTCGTCGCCTCGCGCCGCCATGCTGATCAGCGCCTGTTCCGCCACCGGCAACACCTGCACGGCAAAGCTGATGCTGTCACTGGCGTGGCTGGTGAGACCCGAGTCGGGGTCGGTATCCTCGACCAAGGCGGTCGCAGTCAAGGTGAAATCATCGCTATCGTGCAGTGGCGCCTGCAATGTCAGATCAGCCAGGTCGGCGGCGTTGACCAGCCACACCCCCTCGCCATAGTCGACACCGGCAGAGAAGCTGGCACCCTCGGGCATGCCTTCAAAACGCACCGCGGTAATCGCCTCGGAGCCGTCGACATCGGCTAGGCTCGCCGTCAGCTCGATCGCGATCGGCAAGTCCTCGTTGCCGCTGATGTCGTTGGCGCTGAGCAGCGGCAGGTCGGCGATCGGATTGACCTCGACATGGTACTTCGCCGTGCTAGTGGCCTCGCTGATCAGCCCCGTATCGGGATCTTCATCCTGGTGGGTCAGCGTCAAGTCTAAGGTGAAGTCGCTACTGTCGTGCAGCGTCGGTGTCAACGTCAGCGTCGCCAAGTCGGCGGCTAACACCGTCACGCTGTCATCGGCGTTGACCGTGCCGTGGCTGAACACCGCACCAGTCGGCACGCTGTCGAAGGTGATGCTAACGACGCTCTCAGAGCCGTCCTGATCGCTGAGCAGCGTCTCGAAGTCGAAGCTCAGAGGCATATCCTCGTCGATCTCGCCATGGCCGTCGGCAAGACTCGCCGGGTCGACCACCGCGGCGACCTGAACCTCGAGGCTGGATAGCGATTCGGCAGTACTAACAACTCCCGTCTCCGGATCAGTGTCGACACTGGTCACCAACAGCGACAAGGTAAAATCGTTACTGTCATGCAGCGGCGGCGTAATCGTCAGGCCGCTGAGCTCGGCGGCAGTCAGCGTCCAGCTGTTGTTGCCGTTGTCGATCCCGGCCGACAATATCGCGCCGGCGGGAACATCACCAATCAGTATCGACTGGATGCTCTCTGAGCCATCCTCATCGACCACGGCAACCGCTAACGGGATATCAATCGCGAAATCCTCATCGCCGACCGCCACCCCCGGTACCACCGTCGGCGCATCGGCCACCGCATCGACCTGCAGCACAAACTCCTGCACCGTTATCTGGGTAGAGCCCAGCTCTCCCTCAGGGTCGCTATCCGTGGTGCCGACTTCAACCGTCAGCGTGACATCGGTACTGTCATGCAGCACCGGGGTATACGTTAGCCCCGTCAGCTCGGCCAGTGTCAGTGTGTAGTTGCCACTGCCATCGACGCTGCCCGCCGACAGCGACGCGCCGCTCGGCACACCGCTGATGACGATGCTGTCGATGACCTCGGAGCCGTCAGCATCGGGCTGACTAATCTCGAGGTTGACGGCGACCGCCGTATCCTCGTCGCCCCGCGCCGCCGTGGTAATCAGCGCCTGTTCCGCCACCGGCAACACCTGCACGGCAAAGCTAATGCTGTCACTGGCGTGGCTGGTGAGGCCCGAATCTGGGTCAGCGTCCTCGACCAAGGCGGTCGCGGTGAGAGTAAAATCACCGCTATCGTGCAGCGGTGCCTGCAGGGTCAGGTCGACGAGGTCGCCGATGTTAACCAGCCACACACCCTCACCGTAATCGACGCCGGCGGAGAACTTAGCGCCATCCGGCACGCCCTCGAAACGCACGCCGCTGATGCTCTCCGAGTTATCGAGATCGGCCAAGCCGGCCGTCAATTCGATGGCGATCGGCTGATCCTCGTTGCCACTAATGTCGTTGGCACTCAACAACGGCAGGTCGGCGACCGGGTTCACCTCGACATGATACTGCGCCGTGCTACTCGCCTCACTGATACTGCCGCTATCAGCATCCACATCCTGATAGGTCATCGTTAAGTCGAGGGTAAAGTCCGTGCTGTCGTGCAGCGTCGGCGTCAATGTCAGCGACGCCAAATCATCAGCACCAACCGTGACACTGCCGTCGTCGTTGAGCGTGCCGTGGCTGAATTCTGCACCAACGGGGATATTCTCGAAGGTGATGCTGACAATGCTTTCTGAGCCCCCCTTACCGACCAGCATGCTATAGAAATCAAATTCAAACGGGCTGTCTTCATCGACCTCGATATAGCCATCCTTGAGCTCGATCTCATCGACGATGCTGAGTACCGCCACCGATAACGGCACGACCGTTTCCGCCGTGGTTATTTCCCCGGTATCAGGATCGATATCCTCAACGGTCACACGCACCGTCAGGGTGAAGTCATCACTGCTATTTTCCGGCGGCTTGATGCTAAGCCCCACCAGATCCGCCTCAGACAACGTCCAGGTGTTATTGCCATTATCAACCCCCGCCGACAGGCTGGCGCCAAACGGCATGTTGCCGATGACAATCGAATGAATACTCTCCGAGCCATCGGTATCGACTAACGAGGTGGCGATATCGAGCGCAATGACGGTATCTTCGTCACCCTCAGCTGGCGCAGCCGTTAATAATGGCGCATCGGCAATGGCCTCAACCACAATATCGATCACCTTCTCGGTGCTGCCGATCTCCACGATAAACGGGTTGTCCGGATCAGCCAGGCTCTCCTCATAATCCCTAACTTTCACCGTTAGACTGACATCATCACCGCTGTGTAAGCTGGGAAGAAAAGTCAGTTCAGCAAGGTCTTCAGGCAGCAAACTATAGCTGCCATCGCCGTTATCGACGCCCTTCGATAAGCGACTGCCTTCCGGTACACCGCTGATTGTGATCTCGGTTTTTGTTGTTGCCGAAGCTGTATCGCCATGACGAACCGCTAAATCTAACGCAATGCCTCGGTCTTCTTCGCCTGCCAGCTCACCAACCAACAGGTCTAACGTTTTTGCCAATGGGATTGGCTCGCCGGTAAGGTTGGTGGCGCCTCCACCACCGCCATCCCCACCACCATCGGCGCCGCCACCGCCATCCGCACCATCGGCACCGCCATCACCACCTGCGCCATCACCAGCGCCACCATCCGCGCCGGCCGCAGCCGCGCCAGCAGCAGATGAGGCGGTGGCACTAGCCGCCGCAGCCCCGTCGCTGCCTGAACTCGTCACAGACGACGACTCAGACGACGCTTCAGCAGCCGCCGCCTTTGCAGCAGTACTCGCCGAGCTCGTACTCGGGGCTGCGGCCGGGGCGACTCTACCACCAGCGCCCGCTGGCTGCACGATGTTGGTCGTTGAGTCTCCTTCGGATTCCGGCGCCGGCGGCGGGACCGGGCGCTCTGAGTCCTTCGGCAGTAACGGCTCCGCCTCTAACGGCGTAGGCTCCGCCTCCTTCTCGTCGACGCTCTTATCGACATGCTGAATATAGGTCTGATTAGACGTTCCCGAGACCCTGCCCTGGCGAGACGTATTTTGGCCATCGTTAAAGGGTGTGTTACTCATAACCAATCCCCCCTATTTCTCTGTAAAGGCACGCTGCGAGGCTAGGCGCAGTGGTTTTAATAAATATTGAATAACGGACTTTTCACCACTTAAAATATCGGCCTGCACCACCATGCCCGGCAGCAACCGATTCCCCTCTGCCCCGACCCACTGCTCATCGAGCAGTATATTGGCCTTAAAATAAGGCTGTCCGTCCTCGTCTTGGAAACTATTTTTCGAGACCCGCTGCAATTTTCCCGTCACCATACCGTGCTGAGAAAAATCAAACGCAGTGACCTTAACATTGACATCTTGGCCCAGTTTCAAGGCGGAGATATCCTGGGTATCCACCTTGGCCTCTGCCAACACCACGGAATCGTAGGGGATAATTTCCACCAGCGTTGCCCCTGGCGTAACCACCTCACCCACCGCGTCGATAGTCAGACCGGTGACAAACCCCTTGATCGGCGAGCGCACCACAAGATTCTTGAACGAATGTTCAGTACGAGCTAGGGTCTGCGACAGCTCGTGCCGTTCAGACTCAATCGTCGCTAAGCGCATGGTCGCCTTCTCATCGACGGCGGCATAGGTCTCAGCAATCTCATGCTCCGCCTCCATTACCTGCTGGCCCACCGCCGCGATTCGACCGACCACATTACTGATCTTCGACAGCATGTCGTCACGCTCCTGTGAGGCTTGAATCAGCGATAATCGACTCTGGCTACCGCTGTCTTTTAACTCCTTAATCATGGCGACTTTTTCATCAATGGAGGCCAGCTGATTCTGTTCTACTTTAAGCTGTTCCTTTAAGTATTCTTGCTCATGCTGCTTCTGCTTTACCTTGGATTTCAAGCCGTTTATTTTTGACAAGGCGACGGTTTTTTGACTATTAAAAACCACGCTATTGTGTTTCACGACAACAGGATAATTCTCCTCGAAGGCAGAGAAATCAGGCTCTCGACGCTCCATGATGGCGTGTAGTCGCTCCGACTCTATCGACAAGAAGGCATGGCGGGCACGCAACTGCGACAATTCTGAGGCGACCAACACCGGGTCGAGCTTAAACAGCACGTCGCCCTGTTCCACTAAGTCGCCCTCACCCACCTTCACCTCGATCACCTCGGCCGAGCTTTGATGCTGTATTTGCACAATAGAATCCGAGGGTACCAGCTTGCCGTTGGCACGCGTCACCTCGATCACCGGCGCAATAGAGGCCCATAACAACAGCACCAACAAGGTCAATAGAATCAGCTTCGGCACCAGGGTAAACAGCTTGCCGGGGTGCTCCTTATCGAACTCAGAACTATAGAGCAGTGCCTGTTCACTGTTCTTGTCATACGCTCGGCTAATTGACTGATAGACATTCTTTTTCATTGCCATCTCCCTATACAAAACCGTTGCTATCTATGCGTTTAATTTCCTGCACCCGACCATTTTCCATCAGCACATCGTGTTGTGCGCTGCGTCTAATAGCAGGGTGATTCGAGACCATAATCATGGTGACCTGCGACGTTTTCGACTGGATATAGTCGATCAAATAACCCACCGAATACTCGTCGAGATTACGGCTTGGTTCATCGAGCAGGATCAGGCTCGCCTCTTTTAAAAACAGGCGGATTAGCCCTATTTTTTTACTAAAGCTCGCAGGGTACTGGCGGTCACCACCCATCGCCGTATCCAAGCCCTCGGTAAGCAATTCGCCGTCATCAAACAAGCCAATCTTTTCACAGGCCTGCAGTAATCGCTCATCGTCAGCGTTAACCGAGGCAATCAGTAGATTATCCCGCAGTGAGGCTGTCAGTATCTGCGGTTCTTCCGGCAGATAGGCAATCGACGAGCGGTAGTCCGACATGGCATAGCGGCGAATATCTAAGCCACCAATATGTACCGAGCCAGATTGTGGGTGAAAATGTCCGGCAATGACCTTTAATAACGTCGATTTGCCCGAGCCGCTATTGCCAGACACCATGATGTTCGACTTTGCCGGCAGCGACAGCATAGGAATCTGCAGCGCCAATGGATGATCGGGGTGATAGCGAAAGGCGATATTTTGCAACAAAATGAGATGTGACAGCTCGCTCTTAACATAGTCATGATTCGACGACATGCCTTCGGTCGGGCTATTGCAGAGTCGGTTAACAGACCTAATCGCACGCCTCACACCACCGATGAAGTCATAACTCATGGCGATCTGTTTAATTGGCGACAACAAACGCCAAATTAATATCATCGAGGCGATAAGCACACCGAAATTCATTCTTCCCGCCATGATTTCACCGGCACCGATAATCAACACGCCGACACCGGTAATAGAAACCACCAGACTATTAACACCGTTCAATAAAGCCTTGCGTCGCCCCTCCGCGTAGACCGCACGATCGTGATTCAGACAAGCTATTTGATAGCGAGAACGCCAGCGCTCAATCGAGCCAGAGTTCGATAGTTCAGCAAAGCAGTCAACCAGCTCCGCGCTGAGGTCGTTCAACTTTTTATTTTCTCGATTAACGCGCAGACTCAATGACCCTTCGATGCGGCGCAAGCTCCACGCTACGACGACCATCATGGCAATGCCGAGGCAGGCCATCAAACCTAAACCCGGCGATAGCACCGTCAGTAAAATAACGAACAGAACAACGATCGGTATATCGAGAATCGCCTGCGCCGTCGGGTGGGTAATAAAATGGCTAATGGTGTCGACTTCGGCGACGCGCTCTGACTTCGTCGAAAGCTCGCTATTCATCAGATCTATCAGCCGATGACGAACCACCTTGCTCAGTACTTTTGATTTCATAATCGATGAAAAACGGGTCGCCAACTGACAGAGAATACGCCCGCGAATCAAGCGTAATAAAAACTCTGAACTCAACAATATTAAGGCACCAAAGACACTCCCTAACAACACCATATAGGAGCCGGAGGGCAGTACTTGGTCGTAGACCACCATAATGATTAACGGCACCGACAGCGCGAAAAATCCGGTTAACACACTCATCAGCAGCAGATAAACAAAGAGCGGTTTAAAGCGAGAAAACGTCTCCAGCACATAATCGATATGTTGTGCGTCTAAGTGCTCTTTCTCCTCGTCCCGAATAAAGTAGAGCATCCGCTTACCCAGCATCTGATCCGCCTGCATCGCAATATGATCGCGGCCATCAAACACCGAATAATTAAAATAGCGGTCGATCGACTCAACCAACAACAGCTTTTCGCCATCGATCAGAAAATAGGGAAAACGTCGACACTCTGGCTGGTCGTTGAACACGTCATCGTAGTTTCTCAAAAAACCCAGCCGACCCAGTACTTCCGAGATCTGCTCTGTTTTAATAAACTCGTCGCGATAGCCGAGCGAGCGTCTAACGCTTAAACTATCGCCCTTATAGCCCGTGCTCTTGAGGAATTTAACCACCACACTGACACTGTTATGCGTTTCTTTCTCGCTGTCATCGAGGGAGAAACGATGACCATCCCTGCCGCCTGAAGGTGGCTCGAAGCAGTCGATTGCTTGATCGCCATGACTATTCATTACTTCGCCTCTCTACCGTGTTATCTCACACACAAAGATACTTACTGCCTAAATTAATAAACTGCGACTGCTGACTGACAAGAATAATAATATGGTCCTTCTGCCGACGCTTAATTGCCTCTAAAAATAAGTTATTTGACTCCGGATCCATGTCAGAATTAATTTCATCGAACAGTAAGACCGGTGTATCGGAGCAAAGGCACCTTGCGATCGCGATCTTCTGGCGCATACCCTGATGAAACACACCGTAGTCGACGTTTTCTAAATACTCATCGAAGGACTTGGGAAACTTGGCCAAATCCTTGGTCAAACCAATCTCGTTTGAGACATCGTAGGCCGCCGATATCCGGCTCTTATCGTACATGGTGATGTTTTCTAAAAACGAGCCTTTGACGAGTTTTGGTTTTTGTGGACATAGCGAAATATGCGCGGTTAAATCTCTGTTGGAAATTTTTCTCACGTCGATACCACAGTAGCTAATCACCGCCTGATCATGCTCACACAGTCCAGCGAGGGAAAATAGCAGTTTTGATTTTCCCGCGTTATTGGCCCCACTGATCACCAGGATATCGCCCTTGCTCAACTTCATGCCCTCGCCATCGTCA
Organism: Sinobacterium caligoides; assembly: GCF_003752585.1. NCBI lineage: Bacteria > Pseudomonadati > Pseudomonadota > Gammaproteobacteria > Cellvibrionales > Spongiibacteraceae > Sinobacterium > Sinobacterium caligoides. The sequence goes on from NZ_RKHR01000004.1 coordinate 1,284,731, forward strand.
TCGTGATGGCCTGGCAACCCTTGAATATTGATATCAATATCACCGGTTAGTTTCACTTCCCCGGGGTTGCTCGCCGCAGAGGAAAATAGGTGACGGAACTGCCGCTTCGACGCATCCCACTCATCACGACTGTGGAAGGTCAGCGCCGTCCTCTGCACCACGGGGATAATACGTCCACTGATAATGGTAATCGCGGCGATGCTACCGATAGAGATCTGGCCGTTAAAATAGGCGATGGCACCAAGCGAGACTGCAGCAATAATAATCAGCTGAGAAAACACGTTGGTGATAGCGGTAAGATCTGCCGATAACATATCGAAGATATGCCGTGATTTTAACGCTGGCTGCGCTAGACGAGCGTACTCGGAGGCTATTTGCTGCTCGGCACCACAGGCCTTGATGGTCTCCACACAGCCCAACGCCTCCCGCGCGATGATGCTAATGCCGTCCTGCTTATCCCCATTTACCTGCTTCGCCTCCGCCTGAATATGCAGGGCCGTGCGCAACACCCAGTAATAAGCCAGCACCACCAACAGCGGTGCCAAAACCACCCAGGAGGCAATGTAGGCGACTAACACAAGGAACAGCACGAGGAAGGGCAGCTCGGTATAGGCAATGATTCTACGCAGTGGCAGTGATATCGAGGGGGCGATATCACTGGCAAGATTCTCTTTCACCGCACTGACATTACAGCCCTCGTTAATATTACGGAAGTTGGTGGTCAGCGCTCGCAGCAAACGATTTTTGTACAGGTAGTCGTTTCTCGAGGTCGAGTAGGCGATCACCGATTCCTGTAGATAGCGTAGAAAACACTCGGCCAGCACCGCGGCGATAACAATGATGGAGAGAAAGACCAGCGACTCAACGGCATTATTGGGAATGATTTTATCGTAAACCACCAACACCGATAGCGGCAGAATCAAGCCAAAAAGCTGAATCAGCGCCGTCGTAATAACAATATCCGCGATAAACTTTCGGGAATAATGGGTCTCATGATAACTGGCAATATAGTCCATGACAGGGTGCTCTCTGACTCGTGTATAAGAGTCAGCAGCAAGTAATAGACCAGATTTTTTTTCTTATTATTTCAGCTTCATAGATAAGTGTTCAACGATTATTGTAACAACGATGTATCATCACTTGTAACAAATGTAACAGCAGCATTAACGCTACAAGTGATGCTCTTTTATCTTCCGCCACAACGTCATGCGACTAATGCCCAGCACATTAGCCGCATCCCCCTTGTTGAAGTCACAGTCTTCGAGGGCGAGAATAATATCGTTTTTGGTAATGCCCTTACCATGCGCCGGATGACGAGACAACGCACCACCGATCGTTAATTTTTGCAGGTAGCTCGGCAAATTATGGCAGCCGATAACTTCATCATCGTACATCGCCACAATGTAGCGGACGACATTTTCTAACTCTCGTACGTTGCCGGGCCAGTCGTAGCTGAGCATAAAGTGTCGCACATCATCGGCCAGCTGCACGCTGCGGCTCAACCGTTCGGCAAAATATTTGAACAACAGAAAAATATCGTCCCGCCGCTCCCTCAGCGGCGGCAGCGTAATGCGCACCACATCCATGCGATACTTTAAATCCGCGCGTAGGCAACCCGCCTTCACCGCCTCATCGACGGGCAGGTTAATCGCCGAGATAATTTCGCCGTCGAAGTCGATCACCGCGTGGTCACCCAGGCGGGAGAATTTGCCGGTCTCCAATACCCGCAATAATTTACCCTGAATTTTCATGTCGAGGGAATTTAACTCATCGAGGAAGATCGTGCCGCCACGCGCCTCTTCAAAAATCCCCGTAATATTGTGGTCGGCACCGGTAAAGGCACCCTTGACCGCGCCAAACAGCTGCGACTCAGCTAACGTCGATACCAAGTTCGGACAACTGCAGACTAAAAACTCGCCTCCCTTACGTACGCTCTGGTCGTGTATTGCCTGCGCAATCAACTCTTTGCCGGTGCCAGTCTCACCGACAATCATCACCGGCAAGCCCGACTTCGCCGCCCGCGGCACCATCTCTAAAACTTTTAACACCGCTTCATTCTTGGTCACAAAGCCGTAATCGAAGACCTCTTGCTGGCCGAGTAGCGTCCGCTTCACCTGGTGGGTAACGTTGAGCAAGTCCTGCGCCGAAATCGGCTTGGAGAGGTAGCGGTCGAGCAGATGGTTATTAAACTCGGCGATCACCTCCGCATAGTCGTCGAAGGAGCTCATCAACACCACGTAGCACCCCGGATGGATCGACTTAACGCGGCGAATCAGCTCTAAGCCGCTCAGCGTCGGCATACGATGGTCGGTCAACAATACTTTGATCTCGTTGTTTTCCGCGTAGCGCAACGCAGAGGTCGATGACGATTCGAAGCGAATATGCCCCTCGTAATCCGACAGCATGACTTTCAAGACCTCGAGGCAGGTCTCGTCATCATCAACGACTAAATACGGTCTTTTGTTCACACCGCCCCCATAATTCTGCGAACATTGCGCCTAACTAGACCCCGCCAGCACGGGCTAATGACGGCTCTATTATGAGCCGCTCCCATCCTTTAGATTAGAACAATCAACCTTAAATTCAACCGTACCGAGACGACTGAAACAGCATCATGCTCGATAGCGCCAGCTAGTGGCGACCTGTCAGCGGCACAAAGCGCACCGGCAACACCGCTCGCTGGCACAGTGTCGCGTCTTGTCTCTTGGTCACTAACAGCAGTTGCTGTGTCTGATGTTCGGCCCCGAGCGGTAACACCATCCGCCCCCCCGGCCTCAACTGGGCCAGCAGCCTAGGCGGGATCGTCGCCACTGCCGCGGTGACGATAATAGCCTCAAAGAGGCAGCCTTCATCCCAGCCACGGTAGCCATCCCCAGTGCAAAAGAGAATGTTGCCATAACCCCAGCGGCGCAGCCGCGCAGCCGCGCGTACCGCCAACTCGGGGATGATCTCAATCGTACAGAGCTGCCCTACCAACGGCGCCAAAACCGCGCTCTGATAACCCGAGCCGGTACCCACCTCCAACACCCGGTCCGTCGCCGATAAATCGAGTAAGTCAGTCATCAGCGCGACAATATAAGGCTGTGAAATAGTCTGCTGACAAGCGATTGGTAGCGCTCGATTGAGATAGCTGTAGGCCGCCTGCGCCGGCTCAACAAAGTGCTCCCTCGGCACGTTGGCGAGTGCGCTCAGCACGGTTTCACTCAACACCGCCCTGCCGGTCTCGTGCCGACAACGCCAGGCATCTTGACGAACCTGCGCCAGCAACGCCAATGCCGCCGAACTCACCCAGGGCTGGCGCCAGCCCGCCGGTGGCGCACCACGCAGCCAGTGACGCGAGCGCTGCAATACCCACGAACCTCTTCGCTCCATCAGCCTCCATCCTCAACAGACACCGCGCTCAACAGCCATCGCGCTCAACAAACATTACACTCAACTCGCTCTCTTCGACCGGGCGAGCGTGCCTGTGAACACATTCGTAAGAAATGTTTAGTATAGTTCTGGCTACGGCAACGGTATCACGATGACCTATATCGCTCAGGAGTGGTAAGTACCCACTACAATTAGCATTACCTCCTCAACAAAACACAGGAATAGTCTATAATTAACTCTATTTTAAACACCTGTTGAGCCAGTCTAACAATCTGTTATTAAACATAAAATAACGGAAAAAAAGGCGAAAAAATGCTTCACTATGACGAGCGTCAATGCATCGAGGACTCGCTGCAGCGACAATCTCCGGTTCAGTAAACGGTTCCTCGCCGCGGAAAAATATTTCTGCCGCTCCACTCTAACGTCAGGTTATCCCTATGGTTTCAGAAACGGTGGTCGACCTCTCCAGGTTACAATTCGCCCTTACCGCGATGTATCACTTTTTGTTTGTCCCCCTCACCATCGGCATGACGTTTATGCTGGCGATCATGGAATCTACTTACGTCATTACCGGTAAGCAGATCTACAAAGATATGACGCGCTTTTGGGGTAAGTTATTCGCCATCAACTTCGCCCTCGGTGTCGCCACCGGCCTCACCATGGAGTTCCAGTTCGGCACCAACTGGTCGTACTACTCTCACTATGTCGGCGACATCTTCGGCGCGCCACTGGCCATTGAGGCGTTGATGGCCTTCTTCCTCGAATCGACGCTAGTCGGCCTCTTCTTCTTCGGCTGGGATCGCATGAGCAAGGTCAGGCACCTCGTCGTCACCTGGCTCGTCGCCCTCGGCTCCAACCTCTCCGCACTGTGGATACTGATCGCCAACGGCTGGATGCAAAACCCCGTCGGTGCCGAGTTCAACTATCAGACCATGCGCATGGAGCTGGTCGACTTTGGTGCCCTCGTCTTCAACCCCGTCGCCCAGGTCAAGTTCGTGCACACCGTCTCGGCTGGCTACGTCACTGCCGCCATGTTCGTGCTCGCAGTTTCCAGCTACTACATGCTGAAGGGCCGCGATCTCGCCTTTGCGCGTCGCTCTTTTGCCATCGCCGCCGCCTTCGGTCTCGCCTCTTGCCTCTCGGTCATCTTGCTCGGTGACGAGTCTGGCTACGAGATCGGCTCCGTGCAGAAAGTGAAGCTAGCCGCCATCGAAGCTGAGTGGGAGACCCAACCAGCCCCCGCTGACTTCACCCTGATCGGCTTCCCCAACCAAGACCTTGAGAAGACCGAGTACGCGATCAAGATTCCCGGCTTGATGGGGCTGATCGCCACCCGCTCCCTCGACACCCAGGTCACCGGCCTGCGCGAGCTGAAAGAACTTAACCGCCAGCGTATCGTCAACGGCATCTACGCCAACCAACTGTTAGCGAAGCTCCGTGACGACACTGCCACCCCCGATGAACACGCCAAGTTCGATCAACTCAAGGGCGACTTGGGCTACGGCTTGCTCGTCATGCGTTATACCGAAGACTTCACTCAGGTCACGCCGGAGATCCTGCAGAAGGCCGTCGATGACACCATTCCCGAGGTGGCGCCGTTATTCTGGGTGTTCCGTCTGATGGTCGGCTGTGGCTTCGCCATGCTGCTGCTGTTCGGCATCGCCTTCTATCAGAACGCCCGCCGCCGCATCGGTCAAAACCCGCTGCTGCTGAAGCTCTTCATCATCGGCCTACCGCTGCCCTGGATCGCCTCCGAAGCCGGCTGGTTCATCTCCGAGTTTGGTCGCCAACCTTGGGCCATTGGTGACATCCTACCGGTGCACATCGCGGTCTCTTCGCTCACCGCGACGGACCTGATCATTTCCCTGGCGCTGATTACCCTACTCTATAGCGTCTTCCTGGTTATCGAGGTCTACCTGATGATCCACTTCGCCAAAAAAGGGCCCTCCAGCCTGCATACCGGTCGCTACGATCTCGAAAACGACCTAGACCAACTCGACACCAGCCGCAAAGAAGAGGTGTAACATGGATTACGAATCACTCAAGTTCATCTGGTGGGTCTTAATAGGCGTACTGTTTACCGGCTTCGCCATCACCGATGGCTTCGACATGGGCGTCGGTGGTCTGTTGCGCATACTCGGCAAAGACAACGACGAACGCCGCATCATGCTTAACAGTATCGCCCCACACTGGGACGGTAACCAGGTCTGGCTGATCACCGCCGGTGGTGCGCTGTTCGCGGTCTGGCCGATGGTCTACGCCGCCTCCTTCTCGGGCTTCTACTTCGCCATGATGCTTACCCTCGTGGCGCTCTGGCTCCGCCCGCTCGGCTTTGACTACCGTTCCAAGATCGACAACGCCAAATGGCGTAACTACTGGGACTGGGCGATCGTCTTTGGCTCCAGCATCCCACCACTGATTTTCGGCGTCGCCTTCGGTAACCTACTACAGGGCGTCCCGTTTCAATACGACGAGATCATGCGCGTCAGCTATACCGGCAGCTTCTTCGGCCTACTTAACCCCTTTGCCCTACTCGCCGGCTTCGTCAGCGTATTGATGATCTTTACTCAGGGCAGCAGCTGGCTGCAGATGAAGACCGAGGGCGAGCTGCAAGCACGCAGCCGCAACCTCACTATCAAGCTCGCCCCCATCACCGCGGTACTGTTCGCCCTCGCCGGCGTCTGGGTCGCTACTGGCATCGAAGGCTATGTGATCAGCAGCCAGGTCGACGGCAACGCCGTACTGACCCCGATGATGAAGACCGTGGCCGTGCAGCCTGGTGGCTGGCTCAACAACTACCTGCAGTACCCTCTGCTAATTGCCGCGCCGATCCTCGGTATTGCCGGCATGTTAGCCGCGGCACTGGCCTCGTACCTGCAGCGCTCTGGCGTCGCCTTCGTCGCCTCATCACTCGCTATTGCCGGTATCATCTTCACCGCCGGCGGTTCGATGTTCCCATTCTTGATGCCATCATCCACCAATCCGGCGACCAGCCTGACCATGTGGGATGCTACATCAAGTGAGTACACGCTGACTCTGGCCACTATCGTCGCCTGCATCTTCGTACCGATCATCCTCAGCTACACCGCCTGGGGCTACTGGACGATGCGCGGCAAGCTCAGCAAGCAACACATCCAAGACAACTCACATTCACTCTACTAAAGGCAATAAGATATGTGGTATTTCACCTGGGCTTTAGGCGTCGTACTTGCCTGTTCACTCGGCATTATCAATGCCATCTGGCTTGAGTTTGAAGGTTATGAGGGTGAGGAAGGCAACGAGTAACTCGTGGCCAACGTCCTTCTCGTCTCCCTACAAAAACAGCAGCGCCGCTACTACGCTGCTGCCGACGGAGCCGCCCTGACCATCGCGCTGTGCGTGGTGGCTCAGGCCGCACTGTTGGCCTCGATCATCTCCGAGATGGTGCTACAGCGCCAGATCACCTCTCTCTACATCTATCTACTGATGGCCGTCTTTGGCCTGCGCTACCTCGCCCACTGGGGCAAAGATCACTGCGGCCTGCGCGCCAGCCTCGCTATCCGCTACCCACTACGTCGACGACTGCTCACTCAACTCGCCAACCTCGGCCCCGGTCGCAAGGCGATTGACCACGACGGCGGTCTCTCCTCCATTGTCTACGAGCAGGTCGACGCCCTCGACGACTACTTCAGCCGTTACATCAGCCAGACCCGCCTCGCACTGTTGGTCCCCCTGGTCAGCATCATCGCCGCCGCCTTTGTCTCCTGGCTAGCGACCGCGGTATTCTTGCTCACGGCACCGCTGGTCATCTATTTCATGATTCTGGTCGGCGAGCGGGCTGCCCGCGCCAACCGACAACAATTCCAGCGTCTCGCGCTGCTCTCCAATCAGTTTGTCGATCTCAGTCGCGGCCTACAGCAGCTAAAGATACTGCGCCAGACCGAGCGTGGTGAGGCTCGCCTGAGAAGCAGCGCCGAGGCTTATCAACAGACCACCATGAAAGTGCTGCGACTGGCTTTCATCTCCACCGCCACCCTCGAGCTCTTCGCCTCGCTGGCGATTGCCATCATCGCCCTCGTGCTAGGGCTCGGCCTGTTGCAGCTATTACCCTGGGCACGGGGAGAAACCTTCCTCGCCCTGCCTCAAGCCCTCTTCCTGTTATTATTGGCACCGGAGTTTTACCAGCCACTACGCCAACTCGGTGCCGACTATCACGCCAAACAGAAGGCGCAGGCCGCCGCCGAGCAAATAGAGCTGATCCTACAGCAGCCATTATCTAACGCACCGACAAGCTCGCCCGTCCAGCACGCGTCACAGCCGCCGCGCATCCGCTTTCACGATGTGCACTGGCAGGTCGGTGAGCGGACGCTGCTGCAAGGCGTCGATCTCGAGGTGAGCAGCGGCGAGACCCTGTGGCTCAGCGGCCACTCCGGCGCCGGCAAGACCAGCATCATCAACCTATTACTCGGCTTCGAGCAACGCTACCGAGGCGACATCCTGGTCGACGGGATCGAGCTGCGCCAAGTCGAGTTAGCGCACTGGCGCCGCCAACTCGCCTGGCTACCACAACAGCCGGAGTGGGTCTCCGGCACGCTGCGACAAAACCTGCTGCTCGGCTGTCCCGCGCTGCCCGATAGCGAGATCGTCGCGGCGCTGCAACAAGCTGAAGCCTGGTCCTTCGTCGACGCCCTGCCACTGCGCCTCGATGCCTCTATTAGCGAGCTCGGCAGCGGCCTCTCCGGCGGCCAGCTACAGCGGTTGTCAATCGCCCGCGCCATCCTCAGCAACGCCCCGCTGTGGTTGCTGGATGAGCCCTGCGCCCACCTCGACACGCAGACCGCCGAGGCCATCCTCGACACCCTGCGTCGGGTCTGCCGCGACAAGACCACGATCATCGTCAGCCACGACACCCAACCCCTGCCCTGGGCGCAACAGCAACTTAGCGTCGCGCAGGGACGGATACGGCAGCTCGATGAGGAGGTCGCACCGTGAAACAGAGAACCCGCCTCAATCGTCGTCGACTGATCAGCCAGCAGCCCTTGCAGCTGCTATTACCGTTGGTGCTCGGCCTACTGGCCAGCCTCGCCGGCATCCTGCTGCTGGGTGTCTCCGGTTGGTTTATCAGCGCCAGCGCCCTCGCCGGTGTCGCCGGTGCCGGCGCCCTGTTCAACTACTTTGCCCCCGGCGCCCTGATCCGCCTGCTGGCCATCAGCCGCACCGTCGGCCGCTACTTCGAGCAGCTCACCGCCCACAATCACCTACTGGCGCTGTTGACCGAACTGCGGCTGTGGGTCTGGCGTCGCATGGCACGACAGCCAGCCGATCGACTGCAACGTGTCGGCGGCCAACTGCAACGGCTGATCGGCGATATCGACCTGATCACCCGCTGGCCACTGCAAGTGTGGATGCCCTGCGTCTACAGTGGCTGTGCCGCGCTACTCTTCCTCGCCGCCTGCCTGTATATCGCACCGAGCCTATTGGTCGCCGTTATTCCCTGTCTGGTCACCGTACTCATCGTCATTCCATTGCTGTTGGCCCGCTATGGCCAGCGCCTGATCAGTCGACAGCAGCTGCAGGCCAGCCAGCGCCGCAGCCGCTTCCTCAACCTTTTTGGCGCCCTTATCACCCTCACCATTCGCGGCCAATGGCAACACTACGGCGAGCGCCTCAACGCCCTAGAGGGACGCCAACAGCGCTGGGAGCAGCGCAGCCAGCAGCTGGCTATCGCCGCCCGCCACGGCATCCAGGCCTGTGTCGCCCTCTGCCTGTGTAGCTGCCTACTGATCGTGCAACCACAGCTGCAGGATCAATCGCTGCAGCCAGTGCTACTGGCAGGCTTGCTATTAGCGCTACTGGGCATGAGCGAGCTGTTTGCCACTGCTGCCAACTGCTTCATCGCCAACGCCCAGACTGGCGTCGGCCTGCACCGCCTCAACCAACTTGGCCAGGACGCCTGCGATACTGCCCCCCCCACCGCGAAGACTGACGACATCAAAGCGCTACAGCTCGTTGAGCTCAGCGGTCGACAGCCCGGTGCGCTCAACGCCAGCCCCGCTGTCAGCTTACAACTGGAGCACGGCGATCGCCTGTGGTTACAGGGGCGCAGCGGCAGCGGTAAATCGACGCTACTCGCCGTGCTGGCCAACCAGCTAGCCCCCGAACACGGTGAGCTGCATTATGGGCAGGCAGCACTCAGCCTCGAACAGCGTCTCGATTATCAGTCACGGATTGGTTATCTCAATCAGGCACCCTATATCTTCAATCAATCCCTCGCCGCCAACCTGCTGTTGGGCGACCCTGAGGCCAGCGACCAACAGCTATGCGCCGTGCTCGCGGCCGTCGGCCTCGAAGACTGGCTGCAACAGCAGCCTCAGGGCTTGCAGACCCTGCTCGGCGAACAGGGCTCACTGGTCTCCGGTGGTCAGGCGCGACGCATCGGCCTCGCCCGCGTGCTGCTGCAGCGACCAACGCTGCTGCTGCTCGACGAGCCCTTTGAGGGGCTGGATCGGCAGACTATCGCCACCATCGAAGAGGCGCTGAATCACGCCTACCGCCCTGCCATGCTCATCATTGCCAGCCACATCGCACCGCAACAGTTAGTGCTCACCCACAGGCTGAGCCTTGAAGCAGAGAGCGAAGCAGCTGCTCTATAGTCCCTGACGATACTGGGCGTTAGTCGACACCGTCACCTGCTCGTGCAGTGCCTCGGCCGCGCCCTCGACCCCGGCCAACAAGCCTTCGAAATGCTGGATCAACTGTACCTTATCCTGCTCCGCCTTCGAGCCGGCACCGATATTGGTCAGGTCGATGAAGAATTCATCGTACAGTTCAGCCAAATCTGCCACCACCTCGACGTTCAAGAACTGTTCGTCGTTATAGATACTCGGGTAGCCGCCCTTCTGCTTATCGACGGCAAACGACACACCCTTGACGTTGGTAATGGTGGTCGCCTTCTCACACTTGAGCATACAGCCGTCTTCGATGCTCGGCTTCTTGCAACCGACGGTCTGCTGGAAGAAACACTGGCGGCTGGTCATCATCAGGATCGGGTGATAGATGCTGTACAGCAGCTTAAAATTCTTCGGTCGAGCGATGTTACGCATCTGCAGGCGATTGATCTCATTAGAGATGAAGGCACCGGAGCAGCCCATCTCCTCCTGCAGCGTCTGCAAGGTGAAGGAGTTAGTGGTGTTGAGCAGCGGCCCGGCGATCCACTCGATACCCAGACTGGTTGCCTTATAGGCAACACCGGTGTTGTTACTGACAATGCGCGATGGCCGCACCTGCTCGAGGATATTCACCGCCTCGATATAATCCTTGCCAATCAACACCGCCGGGAACCACGGAATCAGGCGCGGGTTGGCCTGCAGAATATCGATAAACTTACGGCAGCCCTTCTTAAAACTCTCCGGCAGCTTGAAATAGATATCGGCGTCGGTGACATCACAGAGGTGCAAGTCTTTAACGTCGCTGATCAATAGCGATAGCGTTGGCTTGTCGCTCAGCTTAGGGTGACGCTCCAATACCGGTAACTCCACTGCTGGCAGCTGCGGGCGACCGTCATTAAGCCACGTGGCGAGCTCACTGCGCAGTGTCGTCAGCGCCTGGAAGGGCAGGCTGAGGTTGTCTTGTAGTTGGCTAAAGTCCAGTGGCGCAACATCGTGGTGCCACGGACTGATATTCTTAAAGCGCTTCTCGAGCTGCGGTGCCGTGATATTAGGACGCTCTGAGGTCGCCAGCACAGATTCTGATTGCAGCGTGAAGCGCTGATCACCGGAGATCACCTCAATCACTAACGGCTGCTCGGCGGTGCCAATGAAGTGGATCTGCAACGGCAACTTGTCGATGTGCAGCGACTGTATCTTCTCCGCCAGCTCATCGCCTAAGGCGTTACGATCGGCGTACAACTCTTGCTTCACCTCTTGGATCTGCACCACCGAGATGGCGTCGCTGCTATCGATCGCGTGCTGCACACTATAATCACGCGGGTTATCGATGAACATATCCTTGGTCAGGTTGCCCTTCAAGAACGAGTTGGTGAAGTCGCGGTTAAACACCTTGTGCAGGTTCGAGTCGTCGGCTAACAACTCGCCGCGCTCGACGAAGCTATTCATCTGCTGACGCCAGCTGTCGACGACCGTGTAAACGTAGTGCGCGCCCTTGATACGTCCCTCGATCTTCAGCGAGTCGACACCGGCGGCGACCAACTCGGGTAGGTCGAAGTAGGCTGAGTTATCCTTCAGGTTGAGCGGGAATTTATTACCGGCGGCGGTCTCCTCGTACTCATCACGACAAGCCTGGCTGCAACGCCCCCGGTTACCGGAGTTGCCGACGCTGACCGAACTCGAGTAACACTGCCCCGAGAAGGCGATACACAGTGAGCCGTGTACAAACACCTCCGTCAGTAGGTTGTGCTGATGAGCCACCGCCGTCATCGACTCCACTTCCGCCAAATTCAGCTCACGCGACAGGTTGACCCGCGACGCCCCCAACTTGGCGAGGAGGGGCAGCTGGCCCTCGTTGTGTGTGGTCAACTGCGTCGAGGCGTGGATGTCGAGTGTTGGAAAATACTTCTTCACCAGCGTAAACAGCGCCAAGTCCTGCACAATGATGCCATCGATGCCAAGATTCACCAGCTGACTCAACAACTTAAACAGTGCCTTCAACTCTTGTTCGAGGATCACCACGTTGACCGTGAGAAACACCTCGCACTGATACTGTCGCGCCAAACGCAGCACGCCGGCGAGCTCATCAAAAGAGAGATTGGCAGCACGGTTACGCGCGTTGAAGGTGTCTAGACCACAATAAACGGCGTTGGCGCCGGCAACAATAGCCGCCTTAATCGCCTCCACATCGCCGCCCGGGGCCAATAACTCAATCTTTCTACTCATCGCCGGCTACTCACTCAATACATCGATCATCATTTAGGGCGGCGAATTTTACCCTCATCCGCCACCTATTGCCATGCCGGGCGCACGATGGGCCTAAGCCCCACGATAGCGCTGACGATCACTAGAGACGACACGGCCCGAATCGCGCTACCCTATCTACCCCCTTCTCAGCACCGCTACCGTGGAGAATATATGTCACCAGCGATACTCTACTCACTGCAGCATTGCCCCTATGCGATGCGCGCTCGACTCGGCCTATTGCTCGCCGAACAGACTGTACTGCTGCGCGCCGTCAGCCTCAAAGATAAGCCCCCCGAACTGCTAACCAGCTCCCCAAAAGGCACCGTGCCGGTACTGGTGGTGGATAACACCACGGTCATCGACGAGAGCCTGGAAATCATGCTCTGGGCGCTACACCAAAACGACCCCCACGGGTTGCTGCACAGCGACGATCACGACGCCCTCGTCGACATGCTCAGCGTTATCCACAGCGCCGACCACGTCTTCAAGTCGGCGCTGGAAAGCTATAAGGCGGCCAAGCGCTACCACCGGGACGATAAGCTCAGTCAGCGTCAGGCCTGCGAACATTTCCTGCAACCACTGGAGCAGAACCTTGAGCAGGGCTTTCTGTTCGGCGCACGCGAGAGCCTAGTCGACTACGCCCTGTTGCCCTTCATTCGCCAGTTTTCTCGCGTCGAGCGCCAGTGGTTCCGACAAGCCCCCTACCCCAGACTACAGCAGTGGCTGCACGGGCACTTGCAGAGTCGTCGCTACGCCCAGGCGATGCAACCCTATCCGCTCTGGCTTGAACAGCGCCGAGACTATCTCTTCGGCGCTCAAGCGGCGAAATAACCTAAGTCAGCAACAGTCGCGCTAGACTGCCATTAAATAACCGCCAATACCGCGCCGGTAAAATACTGTCGCGGATTTTCAACAAAAGACGCCAAAGCTCATCCAGAACAAACGGTAAAACAGTTAGAAAAACGAAAGCCAACAGTCTTTACAAACAAACAAAACCAACAACAAGAATAAAAAAGCAAGAAACATAAAGCTCTGCAATCGGCGCATTGCAATAATGGAACGACTGGTATATCGTCAGCTAGCTCAAACATAAAGACGGAACTTTAATGTTAACTAAAAAGGATGTTTATTATGACTAATACTGCATTTTCCAAAACAACAATACTGCTAGCAATACTCGCTCTATTCGCCATCGCTCTCGCCAGCTATTCTGCTACCGCAACCGCGGTGGAAACCTGTGAATGCAGCATCAGCTGTGACGATGGCACCTCGTGTAGCGCCAGTGGCGGCAGCAGCTGCAGCTGTTACTGCTCAGGCTGGACCGGCAACGCCAACTGCACCGGCACCGCTACCGTTGCAGCACTCGGCGATATCGCTATCCTGCTGTTTCCCGAAGACCTCGAAGCCTCGCAACACTTTGTCATATCATTACTGTCAGAGGGCCGCGCCAGCAAGCACATCAACGACGCCCTTGCCGAGGCCAGTAACGCCGTAGAAAAAAAGGACAAGCTAACGCTCGAAACCATTCTCAAAGAGCTCGATACTTACATTCAGTATTCAATTAGTGCGGAGCAAGACCGGAGACTAAGCCGGCTTTTCATTAATCAGGTTGATTAATACAGCCGTGATGGACTGGCGGCTTTGCCGCCAGCAGACACAGTAGCGCAAGAAATTAGCGCTGCCTGTAGATACCCTTCGATAGAAAGCGCCTGCTAACACTCTTCGTTATGGTTCAGGTTTTTTTGTTCACTAACTTCTCAACAAGTTGCTCAACCCTCTCGGCATCGTTTGTGATTAACACGCGGCCTGTTTTCACCAGGGTAGACCCCACCTCAACCCATACCCTCAAGAACAGAAAGCCGAGCAGTAGAGCTGCAAAATGGTAGACGCTCTCTGACACAACGATTGTTGCCTCCCCAATTTTTATGACGCTGTCAGTTTTGTCTGTAGCAACAATATAGTGATGGATAGGGTTATTCGAGAATTCCTGCACATAGTCATTCATATTTATAACGAGAACAACCAACACCACCACGCCAATAACAACGAGAAATACGCCGCTTACCTTTCTAAAGTATTCCAATTTTTATCACTCCATTAACAATCATCAGCTTCATTGCTACGGCCTTTATCAATACCGCCTGCCCAGGCATGCCGCCCTTTATTTTCCACCAACTCTACCCGAGACAACGGCCATTGCAATGTTTAACGCATACAACAAGGACAACCTGCTCTCGCAACAGATTGTCACTTAGTCGTTCGTATTAGCTGCGTTATAACGGAGAAACTAGCTACCAATCGTGCCGCCATCATTCTTGCGAATCATCATCACGCTCGAACGCGGACGCGGGCTGTTGTTAGGGAAGGTTGAATCGCCTGCCTCGCCCGGATGCTGCACATTCACTAACATCGTTTTATCATCAGGTGTCCAGCAAATACCCGTCAGCTCACACGACTTCGGTCCGGTCATGAAGCGACGAATCTCGCCCGTTTCCGGATCGCCGACAAACATCTGATTATTGCCCTGGCCGAGATAATCACCGGTATTGCTGTACTTACCATCGGTTTCAAACCAGATACGACCATCGCGGTCGAAGGCCAAGCCATCCGGCGAGTTAAAGCTGAGCGCCTTAGTGATGTTGCTAGAGCCGTGGCGTGGATCGCTGGGTGGGTAGAGGTTCGGATTGCCGGCGATGAGGAACATATCCCAGCTAAAGCTCAGCGCAGTATGGTCGTCACCCTGCTCACGCCAGCGGATAATCTGACCGTAGAGATTCTTCTCGCGTGGGTTGGCCGCATTGACGGGAAGCTTGTCGCTGCCACGCTTATTGTTGTTGGTTAGGGTGCAGAACACCTGCCCTGTTTTCGGATTAACGGCCACCCACTCCGGGCGATCCATATCGGTGCCGCCAACAATACGTGCCGCCTTACGGGTATGGATACAGATATCGGCCTGTGAGTGGAAACCATTTTTTGGCGTCAAGCCGTTCTGACCAAACACCAGAGGCAGCCACTTGCCGCTCCCCGTATGAGGTTTTTTACCGCCGTCAAACACCGCAACATAGAGTGTGCCATGATCAAGCAGCTGACGATTATGTCGATCGTCACCCTCTTTATAGCGCTCGTCGGAGACAAATTTGTAGATAAACTCACCGCGCTCATCATCGCCCATGTAGACCACCATCTTGCCGTTTTTGGCTAACTGCACGGCGGCATTCTCATGCTTAAAACGACCGAGGGCGGTCCGCTTGATCGGCGTCGATGTCGGATCGAAGGGATCGATCTCTACCACCCAGCCAAAGCGATTAAACTCATTGGGATTTTTCGCCAAGTCGAAGCGTGAGTCGAATTTTTCCCAGCCGTACTGACTCTTCTCTGCAACGCCGTAGAGGGCCATTTCGTCGGTAATTTTATCGCCCGCCTGCGACGAGTAACCGAACATGTCATCGAAGTTTTCCTCGCAGGTCAGGTAGGTTCCCCAGGGCGTTTGACCGTTAGAACAGTTGGCAAACGTGCCCTTGACCACGCTGCCACTGGCGTCCTCTTTCGTCACTAGCTGGGCGTGCCCCTTGGCCGGACCGCTGATCGACATTGGCGTGTTGGCGGTGAGACGTCGGTTGTACTTTGACGCCGTATTGACGCGCCAGCCCTGTTGACTGCGCTGCAGTTCAACGACGCTGATCCCCACCGAGGCCTGTGATTTAAGCGTATCTTCACCACTTGTCACCAGCTCGCCACCGTGTTTATGCAGGTATTGCGCATTCGGTGATTCGTGGTTGACCACTAACAGTAAACGATCATTGTTGATTTCAAATAAGCTCATGCCATCGTTGCTATCGCCGAACTGGCGCTGCTGATCGGCCGCCGTATTACTGCCGTCAGAATGAAACTTGGCACTATCGGCAAACAGCCCATCACCCCAGCTGATCAACACCTCGGCGCTATAGCCCTCGGCGATGGTCACCGCATCACGGGTCGAGTGAGGGATCGATTGAAAGCTTAATAATTTAGAAATTTTAAACGCTTTCTTGTCGCTATTCTTAGCTAGGGCTAACGGACTGATGCCGCCGAGAAATAGCACGCCGGATAGAGCCGCGCTGCGCGCTAAAAAAGATCGTTTGGAGTGGTCAATACTGCTCATTATTTGCCTCATTATCTTCAACGATTTATCTTCGCCTGCATGCTATAGCGCTAATGTTACCGATCTGTGAAAAGAAAATTAATTCTCCGTCAGTATAGACAGCCGCGAGCTGAGCGACGGCCAAATAACGCATCAGATCAGCCCTCAGCGGTACAGCCCAGCTGTTAGATCTCACTCGCTAACCGAGCGATTTACCCTAGCGAACCAAATAGCGAATCACGAATTTGCTTTCAATCGACGGTAAAATCATTATCGTAACGGTGATAAATAATCATAAGAGAGAGCACATGGACGTACGCAGAGTGTTAATCCTCGGCGGCTACGGCAACTTCGGTAAGCGTATTGCAGAAAGCTTATCCAGCTTGCAAGGTATTACCGTTGTCATTGCCGGAAGAGATGCCGAGAAAGCGGCACGACTCTGCGCCGAGTTGTCGGCAAAAAATCTTGCCGCAACACTGGAGGCCGCCGTCGTTGATACCGGCAGCGCGCAGTTCGTTGAGCAGCTACGGGCCTTATCGACCGACCTTGTCATCCATACCGGCGGGCCTTTTCAAGGGCAAGATTATCGCGTCGCCGAAGCCTGTCTTCAGCTCGGCAATCACTACATCGATCTCGCTGACGATCGCCGCTTTGTCTGCGATATTAGCCAGCTGGATAAGCAGGCCCGTGACAAGGGGCTATTACTGGTCTCTGGGGCGAGCTCGGTGCCCGGCCTCTCATCGACCGTGGTCGAGCATTTTATTGACCAGTTCTCCCGGCTCGACGCCATCGACTTCGCCATCGCTCCCGGCAATCAAGCCGAGCGCGGCGAGGCGACAGTCAGCGCCATTCTCTCCTATACCGGCAAACCGTTCTCATGCTTTCAGCAGGGACGCTGGTTCGACCAATACGGCTGGATGTCGCCGAGAAAACTCGACTTTGGCGATGTCGTCGGTCGACGCTGGCTCGCCAATATCGATATCCCCGACTTACAACTCTTCCCCGAATACTACCCATCCGTGCACAGCGTGCGCTTTCAGGCCGGGCTAGAATTACCCTTACTGCATTTTGGCATGGTCCTCATGGCATGGCTCAGCAAGCGAGGCATCGTCAAAGACTGGTCAGCGCATACCCCCGCGATCGTCAAAGCCAGCGAGTGGTTCCTGCGCTTAGGCAGCGACATCGGCGGCATGCGCGTCAACCTCAGCGGTTTGGGCACCGACCACAAGCCCTTAGCGATCGACTGGTTACTTTCAGCCACAGATGGCATGGGCCCCTATATACCGACTATCTCAGCGATTATTCTCGCCAAGAAGCTCATCGCGGGCACCATAGAGCACCGCGGCGCTATGCCTTGTATGGGCCTCTATACGCTGGCGGAGTTTGACCATGAAGCGCTACCGTTAGGCATTGTGCAGCAAACGGAGCAACGCTGTGGATAACTACCTGCTACTGAAGATGATCCATATTTTAAGTGCCGTCATTGTCACCGGCACCGGCGCCGGCATCGCCTTCTTTATGTTCATGGCGAATCGTTCCAACAATATCCAGGCCATCGCGGTGACCGCCCGTCACGTCGTACTCGCCGACTGGTTGTTTACCACCCCCGCTATTGTCGTGCAGTTTGTCACCGGCTTAATGCTGATGATGCGACTTGGCTACACCTTCACTTCGAGCTGGTTTTTACTGGTGATTAGCCTATTTCTGTTCATTGGCGCCTGCTGGGTACCGGTGGTGGTCATTCAGTACCGGCTGCGCAACCTTGCCGACAGTGCCGTCGAGAGTGGCGAACTCGGTGCGCCGTTCAAGCAAATGATGCGCTGGTGGACGGCACTTGGTGTGCCCGCCTTCTGCGCCATCCTCGTGATCTTCTGGCTAATGGTTTTCAAGCCGCTGCCACTGACATAGATGCCACCATCATGAACATTAGCGTTAACCTAGCTGCCAGACTGAGTCTTGCCCTATTGTGGATTTTCACCGCCGCCACCTCTGCGATCTTTGCCCAGGCGTTGAGCTATCAAATTTTAGCCGCAGCCGGCATCGACGGTAGCCTAGCCAGTATCTGCCTATATTCAGGCAGTATCGTGGATCTATTGATCGGCGTCTGGCTACTCTACGGCAGACAACTCCGCCACTGTTATTGGCTTCAGCTCATCATCATCACCCTCTATACCGTGCTGCTGACAGTGATCGATGCCCATTACTGGCTACACCCGTTTGGGCCGCTAACAAAAAACATTCCCCTGTTAGTGATGATTTATTACTTATACCGCCAAGAAAAAGAACTCGAGAAAAACATTTAATGGCTGTCTCAGCAACGACCAGTCGTTCGCTATAATCCACAGCTGGGCCATCCAGCATGACGCCAAAGCGATGATCGATGTCGGCAAAAACGTTGATAAAATTGACGTCAAACAAGCAAAACAAATATCTCATAAGTCGGTTTTCAATTATCGAGAATAACGAACGATTTATAGAATAGTATGAGTATTCAACAAGTCGTCGGGTGGCCAAGCCAATGTTTGATATCAAGAAGCTATTATTGATCTTTTTACTCTCTCCTTTTATTGCTCTGCCCTCGTACGCTGACGACGTGCCATTACCAACAGCCGTTGTCACCGCCCCCAAGATCACCATCACCGGTAAGGACGCACAGCAATATGTCGACAGCAAGACAAAGTCGATAGGGATGAATTATTACCAGTCGATACCACTGAGAATACGCTACGCTTTTTATCAACTAGCCCCGTGGGGGCTTGGCGCCTTCACGGGCGCGGATCTCAGCGTCAAACCCGATGCCAACGATAAGCAGGCATTGCGAGAATTCGCGAAAAAGTCAGAAGCGCAATACGTTATCTTTTTTCCTCAGGTTGTTATTTTCAGCGACCACGGCCAGCTACAGACAAAGCTCAAGGTAAACATATACGACGCACTAAGAAACCAGCTGTTCTTCGACGAGGTATTCGCTGGCAGTGCCGTTGACAAGGCATCGAGCGATCAGTGCGACAAAACAAGCGAAAAAGACGAACGCGCTTACTGCCCTGACAACGGCGCGTTGAATCGGGCGATACCGGCCATTATGCAAGCGATTCGAGATCACGCGATTAACAATGTTGCATGGAACGAGGCGCTAAAAGAAAAGCGTTTTGCCATCCTCAACGAGGTGTATAAGACAGCAAAGCCAGATCCAATAATTCTTGAGACCATCAAGCAGAAGCAACGGAACATCGATGAAAAATCCTTCTATCATGGCTTCATCAGCAAAGATAAGAGGCAGTTTATTGCCTTCTTTACCGGCACCAGACCTAAAGACAGAAAAAAAGGTCAGCGGACATGGACCGTCGGCTATATCATCCTGGGCAGCAAGGGCGACACCGGCTGGACACTACAAACCAGAAATGAAGTCCCCCTCAATGGCTGTATCGATCAGCATGGCCACTATCAATCCTGTAACAGCCTCGGCAGTGCGTCGTTGGAGGGAAAGCGGAAATACTATTTTCTCAATCTAGAAAAATGGGGCTACTTTAAACTCGGCTCAACGGAGAGAGACCCTGATTTCTTAATGCCTGCCAGCAAATCATAATCCTCGTGCGCGCGCCGCTGTGATAAACGTCGCTATAATGAGCGCTAACACGCTCACCTTAATGAAGGCGAATTAAACCCTCGCCGCACAGGAGTTAGTCGACACCATGCCTGGCCACAACTTAAACCTACTGCGGACACTGCAGGTGCTGCTCGTTGAGTGCCATGTCAGCAAGGCCGCAGCACAGCTGCACCTCACCCAGTCGGCGGTGAGCCGCCAACTCGCACAATTGCGCGAGCTGTTCGATGATGCACTGCTGGTACGCCAGGGCAACCAGCTATACCCGACGCCCCGCGCGCTGCAGCTGCAGGAGCAACTCAGCGAGCTGATGACGCAATGCGAGCAACTGTTTGCCCCGCTGCAATTTGCGCCCTCGAGCTGGCAGGGGCAGGTCGTCTTATCCTCCTCCGATTATGTTGCACACTACATCCTGCCGGATATTATCCGCCACCTCTCGCAGCAAGCGCCCCATGTCGATGTAGTCTTCAAGCTGTGGTCGCCCGACTTTCTCACTGGCCTCGGCGACTCGGATATCGACCTGCTGTCGACCACCGCCCCCGCCATCCACGACGGCTTGTGTGGTGCCAGAATCGGCTCGGATAAACCGGTTTGTGTCATGCGCCAAGGCCACCCACTGGCCACAGCCGACAAGCTAACACTCGAGCAGTTTCTCGCCTTTGGCCATGTCACCGTCAGCGGTGGTGGCGATAAGGACGGGTTTGTCGCCGAGCACTTGGCCCAGCAGGGCCAACAGCGGCGTATCCAATGCACCGTGCCATTCTTCACCTCGGCACTCAACACCGTCTGCCAGACCGACCTGCTGCTGGTCATCCCGCGCCACATTGCGGTCAATATGCGACAGTATTTCGCCATTCACTGCACCGACCTGCCGCTCCCTACGCCGCGACAACAGTACTGGCTGCAGTGGCACCCTCGCCACCAGGACGACCCGGCCCACCACTGGTTGCGCGAACGGGTGATGACGATCATGCGCGACTCGATGTATTCGGTGAGCGACACCGGTGATGATTAAAAATCATAGCTATCATTAATTAATATGATTTCAACAAATACCATGGACTTGCTACCGTAGCCTGATCAATCGGGAGATGCTGCTATGGCCTTGAGTATTTGGCTTTCTTTGTTAATGATTTCGCTGCTCGGTGCGATGTCGCCCGGCCCTAGCTTGGCGATGGTGGCCAAGCACAGCTTAACCGGCGGACGCTGGCACGGCATCGCCACCGCCTGGGCTCATGCCTGCGGCGTCGGCCTCTATGCGCTACTGGTGATCTTGGGCTTGGCGACGCTGCTACACCAGTCCCCCACACTGTTCAAGCTGATCAGCTATGCCGGTGCTGCCTACCTCGCCTATCTAGGCATGAACGCCCTACGTTCAAAGGGCGGTATCGCGGATAAACTGGCGACGGGACAGGCCGCCTCGCTGGCAGAGGCTGCCCGTGACGGCATCATGATCTCACTGTTGAACCCCAAGCTAGGCCTCTATTTCATCGCCCTGTTCAGTCAGTTTGTCGCCGCCGGCAGCGACCTATCCAGCCGTGCAATGGTCGTCGCCACACCGTTCATGGTCGACGGCCTATGGTACACCCTCGTGGCCTGTCTACTCTCACAAGCAGGCGTCTTACAGCGGTTGCGACAGCAGGCACAGTGGATCGACCGGCTCTCCGGGGTGGTGCTGATCCTGTTGGCCTGCCGCGTGATCTGGAGTAGCTGAGCCACATCGTCACGCCTCCTGAGTCGACAAAAACGCGGAGAGATCATTAAAGCCGCGTAAAATTAGTGTTAACTTACAGCGCACGAAAAATGATCAAACCGCGCGCGAGGCCAAAACAAAACCTGGCCGTTAGACGAGTAAGAGACAAGGGAACAGCGATGAAGACAAGCAAGATTATCATTATCAGCCTACTGATGAGCCTTAACCTATGGGCACACAACGCGCTGGCAGCGTCTTCTGTATGGAAGGTCAGCAAGGGGCAGGAGTACTTTTATGTTGGCGGTACCGTCCACCTGCTCACAGCTGCCGACCACCCGCTGCCCAAGGAGTTCTACCGCGCGTATCGGGATACCGATAAGCTGGTGATGGAAACCGACATCGCCGCCACCCAACAGCTCGCCTTCCAAGCGCAGCTGATGATGGCCATGAGCTACACCGATGAGCGCGTGCTTGCCAGCGAGCTGAGCCCTGAGGTCTATGCTCGACTGACCGACTTCATGGCAGCGCGCAAACTTCCCCTCGCCGGCTTCGCCAAGTTTCGTCCCTGGGGGCTATCGCTGGCCATCACCATGCTGGAATATCAGCGCCTGGGCATGGTGCCTAACCAGGGCGTCGACTTCTCTTTCAGTAGCCTGGCGCGAGCCGACCATAAGACCATGACCAGCTTAGAGACACCGCAGCAACAGCTGCAGGCCCTTTCCTCGATGGACAAAATCGATCCCAACACAATGATCGACTACACGCTTCGCGACCTGAAAAGCTTGCCTGAGTTTATTCAGCAGATGAAGAGCAGCTGGCGCAGCGGCGACCTCGAAGCGCTGGCCAGCAACCACGTTGTCACGCAGATGAAAAACGAGTTTCCGGAGATCTATCGCGCACTGATCACCGAGCGCAACAATGCCTGGATGCGACAAATTCCCACACTGCTCAGTGATGGTAAAAGACCCTTAATCTTAGTCGGCGCGCTGCACCTAGTCGGTCAAGAAGGGCTACTGAAGCAACTGCAGGCCCAAGGCTTCCAGGTAGAGCAGCTTTAACGTACCATCAAAAAAGAAATATCTATAATTTTAAAAATTACGAGTATAAAAACATATGAGTACATCCCTGCAAGCGATGAGCGAAGAGGACTACTCTCGCTACTTTCAGTCGGCGATTAGTAGCTATGCCAAAGCGAACGTGGACTCGGGCCGCTGGCCTGAGGCCGAGGCCTTGCAGCGCGCCAAGGAGGCACACGACAAGCTGCTGCCCGCAGGGCTAGCCACCGAGGACAACTACTTTTTTCACCTCGTTAGCGCTGAACAGCAACAGCCCGTCGGCCACATCTGGGTGAAGCTAGAGAACAACGTTAACTCAACCTCCGCCTTTATCTATGATATCGAAATCAACCCAAGCTATCGTCGTAGGGGTTACGCCAAATCGGCACTGGCCAATATTGAAAAATTCGTCACCGAGCTGGGTGCCAGCAGCCTCGGCCTACATGTCTTCAACCACAATGCGGCCGCCGTGGCACTGTATCATAGCGTCGGTTACCAGACCGTCAGTCACAATATGCAGAAAAATTTAACGCAGTAACGGCGTCGAAACTGGGCCACCTTAATAGGCGGGGGAGACCCATGTCACCTGTCCCGACCATGAGCTTGGCGATGACAAGACTCCGCGGTTAATTTTATAATCTGCGGTGAGACGCACACAAGAGCATCGCCAAAACGGGCAGAATACGCCGGCAACCAGTAACGCCAGCGCGATAGATAGCCGTTTAACTGAGTCGCACACGCCTAGGCAGCTTTTATCTGGGCGATGATACAGTCAAGCGACTAATTATTAAGGGTTTCATTATGTACGTTCGTGCTTTGCTGATACTTTCGCTAACAGCCTTTAGCGGCTGCGCCACCATCGGCAAGATAGAGAAACCGATCACACAGCCCGCGCAGTCAAGCCAGCCGACTCAGCCAACACAGTTAACAGCCCACGCAGACAACGAGTCATTAAGAAGAAGCTTTGTCGGTGAGTGGGTGGCCAAGCACGCCAACAACCAGGGCGGCTTCCGACAGGTCACCGTCGAGAGAGTCAGTGACGGCCGCTATGTGCTAACACTCGAAGACTATGACGCCAATAAACGCCTACTGAAAACACGCCAGCAATTTGGTTTCTGGGGCGTCTCCGGGGGCATTTATTTCACGCTGAATAGGGCAAAGAACCAGCACGGCAGCCTCACCGAAGCCAACCCCAGCGACGCCGATAACGACAATGCTTACCAAATTTTAACGGCGACATTCAATCAATTAGTGTATCGAAGCTTATCTTCTGAGAAGCTATACACCTTCCAACGAAAACAACAATAACCATAACAACAATAACAATAACAATAACAACAACAAAACAAGCACAAAAAAAACCAAACTGTCGTAAATAGATAAAAATAACAGAGGTACCGGTATTGTGAGTAAGTTTAAAAAAATTGTTGTACGCCAATATGTTGATGGCGATTTTGACCGTGTCAGCGAGATTCATGATCTCGCACGCCCGATCGAACTACAGGGCTCCTGTGATGCCCAGGCCTTTATCACCCTCGCCGATGACCGTGACGGGCTCAGTGATTTTCAGCAATCGCAGAAGCTGGTCGCTGTCGCCGATGACGTTGTCATGGGCTTCGTCGGCATCAGCGGTGCCGAGGTTAGCTGGCTGTATGTAGACCCGACAGCCTTCGGCAGTAGAATCGGCGCCAAACTACTGCTCAACGCCTTCGCCGCGATGGATCATATTCCCATTGCCTACGTCTTGGCCGGCAATGTAACGGCACGCAAATTTTACCACCACTTCGGCTTCCAAGAAGTTACCCAGTTCGACAGCGACAACAACGGCTACCCCTGTCGTGTAATTAAGCTGCAGATGGAGTGCAAGAACGTCTACCCAACGGCGCCGGCCGGACTCAACTCTCAGCGCTACAGAGCGGCTGTTAAGGCGGAGAGAAAAAACGCTCGGGACTGGTCCCGCAGCGTCGGCATCTCTGCCTGAGGCTGTACCAGCGATAGTGGAGCCCACACTAGGGAGGCAGCGGCCTCCTTGCCAAGGTTTTTATTACCGTCAGAGTGCTTGCCAATTAACGACCGGAGTCGCCACCATATTGCGCGGCATACTTTGACCGTTAGGTCTGATCGCTTGCGGGCTTTAAAGCCTCCCTCGCAGCGTCCCGCGCCTGCTCGGTCACCTCTCGCGCAATCAACTTCCGCATTCGTAATAACCAGCCCTGCACCTTCTCATCATCGACGGTGCACTTTTTACAGTCGAGCCTATCGGCGGAAATAAGCTGGATCGTCAGCGATGATCCTGCATCGGTAATCGCCGTGTTTATTGCATAGCCCTTGTAGTTCAGCGTAACCGAGTAAAGACCAGACTTTTGCTCGCTGATCTGCCAACCATTCTTCGTCACCCTCGTCACCAGAGAGCTTACATCGTCAACAAAACCCGCATACTGTATCGGTTTAGCATAGGCGTTCTGCTCGTAAGCGAAGACCTGGAGACTATAGGCAGATAGAAAAAAGATGAAAATAAAGCGTGCCATTATTTACTCCCTAAGTGCTTTTTTACTTGACGGTCGATACTTCTCCGCAGGTTTTTGACGTAATTATAATAGTCTCTGCCACTTCGATAACAAATATCTTCAACGTTATTCTTACAGGCCATATCCCCCCAACCAGAGTGATATTTTAATTGAATAAGTGATTGGTTGAACTCTATTCGCATCACGCTGGTGTCTCCCCGGTAATCAAAACGGGCGAGAATGTAACCGTCCCCCTCTCCCTCGTAGAGCCAGGCATAACCTTTGGTCGTCAACATACCTTCGAGAATGGCCAGCCTTATCTCTGCCGGAGTCAGCCCTTGCACTGGAATCTCACCATGCACATTATAAATATACTTATCTAACGATTTAGGCTTGTTATCACTATCCACTACTAACTTCTTAGGCTCCGCAGCGACTGATGTCGCCACCAACAACGCCAACAGCACTGCCACTTTTCTTATCATTAACTACCACCTGACTAGCCATTATTTTTTTATATGGCGCATGATGACGAAATTTTCTCGCAAAGTATATTATTAGATTTAAAACATAACGGGTATTCTTAGCTTGCAAGACAAACGGTTTCTATCGAATATAAGGCAAGAAAAAATAATCACCAAAGACTCTCAGCCTATGAATATTACTCTAATTATCAACATCATCGCCCTAACGCTATTCTTGATCGGCACTGGCAATGCGATAAAAGTCTTTCTACGTAGGCGCTGGCCGTCGACCGAGGCTAAGATTCTTATTAGTCGCATCAGTCCACTACCACTGGATCAATTTATGGCCTCGAACCCGCGCTTCAACGATGAGGGTGAACTAGAGAGGGCCGTAAGTAATAAGTTATTCACCTTCAAGTCTGGCTATCTGCCTCACCTACTCTATCGCTATCAGGTCGACCAACAGGTGTTATTCAGCCGCAGAATGTATTCCGCACCGCTCTACTTATTCAACGTCTCGCTGCTGCGTTTCTATACCGAAGGCGCCAGCTACCCCGTGCACTACCACCCCAATAAACCACAACAATGTTTCCTTCGGCAATCGAGCTACCTACCCTCGCTGCTAGTCATCACACTCGCGATCGGCGTGCTGTTGCATCAGCCCCTGTTGGCGCTGCTGCCCGGTTAAACTCCGGCTATTGAGCGGCGTCGCCCAATCTTTGCTACACTCGCCCCCGCACTCCCTGCACGATCCTCCTCAAATGGGCGACCTATGAACAAACTCCTTGCCATACTGCTACTGTCTAGCTTACTCAGTGCCTGCGCCTCCGGGCCCGGTCGTCCGATCGACAGCAACGACGGCTTTATCGATGACTTCAGCCGCCTCGAGCAGTTCCAGGGCAAAGAGAACGTGCTCTACTGGCTCAATCCACAGCTGCAGCAGAAACAATACCGCCACATCATCCTCAACCCAGTGATCAACTTGGTCGACAACGCCAAGCACCCAGCACTGGTCAATGATTCCGCCCAATATATCACCGAGCAACTGTGGCGCGAGTTCAAGCAGCAGGGGCTACTCAGTAACAGCCATGCGGACGACACCATCACCCTGTCGATGGCGATCACCCACATCGGCTTAGTACAGAAGGGCTTTTCCGCCTGGGACATCCTCCCCGCCCGATTGTTAATCGACGCCACCAAGAACGCCACCGGCCTCGCCGATGCCGAGCTGGTAGTGATCATCGAAATCAGGGTCACCGATAGCGAAAGCAAACAGGCCGTCGCCGAGGTGGTGATGAACCTGCGGGGCGACAAGACCCATTCCAGCTCCTCGACCGTCACCCTCGAGACCCTCAAGCCAGAGCTCGACCTGTGGATTAAAGAGATCGCCAACAACTTCGAGCAGCCACTACTGCGCCACCAAGCGGCGGCTAAGCCCTAGCGCAACGCTCCCTTATCACGTGCTGATTTAAGCGTAGGCCAAGCTGTGTTAAACTACTGCCGTCTCCGGCGACGGCTGGAGGCAGGGAGTGCAGAGAACAATGGTTTTTCAGTGACCATAATCTGGCTTGTCACGGGTTGTGCCGACTAGACTTGCGGTGACGTTAAGTTTAGACATCGCCGACATGGCGGGGCAAGGTTTGACGGGATTGGAACTGACCCGTCAATGTAGGTATTCCAAAGTCCTACCTCCCACCTTTTTACTGCAGTTGCTTCACGGCGCTATTCTCACTACACAGCTCTCACTACACAGCCCTCACTACACAATCTTCCCACACCATCTTCACTGCATAATTCCCTGCTGAAAAACCTTTGCTGCACAGTTTTTACCGCTACCATTCCATAACACCCTAAGCGCTATTGCACCGCAACTCGCTACGACCAAAAAAATAAAAACACGAAAAGATAAAATAAAAAACGACAATAATGCCTACTCGTTCATCGCCGAATAGTCAGTTCACAACCCGCTAATCAACACTAGCCAGCAATTGACTAGCGTTAACTCCCCTGTCACAAGCAGCCGCCACACTTGCCGCCACTCAAATGAGTGCAGATGGCATAAATAGACGGAGTGACAATAATGAAACAGCCTTTATTCGCAACAACGATTTTACTGTTAGCAATCAATGAAGCCACCGCGGGCACAGTCAGCAGCGCCGGTGACGATCTCATCATTAACACCAAGGGCAATCTCTCGGTTAAAACTGCCGACAACAGCAAGTCTTTCGCCATCGGCGGACGCTTGCAGTGGGATTACGACGCCACCGAATCGAAAGACAACGAGAAAAAAACCGACGATTTCGATGTTCGCCGCGCGCGCATCTACGTCAAAGGGCATGTCAACGACTGGGGCTATAAAGCCCAGTTCAACGTCGCCGAGAGCGATGGCGCCAAGGGCGGCAGCGCCGAAGACCTGTACATCAACTACAGCGGTTTCGGCTCGGCTGCCAACATTAAAGTCGGTAAGCAGAGCGAGCCCTTTGGTCTGGAATCAACCACCAGCTCTAAAGACATCTCGGCGCTAGAGCGCAGCGCGCTAACCGAGTTCTATGCCCCCAGCCGCGCCGCCGGTGTACAGCTACACGGCAAGGGCAGCAACTGGACCTACGGCGTCGGCCTGTTTGAGTCCGATGGCGATGGCAGCAACGACGTCGAGCACACCGCACTGACCGGCCGCGTCACCTTCGCTGCCCTGCACACCGAGCAGGCCCTGCTGCATGTTGGTGCCAGCTTCAGCAGCCGTGATGCCGAGGAGTCCGCCGACGAGGTTGATAGCTATGGCCTTGAGTTCGGCGCTGCTTTCGGACCGCTGCACCTGCAGAGCGAGTACTTTGCCAGCGAGATCGGCTCGCAAGACTACGATGGCTACTATCTACAGGCAGGCTGGATCATCACCGGTGAGTCTCGCCCCTACAAAAACGGCGTATTTAGCCGTGTAAAGCCGAAGGGCCCCCTCGGTGCCTGGGAGTTGGTCGCACGTTATGAAGACGGCGACGGCAAGTACTCGGATATCGGTCTCGAGAGCGAACAGCGCTACAACGGCAAGCAGTACACCGTCGGCCTGAATTACTACGCCACCAAGAATACTCGACTCGGTCTCAGCTACATGGATGGCGAGGCCGATAACGCCGAAAGCGGCGGCACACGCTTCGCGGGTAACGAGTTACGTGGCCGCTTCCAGTTCGCCTTTTAATAGCTAGCGGCGACGAAATTAGCTTAAGCCTAAGTTAATTTATCGCCGGGCGAGCCCTGCTTCATTGTTGTGTCATGTTGGTGACGTAATCTGCAACCATCAACCTGACGCAAGCCAGGGAACAAACATAACAACTGTGGAATCTACAATGAAGCTTATAAAATCGATTGCCGGCGGCCTGTTGGTCGCCACTCTTACCCTCGGCGCACAACTGTCAGTCGCCGCCGAAACGCTAAAGATAGCCTTAATTCCCGCCGAAGACTCACGCGCCATGATCAAAGCCTCTGAAGCCTTGATGAATGAGTTAGAGAAAAAACTCGGCATTGAAGTCGAGGCTTTTGTCGCTACCGATTATAACGGTGTCATCGAGGCGCTACGTGCCAAACATGTCGATGTTGCCTATCTCGGCCCCTTCTCCTACGTCAAAGCGGTAGACATTGCCAATGTTGAAGCGTTTGCCGTTGCCGAAACAAAAAAGAAAGGCAGCGTGGCCTACCACAGCCAGATCATCGCGCAGAAAGATTCAGCGATCAATTCTCTCGATGACTTAAAAGGGCACAGCTTCGCCTTTGTCAGCCCCACCTCAACCTCCGGTTACGTATTCCCGATGGTCGGACTGAAAGAACACGGCATTGAACCGACCAGAGACTTTGCCAACGTCGTCTATACCGGCGCCCACGACGCCAATATTTTGGCGCTGAAAAACCACCGTGTCGATGCGGTCACCGTCGCCGACCGAATCCTCGATGCCGCGCTAGAAAAAGGCCTTATTAGCAAGGACGACTACAAAGTGATCTGGCGTTCTGACGCTATCCCCGAGTCACCGATGGCCTGGCGCAAAGATCTACCCGCCCCTCTAAAAGCAAAAATAAAAGCCGCCTTCCTCAGCATGGAAAACGTTAAATTCGGCGACCAAGGTGCCATCAATCGCTACATTGAAACCAACGATAAAGCCTATGACGTGGTACGCAACGCTGGCAAGATCGCCCGTAAATAATCGCTGCTATTGCTAAAAAAATATAGGTAAAAAAGATGATTGAAGTTAAAAATCTATGCAAGAGTTACCACGCGGAGCAACCGGTTTTACGCGACATTAGCTTTAAGGTCGAGGCCGGTGAATTTGTCGTGGTATTGGGCCCTTCTGGTGCCGGCAAGTCCACCTTGCTACGCTGTATCAATCACCTCACCCTGCCCTCTGGCGGCGCGATTTTGATCAACGGGGAAGACTGCAGCGGCAAAAACCGCCGGGCGCAAAGGCAGCTGAGGCAGCGTGTCGCTATGGTGTTCCAACACCACAACTTGATCGAGCGTTTAAGCGTGATTAAAAATGTGCTGACCGGACGCATGGCCAGAGTGCCATTCTGGGCCTGCCTGCTACAGCTTTTCCCCAGCGCCGACGTCGAGGCCTGCCGCTTGGCAATTAAACAGGTGGGGCTGGAGGAGAAGACGCTGGCGCGCGCCGACAGCTTAAGCGGTGGTCAAAAACAGCGGGTAGGTATCGCCCGAGCCCTCGCCCAAGAGCCGGAGCTGATTCTCGCCGACGAACCGGTCGCCAGCCTCGACCCTAAATCCTCACGGGAAACCCTCTCCTACTTGCGAGAGGTGAGCCAAAAGCGCAACATCGCCGTGCTCTGTAACCTGCACCAGATCGACTACGCGATGGAGTACGCGACCCGTATCATCGGCCTCTCCGACGGCAAGCTGGTGTTTGACGACCTGCCACAGAACTTGACGCCCGAGGTGATCGAAGCCATTTATCCAGGGCTGCGCGATGACAACGTCTCAAAATTGGTACTGAGAATGTCGAAAGCTATCAACAATAAAAACGAAGCCGAAGCTGAAAATTCAGCTCGCAGTGGAGGTCTGTATGCGTAAATATCAATTAATCCTCTCGCCACCTAACGGCCCCCTCGGTTGGTGGGTAATGCTTCCGGCTCTCGCCAGCTGCATCGCACTCTACCTGTGGATTGTCGCCGGCACCCAGAGTAGCTGGTCAGCCCTGCTCGACGGCCTGCCCTGGATCGCCGACTTCGTCGGCCGCATGCTGCCACCCAACCTCAACTATATTGCCGACAGACTCTGGCAGCCGGCGATTCAGACAGTGCAAATTGCCCTGTTAGGCACCTTTTTTTCCATCATCATGGCAGTGCCACTGAGTTTCTTGGCGGCGAAAAACCTCTCCCCCAACCCTGCCACCTACCATTTATCGAGACAGGTTTTGAACCTGTCGCGCGGCATCAACGAGATTATTTTAGCGTTGATCTTTGTCGCCGCAGTTGGCCTCGGCCCCTTCGCAGGCGTGTTAGCACTGGCAGTACACGGCGCGGGTATGGTCGGTAAATTCTTCGCCGAGGCGATAGAAGATATCGACCGCGGTGCCGTCGAGGCAATGGAGGCTGCGAGCTGTTCAAAGCCAAAGATCATCCTCTTCGCCATTTTACCGCAGGTGATGCCGATGTGGATTGGCACCATCCTCTACCGCCTCGAGGCCAACATTCGCATCTCGACTATCTTAGGTATGGTCGGTGCCGGCGGCATTGGTTTCGAACTGATGACGACGATGAAGTTGTTTGAATACGAGAACACCGCCGCCTGTGTCTTAGTCATACTCTGCCTAGTGTTTGGTGCTGATATTTTATCCTCTAAGCTAAGAAGCATGATCAAGTAGCGCAACGATAGCCATCGGCGAAAAAACAAAAAACCTCTAAATGTAAGCGTTAAATTCTCAGGTAAATACTATGTGGAGCTACTCTAACCCCGTGTCGATACACGCGGGGGACGGGGCCTTGTCGGCCCTAAAAAAACTGCTTGGCAACAACAGCTACGGCATTGTCACTTATCGATCCGCCTATTTTTCCAGCCTCTGCGATGAGCTCACAGAGATCATCGGCAGACCGCCCCTGCACATCGTCGACGGCGTCGAGGAAAACCCCAGCGTAAATAACCTGCGCCAGCTGTGTGACGAAATCGCCAGCCTCGAACACAAGCCGCAGATGATGATTGCGCTGGGCGGCGGCTCGGCGATCGACAGCTGTAAAGTGCTCTGTGCCGGCGGCGGCGACTTCGACAAGGTGTATAATTTTATTCGCGGCAGCGGCAGCATTGATCAAGCCATCGAGTTTATCTGCATACCGACCACCGCCGGCACCGGCAGCGAAGTCACCTGCTGGGCGACAGTCTGGGACCCCGAAAACGATAAGAAATATTCGCTATCGGATGCCTCTCTGTACCCCGTAGCGGCCATCTTAGAGCCGCGCCTCACCCACACCCTGCCACTGACCGTCACCGTTAGCTCTGGCCTGGACGCCCTTTCGCACGCCATGGAGAGCCTGTGGAATGTGCACAGAAACCCACTCAGCCGTCTCTACGCCGAGGAGGCGATTCGCGAGCTGATCTGCTACCTGCCGAGACTAGCCAACGATATCAACAACCAAGAAGCGCGTGAGAGGGTGCAGCAAGCATCCATGTTAGCCGGGCTGGCCTTTTCTAATACCAAGACCTCTATCGCCCACAGCATCTCCTATGCCGTGACCCTGGAGAAGGGCTTGGCACACGGTCTCGCCTGTAGCTTCACCCTGCCGACGCTGCTACGGGCCAACGTCGATGACCCCTTCATTCGTCTGTCTATCGAGAAAGCCTTTCTGCTGCCCTGTGAAGAAGCGGCAGAACAGTTAGAAAATATGCTGCAGCAACTCGGCATCTCGACCCTACCCTCGAGCTACGGCTATCGCCAAGATGAGTGGCAGGCACTGGTCGACAACGCCATCGCCGGTGAGCGCGGGAAAAATTATTCCGGCGACAGCGCACAACTGAAAAGCCACTTCGATTTTATCTACCAGCAAACTGACAGTGCACAATGCCTTTAAGTTTGAGCAAAACGGTCTCGGTTATCACTGTTGCCACGTTTTATTAACAGCTTCATTAGCTGCTTAATTAACAGCCTAATTAACAGCTTCGATAGCCGTTTAACATACATCGCTACAATAACCTCCCGCCGCAAAAGTCGATCACGATTTTCATGCGGCGAGGCGGCTTATCGCTGAATATAAGCCCTCTTAGCCTCCCTCTATTCATAAAAACTAAACATAAGTTTGTCATCATAGACTGACGTCACTATGTCGACCATGGAGCCAATAATTGTTAAATAAAAAAACAATCTCCCTGCCTCAGATGCGTTCTTTTTGTGCACTGGCAAAGTATCGCAGCTTTAAACTGGCTGCAGAAAAGCTGCTTATTTCACAACCCTCGCTGGTGAACCAGATCGCCACCATTGAGGAAGTGTTTAATACCAAGTTGTTTATTCGTCAGCGAGAAAATAATCGTTTAACCGAGCTTGGGCTGGAGTTATTACCTTCTTTTCAAGGCGCCTTAAACCACCTGAAAGATGCCGAGTATACTCTGCTCGCCCGCAGCAGCATGCAGGCAGGCGAGATCTCTTTAGCGGCGGTCAGCCCCTATCGGGTCTCCTTATTGATCAAGGAATTTAATCAGCTCTACCCCAACATCAAGGTCAAGGTATCCTTCTCCTCATCGGAGCAGGTGCAAAACCTATTGTCGATGGGCGAGGTCGATGCCGCGTTCCTGGTTCAGGAGCAGAGTGTGCCCGGTCAGCAGGCTTTCTTCTTTTACGAATACAGTCTGGTTGCCATGGTACCCAAATCGCATCCGCTGGCGGTCAAGGAGACACTGTCGATCGACGACTTTGACGGTGCCGCCTATCTCAGCCGAGAGGACGGTTCACTCACGCGAAGTCTCTTCGAGACTGCCCTGCGTGACCGCCAGGTAATCCCTAACAGGCTCTATGAGCTCGGTAGTCGAGAATCCATCCGTGAGGCTGTCGCACAGGGTTTGGGGATTTCTGTCGTCGCCAACTACGAACACGTGCCCCACGACAATATCCGTCTGATCGATTTTTCCGATATCGAACTCACCGCCAAGAGCACTTTGGTGGTACCTAACGAACGCGTCTCCACCCCCTTGATTCGCGCCCTCATCAACGTCGTCGATCACTGCCGTCAAAACTGATCACGGCTGCGTTAATAACGGCAGCACTGATAACGACGCACGAATAACTGACAGCACGAGTCACCCCAAAACGAATGACCACGGAACGGATGCCGCCACGGTGAATGGCGGCCGTTAATGGTCGCCGTTAGTTACCGCAGGCAGGATGTTTGTGACCCTCGATGGGGGCATCAATCGCTAAGAAATCGAGAATATGTGCGGCCGCCCCATCCACCTGTTGTAACGGCTGGTCGCTAAGGTCGCCTTGGCAATAGGAAGCGTCTGCCGTCTTACCGTAACGGTTATTGAGAACAATAAACGTGTTTCGCTCCTCTGCACTCTGGCCACCATGCCCCTTACCCAGCCCGCCGTGATCGGAGGTGACGACGATCAACCAGTCTTCATTGGCGTAGTTAGGGCGATTTTTCAGCGCCGTTAATACCTGGCCCATTTGCGCATCTTCACTTTCAATCGCCGTCTGGTAGGTGCTATTTTCCGGATCGTAGCTGCTGGTATGAATATCGGTATTGTGCAGATAGTAGAATATTGCCGTCGGCGCATGCTGCCAGCTCAACCACTGAATGACTTCGTCAGTCGTCTGCTGCGATTTTTTAGTCGCCGTTTTCACCACATAATCCGCCTGTTTCGGCCTTAGGTTAGTGGTTAAGTTGAGCCAATCCGCGGCCACGCCAACTGTTGCGGTAGGGTAGCTTTGCTTAATCAAGTCAAAAACGTGTGGCTTCTGCAGAGTTAAGTTGGTGCTGTTTGAGGTGACGCCGTGCTGATCCGCCCAGTAGCCGGTGAAGACACTGCTCCAGCCTGGCCCACTGTAGGTACTCTGCTTGCCCCCGGCAACGACATTGTCGTGAAAGGCGCCGCCGGCAATCAGGGCATCAAAGTTCGGTGTATCGGCACAGTTGTCACACTGAATGCTATCACCGCGCAAACCATCAAAGCCGATCAGCAAAATATGTTTATTACCGGGAATGGGACTCTCTACCGGTCGTGGTGTGACGCGAGCGTAATGGTCGTAAGGGCTGCCAGGGTAGTCTCGTTTCAGGCCGCCGACGCTCTCTGCGGTTTGATCACTCAAATCACAGACGCCGTCATTTTTATTGTAGTCAAACGACTGACACCAATAGGCCCGCGTCAAGGCTAAGCAGGCCTCGGCACACTCGTCGGGGCTGACATCGATAAGCTGCTCGACATTAAAACCGGCAATGGCTGCGTCTTCCGTCTGCGCAAAATGCTCCAAGCTGTTCAAGCGACGGCTGTAATGATCGTAGCGTGAGCTACTCACCAGGCCGCCAACATCATCGGCACGCTGACTACTGAGGTCACACTCCTGGGTGTCTTTATAGTAATCAAACGACACACACCACGGCCGTGAATCGTCGTCACATTGGTCGGCACAGTCCCCCTCGGTAACATCGTTCAGGTGCTCCATATTAAAGCCTGAGATGGCCGAGTTTTCGCTGCGCTGGAATTTTTTCAGCGCCTCAGAGTCGAGTGAATAATGGTCGTAGGGATTATCGCTATAATCACGCTTTAAGCCGCCCACATCGGCCGCACGCTTATCGCTTAAGTCGCACTGTTGGCTATCCTTATGGTAGTCAAACGACACACACCAAGTTGAACGCAAACCGTCGAGACAGGCATTGGCACAATCGTCGACGCTCACGGACGTTAAGCGTTCATTGTTATACCCGGCGATTGCCGCATCCGCGGTCAGGGTAAAGTTATCCACAGCTGCCGCCAAGGCGGTTGCCGGCAAGACGAGCGCTACCGCCAGTGCGTTAAACACGTTTTTATTCATTCTATTCATCCACAATGATTGGCTAAAGCCACATTGGAACGTTTTTTTATGACACTTTGATCGCACCAGATTTCATTTTTCAAAACGATGGCTTGCCCCATTAGCGAAAAGCTAAGCCAACACGTTACTATTCTGCTAACAAACACTCAGTGCGGCAGATTGGTAGCGCGATGGTTTAATGCTAAAATTCAACCGCTACGCGATGGCCAACATAACCTTACATACAACGCTTATCGCGCCCTCAGGAGAATGCATTGAAATCTATCGAGAGTGTCCTAGCCTTTATCGTCGAAATTGAGAAACTCAAAGCAGTGCAGAGGAAGACAAGGCCAGTCGGTTTACAGCGCTATGAGAACTCTGCCGAACACAGTTGGCATGTCTGCCTCTCGGCGCTGATGCTGAAAGACTACGCCGACCAGCCTGTCGATATCGACCGGGTGATCAGGATGCTACTGATTCACGACCTCGGCGAGATCGACGCTGGCGACACTATCATCTACGCCAGTGAGACCCCCGAGCTAAAAGAAGAAGAGGAGACCGGACTCAAACGTCTGCTCGCCATCTTGCCCGGCGATACCGACCACTACCTGGCACTGTGGCGTGAGTTCGAACTCGGTGAATCGGCCGACGCCAAATTCGCCAAGGCCATCGATCGCGTACCACCGTTACTGCACAACTTGCACGGCGACGGTCACAGCTGGCGAGACCATCAAGTCCCCAAAGAGAAGGTGTTTGACCTCAACAGCCGTATCGGCGACGGCAGCCAGGCACTGTGGGCGGTGCTGAAAAAACAACTCGACGGTGCCGTCGAGGACGGCCTGCTCAAGTAGCGCGCTCGCTCGATCACCGCCCCTATCATCGGCACTGTCACCAGAACGATCACCAGTACTATCACCAGTACTATCACCAGTACTATCACTAGAGCTGTGCCGCACCGATAGCGATGCCAGACAGGGTTTTAAAATAATATAGCTTACCGACGGCTAACAAAAACAAGGAGGCTTAATGAGTCAGTACAGGATTAGCTGCGATAAAGAGGCGATGGATTGGCACTATATTCACCAGGTCATCGCCGACAGTTACTGGGCGAAGGGCATCAGTCAGACGACGATGTTTAAGGCGCTGGATAACTCGCTGTGTTTTGCCATCTTCGATGCTGCTGGCCAGCAGGTGGGCTTTGCCCGGCTGATCACCGACCGCGCGACGTTTGCCTACCTCGCCGACGTCTTTGTCGATGAGCAACATCAGAAAAAGGGGCTGAGTAAGTTATTGCTGAAGGCCATCATGGGCCATCCAGACCTACAGGGGCTCAGGCGAATCATGCTCGCCACCCGAGACGCCCACGGCCTGTATCAGCAGTTTGGCTTCGAACCAATAGAAAACCCAGAGATGCTGATGCAGGTATGGCAGCCGAACGTTTATCGACAGCTTGCAGAATGAACACCACCATACACAACCAATCATTCCAGTAATGTCGCTGTATACCAAACTACCTTAGTAAGTGGGATTACATATCATCGATAACATCTACCTATAGTCGAAGCAATAAACATACTGTAGCATCAGTCAACACGAATTGAATGACCATGCGGACACCTAGCCTATGAAGCCTTCCTCGCTTATGTTACCGATCGTTCTGACGGCTGCGCTTGTCTCTGGATGTAGCCACGATTCAGATCACAATAGCTCCGACGATAATGGCTCACCTGATCCCTCGCACCTAAAGCACTGGGTCGAGGTAACGGATAACGGCGGCGGTGATGCCTCCCCGAGAGACGCATGGGTAGACGATGGCAAGCAGTTCACAACCACCATTACCCCTGAACATAATTACCGTATTAAAACCGTCAGCGGGGATAATTGCAGCCTGATTCAAGACACCGTCACAGACGGCACTGTTGCCACACACTACCATACCGATGCACTCGATAAAGATTGCACCATCGATGTCGAATTTACGCCAATCACGGCACCCGAACTGTTATTAAAGAGCATCACAGTACATGCCAGTGAGCATGGAACCGCCACCCCCGTTATCAGCTATGCTGAGATTGGCACACGAGCGAGTTTCACATTAACCCCTGACGATAACTACCGTGTTCAGTCCATCAGCGCCTACCCCTGTCATATCACCGCAGCCGCTTTTGATGGTCGCTATACAACAGACGCGATAGAACAGCATTGCGCAATTTACGCAGCGTTCACTTCCGAACAACAGCTAGCATGGCCTGTCACGGTCGAGGGCGACAACGTTCAAGTCGACCCTAGTATTACCTATATCGATAACGGCAAGGTAGCGACCTTTACGATAACGCCAAATAGCAATTATAAGATTACCGAGGTGAGTGGCAGCACTTGTGATGTCTCTTTAATCGATACTGGTGAGTACCAAACAGGGCCCATCTTCGAGCGCTGCGATATCGCTGTTGAAGCCGTCGCCGTCCCAGCTCCGCTTGTATGTAACGGCGAGCCGATGACGAAAATAGACGAAGAGATGTACCAGTTTGCCCTCAATAACCCGGGGACAGTGCTTGTTCTCAACAATGAGACAATCAAAGACACCATTGCCCTCGGCTTGTTACAGCAAGGTTTAGTAACGTTTAATACCGCCTGCGTCACTCACATGGACTCTTTGTTCCGAAGAGCTGACGATGCCTCCCATGGCTATAACAGCGCGACGTTCAACGCTGACATCTCTGGTTGGGATGTGTCACAGGTGACAAGCATGGCCTACATGTTTAACCACGCAGAAAGCTTTAATCAAGATATCTCCGGCTGGGAGGTCAGCAAGGTGACGAACATGCTCGCTATGTTTGACGGCGCAGAAAGCTTCAACCACGATATTTCTAGCTGGGATGTATCCAGCGTTAAAAACATGTCGAGCATGTTTTACGACGCCCTAGATTTCGACCAAGACCTTTCTGGCTGGGAGGTAAGCAACGTGACAATACACACGCGGTTTGCCAATCACCTAAAAAGCGAATACCAACCAAACTTTAGTAACTAAGCTTTAACTAACTAAGCTTTACTAACTAAGCGTATCAAGCTCTCACTATTGGTTAGTTAAAAAGCAACAAAAAGCGCCGCCAAAAGGCGGCGCTGATACCCACGTGAAGACATTGATTACCTTATCAAACACCCGCCCCTATAAGCTGGGGCAGGCTAATATGTTCAACCGATAATCAACTCAATGACAATCGTGGCTGCGACAGCTGCGGAAGTTTTGCACATGGCCCCAGGCAATCACCAGTGAGCCAATCAGGGTAAAGACCTTCTCGCCCAACTCGCCGACCAGGTCGTGGCCAAACAGCGCGGTCAACATGATGATGGTGAGCCCCGTCGCTCCCCACGCCAGTACCTGCCAACGCTTATGCTTCTTACAGCCCAGTGTTAAACCGATGACGCTGATCGGCAGCACCGCCAACACCAACAGTTTGTGGAACAGCTCATCCTGCAGCGGCATTAAAAACAGCAGCGGGAAGATGGATAACGCAATGGGTAACAGCAGGCAGTGCGCGACGCAGAGAAAAGACAGCCCGATAGCCGCCTTATCAAATACATTTTCAAAGGTTTTCATGATGTTATTATTACTCGTAACAAGTCGTTTTAGAGCGGAGCGTTCACTCGCGCCACGTTATTTTGATACATTATAACATTGCATTAAGGCTGCGCAACCACTGCTGTTGCCACCAGCGCTAAGACTGGCAGCCGCCTCACCCTAAATCAGGCTGCGTCACTTTCAGCCCTCGCTATCGATGCGAATGGTCACCGCGTCTGGCCGCCAATACTCCAGCTCACCATCCATCAGCTCGCCATCTTGCTTGTAATTCACCCGGCAAATTTTCAGCACCGGCTGTCCCTCGGCCAAATTTAATGCCTTCGCGACATGGGCCGGCGCCGAGGTGGGCTGCACATCGAAGCGCGAGCGCTGGGTTTCATAACCGTATTTCTGTCGGTAGATCCCCGTCAGCGAATTCGTTAGGTTCTCCGATAAGATGCCTTCGAACAGCGACGCCTTCAGTACATTCTCGACCAGCAACACGGCTCGGCCATCGATATAACGCAGCCGCTCAATAATATGGACCGGCGTCATCTGCACGATCTCGAGCACCTTGGCGTACTCGCCCGTGGCAATCTCGCTGCGCACGTCGATTAATTTAGTGGCGGCCACACGGTGCTGCTGGCAAATCATCTGGTGGAAGTGTGATCGCGATAGTGGGTTGTAGAAAATCCGCTGCGGCGATACATACCAGCCTCGCCGCTCCTCGCGATAGATCAGCCCTTCGGTCTCCAGCGACACCAGCGCGTCTTTAATGGTGATTCGGGTGGTGCTAAACAGCTCGCTCAGCTCTCTCTCCGAAGGCAGCTTCTGCCCCTCAGTCATGATGCCCGCGTGAACCTGCTCTCTCAGGCTGTTTTTAATTTTTCCTAGCTGTGTCGCTAGCTGTCCTGTCGCGGGTGCTCTCATTGCTGGCCTAGTCCAAAAGATAGTTGGCCCACACCATAGAACATTGAGATCACAGGATTATGACAGGGATGAAATGCACAGATATTGTACCGATGACATAAAACCGTCACACAAACACAGCAAAACTGTCATAAAAGCTCAGTCACAGTGTCACATTTCGACAATAGCATAGACGTCAAACGTACTGACCTAGTCCAGAAGGATGTAGAGAATGAAGACTTTGCTAAAACTTTCAACCGCCGTATCAGCGACGCTGCTGGCGGTATCGCTCTCAGCCCCCAGCATGGCCAACGACAGCGCACACGACGCGTTGGTCAGTGCCGCGCAAAAAGAAGGCGCCGTTTACAGTGTCGGCATGCCCGATAGCTGGGCTAACTGGAAAGACACCTGGGCTGACCTGAGCACAAAATACGCCATCAAGCACCAGGACACCGACATGAGCTCGGCTCAGGAAATTGCCAAGTTCGCCGCTGAGAAGAAGAACGCCACCGCCGACATCGGCGATGTGGGTTTCGCCTTTGCCCGTGTCGCGGTAAAGAAGGGCGTCACTCAGCCTTACAAGCCCAGCAACTGGAGCGCCATCCCCGATTGGGCGAAGGACAAAGACGGTCACTGGGCACTGGCCTACACCGGCAGTGTCTCTTTCATCTCCAACAACAACCTAGTGAAAAACCCACCGAAGACCTGGGGCGATCTGCTCAAGGGCGACTACAAGGTCACCGTCGGTGATGTCGGTGTCGCCTCGCAGGCAAACAACGCCGTATTAGCTGCCGCCTTCGCCAATGGTGGTGACGAATCAAACCTCAAGCCAGCGATCAAGTTCTTCGCCGAGCTGGCCAAGCAGGGCCGCCTCTCTTACACCAACCCCAGCATCGCCAACCTCGAGAAAGGCGAGATTGAAGTAGCAATCATGTGGGACTTCAACGCGCTGAACTACCGCGACCAGATCGACCACGATCGCTTCACCGTTAGCATCCCACAGGATGGCTCAGTGATCTCTGGTTACACCACCATCATCAACAAGTTCGCCAAGCACCCCAACGCCGCCAAGCTCGCCCGTGAATACATCTTCAGCGACCAGGGCCAGA
Source organism: Sinobacterium caligoides (assembly GCF_003752585.1). Lineage (NCBI taxonomy): Bacteria > Pseudomonadati > Pseudomonadota > Gammaproteobacteria > Cellvibrionales > Spongiibacteraceae > Sinobacterium > Sinobacterium caligoides. The sequence continues at coordinate 1,326,003 of NZ_RKHR01000004.1, forward strand.
TTAACCTCGCCGAAGGCTACGCACGCCCAATTCGCAGCGACGTAACCCTGCCGAAGGCCATTCAAGACAAGCTGCTACCAAACGAGCAATACAGCAACGTGCACCCGGTAAAAGACTTCGCCGCCTGGGAAAAGTCAGCACGCAAGCTACCGCGTCAGTGGCAGGAAAACGTGCTGATTCATCAGCAATAAGCACTGCCAATCCTTCCTCTCATTTAGCAATAAGCGAGAAACAATCATGAGCAACAAGGTCATCCTTGTTGTTCTAGATGGACTGAACTACCAGGTAGCCCGCGATTGCATGGGCTACCTCAACGGTCTACTAGAGCAGCAACGCCTCACGCTTTACCCTTTACAGTGCGAACTGCCTTCGATGTCACGCCCGCTCTACGAGTGCATTATCACCGGCGTCCGCCCGGTCGACAGCGGCATCGTCAACAACCATATCGTGCGCCTCTCGCACCACGACTCCATCTTCAGCCTGGCCACAGCGCAGGGCAAAGTCACCGCCGCAGCGGCCTACCACTGGATGAGCGAACTCTATAACCGCGCACCCTACGACGCTGTTAGAGACCGCTTTACCGACGATAAAAGCCTCAATATTCAACACGGCTGTTTCTACCACTGGGATCACTACCCCGACGAAGCACTGTTTCTGGATGCCGAGCAACTGCGCCGTCGCCACCAGCCCGACTTCCTACTGATTCACCCCATGAACATCGATGACGCCGGCCACAAACACGGCCTAGACTCGCGCCAGTACCGCAACAGCGCCCGTGTCGCCGACATCATCCTCTCTAACTACATTCCTCAGTGGCTAGCGGACGGTTACCAAGTCATCGTCACCAGCGACCACGGCATGAACAACGACCAGTCCCACGGCGGCATTCTGCAAGAAGAGCGTGAAGTGCCGATGTTTGTCCTCGGCGACGCCTTCAGCCACCGCCCCGCTGCGGTCAAGCAGACCGATATCTGCGGCACCGTCTGTCAGTTGCTCGGCCTCGAACACGACAAAGCGTATACACAGGAATTGCTCGCATGATCAGCCGCCCAGCCACCGCGCAAAAAAGCGGCCTTCAGCATCTCAAGCCGGCGCTCTGGCTCGCACCACTGGTGCTATTCTTCGCCCTGTTTCAGCTCGCGCCCATGGGCTGGGTGCTGATTAACAGCTTTATCTACGACGGTGAGTTCGCCCTCGACAACTATCTCGAGGTACTCGACTCGGCCTTCATGATGCAGGGCTTTAGCAACAGCCTGTGGTTGGCCGTGTGGTCGAGCATCATCGGCCTGGCCATTGCCACCCTGTTGGTCGCCTCGCTGCGCCGTATCGATTCCAAGATTCGCGACGGCGTCATCGCCTTCACCAACATGAGCAGCAACTTCGCCGGCGTGCCCCTGGCCTTTGCCTTTATCATCATCCTCGGCACCAACGGCGCCATCACCTTGCTCCTCAAGCAGTACGGCTTGCTCGGTGACTTCGACCTCTACGGCAAGTGGGGACTGCTAACGATTTACATCTACTTCCAAATTCCACTGGCGGTGCTGCTACTCTACCCCGCCTTCGACGCCCTCAGTGACGACTGGCAAGCCGCCGCCGCACTGCTCGGCGCCAGCAACCGACAGTACTGGGGCAAAGTCGCCCTGCCGGTCTTATCGCCCGCCCTGCTCGGTACCTTCATCATCTTGATCGCCAACGCAATCGGTGCCTATGCCAGTGTCTACGCACTGACCGCCGGCAATTACAACGTCATCACCGTGCGCATCGCCAGCCTGGTCTCCGGCGACATGTTCCTAGAGCCCAACCTCGCCGCTGCGATCTCCGTCGTGTTAATGGCCATCCTGGCGTTTATCACCGCGATTAATCAATGGCTGATCAGCAAGAGCTACGCAGGAAAGAAAGCCCATGCAAAACAGTAATAGCCGCTACCACAAAGCCGTTGTCTACAGCATCGTCGGCGTGATGCTTATTCCCATCCTCGCCACCCTGCTCTACTCGTTTGCCTCCAGCTGGGGCGCGACCATTCTACCCGATGGTTTCACCTTAGACTGGTACCAACAGCTGCTTACCGACCCCCGCTTCTTGCAAGCCTTTGGTCGCTCGCTGTTTGTCTGTATCGCCTCGTTGGCGCTGAGCGTGGTGTTAATTCTACCGGCGATCTTTGTGGTGTTTTATTACTTTCCGAAACTCGATAAAGTGATGAACATTATGATCCTGCTGCCGTTTGCCGTGCCACCGGTAGTGTCCTCGGTCGGCCTGCTACAGCTGTATGCCGACAGCGACATCGCCCTGGTCGGTACCCCCTGGATTCTGATCGGCACCTACTTCACCATCGCCCTGCCGTTTATGTACCGGGCCATCTCCAATAGCTTTGCCGCCATCAACCTGCACGACCTGATGGACGCCGCTCACCTGCTCGGTGCCAGCACCAGCCAGGCCTTTTTGCGAATCATCTTACCGAACCTGAAGAAGGGACTGATGTCATCGCTGTTCCTCTCCTTCTCGTTCCTGCTCGGTGAGTTCGTGTTTGCCAACATCTTAGTCGGCACCCGCTACGAAACCCTGCAAATCTATCTCTACAACACCCGTCAGACCAGCGGCCACTTCACCTCTGCGCTGGTAATGACCTACTTCCTGTTTATTTTCTTATTAACTTGGCTGGCCAGTCGCTTCAGCCGGGGAGCCGAATCATGAGCTATGTAACTGCCCAACACCTAACCAAACGCTTTGGCGACAATACTGTCTTTGAAGACGTCGCCTTCAGCATCGAACAGGGCGAATTCATCACCCTGCTAGGCCCCAGCGGCTGCGGTAAGTCGACGCTGCTACGCAGTCTCGCCGGCCTCAACCCGGTCGACGGCGGCATCATCAAGGTCGACGGTGAAGACATCACCCACCTATCGCCGCAACAGCGCGGCATTGGCATGGTGTTTCAGTCCTACGCGCTGTTTCCGAACATGACTGTGCAGGGCAATATCGCCTTTGGCTTAAAAATGAAAAAACTCAGCGCCGATGTCGTCGAGCGCGAGGTCGCCAAAGTGATCGAGCTGGTCGACCTCACCGGCAAAGAAAAACACTACCCACACCAACTCTCTGGCGGTCAGCGTCAGCGCGTGGCACTGGCCCGCGCCCTCGTCGTCAAGCCGCGCATTCTACTGCTCGACGAACCGCTGTCGGCGCTGGATGCCAAAATTCGTAAACACCTGCGCCAGCAGATTCGCGATATCCAGAAAGAGATGAACCTGACCACCATCTTCGTCACCCACGATCAAGAAGAGGCGATGATCATGTCCGATCGCATCTTCCTAATGAACAAAGGCGAGATCGTGCAAGCGGGGACGCCGGAAGAAATTTACACCCACCCGGCCAACGAATTTGTCGCCGGCTTTATGGGCCATTACAACCTGGTCGACGCCGACAAGGCCAAGCAATTATTTAATATCGACAGCGAATCGAAAGTGGCGATCCGCCCCGAATCTATCTACGTCAAAGAACAGGGCCGCCACTACGGCAGCCACATCTCGGCGCCGCAAATCGGCACCATAAAAAATCACCAGCTGCTCGGCAACGTCATTCGCTACCAGGTTGACGTCGACGACTGCGAGCTTACCGTCGACCTATTAAACCGCTCCTCTGAGCGCCTCGTCGCCAACGGCAGTCAGCTTGAACTGCTGTTTAATCTTAACGAAATTCAGCCCGTGCGAGCCTAACATGTCGACACCTCTATACGTCTTTGATATGGACGAAACACTCATCGACGCCGACTGCGCGATGCTGTGGAACCAATTTTTAGTCGAGCAAGGTATCGTCACCGATGCCAACTTCCTGGCTGAAGACGAGCGCCTGATGGCCCTCTATGCCGAGGGTAAAATGAACATGGATGACTACCTGCAATTCTCGATGGCACCGCTGGCCAAGATGCCCATCGCGCAGGTACAAAAACTCGCCGCCGCCTGTGTTGAGGAAAAAATTCTCAGCAAACAATTTATCGAATCAAAACCGTTAATTGCCCAGCTGCAGCGTAATGGCATCGACTGCGTGATCATCTCCGCCAGCGTCACCTTTATCGTTGAAGCCGTCGGCCGCCGCTTAGGCATCGCCACCGCCCTCGGCATCGACGTGGCCGAACACCAGGGCTGCTACAGCGCAGAGGTCGTCGGTGTGCCCAGCTACCGCGAAGGCAAAGTGACCCGCTTAAAGCAATGGCTGCAAACACAGCCCAAACACTACAGTGAGATTCATTTTTACACCGACTCAATCAACGACCTGCCGCTGTGCGAATACGCCGACCACACCTACCTGGTCAACCCCTGCCGCCAACTGCGCGCCCACGCCGACCAGCCAAATTGGACGGTACTGAACTGGCACAGCGCGGTATAAGACTCAACATCGGCGGCAGGATGCTGCCGATGCACCCACAACATGGCTATCAATCTGCGTAGCTGTATTGCAAAACCCTGCCATGATATCCAGCACCGCTCCCCTCGGCGTTTACCCCACTATTACCGAATCATTAAATAATTAGCTTGGCACACCTGATCGTAGGATGGAACCTCGAGAAAGGGTAAATAAGGATTGAAATAACAAGGGGTTGAGGTAGTATCGGGGGAATATAAATAATGAAAGTATATATGCTGGTGTCTTATACAAATGTTAGCAAGTAATTCAACAGGTGTACTGTACATAAGCGCATCAAGCTTAATAAAGAAATAAAAGGTAGCTAGCGACAATTATTGTTGTAGCGATAAAATAAGTTTATGGCAAAAGTTAATAAAAAGTCAGAACAAAGCAAATTAATTGGAGAACATCCAACTTCTGGCGTTTTCTTTGATTGGTTTGAATGCGAAGACACACCAACAACAGCTGAAAAAAAACATCGAAAGTTAACAAATAAAGGTCTCGCAAGTGGCGCTATTGTTGATTATTTGTCTGACAGAATATTAAAACACCATGCCACTTCATTACAACTAGCAAGAATAGAACAAAAGAAAAAAATATTAGAGAAACATGATTTTACTGATTACATGGAAGGTAGAGTTCCATTTCCGATTAAATCAGCTACAACACAGAAAGGTAATCTTGGTGAGATAATCTTAGGTGAATATTTAAGCGCATCTACGGGCTTAGAATTATTAGTTTATAAACTTCATTACAACCCTAACATAGAGCAGTCTATGAAAGGGGATGACATTTTACTCTTTGAAAAAGACAATATCCAGAGCAATATTATTATGGGGGAAGCTAAGTTCAGGACAACTAAAAGCAAGCAAGCTCTAGATGATATAGTTAGTTCTTTATTAACAAAAAATTTACCTATTTCCTTAACTTTTGTTTGCAATAGACTAGAAGAAATGGGGGCGGTTGATCTATCTAATGAAATTGATGACCTCATTTCCAATATTCACAAGTCTAAAACGCCTATCACTTATGTTGGCTTTTATCACAGTGATATTAATGTTTATAAAACTATAGAGAAGCATTTAAAATCTGAGAATGAGAACCTTGTAGTAATTTCCTTTGGGGAAGACAATCCAGCGAAACTAGTGAAAGATAGTTTTGCAGAAGCATTAAAAATGATAATGGACTAATTGTGAATATAGATAAAGCACGGGAATTATTTGCTGAATTTGAGAGTGATGGCTTTGTACAAAACTTGATAGCGCAATCGAGTGCAAAAAATATATTATTAGAAGTAAAAGAATCTGAAGAAAATTTCCCAAATTTTACTGATGGGCTAGATGAAAGAATAACTGGAATAGCATTTACATATCTTTCAATTGGGTGTGCCTTAAGGGAGAAAGGTGAAAATAGTGACACTGCTAGCACTGCTTTTGAAAAAGCAGGAGACATTATTCACTACATTAATTCACCTGATAGCATTAATAATGACAATAGCAATTTTTTACTAGTTATTAGCAGCTTATCTTTTTACTTGGCAGCGCAATACTCCAAATCTTTCATTGTTATAAAAAAAGCTGAGGCCACCTCACCACTAATTAACTTAGTTAGTTGCTTTTTAAAAAAAGATTTCAAGAATTTACTTCATGAAATAAATAAAGTTCAGTTAAACGATGAATATTTAGATGACTCAATTAGCCAGCTTGAGGACGAACTAGAGAAAAACAGCAAGTATTACTCAGCCATATTATCTAAAGCTCTTAACTTGATCTTAGAATATATTTATTCAGGTAAAGAAGAGTTTCTCGCCATTGCTAAAGACTATATAAATGACATCAAAGAGTTATCATCTATTGATGAAGAACCAGTTACTTGGTGGATAGCTCGACTATTAATCATTTTGATAAACACGTTTTATAAATACTCATTCTGGAGCGTCTTACCTAAATTAATTGAACATAAAATAACTGATAATTATGTGACTCAATTAGCCTTAAACGACCCACCAATAACAGAAATGTTTTATGCACAATATAACGCAGTACAAGCTATGCAGAACTCTTCTGAAATCGTACTTAGCTTGCCTACTAGTAGTGGTAAAACCAGAATTTCAGAAATTGCTATTTTAGAAGCACTGGTTAATAACCCGAACTCTAAAGTACTCTACCTTGCACCATTTCGTTCATTATCTTATGAAGTAGAAGAGTCAATGGATAAAATGTTCTCACCTTTAGGTTTCACAACGACATTATTATATGGAGGGGGGCAATACAGTAAATTAGATAAAGCCTTGATCGAAAATTCAAATGTAATTATAGCCACGCCTGAAAAAGCTAAGGCAATTATAAGAGCAGATGAAGATATAGCCAATGGTATAGATTTATTAATTATAGATGAAGGTCACTTGCTTGGCGCAGATGAAAGGTTAATTAAAATTGAGCTTTTTATTGAGGAGCTTAAACATCATATTAAGAAAAATGATGGCAAAATTATTTTATTGTCTGCGGTATTACCTAACACAAAAGACATATCGAAATGGATTTCTAATGACGAAAACAATATCTATGAAACAGATAAGACAATTGCTAACAAAAGATTTGGGATTGCAAAATGGACGCATGCTAAAAATATAAATATAGAGTGGTTAGGTGAACCAAAATCATTTAATCAGAACTTTATTGAAAAGTTTCTACCGCCAAAAGCAAGAACAAAATATTTCCCAAGCAATAAAGGTGAGGGGATAGCTTCATTAGCTTTAAAGGTATCCCAATCAGGGACTGTATTGTTATTTGTAGCACAGGCTCGGTATGTTCTGACTAGTGCTCGGAGAGTACTTAAAGCAATGGGTGGGACAGTTAAAAAGCATAGTTATCGAAATGTAAACCTTCTTGAGACGTTCAAACTAGCTTGCTGCGAAGCTGGAGCTGAAGAGATATTTACGTTAGCTGAATATGGTGTTCTTTGCCATTTTGGAAAATTACCAACAGAAGTTAGAGTCCTCATAGAGCAATTAATGCGCTCGGAAAAGGTAAAAGTAATTGTTTCTACCTCTAGTCTTGGACAAGGTGTAAACATTGGTATATCTACGGTGATATTCTCTGATGTATTTATGAATCACCAAGAAGAAAGAAGAATAGGCTCAAAAGATTTTTGGAATATTGCAGGCCGAGCAGGACGCGCTTTTTCTGATATTGAAGGTAAAGTTTTATACTGTATAGATGAAACAAACTGGAGCAAAGAGCGAGATCTTCAACTTTGTGAATCATATTTTGATATTTCTAAAATGGAGCACGCACAAAGCGGTCTATTGGCTATGATCAAGACATTAAAAAGTGTTGCAGCTAGATGCAAGGTTAGTTTTGATTTGTTATTAGAATTAGTAGCTGATAATGATTTTTCAACATTAAAAGAGGGGGATAGAGATTATTCCTCTAACTTTATAGAGATTTTTGATTGGCTCGATGACACATTACTTGCTTTAGATTACAAAAATAACGCATCCCTCAGCGCAGACCCTTCAAGTTGGATTGACGATGTATTTCGTTGTTCTCTTGCCCATATTCAGGCTGAAAAGGATGAAGAAGTATCGCAAGATGAGGTGATTGAATTTCTTAAACGTAGAAATAAAGCAGTAGTTAAAATGGCTGGCGACCCTTCAAATTGGGAAAGCATCGTAAAGTCAGGAATACCATTGAGTTCTTCGACAGTATTAGATAATTATATAGACCATATCAAGGAAATAACTACTATATATAATGAATCAGACAAAGGTGTTAATAACCTCATTGAATTTTCAAAATGTATTGAAAACTTGATTCAGAAAATGCCTACTGTTTCTTTTAAACATCGTTTTGATGACGGAGAAATAAATAAGGTTCGTGAGAAGTGGTTAAGTGCAGCACCACTTTCTGAAATAACAGATTTTGAAAATGGTCAGGAAATTTGTGTTTCTTATTTTTCGATGACATTACCTTGGGCGATTAACGCAATTGTAAGAAAATTATATGATTTAGGTTTAGACGAAGAAGCTGAACTAATGGAAGAGTTGGCTTTATATAGTGAAGTTGGTGTTCCCAATATCGATGCAATTCAGATTTATTTGACTGGAGTCAAATCTAGGGTTGCTGCTTTAGATTTGAGCAGTGTTTTAAGTGGTAAAATGAAAGGTATTAACAAATCAAAATTACTTGACTTGCTAAACAAACACAAAATAGATATTGAGTTATTTTGTACTGAGACTACACTTAAATGGGTTGAATTATTTGATATTGGATTATCTAAAGAAGTTAATATACCCATTACTGAAATCGTTGATTTTACGCTAACTGAACCTACGAAGAGTGCAATATTAAATGTTAGAAAATTTAATAATAAGCTTTATTTATGTAGCCCTGACTTTGAAGATAAAATAGCAATTACATCCTCAAAAGACTTACCTTTTGAGGATGTATCAAATAACTCCAAAGTTTTTTTTGGTCGCAATGGGAAGATTTGGGAAATGAAAGTTAGGGGTCAGTAATAAGTTCTATAGCTATTTATGACGGGAATCAGGATTTAGTACTTTAGGGTAAGAGCATAATCGTCAAATTAACTAAGACACCCATAGTTATTATGTCGCATATATACAATTATATTGCACTTAGAGACGGTGAAGGTGGGTGTCTGGATAAGCTCTAACCTTGCTTATACCAGCCATCTATCGGCACCACCACTCCCCACCATAGCCATCGTAAACCCTACCAGCTATCAGCCTCTTGTAACTTTCCATCCAGCCATTAGTACGGTACTGTATCCCTCAAATAATTAACAACACAGCTTAGCGGCAGTTAGCATGGACTTACTTCACAATCAGCAACAATACACCAAGCCCAGCTATAACAAGCCAAGCAGCATCACCAGCAAAGCTGGCTGGACTTCGCTGAGCTCAGCCGCTGTAGGCAGCGTTATGTTACAAGGTAAAGCATGAAGAAAGCATCAAGATTTATGCCCAAGTATGAGCCCAGAAAAGCAAGTAAACCTGCTTTGATTGGTCTACTTGCAATTGCTATGGTTATTACTATTTACCAGCCTATGTATCTTGTGGTTCTTGCAGGCATAGCTTTAATTCTAATTGTTTGGAGTAAAATCGATCAGCCAAAAGTTGAGAAACATTTCTTAGCTTTGTGCAAAGAGCGGGGTCGTTTATCTATTTGTGAGTTCGCGAGGGAGTTTGATCCTAAGGTAGTAGATACCTGGATCATTCGGGCTGTTTATGAGCAACTTCAAGCAGCGCTTCCTACAAGGCAAAATGTTCCTATCAAAGCTATGGACAGTTTATTTGATACTTTGATGCTTGATGAAGATGATCTAAATTTAGATTTATCAAAGGAAATCGCACAACGAACAGGCCGAAGCCTTGAGAGCTACGAAAGTAACCCATACTACGGCAAAGTAACCACAGCGCGTAATCTGGTATTATTTTTTAACCATCAGGCCCGTATAAGTGCAACGTAACAAGGCGCTGTTGTCGGAATACAATTACTAACAATAACTAAGACACCCATCGTTAAATACTACAGCGAGATTCATTTTTACACCGACTCAATCAACGACCTGCCGCTGTGCGAATACGCCGACCACACCTACCTAGTCAACCCCTGCCGCCAACTGCGCGCCCACGCCGACCAGCCGAATTGGACGGTACTGAACTGGCACAGCGCGGTATAAGACTCGATTATCGGCAAATAATCACGGCACCGTCAGCCGATCGAGCGGACTGACATTGCCGGTGTAGTGCTGACCCAAAACATGGGTATAAATCTGTGTGGTTTTAACATCGTTGTGGCCTAGCAACTCTTGTATCGTGCGCAAATCAGCACCATCCTCAAGCATATGGGTGGCGAAACTGTGACGAAAGGTGTGACAACCCACCCGTTTATAGTCAATACCTGCGGCTTTCACCGCCTGCTTAACGATTCTCTGTAACCCGCTTTGATGAAAGTGATGACGGCAGAGCACATCAGATATCGGGTGGTGGCATGTTGATCTCGCCGGAAAAACAAACATCCAAGCAGGTTGATAAATTGCCCGTGGGTATTTTCGCCCCAAGGCATCAGGAAGGGAGGGACCCACATGGGATTTATTATCCCTTCTTTGACACTCAAGTGCTTTATTTATACAGGATTGAATCGACCCCAATAACTGAGGGCTCAACAAGGTCTGTCGGTCTTTATGCCCCTTGCCGTCACGTACTGTTAACGAGCAGTTGACCATATCGATATCCTGCACCCTAAGACGAAGGCACTCTGTTGCACGTAAACCACTACCGTACATAAGCTGTACCATTAATCGATCACGCCCCTGTAGCTGACTTAGAATACATGCTATCTCATGCCGTGTGATCACCACAGGAAGAGAGCGCTGTTTAGTGGCCAAGCTAAAACCAAGCTCCCCTAACTCCCTCGCCATAAACTTTTGGTATAAAAAAACCAAAGCATTAAGGGCGACTTTTTGCGTGTTAATCGCAACATGACGCTCAACCGCTAAAAACGTTAAGAACTGCTTTACCTCGTCACCAGCCATGTCACGTGGATGCTTGTACTGATGAAAACGAATGTAGTTACGAATCCAGTAAAGGTACGTTTTCTCTGTTCGAATACTATAACCCCGTAGCCGTATATCCTGACGAACAGACTCAATAAAACGGCTAGCCATCACACCTCCACAGCACTGTATGCATATACAGGTATATTAGGTGTTATTGCACTCAATACAAGTAAGAAAAAAATAGTACATATAATCAGTAGCCTATAGAGTCTGCGTTTCGCCTATTATTTCCAGAACAGTGAAATAGTAGGGCAGGCACAGTTTGCCGCAGGGTTATCTTTGCAAAAACGACAAATAAGAATTGAAATAACAATAGGTTAAGGTACTATCAAGGGATATAAACAATAAAACTATATATGCTAGCGTCATATACAAATGTTATGTTTCAGCGAGGTATCGACCATCAGTCGTAATTTGAGTGTTCATCCGGCTTTACCTGCTGTGCTAGAACTTGATGGTTTCTTGAATGCTGTCAGGTGTTTTCTCGATTGCCCAAAACGCCTATTTTCGGCTGAGTTGGTAGGAGGCGGATTACCACTTGAAGATATAGTTGACGGTGATATTAAGGGTATTGAAACAAATGGAAGAGTGATATCAAAAAGCATCGAAAATTATCATTCTGTATATAAATTGATCGTGGATTTGATTTATAAGAAAATATCAAAGTCGAAGACAAGATCCACTGAAAATATAGATTGGAACCTTGTAGAGTATTATGGGCTTATATCTACCGCAGATATTGAAGATGGTCCGTGGAATCGCCTCATAAGCCAGGATCACACACTTGTTAGGTTTCTCGATGAAGACGGATCTGAATCAATAACTTTCTACATTGAATTTAGCGACTTTGTGTTAGCTACCCAGCTCGGCGTCGCATGGAATGAATAAAAACATAACAATCGCAGGCAATCTGAAAAATTGGTGCGTCATCCGTTTTGCAAAAAGCCGCAAAACGGCCGTCACACCATTTTTCAGTTGCTGCGGGCGTTATGGCTACGGGAGGTAGCGTGAAATTTCTGATAGTAAATTTAGTCGTAGTAGTCGTTATTTTACCGTTAGTCTTTTGGGTGGGTTATCT